>NZ_JBHWUF010000009.1:0-243483 GCF_042738325.1 Rhodococcus sp. NPDC059969 | reverse complement strand
CCCCGAAAGGCCTTACCGCTCGACTTGCATGTGTTAAGCACGCCGCCAGCGTTCGTCCTGAGCCAGGATCAAACTCTCCGTTGAAGACTCTAGATTTCGCAGGCAAGCCCACTAATCAGTCATAGACAAAAAGAGTCAAATCACTAGCAAAAAAACTCAACTAGCAAAAAATGTGTCGGCAACCATTCAGACGGAAGAATGAACAATCACCGAAGAAAAATACTCACACCCCGAACATCAGAACCGAAACCCGAAGGCCCGGAACATCATCCGACATGCGAAGTACCAAAAAATATTTGGCACTGACATTCATCGACACACTGTTGAGTTCTCAAAGAACACGCACACACCATCACTTCAACCAGGTTGAAAGCTCCGGGGCAAGGGTTACAATCTTAGCTTGTTCGCTCCAGGGAAGCAAGTTCCCGCTGAGCGTGATTGTCTCCGACTTCGTCCAACCGCGTGTCCCCGGCCTGTCGGTCGGGGTTGGTGTCCGTGTCGCTCTGACTTGGACAAAGTTACGCGAATGAAAACTGAGCGTCAAACGTGCAGGTCGCAGGTGTTCGTCAGGTTAAATCCGCTGGTAGCCCGCCCGCAGGCGGGCCACCAGCGGCCACAGGAGCCCCGCAAGGCGACTGTGACCCCACACACGTCAGTTCGGAAGGATTTTCACGCCGGCGAAGTTGCGCTTTCCGCGCCGGACGACCAACCAGCTGCCGTGAAGCAGATCGGATGCGGTGGGCTCCCAGTCGTCGGCCGACACCTTCTGGTTGTTCACCGAAGCGCCGCCCTCTTTCACTGCGCGTCGAGCAGCTCCCTTGCTCTCACACAAACCGCTCGTCACGAGCAGATCGATGATCGTGCGCGGCTCCCCCGGCGCCAATTCGCTGACAGATGCTTCTTTCAGCGCCGCGGCGAGCGTCGACTCGTCGAGTTCCGCCAGCTCCGCCTTGCCGAACAACGCCTGGCTGGCGAGCTCGACAGCACGGGTGTTGTGTTCTCCGTGAACCAAGGTCGTCATCTCCGCGGCGAGTCGCTTCTGCGCTTCTCGCGCATGCGGCCGCTCCGCCGTTGCAGTCTCCAACTCCGCGAGTTCGTCCGCAGTGAGGAAGGTGAACCAGCGCAGGTACTTGATCACGTCGGCGTCGCCAGTGTTCACGAAGTACTGGTACCAGGCGTACGGGCTGGTCATCTCGGGGTCGAGCCACAAACTGCCGCCACCGGTCGATTTTCCGAACTTTTTGCCATCGGCCGAGGTCACCAGCGGAACCGTCATTGCGTGCACGCTCTCACCGTCGACACGACGGTTGAGTTCGACGCCGGCAATGATGTTGCCCCACTGATCGGACCCGCCGACCTGCAACGTGCAGCCGAGATCGCGCCGCAGGTGCAGGTAGTCGTTGGCCTGGAGCAGCATGTAGCTGAACTCGGTGTACGACATGCCGTCCGATTCGAGGCGACGCTTGACGGTGTCGCGCGCGAGCATCACGTTCACGGAGAAGTGTTTGCCGACATCACGCAAGAAGTCGATGGCCGACATCTTGCCGGTCCAGTTCATGTTGTTCTCGATGACCGCACTCGTCGGCGAATCGTCGAAATCCACGAATCGTTCGAGCTGATCACGGATGCGACCCGCCCAGTCTGCGACGGTGTCGGCGGAGTTCATCGTCCGTTCCCCGACGTCACGGGGGTCACCGATCAAGCCCGTTGCACCGCCGGCAAGAACGATCGGGCGGTTGCCTGCACGCTGAAAACGCTTGAGCGCAAGGAGCGGAACCAGGTGGCCTGCGTGCAGACTCGGTCCGGTCGGGTCGAACCCCGCATACAGCGTGACCGGTCCGGCCTCGAGATCTTTACGCAAAGCGTCGAGATCGGTTGATTGGGCGATCAGCCCGCGCCAGGTCAGTTCGTCGAGAATATTCTCAGTCACGGACTCGATCATCCCATCTTCACGAAACGGCCGGTGCTCGCGGGCTTCGGCGATACGCGGACACCGCCGGGGAGTCCGGAATCCAGAGGCGCCACGGGACCTCCGCCGCGGTGCTGACACCCACCCGCGGTCCGCTCACCCATTCCTTCGACTCCCCCAATTCGAGCCGAATCCGCGACGCCGGGTCGAACACGTCTGTTCCGTTGTCCCCCAGCGTGATTGCGGCGGAAGCGCCGAGATTACCTGGCCCTCTGGCCCATTGGTGAGACGGCCGGTCCGGCGATCTCCGTGCGGACACCACATCGTGGCCGGCTTCGATTTCAGCGGCGCGGAGCAGAACACCGCCCGCGACACCATCCGGGCCGTACGAGATGTTCATGCAAAAGTGCATTCCGTAGCTGCGGTAGACGTACAGACGCCCCGCCCGCCCGAACATCACGCTGTTTCGCGGCGTTTGCCCCCGATACGAATGCGCTGCCGGATCCGGCCAGGGCCCGTCCTTCTCCCCGCCGTAAGCCTCCACCTCGACAATTCTCAGAGCGACCTCGTCGACGATCAGGGTCGAGCCGAGAACCGCCAAGCCCGCTTCCAACGGGTTTTTCACATTTACCAAGGTCTCGATACTCACCCTTCGATTGTGCCCACACCGTTGACTCGCCTGTCGGCCGAGTCGCATAATTCAACAAGTGATGAATTATTGAAACGAGGCGCACAGTGACCACAACGCCGGCAATAGACATCCGCGGACTCCGAGTCATTCGCGGCAAACACGAAGTACTCCACTCGCTTGACCTGCAAGTTTCGGCGGGATCGATCACCGGACTGCTCGGACCCTCCGGTTGCGGCAAAACAACCCTCATGCGCGCGATAGTCGGAACGCAGATTGTCGAAAGTGGTGAGGTCAGAGTCCTGGGAGATCGCGCCGGGTCCGTCGCCCTTCGCCGTCGGATCGGGTACGTCACCCAATCCCCCAGTGTCTACGGCGACCTGACGGTCACGCGAAATGTTCAGTATTTCGGCGCTCTGTACGGAAAATCCGGCGCAGACGTCGCAGCAGCGGTCGACGCCGTCGGATTGAGCCGATATGCCGACCAGACCGCAGCCGACCTGTCCGGAGGTCAACGCGGTCGAGTTTCGCTGGCATGCGCGCTGGTGGCGTCACCTGATGTGTTGATCCTCGACGAACCGACCGTCGGGCTCGATCCAGTCCTTCGCGTCGAATTGTGGGAACGATTTGCCGACCTCGCTCGCAGCGGAACCACCCTGTTGGTCTCGAGCCACGTCATGGACGAGGCGGACCACTGCGCAGAACTGATTCTGATGCGCGACGGGTACCTTCTCGCGCAACTCACCCCTGACGAACTGCGCGCAAAAACCAGATGTGAACGGCTCGAGGACGCCTTTCTCGAGCTGATTCGGACTTCACCCGTCGGAGGCGAAATATCATGAGCATCAGGATCTTCGGTGCTACTACCGTTCGAATTCTGCTTCAGCTCCGCCAAGATCACCGTACGGTGGCCATGATCTTGTTGGTCCCGTCGTTACTGATGATTCTGCTCTACTTCCTCTACCAAGACGTCCCGACGCCACCCGGCCAGGTTTCGCTCTTCCAACGAGTGGCGATCACGATGTTGGGAATCTTGCCGTTTGTCGTCATGTTCCTGGTCACGTCCATCGCGATGCAACGCGAACGCAGTTCAGGCACACTTGAACGCCTGCTCACCACTCCGATGGGCAAACTCGATCTTCTCGCCGGATACGGTGCAGCATTTTCACTCTCCGCAGCCGCTCAAGCAGCTCTCGCGTGCGCGGTAGCTTTCGGATTTCTCGGGCTCACCATCGCTGGCAGTCTTGCGTGGGTCATCGTCATCGCAGTTCTCGGCGCGATCCTCGGCGTTGCTCTTGGTCTGTTGGCCAGTGCGTTCGCGAAGACCGAATTCCAAGCAGTGCAGTTCATGCCTGTCGTAGTGGTTCCACAGCTCTTCCTCTGCGGACTCCTGGTACCTCGTGACCAATTGCCGACCTGGCTCGAATGGATCAGCAACGTCCTCCCCTTGAGCTACGCCGTCGACGCGCTTCAACAAGTGTCGATGCATGCCGACGCGACAGGTCAGATGTGGCGTGATCTCGCCGTCATGGCGGGCTTTGCCGCCGCCGCACTATCGCTGGCCGCAGCCACACTCGATCGCCGCACTCCATGACCGACAACAGCACCGCGCCGACGCCGACTCGTTCGGGGCGACGACCGGGCAAGTCGGAGACTCGCGCGCAGATTCTCGATTCGGCGCGACGAGAGTTCTCCCGGAACGGTTTTCGAAGAACTACCGTTCGATCGATAGCCGCGGCCGCTGACGTCGATCCAGCTATGATTCATCACCATTTCGGGAGCAAGGAGCAGTTGTTCACCGCTGCGATCGCGCTACCGATCGATCCAGCACAGGTACTGGGACCGGTTCACACCTCCCCGACCGAAAATCTCGGCGAAAGCCTTCTCCGGGAGGTGATCGGGCTATGGGATTCGGAACATCAGCCGGCGATTCTGGCGGCTTTTCGATCAGCCATTTCCGGAGACGGATCGCAACTGATCCAGAGCTTTCTGCTCGATATCGTATTGCGCGACATCATTCCGCGGGTGGACACACCACCCGGCACCGGCCTGATCAGAGCAGAATTGGTGGCCTCTCAGATGGCCGGGCTGCTGGTCACGCGATACGTGCTCGGACTCGAACCGCTCGCGACGTTGAGCGTCGACGCACTGGTACCGCTGGTAGCTCCGAACCTCCAGCGGTACCTCACCGGCGAGTTGCCGATCTAGCCTTCGGCCCGTGCGAGCAACTTCTCGTGCTCGTCGTCGGCCACATCGCGTGCCTCGTCGATCAACAGAACAGGAATACCGTTCTCGATCGGATACGCGCGCCGCAAACGGGGGTTGTAGAGCAACTCGTCCCCGACCAGCAGCAGCGGGCCCTTGTCCTGGGGGCAGGCCAGAATGCTGAGCAACGTCGAATCAATAGCCACGTGAGTCCTCTCGAACCGATCAAACAGAATGTCCTCAGGCTACCGTGCTCCGGTGCCCACCCTCGTCGGCATCAACTGCGCGGCAATTGCCTTGGTCAGCCGCTTGTACGACTGCGTCTCGGAATCGAGGAACCAGGTCCGTGGCCCCGGCGCCGGCAGTCCGGCCGCAGCCAAAGCAGTAGCGCTCGGACGGTACGACGAGCCCACCGGGATCTCGTCCACCACGTGCACGATGTCCGGACGAGCGTCGAAAGCGATGCGCGAGAGCGCCTCTGCAAGCTCGGCAGATCGGAACTGCCGCCCCGGACGCCAGGTCACGGCAGCGACCGCCAACTGATGCGGTGCGTCGCCGACGCCGTACGCGACAGCAAGATCTACCCGCGCAACACTCGACAAAGCGTCGACGATCGGCTGGGTGAACACGGGACCGCGGAGGGTGGAAATGACCGTGTTCTTGTGATCGATCAGCCAGTAGTCGCCGTCGCCGTCTCGGCGGAAGAGATTCTCGGTGGGAATCCACGAATCGCCGGCTTGGAAGAGACCTCGCATGGCGCCGCCCGAGAGATCGGCGGTGAATCCCGCGCGCCCGAGCAGCAAACCGACCTCATCTTCGGCGCACTCACGGACAAACCCGTTGCCGTTTTCGAGGAGCCGACCACTGAGGGGGTCGTAGGCCGCCAATCGAACCTGCGCGCTACCCGGCAGCGGGCGACCCTTGGAGCCGACTTTGGAGCCCGCGACGTTGGCGAGAATGACGTCGCCTTCGGTCGACGCATAGAACTCGAGCACCTGCGCGGGGTCGAACGCCTCCGTGGTCCGTTTCCACAGACCATGGGGCATTCCCGAACCGATGAACAGGCGGACCGGATGGCTGCCGTCGATGAGAAGAAGATCCTCGTCGAGGATCTCGCGCATCATCGACCACGTGTAACTCACGACCGTCACGCCGTAGCGGTGGATTTCTTCGACGAACCTCGCCGGGTTCAGTCCGCGTGAGAGAGCAATCCGGGAACCACCCGCCATTGCGCCACCGATAGTCGCGAGCAAACTCGACGAATGGTGGAGCGGCGCAAGGCAGTACACGGTGTCACCGCGATCGAGATCGGCCGCCGTGGCCGTGCCGAAGGCCGACAATGCCCACCGGTAGTTGGTGATCTGCTTGGCTTCGAGCACACCGCCGGATTCCGCGAAGATGATGAACGCGAGTTCGCGGGCGACACCGGGATCCGGTCGGTACCACCCGGGCAGATTGACCTTCGTCGGATCGATTTGTTCGAGATCGATCACGTCGTGCGACGGATCCACCTCGAGGCCACGGGCATCGCCGCCGCCGAGAACCAGAACAGGCCTACCGGTAACCACTGCGGCATCGACGTTCTCCGGATCGGTGATGATCCGATCGACCGATCCCAGCTTGACCGCCGCCGTGATGTCGGACCCTGGCGGAAGCATGACCGCGACGGCACCGAGGCGCGAGAGAGCCGCGATGGCCGCGAGCGCGCTGGGACGGGTCTCCATCAAGACACCGACGTGTGCTGCCGGACGCACGCCCACGGAGATCAATCCACGTACGACATTGTCGATGCGGGCGTTGACCGCTTCGTAGGTGTGCACGCGATTGTCGAAGAGGAAGCACTCGCCGTTCGGCGCCTTTCGACGCTGCTCCGCGAGCAATTGGCTCAGGGAGATCTTGGTGTGCGGCTGAATTTGGTTGAGCCGCGCCAGACGTGGCAACGCGCGCGCTGCCTCGCCGGACAACTCGAAAGTGCCGCGCAGGGCACCGGCGGCAAGGTCACTGATTCCCTTGGTGACGCCTGCCCCTACTTCGGCGACCGAGGCGACGGTGTGGATGATCCGATTGCTGATCGACACACCGGTCTGGTCTTCGAGATCGGCGCCGTAGACCATGTTCGCGATGCGGTCCGGGAGCGGCCCACCCGTTTCGGTCCACTGCACGAATTCACCGGTTGTCGGCCAGGTGTGATTGGCCGCGGTGGAACCGACAACCAAACCGAAATGACCTGCGCGCAAAGTAGATTCATAGACCTTCGCCCGAGGAGCCGCTTGACTGATACCGCGAACCGCCTGCGGCTGACCGATGTCGTCGACCTCGCCGACAAACGCCAGGATGGGGCAGGTGATTTCGGCGAGAGAGACCAATTGATCCTTGATGACAAAACCGCCGGTCATCATCCTGTTGTGCACGATGAACTGCTTGAGCAGTTCGGCAACTGCGGGCCCCGACCACGCAACCCAACCCTCGGTGGCGAGGAAGCGTCGCTGCTGCTCTCTCGGTAGCAACGCCTCACGGTCGTGCAGTTGAAGCAGGAAGTCGACGCGCATCTTCAGCGACTTCACGGGATCGAGCAACTGGAACCCGGTACGAGCCATCCATCCGGTGACTGCCAGGCGATTGAAGACGTGATCGGCGAGGAAATCCGCACCCTTGGTAGCCAATCCGGCCGGGATACCGAAAGGCAATGCAGCGAGTGTGTCGACCGGGCTGCCGAAGGTGATGACACTGGCTATGTTTCGGCTGCGTCGGTAGGCAGCCGCCTGATAGGCGAACATTCCACCCTGCGAGTAACCGGAGATGTGAACATCTTTACCGGTGTGACGGCGGATGTGATCGACGATGTCGCTGAGAGCGATGATGTGATCGGCAAGATTGCGATCCCAACCGCCCTCTTCGGAGTCGGGCGAACCGAAATCGACGACCCAAGGGTCAAGGCCCATCTCGTGCAGAATTCCCACAGCGCCCTGGTCGCGGGTCACGTCGTACACGTTCGCCGACATCATCATCGGCGGGATCAGCAAGATCGGTGCGCCGACGGTTTCCGGGTCACTGTCCGGGAAGTAGCGCCGGAGCCGATACATCGCTGCGCGTTCGACGATCTCGAACGGCGACGTGGTCGCATCCGTTTCCAACCCACCCAACCGGACGACCTCGAGGCCGTTTTGTGCTGTCGCAACCACCCGACGAATCGGGCCCAGCACAGACTTGGAATTCAATCCCACCATTTCACTCCCAAGTTACTCACCATGTGACGTCAGTCTCATTTTTCCCGCGCGCGACAAGCCTACTGACGACGAATACGCGTACGCGGTCAGGGAGCAAATTCTGCTCCCTGACCGCGTACGACCGAAGGACTACTGCCGAAAAGAGAGGGACGACACTCGCGACCTCGAGGTCAGAGTGTCCATCCCCGCAGCGACTGCGCCACTGCTCGGACTCCGTCCAACTGCTCTGCCACCCGCACCCCCGCGGTGCCGCCCCGTGCATTACGCGAAGAGATGGAACCCTCGACTGTCAGCACCTCACGAACAGCGGGCGTCAGCGCGCTGTCGACGTCGGCCAGTTCCTCGTCCGTGAGATCTTCGAGTCCGACGCCCCGAGCTTCGGCGACACGCACACACGCTCCGGCTGCCTCGTGTGCAACCCGGAACGGCACGCCCTGACGCACCATCCACTCCGCGATGTCGGTGGCCAACGTGAACCCCGCCGGAGCAAGTTCCGCCATACGCTCGGTGTGGAACTCGAGAGTCTGCACCAGACCGGTGATGGCCGGGAGCAACATCTCGAGCTGCGCAACCGAGTCGAAGACCGGTTCCTTGTCCTCTTGCAGATCGCGGTTGTACGCCAGCGGCTGAGCCTTGAGCGTCGCCAACAATCCGGTGAGGTTACCGATCAAACGACCCGACTTACCGCGCGTGAGTTCCGAGACATCCGGATTCTTCTTCTGCGGCATGATCGACGATCCCGTGGACCACGCGTCGGCAAGAGTGATGTAGCCGAACTCCGGTGTGCTCCAGATGATGATCTCTTCCGCCATACGGGAGAGATCGACACCGATCATTGCGAGCACGAACGCTGCCTCGGCTGCGAAATCACGCGAAGCCGTTGCGTCGATCGAGTTCTCGGCCGAGCTGTCGAACTTCAGTTCCGCCGCAATCGCTTCGGGATCGAGTCCGAGTGAGGAACCGGCCAGTGCACCGGAACCGTACGGGGACACCGCAGCTCGCACGTCGAAGTCGCGAAGGCGTTGCACGTCCCGCAACAGTGGATGTGCGTGAGCGAGCAGGTGATGCGCCAACAGGACCGGCTGAGCCGCCTGCAGGTGCGTCTTGCCCGGCATCACGGCATCCGGATGCGCCCCGGCCTGAGTCGCCAATGCGTCGACCACGTCGAGAACGCCGGTGGAGATGCGGCGGACCGCATCGCGAAGCCACATGCGGAACAGCGTGGCCACCTGGTCGTTACGCGAACGACCAGCACGCAGGCGTCCACCGACCTCAGGCCCGACACGCTCGATCAGACCGCGCTCGAGTGCGCCGTGTACGTCCTCGTCCGAATCGCTGGGCCCGAAGGCGCCACTGGCGACATCTGCCGCCAGACGGTCGAGACCGTCGAGCATCGTCGCGAGGTCGGCTTCGCTGAGCAGGCCGGCCTTGTTCAGCACACGCGCATGCGCCTGCGACGCCCGCACGTCGTACGGAGCGAGGACCCAGTCGAAGTGAGTCGACTTGCTCAGCGCCGCCATGGCAGCGGCCGGTCCGGACTCGAACCGTCCGCCCCACAGCGCGCCTTCGTTGGTGCCGTGTTTCTGAGCGTCTCCGTCACCGTGAGCCGTCATGGCTCAGAGTCCCAGATCGCGCTTCGCGGCGACCTTCGACGACAGACCGTGGATCTCGACGAAGCCCTTCGATGCAGACTGGTCGAAGCTGTCGCCCTCGTCGTACGTCGCGAGGTTGAAGTCGTAGAGCGACTCCGGGCTGCGACGACCGTTGACGGTGATGGCTCCACCGTGCAGGAAGAGACGGATGTCACCGGTGACGCGTTCCTGCGTCTTGTCGACGAACGTGTCCAGTGCGTCCTTGAGGGGCGAGAACCAGAGGCCGTCGTAGACCAGCTCGGACCAACGCTGCTCCATCTGACGCTTGTAGCGACCGAGTTCGCGTTCGAGGGTGACGTGCTCGAGTTCCTGGTGTGCGGTGATGAGAACCATCGCGCCGGGAGCCTCGTAGATCTCACGGCTCTTGATGCCCACGAGACGGTCCTCGACGACGTCGAGGCGGCCGACGCCCTGAGCGCCTGCGCGCTTGTTCAGTTCCTGAATGGCTTCGAGAACCGATACCGGGCGGCCGTCGATGGCGACCGGGCGGCCCTTGTCGAAGCTGATGATGAGCTCGTCGGGTGCATTCCAGTTGACCGTCGGGTCCTGGGTGTAGTCGTAGACGTCCTTCGTCGGCGCGTTCCACAGATCCTCGAGGAATCCGGTCTCGACGGCGCGGCCCCAGACGTTCTGGTCGATCGAGAACGGCGACTTCTTGGAGACGTTGATCGGGATGTTGTTCTCTTCGGCGAAGGCGATGGCCTTCTCGCGGGTCCAGGCGTAGTCGCGGACCGGTGCGATGACCTGCAGGTCGGGTGCGAGGGCGCCGAATCCGACCTCGAAGCGAACCTGGTCGTTGCCCTTACCGGTGCAACCGTGCGAGACGATGGTGCCGCCGTGCGAGCGTGCAGCTTCGACGATGTGCTTGACGATCAGCGGACGGCTGATGGCCGAGACGAGCGGGTAGCGGTCCATGTACAGGGCGTTGGCCGCGATGGTCGGCAGGCAGTACTCGTCCGCGAACTCGTCGCGGGCGTCGACGACAACGGATTCGACTGCGCCGCAGTCGATCGCGCGCTGACGCACGACCTCCATGTCCTCGCCACCCTGCCCCAGATCGATGGCGACGGCGACAACTTCAGCGCCCGTCTCCTTACCGATCCAACTGATGGCAACAGAAGTGTCCAGCCCGCCCGAGTAGGCGAGTACGACGCGATCGGCCATGGTTTTTGTGCTCCTTCGGTTGAAAATCTCTATCAAAGAATAAGGGGTCAGGCGAGCGATTCGATCATGGCCGCGAGTTCCGCTCCGGAAAGCGGTTCCCGGGCCACTACGAAGATGGTGTCATCTCCGGCGATCGTGCCTACGATGTCCGGCATCGAGGACCGATCCAGTGCGCTCGCGAGGTAGTGCGCGGCTCCCGGCGGTGTCCGGAGGATCGCCATGTTGCCGCTGAAATCGGTGGAGACCAACAGCTCACCCAACAGCCGTGAGAGGCGGTCGGTACCGCCGGCCACACCGCGTACCGGGTTCCCGTCCTCCGGCACCACGTAAACACCGGCGCCGCCGTCGGCGGCACGCAGTTTCACCGCTCCCAGCTCTTCGAGGTCACGCGAGAGCGTCGCCTGCGTTGCCTCGATGCCCTCGGCACCGAGCAAGGCCGCCAGCTCCGTCTGACTTCGGACGGGGTGAGCCGCCAGAAGCGCGATGATGCGCGACTGGCGACCAGCCCGAGTGGGAGCGACGCTCACGCCGGGTCCAGTTGGGTTCGCTGTTCCAGCAGCCACACGAGCAATGCCTTCTGGGCGTGCAGACGGTTCTCCGCCTCGTCCCAGACAACACTCTGCGGCCCGTCGAGAACCTCGTCGGTGACTTCTTCGCCGCGATGTGCGGGCAGGCAGTGCAGGACGACGGCCTTCGGATCTGCCTTTGCGAGCAGCTCCTTGTTGATCTGGAACGGACGGAAAGGTCCGACCCGATCGAGTCCGTCGTTCTCCTGACCCATAGAGGTCCAGGTGTCGGTGACCAACGCGTCGGCGCCGACGACGCCGGCCTGCGGGTCCTGCGTCAGCGTGATGGTCGCGCCGGTTTCCTCGGCGCGTTTGCGTGCTGCTGCCACTACCCAGTCCGCCGGTTCGAAGCCCGCGGGGCTGGCAATGGTGACGTCGATGCCTGCGGTGACTCCGCCGAGCATCAGTGAGTGAGCCATGTTGTTGGCGCCGTCACCCAGGTAGGTCAGCTTCAGCCCCTTGAGCTCACCCTTCTGCTCGATCAGCGTTTGCAGATCGGCCAGAACCTGACAGGGGTGAAACTCGTCCGACAACGCGTTGACGATGGGAATGGTTGCGCCCGTTGCCATCTGCTCCAAGCGCTTCTGGCCGAACGTGCGCCACACGACGGCGTCGACGTAGCGGGAGAGAACGCGTCCGGTGTCCGCCAGCGTCTCTTCACGCCCGAGTTGGGTGCTGCGCCCGTCGACGACGACGGCGTGGCCGCCCATCTGTGCGATGCCCATCTCGAACGAGAAACGTGTACGCGTCGAGTTCTTCTCGAAGATGACGCCGACTCCGCGTGGACCCTCGAGTGGACGCCGAGCGAACGGGTCCTTCTTGAGAATCGCAGCGAGTTCCAGAACTTCGGCCTGCTGCGCCGGAGTCAGATCGTCGTCCCTGAGAAAGTGTTTCACCACGGTAGTCACTTCTCCCCCGGCTGGTCAGCCGATAGTGCACTGTCGAAGATGGCAGGTAGTGCTGCCACGAAGGTTTCGGCCTGCTCATCCGTGAGGATCAGCGGCGGCGCCAACCGGATTACTCCGGGTTGCGCTGCATTCACAAGGTACCCGGCTTCGCGGGCTGCATTTTCCACCGCCGGCGCGACGTCCTCGGTCAGCACGACACCCAGCAACAGTCCTGATCCCCGTACGTAGTCGACCAACGGATGGCCCAGATCTTCGATGCCAGTCGAGATCGACTTACCCAAACTGTCCGCGCGCGAGATCAGGTCCTCCGCTGCAATGGTTTTCAGCACGGCAAGTGCAGCCGCGGCACACACCGGATTTCCACCGAATGTCGTCCCGTGCTTACCCGGCCCGAACAACTCTGCCGTTGCTCCGGTCGCGATGCAGGCGCCGATCGGCATTCCACCGCCGAGCCCCTTCGCAAGCGTGATGACGTCGGGAACGATGCCGACGGCCTGATGGGCGTAGAACCAGCCCGTCCGTCCGATGCCGGTCTGCACTTCGTCGAGTACGAGAAGCGCACCGCGTTCGGCGGTGATCCGCCGAGCCTCCACGAGGTATCCCTCCGGTGGCACCACGACGCCGCCCTCACCCATGATCGGTTCGAGGAACACAGCGGCGGTGTCGGAATCGACGGCCCGCTCGAGTGCCTCGACGTCGCCGTACGGCACGAACTCGACACCGGCAGGCATCGGTTCGAACGGCGCCCGCTTGGCAGGCTGACCCGTCAGAGCGAGTGCGCCCATCGTGCGACCGTGGAAAGAGCCCTCGGCTGCGATGATCTTCTTCCGGCCGGTGGCGCGAGCGAGCTTGAAGGCAGCCTCGTTCGCCTCGGTACCGGAGTTGCAGAAGAACGCGCGCCCGCTCACGTTGCCGAGATGAGCGAGCAGCTGCTCCGCCAACTCGACGACCGGCTCGCTGGCGTACAGGTTGGACACATGGCCCAGTGTCGTCAACTGTGTCGTAACTGCCTCGACGACGGCCGGATGCCCGTGTCCGAGGATGTTGACGGCGATTCCGGCCAGGAAGTCGACGTACTGCTTGCCGTCGGCGTCGGTGAGGACGGCCCCGTCACCGCGAACGAGAGCAACCCGGGGTACGCCGTAGTTGTTCATCAGCGAAGCGGACCACCGCTGCTGGAGATCGATCGTGCTCATGGGGTAACTCCCTGCTGGGGACCGGCGACCGAGGAGCCCGGCACGACCATCGTGCCGATTCCTTCGCCGGTGAAAAGTTCGAGTAGGACTGAATGTTCGAGCCGGCCGTCGATCACGTGCGCCGACGGCACACCTCCGCGCACCGCGCGAAGGCAGGCCTCCATCTTGGGCACCATGCCGGCATCGAGACTCGGCAACAACTGAGCAAGGGCGTCGGTGTCGATTTCGGTGGCCAGCGAGGATCGGTCCGGCCAATCGGTGTACAGGCCCTCGACGTCGGTGAGGACAACGAGCTTCTCGGCACCGATCGCCTCGGCCAGTGCGGCAGCAGCGGTATCGGCGTTGATGTTGTGGACGACACCGTCGGCGTCGGGTGCGATGGTCGAGACCACCGGAATACGTCCTGCCGCAATGAGATCGAGTACCGCGTCCGGGTTCACGGTGGTGACGTCTCCGACCAGACCGATGTCGGTCTGCTCCCCCTCGACCGTAACCGTGCGTCGAGTAGCGGTGAACAGGTGCGCATCTTCACCGGAGATACCGACCGCGTAAGGACCGTGCGCGTTGATCAAGCCGACGAGTTCACGGCCGACCTGACCGAAAAGCACCATCCGCACGACATCCATCACCTCGGGCGTCGTCACACGGAAACCACCGCGGAACTCACCCTTCATGCCAAGGCGTGCCAGCATCGCATTGATCTGCGGGCCACCGCCGTGAACGACGACGGGATGGATGCCGACAGTCCGCAGAAACGCCATGTCGGCGGCAAATGCCGTCTTGAGCGTCTCGTCGATCATGGCGTTTCCGCCGTACTTGACCACGACCACCTTGTCGCGGAATCGCTGCAGCCACGGCAGCGCGTCCGCAAGGACATGTGCCTTCTGATGCTCGCTGATGACGGGATACGTCTCGGTCATGACGAGTACGCCGAGTTCTCTTCGACGTAGGCATGCGAGAGGTCCGTGGTGCGAATGCTCACGGACTCGTTGCCGATTCCCAGATCGATGTCGAGTTCGATGTCGATCCCGCTCAGGTCGACCTCACGTGCCCCCGGAGCGCCGACGCCGTCGATGCAGACCGGACTCCCGTTGAAGGACACACTGATTCGGTCTGGATCGAGCTCGATGGGAGCGATACCCACTGCTGCGAGGACGCGGCCCCAGTTGGGGTCGGATCCGAAAAGCGCCGTCTTGACCAAGCTGTCCCGAGCAACGGTCCGGGCGCCGATCAGCGCGTCGGATTCGGACGCTGCGCCGCGAACCGTCACCTTGACCCGCTTGGTGACGCCCTCGGCGTCGGCCATCAACTGATCGGCGAGGTCGTCACACACTGCGAATACTGCGGCGTTGAGCTCGTCCTGGGTCGGCGCCACACCGCTGGCACCGGAGGCCAACAGCAGAACCGTGTCGTTGGTGGACGTCGCGCCGTCGACGTCGAGACGATCGAAGCTCAGGTGGGTGGCGGCGCGCAACGCGGTGTCGAGCTGCTCGGCCGTTGCGACGGCATCGGTCGTGACGACGCACAGCATGGTGGCCAGCGCAGGCGCGAGCATGCCTGCGCCCTTGGCCATTCCGCCGACGTTCCACTTGTTCGCGTGGTGCAGCGACGCCTGCTTCGGCACGGTGTCCGTGGTCATGATCGCGTATGCCGCGTCGGTGCCGCCGGAGATTCCGCCGGCAAGTTCGTGCACGACCTCAGTGACACCGGGGATCAGCTTGTCCATGGGCAACCGGTCACCGATGAGTCCGGTGGAACAGACGGCGACCTCGATCGCGCCCGTCTCGGTTCCCCAATTGCTCAGTGCCGAAGCAACTTCCTCGGCAGTCTTGTGTGCATCCTGGAATCCACCCGCGCCCGTGCAGGCGTTCGCGCCGCCCGAGTTGAGCACCACCGCGCGCAGCTTGCCCGTCGTCAGGACCTGCTGAGACCACAACACCGGAGCCGCCTTGACCTTGTTCAGGGTGAAGACGCCGGCAGCGGCCAGATCAGGGCCCTCGTTGAGCACCAGTGCGAGGTCCGACTTGCCACTCTTCTTGATACCGGCAGCAATTCCGGCACCGCGGAATCCGGCAGGTGCGGTGACGCCCTGTGTACGGAGCAGACGTCCCCCGGCGACGTGAACCACGTCGGATTCGGTTGGGTTGTCGATCTGCTGCGGATTGTCGGTGCTCACGGAGCTACTCCCACGGTAGAGAGACCTGCGGTCTCGGGTAGGCCAAGGGCAAGGTTCATCGATTGCACAGCGCCACCGGCGGTGCCCTTGGTGAGATTGTCGATTGCCGAGATGACAACGAGCTGACCGGCGTCGGCATCCACGGTGACACCGATCTGTACTGCGTTGGATCCGATCACGGCGCCGGTCTGCGGGAAGACTCCGGCAGGCAGCACGTGGATGAACGGCTCGTCGTTGTATGCCTTTTCATAGACTTCGCGTGCCTGCTCTTCGGTCGCGGTGGTGGCCGCCGTGCAGGTCGCGAGGATACCGCGCGGCATGGGCGCGAGGACCGGAGTGAACGACACTGTGATGTCCTTGCCGCCTGCTGCCGAGAGATTCTGAATGATCTCAGGGGTGTGGCGATGCACGCCGCCGACGCCGTATGCGCGGACCGAGCCCATGACCTCCGAACCCAGCAGATCAGCCTTCGGCGCCCGGCCGGCGCCCGAAGTGCCACTGACCGCAACCACGTTCACGTGTGAGTCCACGATCCCCGCGGCAACGGCGGGGGCCAGCGCGAGGCTCGCCGCCGTCGGGTAGCAGCCCGGAACGGCGATGCGGGTTGCGCCTACCAACTTCTCGCGGGCGCCGGGCAGTTCAGGAAGCCCGTAGGGCCAAGTGCCGGCATGAGTGCTCTTGTAGTACTTCTCCCAGGCTGCGGAATCTTGCAGCCGGAAGTCCGCACCGCAGTCGATGATGACCGTCGATTCGGGCAGCAGCTTGGCGTACTGAGCCGAATTTCCGTGCGGGAGACCGAGGAAGACGACGTCGTGGCCCGAGAGAATTTCGACAGTGGTCTCTTCGAGTACCCGCGAAGAGAGTGGGAGCAAGTGCGGGTGATGCTCACCGAGCGTCGAACCGGCGTTGCCACCGGCGGTCAGCGAACCGATCACCAGAGTGCCGTCGGTATAGGAGGGGTGCCCGAGAAGCAGACGCAGAACCTCACCACCGGCGTACCCACTGGCGCCGGCAACGGCGACTCTGATCGGCTTGCGTGTGTTCTCGGTCGTACCACCTTCAGTCATGTCACACAGTATGCATCATTGTGCATCGGAATGCATAATTACTTACCCATGGATCGCCGGATCTCCTCGAGCTTGGCTTTTGCAGCCTTCTGGCGCTCGTCCCACTGCTCGTCGACGGACTTTCCGGCAGGACTTTCGTGTGCCAATTCGGACGAACCTATGGAAGTACCGAAGCGCCCCTCTATCTTCTCCCGAACGCGGTCGAAAGTGGGGACTCCCCCTTCGGTGTAGTCGGGTTCGGGGATTCTCGGATCTGTCGCAAGGACCACCGGGACATCGATGATCTCGTCGACCTCCACAACAGTGTCGGGCAGTTCGACCTCTTCGGCGTCGGTTATCGTGTCCGCGTCCGCGTCCGCGTCCTCGACACGGGTCGGATCGAGGCTCGCGGCAGCGGTGTCCACCACGGAAAGAAGGACCGACAATCTCGGACGACGCTCGACCACTGCGCGGACGACCGCGAGGAAGTCCTTGTCGTCGAGTGCATCAGCAGCTTCGACTACCTGGTGCACGGAAATACCGGGTGCTGACCCATCATTCTCGGCCCCATCATTGTGTGACACTGGCAGTCCCTTCTCGAAACGTCGACGGACAACTCCGATCCTTCCACGACCGCCTGCCGAAAGGGGTCAGCGTGAGGCGAGGTAAGCCGCAAACGCGTCCTCGCTCGAATACTCGGGGACGTATCCGAACTGTTCCTTGAGCCGCCGATTGTCGAGGACCGGCCGGTACTGGAGAAATCCGACCCGCTCCGGACCGTGTTCCGTCAAACCCAATCGCCGTCCGACGCGTAGAACGCCCCGGAGGAGCCACGCGGGAAGCGTCACCGTGCTCTTGCCCATTCGAGAAGCCAGTTCGTCGACTGTCAGCGCACCGTCGCCCGCGACGTTGAAGATGCCCACCTGGTTTCCGGTCACAGCCTCGGCAAAGGCGCTCGCCACGTCCGTGTGCCAGACGAACACGAAAGGGCTGTCGCTCCCGGCGACCTTGAGCAGCTTGCGGCGATCGAACAACGCGGTGATCTGGTTGTCGACGCTCTCCCCCAAGATCGTGCCGATCCGGAATACAACTTGCTCCAACCGCGGATGTACGACGCGATACTCGGCGAGCATCTCCTCGACCAGGCGTTTGTGCCGACTGTAAGTGAATTCGTCGTTGCCGCGAACGGGAACGTCCTCGGTGATCCACGCCGGGCTGTCGGAGTGGTAGCCGTACGCCGCCCCGGACGAAGACACGACAATCCGTCCAACCCCGTGTTCGACGCAGGCCGCGAGCACGTTTCGTGTCCCGTCGACGTCGACGCGGTACTCCTGCTCCGCTGTCGTGTTCTTGCCGGGATTCACGATAGAAGCGAGGTGGATCACGACGTCCGGTCGGTGCTCACCGAACACCCGCCCCAATTCTGCGGGGTCGCACACGTCCGCTCGAACGCGGTGGACTCGATCGTCCGGTGTTGCCTTCACCGTGAGGTCGGCACAGACGACGGTGATGCCTCGTGCGATCAGTTCGTCGATGACAGCCGTGCCGAGGAAGCCGTTTCCGCCCGTTACCAGCGCGACAGTCATGCCGGCACCGCCTTTCTGGTACGGCGCTTGGACCAGACCGTCGCCAAAGCCAACCCGGCGACGATGTCCCAGATCCCCCACCAGCCGGCCACGATGGCCATACCGCCGAGTCCGTCGAAGAACGTGAATACCAATCCGAGGCCCAGTCCGGCGTTGCGGATGCCGACCTCGAACGAAACTGCGCGACGGCTGTATTCGTTCAACCCGGTGACGGCGCCGCAGAAGTATCCCAGTGCGAGGGCAACCGTGTCGTGCAGGAAGACCGCAAGCAGTACCACCCCGATGTAGTCGACGAAGTACGACGCGTTCCCCGACACTCCCGCAACGATGAAGATCAAAAGCGCCACCAACGAGCCGTTCTTCACCCACGGCTGCGCTTTCGCCGCGACCTCCGGGAACTTTCGCGCCGCCCAGATGCCGACAACAAACGGCACACCGATGATGAGCGCGATTTGAACGACCATCTCGAGCGCATTCAAGTTCACCGACTGCAACAGCGCGTCGGTCTCCGAGCGTCGGCTCCCCCAGAACGCAAGATTGAGCGGCATGAGGAAGATCGCGAGGACGTTCGACACCGCCGTCATGGACACCGAGAGCGCGACGTCGCCGCCCGCCCGGTGTGTCAGGACGTTCGAGATGTTTCCTGGCGGGCAGCACGCCACCAGGATCATGCCGAGTGCTACCGACGGAGCCGGCGAGAGAATCAGCGTCAGGGCAAATGTCACTGCCGGCAACAGCAGGAACTGGGCAGCGATACCCACCGCCATCGCCTTGGGTTTGGTGAGCGCACGACGGAAGTCGTCGACCGAGGTGTCGAGGGCGATCCCCAGCATGATCGCAGCGAGCACCACGTTGAGGATCATCAACGATCCCGGGTTGAAGTTGAGAACCACGTCGTCGATCAGCATCACTGCCCTCCCTTCGCCAGAGCAGTATCGAGCAGTTCGATGTGCCGCTTGATCGCCGATCGGTAGGCGTCCTTGTTCACGTAGTAGGCCATTCGACCCAGCTTCAGGTACTTGTATCCCCCGGACAGATCGGGTGGTGGGCCGGCTGCCGCCGCCGAGAACTCGCGTGCCGCGTCGGGAGCTTCGGTGCGTGCCGCGATCAATTTGGCCACCAACTCCGCTTGCTCGAAGCGGCCCTGCCACCCGAGCCCGGAGGCTTCCACCATCCCGAGTACGAAGAGACTGTCGTGGCGACGACTCGCGACGTTGAGGAACAGGTCCGGGGCAGCGCCCGACCAGTCCAGGTCCGCGCGCGCGATGAAGGGGTAGTCGAGGTGATACCCCGTGGCGCAGAGAACGAGGTCGTAATCGGCGGACGAACCGTCGACAAAATGAACCGTCCTGCCGTCGAACCGGTCGACATCGCCGCGCACGTGCACGTCACCGTGTCCGACGTGGTGCAGGATCAACGAGTTCACGACCGGATGCGATTCATAGATTTTGTAGTCCGGCGCCGGAAATCCGAACCGCACCGGATCTCCCGTGAACTGCTTGAGCACCAGCGTGTCGACGCGTTGTTTGATCCACGGCGGCAACGGCTTTCCCTGATTCAAGGTGTCCGAGGGACGGCCGAACAGATACTTCGGAACGAAGTAGTAGCCTCGCCGAACGCTCAGGTCGACGGACTCTGCCTGGTGGACGGCGTCCACTGCGATGTCACATCCACTGTTGCCCGCTCCGATGACCAGTACCTTCTTCCCACGGAAGATCTCGGCGCTGCGGTACTCGCTCGTGTGCATCAACGTGCCGGTGAAGTCGCCGCGGAACGTCGGCATGTTCGGCTTCGACAACGTTCCGTTTGCGATGATCACGCCTCGGTACCGCGCAACCGTTTTCTCACCGTTGCGGCTGCGCGTGGTGACCTGCCACAGCGAATCCTCGGGCGAAACGTCGATGACCGTAGAACCGAAGGTGAAGTGCCTGCGAAGATCGTGAGTGTCGGCGTAGTCGCGGAAATACTCGGCGAGTTCGACGTGGCTCGGGTAGTCGGCCACCGAATCCGCCATCGGGAACTCCGCGAACGCGGTGGTGCCCTTCGAAGAGATGAGGTGCGCCGACTCGTAGACGGTGCTGTGCGGGTTGTCGATGTCCCAGAGCCCACCGACGTTGTCGTGGCTCTCGAAGCCGTCGAACGCTATCCCGGCCCGATCGAGGTTTCGCGCGCCGGCCAATCCAGACGGGCCCGCTCCGATCAGCGCGTACTTCTCCTCTGTGATCATCCGTCGAGCGTCGCAGATAGTCCGAATCTTGCAGCAATATGCCGGATAATGACGTTATGAGCGCACAAGATGTCGGCAACGGTCGCGGGATAGATGAAATCGATCTGAGGATAATCAATGCGCTCCAGCTCGCACCTCGATCCACGTGGCTTTCGTTGGCCGGACCACTCGAACTCGACGCCGCGACTCTCGCCCGTCGTTGGAATCGACTCTCCGAATCGTCGTTGGCCTGGGTCACGGTCACTCCAGGGCCACAGGTGCTGGGCAGCATCGTCACAGCGATCATCGAAATCGATTGCTCACCTGCACTTCTCGACGCCGTCGCGGTGCGGCTGACTCGCTTGGCCCACGCCGTGACCATCGAAGCATCAACGGGCAGAGCAGATCTGCTCGTCACGGCCGGCACTGCGGACTTGGCGTCGATGTCACGTTTCATCTCGGAGGAGGTCGCAACGATCGACGGCGTGTCGGCGCTACGCACGTCTGTCATCACACGTTGGTTCACCGAAGGAGGTCGTTGGCGACTCAACGCGCTGGCGCCTGCCGAGCGCGGTGTCCTGACCACTGGTGACACACGTCAAGCCGGAAGAGCACGCACAGTCGGCATCTCGGAACAGGATCGCAGGGTTCTGACAATGCTCGCCTACGACGGGCGCACTCCCATGCGGGAGTTGGCCGACGCGATCGGTGTCAGTCCCGCTGCGTGCAAACGCCAGATCGACAGGCTCACGTCCTCGGGGTTGGTGGCGCTGCGGTGTGAATTCGCCCGTCCACTGGCCGGGCTTCCTGTGCTCGCCACTCTGTGGTGCCGCATCGAACCCGAACTTCTCGACGCAGCGGGTCGAGTGCTGAGTAGGGCGCCGGAAGTTCGGAATTGCTTCGCCGTGGTCGGCGCTGACAACCTCGTTGTTCAGTTGTGGCTGCATTCTCCGGCAGAACTCGATGCCTTCGAAATTCGCTTGCGCAAGGAGATTCCGGGCCTTTGCATCACGGAACGATCCATCGTGCTGTATCTGCGCAAACTGCTCGGTCACGTACTCGATCAGAACGGACGCAGGACATCGACGATCGCCCCGGACGTGTGGTTGCCGAGCCGCATCGAATCACCGGGAAATCGGTAGCACAAAAGAGCCCACGACCACCAGGGATGGTCGTGGGCTCTGTGATCAGTTGGGGAAATCAGCCCCGCATCTGCGCACCGACAGCCTTGGACGCCGCCTCCACTGCCGCGTCACGCGCGGCACTGGCCTCGTCCTCGGTCAGCGTGCGGTCGACGCCGCGGAAGCGCAATGCGAACGCGAGCGACTTGCGACCTTCACCGACCTGCTCGCCCTCGAAGACGTCGAACAGACGGATGTCTTCGAGAAGCTCGCCACCGCCAGAACGCAGAGCTTCTTGCACCTTGGCCGCGGGAATGTCGCGATCGACGACAACTGCCACGTCCTGGAGCACTGCGGGGAACGGCGAAATGCGCGGCGCGGGCAAGTTCTCGACCAACGGCAAAGCGTCCAGGTCGATTTCCAATGCGCAGGTGCGCGCAGGCAGTCCGGCACGCTCGAGAACGGCCGGGTGCAATTCGCCGGCATGACCGACAACATTGCCGTCGACCAGCACCTCGGCGCAGCGGCCGGGATGCCACGGCAGGTACTGCGCCGCACGCAGTTCCACCTCGACGCCTGCTGCAGCCGCGATGACCCGCACTGCTGCAAAAGTGTCCGAAGCCTCGGCCTGACGGCCCGGACCCCAGGGGCCGCTCGGCTCCCGCAATCCACTCAGCACAGCAGCGATGTGAACAGGCTGAGCCGGCAACGACGCGATCAGGTTCGCGATCTGCTCATCCGTCGGACGGCGATCGACCGGCAATGCATCCACGGGCTTGGTGTCGGGGCCTGGCAGCACGACCTGCGCGATGCCGTACAGCGACAGATCACGCTGACCGCGAGAAGCGTTGCGAGCCAAGATCTCCAGCAGACCCGGAAGCAGAGTTGTCGCCAACTCCGGACGATCGGATTCGAGCGGGTTGAGCACCTTGCTGGTGTTCCGGCGCGGATCATCCGCGTCGAGGCCCCAGACGTCGAAGACGTTGGTGGGCAGGAACACCGGAGGAAGGACCTCGACATAGCCGGCGTGAGCGACAGCCTTCGAGACCGTGCGCTTGCGCCGCTGCGACGCAGTCAAACCGCGTCCGGCCGGAGCGGCGGGAAGGACCGACGGGATCTGCTCGAGACCTTCGAGACGAAGTACTTCCTCGACGAGGTCTGCAGGCTGCACCAGGTCCGGACGCCACGACGGCGGCGTCGCGACCAACTGGCCGTGGCCCTCTTCGCTGACACCCACCTCGACGTTGCACCCGACCTGGGTGAGACGGCGAGCGGCGGTGCCGTTGGGGTACGTGACTCCAGCGACACGGTCGGGCAGGTCGATATCCATGCGAATGGCAGCGCGAGGGGCGACGTCACCCACGTCGGTCAGGACCGGCTCGATCCGGCCGCCGGCAATCTCGACCAGCAGAGCGGCTGCGCGATCGACAGCCGCGAGCGGAATCGCCGGATCAACGACGCGCTCGAAACGCTTGCTCGCCTCGCTCGGCAGCTTGTGACGGCGCGCCGTCTTGAAGACTGCGAGCGGATCCCAGGTAGCGCCTTCGAGCAGGATGTCCGTCGTTGCCGTTCCCACCTCGGTGGTCGCGCCGCCCATGACGGCCGCCAGAGAAATGACTCCGGAATCGTCGGCAATGACAACATCTTCGGGATCAAGCGTGCGTTCGACGTCGTCGAGCGTCGTGAGCTTCTCCCCCGCCTCGGCGCGACGGACCACCAGGTCGCCTTGCACCGCGGTCGCATCGAACGCGTGCAGAGGCTGACCGAGTTCGAGCATCACGTAATTGGTGACGTCGACGGCCGGCGAGATCGGGCGAACACCGGAGAGCAGCAGTCGACGCTGCAGCCACCACGGGCTCACCGCCTCGGGATCGATTCCCGTGATCTTTCGCATCACGAAACGCGACGCCTTGGACTCCGGTTCGAGATGCACCGGCCAGGCTTCACCCTCGGCCGGATGCGCGGGAACCGAAGCGGGATCGGCGTATTCGAGATCGAATCCGCAGGCGAGTTCACGCGTGAGGCCGCGGACCGAGAAGCAGTAGCCACGGTCCGGGGTGATGTTCAGTTCGATGATCGTGTCACCGAGACCGAGCAACTCGTTGCCATCTGCGCCGGGTTCGGCGGTACCGGGCTCGAGCACCAGGATGCCCGAATGGTCCTTGCCGATACCGAGTTCCGAGACGGAGCAGATCATGCCGTCGGACACCTGGCCGTACGTCTTGCGAGTGGCGATTTCGAATCCGCCGGGCAGCACCGCGCCGGGCAGTGCAACGACGACGAGGTCGCCCTCGTTGAAATTGCGCGCGCCGCAGACGATGCCGCGAGGCTCGGGCTCACCGACCTCGACCTGACAGAAGCGGATCGGCTTCTTGAACTCGGTCAGTTCGGTGATGGAGACGACCTTGCCGACGACCAAGGGGCCGTCGATCGCCTCGAGTGTGTCGAGTTCCTCGACTTCGAGTCCCACCCGGACGAACCCGGCGTCCAACTCTTCCGGGGTCACCTCCCAGTCCGGAGTTGCCCGCTGCAGGATCTCGGTCAGCCAGGATTGCGCTACTCGCACGTCTGCTCAGCTCTCTCGTTTGTCGATAAGTCTTTGTGAAGGTTCCGCGGACCGGATCAGTTAGCCTGCGACACCGAAGGGCAACGTGAAACGCACGTCGCCTTCGACGATGTCACGCATGTCCGGGATGCCGTTGCGGAACTGCAGGGTCCGCTCGAGGCCCATTCCGAATGCGAAACCCGAGTACTCGTCAGGATCGATACCGCTGGCGCGCAGAACGTTCGGGTTGACCATGCCGCAGCCACCCCACTCGACCCAGCCTGCCCCGCCCTTCTTGTTCGCGAACCAGACGTCGACCTCTGCCGACGGTTCCGTGAACGGGAAGTAGTTGGGGCGCATACGGGTACGCGTCTCGGGGCCGAAAAGGGCGCGAGCGAACGCGTCGAGAGTGCCGCGCAGGTTGGCCATCGTCAGGCCCTTGTCGACGGCCAGTCCTTCGACCTGCGAGAAGACAGGCGTGTGCGTCGCATCGAGTTCGTCGGTGCGGAACGTGCGACCAGGGCACACCACGTAGATCGGCACCTCACGCGAGAGCATGGTGCGAACCTGCACGGGTGAGGTGTGGGTGCGCAGCACCTGGCGAGAGTTCTCGGGCGCGAGGTGGAAGGTGTCCTGCATCGTGCGGGCAGGGTGATCCGGCAAGAAGTTGAGCGCGTCGAAGTTGAAGTGCTCGGTCTCGACCTCGGGGCCCTCGGCAACTTCCCAACCCATCGCGACGAATACGTCGGCGACCTGCTCGGAAATCAGGCTGATCGGGTGACGCGCACCGACGGGGTGGCGATCGGAGGGCAGAGTGACGTCGATTGCCTCGGCGACCAACACCGCGGCGTCACGCTCGGCGAGAAGGACCTCACGACGGGCGTCGTACGCGTTGTTGATCCGGGTGCGGAAGATGTTGACGCGCTTGCCTGCGTCCGCCTTTTCCTTACCCGGAAGGCTGCCGAGTCCCCGGCGAGCGAGGGCGATCGGGGACTTGTCCCCCAGATGCTCCACCTTGACGTGCGCCAGCGCATCCAGGTCAGCGGCGTCCGCGAGCGCCTTCTCGGCATTCTCAGCCGCAGCGGTCAACGCCTCTTCGGTGAGCACACTCGCGTCGACCTCCGGCGGTGTCGCGCCCTCATTTTTGGCCACGGCTGTGACACTCCTGTCGCTTCTCGGTTTGCTTCTCGTACTGCGTGCTACTCGTACTGCGTGCTACTCGTACTGCTTGCGAGCTTTCGAGCCCGTTCGAGCATTGTCTCTGCTCTTGTATTGTCTCAGGCTTCCGCAAATGGGATTCCGTGAGGTCTTCGCGCGAGTTTTCAGCTGCGATCGGTCGTGCGATTCTGCACCCTCGCACTTGCATACAGGCAAATTGCCGCCGCTGTTGCAAGGTTCAGACTTTCGGCGCGGCCGTGGATCGGAATCCGCACCCGATGATCGGCCTGCGCTGCGATCGCCGGATCGAGACCATGAGCTTCGTTTCCGAACAGCCAGGCCGTCGGCTTGCTCAGCAACTCGTCGGCCTCGTCGAGATCGACCTCGCCGTCGGCCTCGGTCGCGAGAATTTGAATGCCGGCGGCGCGAATCTGTTCGATCACCGACACCGTGTCTCGTTCGCGGACAACCGGCAGGTGAAAGAGGCTGCCCGCCGACGAACGAACCACCTTGCCGTTGTGCGGATCGACGCTGTCACCGGCGAGGATTGCCGCATCGGCGCCCACCGCGTCGGCGATGCGAATGACGGTGCCGGCATTGCCGGGTTCGTTGACCTCGACCGGCACTGCGAGCAGGCGGGTGTCCTGGTTGACGGCTGCGCTCAGCGGTACGTCGAGGAGATCACTGACAGCAACAAGACCGGGCGGCGTGACGGTATCGCTCAGAGCTTTTATTGCCCGATCGGTGACAAGAGAAACGCGAACTCCCGCGGTCAGCGCCCGATCGATGACGTGCTGATACCGCTCGGCTGCGTCTTCTGTGTAGAAGAGGTCGTGGACCGGGCGGTTCTCGCCGTTCGCGAGCGCACCGTTCAACAGTTCGGTGACCGAGTTCTCGCCTTCGACGAGGAAACGTCCTGCTTTACGTCGTTCTGCTGTGCGCAGGAGCTTGACAGCAGAAACGACCCGCGGAGTCCGCTCGGTGAGCGGGTCCACGGGCCGTTGCTGTGATGCGTGAATCAGGCTGCTTCTCCGGCAGGAGCGTTCACGTCAGCCGGCAGAGCGGCCTTCGCGAGTGCGACCAGGCCGGCAAAGGCCTCGGCATCGGAGACGGCGAGCTCAGCCAGGATCTTGCGGTCGACCTCGACCTCTGCCAGGCGCAGGCCCTGGATGAGGCGGTTGTACGTGATGTCGTTTGCGCGAGCTGCAGCGTTGATACGCGTGATCCACAGCTTGCGGAACTCGCCCTTGCGCGCACGACGGTCGCGGTACGCGTAGGTGAGCGAGTGGAGCTGCTGCTCCTTGGCCTTGGTGTACAGACGCGAACGCTGTCCACGGTAGCCGCTGGATGCAGCAAGAATTGAACGACGCTTCTTCTGGGCGTTGACCGCCCTCTTTACGCGTGCCACTTGAAAAATCCTGTCAATCTAGGGGCTGAAAGTACGACCCCGGGTGGTCAGTAAGGGGGCGACTCAGATGCCGAGCATGCGCTTGATGCGCGGAGCGTCGTCAGGGCTGACAACAGCGACACCGTCGAGACGACGGGTAACCCTGCTGGACTTGTGCTCGAGAAGGTGGCGACGGCCGGCCTTCTGGCGCATGAGCTTTCCGCTGCCGGACACCTTGAATCGCTTCGAGGCGCCGCTGTGGCTCTTCATCTTGGGCATGGAGTCCTCAGTTCTTGTTACGTGGTGGATCTTGGGAAATCGACTAGCTGGCCGGAGCCTCGGGAGCGGCATCGCCGGTCGCCGGTGCTTCCGGAGCTGCTTCACTCGTAGCCGGTGCGGCCGGAGCCGGACGCGGTGCGGCCTGAGCCACTGGCGCCTGAGCGCTCTCCTGCGCCTTGACGCGAGTCTTGGCGCCCTTGTGCGGTGCCAACACCATCGTCATGTTTCGGCCGTCCTGCTTTGCCGAGGTTTCGACGAATCCGAGATCTGCGACGTCTGCTCCCAGACGCTGCAGAAGGCGGTAGCCGAGTTCGGGGCGTGACTGCTCACGTCCGCGGAACATGATCGTGACCTTGACCTTGGAACCGGCTTCGAGGAAGCGAACGACGTTGCGCTTCTTGGTCTCGTAGTCGTGGTCGTCGATCTTGGGTCGGAGCTTCTGCTCCTTGATGACCGTCAGCTGCTGGTTCTTACGTGACTCACGTGCCTTCTGTGCAGCCTCGTACTTGAACTTGCCGTAGTCCATGATCTTGCAGACCGGTGGACGGGCATCAGGAGCTACCTCGACCAGGTCGAGGTCGGCCTCAAGGGCCAAGCGGAGTGCATCTTCAACACGCACGATGCCTACCTGTTCGCCGCCAGGTCCGACCAAACGAACCTCGGGAACGCGGATACGATCGTTGATGCGGGTCTCAGTGCTGATGGGGCCTCCTAGGTTGAACGGTGCGGTCTTCATGACCGCACGCAGCCCGTACCGCCCGCACCCCAACAAAAAAGCCCCGCTGTGATGATTGCTCATCCGCGGGGCCCGATGTCGACCGATCACATAAGATCCAGCTCACGCCGAAACCTATCTCCTCGACTGTGCGAGGAACCTGACGAAGAACTGATCTCCATTACAAGAACGGATCTTCGCTATCAGGTGACCGGAACCGCTGAACTGCAGTATTACCTGCCGTGCAGAGGTGGGAGTCGGACTCCACTTGCTGCCCCCGAACAAGTCGGAGGCGGTCGTTGCAACAAGAGTAACAGGTCGCCGGAGATGAAAGAAATCGGTGCCGGTCCCCCACATCGGGGAGAGGCCCGATTCAACACGATCACGGCCTGATGGAATCCTTACATCCATGAGTGAGAACTTCGAGGCAGATCAGAACACCGACGGCGCGAATCCCGACGTCCGCGAACTCTCCGAAGTTCCCGCGGTCGAGGTCATCAGCCGCGCCGCAGTGATGCTGATGAGTTCGGCTGCCGAGAAACTCGGCCTCTCCGATGCCGACCCGTCTTCCAGCCCCTACCTCGACCTCGACGAAGCGCGTCGAGTCATCACCGCGCTTGCCGGACTGGTGACTGCGTCGGTCGAGTACCTCGGCCCCCACGCCGGACCCATCCGCGAAGGTCTCCAAGCCTTGCAGCGCGCATTCCGTGAGGCCTCCTCGCATCCGGACGAGCCAGGAAAGGGACCGGGCGAGAAGTTCACCGGCCCGGTCTACTGAGTTGGCAACCGCCAACAAGACTCAACCGACGCCCGAGGACGTCGACGCGTTCATTTCCCGCGTCGACGACCGCAAGCGCGCCGACAGTGTGGAGTTGATCTCCTTGCTGTCGGCCGCCACGGGCGAGCCTGCTGTGATGTGGGGCTCGAGCATCATCGGATTCGGCGCACGGCACTACCGGTATGCGAGTGGCCACGAGGGAGACACGCCACTGATCGGGTTCTCCCCCAGAGCCACCGCACTCACGTTGTACTTGTCGCTGAACTTCGACGATTACACGGACACGCTCGCGCGCCTCGGCAAGCACAAGATCGGTAAAGGCTGCCTGTACGTCAAACGGCTGAGCGACGTCGACCCAGCCGTCTTGACCGAGCTGATCACGGATTCCGTTGCCGCAGCCCGCAACATGATCGACTGAGTCACTCACCTTCGGGGCGCGACAGGCCGAGCGTCGTCGGGCGGTTGGCCGAAGACGCTCGAATCCCGTGGTGTGAAGTGATTGTTCGTCAGCGTGGCCCGACGCATTCGATCGAGTCGAAACCACCGCACGGCGTCGCGCTGGCGACACCAGCCGATGAGAAACCACAGGCCACGGTCCTGCGCCAGAATGTGCGGCTCAACTGCCCGCACCGTCTCCGAACCGTCCCCATCCACATAGTGCAACGACACGACGCGACTCTGTTCGAGACCCTGCTCGACTGCCTGCCGGTTCGCGCGCGAATCCGTCAGAGCCCCGACGTCTCCGCGAATCCACACGCGGCCACCGAGTTCGGCGACCTTACGACGACTCTCCTCGTCCATCACGTCGAGCAGTTTTGCCAGCGCCGCACGTCCATCCGGCGCAAACGGAGCATCGCCCATCGCCGTCAACGCCAACGCGATTGAAACTGCTTGCGGAACAGTGAAATTCACCGGCGGTAGCGTGGCGCGACCTACGAGTCGGTATCCACCCCCAGGGCCTGAGCGCGCCTCGATCGCCGCACCCGACATCATCAGCGTCTCGATATCGCGTTTGATCGTTCGGGTGGTGACACCGAATTCCTCGGACAATCGGGAACACGTAGCCCCTCGATCGCCCTGTCGCCGAAGCTCCTCGACAAGAGCATGCAATCTCGCAGCTCGATTCACACCCACGAGTGTCTCAGATTTCGATACCAAACGGTGACATAATTAGTGACAGTCCGTTGTCACCATCCCGGCTGCACAGTGAGTACATGAAAACTCACATCGTTCTTGTTCCCGGATTCTGGCTCGGTTCATGGGCATGGGATGCAGTTCTCCCACACCTCGAGCGTTCCGACACCCGCGTGACCAGTCTGACGCTGCCCGGACTCGACGCCGTCGATGCAGATCGATCAGCGGTCACCTTCGACGCCCACGTCCGCGCAGTCATCGACGCTGTAACGGATTCCGACGAACGCACGGTCCTGGTCGTTCACAGCGGCGCCGGCCCGGTGGGGTACGCAGTCACCGATCGCATCCCGGATCGCGTCGCTCGGATCGTCTACGTCGACTCGGGCCCGATGCCCGACGGCGCAGCGCTGCGGCCGGATTTGGCCGCAGATGTCGTCGAGATACCTCTGCCGACGTGGGCAGAACTCGAAGCAGACGGCAGCAGCCTCGAAGGACTCGACGAGAAAGCTCTCGACGCGTTTCGCGCCAACGCCGTCCCCGAACCGGCCGGACCGGCACGTGAGCCGATTGTCCTGACGAACGAGAAGCGCTACCAGGTGCCGTCAACCGTCGTTTGCAGCACGTTCCCGTCAGCGGTGATCGCCCAGATGGCCGACGGGGGTCATCCGATGGCCGCGGAACTGGCGAAACTCCCAGTGACGTATGTCGACCTCCCGACCGGCCATTGGCCGATGTGGTCGCGCCCCGAAGACGTTGCCCAGGTGATCCTCGAGGCCACCGCTTCCTGACCGACAGAGCAGTGATGCCGGGTCGGATTCCGACCCGGCATCGCTGACCGACTTCTGCTAGCTCACGGAAGCGGCTTTCTTCCGTGGCGCAGCCTTCTTAGCTGCAACTGCCTTCGTTGCGCGCTTCTTGGTGATCGGCTTGGCCTTGACCGGTGCGTGCTGTGCGGTGAGAACTTCACTGAGGAACTTGCCCGTGTAGCTCTCGGGGACCGCGGCCACGTCCTCCGGAGTACCTTGCGCCACAACGGTTCCGCCGCCGGATCCACCTTCGGGTCCCATGTCGACGACCCAGTCCGACGTCTTGATCACGTCGAGGTTGTGCTCGATCACGATCACGCTGTTGCCCTTGTCGACCAGACCGTTGATGACGATCAAGAGCTTGCGGATGTCCTCGAAATGCAGACCCGTGGTGGGCTCGTCGAGGATGTACACGGTCCGGCCGGTCGACCGTTTCTGCAGTTCGGCGGCGAGCTTGACGCGTTGTGCCTCACCACCGGACAGGGTGGGAGCCGGCTGACCCAGTCGAACGTAGCCCAGACCGACGTCGACCAGAGTCTTGAGGTACCGGTGAATGGAGGTGACCGGTTGGAAGAACTCGGCTGCTTCCTCGATCGGCATGTCGAGAACCTCGGCGATCGACTTGCCCTTGTAGTGGACCTCGAGCGTTTCGCGGTTGTACCGAGCGCCGTGGCACACCTCGCAGGGCACGTACACATCCGGCAGGAAGTTCATCTCGATCTTCAGCGTTCCGTCGCCGGAGCACGCCTCGCAGCGTCCGCCCTTGACGTTGAACGAGAACCGACCAGGCTGGTATCCGCGGACCTTCGCTTCCGTGGTGGCTGCGAAGAGGGTTCGGATCTTGTCGAAGACACCGGTGTACGTCGCCGCATTCGATCGCGGAGTCCGGCCGATCGGAGACTGATCGACCTGCACGAGCTTGTCCAGCTGATCGAGACCGTTGATTCGTGTGTGACGGCCGGGCACCTGGCGTGCGCCGTTGAGCTTGTTCGCCATGACCGTCGCAAGAATGTCGTTGACCAACGTCGACTTACCCGAGCCGGAGACACCGGTGACAGCGGTGAGAACGCCCAGCGGGAAGCTCACGTCGATGCCGTCGAGATTGTGCTCGCGAGCTCCGACGACTGTGACCTGACGCTTGCGGTCCACCGGCCGACGAATGGCCGGAACCTCGATGAAGCTGCGACCCGACAGGTAGGCGCCGGTCAGGGACTCTTCACACGTCAGCAGTTCTTCGTACGGCCCACTGTGGACGACCTTGCCGCCGTGCTCGCCGGCGTACGGTCCGATGTCGACCACCCAGTCAGATGTACGGATGGTGTCTTCGTCATGCTCGACCACGATCAACGTGTTGCCGAGGTCGCGCAAGCGCGTCAGGGTTTCGATCAGTCGTCGATTGTCACGCTGATGCAGGCCGATGGACGGCTCGTCGAGTACGTACAGCACGCCGACGAGTCCGGAACCGATCTGCGTTGCCAAGCGGATTCGCTGGGCCTCGCCACCGGACAACGTGCCCGCGGCACGCGAGAGGGAAAGGTATTCCAAGCCGACGTCCAGCAGGAACCCGAGTCGTGCCTGAACTTCCTTGAGGACCTGACCCGCAATCGCCTCTTCGCGCGAGCCGAGAGTGAGGCTGTTCAAGAAGTCCGCGCAATCGGAGATCGACAGTTCACAGACCTCGGCGATGGACTTACTGCCGAAGTCCCCAGCCGCGATAGTTACCGACAGGATTTCCGGGCGCAGGCGAGCCCCACCACACGCCGGGCACGGGGTATCGCGCATGTACCCGTCGTACCGTTCCTTCATCTGATCCGATTCGGTCTGCTCGAGCCGGCGATGCAGGAACGGCATCACACCTTCGAACTCCGCGTAGTAAGAACGGGTACGGCCGTACCGATTCTTGTACCGGACGTGAACCTGCTCCTCGCTGCCTTCGAGGATTGCTCTACGGGCCTTCGCCGGCAACTTGTTCCACGGCGTCTTCATGTCGAAACCGAGGATGTCGCCGAGGCCGGAGAGCAACCGTCCGAAGTACTCCGAACTCTGGCCCATCGACCACGGCGCGATTGCTCCGTCTTCGAGACTCAGGTCGGGATCGGGAACCACCAGGTCCGGGTCGACCTCCTTGCGGATACCGAGGCCGGTGCATTCCGGGCAGGCGCCGTAGGGCGAGTTAAAGGAGAACGAGCGGGGTTCGAGATCGTCGATGGCGAGTGCGTGGCCGTTCGGGCAGGCCAACTTCTCGGAGAAGCGACGTTCCCGATCAGGTGCATTTTCCTCACGGTCGACGAAGTCGAGGACGACAATGCCTTCAGCCAATCGAAGTGCGGTCTCGACCGAGTCGGTCAGGCGCTGCTTCGAACTCGCCTTGACCTGCAAGCGGTCGACCACGACTTCGATGTCGTGCTTTTCCTGCTTCTTGAGCTTCGGCGGATCTGCGAGTGAATGGACGACACCGTCGACGCGCACTCGCGAGTAGCCCTGGGTGTTGAGCTGATCGAAGAGATCGACGAACTCGCCCTTACGTGTACGGACGACAGGTGCGAGGACCTGGAACTTGATGCCCTCGTCCATCTCGAGCACCTGGTCGACGATCTGCTGGGGCGTCTGACGGGCGATCTTCTCACCACACACCGGGCAGTGCGCTGAACCTGCGCGGGCATAGAGGAGTCGGAGGTAGTCGTAGACCTCGGTGATGGTGCCCACCGTCGAACGTGGGTTGCGGTTGGTCGACTTCTGGTCGATCGACACCGCAGGGGACAGTCCTTCGATGAAATCCACGTCCGGCTTGTCCATCTGACCGAGGAACTGACGCGCGTATGCCGAGAGCGACTCGACGTAGCGGCGCTGACCTTCGGCGAAGATCGTGTCGAAGGCGAGGCTGGACTTGCCGGAGCCCGACAACCCGGTGAAGACGATCAGGCTGTCTCGCGGGAGGTCGAGATCGACTCCTCGCAGATTGTGCTCACGCGCACCCCGCACGATCAGGCGATCCGCCACACCAATTCCCTTCATTGTCAATCATCTGGGGCCGTCCCCCCGGAGAAGTCTCGAGCGGCCTCGCAAACGCGAGTCCTCGAGCGATCGTCATCGTAGGCCGAGCCACCGACACGTTTATCTCACCAAGCGAGCCCATCGCTCTACCTGCCCCTATTCGAAGGTAGCCTGCGATTCATGACGAATCAGCCCATCGTGATCGACGACTCCTACACCGGTCAGGTCTCCCCCGATTCGGCCCCTCAGCGGCGCACAGTCGAAGGCGCCGTCATCACGAAGATGTCGGTCGGCCCCATGGACAACAACACTTACCTCGTCGTCTGTTCCACGACCGGGAAATCTCTCCTGATCGATGCGGCCAACGAAGCCGAGAAGATCATCGCGCTCATCGAACAGGAAGCACCTGTTTTCGATTCCATCGTCACCACCCACCAGCACGGTGACCACTGGCTGGCCTTGCAGGACGTCCACGCCGCCACGAAGGTGCCGACCGCTGCTCACCCCCTCGACGCGGATGTCCTTCCCGTCACCCCGGACGTTCTCCTCGAAGACGGCGACAAGGTGAACGTTGGCAACTTGAGCCTCGACGTCATTCACCTGTCCGGACACACTCCCGGCTCCATCGCGCTGGCTCTCACCGAACCGAGCGGGCAGGTTCACCTCTTCACCGGTGATTCACTCTTCCCCGGAGGAGTAGGCAAGACTGCCGACCCCGAGAAGTTCACTTCCCTGCTCGACGACGTGGAGAACAAGCTGTTCGGAAGGTTCGACGACGCAACCGTCGTCTACCCGGGGCACGGCAAAGACACGACGCTCGGCGCCGAGCGCCCGCACCTGGCGGAGTGGCGCGAACGCGGTTGGTGACGTTTCACCTGTTCCGTACTGGACCCCGCTAACCGGCTTCGTAGCTGTCGACCTGCTCACCGTTGACTCGAAGTCGCGGAAGCCAGGTCGACAGAGTCCGGCCCAGTCCTTCGACCATCCGTTCCCCGAACACACACAGCGTGCGTTCCCACGGATGGCCGAAGGTCCCTTCCGTGAAGTCGTCCCGACTGAATATGTAGTAGTCACCGTTCGGATAGACCGGAACACGCCACTCCGCAAGCTCATTCGCAGCAGCATGTGCCTCCGCGTCGAAGGTGTGGCCCGGATGCTGCCAATCCAGAACGACGAAGTTGGGGTCGTCGTTCCAGACGGTGACAAAGCAGCGCAACGCTTCGGCGTTGATCGCATCGACGCGAGCGGCCCACGCCCCTGGAGTCGCAGCTGGCGCCGCACCCAAATCGAAGACCACGGATGGGATGGGTTCGGCGATAGCGGGCCAAGATCGTGCGTCGATGCCGGGCGTGAACCCGTAGCGCGCACGAAAGATCTCCCAGTTTTTCACGTTCTCCTCGTCCGACAGCTGTCCCCAGCCGGAGGGAAGGGTCGAGCCGAAGTTCTGAGTCATCTTGGTGGTCACACCACCATCGTGCTCGATCGGTGTGCATTGTGTGCCGCCTTCGAACACGCCGTGGGCGGATACGCGGTAACGGATACTTCCGAGCGAGTTGTCCGAACCCACGACGAAGTCATCGACGCAGGACAACGCACTTCGGCGACCAGGAATCCGTCAGCCGGGTCGGGCGTCGCCGGATCGCCGAACCGGACCAATTCCGCGTGAGATCGCTAGGGTGGAAAACGAACCTACATCGGGAGGCTTGAAACATGCTGGTACGTCGAATTGCTCGTCCACTGCTTTCCACGATCTTCATCGCCGGGGGAATCGATGCTTTGCGCAACCCCGCTCAGCGAGCAGCCAAAGCGTCACCCCTGATCGACAAATCCGTCGAGACGCTGCCAGGAGCAGTGACGCAGAAGGTGCCTGCTGATCCGGAAACACTCGTCAAGATCAACGCCGCGGTCCAGATCGGTGGCGGTGCCCTGCTCGCCACAGGCAAGGCTCCGCGGCTCGCGTCGTTGGTCCTCGCCGGAAGCCTGGTGCCCACCACACTGGCCGGCCACGACTTCTGGAACGAAACCGATCCGTCACTGCGAGCGATGCAGCGCACCAACTTCATCAAGAACGTCAGCTTGCTCGGCGGACTGATGATCGCGTCCGTCGACACCGAGGGCAAGCCGTCGCTCGGCTGGCGTGGCCGCCGCGCCGCGAGGAAGGCACAGGCGTCTATCGCCGCGGCGCTTCCGTTGGTCGCATCGCAGACCGATCACACGAGCGATCGCGTCGAACATGCTTTGTCGGTGGCATCCGAGCGCGGTTCCGAACTTGCCGAAACCGCGAAGGCACACGGAACGGATTGGCTCGAACTCGCCAAGGGGCGTGGTTCCGAGTTCGCGGAGATCGCGAGCAAGCGTGCCGCTGAATTCAGCGAGGTCGCCAAGGAACGCGGCCCGGACATCCTCGAAGTCGCGCAGAAGCGCGGCTCCGAACTGGCCGAGACCGCACGCGAGCGCAGCGCCGAACTGGCCGAGCTGGCCAGCAAGCGCAGCTCCGAGTTCGCCGAACTCGCGCTCGAGAAGAGCAACGAGTGGGCAGAGACGGCGTCGGAACAGACCGAGGTGCTGGGTAAGCGGGCCCGCAAGCGCGCCGAGAAAGCACTCGAAAAGGCTCGCGCCAAGAAGGACGAATTGACGCACTGAGTGCACCGAAAATCACGGTCAGGCCACCTTCGGGTGGCCTGACCTGTATCTATGCGGCAGTTCATCTGGGGGAACTAGACTGTCTTGGCGCTTTTGCAGCGCATGAATTTCTCATCAAGCCTAGGAGATCCTTTGCCCGACGCGGACCCGTCACTGAACGAGCAAGAGCTCGAGCAGCAGTACGTGACGATGCTGTACTCCCGTCTCGACGATCTTCGAAAGTATGCCCAAACACGCTTGAGCACGGTCCTCCTCGAGACCGGCGGCACCCCGCAGGCACGCAGTGAACGCGAGTCCTTCAATGCCATGTACACCGAGGATCTCGCCAAGTACGACGCAGCCGAGAACGGAATGTGTTTCGGACGCATCGACTTCGACGACGAGCGACGCTACGTCGGCCGACTCGGAATTCTGGACACCGACAACGACTACGAAACGCTGCTCCTCGACTGGCGTGCCCCGATGGCACGGCCGTTCTATCTGGCGACGCCGGCGGCACCTGAAGGTGTGAAACGGCGACGTCATATTCGCAGCCGTAGCCGCACGGTCACGGGCATCAACGACGAATACCTGGACCTCGATGCAGCCCGCGCCGCCGGAGTAGTCACCGAAGCCGGCGGCGTCGCCGGTGAGAGCGCACTCCTGGATGCTCTGAACGCAGCACGTACGGGCCAGATGAACGACATCGTCGAGACCATCCAGAGCGAGCAGGATGCCATCATCCGCTCCGAACACAAGAGCGTTCTGGTGGTTCAGGGTGGTCCGGGTACCGGCAAAACAGCTGTCGCACTTCACCGTGCTGCCTTCTTGCTCTACACGTACCGTCAGCAGCTGGCCAAGGCCGGCGTTCTCATCATCGGGCCGAACGCGACCTTCCTCGACTACATCAGCCAGGTCCTCCCTTCACTCGGTGAGACCGGCGTCCTGCTCTCGACGATTGGTGACCTGTACCCCGGAGTGCGCGCAACACGTACCGATTCCCTCGCCGCCGGTGAGATCAAGGGTTCGCTCGCGATTCTCGACGTGCTCAAGAACGCCGTCAGGGATCGACAGGAAGTTCCGTCCAAGCCGATCACCCTGCGATTCGACACGTACGACTTGAAGCTGGATCGCAAAACCGTCACGAAGGCGCGCGGTCGGGCTCGATCGTCGCGTCGCCCACACAACCTGGCGCGCCCGATCTTCGTAGCAGCGGTCATCGAGGCGTTGGCGCTGCAGATGGCCGAACTCATCGGCGGAAACCTCGTCGACGGCGGCTCACTCCTCAGCCGGGACGACATCGCCGACATTCGCGACGAGATGCGCGAGGACTCCGACATCATGTCCGCCATCGGAAAGCTCTGGCCAGAATTGTCGCCGCAGCAAATCCTCGCGGAACTGTGGACGTCTCCGGCGAGGTTGGCCAAGGCAGCGCCGCAACTCGACGACGGACAACGCGACGAGCTTCTGCAGAGCGTCGGGCCAGGATTCAGTGCGGCCGACGCTCCCCTTCTCGACGAACTCGCCGAGATCCTCGGCGTCGACGACGCCGCCGAACGCGAACGCGCACAACGCGAATGGCGCGCACAGATCGCCGACGCCCAGGGTGCCCTCGACATCCTCACCGGCTCCGCACCACAGGACCTCGAGGACGAGATGGATCCTGAGATCCTGATGGCGTACGACTTGATCGACGCCAGCCAACTCGCCCAGCGCCACGATCAAGGCCAGCGCCAGACCACGGCGGAGCGCGCTGCCGGCGACCGAACCTGGACCTACGGTCACGTGATTGTCGACGAAGCCCAAGAGCTCTCCGAGATGGCGTGGCGAATGCTGATGCGGCGCATACCGAATCGGTGGATGACGTTGGTCGGCGATACGGCCCAGACCGGTGATCCTGCGGGAACCTCGTCCTGGCAGACGATCCTCGAGCCTTACGTCGCCAAGCGCTGGAAGCTCACCGAACTGACCGTGAACTACCGAACTCCGTCGGAGATCATGGATGTCGCTCACCGCGTGCTCGAAGAGATCGACCCGGAGCAGTCGGTGCCCCGGTCGGTGCGCGACAGCGGATTCGCGCCTTGGGCACTCAAGACCACGGCCGAAGAATTGGAATCGACCGTGCGCTGCTGCATCGAGTCCGAGTCACATCCCGGGATCACCGCCGTGATCGCCGGCTCCGGGGTTGTTGCCGATCTGGCGGGCCTTGCGAGCGAGACCGTGAGTGTCCTGTCGGTCAAGGACGTCAAGGGGCTCGAGTTCGACACCGTGTTGATAGTCGAACCCGCCGACATTCTCGACGAGTCACCCCGGGGAATGAACGACCTCTACGTCGCGTTGACCCGAGCTACCCAGAGGCTCGGCATCATTCACATCGAGTCGCTCCCCGCGGTTCTCGACGGCTTCGAGGCAGCAGAGTTGGCCTTCGATTCGTGAGCCTCACGGAGTAGGTTCGTGCGTGACACCACGAATGGTGGTGTCACTCCAATTTGTGTCGACGACTGAAGGAATGACCTCTCGTGCTTGGCCTGCCCGCAAGTTCCGCCGCACCCATCCGCAAGATCGCTCGCGTGGTGATCGGTGTCGGGATGCTGGCAGCGGTGACCGCAGGTTGTTCAGAAGATGATTCGAGTTCGACGGCAGCTGCAGGCAGCGACGACATCGCTGCTGTTGCTGCCGCACCCACAGAAACCCCGGTGGACGACGCCGAACGTCTGCGAGCGGCGATCGCGTCGTCTGGGGTGAACCCCGCGTTTTCCGACGACATGTTGCAGGCGCTCGGTGACGGCGTCTGCCAGCAGCTCGCGGCCGGCACGGATCGAGAGACGATCATCGCGAATCTGCGGCAGGTATCACTCAATGGAGCGAGCGAACCGGTGATCGCGAGCGGAAACGGCTCGGCCGCATCGACGCCACTTCCCAGCGTCGATCAGCTGGCTGAAGTGTTCGTCGATGCGGCCGAAGCCGACTACTGCCGGTAAATCAGCGAACGGTGTGCACGATCAGAACGTCGGACGTCGCCTTGCGCGCGGCATCGGAAGGCACCGAACCGAGCAGACGCCCGGTCAGAGTGTTCAATCCGCGATTTCCGACGACGAGCAAATCGCCCTTGACCTCGTCGAGCAAAGCAAGAAGCGATTCGACGGGAGCGCCGACGATGGCGCGTTCGACAACGTCCTTGGCGCCCTGGGCGTGTGCACGCTCTCGCGCCGTACGAAGGATCTCGTAGGTCGGAGCGGAACCGGTGACCTGGTAGGCCTCGTTACCCAATGCGTCAGCGGCAGCGCTCACGTCCTTGGGATCAGCCGGGTAGTACGCACACGCGATGACAAGCTGAGCGTCCGAGCCACTGGCGATGGCGGCAGCTCTGTCGACTGCCTTCAGTGACGACTCGGAGCCATCGGTTCCTACGACAACGGTCCGGTAGGCACTCATTCATTCCTCCATGGTTACGGGACGGACGGTACGGCCGGCACCGGGCGCAACGCTCTTGCGCCCGCTCGACAACCGCTGCGCTGACATTAGCGGGATTGTGCCGCGGATAGTGTTATTTGCAGTACACGCCACAAGCCCACAGTGAATGTGATCATCAGTCACAGACACATTTGTCCCGTAGTGACCGATCAGCGAAGTTTGCCGAAGCGAGGCCCGAACAGCGCCGCCGGGAAAACTTCCTGCTCGACCAGGGCAGCACGCCACGGCGTCGCCAATTCCAGCAATCGCTTGGCACCTTCTTCACCGAGCGCATCCCATGGGGCAAGCGCAAGGTCGTCCGTCAGGTCTTCGACGACGTCGCGCAGTTCCTGCCCGTCCTCGGTCAGCGCACCGGACGAACGGTCGAGCAGTTCGCGATCCTTCAGGCTTTCCACTGCCTCGTCCCACTGTTCCTGCGACCACCCGCGGCGAGTCTGTGCGAACTTACGCTGAAACCCGATTCCCGTGGCTGTGTGCGTGATCAACGCGTCCAGTCCGTTCAATCCCGCGGTCTGAAGGGCAGCAATGTGGCCGTCGCCGCGATACTCACGCAGCAGTGTCAGCGCATGCCAGAAACGCAGGTGCGGTTCGGTCGGCCAGTCGAGCGACGCCCAACCCGCGTACAGCGGGCGGCCGTCCACTCCGGGAATGTTCTGCGCCGCGATCGAGACGAGTTCGGCGGCCTCGGCCATGTCCGCCGACCCCGTCACATCTGCACCGAACAGGCGGACGTACGCCGCGTCGACTGCTCGATACCGCGCCGCGACAACCTCTGTGGCCCTTGCCAATTCCCAGGCACGCGGAATGACACTGGCGATCAGTTCAGGATTGAAGTTGAAGAAGGTGGCCGTGACGACAGTCGCGGGCGGAGCGCCGAGCGGCGCTGATCGCCCCGCGAAGTACACCATTCGGCCAGGTTCCAACCCGACGCCGACAAGTTCCTTCTCCGTCTCCGGCACGAAGTAGGCCAGCGAGTGAAGAAGTTCGAGAGTCCGCGCGGTCTTGCCTGCAGTCTGTGCATCCATACCTGAAACCGTAGCGGGCGCGAGCACGAACGTGCGCGAGGCGACCTACTTGAGGCCTGCGGCGTCCATCCCTCGAAGTTCCTTCTTCAAATCCGAGATTTCGTCTCGCAATCGCCCAGCCAACTCGAACTGAAGGTCGCGTGCAGCATTCATCATCTGATCGGTGAGTTCCTTGACCAGATCCGCCAATTCGGCGCGAGGCATCGACTTGGTATCGCGCCCCTCGTACACACCGGCACTGACCGCGCGACCGGCCTCACCCTGCGCGCGCCGACCACGCGTCGCGTTGCGACCCGAACCACCGACGTCCACGGACGCCGCAGTGTCCTCCGCCTCCTCGTACACCTGATCGAGAATGTCCGCGATCTTCTTGCGTAGCGGTTGTGGGTCGACGCCCATCTTCTCGTTGTAGGCGACCTGCTTCTCGCGCCGTCGCTCGGTTTCCTCGATCGCCTGCGCCATGGATGCGGTGATCTTGTCCGCATACATGTGCACTTGGCCGGACACATTTCGAGCCGCTCGACCAATCGTCTGAATAAGGCTGGTGGAGCTACGGAGGAAGCCTTCCTTGTCGGCATCGAGGATCGCGACCAGCGACACCTCGGGAAGGTCGAGTCCCTCACGCAGGAGGTTGATGCCGACCAGCACGTCGTACTCCCCCAGGCGGAGCTGCCGGAGCAGCTCGACTCGCCGGAGCGTATCGATATCCGAGTGCAGATACCGGACGCGAATACCGAGTTCGAGAAGATAGTCGGTCAGGTCTTCCGACATCTTCTTGGTCAGAGTCGTCACCAGCACACGCTCGTCGCGTTCGGCGCGCTCACGGATCTCGTGAACGAGATCGTCGATCTGCCCCTTGGTGGGTTTGACGATGACCTCGGGATCGATCAATCCGGTCGGGCGAATCACCTGCTCGACGAACTCACCGCCGGACTGACCCAACTCGTACTTGCCGGGGGTTGCCGACAGGTAGACGGTCTGACCGATCCGCTTACTAAATTCTTCCCACGTCAGGGGGCGGTTGTCGGTGGCCGACGGCAGCCGGAATCCGAATTCGACCAGGTTGCGCTTGCGCGACATATCGCCTTCGTACATGGCGCCGATCTGCGGGACGGTCACGTGCGACTCGTCGATGACCAGAAGGAAATCTTCGGGGAAATAGTCGATCAGCGTTGCGGGGGCAGTTCCAGGACCGCGGCCGTCGATGTGGCGCGAGTAGTTCTCGATGCCGGAGCAGAACCCGACCTGCTTGATCATCTCGAGGTCGTACTGCGTTCGCATGCGCAGACGCTGAGCTTCGAGAAGCTTGCCCTTGCCCTCGAGTTCGGCGAGCCGCTCTTCGAGTTCTGCCTCGATGTCCTTGGCCGCACGCTCCATGCGTTCTGGGCCGGCGACGTAGTGTGTCGCCGGAAAGATACGGACCGTGTCGACCTGACGAACGATGTCACCGGTCAGTGGATGCAGGTAGTACAGCGCTTCGATCTCGTCACCGAAGAATTCGATGCGTACCGCCAACTCTTCGTAGGACGGAATGATCTCGACCGTGTCGCCGCGCACGCGGAACGAACCTCGCGTGAACGCCATGTCGTTGCGGTTGTACTGGACATCGACGAGTAGACGCAGGAATGCATCGCGCGGTACCTCGACACCGACGTCGAGCTGAATCGAGCGATCGAGGTACGACTGCGGCGTACCGAGGCCGTAGATGCACGACACCGAGGCCACCACGACCACGTCCCGTCGTGAGAGAAGGCTGGACGTCGCCGAGTGGCGCAGCCGCTCCACGTCGTCGTTGACCGACGAATCCTTCTCGATGTAGGTGTCGGTCTGGGCGATGTACGCCTCGGGTTGGTAGTAGTCGTAGTACGAGACGAAGTACTCGACCGCATTGTTGGGAAGCATCTCCCGAAGCTCGTTCGCGAGCTGAGCAGCCAGAGTCTTGTTCGGAGCCATCACCAGAGCGGGGCGTTGCAGCTTTTCGATCAACCACGCTGTGGTCGCGGACTTACCGGTACCGGTCGCACCGAGAAGGACGACGTCCTTCTCCCCCTCGTTGATCCGTTTTTCCAGCTCGGCGATAGCCGCCGGCTGATCGCCTGCCGGTTCGTACGGACTGACGACCTCGAAGCGCGCGTCTGAGCGCTCGATGTCACCAACCGGACGAAACTCGGAATGGGCGACCACGGGATGTTCGGAAGCAAACGCCATGAAACCAGGGTAAGCGCACCCACCGACACAATGCCCGCTCGTCCGCATTCAGCTGAAATCGCACTTCGGCGGTAGGTTCTTCGACCATGAGCGAGGAACGTCCCCACATTCACCGGCCGAAGGTCGAAACCTTCGACATCGCAGCTCGCACCAACGTCGATCCCAAGGGTTTCGTTCGCCCGGTCGAGCACTACCGCGAGGAACCGTGGGGGCTGTACATGGCGCGCCACGCCGACCATCCCCAGTTTCACTATCTCGAGTCCTGGATCATTCCCGACCTCGGAATTCGGGCATCGATTTTCCACTTCACCCCGGAACACGTCAAAGACTGGGATTTCTACGTCGACATCGGTGAATTCACCCGCGGCGAGCACTTGTGGACCTCGGAGGACCACTACCTGGACCTGATCGTGCAGACCGGACACAGCATCGAACTGCTCGACGTCGACGAGTTGCTCGAGGCGAACACCGTCGGAATCCTCGACCCGAAGACGTCCGAGCGCGCAATGCTGAAGGCTGCCCGAGCCATCGACGGTATCGCCGCCCACGGTCACAACCTCGACGCCTGGCTCGACTCGTTGGGCATGCCGGTCACGTGGCGCTGAGCCGTTAGAGGGACCAGCCTGATTTCTCGGCCCATTCCCACGCCCGGTGGAATGCGGCGTCGAACCACGGGGTCTTGACCCCCAGATAGGCGTCGATCGCCGAGGCGTAGTCGTCGATGCCGGCAGCGCTCGAAGCTGCCTTGACCTTGAGTTCGGCATACTCGGCACGCGCCGACGCGTCGGCGCGAAGCCAGTCACGGAAGAGGATCGCGAACTGCTGACCCGGCCAACCGTCCACCCGAATGTGGATGTTCGCGCGGCGGCCTGGATCTGCGCTGCCGTGAATTCGCTTCGCCCAGACCGCCGGATCGGTCTCGCCACCGAGGTACGACGGTTTCGGGTCGTCAGCGACGATGTGCTCGATCCGGGGGAACCCGGCAGTGGCCAGATCCTGCGCGAGGTCGTCGGCAACGCCGAGGTGCTCGACAGTGATCTGAATGTCGATCACGTCCTTGGCATCGAGACCAGGCACTGCGGTCGATCCGATGTGATCGATACGGCGCGCGCGGTCACCGGCCGCCAGTGACAACCGGCCGATGATTCGTTCCGCCTGCGCCGGCCACGTCGGGTCAGCAGGAGTCAGCTCGGGAAGCGCGCGCACCACCGTGCCCTCGCGGAGGTTCTTCTCGAAGGGAACAAGTCGATTCGCCCACAGGTCGCGGACCACGTCGTCAAGTGAACCCTGCTCGCCGCTGTTGTCGAGCCACACGTCGGCAACAGCACGACGCTGATCGTCACTTGCCTGCGCTGCGATGCGCGCACGCGCGTCGGATTCCGGCATACCGCGTGCGCCCACCAGGCGTCGAACTCGCTCCTCCTCGTCGACGTAGACGATGACGACCAAGTTGAATGCCGGCGCCATGGAACCCTCGACCAAGAGCGGAATGTCTTGAACGAGCACTGCATCCGACGGCGCGGACGAGATCTGCTCCATCGTCCGCGCACCGATCAATGGGTGAAGGATGCCGTTCAGAGTTCCGCGTGACGTGTCGTCGGCAAACGCCAACGACGCCAACGCGGGGCGGTTGAGGCTGCCGTCCTCGGACAGAATCCCGTCGCCGAATGCATCGACCAGAGCGGCAAGTCCAGGAGTACCGGGCTCGACCACTTCTCGGGCGATCAAGTCGGCATCGACGATGACGGCTCCCAGTTCGCTGAGGATTTTCGACACTGTCGACTTACCGGCTCCGATGCCTCCAGTGAGGCCTACTCTCAACACACTCGACAGTCTCTCATCTCTGCGCCCGAGAGATTCAGACACGCCTACGGATCGAACACGCCGAGGCCTTCGAGGCTCAAATACCACAATTTCGGTGACCGTGCGGTTATGTTCTAGCGAACGCACCTGTACCTGCAACTTCTCGAGAAAGTGGACGCCATGCGAGCAGATCGCGACCATCACGGTCAGCACCGCCTCGGAATGCCGAACGGCGTGCACTGCATAGAGTTTCCCGAAGTTGCTTTTGCCCTGGCAGAGCACCGTCGTACGTGGTTCACGATGCTCGTGAGCCAAGGCCGACACAGCTTCGCATCGATGCGTAAGCGCACAGCCGAAGCGACCGCCACCTATTGGGTGCCTGCTCCCGCAAACTGAGTTTTCTTCACGAAATACAAAATGACCGGCAACCATTCGGTGCCGGTCATTTTTGTGTTCACTCACGCAATCTTGCGCCGGCAAGTGATACCTGACAGGAAAAGAACCCCGCCCCTGCAAGTGCAGGGGCGGGGTTCTTCACAGATCTCGCTTGATCAGATCAAGCGGTAATCCTTATGCGTTGCCCGACAGCTTCTCGCGAAGTGCGGCGAGCTGTGCATCGCTGGCAAGCGATCCGCCAGCAGACTCGGCCGGAGCGGAGCCGGCAGCAGCCGGAGCCTCGGTGTCGTCTGCAGCAGCCGTCTCCGAGGAGTAGCCGGCAGCAGCGGTGGCAGCCTCAGCGGCCTCGTCTGCAGCGGTCTTCTCCATCTGAGTGGTGTGCATCTTGTGGCGACGCTCAGCCTCGGCGTAGCGGTTCTCCCACTCTTCACGCTGCTTGTCGAAGCCCTCGAGCCATTCGTTGGTCTCGGGATCGAAGCCCTCGGGGAAGATGTAGTTGCCCTGGTCGTCGTACGAGTCGGCCATGCCGTACTTGGACGGATCGAACTCGGCGTTGTAATCCTCGTTGGCCTGCTTCAGCGACAGCGAGATACGACGACGCTCGAGGTCGATGTCGATGACCTTGACGAGTGCATCGTCGCCGACGCCGACAACCTGGTCCGGAACCTCGACGTGGCGCTCAGCGAGCTCCGAGATGTGAACGAGGCCTTCGATTCCCTCTTCGACGCGCACGAATGCACCGAACGGAACCAGCTTCGTGACCTTGCCGGGCACGATCTGACCGATGGCGTGCGTGCGGGCGAACTGACGCCACGGATCTTCCTGCGTTGCCTTGAGCGACAGGGAGACGCGCTCGCGGTCCAGGTCGACGTCGAGAACCTCGACGGTGACCTCGGTGCCGACCTCGACAACCTCGGACGGGTGATCGATGTGCTTCCAAGACAGCTCGGAAACGTGAACCAGACCGTCTACGCCGCCCAGGTCCACGAATGCACCGAAGTTGACGATGGAGGACACGACGCCCTTGCGGACCTGGCCCTTCTGGAGCTGGTGCAGGAATTCGCTGCGAACCTCGGACTGAGTCTGCTCGAGCCATGCGCGGCGCGAGAGGACCACGTTGTTGCGGTTCTTGTCGAGCTCGATGATCTTGGCCTCGATCTCCTTGCCGACGTACGGCTGGAGGTCGCGGACGCGACGCATTTCGACGAGCGAAGCGGGGAGGAAGCCACGAAGACCGATGTCAAGGATGAGGCCGCCCTTGACGACCTCGATGACGGTGCCCTTGACGGCCTCGTCCTTCTCCTTGAGCTCCTCGATGGTGCCCCAGGCACGCTCGTACTGAGCGCGCTTCTTCGACAGGATCAGTCGACCTTCTTTGTCCTCCTTGGTGAGGACGAGAGCCTCGACCGCATCTCCCACGGAGACGACCTCGTTGGGGTCGACGTCGTGCTTGATGGAGAGCTCACGAGAAGGGATGACGCCTTCGGTCTTGTAACCGATGTCGAGCAGAACCTCGTCGCGGTCGACCTTGACGATGGTTCCTTCGACGATGTCACCATCGTTGAAGTACTTGATCGTGGCATCGATGGCGGCGAGGAAGTCCTCGGCGGAGCCAATGTCGTTAATGGCAACCTGCGGCGAGGTGACGGTTGTGGAGGGCATATGTTGAATTGCTCCGGACGAGTTGTGGTCGGTTGATGGATTTTGTCGGACGAGATGCGCAACTGTGGCGTACAAATGTTGGAAGTACTTTTTTGGAAGTACTAGATCTATGTACCCAGCTGCATCAATAACGAACAACCGAATACCGGATCACATTCCACACCGCAGAACCGCACCGCGAGCTCTCTCGTTCCGACTGACTCCGAGATCCTGGCCAAGATGATCTTGGTAAAGACCTCGTATAGACAATCGGTCGGATGACAGACACTCGCGTGGGTAAGACTACGCGTCGGCTATCTTGCCGGGCAAACCCGGGTACCCTGCGGCCGAGTCACCCGTTCTACTGTGTTGTTCATGTCTGACGAGCGCCATGCCGCCGCCAATTCCATTCTCGGTACCAGCGGTGTCGGCCGGGTCCGTGTCGATTCGAGTGCAAGCGACCGCGCCAGCCGCGCGTGGTGGGACGCCGACGCCGACGATTACCACAGAACCCACGGCGAGTTTCTGGGCGTGAACAGCGCAGAAGGTGAATTCGTCTGGTGCCCCGAAGGACTGCACGAGGGCGATCATCACTTGCTGGGTGACATAGTCGACAAAGATATTTTGGAGGTCGGTTGCGGCTCGGCTCCCTGTGCCCGGTGGCTCGCCGGACACGGCGCTCGGGCCGTCGGCCTCGACATCTCGATGGGGATGCTCGCGCGCGGACAGGACGCAATGAAGGCCGGCGGACCGGCAGTCCCGTTGATTCAGGCGAGTGCCGAACTCCTGCCATTTGCCGACGAGAGTTTCGACATCGTCTGTTCGGCGTTCGGAGCCGTCCCGTTCGTGGCCGATTCACAACGGGTCATGAACGAGGTCGCCCGAGTTCTGCGTCCCGGCGGATCGTGGGTCTTCGCGGTCAACCATCCGATCCGATGGATCTTCCCCGACGATCCCGGGCCCAAGGGACTGACGGCAACGCTCCCCTACTTCGACCGCACCCCGTACGTCGAGGTCGACGACAACGGAGTCCCCACCTACGTCGAGCATCACCGAACCATCGGTGACCGGGTTCGTGAGATCGTCGCGGCCGGACTTCAGATCCGCGACATCATCGAGCCCGAATGGCCGGAGTGGTTGGACCGCGAATGGGGACAGTGGAGTCCCCTCCGCGGCCAACTCTTTCCGGGCACTGCAATTTTCAGCGCCGTCAAACCCTGACGGCTACAGCAGTTTCGACAGGAACGCCTTGGTCCGATCGTGCTGCGGATTGGCCAGGAGTTCGCGGGGCTCGCCTGCCTCGACCACAACTCCGCCGTCCATGAACACCAACTGATCTGCGACCTCGCGGGCGAAGCCCATCTCGTGGGTGACGACCACCATCGTCATGCCCTCTTTGGCCAACTGCTTCATCACGGTGAGAACTTCACCGACCAGTTCGGGGTCGAGCGCGGACGTCGGCTCGTCGAACAGCATCAGCTTGGGGTCCATCGCGAGAGCGCGGGCGATGGCAACTCTCTGCTGCTGACCGCCAGACAACTGGGCCGGGTACGCGTTGGCTTTGGCGCTCAACCCGACCTGATCGAGGAGGTCCTTCGCTCGTTCGACGGCCTTCTTCTTGCTGACACGCTTGACCTGCGTCGGCGCTTCGATGATGTTCTCGAGAGCGGTGCGGTGCGGGAACAGGTTGAAGTGCTGAAACACCATCCCGATGTCGCGGCGTTGTTTGGCCGCGGCTCGCGGGTGGAGTTCGTACAGCTTACCGTTCTTCTCCGAGTAGCCCACCAGGTCGCCGTCGACGTACAGACGGCCGGCGTTGACCTGCTCGAGGTGATTGATACAGCGCAGGAAGGTCGACTTGCCCGACCCTGACGGTCCGACGAGGCACAGAACTTGGCCGGGGTCGATTTCGAGCGAGATCCCTTTCAGGACCTCGAGTGCGCCGAAGTTCTTACAGACTCGGTCGGCTTTCACCATGGGTGTCATTTGCGTTCTCCTCCGGGTGTGTCCGGAAGCGTTTCCACTACCGTAGCTTTGCCTTGCGCGTCGGCTAGTGCTTGAAGCTGGCGCGTGGTCAGTGCACGAGTTGCGCCCTTCGAATAGTGACGTTCGACGTAGTACTGCCCGATCATGAGCAAACTCGTGATTGCGAGATACCACGTTGCCGCAACCATCAACAGGGGAATCGGCTCGAAATTGGCGCCCGAGATATCGCGCGCTCGACCGTACAACTCGAAGCTGTACGGGACTGCCGTCACGAGTGAGGTGGTCTTGAGCATGCTGATGACTTCGTTACCGGTCGGCGGAATGATGACGCGCATGGCCTGCGGCAAGACCGTGCGGCGCATCGTCTGACTCCACGTCATACCCAACGCGACAGATGCTTCGGTCTGGCCCTCGTTGACCGAACTCACGCCGGCACGGACGATCTCGGCCATGTATGCGGCCTCGTTCAATGCCAAACCGATCACCGCAAACAGAAACGCTGCCTGCAAGTCCTGGAGATTGATGTGCGCAAACTGATGCACGAAAGGAATACCGAGATCGATGCTCTTGTAGATCGACGGGAACAAGCCCCAGAAGACCAACTGCACGTAAACCGGGGTTCCACGAAAGATCCACAGATAGCCCCAGGCCGCGGCGCGAAGCACCGGGTTGGGAGAGAGTCGCATGACTGCCAAGATCACACCGAGGACGATCGCGATCACCATTGCCAGCACCGTCAGCTGGATCGTTGTCCACGCACCAGCGGAGATCCGTTTGTCGAACAGGTACTGACCGTAAGTCCCCCACGCAAAGGCTTCGTTGGTCGCCGCGCCGTAAACGAACAGTCCGAAGAGGACCACGACGACGACCGCGGCAATCCAACGACCAGGTCTACGTAGTGGGATCGCCTTGATCGGCACCGGATCGCCAGTCTCAGTTGTTGTCATGTTCATCAGCTCTCCGCGCCGTTGATCTTGGATACTTCGATGACGCCGGCCTCGACACTCCAGGTCTGCGCGATCTGTTGATAGACGCCGTTGTCGATCAGGTATTGCATTGCCTGTTGCAGGGCGGGTCCAAGGGCCGAACCCTTCACAATCGGCCAGCCGTACGGTGCCGAATCGAAGGGTTCTCCCGCAGCTTCCATCCGGCCCTTGCTCCGTTTGATCGCATAGCCGGTCACTGGCGAATCAGCGGACAGCGCGTCGACTCGACCGAGAATGAGCGCATTGGCCGCATCGTCCTGGCTGTCGTACTTGATCTTGTCGATCGGCGGCTTGCCCGCGGCAACGCACGCCTCGCTCTTGGCAGGTACTTCGTCGATGTCCTCGGTGGTTGTGGTCTGCACCGCAACCCTCAATCCGCACGCATTGTTGGGATCGACGGGATTGTCCGGACGTTGCGCCCACTGGATACCCGCGCTGTAGTACGTGACGAAGTCGACTGTCTTCTCCCGCTCCTTGGAATCGGTGAACGAAGACATTCCGAGGTCGTAGCTTCCCGATTGGATAGCGGGGATGATCTTGTCGAAGTCGGCTTGGTTGAAGACAGCTTCGACACCGAGCACGGCCGCAACGGCGTTCATCAGGTCGACGTCGAAGCCGACGATGTTGCCATCCGCGTCCTTGAATTCGTTTGGGGCGTACGGAATGTTCACCCCGACCTGCAACTTGCCCGACTCCGTCACCTTGGGCGGCAGGAGAGCAGCGATTTCCGGCACCTTCTGGACATCGAGTGGAGGTCCTTCGGGAACGAGACCCTCGTTGTTGGTGACGCACCCACCGCACAGAGCGACGATCAAGCCCACCAACAAGACTCGCACCAGGTTGGCACGCATTCCCTCGCCACTACCAGCGCCACTACCTACGCCACGTGGCCTTGGTGCCCGTGCGTTTTCACCGACCACGACTCTGCTCTCCACTCGTCGATCGCCGCACTTGCAACGTCCATCCGAAATTCAGTCGAACGGTAGGTTACGGCAGGAGTTCCACCGTCGCCGACTTCGCAAGATTCCGGCCTGTCGTACAAGAATCAGCGACGCAGAGTGTGTGCGTACACGACTTCGGAAAATTCGCTGGTCGATGCCAAACCGCCGAGGTCGGCGGTGGCGATGCCCGACGCGATGGTCGTGCGAACGGCGTCCGAAATCCGGCCTGCCGCCGCAGACAACAACCGATCGCCACGCGCATCACCGAGCCAGTCGAGCATCATCGCGCTCGAGAGGAACAGTGCCGTTGGGTTCGCGCGATTCTTCCCGGCGATGTCGGGTGCTGCACCGTGCGCGGCCTGAGCCATGACCTGCGTCTCGGAAGCGTTGATCGACGGCGCGGTTCCGAGTGATCCGGACAGCTCGCCCGCCAGATCGGACAATATGTCGCCGAACATGTTTTCGGTCACTACGACGTCGAAGTCGCCGCCGCGCCGAACCAGGTGCGCCGCCATCGCGTCGACGTGCTCGTCGTCGACGACTACGTGTGGGAACTCTGCGGCGACGGTTCGGCAGGCGTCGCGGAAGAGGCCGGTGGTCAGCGTGAGGACGTTAGCCTTGTGGACGATGGTGACGTGATTGCGCCGGCGCGACGCCAACGCGAAGGCAGTGCGTGCGATCCGTTCACATGCGGCGCGCGTGAACACACCGACTGCCAAGGCGATGTCGGGCGTCGGCATGAATTCGCCGCTGCCGACTGCCATGTTCCGGTCCGCGTACAACCCCTCGGTGTTCTCGCGGACGATCACCAGATCCATGTCGGGCACCATCGCCTTGACACCGGGAAACGCTGCTGCCGGTCGAATGTTCGCGAACAACTCGAACTTCTTCCGGATGACGCCGCCGGGTGTGAGTTGTCCGCGAAACCTCTCCGGATAGGACGCACTGTCGTGGGGTCCGAGAATCCAACCCTGCAGCAGCTCCAACGCATCGATGGTCTCGTCGGGAATCGGTGTGCCGTGGCTGTCGATGGCCGTGCTCCCGAGCGGAAGCTCGACCCACTCGACGGGCGGCGCATGAACCGCTGACAACGCCGCATCCACGATCTGCCGTGTGGCCGGGACGATTTCGTGGCCGATTCCGTCGCCGTGCATGAGTCCCAGCCGCATGGCCGGCGTACCGATTGCGCTCGCACCTGTCATCAGGCAATCATTGCTCACCATGGTCCAGTCGGTGGAATTGCTCCTCGATCCGGTGAGTGAGTCGGCAGTGCGCGCGCAATGGCAGCTTCTCGCCGACGCCGGATTCCCAAGTCAGGCGTCCCATCACAGCCCGTCCAACCGCCCGCACATCACGCTGTTCGTCGCCCGCGAGATCCCCGCGGAGATCGACGAACTGTTGAAGCGACGCTTCTCGGCCCCGGACTTCGAAATCCGGCTGGGTGGCTACGTCGTATTCGGCGGCAAGCAGATGGTCTTGGCCCGCTCGGTCATTCCTTCGCGCGCGCTCCTTCACCTGCACCGAGAGATAGCCGAAGCAACAGTCGGATCGACTGCGCTTCCCGCCCACGTCGAGCCTGGCGGGTGGACGCCGCATGTGACGCTCGCCCGGCGCGTCGAACCTGCACGTCTGGGTGAGGCCATCGCTCTGGTCGGCACCGACGTGATTCACGGGCGCAGTGGAGCGATCAGGCGCTGGGACGGCGAACAGAAGACGGAATGGTTACTGACGCAGCCACTGTGACAGATCGGGTTGCTCGTCGGGTCACCAGGATTCCCGCGATCACCGCGAGTGCACCAACCGGCTGATTCCAGCCGATGCTCTCGTTCAACACTATTGCCCCGAGCGCGACGCCCACGACTGGGCTGAGGTAGGTGACAGTCGACGCTGCAGTCGGCCCCCACCCTTGAACCACATTGGTGTTCCAGATGAACGCGAGCCCAGTCCCCAGCGCGCCCAGCGCGATCATCGACAGGACAACTGCCGGCGTCAGGTGCATCGGTGTATTCGCGATGACCGGAGAGGCGAGAACCATCACGAGTGCACCGATACTGATCTGCAATAACGCGACCGTGCGGGTGTCGATCCCGAGCGGAAGCACGAAGCGTCTGAGGTAGACAAACGAAATCCCGTACGACGCAGTCGCTCCCAGGCAGGCGAACTGAGCACTGAGGCTTCCGCCGACGCCGAGATTCCACGGCGCCAACACGATCAGCACTCCGGCGAATCCGAGCAGCAACCCCAGCGATTTGTATCGCGTCAGCGTCTCACCCGGCAGAAAGGCAAGCGAGACAGCCATAGTCATCAATGGTGTGGTGGCGTTGTAGATACTCGCGAGTCCGGAAGACATGCTCTGCTCGGCCCAACTGAACAGCAGCCACGGCACGATGCATTGCGTCGCTGCGAGAAACGCCATGTGTTTCCAGACGCGAAAGTCCCTCGGTATGCAGATCCGACTCACCGCTGACACGAGAACAAGCGCGAGAGCGCCGAAGACCAAGCGCCACAGAACTACCTGCGTGAAGGACAAACCCTCGAGCCCGATCTTCATGAAGAGGAAACTGGCTCCCCACACCACCGCAGCTGCGGTGTATTGAAAAACTAGACTCACCCTCACAGAGTGAAGTCTCCATGAGGACTGACGTCGTGACGGGTGTCGGGCGTACGGCCGGCAAGAGCTAGTAAGTTCAGGACCAGGAGGACCAGGAGAGTAATGACGATGATTGCCATGTGTCCAGCCTGACGCAAGGCCGCGCCCTTCAATAGTGGCAGAAAAGCCAGACTTGGACGATTTTCTGCCACTTTGCCGTTTTTCTGTCACACTCGAAAGATGCTCGCGAAAGTGGTGGTCCCACTGATGCCGATGACCGAGGCGTTCGAACTCGGCGTGGCATGTGAAGTATTCGGCTTCGACCGATCCGACGACGGCCTCCCGACGTACGACTTCTCTCTGATCGCCGCAGTTCCGGGCCCGATCCGAACACGCTTCGGCTACAACATCGATGTTCCGTACAACCTCGACTCTCTCGATGACGCCGATCTCATCGTCGTTTCCGCCGGTGGCACCTACGACGCAGGCGACGCGTACATGTGCTCACCGAGCCCCGACTCGAGTGTCGATCCCCTGCTGATCAAGCTCCGTGAGGCCGTGGCCCGGGGCGCCAAGGTGGCTAGCCTGTGCACCGGCGCGTTTGTCCTCGGGGCGGCGGGACTGCTGGACGGGAAGCGATGCACGACGCATTGGCGTCACGCCGAAAGGCTGGCCCAGACGTATCCGGAAGCCAAGGTCGATCCGGACGTGCTGTATGTGGACGAAGATCCGGTGTTCACCAGTGCCGGCACCGCAGCAGGAATCGATCTGTGCCTGCATATCGTCCGCAAGGAACAGGGCTCTCGCGTGGCCAACGGCATCGCGAGAAGGATGGTGGTACCGCCCCATCGTGACGGCGGTCAGGCTCAGTACGTCGCCACTCCCCTCACCTCGACGCCGAGCGCAACTCTTGCCCCGCTCCTCGACTGGATGACGGAGAACCTCGCCGTCGACCTCACTGTCGGCATGGTTGCAGCGCGAGCGAACATGTCCGCTCGCACCTTTGCGCGTCGTTTCCAAGCGGAAACAGGGACTACCCCCGCGCGTTGGCTCAGCGATCAGCGAGTACTGGCCGCCCAGCAACTACTCGAGAATTCGGACCTCTCCGTCGACGTCATCGCAGAGCGCGTCGGATTCGGCGGCGGCGCCGTACTTCGCCAGCACTTCATTCGCCTGCGTTGCACCACGCCCCAGGCGTACCGCCGGACGTTTCGGGCGACCGAGAACGCAAGCTGAAATCCACTCAGGGAAGAATCAGCGGTTCCGGGGCGTTGCACACACCAACAGCCCGCACAATGGAAAGGACCCCTGTGGCCACCCAGACACTCACCCAACAGAACTTCGACGAAACGATCAACGGCAGCGACGTCGTCCTCGTGGACTTCTGGGCTTCCTGGTGCGGCCCGTGCCGCCAGTTCGCGCCGACGTTCGAAGCCTCCTCCGAGAAGCACAGCGACGTCGTTCACGCCAAGGTGGACACCGAAGCCGAGCAGGGAATCGCAGCGGCCGCCAACATCCGCTCCATCCCCACGATCATGGCCTTCCGTGAAGGCGTTCTCGTGTTCAACCAGGCCGGCGCACTTCCCGCCGCTCAGCTCGAAGAGCTGGTGACTCAGGTCAAGGCACTCGACATGGACGAGGTCCGCAAGCAGATCGCAGAGCAGACCGCCTCTGCCGAGTAGCGAAAGAAGGCTGGGCCGGAATCGAATGCGATTCCGGCCCAGCCTTTTTCGTAGCCAGCCCTTTTGTTGCCGACTCAGTGAGCCGCGCTGTCCCAGCTTCGACCAGTTCCCACCGAAACATCCAGCGGTACCGACAACTCGATGGCTGTGGCCATCTTGTCCCTGACCAATGCAGTGACCTCCTCCAACTCGGAGGCAACCACTTCGAGCACCAATTCGTCGTGAACCTGCAACAGCATGCGCGACTTCAATCCGGCGTCGGCGAGAGCCTTCTGCACGTTGATCATCGCGACCTTGATGATGTCGGCCGCCGTGCCCTGGATCGGCGCGTTCAAGGCAGCACGTTCGGCCACCTCACGACGCTGACGGTTGTCACTGTTGAGATCGGGCAGATACCGACGACGGCCGTAGAGCGTCGAGGTGTAACCGTCCTTACGCGCTTGCTCGACTACGGCGTGGAGGTAATCCCGCACACCGCCGAAACGAGCGAAGTACGCATCCATCTGCTGCTTCGCTTCTTCGGTCGAAATCTTCAGCTGCGAAGCCAATCCGTAAGCGCTCAGTCCGTAAGCCAGACCGTAGGACATCGCCTTGACCCGGCGACGCAGTTCAGGAGTGACCTCTTCGATCGGTACACCGAATGCGCGGGAGCCGACAAAGCTGTGCAGATCCTCACCGGTGTTGAATGCCTCGATCAGTCCCTCGTCAGCTGACACGTGCGCCATGATGCGCATTTCGATCTGGCTGTAATCGGCAGTGAGCAGAACGTCGAACCCCTGCCCGACCACAAATCCGTCGCGGATCTCGCGCCCCGCATCGTTGCGGACCGGGATGTTCTGCAGGTTGGGATCGGTCGACGACAGACGTCCGGTCGCGGCAACCGTCTGGTTGAACGTCGTGTGGATGCGACCGTCTTCGGCCACGGCCTTGAGAAGACCGTCCACGGTCACCTTCATACGCGTCGCATCACGGTGCGCGAGAAGGTGTTCGAGGAACGGGTGTCCCGTCTTGTCGAACAGACCCTGCAGCGCCTCGGCGTCGGTGGTGTAGCCCGTTTTCGTCTTCTTGGTCTTGGGCATGTCGAGTTCTTCGAACAAGACCACCTGCAGCTGCTTCGGCGAACCAAGGTTGATCTGCTTGTCGATCACCTCGTACGCGGAGTTTGCGGCGTCGGCGACCTGGGACGCGAAACGGCTCTGAAGATCGTGCAGATGCGCGCTGTCGACGGCGATGCCGGTGGCCTCGATCTGCGCGAGCTCGATCGTCAACGGCAGTTCCATGTCGGAGAGGAGCGCCTTGGACTCGATCGACTCCAACTCCGTGTCCAACGCAGCCGCCAAGTCGAGAACGGCCTGAGCGCTGAGCATCGCGGTCTCGGCAGCTTCGGCGTCGAGCTGTTCGGAATCGTCGAGAAGTGAAAGCTGTTCCTGGCCGGATGTTTCGGCACGCAGTTCACGCTTGAGGTAGCGGAGCGACAGATCATCGAGATTGAAGGTGCGCTGACCCGGCCGGACGAGATAGGCGGCCAGAGCGGTGTCGCTGGTCAGTCCGCCGAGCGTCCAACCGCGCCCACGCAGAGCGTGGATCGCCCACTTGGCTTCGTGCAGCGCCTTCGGCTGGGATGCATCCGCAAGCCAATCACCGAGAGCCGCTTCATCTTCCGGCGTTGCCGTCGATGCCGCGATGTATGCGCATTCGCCGTCGGAGGCCGCGATCGCGAGTGCAGTGACGTCGCCGGCAAACGGAGTTCTGGTTCCGAGCACCGTCACGCCGTGACGCTCACCGGTTCGCGCGTGAGCGTCGAGCCATGCGGCAACCGCACCCGGGGCGAGTGCGTCGCCACTGACCTCGAAGCCCTCTTCGGCTTCGGGTTCGGACGACGACAGGGTCGCGAACAGTCGATCGCGGAGAACCTTGAACTCGAGATCGTCGAACAACGCATGAATCTTCTCGCGGTCCCACGGAGCCAACACCAACTGCTCGGGCGTGTACGGCAACGGAACGTCGCGAACCATTTCGGTCAACTGGCGATTGAGCAGGACGTTTGCAAGGTTCTCGCGTAGTGAGTCGCCGACCTTGCCACGGACCTTGTCCACGTTGTCGACCAGACCCTGCAGGTCGCCGTACTCACGGATCCACTTGGTGGCGGTCTTCTCCCCGACGCCGGGGATACCGGGGAGGTTGTCACTCGGGTCGCCGCGCAGGGCAGCAAAATCCGGATACTGCGACGGAGTGAGGCTGTACTTCTCCTCGACGGCCGTCGGCGTGAATCGGGTGAGCTCCGAGACGCCCTTCTTCGGGTAGAGCACAGTGACGTTGTCGGTCACCAGCTGCAGCGAGTCGCGGTCGCCGGTCACGACGAGAACTCGGTATCCGAGGGCCTCAGCCTGCGTGGTCAACGTGGCAATCACGTCGTCGGCTTCGAAACCTTCCTCGGCCATGACCGGGATGCCCAGCGCGCCGAGAACGTCCTTGGTGATGTCGATCTGGCCCTTGAATTCGTCCGGAGCCTTCGCACGCTGCGCCTTGTACTCAGGGAACAGGTCGGCGCGAAACGTCTGACGCGAAACGTCGAAGGCCGCAGCCAAGTGGGTCGGCTGTTCGTCGCGGAGAAGATTGATCAACATCGACGTGAAGCCGTACACCGCATTGGTGGCCTGCCCACTGTGTGTCTTGAAGTTCTCTGCAGGCAGCGCGTAGAAGGCGCGAAACGCCAACGAATGCCCGTCGAGAAGCATCAGAAGAGGGCGATCGTCCGCCTTGCCGGTGGTGCCGGCTGAAGCGGTGGACGTGCTGGACCGAGTTGTGGTTGCGGGGCTCACGGTTCATCAGTCTAGGGATCGCGACCGACATCGACGCCTTCGCCGTTGTTTACGCAGGAACAGGCACAAGAATCGGACAATTGATGCAGCCATCGGCCTTCGATACGGAACCGAAACATCCCGGAAATCTCAGAACCCCATCTGAAGCGAACAGAGCCGTTAGAGTCCGGAAATCGCAGCAACGGATCAAGCCCTCCGCTGCGTGGCACCTTTGTCCAGACGCGCTAGTCCCGACCCGCTCGGAGGACGTACGTGGCTCCACCCGTAGTGAAACGGCATACCCTCGCAACACTCAGCCGACTACTGGCCTTTGCGTTACTCACGTTCTTCGCATTACTCAGCCTGGCCGGAACTGCCGGGGCCCAGGAACCGACCAACTCCCCTGCACCGACCAACTCCCCTGCACCGCCGACCTCGTCAGGACCGGCAAAACCGGTTCCCGACAACGCCGTGCCCGTCAGCGGCAATCTCAACAACGGTGGCACCCGACTCGAGGGCGTTACGGTGCGCGCGCTCGATTCCTCCGGCACCGAGGTCGCCACCGGCGAGTCGGCATCGAACGGCCGTTGGGAGTTGGCCGTAGCCCCGGGCACCTACACATTCGAGATCGTTGCGGACACCCTCCCCGACGGGGTGAGTGTGCAAGCCACTGTCGAACGCGAGGTGGTGGCCGGCCGCGCGAACACCGTGATCTTCTCGTTCGGCGAGGTTCGTACCGCCTCGAATGTCAGCTTCGGCGAGAAACTCATCCGCACGACGGTCGACGGTCTGCGGTTCGGTCTCGTGATCGCGATCGCCGGTGTGGGTCTGAGTTTGATCTACGGCACGACCGGTCTGACGAACTTCGCGCACGGCGAGATGGTCACCCTCGGTGCCGTCGCAGCCTGGGTGATCAACACCTCGTTCGGCATTCCGCTGATTCCCGCCACCGTTCTCGCGATCTTCGTCGGTATCGGGATCGGACTGCTGACCAACGGAATCGTCTGGAAGCCCCTACGTAAACGCAAGACCGGGTTGATCGCACAACTGGTGGTCTCCATCGGTCTCGCGATTTCCCTGCGCTACCTGATCCTCATCTTCTTCTCCGATCGAGCAGAACCCTTCGACGACTACCAGGGGCAGGTCGAGAAGAACTGGGGCCCCATCGCTTTGACCGACGCCAACGCCGTAGTCATGATCGTCAGTCTGGTAGTCCTGGTCGGCGTCGCACTACTTCTGCAGAGGACTCGCATCGGAAAAGCCATGCGCGCCGTCTCCGACAACCGCGACCTCGCCGCTTCGTCCGGTATCAACGTCGAGCGCGTGATCATGTTCGTCTGGGGCCTCGGCGGCGGATTGGCTGCTCTCGGCGGTGTGCTGTTCGGTATCTCCGAGCTCGGCGGACGCGTCCAGTGGGAGATGGGCTTCAAACTGTTGCTGCTGATGTTCGCCGGAATCACCCTCGGTGGTCTGGGAACGGCGTACGGGGCGCTACTCGGCTGCGTCATCGTCGGACTTCTGGTCCAACTCTCGACGCTAATCATCAACCCCGACCTCAAATACATCGGCGGACTTCTCGTCTTGATCGTGATCCTCGTGGTTCGCCCCCAGGGCATCCTCGGATCCAGACAAAGGATCGGGTGACGAACATGGACATCATGGGAGCTTTCCAGGTTTCCTTCGCCCAGTTGATCGGGCCGTCGGCAATCTTCTACGCGCTGCTGGCAATCGGGCTGAACCTGCACTTCGGCTACGCCGGACTGCTAAACTTCGGTCAGATCGGTTTTGCCCTTCTCGGCGGCTACGGCGTCGGAATCATGACCGTGACCTACGACCAGCCGCTCTGGCTCGGCATCCTCGTCGGACTCACCGCGGCCGGTCTTCTCGCGCTCGTGCTCGGTATTCCGACGCTGCGTCTGCGCGCCGACTATCTCGCCATCGTCACCATTGCGGCTTCGGAGATTTTGCGTCTGATCTTCCGCTCGACCGCGTCGGATTCGGTCACCGGTTCCACCAACGGCCTGTTCGGTTTCGCAGATCCGTTCACCGCACTGAGCCCGTTCGACTCGGCCAAGCAGTACTCGTTTCTCGGCGTGAAGTTCTACGGCGACGATCTCTGGTCCATGGTCGTCGGCTGGACGCTGGTCCTGATCTTGTGCGGATTTGTCTACCTGTTGACGCACAGCCCATGGGGGCGTGTCCTCAAGGCGGTTCGTGAAGACGAGGATGCGGCGCGATCGTTGGGCAAGAACGTCTTCGTGTACAAGATGCAGGCCCTGGTTCTCGGCGGCGTGATCGGTGGTCTGGCCGGTGTTTTCAACGCCCTCCAGACCAAGTCCATCAACCCCGACTTCTACTCGACCGCGCAGACGTTCTTTGCATTCGGCGCACTGATTCTGGGCGGGGCGGCAACGGTTTTCGGCCCGGTAGTGGGCGCAATGCTGTTCTGGTTCCTCCTCGCCATTCCCGACGCTTTGTTGCGTCAGGCGATCTCCGGCGAAAATCCGCTGCTCTCGCTGACCGAACAACAGGTCGGAGCCACTCGGTACGTCCTGCTCGGCTTGATGATCGCTCTTCTGATGGTCTTCAGACCGCAGGGAATACTGGGTAACAAGCGGGAGGTGCAACTCAATGCTTGACGCCGATACCAGAGCACAGATCTTTGCCGACGTTCCACATCTTCCGGGATCGGCAAAACCCGACCCGGTACTGATCGCGGACAACGTCTCGCGCACGTTCGGCGGCCTCAAAGCCGTCGATGTCGGCCACCTCGAAATTCAACGCGGGTGCATCACGGGTCTGATCGGCCCCAACGGCGCCGGGAAAACCACCCTCTTCAACCTCCTCACCGGTTTCGACCGTCCGGACACCGGTACGTGGTCGATGGACGGTCAATCGCTGGGCCGCATGTATCCCCACCAGGTAGCCAGGAAAGGAGTGGTACGGACGTTCCAGTTGACCAAGGCGCTGTCCAAACTCACGGTGCTGGACAACGTACGTCTGGGCGCCACCGGTCAACGAGGTGAACGCATCTTCGCCTCGCTTGTCCCGTGGATCTGGAAGGGTCAGGAACGCGAGATCACCGAGCGCGCCAACGAACTCCTCGCGCGTTTCAAACTCGACACGAAAGCTGACGACCTCGCCGGTTCCCTCTCCGGCGGACAGCGCAAACTGCTCGAAATGGCTCGCGCACTCATGACCTCGCCCTCGGTGGTGATGCTCGACGAACCCATGGCAGGCGTCAATCCCGCTCTGACGCAAAGCCTGCTCGGTCACATCAAGTCATTGCGCGACGACGGAATGACGGTCGTCTTCGTCGAGCACGACATGGACGTGATCCGAGACATCAGCGACTGGGTGGTGGTCATGGCACAGGGCAGCGTCATCGCCGAGTCCACTCCGGACGAACTCTCGTCCAACACAGCTGTCGTCGACGCGTATCTGGGCAGCCACCACGACCAGGCCCTCGAGTTCGACGACGACGGAAATCCGGTGGGCGAGACGGCCGTTCTGGCAGCCGCCCTGGCAGAAGCCGAGGTCGAAACCCTCGAGGCGGGCGGTGACCTCTCGGAGCCCGACATCGACAATCTCCCGGCCGATCTCGCCGCGACGCTGGAATCGAGTCCCGAGGAACCGCGCGGAAGGCACGAGAAGCCATGAGCGAGAACCAAGCACGTTCACTCACGCCCGCAGAGTTCGCCGCGACAGCGCAAGAGCATCAGCGACTGTCGGCAGGTGCACTGCTCCGCGCCGACAGCCTCGTCGCCGGCTACATTCCCGGCGTCAACATCCTGCGTGAGTGCAACTTCTTCCTGAAGGAGGGAGAAATCGTCGGAATCATCGGACCGAACGGCGCAGGCAAGTCGACACTCCTGAAGTCATTGTTCGGTTTGATACCGGTTCGCGAAGGATCGGTCACTCTCCGTGAGGACGACATCACGTCCGCGCCCGCTCACGTCCTCGTGCAGAAGGGAGTCGGGTACGTCCCCCAGACACAGAACGTCTTTCAGACTCTGACTATCGAAGAAAACCTCGAGATGGGAATTTATCTGCGACCCAAGGCATTCGCAGAGCGATTCGCCTTCGTGAGTGAATTGTTCCCACTCCTGAGTGAACGACGAAAGGTGAAGGCCGGCGCACTCTCGGGCGGCGAACGTCAGATGGTCGCGATGGGCCGGGCTTTGATGATGGATCCGTCGGTCCTGCTCCTCGACGAACCGTCCGCGGGCCTGTCCCCGATGTTCCAGGACGAGGTGTTCATCCGTTGCAAGAAGATCAATGCTGCGGGTGTCTCGGTCATCATGGTCGAACAGAACGCGCGCCGCTGCCTTCAGATCTGCGATCGCGGCTACGTACTCGATCAGGGCAAGAACGCGTACACCGATACCGGCGCCAATCTGATGAACGATCCCAAGGTGATCGAGCTGTATCTGGGAACGCTCGCCGGGAGCAAAGAGAAGTAGGCACGACATGAGAATGGGCCAGGGTCTCGCGACCCTGGCCCATTCTCGTCGACTGCTTACTTGCCTACGACTTACTTACCCACCACCACGAATCCTTCTGTGGTCAGCGTGTTCTCAGGGCCGAACTTGAGCTTTCCGTACGAACCGATGGACGGCTCGCCCGAATCGTTGAAGTCCAACTCACCGGTGATGCCGTCGTAGTCGATGTCGGTACCCGCCTTCACCAACGGCAAGCACTCCACGTAGGACGTGCACTTGGTGCCACCTTCGGTGACGCTGTTGATGTTCGCCGCGATGTCTGTGCCCGCCGTCGACTTCGCCTGCTCGGCAGCAAGTGCCGAGATCACCACCGCGTCGTACGACTCTCCGGCGTAGTTGAAGTCGATCAGAGAGGGGTTGACCGCCTTCAGACGATCTTGGAAGGCAGCTCCGACATCCGTCAGCGGCGTCGTTCCCTGCATCGTGTCGAGCAACGGCTTCGCCACGGATTCTCCGAGCGCGTTACCCATGTTGCCGTCGACGCCGTACATCGCCATTCCGTCCGACGGGCCGATGCCCACTTCGTGCATGCGCGTGATGATCTTCGCCGACTCTTCGAAGCCCACCAATGCAACTGCATCCGGATTGAAGTTCTTGACCTGATCGACTTCGGAGTTGAACGACTGCGCGTTCGGGTCGTAGATGATCTTCTCGATCTGATCTGAGGGGACACCCGAATCGATCAAATTCTTTTCGATGTTGTCGGCCAGACCCGTCCCGTACGGGTCGTTGAGAGCCATGATGGCTACGCGCTGACCACCGTCGTCCGAAATGAGCTGTGCGACGGCCTGAGCCTGCAGTACGTCCGTCGGAGCGGTGCGGAAGTACATGCCCTTGTCTGGATAGCAGACGAACTGGTCCGACGTGTTGGCAGGAGAGAACATCACGACGCCCGCGCTGGCGATCTTGTCGATCACCTTGAGCGAGACCGACGACGACGCGGCGCCGACGATCACCTGAGTGCCTGCCGCCAATTCGCGGTCGACGGTGGAATTGGCGGTGTCCGTCGTGGTGTCACCCGAATCGCCAGGGATCAGTTGGACGGGTTGGCCGAGAACGCCTCCAGCGGCATTGACATCGTTGACGCCGAGCTGGGTGCCTGCAACCATCGGCGGCCCGAGGAACGACAAGCTGCCGGTGTCGGGAAGAAGCGTGCCGATGCGCAGCGCTTCCGTGGACGGGGTGGCGCCGGCCTTGGCCTGCTCCGGGGTGCAATCGGTCGTGACGGATGTCGTCGCGGCGGAAGCGCCGGACGTAGAGCCGCTCGAAGACGAGTCATCCGACTTGTCCGAGCTACAGCCTGCAAGTGCCAGTGATGCCGCGCCGAGAACTGCAGCAGTACGCACAAGTGTTCGTCTAGCCATCCCACGCTCCTAAGATCAGCCGGTGCTCGCGCCACCCGAACTGGCGCTCGCTGTGGGATCAGACGCTAGACCTTGGAACCGTTTCGCGATCCTTCAAGAAAGCCCTGTGACCTGACTGTTATCTGAAGGCGCACAGTGTTTACACGGCCGTAGCGCTGCGCGGCGTTTCGACGGTCGACGCAGCAGCCGAAACTCGGACACTTTGCTCAAGCGTCCGGTTCGCCGCCCAGAGTTTCGAGTACGACCTGTGCGACGGCCTTCATCGTGGAGCGACGGTCCATCGCGGCGCGCTGAATCCACTTGAACGCCTCGGGTTCGGTGAGCGCTTGGCGAACCATCAGAACACTCTTGGCGCGCTCGATGAGCTTGCGTGCTTCCAGTCGGTCGGACAGATCGGCGACCTCACGCTCGAGCGCGGTCACCTCTCGGAAGCGACTGACCGCCAATTCGACGGCAGGCACCAAGTCACTGATGGAGAACGGCTTGACCAAGTAGGCCATGGCGCCGGCATCGCGTGCGCGCTCGACCAACTCGCGCTGACTGAACGCTGTGAGAATAACAACAGGAGCGATGCGCTTGGCGGCAATCTCCGAAGCCGCGTCGATGCCGTCCCTCCTGGGCATCTTCACGTCCATGATGACCAGATCGGGCCTGAGTGACTCGGCCAACTCGACCGCCACCTGTCCGTCACCGGCCTCGCCGACGACGTCGTAGCCCTCTTCGCGGAGCATCTCGACCAGATCCATGCGGATCAACGCCTCGTCTTCAGCGACGACAACACGACGGGGTGCGAGCTGATTGCCTTGCGGCTGCGGCGAATTCATGGCCACCATCCTCCTCCATCGAACCGCCCCGACACGAGACGCGAACGATTAGAGGGTACCGGTGTTTGACATTGAAATCGCATCTTCTAATGTAGTCATCGCAACAAGCCCTCGTATCCCAATTGGCAGAGGAAACGGATTCAAAACCCGTCCAGTGTGAGTTCGAGTCTCACCGAGGGCACCACTGCAGCAGCCGGCCGTACCGCAAGGTTTCGGCATTCGGCTGTACCCCGGATCAACCGCCGCTAGGTTCGATCCATGAACGGTCGCCGGTTGATTGCTCTGCTCGGAACCATGTCTTGTATCTGCCTGCTCACCGGATGTCAGACAGACGACGAATCCGACACTGCCGGCGGATCTTCCACCCAGGTCGTCTCTTCCACCCAGGTCCTCCTCGACGCTGCAACACGGACCGGCACCCTTCAGGTCGGCCCTCGCCCGATCGAGGCCGCGTCCACCGATATCTCCACACTTCCCTCATTGCCCAGCGACACAGCGATCGCTTCACCGAATCCACCCGTCGACGTGACCGCGATCGACGTGACCGATCACGATGGTTTCACCCGCATCACCTATCGCTTCGACGGCGACGGACCGGTGTTCTGGAAAACCGAATACGTCAGTGAAGCAATCCGAGCGGGAGACAGCACAGTCGTAGATGTCGGTAGTCGATCGATACTTCAGGTCGATCTGATGGGAGTCCGGTCGCATCCGAGTCTTGTCTCGGCTCCCCTCGACGTCACAAACATCACCCGCATGGAGAGTGCCGGTACGAACGATACGATCCTGCAGTCGTTTATCGGCACTCTCCAGACCCGGCCGGCGTACACGGTGTCGACATCCGATTCCCCGTCCCAGCTGACTATCGACATCCCCGCAGCCGACAACTGACCCTCGATACCCAATTGCGCGCTCAGCTCAGCCATTCCAGCGCAGCTGTGGTCAACGCGGCGATTCCGTTGTCGAGGGTCGGCTGGATCACCGGGGCGTACCGCGGTGAGTGGTTCGATGCGATGTCCTCCCCGACGGTTCCCGCTGTTGCGGCCTTCAGATAAGCCTCGGGATCCGCACCGCCGAGGAGCCAGTACACCAGCGGCGCTCCGGCCGCGTCGGCGAGGATCCCGACGTCTTCACTCCCGGTGACCGGTCCAGGATCGATGACGCCGTGTTCCCCGAACACGCCTCTGAACGCAGCGCTCACACGATCGCAGGCCGCGCCGTCGTTGATCAGCACCGGAAACGACTCCTGTGCAATCAGTTCGGGATCACGGACGGCGCCGGATGCCTGCGCCTCTGCGCGGACGATTCGGTGCACCGCGTCCAATACCCGGGTTCGGACTTCCGGTTCGACGGTCCGAATGCTCAAACCGAACTCCGCATGATCGGCGATGATGTTGTTCTTCGTACCTGCGTGAAACTGGCCCACTGTCAGTACACCTGTATCACTGCCGGCAATCTCGCGGGAGACCACCGTCTGCAACCGCATCACTGCCGATGCCGCCATGACGATCGGATCGATCGTGGTCTCAGGCTGCGATCCGTGCCCGCCCCTCCCGAACATCCGCACCAGCATGCTGTCAGCCGCAGCGAATGCTGCCCCGGAATGCAATCCGACGATTCCCGCCGGTGCCGGCGCAACGTGTTGGCCGAGAACCACATCGGGTTTGAGAATGCGGTCGTACAACCCGTCGTCGACCATCGCCTGCGCGCCGGCACCGAGTTCCTCTGCAGGCTGGAACACGACCTCGAGCGTGCCCGACCACGAGTCGACGGTTTCACTGAGGATCCGAGCGGCGCCGAGCAACGCAACAACATGCATGTCGTGCCCGCACGCGTGCATGATCGGAACGTCGTTGCCCTCCTTGTCGGTTCCTCGCTCCGTGCTTGCATAATCGAGACCGGTGACTTCCTCGACCGGCAATGCGTCCATGTCCGCCCGAAGCAGAACGGTTGCGCTAATGCTCTTTCGGAGGCTCCTGCTGTTTCGGAGAACGCCTACTACTCCGGTTCCGCCGACTCCGGAATGAACCTCGAAGCCGAGGTCTCGCAATCGATCCGCGACGATTCCGGCGGTCCGATGCTCCGCAAACGACAACTCGGGGTGCGCGTGCAGATCTTTGTACAGATCTACAAGCGAAGCGCTTACATCACCGATTCGGTCCACCACGTTTGTCATGATTCTCACTGTATGCCCGAACCTCAGTCGCCCGAACTGCCGCGGCGAGAGTTTGTTCCAGCAGTACTGCAACCGTCATGGGGCCGACACCACCCGGCACCGGTGTGATTGCACCGGCGCGAGTGAGCGCGGCGCCGTACTCCACGTCGCCGACGTTGCCCGCGTTGTACCCCGCATCGATCACTACTGCCCCGGGCTTGATCCACGAACCCTTGACGAGTTCCGGCACGCCGACGGCAGCGATGACGACGTCCGCCGTACCGACGTGAGCGGCCAGGTCGACGGTTCGCGAATGGCAGTACGTCACGGTTGCGTCCCGACGCAGGAGGAGCATTCCCATCGGCAATCCGAGGATGGGGCTTCTGCCCACTACAACGGCATGCTTTCCGGCGAGTTCGACGCCTGTGGCGTCGAGGAGGCGCAGGATGCCACTCGGCGTACACGATTCGAATCCACCTCCGGACAACGCCATTGCCGCAAAAGATGCCGAAGTGACGCCGTCGACGTCCTTGTCGGCCGAGATGGCGTCGAACGCAGCCCGTTCGTCGATGTGGCCTGGCACCGGGTGTTGCAGGAGTATGCCGTCGATCGAAGGGTCCGCCGACAACGCTCTCAGCACGTCGACGAGTTCTTCAGTGGTTATACTCACCGGGAGTTCGACCGTCCGCGACGTCATTCCGACGACGACAGACCGTTTGGCCTTCATCTGTACATACGCCCTTCGAGGCCGGGTCCGCTCCCACGATAACCGCTGCCAGGCAAGGAACGTGCTCGGTCTCATCACGAAACTGCCTCGTGCGCAGTGACAAGTCCGCGAGCGCAGCATCGGCAATTGCGCGTCCGTCGATTATTCGAGCCACCACGTTCCGGTTGGGCAGATTTTCGGTAGACATGAATCCCCCTTCACACAAGATGTGTGAAGCACCCAGGCGGTCGATGCCTCGCGATGTGCACTCCCCGGTGGTAATTCCCACCCGCGCCAGTCGTGCGTGGCCAGCGTACCGCGCGGTTGTTTCACCGCCACGAAACGCATCGAGAACGCCGCTCTCAAAACGAGACAAATCGACATAACCTATCAATAGGTAACGATCTGACCTGCAGTTATTCCATCCTGTGCAATTAGATGGCACGATGGGGGCAACCGCACGGGCACCAAGCATTGGAGGCACCGATGGACAACGGCAAGATAAACCTGACCTATGACGGTCGGGTGTCACTGAGCTTCCAACTGGCGATTCCGCACGCACCGGACAAAGTCTGGAAAGTGATAACGGAACGCGAGTACCTCGACGCCTGGTTCCCGGCGGACGTCGATTTCGATCTCACTCCCGGCGCAGATCTGCTGTTCAAGGTCACGCCGGAACAGGTCGAGCGTTTCGGACTACCCGCAGATCACGTGACACGTGGCACGGTCATCAGCGTCCACCCACACCGAATTCTCGAATTCCTCTGGGACGCAGACACTCTGCATTGGGAGCTGGCTCCGGACGGCACCGGCGGCTGTTGGCTGACCCTCACCCACACGATGGAAGACGAAGAGTCCGCGTACGCCCATGCCGCGGGCTGGCACGCGGGCTTGGAAGTTGTTGCGGCCCAACTCGATGGACGCGAAGTCGACTGGTCTCCGTGGGACCGCGCCGACGAACTCTCACCGCAGTATCGCAAGTCGGCCTGAACCTGGGCCCGAGCACAGACCCGGGCCCGCTTCTCACTCCCCCTTGCGCGGGAAGTGCCTGATCATTCCTTCTTGAACCACTGTTGCCAACAGCAGTCCTTCCACCGAGAAATACCGTCCGGTCGCCAAACCACGCGAACCTGCAGCGACGGGCGATTCGGTCGCGTACAGGACCCAATCGCTGAATCGGAACGGACGGTGGAACCAGATCGAGTGGTTGACCGTCGCCGCGACGATACGATCATGGCCCCAGGACAATCCATGAGTGGTCAGAATCGAATCGAGCACAGTGGTGTCCGACGAATATGCAAGCGTCGCAGCGTGTACGAGTGAATCATCCGGAAGATCGCCGTCGGGGCGCATCCACACCCGATTGTGGTTGAGTTTCTCACCGGTGCCTTTGAGTATCCACGCCGGATCGTTGGCGTACCTCATGTCGATCGGCTTGAGCGCCGCACTGAAATGCGGCAGTTTCTCCTCGTACCCGACCAGATGATCGCCGATCGGCGGCAGGGACTCCGGAAGTGGAACATCCGGAATCTCGACGGCATGGTCGAGCCCCTTGCCGGAGTCCTGGAACGCCGCGAGCATCACGAACAATTCGTTCTCACCCTGATAGGCCGTCACCTGACGGTTGGCGAAAGCACGCCCGTCACGATGACGCTCCACCCGATACTCGATGGGCGCCTTGACATCTCCACCCCGAATGAAATGGGCGTTGACGGCATGGATGGGGCGCTCACCGTCGACGGTCCGTCCGGCGGCCATCAGTGCCTGAGACACCAACTGACCGCCGAACGTCCGCGAACCTACTTGCTCGGGGTGGTGTCCACGGAACGCGTCGTCACCGATCTGCTCCAGATCCAACAGACCGAGGAGAGTGCCGAGGTCGGTGGACGCATTCGCGTGGGTCACTCAGTGGTCCTCTTCGCCGATGCGGTGGACGTGAATGAGGTTGGTGGAGCCGACGGTTCCCGGAGGGGACCCGGCAACGATGACCACGAGGTCGCCCTTGACGTACCGCCCGAGGGAGAGCAAAGCATTGTCGACCTGACGCACCATTTCGTCGGTGGTGGCCACCGCATCGACCAGGAACGTCTCGGTTCCCCACGTCAGCGTCAGCTGACTACGTACTGCGGGCAACGGTGTGAAGGCGAGCAGCGGCAGCGGAGTGTGCAGGCGAGCCAGTCGTCGCACCGTGTCACCAGACTGTGTGAATGCAACCAATGCCTTGGCGTCCAGACGTTCGCCGATGTCACGCGCTGCGTACGAGATGACACCGCGCTTGGTGCGCGGGACGTGAGTCAGGGGTGGGACTCGGGTCGATTCGTTCTCGACGGCTTCGACGATGCGGGCCATGGTGCGAACGGTTTCCATGACGTACTTGCCCACCGAAGTCTCGCCCGACAGCATGACAGCATCCGCACCGTCGAGGACGGCGTTGGCAACGTCGGATGCCTCTGCACGAGTGGGACGCGAGTTCTCGATCATCGACTCGAGCATCTGCGTGGCGACGATGACCGGCTTCGCGTTCTCACGAGCAATCTGGATTGCGCGCTTCTGGACGAGCGGGACCTGCTCGAGCGGCAACTCGACACCGAGGTCACCGCGGGCGACCATGACGGCGTCGAATGCGAGCACGATGGCTTCGAGATTGTCGATGGCCTCGGGCTTCTCGAGCTTCGCGATGACGGGAACGCGGCGCCCGACTCGATCCATGATGGCGTGAACCAATTCGACGTCCGCGGGTGAGCGAACGAAGGAGAGTGCAATGAAGTCGACGCCCAGCTTGAGGGCGAACTCGAGGTCGGCGATGTCCTTGCCCGACAGGGCAGGAACGGAGACGTTCATGCCGGGCAGCGAAAGGCCTTTGTTGTTGCTGACCGGACCGCCTTCGGTGACCCGACAGACGACGTCGTTACCGTCGATGGAAGTGACGACCAGGCCGACCTTTCCGTCGTCGACCAGCAGTCGGTCGCCGGCCTTGGCGTCGCGCGCCAATTCCTTGTACGTGGTCCCGACGCGATCGTGTGTTCCCTCGACGTCGTCGACGGTGATTCGAACCTCTTCACCGTTGGCCCAGGTGGTCCGCTCGTCCTTGAATCGGCCGAGGCGAATCTTGGGCCCCTGGAGGTCGGCGAGAACACCGACGGCCTTTCCGGTGGCGTCCGACGCGGCGCGGACGCGAATGTAGTTTTCTTCGTGATCGGCATGCTCGCCGTGGCTGAAGTTGAGGCGAGCCACGTCCATGCCGCTCTCCACGAGCTCACGGATGCGGTCGCCAGAAGCTGTCGCAGGTCCAAGTGTGCATACAATTTTTGTCCGTCGGTTCACGGCTCGAGCCTAGTCGCTACCCCACCGCACTTCTATCCGGCATTTGTGACGTGCACTTTCTGTTCTTACTCGATTCAGTTGTTCACCTCACGAACAGCGGAAATGCCTTCGGATGTACCGCCGACGGAAGGTCGGACCCACCGGTGAGATACACGTCGACGGCACGTGCGGCCGACCGCCCCTCGGCAATCGCCCACACGACGAGCGACGCCCCACGATGCGCGTCACCGCAGACGAACACGCCGGGTGTTCGGGTCTGCCACCCGACATCACACTCGATTCTGCCGAGCGGATCGGTGCCGACATCGAGGTCGGTAAGCAGCGGCGCGGATTCGACGCCGTCGAATCCGAGAGCGAGCAGCACCATCTCGCACACGAGATCCGTCGTGTCCCCGGTCTGCACCATGGTCCGCTGTCCGTTCTCTCCCCGCGACACGGCGACCGGAACCATCCGGATTGCACGAACCGCACCGTCACCGTCGTCGAGAAATTCCTGCGCCGCCCATCGGAACCGTTTGTCACTGCCCTCCTCGTCTGCCGGGGAGCTGCGCAGGACCCGCGGCCACAACGGCCACGGGTCGCGGTCTCGATCGCGATGCCCCGGGGGTGGGACGTGGTAATCCAGTTCCGTCACCGAGCGCGCACCCTGGCGATGCACCGTGCCGAGGCAGTCGGCCGCCGTGTCACCGCCACCGATGATCACGACGTTCTCACCTCGCGCCGAGATACTCGAGGCGCCGTCACCCTCGCATTCACGGTTGGCGGCACGCAGGTACTTCATCGCAAAATGGATTCCGCGAAGGCCACGCCCCGGCACGTCGGTGTCTCGGGCACGATCGGCCCCGACCGCCAGGACTGTCGCTTCGAAATTCGTCCTGAGGTCGTGTGCGCTCACGTCGACTCCGACGGCGCAGCCGGTGACGAATCGAGTCCCCTCGGCGGTCAACTGGGCCAGGCGCCGATTGATCAAGGCTTTGGGCAACTTGAATTCCGGGATTCCGTAGCGAAGCAGTCCCCCGATTCGATCACTCCGCTCGAACACCGTGACACGATGTCCGGCGCGTGTCAGTTGTTGAGCCGCAGCCAGTCCCGCCGGTCCCGAACCGACTACCGCAACACGGTTCCCGCTGTGAACTACGGGCACCCGTGGCCCCAACGAACCCGACTCCCAGGCGTTGTCGACGATCGCCTGTTCGATGCGTTTGATGGTGACACCTCCCGACGTGCGCTCGTCGTCGAGTGCGAGAACGCACGCCGTTTCGCACGGAGCGGGGCACAGATGTCCGGTGAACTCGGGGAAATTGTTGGTGGAATGCAGATTCTCCGAGGCTTCGGACCACCGACCACGCCGAACCAGGTCGTTCCATTCCGGGATGAGATTGCCGAGCGGACATCCCACCCCGGCTGAATGGCAGTACGGCACAGCACAGTCCATGCATCGCGAGGCCTGAGCAGAAACGTCTCGATTGCGCACCACGGGATCCATCGACTCGTAAACCGATTCCCAGTCCCCGACACGCACATCGGTCGGCCTGGTCGGTGCGCCGGATCGTTTCACGCTGAGGAACCCACGTGGGTCAGGCATGAGCCGGCTCCACCAGTTGGTTCTCTTCAACGACCTTCTGACAGTCGACAGGCAGAACCTTGGTGAATCTCGGACTCTGACCGACCCAGTCGTCGAGAAGTTGTGCCGCGACCGACGAGCCGGTCGCGGCCAGATGATAACCGAGAATCTCGACCAGCCGACTACAATCTTCCGCCGAAAGCCGCTCGAGAACCACCATGTCGCAGTTGACCTTCTCGGCGTTCAAGTCGAGTACGAAGGCAATCCCGCCGGACATTCCCGCAGCAAGGTTCCTACCAGTCGGGCCGAGTATCACGACGCGCCCCCCGGTCATGTACTCACACGCGTGATCTCCGACGCCCTCCACCACAGCGACCGCGCCCGAGTTACGTACGGCGAATCGCTCCCCCACACGCCCCCGTGCATAGAGTGCACCGCTCGTGGCGCCATACAGCACGGTATTGCCCGCAATCACCTGCTCCTCGGCCTTGAAGGGCGCGTCTTCGCTCGGGCGAAGTACGATCCGTCCACCCGAGAGACCCTTCCCCACATAATCGTTTGCATCGCCGACTACGACCAACGAGATGCCCGGTGGCAGGAACGCACCGAGCGACTGGCCTGCCGTTCCGCTGAGCACGATGTCGATGGTGCCGTCGGGTAGCCCGACGGCGCCGTAGCGTCTGGTCACCTCAGCGCCCAGCCTCGTTCCCACCGCCCGATCCGTATTGTGTATCGGCAGTTCGATATTCACGGGTCGAGCGTCCTCGAGTGAGGCCGCGGCACACTCGATCAGGGTGCGTTCGAGTTCGCTCGAAACAGGTACACACGGCTGGTAGGCCGCGCCGGCCGGCGCCGGCGGAACGTCGAAAAGTGGCGAGAGTTCCAACGTCCGGCTCTTCCAGTGCGCCGCCTCCGGAGTCATTTCCAATACGTCCGCGTGTCCCAGAGCGTCGTCGATACGTCGAAACCCCAGTTCTGCCAACAACCGTCGTACGCCGTCGGCAATGAAGCGGAAGAAGTTCTCGACATACTCGGGCCGGCCGGTGAATCGCTCGCGCAATTCGGGATTCTGCGTTGCTACTCCGACGGGGCAGGTGTCGAGGTGACATACCCGCATCATGACGCAACCGGCCGCGATGAGTGGCGCCGTGGAAAACCCGTACTCCTGCGCCCCCAGCAACGCGGCAATGACGACGTCCCGCGCCGTACGCAAACCCCCGTCACACTGGACGACGATCCGATCGCGCAACCCGTTGAGCACCAACGTCTGCTGAGTTTCGGCCAGCCCGATCTCCCACGGCGTGCCCGCGTGATGGATGGACGAGAGTGCCGCCGCGCCCGTCCCACCGTCGTGACCGGAAATCAGCACAACGTCGGCGTGCGCTTTGGCCACACCTGCCGCAACTGTCCCGACTCCGACCGCGCTGACCAGTTTCACGTGTATCCGTGCACGATCGTTTGCGCATCTGAGGTCGTAGATCAGTTGGGCGAGATCCTCGATCGAATAGATGTCATGGTGAGGGGGCGGAGATATGAGACCGACCCCTGGCGTCGAGTACCGGGTTTCCGCGATCCACGGGTACACCTTGGACCCCGGAAGCTGCCCTCCTTCACCCGGTTTGGCACCTTGGGCCATCTTGATCTGAATGTCGGTAGCGTTGACGAGGTAATCGCTGGTCACCCCGAAGCGACCACTCGCGACCTGCTTGACGGCGCTTCGACGCTCGTTGTCACGTAACCGCTCCGGCGACTCTCCGCCCTCACCGGTGTTGGAACGTCCGCCGAGAGCGTTCATCGCAACCGCCATCGTCTCGTGCGCCTCGGCAGAGAGGGAGCCGTAGCTCATCGCACCGGTGTTGAATCGAGCGAGAATCATCTCGACGGGTTCGACATGACGAAGCGGAATCGGCGGACGAATCCCGCGTCGGAATCGAAACAATCCCCGCAATGTTCCGCCCCGCGCACTCAGTCGATCGACTTCGTCGCTGTAGCGACGAAACATGTCAATACGTCCTGACCGTGTCGCATGTTGAAGAAAAAACACGGACTCTGGCGTGAACAGATGCAATTCACCACCGCGGCGATACCGGAACTCTCCGCTGCTGCTCAACTGACGATGCCGCACCGCGGCCCCCGAGAACGCTGCCGCGTGACGCATCAGGACTTCGCGGGCGACTTCGGTGATACCGATGCCGCCGATCCGGCTTCGTGTGTCGCAGAAGTACTCGTCGACCAACTCTCCGCCCAAGCCCACGGCCTCGAAAACCTGAGCGCCCGTGTAGGAGTGAACCGTAGCGATTCCCATCTTCGACATCACCTTGAGCACGCCGGAATTTGTAGCTCTCAGATAGTTGTCCGTTGCCGTCTTCGGATCTATCCCCGGAAGTTCGTCTCGCTCGCTGAGTGCTTCTACCGATTCGAGAGCAAGATACGGGTGGACAGCCGCCGCACCGTAGCCGATCAACAAGGCGATGTGATGAACTTCGCGGGCGTCACCCGACTCGACAACGAGTGAGACCTTGGTTCGCAGGCCATGACGAACAAGATCGTGGTGCACGCTCGACACTGCGAGTAACGACGGAATTGGAGCCTGCTCGCAGTCCGATCCACGGTCGGAGATCACAAGGATTTCGATACCAGCTGCCGCAGCTGTTCGGGCGGACTCACGAAGCCTCTCGACACCCTCGGCGAGACCGCCCCGCGCATCGAAGATTCCCTGCAGGACAGTGCTTGTCGGAGTTCGAGGGCCGCGGAGTTTTGCGATCTTCTGCAATTCCACCGGACCGACTACCGGTTTCTGCAGAACGATCCTCCGGCACGACCGGGCAGATGCTTCGAACAGGTTCTGCTCGGCACCGAGCGTGGTTGCGAGTGTCGTGACTACTTCCTCGCGAATCGCGTCCAACGGCGGGTTGGTCACCTGGGCAAAGAGCTGAACGAAGTAGTCGTACAAGAGCTTCGGTCGATCCGAGAGAACAGCGAGCGGCGTGTCGACGCCCATCGATCCCAACGGCTCTAATCCTGAGCTTGCCATCGGGACAAGAATGTCCTGCAGGTCCTCGGCCTGGTATCCGTAGAGCAGCTGACGTTGCAACAGCGAAGCCGGATCGCCTCGGGCAGGCGCAGACTCGGGGATGTCCTCGAGATCGACCAATCCCCCGGCGAGCCAGTCCCGGTAGGGAGCTGTGCTCGCAAGTTCCGACTTGATCTCCGCATCGGGAACGATGCGACGGCGAGCAGTGTCGACGAGGAACATGCGCCCCGGTTCGAGGCGCCCCTTTTCCAGCACCTCGGATGTGGGGGCGTCGAACACACCGCTCTCACTGGCCAACACGATACGGCCGTTCTTCATCCGCCACCATCGCCCTGGTCGAAGTCCGTTGCGATCCAACACCGCCCCCACAACAGTGCCGTCGCTGAATGTCACCGACGCCGGACCGTCCCACGGTTCCATCAGGCAACCGTGAAATTGATAGAAGGCCCTTATCGCGTCAGGCATCGAAGAATCGTTCTCCCAGGCGCCGGGAACCATCATCGCGATGGCGTGTTGCACACTGCGGCCCCCGAGCGTCAAAAGCTCGAGAACTTCGTCGAACGACGAAGAGTCGGATCCTCCCGGGGTGCAGATCGGAAACAGGCGATCGATGTCCCCGTCGAAAAATGCGCTCCGCATCATCGGCTCGCGAGCACGCATCCAATTCCTGTTTCCCACAATCGTATTGATCTCGCCGTTGTGAGCGATGCAGCGATACGGCTGAGCGAGTGGCCACGACGGAAAAGTGTTCGTGGAGTATCGGCTGTGCACGACTGCCAAGGCGGTTCGCAATCTGCCATCGCGCAGGTCGGTGAAGTAACCGGGTAACTGCGCCGGGGTGAGCATGCCCTTGTACACGATGGTTCGCGCGGACAACGAGGGGAAATACACTGCAGTGCTGTCCGAATGAATCCGCTCGACTTGCCTCCTGAGCGCAAACACTCGTCGGTCCAAGGCAATTCCGCCCACACTGTGATCGCTGGACTGGGAGCACATCACAAAACACTGGCTGATGTACGGAGCACACTGCGCGGCAACGGCTCCGACGCAGTCGCTGTCGACCGGTACCTCTCGCCACCCGATAACCTGCAGTCCTTCTGCCGCTGCGCATTGATCGATCCGAACAACCGCTTGACGACGTGCTTCCTCGTCCACCGGAAGAAAGCAGTTTCCGGCCGCGTAGGTGTTCTCACCCATCGAATTGGGCGGTGGGAGCTCGAACTCGGTCACCGCGTCGAAGAACTCCGTCGGCAGCTGAATCAGAATGCCCGCGCCGTCTCCGCTGTTGGATTCGCGCCCGACTGCGCCGCGATGGGAGAGATTGCCCAGGACCGCGAGCGCCTCGTCGACAATGGAATGCATGTGCCGTCCAGAGGTGTCTGCTACCACGGCTACACCACATGAATCGGTTTCCTGATCGGGGTCGTACAGGCCTCGAGGGTCAGGTATTCGAGAAAACGGCACTCGGCGACCTCCACACGGACATGCAGCCGATGAGCGCTAGTTTATCAGCCGATAACCGCAGGTCGCGAGAGTAAAACTGTGACCCCCTGATACCGAGGCATCAGGGGGTCACAGTTCCGAACGTCGTCTCGATCAGCTACGCAAAGGACGGTTGTACTGATCGCGCACGCTGCCGGTCAACATCATGATTCCGTCGATGAGCGGCCAGATTCCGCCGATGCCACACGTCAACCAAGTGACCGCGATCTGCGCTACAGCCATGCCGGGCTGGTTGAGATAGAACCGTCCCGCTCCGAATCCTCCGAGCAGAATACCCAGCAATCCGGCGGTGGTCTTCGACTTGTCCGAGTACGGTTCGCCGGTCATCGGGTCACGTCCGTACGGTGCGGACGGGTCAACCAGGCCGTAACCGGGTTGGACATAACCCTGTGCTTGTGGGTATCCCTGCGGCTGACCGTAACCCGGCTGTGAATATCCGGGCTGAGGGTAGCCCTGCGGCTGACCGTAATTCTGGCTTCCCTGCGGCGGAGCCGCGTAGGGATTCGGAGTCTGATCTGCCGGCGCACCGTAGACCGGACCGTCCGTCGGGGATTGGGTCGGGCTCGAGTAGTCAGGCGCCGGATAGTTTTGAGCGGCGTAGCTTTCCTGCGACGTGTACGGCGCTGTGGGCTGATTCGGTGTGGAATCAGCAGTGGGAAACGCTGTGGTCGATTCGGTTCCGGTCGGCGGCGGGTAGATGGGGTGGTTTCCCCAACCCGGACCGTTTCCGACTCCCGAATACGTGTCCCAGCCTGGACCGGTGCCGGTGGTCTCCGTCGACGGCGTCTTTTCCGTGGGCGCCGATGTCTCCGTCAACGACGCATCCGCCGTCGCGTCGTAGTCGAAGGGCGACCCGAACTGCGGTGGAACTGGCGGCTGCGATCCAGACGAGTCCCCCGACTCGGAAGGTTCCGGATTCTTGTTCAAGTTAGGCAACGTACTTTCCTTCGATTCGACGACGGTACGTAATAGCTTTTGTTATCGGGCCGCGAGGAAGGTTCGACCTTCTCATGGCCAGTCCCCCACACATCTGTCCTCAGTTCGTGCTCGCGACTCATCCTCGCAATGGCCGGCGAGCACCGTCCCGCGCATTGCCCGAAAGTATCACGATGCCGTCGATGAACGCCCAGATCCAAATTCCGATGGCAAATGGAATTCCAATGAGGAACGCCGACATGAACAGCGCGAAGAACATGCCGAGCAGTTGGCACAGTCCGATGCCGACACTTCCGATGTAGAGGCGCCCGACTCCACAGATTCCGAAGAAGCCCAGCAAAATCTGCAACAGGCCGGCAGTGGCCTTCGACTTGTCGGAATACGGTTCCCCGGTTACCGGGTGCCGACCATACGGCGCGTAGGGATCACCGAACCCGTACATCGACGGAGCCGGCAGTGGCTGCTGATAGCCGTACGGATTGGGCGCGCCGTACACCGGCCCCTGATCCTCGGGGAATCCTCCCTGCGAATAGGGACCTGTCACGGCTTGTCTTTCTTCGACAGCTTCACCGCGTCCGACGACTCGTCCGTCGCTGCCGTTGAGGCGCTTGCCTCACCGGAATCGGATTGAGGGGAATCAGATTCAGTGGCCTTTGCATCGGTTTTTGTATCCGCCTTTGCATCGGTCTTTGCTGAATCACTCTCGGTAACGGGCGTCGCGGCTCCTGCTTCACCGGCAGATACCGCAGCAACGTAGTTCTTCGACTTCAAATCAGCCGGATCCTCACGCCCCTTCTTCGCCAGGAAGAAGTAGGCAAGTGCGGCGAAGAACACGATCCCCGAAGTGAAGGTGTTGACTCGAATGCCGGCGATCTCGTAGGCAAAATCGTCGCGCATCAGCTCGACGACGAACCGGCCCAGGCAGTAGCCCGCGACGTACAGAGCAAACAGGCGTCCGTGGCCGATCTTGAATCGGCGGTCGACGAGGACAAGCAGGATCACGATCAGGACGTTCCACACAGCCTCGTAGAGGAACGTCGGGTGAACGACCCGGATGACTTCTCCGTTGGAAACACCCGCGAGTTGATCGAGTTGGCCGGAAGAGTTCACTCGCTCGAAGATCTCGAGGCCCCACGGCACGGTGGTCTCGCGACCGTACAACTCCTGGTTGAAGTAGTTGCCGATACGGCCGATGGCCTGCGCGAGCAGGATGCCGGGCGCAATCGCGTCACCGAGGGCAGATACGGGAATGCCGCGTCGCCGGCAGCCGATCCACGCACCGATACCGCCGAGGAAGACAGCTCCCCAGATTCCGAGGCCGCCCTGCCACACCTTGAGTGCGTCGAGAGGCGTACCGTTCTCGCCGAAATAGGCAGGCCAGTCGGTCAATACGTGGTAGAGCCTGCCACCGATCAGACCGAAGGGAACAGCCCAGATCGCGATGTCGAGAACGGTCCCCTTCTCGCCACCGCGGGCGACCCAACGACGATCTCCCCACACGATCGCGACGATGATGCCGAGGATGATGAAGAGCGCGTAGGCGCGCAGCGCCACCGGTCCGACGTACCAGACGCCTTGGGGCGGGCTGGGGATATAGGCCAGCAGGTCCACAGTTGAGGTCACGACGCCACGGTAGCCGAGCGGACGCCCTCGGCGAGTTCTTCGGTGAGCGAGCGAACCGCACCCAACCCGTTCTCGACCGCGGAGACCAGGGCCGAACCTACGATGACGGCATCGGCGTATGCCGCGATTTCGGCAGCTTGGGCGCCGGAGCGGACTCCCAGTCCGACGCCGACGGGGATGTCGGAGTGCGCGCGGATTCGTGCGGTCAGTTCCGGAGCCATGGACGAGACGGCGTCTCGCGCGCCGGTAACACCCATTGTCGAGGCCGCGTAGATGAATCCGCTGCTCGCGTCGAGCGTCATGGCGAGCCGTTCCTCGGTCGAGGATGGAGCGACAAGGAAGATCCGGTCGAGGTGGTGCTCCTCGGATGCTTCGATCCAGGCGCCTGCTTCTTCCGGAATGAGGTTGGGGGTGATCAGTCCGAGTCCACCGGCGGAGGCGAGGTCCCGTGCGAACTTGTCGACACCGTACTGCAGCACCGGGTTCCAGTACGTCATCACGACGGCCTTGCCGCCGACCGAGCTGATCTGCTCGATCACGGTGAAGATGTCGCGCAGACGGACACCGTTCGAGAGTGCAGTTTCGGCTGCGCGCTGGATGGTCGGACCGTCCATGACCGGATCGGAATACGCGACACCGACTTCGATGATGTCGCAGCCACCGTCGACCATCGCCTTGAACACGTCGATCGATTCGGGAACGGTCGGATAACCGGCAGGAAGGTATCCGACGAGGGCGGCGCGCTTGTCAGCCTTGCACGCAGCAAAAGTGGGTGCGAGGCGTGATGGTCGATCGCTCACTTGTCCGAGCCTTCCGTGTTGTCGTTCTGGTCTGCTGCGTTATCCCGAACTGCTGCGTGATCCGGAGCGGTTGTCTGATCCGAAGATCCGTCGAAAAGGCCGAACCAGCTTGCGGCGGTATCCATGTCCTTGTCACCGCGACCGGAGAGATTGACGACGATGATCGCGCCCTCGCCCAGTTCCTTGCCGAGTCGGAGCGCGCCGGCGACGGCATGGGCGGATTCGATGGCAGGGATGATGCCTTCGCGGCGCGAGAGCAGCAGAAGCGCATCCATGGCTTCGCTGTCCGTGACGGGTTCGTAGGTGGCGCGCCCGATGTCGCTGAGATAGGCGTGCTCGGGCCCGACACCCGGGTAGTCCAAACCGGCAGAAATCGAGTGCGATTCGATGGTCTGACCGTCTTCGTCCTGGAGCAGGTAGGAGTAGGCGCCCTGGAAGGCACCCGGTGTACCACCGGCGAATGTTGCTGCATGCCTACCAGTTTCGACACCGTCACCGGCTGCTTCGTAGCCCACCAGCCGTACCGACAGATCGTCGATGAACGGGTGGAAGATTCCGATCGCATTCGAACCACCTCCGACGCAGGCTGTGACTGCGTCGGGCAGGCGGCCAGTCAGTGCCTGAACCTGGACACGGGTTTCGAGGCCGACCACTCGCTGGAAGTCGCGAACGATGGTGGGGAACGGGTGCGGACCTGCCGCGGTACCGAAGCAGTAATAGGTGTTGTCCGCGTGGGAAACCCAGTCGCGCAAGGCTTCGTTGATCGCGTCCTTGAGCGTGCGCGAACCGGTTTCGACCGAGACGACCTCCGCGCCGAGTAGGCGCATGCGGGCGACGTTCAGTGCTTGACGTTCGGTGTCGACAGCACCCATGTAGATGACGCACTCGAGACCGAGCAGTGCACAGGCGGTGGCCGATGCCACACCGTGCTGGCCTGCTCCGGTCTCGGCGATGATGCGGGTCTTACCCATGCGCTTTGCCAGCAGAACCTGACCGAGAACGTTGTTGATCTTGTGAGAACCGGTGTGGTTCAGATCTTCACGCTTGAGAATGATGCGCGCACCACCGGCGAACTCGCTCATTCGCGTTGCCTCGAAAATCGGCGACGGGCGTCCGGTGTAATCGCGCTGCAGGCGATCGAGTTCGTTCAAGAACGTGTCGTCCGCGCGAGCCTTTTCGTACTCCGCGGTGACCTCTTCGATGACCGCCATGAGAGCTTCCGGCACATGCCGTCCGCCGTAGACGCCGAAATGGCCGCCGGCATCGGGATCATGTGAGCGCTCGGTGAGTCCCGCGCTGGCGGGCGGCAGATTACCGCCCTTGAATGCTGCACCTGATACTGCACCGGAGCCTGGTTCCTGAGTACGTGAAGTCACCCCACCAGTCTGCCCCAAGGGTGCCGCTGGTCACCGCCCGGGTGCGTCAAAGCACGCCGGGCCGGTGATGCGCTTTATCGAGACGGTTTCGGGCAGGACGGGTGTGCGCCGGCGTTGACCAGATCGGCGACGGCCTTGCGAGGGTCACCGCTGGTCACGAGGCCTTCACCGACGAGCACCGCGTCGGCACCCGCACCGGCGTATGCCAAGAGATCGGCAGTTCCGCGAACACCCGACTCGGCGATCTTGATCGTCTCGGTCGGTAGACCGGGAGCAATGCGACCGAAGGTGTTCTTGTCCACCTCGAGAGTCTTGAGATTGCGGGCGTTCACACCGATCACCTTGGCGCCGGCTTCGAGCGCGCGGTTGGCTTCTTCTTCCGTGTGCACCTCGACGAGGGCAGTCATTCCGAGGGATTCGGTGCGATCGATCAGCGAGGCGAGCGCCTGCTGTTCGAGCGCGGCGACGATCAGCAAGATGACGTCGGCGCCGTGAGCGCGAGCCTCGTGAATCTGGTACGGCCCCACGATGAAGTCCTTGCGCAGCACCGGAATGGTGACGGCTTTGCGGACCGCGTCGAGATCGGCGAGCGAGCCGTGAAAACGGCGCTCTTCGGTGAGAACACTGATGATGCGTGCGCCACCGGCTTGGTAGGCCGCGGCAAGCTCTGCGGGATCGGCGATGTCGGCCAACGCACCCTTTGACGGGCTCGCGCGCTTGACCTCGGCGATGACGCCGATGCTCGATTCCAGAAGTGCTGCTGCAGCATCGAGTGCAGGCGGTGCAGCGGCCGCGGCAGCCTTGACTGCAGCGAAGTCGAGTACGGCTTCGCGGGCGGCGACATCAGCGCGCACCCCGTCGAGAATCGAGTCGAGTACGGTCATCGTGGCCCGAATCCTTTCTGGGCAAGAGCCCGATGTGAGATACGTCATCAGGGTGGTCTCAGCCTAGTGGGACGAAATTTTGCTACTCCGTCGGGGTACCCACGCAGGTGAGGGTTCAGTCTTACTCAGTGCGACGAACCCGGTTTCGCACCGTTGTCTCCCCCAGCTCCGTCGTCCCCGTCGGCGACTGTCGGGTCCTCTCCGGCGTCGAGCGCGTCCCACAACATCCGTTGCGTCACAGGCTCGTCCGATGCGGCGGTGTCAGCCTTGCCCAGTTTTGCGGCCGCCTCCCGACGCGCAGCAGGGTTGTCGTACTTAGACGACAACCCGCCTCGCACTGGAGGTTTGCGCATCAGGAGCACTGCCGCACCGAGCGCCGCCACCGCTCCGACCAAGGCCAGCAGCGCAGGCAGTACCGAAACAGTCGTCGAGAGGTCTTCCGGGTGACCGGACAACTCGGCCAACTCCACCGCTCGATCCGCAGAAGCTCCGGAAACCAACAACTGCACCGCCGGAACCGCAACCGCTATTGCGACGAGTGCCACCAACAGTCCGACTACCCGCAGGGCCCAACCTCGCACCGCAAACGAAGCCGCGATAGCCGCCAGCAGCGCAAGCGCGAGTGGAGTCATCGCCGCCGCCCACGTGCTGCCGTCAAGGTCCGTCGTCCGCTCCAGCGTCTTGCCGTCACTCGAGGTCAGATGAACCCACGTCATTCGTGAGCTGCCCCACAAAGCTGCCGCCGACAACGCCAGCAGAAGCGTTCTCGGCACAGCGGTGCCACGAGAAGCGCTTGTAGGCTGCTCCGCTGCAATCGACTCGTTCTCACTCACAGGTCGTCACCTCCGATGGTGCGCAGGGTGTGCGCCGACGCGATGGCGCTCAGTACTGCCATCGCCTTGTTGCGTGCCTCGGTGTCCTCGTACACGGGATCCGAGTCGGCCACGACGCCGGCGCCCGCTTGGACGTATCCGACCCCGTCCTTGATCAATGCCGTTCGGATAGCGATCGCGGTGTCGGCGTCGCCGGCGAAGTCGAGGTAGCCGACGATGCCGCCGTAGATTCCCCGCCTGGTGGGTTCGAGTTCTTCGATCAACTGCATTGCCCGCACTTTGGGCGCGCCCGAGAGGGTTCCAGCGGGGAAGCATGCGGTCACCGCGTCGAGAGCGTGCTTTCCCTCGGCCAGATGACCGGTGACGGTCGAGACGAGATGCATGACATGGCTGTAACGCTCGATGTGCCGATAGTCGTGCACCTTCACCGTGCCCGGTCGGCAGACACGACCCAGATCGTTGCGCCCGAGATCGACGAGCATGAGGTGCTCGGAGTTCTCCTTCTCGTCGGCGAGGAGATCCTTCTCCAGCAGGATGTCGTCCTCCTCGGTGGCACCGCGCCATCTGGTGCCCGCAATCGGGTGCGTGGTCGCGACACCCTCGGCGACCGTGACCAGTGCCTCGGGGCTCGAACCGACGATCGAAAACGCGGTCTCACCATCACCGTTCGGCACATTGAGCAGATACATGTACGGGCTGGGGTTCGACGCGCGCAGCATCCGGTACACGTCGATCGGCGCTGCAGTGCAATCGATCTCGAATCGCTGCGAGAGCACTACCTGGAATGCCTCGCCCGCTTCGATGTCGCCGATCAGCTTCTTGACGTCGACACCGAAACTTTCGGTGGTGCGCTGACGGCGGTAGTTCGGAGTCGCTTTCGAGAAGGTCGAGACGGTCGATTTCGCCGGCGCCGCGAGAGCGCGAGTCATCGCGTCCAACCTCGCGACCGCGTCGTCGTACGCCGTGTCGACGCGCTCGTCCGTGCCGTCCCAGTTGACGGCATTGGCGATGAGGGTGATCGCCCCTTCGTGGTGATCGACTGCGGCGATGTCGGCAGCGAGCAGCATGACCATCTCGGGGATCTGCAGGTCGTCGACCGCGGAGTCACCCAATCTCTCGAGGCGTCGCACCGCGTCGTAGCCGAGGAATCCGACCATTCCGCCGGTCAGCGGGGGCAGGTCGGGTAGCCGCTCCGAACGAAGTAGTTCAAGGGTGGCACCGAGCGCGTCGATCGGGTCGCCGCCGGCCGGAGCGCCGGCGGGAACGTTGCCGTACCAGGCGGCTTCTCCGTCCACGACGGTCAGTGCGGCCGGGCTTCCGACGCCGATGAACGACCACCGCGACCACGAACGACCGTTCTCGGCCGACTCGAGCAAGAAGGTGCCGGGACGATTGCCGGCCAACTTCTCGTACGCCGAGAGCGGAGTTTCGGAGTCCGCCAACACTTTCCGAGTGACCGGTACGACCCGGTGCTCGGCTGCGAGAGCACGGAACTGCTCCCGAGTGGTGGTGGAATCGGACGCGTCACCGACGATCGCGGTGTCGGACGACCGTGCGGACATGGAGGTGGGCTCGCCGTGCATGGCTCCATCATCCCAGGCTCCCCCACGCGGTCGTCGTGCGCGGGTAACCTCGGCCGAATGAAACCAGGCCAACTCGCTCCCGAATTCTCGCTGCCCGACCAGGACGGAACTCCGCGCTCGCTGACGAGCCTGCTCGAGAACGGACCCCTGGTCCTCTTCTTCTACCCGGCAGCCTCGACGCCGGTGTGCACCGCCGAGGCGTGCCACTTCCGTGACCTCGGCGGCGAATTCGCGGCGGTGGGTGCTTCGCGGGCCGGCATCAGCACCGACACGGTCGAAGCCCAGTCAACCTTTGCAACCGCACAGTCGTTCGACTACCCCTTGCTTGCCGACACCGACGGCGCGGTAGCCGAACAGTTCGGCGTCAAGCGCGGGCTTCTGGGCAAGCTGGCTCCGGTCAAACGCTCGACCTTCGTGATCGACACCGACCGCACCGTTCTCAAAGTCATCTCGAGCGAGCTGCGCGCCAACACACACGGCGACCAGGCACTCGAGTTCCTTCGCAATCGGAGCTGACTTCCCTGGGCAACCCGATTCTCCGGGCTACCCGAATCTCTAGGCGACCTGAATCGAGCGCTTCGCAAGTCCCATCCAGAATCCGTCGATCACCTGGGTGGGCACCTGTTCCGGATCGGACGACGCACCGAGCGTGACGAACAACGGGGCGAAGTGCTCGATGGTCGGATGCGCGTACGGCATCCCGGGAGCTTGGGCGCGGAAGTCGATCAACGAATCGACGTCACCGGCAGCGAACCTCTCCCCTGCCCACGCATCGAATTCCGCCGACCATCCCGGGGCCTGCGCTTCCGGCGACGGATCGCGCAGGAACGGTAGCCCGTGCGTGGTGAATCCTGATCCCACGATCAGCACACCTTGCTCGCGGAGGGGCCGTAGGCGCTCACCGAGATGGAGCAAACGCTCGGGGTCGAGAGTGGGCAGCGAAATCTGAAGGACCGGGATGTCCGCATCCGGGTACATCACCGTGAGCGGCACGTAGGCACCGTGATCGAGGCCCCGATTCGGCTGCTGAACCACCCGTTCGTTGTCCGGCATCAATGCGGCGACCTGTGCGGCGAGGTCCGGAGCGCCGGGAGAGTTGTACTTCGCGCGGTAGAACCTCTCGGGAAAACCGCCGAAGTCGTAGATGAGCGGGGTCCCCGTTGTCGTCGATCCGATCGTCAGCGGTGCTGATTCCCAGTGCGCCGAGACGACGAGAATTGCCGTCGGTCTCGGAAGATCGCCGGCCCACGCCCCCAACTGCTCGACCCACAACGCACTGTCCACCAGGGGTGGAGCGCCGTGGCTGAGATACAGCGCAGGCATTGTCGTGGTGGACATACAGACTCCTCGGGATAGACATTCGTCGTTAAGTTGAAGGTTCAACCTAATATAGAACTCAACACTTGCGTCCCGCAACTATTCCCCGCAAGATTCTTCTGGACATGCGTCTGAGACGCTGTACACCAGCACGCTCTGTGCAAGAAGAATGCTCGACCCGAAGGAGAAGTCACCGATGAGTGAACCGACCGCGCAGACCGACGCGCAGTCTCAGACGAAGTGGCTCACAGCCGAGCAGCAGGAAGCCTGGCTGACACTGATCGCTCTCGTGACTCGGTTGCCGGCCGCACTCGACACTCAACTGCAACGAGATTCGGCACTCACACACTTCGAGTACTTCGTGCTGGCCGCACTCTCGGACGCCCCCGACCACAAACTCCAGTTGTCGGTACTGGCGCAGCGCGCGAACGCGTCCCTGTCCCGTCTCTCTCACGTCATCACGAAGATGGAGAAGGCCGGCTGGGTGAAACGGGAAGTCATCCGCGGGAGCCGTGGATCCAACGCGGTACTCACCGACGAAGGCATGGCAAAGGTTGTCGCGGCCGCGCCACCGCACGTCGCGTCTGTCCAAGGCCTGCTCTTCGAGGGCCTCGACGATCGCCAGGTTGCCCAGCTTTCGTCCCTGGGTACGGCAATGCTCACCCAACTGGACAAGGGAATCGCCGCCGGACTCGGCAAGGCCTGACCAGCCAGTCCCGAAACGGGCGACTGCTGCCTACGACGGCTGCTTGGTCAGGTCCAGCGCAGCCAGGTGGCTGAACAGCATGCTCGCACCGATCGGGTTTCCACCGCCCGGATACACCGTCCCGCTGGCCGCTGCCATCGTGTTTCCGGCCGCATACAACCCCGCGATGGCCGTCCCGTCAGTATTCAGCACGCGCCCGGTCGCGTCGGTACGTAGACCACCTTTCGTTCCGAGATCGGAGATACCGAAAGCAGCGGCGTGGAACGGTCCCCGATCTATCGGGACGAGCGGCGACGCGCCCTCCGAGAAGGCTCGGTCGTACGCGGTACCTCCTCGACCGAAGTCCGTGTCGACGCCGGTTGCCGCCAATGCGTTGAACCGCTTCACGGCCTCCACCAGATTCTCCGCGGCAACATTGATCTGGTAGGCAAGGTCTTCGAGTGTCTCGGCGCTCTTCCACAATCCGGCATCCACGTACTGCTCCGACGGAGCCAACGGGACGTTGGGTGCCTTCACCGGCGGCACTGAGCCTTCCCGGCTGTCATAGATCATCCAATACGGCGTGGTTACTTTCCCAACCCGCATGTGTTCGATGACGGCGCGGCCCAATCGGTCGTACGGCGCAGATTCGTTGACGAACCGACAACCGTTGTCGTCCACGAAAATTCCGCCCGTGAACCACAGCGCAAACGCGGAGCGCCCATCTGGATGGGTGAGTCCCGGCGACCACCAGGCCTCGCCCATCAGGTCGGTGTCGGCACCCGCGGCGACCGCCGCCTGGTGCGCCTTCCCGAGGTTGCCGGGGCAGCCCATCGTGTCGAGAGCGGATCCGGGGACACCGAATTCGGCACGCATGGTCTCGTTCTGCTCGAATCCACCGGCGGCGAGGATCACTCCTCTGCGTGCCTGAATGGTTCGACGCCGACCATCTCGATCGACGACGGCTCCGACCACCACTCCGTCCTCGACAACCAGTTCCTCGAGAGTGGTCTTCAGGTGCATGGTGGCGTTCGGGAGTTCCGCAAGAGCCAACAGAAATCGACCGATCAACGACTGGCCGCCGACGAGGTACTTCGGCAATTCCTCCCCCAGCCGTTCCGTCGCCAACGGCGGACGAAGCGAATCACGAAGCGCACCCAGCTTGTTCGCGTTCATCGGCTTGGGAACAATGTGCCGTCCGCTCGCTCGAGCCTTGGGCTCTTCACCGAAGTAGTCAGGCCACGGCAGTATCTGAAATTCGAAGTTCGAGTCCTCCTCGAGGTAGTCGATCAACTCGGCGCCACCTCGAACGTAGGCTTCCTGAACGTCGGCGGGCGTACGGTCACCCACCACTGATCGGTAGTACTCCAGCGCATCCTCGATGGTGTCGTCGTCGCCACCGCGGCGGAGAACAGCGTTGCACGGGAACCACATTCCGCCGCCGCCCGAGTACGCCGTTGTTCCGCCGTACTTGTCGGTTGCTTCGATCGCAATGACGTCGAGGCCTTCGCGGGCTGCCGTGTACGCGCCGGTAAGTCCACCGCCTGATCCCACAGCGAGTACGTCGCACGTCTCGTCCCACTTCGTCATCGTCAGCCTCTCTGATTCTGGGCACAATTTCCGAACATGTTCTAGAAATCGTTCTAACACACGGACTTAGCGATCGCGGGGGTTCGACATTCTCTCCCACCGAGCGGGAGCGAGACGTGACACCGAGCGGGAGCGAGACATGACACCGAGCGGGAGCGAGACATGCGGAGATAGCGCACACTTTGCTCGCATGGGTCTGATCCCGTAGTGTCTGGACACATGTCTGGTAAGACCAAGTTCGAGTCCACTCGCCGCCGACTGACCCAGCAGCAAGCCGAAACCGTCGATCGATTGACCGCGGCAGCGATCACGGTCCTGCGCGACAAAGGGTTTGCCGATCTGACCGTGCGGATGGTGGCAGCAGAGGCCGGTGTCGCCGCGGCTACGGCATACACCTATTTCTCGTCCAAGAGTCACCTTGTGGCAGAACTGTTCTGGCGTCGCCTCGACGCGGTACCCCACGAGCCCTCCCCCGAGGCGGAACGGGAAGCGCAGGTCTGTTCGGTTCTACGCAGCGTCGCACTGCTCGTCTCCGACGAACCGGAGCTGGCCGCGGCAGTGACCACGGCGATGATGGGCAACGATCCCGACGTCGAACACCTCCGCGGACGTATCGGCAAGAACATCCGCGAGCGGCTCATCGAGGCACTGGGTCCGTCGTACGATCCCGACGTGCTCGAAGCACTCGAAATCTCCTGGTCCGGAGCGCTAGTCCGAGCAGGCATGGGGTACGAGTCGTATTCGCAGATCGCAGATCGTCTCGAAGTCACCGCCAGGCTGATCATGGCCGGTCGCGACAACCTCCACTAGACCGGAGTCATGGCACTCACCAACCATGTTCCCTCGACTCGATCGAGCGTCACCTCGACTCGGCTCGACGTCGACGCAGGTGCCGGTTGCACGGTACTCGTCGTGATCTGATCGACGAACACGAGCACTTCTGCGCGGTCCGCGGCAACGGAGAGCACACCGACATCGACGACTCGGGCTTTCGTGCTGATTCCCTGCTCCTTCGACTGTGGGGCAACTGTTTTCGATCCGAATTCGGTGAAACTGTCCTGAAACGATCCGCCGGCGCCTTCGGCCGCTCGTGCGAGATCGTCGTCGACGGTATCGCTGTTGTAGCTCAGGAGCTTCTCGACGAGCGTGGGCGCCACACCGATCACCTCGACACGTGCGGTTTCAGCGTCCCCCGAACGGTGGTGACTCCAGATCGCAGTGCCGCCGACTCCCATCAAGACCAACGCTGCAAGCGCCATGACCATGCGCTTCACGGCACGAACTCCACACTCGACATCAGTACCCGCCCGTCGACGTCCTCGACACCGACGCGCAGACGGTAGGTGCGCGCCGAAGACTCTCCCGCTGAATTGCCGACCTGAGCAGATGCCGCGATCAGCACCACCCCCGAGTTACCGGGTTCCGATGCCAAGGCTGCGGTGTCGACACGCCCGTCGGATTCGACGGCAAAATCACGGATGGACGCGACGAACGCAGATTCGCCGGACTTCAGTTCGTCGGCAAAGGTTCCCGTACTCAGCGACTGCAGCGTCTCGAGATCCTCGTCGACTGTGGCGGAGTGAACGTCGATCAGAGCGAGGGCTCCTGCGACCGCACCGTCGACGTACTCTTGACGCTGGGTCTCTCGCGCCCGGTCGGATCGAACTGCCAGAGCACCGAAGACGACAACTGCGCTCAGAGCCGCGAGTGCGATCCATGCCAGGGCAGTGAGAACACCGCGTTTCCCTCTGACCGGCTTCAGCACCTCGCCCCTCAGCGATTCGTCGGCGTCAGCAACTGTTGCCACGGCTCACCCTCCCCCGAATCGGAAGCAGCAGGAGCCAATTCCGTGTGTTGATAGTCGACTCCGTCTGGCCCCGTGTACAACTCGCCGGGCGCATTGGTTCCCGAGGGGACGTACGGATCTGGGCTCCGACAGATCTCCGGGCTCGGTGCTCGTTTACCCGGTACCTCCATACAGGGAATGTTCCGGGATCCACGAACTGCGAAGACCGAGTTCTGCGGAACTTTGCAGTACAAGTCGGCCGGGGTGTCCGGGACACTCATCTGGGTCGGGTCTCGTCGCTGATCGGCCGGAAGGTAGCCGGTCGAGCAGGCCGCAGGGTCCTGCGCCTGGAGGTGGAAGTTGACGTTCGCGGCGCCGTCCACCTGCCCGCGTTGGACAACGGTTTCCTGAGCGGCGACCAGTGGCGGCAGGATGACCAGTACCTGCTCCAACCCGGCGTTGTAGGTCAGGGCCACCTGAGCGGTGCTGGTGAAATTGGCAAGCAACACAGGCAAAGTGGGTTTCAGGCCTTGAAAGAGCAAGTCGGCCTCGGTCGCAAGGCCCGGTCCGGTCTCGAGGATGTTGCGCACGGAGCCGTCCGCGACCGCCAACTGCCCACTGAGCTGAGCGACACTGGACGCCCACTGGCGGATCTGGTCGCCCGTCACCACCTGGGTCTGAAGGAGCGGATCCAACTGCTGTACGAGCGTCGTGGCCGGGGATGTGGCAGCAGACATCTGATCGACGAACGAGGTGGTCGAATCCAGCAGCCGAGCCAGGTCCTCTCCCCTGCCACCGAACGCTGCCGCGGACTCGTCGATCACCGATCGCAACTTGTCCTGCGGTACCGATGCGAGCATCGCCCGCGCCTGATCGAGGACCGGTCCGATCTCGGTCGGGATCGTGACAGCGTCGGGGCCGATCACGTCTCCGTCGGCCAGAAAGGGTCCGTCAGCGGTACTCGGTTGCATGTCGACGTATTGCTCGCCGATGGCCGACACACTTCGCACCGCTACCGTCAGCTCGCGGGCGGGAACGGGAATCGCACTCTCCAAGGATAATTCGGCGCGCACAACTCCCGGAAAGAGACGCACCGACCTGACCTGACCTATGGTGTCGCCGCGGTACGTCACGTTCGCGTTGCGATAGAGACCGCCGGCGTCGGGCAGTTCGACTGTCACCGTATAGCGCCCGATTCCGAGCATCGTCGGAACTCTCAGATACGAGATCGCGGCCGCGCTCATGCCTATCACGGCGAGGATCGCGAAGATCGTCAATTGCCTTCGCACCAACTTCGTGAGAATCATCGTCCACCGCCCTGGGCGGTCTGCCCTGTGCCAAGTGGGCCGGTCTGCCCTGTGCCGAGTGGGCCGGGCTGCCATGTGCCCAGTGGGGCGGTCAAGGGATCTACCAGGATTCCGTTCTCCACGGGGGTTTGCGGCGCCCCGAACGGAGTGCCGAAGCCGAGCCCCGACTGGAGACGATTACTCGTGAGGTCGATCAGCGCCCACAGATTGGTGTAATCGCCGCGCATTCCGTCGTCGATGGTCGTCTGAGGGAAGGGAAAGGTACTCAGGTTGCCCAAATTGTTGATCAGGTCCGGCCCCGTTTCGACCACCTTCTGCAGCGTCGATTCCAAGGAGCTCAAATTGGCTTTCAGATCGTCGCGGGTCCGATCGACCAGATCGGTCCCGACGTCCCCGAACCTACCGACCGCATCGAGCGCGGTGGTCAGGCTCACGCGCTGGGCGCTCAGTTCCGCCAAGGCAGGATCGAGCGTCTCCAAGGCCTGACCGAGAACATCTCTCTGGGCCGTGATTTCACCGGCGAAGACGTCGAGATTCTCCATGGTCGTGACCATCGCATCACGTTGGCGGTCGAGTGTTTCGGTCACGGTATCCATCTGACTCAGTAGGTCGCGAGCCGCGTCGGTCCGTCCGCCGAGCGCCGTGTTCAGCTCCGTAGTGATGCTGTGAATCTGAGCGAGCCCGCCGCCGTTGAGGACCAATGACAGTGCCGTCAACGCTTCCTCGGTGGTGGGATAGACGCCGGCCGACGCGAGGGGGATCACCGATCCCTCCGACAACCGCCCTTCCGGCGCAACATCGGTAGGCGGCGCAAGCGCAACGTGTTTGGACCCGAGCAGGCTGGTTTGGCCGATCTTGGCGGTCGCATTGGCGGGCAGGGACACCGAACCGTCGAGTGCGACCGTCACCCGTGCGTGCCAGTTGTCGGTCTCGATCGCACTGATACTTCCGACCGTCACGTCGTTGACCATGACCGGAGAGTTGGGACTTATCGACGTGACGTCCGGCATCTCGATCACGACTGCGAAACTCCCCTCACCGCGTCCAGCCGCGCCTGGCAGCGATACCGAATTCAGCCCGCTCCATTGACAACCCGTCAGAACGAGCACGGCGCTCGCCGCCACACACACTGTTCCCCACCAGCGGGCAGTCATCGTGATCCTGTCGACGGCATGATCAGTCCGGTCAGACTCGACGCAACCGGTACCGTCGGAAAGCCCAAGGCGCCAGTCGGTTCCAGACCAGGCTCGCTGTACACCAATTGATCCGGAAGAGCGCCGAGCGCCCGGGTCGGATTGATGCTCAGGTCGGGATAGTTGGCCTTGATCGTGTTGAGCAACGGGCCGAGGTATTCGATGCACAAATCCGCGCCCTTCTTCGAGGTGTCGTTGGCCAGGCCGGCGATTCCGCCGCAGATCAAGTCGATCGGGTTGCCGACGTTCTGGAATGCGGGCACACCCACCATCGCTCCTTGGGCCGGCCGGTAGACGTTGTAGTAGTTCGACAATGCTGTCGGAGCCAGATGCAGTACCTTCTCGAGACCTGCGCGCTTGTCGACCAATACCTGGGACACGTCGGCCAACTTCGCGATCTGCTCCGTCAAGCCGGTTCGGTTCTGTTCGACGAACCGCTGTACGTCGACGACGGCGGCGTCCAGATCGGCGAGAGCCGGCGCCAATTGCGTCCGGCTCTCGGCGAGCACGCTGGAGACATTTGCCAGTCGCCCTTGGAACTGAACGATCTGTTCGTCGCTTGCGGCGAGTGCGGTCGTGAAGGTCTGCAGTCCGCGGATCGTGCCGAACAGGTCGGCGCCGCCTTCGTCGAGCGTGCTCATCGCCTCCGAGAGTTCGGTCACCGAGCGTCCCAGAGCTTCACCATTGCCCGCGAGTGCAGATCCGGCACCGTCCAGGAAGTTGGCGGCAGGCCCCCGATCGAATCCGTTCGGGCCCAATGCATCCGCGGCCCGGCCCAACTGTTCCTTGATCTGGTCCCATTCCACCGGGACGGCCGTGCGGTCGAGCCCGATCTCCGCCCCGTCGGCCAACGCGTCGCCGCCGTCCGTCACCGCCGGCGTCAACTGCACGAAGCGAGCCGAGACCAGAGACTGCGCGACGATCACCGCCTGCGCGTCTCTGGCCACCGGAACCTCGCGTGCCAGTGTCAGTTCGACGCGCATCCGGTCTCCTTGCGGGGTGATGCCGGTGACGTGACCGACGTCGACTCCCACGACACGAACGTCGTCGCCGACGTACAGTCCCGTCGTCGAGGTGAAGTATGCCGTCACGTTGTAGTAGCGCACGTGTTGCAGCACAACGTATCCCGATACGACGATGATCACGACGCCGATGATCCCTGCGCCGACGGCGGCGATTCGGCGCCACTTCGACGACAGACGAACGTGTGCTGCACCCATCACTTGACCTCCGGAATCGGTAGCGGCGCAGGCGGAAGCCCGAACATTGCGTTGATCAAGGGTTGGGTGTATTGAGCCGGCACCAGGTTCTGGACGTACGCGTAGTAGAAGGGCCCACTGGCCACGGTGTCACCGAGCGTGCCCACGTACGTGCCGAGACCGTCGATTCCTTGGGAGAGGTTGTCCTTGTTGTTCTGCAGAATGCCGACAACCGTGTCGAGTTTGACGAGGACCGGTTGCAATTGCGCCTCGTTGTCGTGCACGAGTCCGCTCAGCTCGGTCGACAATGCCGAGATGTTCGTGATCACTTCCCCCAGCGCCGCCTGTCGCCGATCCAGTTCACCCAACAGGGCGTTGCCGTCGACGAGTAGTGCATTGACCTGTGGTCCACGTTCGGCCAGCGTCCCGGCGACGTCGTTTGCATCGGACAACAAGCCGCGCAACATCTCGTCCCGTCGATTGACACTGTCGGAGATCCGCGCGACACCGTCGAGTGCCGGCCGCAGATTCGGCGCACTGGCCCCCATCACCTGCCCCACCGCGTCGAGCGATTCGGAGAGCTGGTCGAGATCGATGTCCTCCACGGTCGTGGTGAGATCGCCGAGTACGTCGGGCAGCGAATACGCCGATCTCGTTCGCTCGACCGGGATCTCGCCGCCGACCGCGATCCTTCCCACACCGTCCACATCGAGTGAGACAGCCCGCTTGCCCAGGAGGGACATCGTGGTGATCGCCGCAGACGTGCTTTCCCCCAGAGCGATCGACCCGTCCAGTGTGAAGTCCACGCGCGCGAGTCCGTTCTCGACCTCGATCCGGTCCACCGTCCCGATCTTCACGCCTGCGGCATTGACCTCATCTCCCTGAGCCAGGCCGCCGGCGTCGGCGAACACCGCGCTGTATCCGACGCCTGATTTCAAGAACTGGAGGTTCTGATACTGCAACGACGCCAGTACGACGGCTGCCGTGACGACCAATCCCACGACGCCCACTCGTACTGCCTGGTTCTGTGCCATCTCTCTCATCGGGGCGCACACCTTCCGGTCGTCTGGTCCACCAAATCGACAGTGAGCGGTGTGCCGTCTGCCCCGTCGACTTTCAGCGCGATACCGCAGAGATAGAAATTGAAGAACGATCCGTACGAACCCACTCGGATCAACTGCCTGTAGTTCGACGGCATCGATGCGAGAATCCGATCGAGCTCACTCTGCTGGTCGATCAGCGGAGTCAGGCTTGCATCCAGTTTCGACAGGTTCCCGGCGATGTCCGGGCGAACTCCGGCGAGGAGATCGGCGAAGGTGCCTGATGCGGTGTTCACACTCTCGACGGCAGTCCCGATCATCTCCCGGTCCGCCGCGAGCCCGCTGACCAGCTGTTGTAGGTGATCGAGAGTGTCACTGAACTGACCACCGCGGCTGCGCAATTCGCTGAGCACACCGTCGAGGTTGCCGATCACTCGACCGATCAGTTGGTCGCGGTCTGCGAGAGTGTTCGTAATCGATCCGGTGTGCGCCAGCACCGATGCCACAGTTCCGGACTGGCCTTGAAACACCTCGAGCAAGGACATCGACAACGCGTTGACCTGCTCCGGGTCCAGGGCTTGAAACAGCGGCTTGAAACCACCGAGTAGCGCATCGAGGTCGAGTGCCGGTGCGGTGCGATCGACGGGGATGCTCTCGCCCTCCGGTTGCGGTTCCGCGATCCCCGGATCGTCGAGCAATTCGAGGTATCGATTACCCACCAGATCCTGATATCGAACAGCGGCTCTGGTCGATACGGTCACGGTGTCACCCGTATCCACACTGAAACTCACGTGGGCACGGTGATTCCCACCGAATTCGACGGAGCCGACAGAACCGACCGGCACACCGGCGATGCGTACCTTGTCGCCCGCTCTGAGCCCGGAGGCGTTGACGAACTCCGCCGAGTACGACTTGGCGTCGCCGCCCCGCATTTGGCCGAACACGAGGATCAGCCCGGCGTTGACGAGGATCATCACCAGGACGAAGAGCCCGAACTTGACGGTGTACCCACGAACTTTCATCGGATCTCCGTCCCGAACAGATAGCTCATCAGGTCCGGGACCGTGTTCATCGGCTGCCCACCATTCGGTTGACGCTCTGGCGCAAACGGATTCACCCCGGTGTCGGTCACCAGGTACGGCGCGTTGACGTTCGGATCACGCAAAGGGAGACCCATACACTGCGGACCGCCGGTAGCCGCCACCTTGGGCAGGTCGTCGGGATAGCGGTACGGTTCGGTTCCGGCAATCAGACCTATCGACATCTTGATGCCCGGTTGACCGTTGTAGGCGCCGTCGCCGATCCGCTTGCTCTCCTGCAGACCGTGGAACATACAGGGAATCACCGGGGAGTATTCCTCGAGCAGAGCGGTCGTCGGACGTAGCAGGGAAAGAACGGTGTCGACGCCGTCGGCGTTGGCTCCCAGTACGTCCTCGCCGGTGCGGGCCAGCCCGATCACATTGAGCAGGAGTAGGTCGAGATTCTCCTGCTCGTCGAGAACAGTGGTGCCCGTGGTCGTGAGCGAGTCGAGGGTGTCCAAGAGGTCGAGAACAGCGTCGCGGTAGGTCTGCGTGACGGTCGGCAGGTCGGTCAGTACGTGATCGAGCGCCTCACGTGCAGTGTTGAATTCGGCCAATGACGTATCAGCTAGTTCGAGTGCGACACCGAGGCGCTCGCCACGTCCTTGGAGGGCGGTCGAAAGTGCTCCCAATGTCGAATCGAGCTTGCCCGGATCCACCGTCCTGAGCACGGTGGTCAGTTTCTCGAACACGGTGTTCAACTCGACGGTCGCCCGGGATGCGTCGATTGTCGCCCCGGCGGCAAGTCGCGCACTACTCGGCTGCTCCGGCGAGGACAGGCTGACGAACTTCGCGCCGAAGGCCGTGTTCGACGTGATCGCCACATCCACGTTTGACGGAATCGACTCGAGCGCTTCGGGATCGATCGACAACGACAGTTGCGCGGTGGCGTCGTCAGTCGGCGTGATGGACTCCACCGAGCCCACAGTCACCCCGGCCATCTTCACCCGCGCGCCCGGATCCATCACGAGCCCCGCGCGCTCCGCGATCACCGTGATCGGGACGCGAGCGACAAACACCTGGTTGAAAGACGCGACCGACAAAGCGATGACCCCGACGATCGCCGCAGCCAAGCCCAGAGCAGCCAACTTGTAGCCGTATCTGTGCACGCAGTCCCCCTAACCGGACAGATTGAAGTTGCCGGAACCGCCGTAGAGCGCGAGTGAGACGAGCAGGGTCACCGCCACGACGCAGATCAGCGAGAGCCGAACCCCGCGGCCCACTGCAGTTCCCACGCCCGACGGTCCCCCGGACGCGTTGTATCCGTAGTACGTGTGGATCAGCATCACCAGTAGTGCCATCACGAGCACTTGAACGAAGGACCATGCGACGTCGACCGGATCGAGAAACGTCGTGAAGTAGTGGTCGTAGAGGCCGGACGACTGACCGAACAGTACGACTGTGGTGAACCTTCCGGCCAGAAAAGATCCTACGAGCGCCAGGGAGTACAACGGCAGAATCGCCAGCATCCCCGCAGTGACGCGTGTGCTGACGACGTACGGCACCGAACTGATCGCCATCGATTCGAGGGCGTCGATCTCCTCGCTGATGCGCATGGCACCGATCTGTGCGGTCGAACCTGCGCCGATCGTGGCGGACAAACCGATTCCCGCGATGACCGGCGCGGCGATACGCACGTTGATGAATGCCGAGAAGAAACCGGTCAGCGCTTCGACTCCGATGTTGCCCAACGAGCTGAAACCCTGAATCGCTATGGTGCCGCCCGAGGCGAGAGTCAAGAATCCCACGACTGCGACGGTGCCGCCGATCACCGCCAAAGCGCCTGTGCCCATACTGATCTCGGCTACCAGTCTCAACACTTCTTTCGGGTGCTTGCGAATGGCCCACGGGATGTGAGCGATGGCGCGCGCGAAGAAGACAGCTTGTCTCCCGACGTCGTCGATCGAGCGCGACGTCCGGGCCACCTGCGCGCGCGTGCGTCCGAACTTGCCGATCTGTGCAAGCGAGTCCGACAAGGTCACCGGGGTCACCCCGCCGTCAATCGGATGCCGACCGCGGTGACGATGGTGTTGACCACGAACAACGCCATGAACGCATACACCACCGTTTCGTTCACGGCCTCCCCCACACCTTTCGGCCCACCCCGTACCGACAGTCCGCGATAACAGGCCACCAATCCCGCGAGCATCCCGAACAATGCGGCTTTGACCATCGACAACGCCACCTCGGGCAGACCTGTCAGCAACGTGATTCCCTCGACGAACGCGCCGGGGTTGACGCCCTGGAGAAACACCGAGAAGGCGTAGCCCCCGGCAATACCGATGACGCAGACCAGTCCGTTGAGCAGCAAAGCCACCACGGTCGACGCGACCACCCGCGGAATCACCAGCCGATTGATCGGATCGATCCCGAGCACCTCCATGGCGTCGATCTCTTCGCGAATTGTTCTCGATCCCAGATCGGCGGCGATGGCTGTCGCGCCGGCGCCTGCCACGATCAGCACTGTCACCACCGGACCGACCTGGGTCACGGCGCCGAGCGCGGCCCCGGCGCCGCTGAGGTCGGCGGCGCCGATCTCACGGAGCAGGATGTTGAGCGTGAAACTCACCAGAACCGTGAACGGCACGGCCACCAACACCGTCGGCACGATCGACACCCTGGCGATCATCCAACTCTGCTCGAGAAACTCCTGCACCTGAAAGCGGGTGCGGAACAAGCCCACTGCAACATCGGCGCCCATCCGGTAGAACTGGCCGAGTTCGCGCATCGGGCCGGCAAGTGAAACTTTTCCGCTGTACATGTCAATGCCCCGAAGGACACGACGTGGAGTTGCCGTAATCGACCTTGAATTCCTTGATTCCGTTGAGCCATCCGGACGACAACCGGCTCGGATCGCCGAGTTTGCTGATGTCGGGCATGTGATTGGCGATCTTGCCGAAGATCAGGTCGACCTCCATTCTGGCCAGGTTGGCGCCCACGCAGTAGTGGGGTCCGGTTCCCCCGAATGCGAGGTGCGGGTTCGGATCTCGGGTGATGTCGAAGACGTCGGGGTTCTCGAACACGGTCTCGTCGAAGTTGGCCGAGCCGTAGAGCAGTACGACGCGCTGCCCCTTCGCGATCGCAGTGCCGGAGATCTGTGTGTCCACCACTGCTGTCCGCTGCATCGACGTGAGCGGCGAAGCCCAGCGGATGATCTCGTCCGCAGCGGTGCGCGGACGTTCACGCTTGTACAGCTCCCACTGATCCGGATGTTCGAGAAACGCCATCATGCCGAGCGTCGTGGCGTTGCGCGTCGTTTCGTTGCCGGCGACAGCCAACATGATGACGAAGAAACCGAACTGTTCCGGGGTGAGTTTCTGTCCGTCGATGTCGGCATGCACCAAACGGGAGATGATGTCGTCGAGCGGTTCCTCCCGTCTCGCCTCAGCCAGTTGATAGGCGTAGCCCAAGATCTGCGCCGACGCCATCCGGGACTCGCCGGCGAGCGACTCGTCGTCGTAGCCCGTCATCTGATTCGACCATTCGTAGAGCTGACGACGCCCGTCCTGCGGTACACCGATCAACTCCGAAATCGCCTGCATGGGTAACTCACTGGCGACCTGGCTGACAAAATCACCGCTGCCTTCCGCTACGGCGGCCGACGTGATGGCCTCCGCGCGCGCTTCGAGGCCGGCTCGCATCGCTTCCACCGACCGCGGAGTGAACAAGCGCGCCACCAACTTGCGCAACTGCGTGTGCTCGGGGGCGTCCTTGTTGATCAGAACGTGTTTGGTTGCCTCCAACTCCTCAGCGGAGATGTTGTCCTCGTGGCGCGGAATACAACCGTTGACGTTGCTGGAGAACTCCTCGCTGCGCAACGAGACGTCACGAACGTCTGCGTGTCGAGAGACCACCCAACAACCACCGTCATGGAATCCGCCGGTGCCCGGTTCCTGCGCGTTCCACCAGACCGGAGCGCACCGTCGTAGTTCGGCGAATTCGGCAAGCGGGACGCGCTCGCCGTACAGCTGGGGGTCGGTCACGTCGAACCCGTCGGGAAGGTCGATCTCACGCATTGCAGATGCTCCTTTACGGATGGGTAACGGGGTGCCGGGTGCGGCGTGCGAGCGCTAGTCGATCCGGTGGGCAGGGTCTCGGCTCTGCGAGAACTCCTTTGCCCACCGGTAGTCCGGTTTACCGCTCGGCGCTCGAACAACGTCGTCGGCGATCCAGAAGGAACGCGGGATCTTGTAGCCGGCGAGATGGCTGCGCGAGTGCTTCTCGATGGATTCGAAATCCGGTTCCACACCGTCGCGGATGCGAAGCACAGCCGCCACCCGATTGCCCCACCGCTCGTCGGCAACACCGATCACCGTCGCGTCGTAGATGTCGGGATGGGCCTTCACCACTGCTTCGACTTCTTCCACGAAGACCTTCTCGCCGCCGGTGTTGACCACCATGTTTCCCCGTCCGAGGAGGGTGACCGAGCCGTCGTCCTCGATCCGTGCCCGGTCTCCGGTCACCACTGCCCGTGCGCCGTTCACCTCGCGGAATATCTCGGCCGACTTCACCGGATCCTTGTAGTAGCCGAGAGGAACGTTACCGAGTTTCGCCAGCCATCCTTCGCCGCCCGAGCCCGGCTCCAACACTCGGTTGTCGTCGTCGACGACGACAGTGAATCTGTTGGCTCCCACCTTGGGGCCTCCGCGCTGCTCGAGGCCCTTGGTTGCGAATCCGATTCCGCCGAAGCCTGTTTCGGAGGAACCGACCGAATCGGAGATCATCAGATTCGGAAATACGTCGAAGAACGCGTCTTTGACCGAACCGGAGAAGAGTGCAGCGCCGGACGCGAGTACAGCCAGGCTCGACGCATCAGGTTGCAATTCGCGATGGGCTTCGACCAGTGGACGACCCATGGCATCACCGGTGATGACAATGACCTGCGGCCGATATTCGGCGACGACCCGCCAGACGTGTGCGGCATCGAATTTGGGTTCGAAGATGACGGTGTTGCCCGAGAACAGCGCGTTGAACGTCGGCATCAACGCGGACGTGTGGATAAGCGGTGGAAGCATGCACCACCGCATGGGTTCGGCTGCCGCTGCGCCACCACGCGACTGTTGGTACTCGTCGGCGATCGGCTCTCCCGAATAGAAGTCGTAGCCGCCGGCCAACACCCGCCAGATGTCTTCCTGACGCCAGACGACGCCTTTCGGTCGTCCGGTGGTTCCGCCCGTGTAGAGAACGTAGACGTCGTCGCCGGAACGCTCTGGAAATGCGTGTTCACCTGTACGAAGCGGGGATTGGTCACCGAGGGCATCGCCGTACGCCACTGCCCTCGGAACCGACGGTTCATTCCCGAGAGCGAGTTCGTCGGGCACCTCGACGACGTGCTTCACCCGCACTGTGGACACCAAGGCTTCGGCGACTCGTTCGGCGAAACCACGATGGAAAACCAACGCCTCGAGATCCGCGTTCTCGTACAGATAGACCAATTCGTCGCTCGTGTAGCGGTAGTTCACCGTAATGGGAACCCCGCGGATCTTGAAAGCCGCGAGGACTGCGACCATCGCCTCGATCGAGTTGTGCAGGTGAATGCCGATGTGCGAACCGACACCCAACCCGACGGACTGGAAGTAGTGCGCCAATTGGTTCGCCCGCTCGTCGAGCTCACGGTAAGTCACCTCCTCACCGGACACGATCAGCGCGAGGCGATCGGGCATCGCGTCGACAGAATGCTCGAACAGGTCTGCGAACGTGTAAGCCATTGGATGAGTCCTTCGGGTTCGGTCACTCAGACGACGAAGAGAGGCAAGGGAATTCCGCGATCTTCGAATACGAAGGCCGCGCCGGTACTGACCTTCGTGATGGCTACTTCGACGCATTCCGGAGCCGGCGCTTCGGTCATGTCCACGGCCAGAAGGAGTCCCGCGGCATCTTCGGCCACCACTCTCACGGTGAAGTGCGGATTCACTCCGCGAACCAACGCCTGGAGGGCATCGAGATGCCCGCTGCCGAGCAAGGTCGGCCAACCGCCGTCGCGGTCGACAAGACCTTCTCGCGAGATCCACAGCTCCAGAGCATCGCCGTCGGGTCGAATCTCACTCTCCACGTACTGCTTCGGACTGAGCAAGGGGTGCACGGACAGGACCAACGCCAGCGATTCCAGAGTCGAAGGAAGGCCGAGCGCATCTCGGATGCGCTGTGCAGCCACTCCTGCGATTCCCGTGAGTTGCTTGCGAGTGATCTCGCGCGCCTTGTCCTCACTGGCACGACGGCGAACCGCGGCCAGAAATCCCAACGCCAACAAGTGATGCTGCACGCAGATCTCCTCTGCGATACGAACCAAGGCCGAACGTGAGAAGTCGGAGAACCTCAGGTCCGACAACAACGGCCCCGAATAGTCCGACCTACCTTCCCCGCCGTGATCGATCGGGCTCAGCACGACCGTCACCGCTTCACTGCGTCCGATCTGCTCGGTGTGTGCAGTCATCACGGGAGGAGTGTGTGACGGGTCGATGACAACGGTCCAGGCGCAGTGCGGATGTCGGTCTGCGGGTCTGCGCGGTGGTCGGTGAATCGGGCGGATCTGGGCGTGCGGGTTGGTCGCGATGGCAGTCGCATCAAAGGTCGGGTCCTCGATGTCGTGGCACATCGAAGTGACGAACTCGTCTCCCAACGGTTCGACGTCCATGAGCGCTCCGCAATGATCGAGCCAGAATTCACCGTGCAGCGGATCGTCGACCCGGTATCGAAAGTCCATGAACTGTGGCGGCGCGCCGATGTCGAGTTGCAGCCCTTTGAAAATGGTCACGACGTCGTCGCCCTCGTATCCGAGGGCCTTCTGCATGCGGCGGGTGTACCAGGGACTGGCCGATTCCCATTCCTCGACGGCCACCTGCGCCATTCCTTCGCGGCCGAACTCGACGATCAGATGTGCCATGCCCGAGCGGTCGATGAGTTGCCCGCACAGGAGCAACTCGGGCACCAGCACGGCAAGGTCGCGCTGCGAGAGTGCCTCGAAGGAATCGCGCACCGACATCGGACTCACCACAGCGGAACCGGCGCGGTTCCCACGCGATACCAACCCGGTAGGGGGTCGCCCGAGATCGATCGCTGGATCCGCCCCTGCATCCCCTTCGAGAGTGCGTTGTTGCCGATCATCTCCATGAACAGTGCCGACACGTTCCCGAAGTCGAAGAAGTCACGCTGCCAGGACCATTGGAAATCTCCGCCGTAGCGGAACCAACTTCCGCCGATACCGTAGACGGAGTAATTGCTCCCGTCCTCACGCTTGGCGTCGGAAATCTGCTTCCACAAACCGATGACGTTGCCGCTTCGATCGTCGATGACGAAGTCTTGATACGGGTACTCCCAGCCTTCGAGGCCTTTCATCTCGAGTCCGAGCGCGACTTCGCGAATTTCCTCTCGCCCCACCGCCATGAAATCCTGCTTGGGGCCATAGTTCCACCCGTACGTGGCGTCCTCGGTGTACATGTCCGCCAACGGCTTCCAATCGCCGGCCGCTTCGGCCTTCTTGTTCGCCTCGATCCAGCGTTGGACCATCTCGTCGAGCTCTGCGCGGTCGAAACCGGTCATCTGAACTTCCTCCCTCGAGTACGTGAATTCGCTGCAATCAGTCGACAATCCGCTGCAATCAGTCGACAATTCTCAGTGCGCCGGTCGGGCAATACCTGACTGCCATCTCGGCTTCACCGCGGAGCGACTCAGGTGGGTCGGAGTCCAGAAGACTGACCTTCCCTCGCTTCGGAACAACGAAGATCTCCGGTGCTTCCAGTTCGCATGCCGCATGGCCTTGACACAGGTCGAAATCGACTTCGACGTGCATGATCACCCCTCGCTCCCGGGACTCGTTCGGCGCCGGTACCTCACCGCGCACGGCTGCTGCAGCTGGACGACCATCTTGCTGTGATCGTTTCGGTAGGACTGCGACGGTTGCGCCATCTCGAACTCGTAGTCCCGCAGCAAGATCGAGAAGATCGCCTTGAGCTGCATCTGGGCGAATGCGGCGCCGACGCAGCGATGCCGGCCGGCTCCGAACGGAATCCACGTCCAGCGGTTGACGATGTCCTCTTGATTCGGGTCGATGTACCTGCCGGGATCGAAAGTGTCCGGACGCGGGAAGTCCTCGGCGATTCGATTGGAGATCGCGGGTGTCGCGGCGACAAGGTGGCCTTCCCTGATCTCGAAGCCGCCCACTTCGAAATCTCCACGCGCCACTCGTAACAGGATGATCAACGGCGGATGCAGTCGAAGGGTTTCCTTGACCACTGCCTCGAGAACCGGAATCTGTCGCAAAGCATGGAAACTGATGTCAGCGCCGTCGGAGTACAGATTGTCGAGTTCCTCGACCACGTCCGACATGGTGTCCGGATGCCGCAACATCTCGATCAGCGACCACGCTGCCGTGCCGGAAGTCGTATGGTGGCCGGCGAACATCATCGAGATGAAGATGCCGGTGATCTCGTCGGCACTGAACCGGAGGTCGCCGTTCTCGTCCTTGACCGAAACCAACACGTCCAACATGTCACGGTCCTCCTTGCCCTGTGGAGGATTCGCGATCCGGCCGTTCATGATCTCCTGCACCAGAGCGACCAACGCCAACCGGGCCTCGTCGCGTCGGCGGAAGCTCTCGATCGGCGCGTACGGATCCACGAAAGCCAAAGCATCCGTGCCTTGTTCGAGCTCGTGATACAGCTTGGCGAAGCTATCGTCGAGTTCGTCGCGGAACTTCTTGCCGATCAGGCACGCCGACGAGGTGTAAATGGTCAGCTCGGCGAAGAAGTCCAGCAGATCGATCTCACCTTCGTCTCCCCACTGCGCGACCATCGCCTCGACCTCGCGGCCGATCGTGGCGGCGTGCCCACGCATCTGCTCACCGCGCAGTGCCGAGTTGTGCAGCATCTCCTTACGCCGCTCCGGGCTGGCATCGAAGACCACGCCCTCACCGAAGATCGGCTTCATGAACGGGTACGCAGCTTGCTGGTCGAGATCTTCGTCAGTGGAACGGAAGAAGAACTCGTTCGCCTCCGCTCCCGACAACAAGATCACGGTGCGGTCGGCAAGTCGAAAGGCACCGACGTCACCGCACTCTTCGCGCACCCTGCGCATCAGCGCAATCGGGTCGGTTCTCAGTTCCTCGAGATGCCCGTGCGGGAGGTCCCCACCGGACACCCGCGGTGGCTCGGGCAGTGTTCGCGACGTCTCCTGCACTCCGTGCGTCATGTCGTCTCCTGTGAGTTCGCAGTGGGAAGTTTGTCCAGTGGTGCCTCGGGCTGAACTTCGACGAGCACGATGTGAGCCCCGCGCGGCGCCGACACGACGGCGACGATGGCATTGGCGATGTCCGAGGCACGCAGAAAGTAGCCGTGGCGGGCAAACCCCCACTTACTCCACGATTCCCCGACCGGCCCGATGATCTCCGGTGTCGTGTCCATCCCCATGCCGGTCAGTGTCGGCCCTGGCCGCACGATCGACGCGCGAATACCTGTTCCCTCCAGTTCCATTCGCATCTGACGTCCCATGGCTTCGAGTCCGGCTTTGGCTGCGTCGTAAGCGCCCATGAGCGGCCGCTGGCGTTCAGCGCAGTCGGAGCCGATCAGGACGAAGTCACCACGCTGACGTTGACGCATACCGGGGAGAACGCGGTGCGCCAATCGCTGCGCACCAACGAGGTGGACTTGGATCTGCCGGAGAAACGCCTCCGGATCCATCTCGTCCGCGGCGCCGAATTCGAGGTCACCGGCACCGGAGACGACGATCTCGGTGGGACCGTGCACCGCCTCCGCTGCCGCGACGAATCCGTCGACCGAATCTCCGTCAGTGACGTCGAGGAAGTGTGCGTAGGCCTCGCCGCCGTTACTGCGGATCTTCTCGGCAATGGCCTCGCACTCTGCAAGTCGACGCGCACCGAGGGCAACGGGGTGGCCGAGTTCGGCCAGGGCATACGCGGTAGCGGTACCGATTCCCGACGACGCACCACTGATCAGTGCGGGCCGGCGAGCCGGGTTGGGTTCGAAACGAGGCATCAGCGCACCTGCACTTTCACGGGTAGGGCCGCAAAGCCCCGGACATTCGTCGAATGGACACGTTCGATTCCGGACTCGTCGACCTCGTAGCTGCTGACCCGACGGCCGAATTCTGCGAGGGCGATCTTGGCTTCGAGCTTTGCGAGGTGGGCGCCGAGGCAAAAGTGAACGCCGCCACCGAAACTGGCAAGCTTGCCGGACGAGCTTCGACCGATCTGGAAGCTGTCCGCGTCTTCGAACACGTCCGCATCACGATTGGCCGAACCGATCAGGAGCAATACCTTCTCTCCCGCGGGAATGGTACGCCCGTGATATTCGAGGTCGACGACACTCGTTCTCGCCACGATCTGGCTCGACGTGTCGTAGCGGAGGGTCTCTTCCACCCACTCCGAGGCTCGTTCGGGATCGTCGAGCACGGGGGTGATCTGTGCGCGGTGGTGCGAGCCCCAGTACAACGCGTTTCCGAGAAGCTTGGTCGTGGTTTCGTTTCCCGCCACCACCATCAAGAACATGAACCCGAGGATCTCCTGATCCGAGAGCTTGTCTCCGTCGATCTCGGCGTCGAGCAACGCCGAGGTCAGATCGTCCGTCCGCGCGCGCCGACGCTGCGCGATCATGTCCTTGTAGTAGCCCATCAGGCTGATCGAGGCTTCCACCGCTGGTTGCGGGACGTCGAGGACACCCGCCTCCCGATGTACCACCAGGTCCGCCTTACGCCGCAGTTCGGCTCGATCGGGTTCGGGGACTCCCATGAGCTCGGAGATGACGTCCATCGGCAGCTTTCCCGCCACCTCAGTGATCCAGTCGAACTCCGCTGCGCCCAGCGCAGGTATCAGGTGTTGCTTCGTCAGTTCGAGTATCCGTCCGTCGAGTTCCGCGACCCGTCGCGGTGTGAATCCGCGAGAGACCAACTGGCGCAACCGCATATGGCGAGGGTCGTCCATCGCGAGGAACGACATCACATAGTGTGCGTGTGGCCCGTATGCCGCGGGATCGAGAGACACACCGTTTGCGCTCGACAGGCGTTTGTTGTCCTTGAACCCCTCGACCACGTCCGTGTACCGCGACAACGCCCAGAAGCCCACGTCCGGATTGTGATAGAGCGGGGATTCCTCGCGCAGACGCTTGTACGTCGGATACGGGTCGTCGTGGAAGTGGTAGTCGTACGGATTGAAGACCACCGGATCGATCAAAGCTTCTGTCATGATTTCTCCAGGATCAGTAGTGCGGATGCCTCGAGGCGTCCGGCAATTTGCGCGTAGGTTCCGTACCCGATACCTGCGCGCAGAAGCGCTCCCGCATAGAGCATTTCGAGCGCTTCCAGCACTTCGGGCTCGCCATTCGGATCCAGTGCCGAGGCGAGTCTGCGGTGGATCTCGAACCCGATCCGGCCGCGGAGATGCTCCACTTCCGGATCGGTGCCGAGCAGGGCGTTGGTCACGGCTGCAGACACCTCCGGTTCGTCCGCGAGAAGCAGTGCGATGTTGCGAAGCACAGACAGCACGTGCGCGGTGCGATCCAGTCCGGCACCGTCGGGCGCCGACGACCCCTGAAGTCTTCTCCAGAAGACCTCGGCGACCAGATGCTCCTTGGACGCGAAGTACGTGTAGGCGGTGGCAGTTCCCACGCCGGCCTCGGCCGCAACCGAACGGATACTCAGACCGGAAAACTCTTGTTCGCGTAACACTTTCACGGTCGCCTCGGCCAGTCTGGCTACCGTCTCCGCCTGTTTGCCCGTGAGGCGCCGACGGGTGGATTCGTAGACAACCGATCCCCCGCCACTTCGCTCGCCCCGTTTGCTGGACACGTGTCTGGACGTTACTACAGCGTCGTGTCCAGGGCAACGAAACGGCGAAACTCCGAAAATTCACCGCCGACAGGCAGCAGCAAGGCGAAAAGTTTTACTACAGACCGATCTTCATCCCGGCACCGGCGTCGACGCGCAGTTGCTGACCAGTCACGAAACGCGACTCGTCGGAGGACAGGTACACGACTGCATGCGAGATGTCTGCGGGCTCGACCCACGGAGTCGGCATCGCCTGCATGAACGGGAACGTCACTGCCGCATCCTCGGCGGTCGGATTCTCGAGATCAGGACGGAACGTCCGGTACATCGGCATGCTCTGCAACATGTCGGTGTTCACGTTGGTCGGGTGAATCGCGTTGACTCGAATGGAGCTCGGCCCGAGGGTCAGCGCCAACGAACTGGTGTAGGCCTGAATCAGCTTCTTGGCCAGGCCGTATCCGTCTCCTCCCGGACCCTGGAGCGCCTGCTGACCGTTGAATCCGGTCTGCGGCACCAGGCCGGCGACAGATCCGATCGCGATGATCGAACCCCCTTCGCCGAGATACTCCATCGACGCGTGCACTGTGTTGACGACACCGAGAAAGTTCACGTCGAACGCGTCGACAAAACCTGCGGTGGACACATGCTTGCCGAGCGGACAGATACCGGCATTCGCAACGACGACATGCAGTCCGCCCAATTGGCTCACCGCCTCCGCCAGGGCCGTTTCGAGTCCGGCGCGATCGCGGACGTCGACCCGGGCCGCCACCACCTGCTGCCCGGTCTCTTTCACCAGTCGAGCCGTCTCCTCGAGATCGGCAGGACTGGCGAGTGGATACTCGTTGCTGGCGATGTCGGCACACAGGTCGAAGGCGATGACATGCGCGCCCTCGTGTGCCAGGTGAACGGCATGACTGCGCCCCTGACCTCGCGCAGCTCCGGTCACCAGCACCACTTTTCCGTCAACTCTGTTCATCCGATTACTCCTCTGCGGGTATGGACGGTGTGGTGAACCGTAGCGGCGCCTCACCGGACGTGAGGCGCTTTTCGTCGAGGCCGATCCACCGACTTTCGAACAACTTGGCTCGAAATCTCTTATGCCCCAAAACCCATTGCCTCAATCCGAAGTGTGAACTAGAGTCCAGACACATGTCCAGAAAGAGAGGGCTCGCGCTATGACGCTTCGACCCGCAGAAAGTTCTGCACTTCTCGTCGACGGAAAGCTGATTCCCGGATCGGGCGGAACTTTCGAAGTTTTCAATCCGGCAACAGAGGAACTGATCGGCCGCGCTGCCGAAGGCACCGCCGCGGACATGGATGCGGCCATCGCCGCCGCACGCCGTGCCTTCGACGGCACCGAGTGGGCACGTGATCACGCTTTTCGCGCTCGCTGCCTGCGCCAACTGTGTGAGGCACTCCAGTCCCACATCGAAGAACTACGTGAAATCACCGTTGCCGAGGTGGGCGCGCCCGTCATGCTGACGAGCGGCCCACAACTCGAGGGCCCGATCGAAGATCTTCGCTACTGGGCCGACCTGATCGAATCCTATGCGTGGGAACAAGATCTCGGCCACGCGTCACCCATGGGCATACCCACCCATCGCCGATTGCTCAAGGAAGCAGTTGGCGTCGTAGGTGCGATCACACCGTGGAACTTCCCGCACCAGATCAATTTCGCCAAGCTCGGTCCCGCCCTCGCAGCCGGCAACACCATCGTTCTCAAACCCGCACCGGACACACCCTGGTGCGCTGCGTTGGTCGCCAAGGTGATCGCCGAAGAAACCGAGATCCCCGCGGGAGTCGTCAACGTAGTGACGTCCACGGATCATTCACTCGGCGCACAATTGTGCAGCGACCCGCGGGTCGATCTGGTGTCCTTCACCGGTTCCACCGCCACCGGACGCGCGGTCATGGCCTCTGCCGCCCAGACACTCAAGAAGGTCTTCCTCGAACTCGGGGGCAAGTCGGCATTCATCGTCCTCGACGATGCGGACATCAAGGGTGCATGCTCGGTTGCAGCGTTCTCCGTCTCTGTTCACGCGGGTCAGGGCTGCGCGCTCAGTACCAGGCTACTGGTGCCGCGCAGTCGGTACGACGATGCACTTGCTGCGGCGTCCACAGCGATGGCCGGTATTCGGGCAGGTGACCCCAGCGCCCGCGGAACGGTGTGCGGTCCGGTCATCTCGGCGCGCCAGCGCGAGAGGGTGGAGAGCTACCTCGCGCTCGCGGTCGACGAGGGCGGCACGATCGTGACGGGTGGAGGCCGTCCCGACGATCCCGAGAGGGGCTTCTTCGTCGAGCCCACTCTCATTGCGGGGCTGGACAACTCGTCTCGCGTAGCGCAGGAGGAGATTTTCGGTCCTGTTCTCGTGATCCTTCCGTACGACAGCGACGACGACGCCATCCGGATCGCCAACGATTCGCCCTACGGACTGTCCGGGTCGGTGTGGGGCACCGATCCCGATCGCATCGCGCACGTCGTGGCGGGTGTCAGAACCGGAACGCTGAGCGTCAACGGCGGGGTCTGGTACTCGGCCGATGCACCGTTCGGTGGCTACAAACAATCCGGGATCGGCCGCGAAATGGGTCTCGCAGGTTTCGAGGAATACCTCGAAACCAAGCTCGTCGCCTCACCTTCCTGACATTCACACCGCCACCATCACCGCAGATCATCACCACGAAAGTAGGTCGACATGGGACGTTTCGACGGTCGCACTGCGATAGTCACCGGCGCGGCGCAGGGCATCGGGGAGGCATACGCTCGCGCGTTGGCCACCGAGGGCGCCAACGTGGTGATCGCCGACCTCAATCGCGAACTCGGCGAAGCTGTAGCAAAACAGATCACCGCGGACGGTGGGCGCGCGGTGTTCAAGGATGTCGATGTTGCCGACGGGGAATCGACTGCAGCACTTGCCGAGTTCACTATCGAGCAGTTCGGAAGCATCGAGCATCTGGTGAACAACGCTGCCATCTACGGCGGAATGAAGATCGATTCCCTCTTGACCGTCGACTGGGACTACTACCGAAAGTTCATGAGCGTCAACATGGACGGCGCATTGCAGGTGTGCCGCGCCGTCGTACCTCACATGCGGGAGAAGGGTGGCTCGATCGTCAACCAGTCCTCCACGGCAGCCTGGTTGTACTCGAACTACTACGGACTCGCGAAAGCCGGGGTCAACAGCCTGACGCAACAACTCGCGACCGAACTCGGCTGGTCGAACATCCGCATCAACGCCATAGCTCCCGGTCCCATCGACACCGAGGCGACTCGAACCGTCACCCCCGGCAACATCGTCAAGGACATGGTCAAGCGAATCCCGTTGCAGCGCATGGGAACACCGGATGATCTCGTCGGCATGTGCCTGTTCCTCCTCTCGGACGACGCAGGCTGGGTGACCGGGCAGATCTTCAACGTCGACGGCGGGCAGGTGTACCGGTCGTGACGGAATCCGCTTCTGAGCCCCGCTCGCCGAAACCCAGCTCTTCGAAACCCCGTCTGGGGTACATCGGTCTGGGCAACATGGGTGCGCCCATGGCGACGCGCCTCCTGGACTGGCCGGGAGGGCTCGTGGTGTGTGATGCCCGCCCCGAAGCGCTCGAGCCGTTCACCACCGCGGGTGCAGGCGCAGCATCGACGCCCGCCGAGGTGGCTGCGCGCGCGAGCATCATCTCCGTCACGGTCCTCGACGACGCGCAGGTCTGCGACGTCGTCGACGGGCCGCACGGGATTCTGACGACTGCACGGCCGGGGACCGTCGTCGCGATTCACTCGACCATCTCGGACACCACGGCGGTGGAACTCGCTCGTATCTGCGAGGTGCGTGGTGTTCTGCTGATCGACGCGCCGATCAGCGGCGGTGCGGGCGGTGCCGCCCAGGGCAGATTGGCGGTGATGATCGGTGGATCGGAGGAGGCGTTCGAGGCCGTCCGTGAGCCATTCGGATCCTGGGCCGAACTGGTGGTTCATGCCGGTGATGTCGGCGCAGGAACTCGAATGAAGCTCGCACGTAACCTTCTTCATTTCGTCTCGTTCACCGCCACGACCGAAGCTGCGCGACTCGCCGAGGCTGCAGGACTGAATCTCCGCACGCTCGGAAAGGTCGTCAGGCATACCGATGCCATCACCGGTGGCGCCGGCGCGATCATGCTTCGCGACACCACCGCACCGGTCTCGGAGGATGATCCGTGGTTCTCGATACTGCAGCACGTTCGCAATCTCGGGGAGAAGGACTTGGCCTTGGCCATCGACCTCGGTGACCGGCTGGAACTCGAACTGCCGCTCGCGCACCTTGCACTCTCCGGACTCGGCGTCGGACTCGGCGTCGATCACGGGGATGGAAACGGGGACGGCGAACCTTCACCGGCATCTACGACACGGGAGCACGCATGACCGACACCACCCACATGACCGACACCAGCGGACCCGACGGAAACCGCATCTCCGAGACCCGCGCTCGCGGCGTCGCGAAGATGAACGAGGTGTACGGCTGGGAACTCCCCGCTGATGTTCCCGGCGATTTCTTCGCGGTGACCGCCGACCATCTCTTCGCCGACATCTGGACACGACCGGGGCTGACGGTGCGTGATCGCCGACTGCTGCTGATCGGCGCCATCACCGCCCAGGGGCAGAGCGACGTCGCAAAGATCCAGATCAACGCTGCTCTCCACAACGAAGAGTTAACCGAGCAGCAGTTCGAAGAGGCCGCGATCTTTTTGTGCCACTACGTCGGCTGGCCGCTGGCCACCGGCCTCAACAACGCGCTGATCGCCGTGAAGGCCGACCGACGCAAAGCCGCACGCGCCAAGGAAAAGGCTGCCGCGGATTCCGCGAAAACGGACACCGACTGAACCGTCGATCGAGATACTGCAATCAACTTACCGAAGAACGAAGGACCCGAATCCATGGCCGAGGCCAGCTCAATCCGTCCGCAGTCCGCAGCAAGCATCGAACAGTGGCACTTCGAGGCTGACGTTGTCGTCGCCGGCTACGGCATCGCCGGAGTAAGCGCGTCGATCGAGGCGGCCCGCGCGGGTGCCGAAGTGCTGGTGCTCGAACGCACGAGTGGATGGGGCGGCGCCGCGGCGTTGGCCGGCGGATTCATCTATCTGGGCGGCGGAACCCCGTTGCAGCAGGCACTCGGGTTCGAGGATTCCCCCGCGAACATGAAGTCGTTCATGATGGCCGCGCTCGGTCCCGGCGCGGACGAGGAGAAGATCACCGACTACTGCGAAGGCAGCGTCGAACACTACAACTGGCTCGTCGACAACGGTGTGCCGTTCAAGGAAAGTTTCTACGGCCAACCGGGTTGGGAAACGCCTTTCGACGACGGGCTCATGTATTCCGGCGGCGAGAACTCGGCACCGTTCAACACGATCGCGACACCGGCCCCTCGCGGTCACGTTCCGCAGATGAGCGGCAAACGCACCGGAGAGAAAGGCGGCGGCTTCATGTTGATGAAGCCGTTGATCGAGACAGCCGAAAGCCTGGGCGTACGAGCTGAATACGACATGCGGGTACAACGCTTGGTCGTCGACGGCGATCGAGTCGTCGGCATCATCGCCAAGCAGTACGGTAAAGAAGTGGCGGTCCGAGCACGCACGGGCGTCATACTGGCTACGGGAAGCTTCGCCTACAACGAATCGATGATCCAGTCGTACGCGCCAAGACTGATCGGCCGGCCCGGCGCAGCGATCGAGGAGCATGACGGCAAGGCGATCCAGATGGCGCAGGCTCTGGGCGCCGACCTCGCGCACATGGACGCAACCGAGGTCGCATTCTTCGGTGACCCCCAGTTGATGATCCGCGGCATACTTGTCAACGGACGCGGCCAGCGCTACGTCAACGAGGACACGTACCCAGGAAGGATCGGGCAGGAAACGTTGCTACGCAACGAGAATCAGGCCTACTTGATCATCGACGAGGTTTCCTACGAAGAAGGTTGCGCCGCAGACAGTTCCACACCGTTCTTCAGGTTCCAGCCCAAGTGGGTGGCCGAAACCGTCGAGGAACTCGAATCCGACATGGGTCTGCCGGCGGGCACGCTGCAGTCGACCGTGGAGGTCTACAACCGCCACGCAGCCCGCGGTGAAGACCCGGTTCTCGGCAAGAAGAAGGAGTGGGTCAAGCCGATCGGCTCGCCCGTCGCGGCGCTCGATCTTCGCAACTTCACCGCCGGATTCACACTCGGCGGTCTGCGCACATCGATCAACTCGGAGGTCCTGCACGTCTCGGGCGAGCCGATACCCGGGCTTTTTGCCGCCGGCCGCTGCACTGCCGGAGTCTGCGCCGGCGGTTATGCGTCAGGCACGTCCCTCGGTGACGGCAGCTTCTACGGTCGACGCGCCGGAATCAGCGCCGCCAAGGGCTGAGCGCCTGTTTCTCAAATGTCAGCGACAGCATCCTCGCTGCGACGTTCGAGGAACAAAGTGTCACGCCACCGCCCACCCAGTTGAGCGATACGCGACCGAGTCCCGACTATTCGGAACCCGACGGCCTGGTGCAGCGCGACACTCGCACGGTTTTCCGGGAAGATCGACGACTGTACGGTCCAGATCTCGCTGGCGTCGGCGGCCTGCACCTGTTGGCGAAGCAGCAGCTTGCCGACCCCGCGACCGCGAGCACCACTGCCGACGTAAATGGAGTTCTCGGCGACCCCGCGGTAGCAGTCACGCGAGGACACCGGGCTCAGGCTCGCCCAGCCTTCGACGCGTCCGTCGATCTCTGCGACCCATCGATGATCAGGCAACCATTGAGCGTCGAGCTTCTCGGCGGATGGCACCGACGTGGTGAAGGTCGCGGTTCCGGTGTCGATTCCCTCGCGGTAGATCGACCGCACGGCGTCCCAGTCACCCGAGTCCATGCGGCGCAGAACTACATCGGAGGGAAGCAGCCCCAAGGTGTCTCTGACCGGACCGCGCGCGGCTACGACGGCGGCCGCTGCCATCAGATCTGAGTACGCGGTTCCGGCGACACTGACAACCGAGTTGCCTTCGTGCATCGTCACCTCGACGAAGCCGACCTCGCTCAACGCCTCGAGGTGAGCACCCAGGGCGGACGCTTCGAGTGATGCAGCGCGTGCAATCTCGTCGACCTCTACCGGGCCGGCAGCTGCAAGTCGAAGCACTCGCAACCGCGTCGGATCACCCAGACACGCAAACCTGCGCGCAAGTACATCGGTGTCGAGGGGCGCGAGTGTATCTGAACTCATCTGGCGACTATAACGCCGCTGACCTGCAGTTCGGGCGGCCAGGTTCGGAGACTGGCGCCGAAGTGAGAAACAACTCAGCCACCGACCCTCGGGTACGCCGGCTAACGTGCACCGATCGACTCGGCAATCACCGGCCACGAGTTGTGAAGATCGTCCTGCCAATAACCCCAGGAGTGCGTGCCCGTTGCCCGGAAATCGTAGGTGGCGGGGATGCCCAGGGAGTCGAGCCGCTCGGCCAGACGATGGGTGCACTGGTTAGTCCCGGCCTCGATGACTCCGCCCACGATCACCTGGTTGGCCAGAACGCCCGGATCACCGTTGACCATCGGTCCACCCAGGTTCTCGTGTGGACCCGGCAGCCCCGTTCCGTTGCTGATGTAGAGATCGATGCCTCGCAATCTCTCGGCGTTGACCACCGGATCGTTGGCCACCCACCCCGGACCACCGACGGGACCCCACATGTTGTCGACGTTGCCGCCGCGGAATCCGACCACGAATCTCACGTAGTCCTGACCCGGCTGAGTACTCGTCTCGGCGCAACCGCTGAAGGCACCGACCGCACGGTAAACCGTCGGCGCGGCCTCGGCCAGACTCAGAACCGACGTACCGGCCATCGACAATCCGGCGACGGCGTTCGCACCCGTCGTACCGAGTGTGGCATCGACGATCGGCGGCAACTCCTGGGTGAGGAACGTGGTCCACTTGTTCAGTCCCAGAACAGGATCAGGCTTCTCCCAGTCTGTGTAATAGCTGTATGCACCGCCGATGGGATTCACGACGTTGACGTTCTTGTCGCCGAAGAAGTCGACGACGTCTGTCCGTGTCTGCCACGTAGCCGTGTCCTCGCCGCCACCGGCGCCGTTGAGCAGATAGAGAGTCGGCCTCGGCGCACTGGTGTCTGCCGGCCGAATCACCTCGAGTGGGATCACCTTGTCCATTGCAGCCGAGTAGACGTACATGGTCAGTTGACGTGCGTTGATCTGCTCGACGTGATCGAGAGCTGATCCGTCTGAAGGCAATGTCCGCGCCTGATCTGCCGAAGCCAGCGCTGCTTCACCGAACAATCCTGTCCAGGCGACGAGGGCGACGACAAGTACCGCCCGAGTGCGTCCGATCCTTCTCATTGCCGCTCCTCGTGCTCGATCGCGGTGCCCGGCAACAGCTTGGTGGCGCTCGCGTCGCGGGCTTGCGGCTTGGTGGCTTGGTGGCTTGGTGGCTTGGTGGCTTGAAGTTGTCATGCCCGTTCGGAGTAACCCGAAAACATCGTGAGGAGCCGAGCCATCTCCGGTCCGATGACCGCCATGGCCGCAGGCTCGATCATCTCGTTGTGTCCGCAGCCCACCGGTATCTCCAGGATCCGGCCGGTCACGAGCGGACCCCATTCCTGGGTCGACCTTTCGCGCGGAATCGTGTCGTCTCCTCCGGTTGCCGGGAAAATCACCAGGTCTCCTTCGTAAACCTGTGGAACGAACTGGTGCGTGATTCGCTGCGAGGTTTCGTACGCACGGGCAATCCGCTCGAGGTCCCGGCCGTCGACCCCGGCCTCGGTCCCGACCGACTGGGTCAACACGGCCGCCGCCTCGTCGAAGGTCAGATCTTCGTCGGTCTCGACCTCGAGACCGAGTCCTCTCAACAGGTCCCGTACATCGAGGACGGCTGACGGCGCCGCATCGCCGTTGTCGGGGTAACTGTCCATCATCGTCAGTGTTGCGACGTCGCTGCCGGACGATTGCAATTCGACGGCCATGGCGTGCGCGATGACGCCACCGAGCGACCACCCGAGCAAGTCGTAGGGCCCTTCCGGCGACACGGCCTCCATCTCTTCGACGTAGCGATGCGCCAACTGTTCGATCGACTGATAGTCACCGTCGTCGCTGAGTGCGGGGAGCTGAAGGCCGTACACCGGTCGATCCTCGGGCAGGTACCGCACCAGACCGGCATACCCCCAGGACAGCCCCATAGCAGGGTGCACACAGAACAGTGGTCGCCCACGTCCTTCTGCGCGCAGCGGAACAACCACGGCGAGAAACTCTTCCATGCCGGCGCTCACAGCCGGCAGGTCGAGGCGCCGAGCAATTCCGGCGGGTGTCGGGTCCAGGAACAGCCATTGAAGTGGAATCCTGCGTTGGAATCGGGAGTGCAGTGCGCTGACGATTCGGGTGGCAACCAGAGACGACCCACCCAGGTCGAAGAAGCTGTCCGCGGTGCTCACCCGGTCGACGCCAAGAACCTCGGCGAATGCGTCGACCACTGCGTGTTCGGTCTCGGTGACCGGTTCGCGGAACTCTGCTGCGGCCGAACTGAATTCGGGTGCCGGCAGAGCCTTCCGGTCGAGCTTACCCACCGGCGTCATCGGTATTCGCTCGAGAAGTACCACCGCCGACGGAACCATGTGCGCGGGTAGTCGGTCGGCCGCGTACACCCGTATCTCGTCGCTGTCCGGGGCTTCGCTGTCCCTGGCTACGCTGTCCGTGGCTTCGCTGTCCCTGGATTCGGCATCCGACGCACGCACATACGACACCAGGACCGTTTCACCTGAGGGTCCGACCTGGCCGATGGTGGCAGCGAAGTCCACGGACGGGTGTCGCGTGAGAACTGCATCGATTTCGCCGAGTTCGATCCGGAAACCACGGATCTTCACCTGGAAGTCGCTGCGCCCGATGTACTCCAGCGTGTGATGTGACCCAGTACTTGCACTGTTGTCATCGTTGGTACTGCTGTCATCACGTGCACTGCTGTCATCACGTGCACTGCTGTCATCACGTGCACTGTCGCCGCCGGACTCACGCCAGCGCACGACATCTCCGGTGCGGTACATCCGACGCCCCGGGGCCCCGTACAAGCAGGCCACAAATCGCTCCGACGTCAGTGAGGCCCGATTGTGGTACCCACGTGCCATACCCGGGCCGATGATGTACAACTCCCCCGGCACACCGACCGGGACGGGTTGCAAACGCTCGTCCAGCACCAGGAAACCGAATCCCACTGCGGGCGAGCCGATGTTCACCCCTGCCCCGGGTTTCATCGAATCACTGACGCTTGCCTGCACCATGGTTTCCGTCGGGCCGTACCCGTTGTGCAGCCTCCGACCCGGCGCCCACTGCGTGACCACCTCCGGCGGACAGGCCTCGCCCACCAGATCGAGGACACGAAGCGCCTCGAATCCGTTGTCACCGAGCGCCGCCAACGCAGTCGGCGTGATGGTGGCATGAGTGACCTGCTCGCGCCGGAAAACGTCTGCCAATTCGGCGCCACCGTACACCGCCGGTGGAACGATCACGACCCGTGCGGACGCACTGAACGCCATGGTCAACTCGAAGATGGACGCGTCGAAACTCGGCGACGCCAACTGCGAGACATGCGAATCGTGCGTGACCTCGAACCTCTCTCGAGTCTCTGCCGTGAAGTTGGCCAGACCGCGATGAGTGATGTTCACTCCCTTGGGCTTTCCGGTAGAACCCGAGGTGTAGATCAGATAGGCAGGATGGTCGAGGCGCAATTCACCAGTTCGGTCGTGGTCGGTGATCGGTTCCGGCGACAACGCCGCCACCCGCTGCTCGAAGTCAGGATCGTCGAGTTCGAGCCAAGGAATCACGTCGGGTAGATGGGTTCGGCTTCCGCGAACCGTCAATCCGAGTGAGGCTCGGCAATCGGCGAGCATGTATTCGACGCGCCCACGCGGGTAGTCGGGATCGGCGGGCACAAAAGCAGCTCCGGCTTTGGCCACCGACCAGATGGCCACCACCGACTCGATCGATCGTGGCATCCCCAACGCCACGAAGGTCTCCGGGCCCACACCCCGACCGCACAGTTCCCGGGCCACACGGTTCGACCACTCGTCCAGTTCGCGGTAGCTGATCTGCCGGTTCTCCAGTGACAGAGCCACCGAGTCCGGGTCGACCGCAGCAGCGGTCGTCAACAAGTCGGGCCATAGTTTCGGTGGTACTCCCGTCTGTCCACGCGCCGGCACCAACTCGCGAGTTTCGAGATCACCGAACAGCGCAATGTCACCGATGGCCGCTTCGGGGTGCACAGTCACGGATTCGAGAACACGTACGAACATGTCGGCAAAGCTGCTGACCGTACCTGGATCGAAGAGATCAGTGGCGAAGTCGACCGCGCCGCTCATCCCTCGGGGCGCTCCACTTTCGTCGAATTCCTCGGCCAGGAGGAATTCCAGGTCCACCTTCACGACGTCGAGTTGGGGGTCGATGCCGCGGACTTCCAACTCCGGCAGTTGCAGATTCGGCCGTTCGTTGTTCTGGAATTCCAACGACACCGAGGCGATGGGAGCGTAGGCCGTCGACCGTTTAGGCCCGACCGCATCGACAACCCTCTCGAACGGAACCTCGGAATGCGCGAACGCCGCGAGGTCGACCTCGCGACAATGCGCCGCGAAGTCCCGGAACGACTGAGCCGAGTCCACCTGTGTACGCAGGGCAAGTGTTCCGACGAACATGCCGATCAGGTCATCGAGGACGCGGTCCCCTCGACCGGCGATCGGTGTCCCGATCACGACGTCGTCGGTGCTGCCGAGACGTGCCAGCAGTACTGCGAGCGCCGCGTGCACTGTCATGAATGCAGTGGACTGATGCTGCCTCGAAAGCTCCTGGATACGGCGATGGAGGTCACGGCCGATCGAGAAGTGGATGCGCGAGCCGTGAAAAGTCTGCTGTGCGGGCCGGTCCCGATCGAGAGGAAGTTCCAGGAGGTCGGGTGCGCCCGAGAGTGTGCGTCGCCAGTAATCCAGCTGTTCGGAGATCACCGATGCCGGGTTTTCGCCGGAACCCAGAAGCTCTCGCTGCCAGAGGGTGAAGTCGGCGTACTGGATCACCAGAGGCGCCCATTGCGGTTCTTCGCCGCGTACGCGGGCCTCGTAGGCCGTCATCACATCACGCACCAACGGGGACATCGAGAAACCGTCGGCGGAGATGTGGTGCACCACAACCGCAAGTACGTGTTCGCGCTCGCCCATGGTGAACAACGCTGCGCGCATTGGGATTCGCGCTGCGACGTCAAACCCTGCCGAGACCATTCTGGCAAGCTCGCCGCGTAGGTGATGTTCGTCGGCAACAGGTGGTTCGGCCAACTGCGGCAGCGCCGTGCTGTCGGTGGGCACTATGTGCTGGAGCGGCCCGTCGCCGCGAACCGGGAACATCGTTCGTAGCGATTCGTGGCGGGCGATGACATCGGACACCGCTGCTCTCAACGCCGGCTTGTCGAGTTTTCCGGTCAGTCGCACCACGAGCGGGATGTTGTACGCGGGCGAACTGGTGTCCAGTTGATTGACGAACCACATTCTCTGCTGAGCAAACGACAACGGGATGTTTTCGGGTCGAGGTCGCGGCTCCGACACCGGGCGCCCCGACGGTCCAGCAACCGACTGTTCGATCACCGCAGCCAAGGCTGCTACCGTCGGCGCCTCGAACAGATCCCGCACGCCGACGGAGGCTTTCAGCACTGCCCGCAGCCTGGCCGCGGCCGATGTAGCGCTGAGAGAATTTCCCCCGAGGTCGAAGAAATTACCGTCGGCACCGACGCAGTCGAGGCCGAGCACCTCTGCAAACACGTTCGACACCGCCTGCTCGATCGGGCCGACAGGTGAACGAATATCCCCTGCGGTCGTGTGGATCTCGGGACTGGGCAACGCCGAGCGGTCGAGTTTGCCGACGGCTGTCAGCGGAATGCTCTCCAGCACGACAACTGCGGCGGGCACCATGTGCGAAGGCAATCGCTCGGCCAGGGCATTAATCAGGAACCTGGTGTCCAATCGGCCCTCTGCCGGCACGACGTACGACACGAGCCGGGAGTCTCCCGCGGGGCCGCGGTGAGCAATGGTGACGGCAAACCCGACGTTCGGCTCCGCCATGAGCGCGCTGTCGATCTCACCCAGTTCGACACGGAAGCCCCGAATCTTGACTTGGAAGTCGGTGCGGCCGATGTATTCGATACGCGATTCGGCCGTCCATCGCACGATGTCTCCGGTGCGGTACATCCGCGTTCCCGGGTCACTCGGGTTGGCGACAAAGCGTTCTGCCGTCAATCCCGGCCTACGGTGGTATCCCCGCGCCACTCCAGGCCCGGCAAGGTACAGCTCGCCAGGCGCCCCGACGGGAACGGCTTGCAGCCGCGAATCGAGCACCAGTTCGCTTACACCCCTGATTGGTCCACCGATCGTGATGCGTTCACCAGCCGCCATCGGCGGGCTGACGTTGGACATGATCGTCGCCTCGGTCGGTCCGTAGGCGTTGTACAGCCTGCGGCCGGGCGCCCAGCGAGCGACAAGGTCGGGCGGGCAGGCTTCACCACCGAACACGACATCCGAAAGTTGCTCGAGCCCAGCTGGATCCACCAAAGCCAGTGCCGCGGTGGTGATGAACGCGTGGGTGACGGCGTGCTCGGCCAGAAGCTCCGCAAGCTCTTCGCCCCCGTACACCCCAGGCGAAGCGATCACCATGGCTGCGCCGGCGCCGAAAGCCTGCAGATACTCGAAGAGCGACCCGTCGAAACTCGGAGTGGAGAAGTGCAGTGTGCGCGATTGTGGTGTTGCACCGTAGCGTTCGACCTGGTCCCGCGCGAAATTGTCGAGGCCGCGATGAGTGACCACCACTCCCTTGGGCACGCCGGTCGACCCCGAGGTGTAAACGACGTAGGCCGCGGAATCCAACCCGATCGGACGGAGTCGGTCGCTGTCGGTCAGAGGGCAGCCCGAGAATCCTTCGCACTTCTCGGTGAAGTCCGGATCGTCGAGAATCAGCCACTCTACGATATCGGGCAGCCGATCACGACATGCGGTGGTGGTCAATCCGACGCCGACGTTGGAATCGCTCAACATGTGGGTGATCCGCTCGTCAGGGTAGTTCGGATCGATCGGCACGAATGCAGCGCCTGTTTTGGCCACGGCGAGTATCGACAATACCGAGGTGAGAGAACGCGGAACACCGACCGCGACGTAGTCCTCGGTCCCCAGTCCTCGCGAGACGAGTACGCGAGCAATACGATTCGACAGGAAATCCAGCTCGCCATAGGTCATGCTGCCGCTCGCCGACACAACAGCGAGTGCATCCGGATCCTGCTGAACTGCCGCGTCGAAGATCTCTGGAAAAATGCGGGTCGACCCACCAACCGCACCACGGACGGGCACCAGTTGGTCGCGTTCGATCTCCGTCAGCACCGACACCGCGGCCGAGGATTGATCTGGATGGACACACGCTTCGAGCACGCGCCGCAGTCGGCCGGCGATGGACTCGATATCGCCCGAGTCGAAAACCTCGGGTAGATACTCGAACTTCAGCCGAAGCCTGGTATCGACCGACGCCACCAAACTGAGCGGATAGTGGGCAGCATCCTTCGCCTCGACGCCGGCGATGCGGATCCCCGCGTTGTCCGTATCGGTCGACAGTCCTTGACGGTCAACGGGGTACGACTCGAAGACTGTCAACGTGTCGAAGCCGATCTCCGGCCCGGAGGCGTCTTGGATCTCGGAAAGTCCGAGATAGTGGTGATCCGACAACTCCGCCTGCTCAGACTGAATCCGCTGTAGGAGAGCGCCGACACTCTCACCCGGGCGCACCGTGATTCGGACCGGAATTGTGTTGATGAACAGCCCGATCATGGTTTCGATCCCGGTCAGCTCGGGAGGTCGACCCGATACAGTCGCTCCGAACACCACATCGTCTCGCCCGGTCAGCGCCGAGAGGACGATCCCCCACGACGCCTGGACTATCGAATTGAACGTCAGCCCTCGGCTCCTCGCTACGCCGCGAAGTTTCGTCGTGAAATCCTCGTCCAGATCGAACACCCACTCGGCCGCCATGGTGGAGAGTCGACGCAACCGATCTTGCGGGGCCAGCAGCGTCGGTCCGTCAATTCCCTGCAGTGCCTTCGCCCACACCCCGCGGGAGGCTTCCCCGTCGCGACGGTTCATCCAGGTCAGGTAGTCGAGGTAGGGGCGTGCACGCGACAGCTCCGACGCCTCACCGTCCGCAACGTACAGGGTCGCCAACTCCCTGATCAGAAGTGGCATCGACCAGCCGTCCAGAAGGATGTGGTGGTTGGTCAGCACAAGCTTGAACGTTTCCGGGGCAATCGCGATGAGCGTGAACCTGATCAGCGGCGCACGCGAGATGTCGAACGGGAGCGCTCGGTCCTGTGCCAGTACTTGCTCGAGATCCCGAGTTGACTTGGCAGCGAGGTCGACTGCCTGCCATGGCGCAGCCACTTTGCTTCGGACCACCTGGACGGCGCGGCCGTCCGCGTCATGAAGGAAGGCGCTGCGCAAGTTTTCATGCCTGTCGAGCAGCGTATCGGCCGCGCGGCGAAGGCGTTCCGCATCGAGGTCGCCGACGAGGTCGAGGGTCACCTGCACGAGGTAAGCGTCGACGGACTCTTCGGCCAGTTCGGCATGGAACAGCAGACCTGCTTGAAGTGGTGAGAGTGGCCAGACGTCGCGAAGGTCGTCGCACCGACTCTCGAGGTCGTCGATCGCATCCTGTCGAAGCTCGACCAGATCGAAGTCCGAGGGTGTGAATCCGCCACCGTCCGCTGCGTATTCGCCGAGCCCGACGAGTGCATCGACCCACAACTGCGCGAGGTGGCGGACCTCGTCCTCGCGCAGAATGTCCGGCGAATAGGTCCAGGCGGCAACGAGCTCCGGGCGATCTGCAGTGTCGCTGCCCTCGATGATCATGATGTTGACCTCGAGGACAGCCGCCAGCGGCAGCTCGGTGACCGCAACTGCCCGCAGACCCTCGTCACGGATCGGTATCCATTCCGTTGAAGCATCGGCCTCGGATCCACCGACCCGTCCGAGGTAGTTGAAACTGATCTGTGGGGCAGAAAATTGCGAAAGCGACTGTGCTGTCGCATCGTTCAAGTATCGGAGTAGGCCGTATCCGATACCCCGTTCCGGCACCGCCCGGAGTTGTTCCTTGACAGCCTTGACAGCCAAGCCTGCAGCCGGACCGCCGGCGCAGGCATCACTCGGATCCACTCCGCTCAAATCGAGGCGCACCGGGAAGATCGACGTGAACCATCCGACGGTACGAGCAAGATCAGCCCCCGGGACCACCGGTTCCTCACGTCCGTGACCCTCGAGGCTGATCAACGCCTCCGGAGCGTCGATCCCACGCTCGCTCCGCCAGCGAACCAAAGCCATAGCCAACGCCGTCAACAATCCGTCCTCGACGCTCCCGTGAATCGCCTGCGGCACATCGGTCAACGCGGTTTCGGTCAAGGCCGGGGGTACCCGCATTTCGATGTCTGCGGCACTCACGCCGGTATCCGTCGTCGCCAAGGAGCGCGCGCCGAGCATCGGGTCCGGACCTCGCAGTGTGTCCCGCCAGTAGTCGAGTTCGGCCACCCGATCCGGCTCGTGCGCGGCGTCGACGAGGCCGCGCGCCCATCGACGCATCGACGTCCCGACCGGAGCCAGTGAAGGGTCGATGCCTGACTGCACCTGCGCACACGCGAGCGCGAGATCGGGGATCAGAATTCGCCAGGAGACCCCGTCCGTCACGAGGTGGTGCGCCACGAGAAGCAACCGCTTGCGCCCAGATCCGTCAGGATCGAACAACACTGCTTGCACCATCACGCCGGTCCCCGGATCGAGCCGATCCAGAGCGGCGCCAAGTGCCGTCGAGACCGTCTCGGCCACAGCGCCGTCGAGGTGCACGCGGTGCACGACTGTCGGCGACCTCACCGCGCCCGCAGGCTCGACGTCCATTCGCTTAACGGATTCGGGATTCGGTGCGACCCGAAGACAGGCTCGGAGGATGTCGTGATGGTCCAACACGGCCTGCATGGCCTGTGTCAACGTGTCCTCGTCGAGCGTGGCAGGAACCGAGAGCAGAACAGATTGGGAGAACCGGCGAAAATCTCCACCACGCTCAAGCATCCATTTGACGATCGGCGTCAATTCGATCTCACCGACGCCGCCGCCAGGTAATTCGTCGAGGACGACACGGTTGCCAGCCGTTCCGGCCGTCTCGGCCAGCGCTGTCACGGTTTTGCGCTCGAACACCTCGCGCGGTGTGACGAGAACTCCGGCAGCCTTGGCGCGGGTCACCAACTGGATGGACATGATCGAATCGCCACCGAGGGCGAAGAACGAGTCGTCCACCCCCACCTCGTCGAGTCCCAGAACGTCGGCAAAGAGGCTCGCAAGGATACTTTCCGTGTCCGAGACGGGAGAACGACTCTCGGTTGTCTGTTGCCCGAAGTCAGGTTCAGGCAACGCTTTCCGGTCCAGTTTCCCGTTCACCGTCAGTGGCAGGGCATCGAGAACCGTCACGACAGCGGGGACCATGTGTGCTGGCAACTTCGCCGAGAGGACCTCGAGCAGCGCCTTCGGAGAGACGGTTGCACCGGACTCCGCCACCACGTAGCCCACCAACCGGTCTCCGCGAGCCGCCACCGCCGACTGCGCCACTCCGGCTCCGGAGAGCAGAGCAGACTCCACCTCGCCTAGTTCGATCCGATAGCCCTTCACCTGCACCTGCATGTCATTGCGACCGAGGTACTCCAGTTGCCCGTAGTCATTCACGCGCCCCACGTCACCGGACCGGTACATGCGCGCACCGATGACTGTGAGGTCGGGAACGAAACGTGTGGCGGTGAGGCCGAATCGGCCGAGGTATCCGCGTGAGACCTGGTCGCCGGAGACATACAGTTCACCCACGACGCCGGGCGGCACGGGGTGCAACCGCTGATCCAGCACGTACACACGCAACCCCTGCAGTGCCCGCCCGATCACCGAAGCAGATCCTTCACGCACCAGTTCACGATCCAGCGGTAGGTGGCTGACGTGCACGGTTGTCTCAGTGATGCCGTACATGTTGACCAGATCCGGTGGCGAGGTCCCGCGTCGGGCGTACCAGCGCGTCAGCTGTCCGAAGTCGAGCGCCTCACCGCCGAAGATCACGTAACGCAATGACAGGTCCTCGCCCCCGGCACGCCGGTCGGCTTCCGCCAATTGATAGAAAGCGGTAGGCGTTTGATTGAGCACCGTGACACGTTCGTCCCGCAGCAATTCGAGGAATGCCTCGGGTGACCGTGCCGTGAAATAGTCGACCAGTACCAGTCGGCCTCCGTGTGCGAGTGCACCCCACATTTCCCACACCGAGAAGTCGAATGCCGCCGAATGAAACATCGTCCACACATCGCCGCGGTCAAATCCGAAGAGCGCTCTGGTGTTTGCCAGCAGCGTCACGACGCTGCGATGAGGTACCTGCACCCCCTTCGGTCTCCCGGTGGACCCCGAGGTGTAAATCACGTAGGCCACCGAATCGGGCCGCAACGGTAGTAGTCGGTCTTCGTCGGTCACCGGCAGCGGCGAAAACCTCTGCAGCGCATCACGAGTGTCGGCACTGTCCACGACGATCACGGGCACGCCGCTGTCGCCGACGTCATCACCGCCCGCGGTCGTCGTCAGTACGCACAGCGGCGCAGCGTCACGCAGCACGAAACTCACCCGTTCGAGCGGAGACGTCACGTCCACCGGTAGGTATCCACCGCCCGATTTCACCACCGCCAGCAGAGCCACAAGAAGTTCGAACGACGGGGTCATCGCCACTGCCACGAGTGTCTCTGGCACGACCCCCTGCGCCACCAGCAGTCGCGCGAGGCGGTTGGCTCGCTCGTCCAGTTCGCGGTAGGTCACCGACTGGCCGTCACAACGCACCGCCACGGCATCGCCCGAAGTGAGCACCGCTCGTTCGAAGAGATCCGAGAGCGAATCATCGTTCCTGCCGATAACCGAGGGAGGCGGCGCAACCAGCACCTCGCTACGTTCGCCGGTCAGAAGAATGTCGATGTCACCGACAATCGCAGACGGATCTTCGATCACGGCGTCGATCACCCTCCCGAAGCGCTGTGCAATTCGCTCCACTGATCCTTGATCGAAAACATCCGTGGCGTAGCGGAAGCCGGCGCTGATCCCATCCGGAACGCCGCGCTCGTCGACCTGCTCCAACACACTCAGTTGCAGATCGAATTTTGCCACCTCGAGATCGATGTCGAGCGAACGGATCGTCAACTCCGGTAGTTCGAGGCGCAGACTCGTGGCGGTCTGGAGTTCGAGTAATACCTGAAATAGGGGTGAATGCGCAGTGGAACGATCGGGCGCAAGGTAGTCCACCAGCTTTTCGAAGGGAATGTCCGCATGGTCCAGTGCGCCGAGATCTGTCGACCGCACTGCCGCCAGAGTGTCGGCAAAGGTTGCTCCGGATTCGACCGGCGTACGAAGAACCAGAGTATTGACAAACATCCCTACCACGTCGTCCAACACCGCTTCGCCGCGTCCCGCGACCGGCGTCCCGATCACAACGTCGCCTGACCCCGAGAGCCGCGCCAGCAGCACCGCGAACGCCGCGTGCAGAACCATGAAAAGTGTCGAATCATGCTGGTGTGCAAGGTCAGTCAAAGCTCGATGAACTTCAGGTGAGATACTCACCGAGACCACGGCACCTTCGGAAGAGCGCTTCGGCCTTCGAGGTCGATCAAGAACGAGCGGTGAGACTTCAGGGATTCCCGACAGCGCCTCGGTCCAGTAGGTGAATTGTTCCGCGATCGACGTACCTGGAGCATCTTCTGCGTCGATGATCCCCCTCTGCCACACGCTGTAATCAGCGTAGTGGATGGGCAATGGCGCCCACCTCGGACTCTGATCCTGCGCACGGGATGTATAGGCGCGCATCAGGTCACGTGCCAGTGGCGTCATCGAGAAGCCGTCGGCCGCGATGTGGTGGACAACGATCGCAAGAACATGCTGCTCCGGTCCGATTCGGAGCAACCTCACGTGCAGCGGGAACTCCTCGGCCACATCGAATCCCACGTCGAAGAACCCATGCAGCGCCGCAAATATCTGCTCGCCGACAATCCGTACGGGGTGGATCCGAGGAGCAGCGAGCGCTGGTTCGACAATCACCTGGTGCGGCCCGTCCGCGGAAGTCGGAAAGATCGTCCGAAGGGATTCATGCCGTTCCACCACATCGCCGAGCGCAACTTCGAGCGCTTCGAGATCGAGGAATCCGTCGAGTTGCAGGGCAACGGGAATGTTGTAGAGCGGAGATGAAGTGTCGAACTGGTTGAGGAACCACATACGCGACTGCGACAGGGACAGTGGAATGTGTTCTGGCCGTGCCATACCCGAGAGTTCAATTAGACCTGACCCTCCGAACCCCGTTTCACCAAGTCCAGATTCCGCCGGATCGATCGAGGCCGCCAGATCAGCTACCACCGGAGTGTCGAACAGAGCTTTGACCCCCAGTTTTGTGCTCGCCGCGGTGTTGATACGCGCTATGACGCGGGTAGCACTGAGAGAGTCCCCGCCGAGCCCGAAGAAATTGTCATCGGCCCCCACCTGGTCGAGATCGAGTACGTCAGAGATCGCACGAGCGACCACACCTTCGTTTCGCGTGATCGGCGCGCGATATTCTGCGGCGTTGAAAGTAGTGTCCGGTAGGGCTTTACGGTCCAACTTCCCATGCACCGTCACCGGCAACCCATCCAACACCACCACCACCGACGGCACCATGAACCCCGGAAGAGACCTCCGCACCCCCTCCAACACCACCACCTCATCCACCACCACCCCCACCTCACCCACCACAAACCCCACCAAAAAATCCCCACCCACACCCGACCGCAACACCACCACCGCACCAGCCACCCCCACCTGAGCAACCAACACCGCCTCCACCTCACCCAACTCCACCCGCTGCCCCCGCACCTTCACCTGAAAATCGCTACGCCCCACAAACTCCAACACCCCACCACACCCCCACCGCACCACATCACCCGTCCGATACACCCGACCACCAGACACCCCCGACACCGGATCCGCCACAAACCGACCCACCGTCAAATCCACACGACCCTCATACCCCCGCGCCACCTGCACCCCACCCACATACAACTCCCCCACAACCCCCACCGGAACCGGCCGCAACCGCGAATCCAACACCAACACCCTCGTATTCCACACCGCCCGACCAATCGGAACACCCACCCCCACAACACCCTCCACCACATGAAACGTCACATCCACCGACGCCTCCGTCGGCCCGTACAAATTCACCAACTCCGCACCACACACCCCCGCAAACCGCCCCGCCAACACCGACGACAACCCCTCACCCGAGACAAACACCCGACGCAAACTCGAACACCCCACCCCCAACTACCCCACGAACACCTCCAACATCGACGGCACAAAATGCACCACCGACACCCCCCACCGCTCGATCACACCCACCAAATACACCGGATCACGATGCCCACCCGGATCCGCCACCACCAACCGAGCACCCACCATCAACGGCCAAAACAACTCCCACACCGACACATCGAACGACACCGGCGTCTTCTGCAACACCACATCCCCCACACCCAACGGAAACTCCCCCTGCATCCACAACAACCGATTCACCACCCCCGCATGCGAAACCACCACCCCCTTCGGACGACCCGTCGACCCCGACGTGAACATCACATACACCGCATGCTCAGGCAACAACACCCCCAACCGATCCCCCACCCCCACCGGATCACCCGAAAACCCCGAAACATCAACACAACCCACATCAACAAACCCCACCCCCACCGGCAAACACCCACCATCACCAACCCGCGACAACACCACCACCGGATCCACCACCCCCACCACAAACCCCACCCGCTCCACCGGCGCACCCACATCCACCGGAACAAACACCCCACCAGCCCGCACCACCGCAAACACCGCCACCAACAACTCCACCGACCGCGACAACGCCACACACACCCGCGACTCCGGACCCACCCCCAACGAAATCAACAACCGCGCAAAACGATTCACCCGAACATCAAACTCACCCCACGACAACACCACCCCACCACACACCAACCCCCCACCACCCACACCAGCAAACCGACCATCCAACACATCCACCAACGTCAAACCCCCCACCACCACCCCCACACCATCCCAACCACCCACCACCAACCCACGCTCACCCGCAACAAACACGTCGACCTCGCCGACCGTTGTGTCCGCGTCCTCTGCGATGGCGGTGAGAATCCGCGCCAAACGCTGTGCGAAGGTGTCGACCGCTGCGCGTTCGAAGGCTGCAGGCTGGTATCGCAGACTCAGGTGCAAAGCGGACTCGGCGATCGAAAGCAGGGTGAGCGGGTAGTGCGTGGCATCGCGGGCGTCCACAGTGGTGACTCGCATCCCGGCGATGTCGGCGTTCTCATCCATCCCCGAAGCGTCGACGGGATAAGACTCGAAGACCGAGAGCGTGTCGAACAGGTTGCCCATCCCCACCCGTGCCTGAATCGAGCCGAGCCCGACATAGTGATGCTCGAGCAGTGATACCTGCTCGTCCTGTAGTCGAGCGAGCAACTGGGTCCACGTCTCGTCCGGATCCAGTTGCACACGTACGGGTAACGTGTTGATCAGCAGTCCCACCATGTTTTCCACACCAGGTAGTTCGGGTGTGCGTCCCGAGACCGTGGCGCCGAAGACTACGTCTTCGCGGGACAGCAATCGGGACAACAGAACACCCCACGCGGCTTGGACCACCGTGTTCATCGTGATCCCGCTGCGCTGGACCAGTGCACTGAGTCCGTCGACTACCGGTTCAGGCAGATCGACGATTACTTCCTCGGGCACGCCCTGCTCCACGTTCGGTGCTGGATCTGCCAACAGGGTCGGCTCCTCGACGCCCCGCATGGCGTCTTCCCATACCGCGAGCGAGGTGTCGGGATCGCGGTCCGCCAACCACTCCAGATAGGTGCGGTACGACGGGGACTCGGGAAGATCGGGCGGAACTCTGTCGACCGGGAGACCGTCGGCGGCGTATCGCATCAGCAGTTCCCGTACCAACAGTGGCATCGACCAACCGTCGAGAACAATGTGATGGTTTGTCACCGCCAGTACGCACCGCGTCGCGGTGGTTCGCAGCAACGTCAGCCGCAGGAGTGGCGGCGAGGCCAGGTCGAAGGGGGCTCTGCGATCCTCGTCGAGGCACCGCCGTAGCTCTGCTTCGGTAGCCGATCCTTGTTCGGTGAGGTCTACTTCGCTCCATGGAATCTCCGCGTCGTCGACGATCAACTGCGCTGGTACACCGTTACTGTCGTAGACGAACGCCGCCCGCAGATTCGGGTGGTCGACCAACAGTCCGGCAGCAGCGCCGCGCACACGCTCGGAATCAACCACTCCTTCGAGTTCGACACACAGTTGAGCTGTGTAGACATCGGTGGACGTTGCCGCCAGTGAAGCATGGAACATCAACCCCGCCTGAAGAGGCGACACCGACCAGACATCGTTCAATGCCGGGTAATCCCCCTCCCAACCTTCGATCTGTTGCTGGTCGACCGAGACCAGTGGGATGTCCGACGGTGTGAGACCACCCGCACCGGGTCGCGACGCATGAGCGGCCAGACCATCGAGCGCGAGGCGCCAGATGTCCGCGAACTCCGCGACGTCCGACTCGTCGAGTACCCCGCGTGGAAATGCAAACGACGCTGTCAAGCACGGGCCGTCGGGACCGTCCTCGACGGCCGCGTTGATGTCGATCACCGACGCCACCGGCATGGAACGATTCTGTGTTCCACCGAGTTTTCGATTGCCTTCGACCGGCAGCCAGTCCTGCGCTCCGTCGGAGGTGCTCACCCGACCCAGATAATTGAAACTGATTTGAGGAGCACGGTATCGGCTGAGGTTCTCCGCGTCTTCGGACAGGTACCGCAGCATGCCGTATCCGATTCCGTGGTCCGGGATCGAACGCACGTGCTCCTTGACGACCTTGACGGCGCGCCCCGCTTCGCCTCCACCTGCCAGTGCGTCGTCGACATCGATCCCGCCAAGATCCAATCGCACCGGGAAGAGCGTGGTGAACCAACCGACGGTGCGAGAGAGATCGGCGCCGGGAACGGCATCTTCTTCACGTCCGTGGCCTTCGAGACTGATCAGCGCGTCGGAGGTATCGATACCCCGGCGTCGTCGCCACCCGATTGCTGCCAGCGCAACAGCCGTGAGGAGGCCGTCGATCACGCCGGCGTGGAATGCCGCAGGAACCGTGGTGAGAAGGCTCCTGGTCACGTGAGACGTGATGTCAGCAGTGACGGTGTCGACCGTGTCGTCGACGTCGATCGTGGGATCGAGTGGGCGCGAACCGATCAACGGGTCATCGCCGTCCAGGATCGTTTTCCACATGTCCAGTTCGACGCTCCGGTCCCCCACGTGCTCGACAAGCCCATGCGCCCATCGCCGGAACGACGTTCCGATCTGTGGCAGTTCGGGCGTGACACCGGACCGCAGTTGCGCTGTCATCGACGCCAGGTCTGTGACGAGAATGCGCCAGGAGACGCCGTCGACAACCAGGTGATGAATCACCAGCAGTAGCCGGCCCCGCTTGTTCGGCACATCGGGATTGTCAGCAACGTCGAACCAGACAACGCGAACCACGTCGGCGGAAGCAGGATCCAAGCGCTCGGCCGCGGCTTCGAGTTCCCTCGACACCAAGGCGGTGAAGTCGTCGTCGTCCACCGCGTCGACCCTCACACGACTACTCAGTCCTTCAGCCGAGATCGAGCCGGGCGGTGGAACTTCCATGACCCGCTCACGCTCGACCAGGCGTGCTCGGAGCATGTCGTGCCGGTCCAGCAGCGCCTGGACGATACGGACAAGGACGTTCTGGGTGAGATCACCGGGAGCTGTCAGCAAGAGCGCCTGGGAGAACCGGCTCAGTTCGCCGAACAAGCCGCCGCTGCGATCGAGCATCCACTGTGCCACCGGCGTCAACGGAACAGTACCGATGCCCGATCCTGCCAGCTCCGCGAGAAGTTCCGATCCGTCGTGCTCGAATTTCGCCGACTCGGCAAGCGCGGCAACAGATTTACGGACGAACACATCTCGAGGCGAGAAGATCACACCTGCATCGCGAGCCCGGGCCACCAATTGGATGGACATGATGCTGTCGCCACCGAGCTCGAAGAACGAATCGTGCACTCCTACTGTTTCCACGCTGAGCACCTGCGCGAACAGGCCGGCGAGTAGATTCTCGGTTTCCGTTCGGGGTGGCCGATCAGGTGAGGAGGCGGACGAAAAATCGGGCGCGGGAAGCGCTGCGCGGTCAAGTTTTCCGTGAACCGTCAGTGGAAGCGCATCGAGTATCACCAGGGCCACAGGCACCATGTACGACGGCAGCCGCTTGCCGGCATGCGAGAGGACGTCACGCGTATCGATACTCGCTCCCCGATCAGGTACCACGTAGCCGATCAACCGATCGCTACCGTCTGCGTTCCAGACGTCCGTCACCGCCTGGGTCACGCGCGGGTGCGACTGCAATGCCGCTTCGACTTCCCCGAGTTCGATGCGGTACCCACGGATCTTCACCTGGGAATCCGTACGCCCGAGGTACTCCAGCTGTCCGTCAGTAGTCCAGCGCACCCGATCGCCCGTGCGATAGATCCGGGTTCCCGGCAGACCGAACGGATCAGCGACAAACTGCGTGGACGTCAGTGCGGAACGCTGGTGATAGCCGCGTGCCAAAGCCGGCCCGGCAAGATACAACTCCCCGGCGACACCCACCGGCACCGGGCGAAGCCGCGAATCCAGCACTACCTCGGCAAATCCCCGAGTTGGTGCACCGATGGTGACCGTTTCGTCAGGCGTCAGAGCTGCACTGATACTCGACACGACCGTTGCCTCGGTCGGGCCGTAGGCGTTGAACATTCTTCTGCCCGACGCCCAGCGGGTCACCAATTCCGATGGACACGCCTCTCCGCCGGTGACGACGCATCCGACTGTGGTGAGGCCGTCGGGATCGACGGACGCCAGTGCCGCCGGAGTGACAAAACAATGAGTGACGCGCTCGCGCTCCAGTAACTCCGCCAGCTCCGACCCGCCGTAGACGGTCGGGGGCACGACCACCATGGTGGCTCCGGCACCAACGGCCCACAAGAGTTCGAGAACCGAGGCGTCGAAACTCGGCGAAGCGAAGTGCAGGATTCTGGATCGAGTCGTGGCAACAAAAGTCTCGCGCTCCTCGCGAGCAAAGTTGCTCAACCCGCGATGCGTGACCGTCACACCCTTCGGCGTTCCTGTAGATCCCGACGTGTAGATCACATAGGCCGGATTGTCGGTTCGAATCCGTGTCGTCCGATCCGCGTCGGTGATTCTCGACGGCGAGTACGTCGACAACCGTTCCGCCACACTCTCGTCGTCGAGAACCAACCACGGCACTCGGTCGGCGAGCACACCGCGATGCGCCCTGATGGTCATTCCCCAGGCTGCGCCGGAGTCGCCCAACATGTACTCGATACGTTCAGAAGGATGACTCGGGTCCACGGGAAGGAATGCCGCACCGGTCTTGGCAACGGACCACACTGCCAGAACGGACTCGACGGAACGTGGGACGCACAGCGCGACCATCGACTCGGGGCCCACTCCGGATTCGATCAGCATGCGGGCCAACCGGTTCGACTGCGCGTCGAGATCGCGGTAGGTCACTTCATGCTTCTCGAATACCAGCGCGACGGCGTCGGGATCGTGGGCGGTTGCCATATCTGTTGCTGCAGTGAGCAACGCCGATAAACTCTGTGCCGCGGCGGAAACCTCACCTCGAACAGGAACCAGTTCGATGTGCTCACGGGTGTCGAGGATGTCGATATCTCCGATCTGCGAGTGCGGATCGGAGGTCACGTTATCGAGTATCCGCTGCAAGCGACCGGCGAAGGACCCTACTGTTCTCTCGTCGAAAATATCTGTGGCATATCCGAATTCAGCGTGGATGCCGCCCGGTTCGCCGGTATCGTCGAAGGTCTGCGATACCGTCAACTGCAGATCGAAGTTGATGGTGTCGATCGCGACGCCGACGTCGGTCACCTGCAGGTTGGGGAGTTCAAGTCCGGGCCGCTCGATGTCTTGGAACTCCAGCATGACTTGAAACAGGGGCGAGTATGCCGTCGAACGTGAAGGATTCACGTTCTCGACGACACGTTCGAACGGCACGTCGGCGTGAGTGAAGGCGCTCAGATCGATGCCTCGGACCAGGTCGAGGAACTCCCCGAAAGTCGTCCCGCGGTTTACTGCAGTGCGCAAGACCAATGTATTGACGAACATCCCCACCAGTTCGTCGAGCTCTCGCTCCCCACGCCCGGCGATCGGAGTTCCGACGGCGACGTCGGCGGTATCACTCAGTCGTGCCAACATCACGGCCAGGGCTGCGTGCACGACCATGAAGATCGTGGCGTTGTGCTGGCGGGCAAGGCCGATCAGACCGGCATGAATCTCCGAATTCACCACGAACCGAACCCGCCCGCGTCGAAGCGAGCGCACATCACCGCGCGGTCGATCGGTGGGAATGTCGAGAACCTCCGGTGCGCCGGCAAGATTGTCGACCCAATAGCCGAGTTGTGTCGAGACCACGGACTGCTCGTCGGATTCCGAGCCCAACCAATCACGTTGCCACAACGCATAGTCGGCGTACTGGATCGCCAGCGGCGCCCACTCGGGCGCCTCTCCCTTCACTCGGGAGGCGTAGGCGCTCATGAGATCGCGAGCCAGCGGCGCCGTGGAGAAGCCGTCTGCGGCGATGTGGTGTATCACGATCACCAGGACATGCGTCAGGACTTGATCACCCCCACGTAACAGAGTTGCGCGCAACGGGACCTGCTGTGCGACATCGAAGCCCTCCGAGACAAGGCTGCGGCACCTCTCGCGCAGTTCCTCCTCGCCCGGCACAATTGTCGGTACGAGGTTTGGTAGGACCTGTGAGGAAGGCACGATCACTTGGCGTGGGCCGGCGTCAGTGAGCGGGAAAACCGTGCGTAGAGACTCGTGCCGGTCGACGACGTCGCCAAATGCCGCGTGAAGTGCACTGACATCCAAAGTGCCGTCCAGCCGTAACGCACACGCGATGTTGTACGCGGCGGAATCAGGGTCGAACTGATTGGCAAACCACATCCTCTGCTGCGCAGGTGAAAGCGGGATATCCGTGGTTGCACCCCGCGGTCTCAACGGCGGCTTGACTCCGACGCCGCCACCGGCGTCCCCTCCGCGTGACTGCGCCAACTCGGCCAGCGCTGCCACGGTGGACGCGTCGAAAACGTCGCGGATACTGATCCGTTCTCCGAGAACCGAATTCACCCGCGCAACCAACCTAGTCGCACCGAGAGAGTTTCCACCGAGAGCAAAGAAATCATCGCGCACACCGACCCTCGATATTCCCAGTAGCTCGCCGAAGACGGTGGCAACGGTCTCCTCGAAGGGCGTACGCGGTGCAACATAGTGAAGCGGAGGAGGATCAAAGTCGATATCCGGTAGGGCTTTACGGTCCAACTTCCCATGCACCGTCACCGGCAACCCATCCAACACCACCACCACCGACGGCACCATGAACCCCGGAAGAGACCTCCGCACCCCCTCCAACACCACCACCTCATCCACCACCACCCCCACCTCACCCACCACAAACCCCACCAAAAAATCCCCACCCACACCCGACCGCAACACCACCACCGCACCAGCCACCCCCACCTGAGCAACCAACACCGCCTCCACCTCACCCAACTCCACCCGCTGCCCCCGCACCTTCACCTGAAAATCGCTACGCCCCACAAACTCCAACACCCCACCACACCCCCACCGCACCACATCACCCGTCCGATACACCCGACCACCAGACACCCCCGACACCGGATCCGCCACAAACCGACCCACCGTCAAATCCACACGACCCTCATACCCCCGCGCCACCTGCACCCCACCCACATACAACTCCCCCACAACCCCCACCGGAACCGGCCGCAACCGCGAATCCAACACCAACACCCTCGTATTCCACACCGCCCGACCAATCGGAACACCCACCCCCACAACACCCTCCACCACATCAAACGTCACATCCACCGACGCCTCCGTCGGCCCGTACAAATTCACCAACTCCGCACCACACACCCCCGCAAACCGCCCCGCCAACACCGACGACAACCCCTCACCCGAGACAAACACCCGACGCAAACTCGAACACCCCACCCCCAACTCCCCCACGAACACCTCCAACATCGACGGCACAAAATGCACCACCGACACCCCCCACCGCTCGATCACACCCACCAAATACACCGGATCACGATGCCCACCCGGATCCGCCACCACCAACCGAGCACCCACCATCAACGGCCAAAACAACTCCCACACCGACACATCGAACGACACCGGCGTCTTCTGCAACACCACATCCCCCACACCCAACGGAAACTCCCCCTGCATCCACAACAACCGATTCACCACCCCCGCATGCGAAACCACCACCCCCTTCGGACGACCCGTCGACCCCGACGTGAACATCACATACACCGCATGCTCAGGCAACAACACCCCCAACCGATCCCCCACCCCCACCGGATCACCCGAAAACCCCGAAACATCAACACAACCCACATCAACAAACCCCACCCCCACCGGCAAACACCCACCATCACCAACCCGCGACAACACCACCACCGGATCCACCACCCCCACCACAAACCCCACCCGCTCCACCGGCGCACCCACATCCACCGGAACAAACACCCCACCAGCCCGCACCACCGCAAACACCGCCACCAACAACTCCACCGACCGCGACAACGCCACACACACCCGCGACTCCGGACCCACCCCCAACGAAATCAACAACCGCGCAAAACGATTCACCCGAACATCAAACTCACCCCACGACAACACCACCCCACCACACACCAACCCCCCACCACCCACACCAGCAAAACGACCATCCAACACATCCACCAACGTCAAACCCCCCACCACCACCCCCACACCATCCCAACCACCCACCACCAACCCACGCTCACCCGCAACAAGGATCTCCGCATCACCAACCGGCGCAGTAGGATTCGCCACGACCGACCTCAGTAGGCGAACGAACCGCTCCCCGAACTCCGTGACCGTGCCGGCCTCGAAGATGTCCGAGGCATAGGTGAAGGCTGCATCGAAGCCGGCGGGAATGCCGTCCTGGCCGCGCCGTTCGGAGAGCGCCAACTGCAAGTCGAATTTTGCGACACCGATATCCACCGGGATCGCATCGACAACGAGTCCTGGCAGTTCGAGATGGGGGTGGGTGATGTTCTGAAACTCCAGCAGAACTTGGAAGAGGGGTGAATGCGACGTCGAACGCTGCGGCGCAATCGCGTCGACAACGCTCTCGAACGGCACCTCGGTATGCCCGAACGCTGCCAGATCCACTTCGCGAGTCCGGGCAAGAATGTCCTCGAAAGTCGCGGCAGTATCAATGGCGGTTCGCAGGACCACCGTGTTGACGAACATCCCGACCAGATCGTCGAGCGCTTGCTCAGCGCGCCCTCCCACCGGAGTGCCGATTGCTATGTCGGCCGCGTCGCTCAGTCGCGCCAACAGCACCGCCAACACCGCGTGCATCACCATGAAGGGAGTTGCGTTGACGTGTCGAGCGAGATCGAGAAGGTCACTGTGCACGTCCGCGGGCACCGAGAATCGGACCGAATCACCGCGCATGGACCGTTCGGCCGGTCTCGGTCGATCCAGCGGAAGGTCGATCACGTCAGTCAGACCGGACAGGGTCGACGTCCAATAGTCCAACTGCTTCGACGCGAGAGTGTCCGGATCGGCGTCACTTCCGAGAAGATCGACCTGCCATTGGCTGTAGTCGGCGTACTGGACGGGCAACGGGGGCCAGCTTGGTATCTGATTCGCTGCTCTCGCTTCGTAGGCGCGGGCCAGGTCACGGGCGAGCGGCTCGAGGGACGCTCCGTCCGCCGAAATATGGTGAACAACCAGTACGAGCACACGTTCGTCCGGAGCGATCCGAAAGAGAGTGCCGCGAAGGGGCACCTCCACACTCACGTCGAATCCTTGTCGAGCGAGTTCGGCAATCCGCTCGTCCAGTTCTTCCTCGTCCGCTGCTTCCTCGTCCCACGCCATCTGCGACATCACGCGCTCCGGGGGAACTACGACTTGCAGTGGGCCGTCCACCGAGGCGGGGTAGACGGTTCGAAGCGATTCATGACGATCGACGACATCTCCCACTGCGGCCCGCAGCGCAGCGGCATCCAATGCTCCTGAGAGTCGAACCGCCATGGGAATGTTGTAGGCCGGGGATGACGTGTCGAACTGGTTGACAAACCACAGGCGCTGTTGCTCCAGGGACACCGGCACTGTGTCCGGACGCGAATGTCTCTGCAAGAGAGGACGCCTCGATCGAGAATGATCGAGGCCGGATGCCTTCGCATCACGCACTTTCACCGCCAGCGATTCGACTGTCGGTGCCTCGAACAATGCTCGCACCCCGAAATCGACTGCTGCACCCGAGTTGACACGCGCGATCAGCCTCGTCGCAACCAACGAGTTCCCACCAAGATCGAAGAAGTTGTCACCGATACCGACCTTCGCAACACCCAGGACGTCAGCAAAGATCTCGGCCAGCAGGTTCTCGTCGGCGCTCACAGGTGGCCTGAACTCGTCCGATCGACCGATCAACTGCGGCGCAGGTAATGCCCCACGATCAATCTTTCCCGACGGACTGATCGGCAACTCGTCAAGAAGAACAAACGCTGCGGGCACCATGTACGACGGCATGCGGTCCGCGACGTACTGCGTCAACTCGGCCGTCGACAGCGCACTCGCGCCGGCAGGCACGACGTACGCGACGATCATCGTAGCGCCGGAGGGAGCTTCACTCGCCACCGCAACTGCATTCTCGACCTGCGAGCACGACTGTAGGACGGTGTCGATTTCCCCGAGCTCGATCCGGAATCCACGAACCTTCACCTGGAAGTCGCTACGACCGACATACTCGAGCGCACGGCCGCGCCGGACGCGAACCAAGTCCCCCGTTCGGTACATACGCTGCCCGGTGGGGCCGAAAGGGTTGGCCACGAATCGTTCTGCCGTCAAGGCGCGCTTTCGGTGATAGCCACGCGCGAGCGCCTCACCCGAGATGTACAGCTCCCCCACAACACCGTCGGGAACGGGGCGCAATCGCGGATCGAGCACGATCTCGTGGAATCCACGGAGCGGTCCACCTACGGTGATTGTCTCCGACGACGCCAACGGTTCGCTGATGTTCGACATCACAGTGGCCTCGGTCGGACCGTAGGCGTTGCACAGTCTCCGTCCCGGAGCCCACCGCTGTACGAGTTCCGGTGGGCACGCCTCTCCACCGAACACGACATTGCCGAAGTCCGAAAGACCATCGGGTGACACTGTTCCGAGCGCCGCGGTCGTGACAAAGCCGTGCGTGATCTGCTCGGAGCCGAGGAATCGGGACAGCTCGTCCCCACCGAGGATGGTGCTCGGGGCGATCACCATGGTCGCTCCGGCACCGAAGGCCAGCAGATATTCGAAGATGGAGGCGTCGAAACTCGGCGTCGAGAAGTGCAGCGTTCGGGAATTCTGGGTCGCACCGAACCTCGAACGCTGCTCGCCGGCAAGATCTTCCAGACCACGATGGGAGACAATCACTCCCTTGGGGAATCCGGTCGAACCCGAGGTGTAGATCACGTACGCCGGATTGTCGGGCCGGAGTGAGTACACCCGATCGATGTCGGAGACGGGACGCCCGGACAACTGTGCGCAGTGGGTACGGAACTCAGGGTCATCCATCGCCATCCACGGAACCGAATCCGGTAACCGGTGGAGTTCCGAGACGACCGTCAGTCCCAGCGTGGCGCCGGAATCGGTCAGCATGTAACGAACACGTTCAGACGGATAAGTCGGATCCACGGGCACGAATGCCGCACCCGTCTTCGCCACCGCCAACATGGCGACAACTGATTCGATCGAGCGCGTCAACCCCAGCGCCACAAGGTTTTCCGGACCGATTCCGCGGGCAATCAACATTCGGGCCATCCGACTGGAATCCTCGTCGACTTCTCGATACGACAACTCGTCACCGAGATACGAGAGAGCTACGCGGTCGGGATGTTGCCGCGCCGCACCGTCGAACAACTCGGCGAGGGTGCGATGCGAAGTGCGACGGCCACTGCGGTCAGGCCGTGTCGCGGATCGTTCGTCCTCCGACAGGATGTCGATGTCGCCGATCACGACTGACGGACCCGTGGTGAGGGATTCCAGGATATGCGCGAACCGTAAACCAAAACCACGTACCGTTTCGGGCTCGAACAGATCGGTAGCGAACTCGAGCGCCACCGTTATTCCGGACGGTGCACCCTCCGTGTCGAAAGTTTCCACCGCACATACGCCGAGGTCGAAACGGCCAACGTCACGAGGTCGCTCGTCGGTGCTGCCGATGCACTCGAACGTCACCTGAACGACCGGTGCATACGCGGGCACATCTTCCACGCCGAGCGCCTGCGCCACCTGCTCTATCCGTATCTCACTGTGCAGCAGCGCATTACTGCGAGCCTCGGAGACGCTGTGCAGGAGCGTCGTGAACGGCATCTCCAGATCGATGCGATTGCGGACGGCCACCAGGTTCGCGCCGAATCCCGTCGGCGCACCGATCACCACGTCCGAAGCTCCGGACAACCGGCTCACCAGGAGCGCAAAGCCTGCGTGTAAGACCGCACGTGTGTCTGTCACGAGATCACTCGCCATGGCGGTGATCCGAGTGTGAGTGTCGGCGCCGACCCGAACGTCGACCTGTCCGCTTTGCAGCGATTGCGCTGCCGGCCGGGGTCTATCGGACGGAAGTTGCAGCAGTTCAGGTGCCCCGGCGAGCTGATGTCTCCAATACGCGAGTTGCCGAGCTTCGCGGCGTCGTCGCACACCCTCGCGCGCAGTCAGGCCGTGAACTGCCGAGAGTTCGGCACCTGGATCGGCCGCGATCAGCTCTTCCAGTAACTCGAGGAAATTCCGGTGGTGATCGCGCAAACCCGCAACCTCGTACCGGTTCGGGTTCGCCCGAAAATCGACACGCAGCCTGTCGCCACTCGGGTAGACGTTGACCAGCAGATCCTCCACCGGACCGGACGTGACTATGTGGTACTCGCCCACCATCTCGCACAGTCGAACCTCCTGGCGGAACAGCATGACGTTGACCATGGGGCCGGCAAACGAGTCTTCTTCCTCCACAACGCTCTTCACGCCCGCGTCCCGACGGATGTCGTCGAGGCTGCAGCGCTGATGTCGCAAAGCACCCATGAGCTCACGCTGGACCTGCGCGACGAGTTCCCCGACGGTATCGACCCCGGCCGTAGCGATCACCAACGGTGCGACGCTGACCATCATTCCGCCCGAGTTGCGTAACAGCGCCGTTGTCCGCCCGGACATCGGAACATGGATATGGACAGTCTCTTTCGCCGTCAACCGCGAGAGGTACAGCGCGAGTGCAGCGATGACTGTTGCAGCTTGGTTCTCGGATTCGTCGAGTCGGATACCGCCGAGGCGTGAGAGGAGAGCACTCTCGATTGCGCTCTCGGGCAGTGCGGGCCCAGAGTCGTCCGCCAGGGTGGTTGATCCGGCGACGGCCGCGTTCCGCCCGGCCCAGTACTCACGGTCGGCAAGGAATCGATCCGACGTTCTGTATCGCACGTCGATGTCGTACAGCGTGCGCAGCGGCGCGGCACGAGCAGGTTTCGGGTCCTTCTTCGCCACCGCGGCCGAGTACCGGTGCGCGATACGGTTCATCGTGGTCATGGCACCGAAACCGTCGAGCGCTACGTGATGAATGCGGCTGTACCACAGGTAGTGCAGGTCACCCACACACAGCACAGCCGTCTCGACGATTTCGTCGACTGCCAGGTCGATTTGCGTCCGGCAATCTCGGCGCATCCATTCGAGCGCAGTCTCGAACGGATCCTCGGTCCCGCGGAAGTCGACAAAACCGACCGAGATTTCGGCAGTCGCATCCACGTACTGCATCGGTTGACCGTCGACCTCGATCACTTTCAGCAAGGGAGATTGGAACTCGTGTGCAACCGCTCGCGTTTCCCGATCCAACAACTCGACGTCCAATTCGCCGCGCAACTCGACGTAATGCGCAATCAAAATCGGGACCTCAGGATCGAGCTGTTGTGCGAACCAGGTTGCCCGTTGCGCGGCCGAGAGCGGAAAGCGCGTCTCATCAGAAGTGTCAGTCCGTTTGACCTCGAAGGGTTTCACAGTGTCCCGCCCCGCACGGTCGCCGCGGCCGCCGAGTGCGTAGCCGCGTCCGAATCAACAGCGCGAGAGCAAGAGGCTGATCGCGCCTCTCAAGCAGTCGTACCCAGAATCGGCCAGCACAAGCAGCGATCCACCGGCCGATGTCGCATACGTTTCACTCATGTTTCACGTGCCCGATATGCACTAAAAGTGTGAATGTGTCCCGTCACCTCGGTAATGTCCCACTTCTGGACGACACGTCCCCCGAGGGGAGCAGGCGCATGGACATCACCACCATTACCGACGTGATACGCCGACCACCGGATCGCCCAGGGGAAGTGTGGCGTCCAGGCGACGCCTGGCTTGCCGGTGGAACCTGGCTGTTCTCCGCCGAACAACCCGACACACGTCGACTCGTCGACCTCACCGCACTCGGTTGGACACCACTGGACGTCGGCGCGACTCACTTCAGTGTCGGAGCTACGTGCACAGTTGCCGAACTGTATGCGTTTGTACCACCGGACAATTGGCGCGCAAGTCCACTTATTCGCGTCAGTTGCGAATACTTCCTCTCCTCGTTCAAGGTGTGGAATGCGGCCACCGTCGGCGGCAACATCTGTATGTCACTTCCCGCCGGACCGATGATCACGCTGGCGGTAGCACTCGAGGCCACGTTCACACTGTGGGCTACCGACGGGGGTGTCAGAACCGTCGACGCTTGCGACTTCGTGACCGGCGACCACCAGAACGTCCTGGAGCCGGGCGAAGTTCTTCGGAGCATCGAGTTCCCGGTGCACGCACTCACCAAACGGCACGCCCACCGCCGATTCAGTCTCACTCATCTCGGGCGATCGACGATCTTCATGATCGCGGTGCAGACTCCTGGCACGGACGACTTTCACCTGACCATCACTGCGGGCACAACGCATCCGATCCGGCTGACGTTCGACGCGATGCCAGACGAAGAATCTCTGCGACAAGCTGTCGACTCCATCCCCGCCGAGAGCTGGTTCGACGATCCCAACGGAACCCCCGACCACCGCCTTCACCTCGCTCGTCACTACGCCGACGAGCTGCGAATCGAACTGACGGGGAGCCTGTCATGAGCTACACGGTGAACGAACGAAAGTTCGACGAGGAACCGTTCCCCGGTCAGTGTCTGCGCACATTCCTTCGGCAACTGGGACACCACGGAGTGAAGAAGGGGTGCGACGGAGGTGATTGTGGGGCCTGCACGGTGTGGCTCGACGGCGCACCGATCCACAGTTGCATCACGCCCGCGTTTCGCGCCGACGGTCACGACGTGACCACGATCGAGGGACTAGGCACGCCCGAAGATCTCCATCCGATTCAGCAACAGTTCCGAGACGCACCCGGTTTTCAGTGTGGGTTCTGCACCGCTGGGATGATCATGACCTCGGCGGCACTCACCGACGAGCAGAAAGTAGACTTGCCGCGAGCGCTCAAGGGAAACCTGTGCCGCTGCACCGGTTACCGATCCATCGAAGACGCTGTCAGCGGTGTCAGCGCAATCGAGGTTGCCCTCCCCGGTCAAGCAGTCGGAACAAGCGTAGGCGCGCCGGCGGCGACCGAGGTGGTAACCGGACGCGCCGAGTACACGATGGACACCGAAATCGACGGCATGCTGCACCTGAAAGTGCTGCACTCGCCTCACGCCCATGCACGCATCACCTCCATCGACACCACCGACGCTCTCGCTGTCCCTGGCGTGCATCGCGTTTACACCTGGAAAGACGTGCCGCGCAAGCTCTTCACCACGGCAATTCATACCGACCACCTTGTAGACCCGGACGACACGTACATCCTCGACAACGTCGTACGTTTCGTGGGCCAGCGTGTCGTCGCCGTACTCGCCGACTCCGTCGTCGCCGCGGAAGAAGGCCGCCGGAAGGTGAAAGTCGAGTACGAGATCCTGCCTGCTGTGTTCGATCCGGAAGAGGCCATGGCCGACGGCGCTCCGGCCCTGCACGGGTCCGACGATCCCTTTGTCAGAGATCCCGAACGCAACATCCTGCTCGAAATTCACGGCCACGTCGGCGATGTCGACGCCGGTTTCGCGGAGGCCGACGTCATCCACGAAGGCACCTACTTCTCACCGCGGGTTCAGCACGCACACCTCGAGACGCACGGATCGATCTCGTGGATGGAAAATGGCCGCCTCCACGTTCGCACAAGTTCGCAGTCTCCCTCGATCGCCAAGGTCAAACTTGCCCACCTCTTCGACCTCCGCCCGGATCAACTACGAGTGTTCTGCAAGCGCGTGGGCGGCGGGTTCGGCGGAAAACAAGAAGTGATCAGCGAAGATCTGGTGGCGCTCGCCACCCTGGACACCGGCCGTCCCGTCTGCCTGGAATTCACCCGCGAAGAAGAGTTCACCACCGCGTCACCACGTCATCCGATGAAGCTGACAATCAAACTTGGTGCCAAGTCGGACGGCACCCTCACAGCCTTTCAGTACCGAAACATCTCGAACACCGGTGCGTACGGAAACCACGGCGGAGAGACACTCTTTGCCGGCGGCGCGGCAGTCTCGCTCTACCGCTGTGCGAACAAGAAATTCGATGCGTATTCCGTGTACACGAACAATGTTCCGAGTGGTGCGTTGCGCGGATACGGGATGACTCAGCCCGCTTTCGCCGTCGAATCGGCGATGACAGAGCTGGCCGTCGCACTGGACATGGACCCGCTAGAGCTGCGCCGACGCAATATCGTGCGACCGGGCGATTCGCTGGTCGCACTCGAGGACGGCCCCGACGACGTGATCTTCACCGAAGACGGACTGGGGCAATGCATCGATCTGATCGACGCCGCGTTGAACCGAAATCAGACCCCATCCCTCGGAGACGATTGGCTTATCGGGACCGGCACCGCAAGTTCTCTACATGAGACAGCGCCTCCCACCGAGCACATTTCCGAGGCCTGGCTCACTCTCGGCGAGGACTGTGTGTACGAACTTGCCATCGGCACAGTCGAATTCGGCGAGGGAACCTCTACCGCCCACGTGCAGATCGCCGCACATCAGCTGGGCACCACACCGTCGCGTGTGCGAATCATTCAATCGGACACCGACCGAACCGGTTTCGACACAGGCGCTTTCGCCAGCGCCGGGCTGTTTGTTGCCGGCAACGCCGTCCTTCGCGCGTCGAACGCGCTACGTGACCGGCTACTGGCCTTCGCGGCACACCACACCGGCGTCGCGATAGACCAGTGCTCGATGGACGACGACAAGATCGTCTGCGGCAGCACTCGGGTAACGCTGCAAGAGTTACTCGAGGCAGCACGCCCGCGCGGGATCCGATTCACCGAGGCTCGGAAGGCCTACGGGTCTCCGCGCAGCGTGGTGTCCAACACCCATGGCTTCAGGATTGCCGTCCACCGCATCACCGGTGAGATTCGCATTCTCTACAGCGTCCAAGCCACCGACGCTGGGGTGATCATCAATCCGGCGCAGGTGCGGGGACAGATCGAAGGTGGCGTCGCCCAGGGCATCGGCTTCGCGTTGACCGAGAACTTCCACGTAGACGCGCATGGCGCGATGATGAACCCGAACCTGCGTAACTACCGGATACCGACCTATGCAGACGTTCCTCGCACCGAGGTGATCCTCGTCGATTCGTCCGACTCCGTTGGTCCGCTCCGCTCCAAGGGAATGGCAGAGTGCTGCATCAATCCGGTTGCTCCTGCACTGGCGAACGCACTGCAGGATGCCACCGGGTCGCGATTCCGGTCGCTACCGCTCACCCCCGAGCGCATCTACACGGGCCTGAACCGATGACCGCGAACACCTCGGCAGACAGCGCGGCAACAGTAATCATCGGCCAGCGAGTGCGCGCCGGACTGGAGAAAGAGTTCGAGGTCTGGCAGAGAGATCTCAACCGAGCAGCCGCAGATTACGCGGGCTTCCTCGGAGCAGAAATTGCGGCTCCGACGCCTACCCAACCTGATTGGGTGATCGTGTACCGCTTCGACTCCATCGCACATGTTCAAGCGTGGATCAACAGCGCGACGAGGCAGGACCACCTGGAGAACGGTCGTCAGTACTTCGACGGCCCGGCCACGCAGCAGGTCGTGAGCGGCGGGATCAAACCTCCGGACCCGTTGCTGACCGTCGTGGTGACGCACCGAGTCGGTGATGACAGCATCGACGAGTTCCTCGCCTGGCAGGACCGTCTTCGCGAAGTGGAGAGCGCTTTCGACGGATTTCGCGGCACCGAACTGTTTCGCCCCGTCGACGGTGTGCAGGATGAATGGACGCTGCTCTATCGCTTCGACAACGCCGCCCATCTCGATACGTGGCTGACTTCCCCTGAACGACAACAACTCCTCGCCGAGGGCCGCAAGTTCCACGACTTCGAACTCCGGACCGTCGACAATTCGTTCGGCAGTTGGTTTGCTTTCGACGAGAACGGAAACGAGGCCCCGCCACCTTCGGAGACAAAAACCTCGATCGCCGTCTGGGTCGGCCTCTACCCGACGGTCGTGTTACTCACCCTGGCCCTGTCGCCGCTGAAGCTGCCCCTCTGGCTGGGATTGTTGATCGGCAATCTGCTGTCGAGTTTCATCATGAGTTTCTTCACGATGCCGTACTACGTGAATCGACTCCTGCGCCGTTGGCTGCGTCCACCTCCGGGGATTCCTGTGGCGAAGACGAACGCGCAAGGAGTGGCAATCGTTGCCGCTGTGACCTTGTTCTGGGTTGTCGTCTTCTACCTCGTGACTACTCAGTTCTGGTCGCTGCCTTGAACTCGACGGAACACGAAAATGCCAGCGTGTGCACCAGGGCATGATTCTTCCCTGGTGCACACGCTGGCATTTTCAGTTATGTCGGTTCACGCCGCTGTCGGTGGGCTGTTCCCGCCGATCGGATGCTGGAACGGATCGATCGACATCGGCGGATAGAACACCGCCTTCCGATCCGGGCCTATCTCGACCCGCCATTCCGTGTGGTGCAGTGTCCGATGATGATGACCGCACAACAAGATCAGATTGTCGAGATCCGTTGGGCCACCATCATTCCAGTGAACGATATGGTGAGCATCGCACCACCCCGACGGTGTCCCACACCCCGGAAACGCGCACCCACCATCCCGGACGGCCAACGCCCGCCGCTGCGGCACCGTCGCGGTCCGTACTTCCTTGCCGCAGTCGAGCGGAACACCATTCTCGTCCAACAAAATCCGGGTGACCGTGCAATCACACGCCAACATCCGTGCAGTGTCGATGCTGACCGGGCCCACCCAATCCGTCCACGCGAACCCCAGTTCCTGACTCGACGGCAGTAGATCCTTCAAGGCTTTGAGGTCCGTCATGTCCTTCGCCGAAGCAGTCACCGTGATGTGCGGTTTCACCCCGCCCTCGATCGGACCCAACCCCGCCCGCTCGTACCGGCGCAACAACTCGCAAAACCCGTCCGCCCGCCGCAACGCCGCAGTACGCGTGTCCTTCACGCCGTCCTTCTCCGGCGTCGGCGCCGACAAACTCGACAACAACGTGATCAAACGGGCCCCGTTCACGGCATCCAGATCGCCCTTCACCGACACACGCCCGTACAAGCCTTTCGAGGCATAGAACTCGTTACGCTCCGAATCCTCCCCCACCGGAACGCCGTCCTCACGTTTGCCGTACTGCTTCTCGATCCGCCGGATCGCCGCCCGCACCGCATCACAATCGGCGATGTTCTTCGACGCCAACCCGAGCAGGATCCCGCGTGCCTTGTCCACATCCGCCGGGGTCATGTTCTTGGGCGGATGCTGACAAAACGACGCCACCTGACGGGCCTTCAACGCATCCACATCGCCCCGGTGAAAAGCATCCGCCACAACAGGTTCGAGCAACAGCAACCGCGCCAGACTGACCAACAGGCTGCACTCACCGATCTCCACATTCGTCGAACCATGCAACCACTGCGCAATCGCCCGAAAACCCTTCCCGCCGAGAACCTCACGGGAAAACATCTCCACGATCAACAACACCATCCGCGACTGCAACTCATGCCGGACACGCACCAGATCCAGAACCTCACTCTTGAGGTCCTCACCATCCAGCAGCCACGCTTCCCGACTGTCCATACCGAAAGTCTAATCGAACATACTTTCGAGAACCAGAGACATAACGGACAACTTCAAGAACGCTCACAACTCAGACCTGTTGAAATCGAACTACTTTCGAAACTGAAGCACACGCGATCATCGACCACCGAGCGGCAAGGCTCCCCCACCGACAGGATAGGGCGGAAGCGTTCCCACAAGCGTCGGTGTCAATGTAGTCGCGGACGGATCGGCGCGACCCAGCGTGAGTTTCCGAACTTCGGCACCCGTTCCGTTGCTACCACTCACAAGGAGATCCGCGCCGGTCGTCGTGCTCGTCGTCGCTACTTCGACGCCCGATCCTGGACCGGCGAACGGATCGAAGGCTGCGACTTCCCGAAACTCTACGTCCGCCGAATGATGGTCAGGGCTCTCGAGGTACATCTCGGGCGCGCCGTCGAGCCTGGATCCACTCGAGAAGACACGGACTGAACCCTCCCCTCCGAGCATGCCCGCCACGATCGATTTGGCTCCGCCCTCAGCGCCGGCCACCCATCCCGTCGAGAGCGACACCCCGTCGCGATAGCCCTGATCGAAGGCCAAGAACTGTGATGTCGTCACCGGACCATCCGCATGACCTGCGTGTTCATCGGAGTCACCCTGCGCAGCTGCCGTCGTCTGGTACAGGTCGTAGCGGAACGTCTTGACCAAAGGCTCGTCGCCGGCACCCGGCGCGGTCACGATGCTCGCCCGACCGGAGTGACTGTCGACCATCCCAGTTGCAAAAGTGACGCCGCTACTCGAACCCGGATACGGAGAGAAGGAGCCGAATTCTGCCGGCGCGGACTTCTTGTCCGCTGGAAGGTCGGTGGAGTAGATCTTGACCTGCGACTCCATTCCTGGGCCCGACGCAACGATGATGTTGTCCGCCAGAGCATTTCCGTCGATGTCGACGCCGCCCACGTTCACTCCACCACGGAACCCCGAATCGAAAGGTGCAAATCTTGCCAACTCGTCGGTGAACGGCACGCCTCCGACTGCGTTGTACGCCACCACTTCCGGAGCCGAGCCTGCACCTGTTCCAGCCACCAGATCAAGCACCATGTCTCCGTTCACGTCGGCCATCGCAACACTCGGCGTGCCTTCGAACGACGGGAAGGGAGTGACGGTGGAGATCAGCTTGTCGCCGTTGGCATCGAATATCTGAACTTTGGCGGGGACTCCGGCCGAACCGGGCACCGCCACTGCGTATGTCGACACCTCTGGAATCACGTTGACAGTCGCCATCAATCCGTTGTCCTCGTGATTGAGTCGGTGGCAATGAATGACAAAGGTTCCGGTGTACTCGGTGAACTTCGTCCGCAACGTCACCGATGCTGGTTCCAGCGCATTCTCGTTCTCGTCCGTCACCGGCGCCGGCACGTTCACGTTGTCGATTCCCCACGGCTGAACGCCCGTCGTGGTACCTGCGACGGGATCCACGACTTCCGTCACCTGGAAGTCGTTGACGTGAATATGCATCGGATGTTCGTCGTTGTTGAGGTTCGTGATCTTCCATTCCTCAACGGAATTCAAACGCGGTTGAATCAGCGGAATGTTGGGGAACGTGTTGTCGGCGAACTCGTAGGTGAAGGCTTTCGGATCACTGTTGCTGGCCTTCTCGTTTCCGAATCCGCCCGAGACTGTGAGGTTGCGGGTCACGTCGGGCGTCATCGCTGCGGTATCCACGAACGAGGTGTAAGTGTCCAGTTTTTGTCCGAAGTCGAATGGAGTCGTCTTTCCTTCGCCCTCGTCTGGTGTCGCGCGGATCAACTGTTGAGTCGGGAACGTGAAGAATCCGTCCGCGTAGCTGATCACCGACGGGTCGACAGTGACGGTTCCGAGTTCGGCCGGCGGATTGTCGGTGCCGTTGTTTGTGTACAGAATGCCTGGATTGCTCACCGGCTTTGCACCTTCGAGCGGTGGCATCTCCAGCACCAGATCGCCGGCCTCCGGCATCGTCACCGCAATCGCGTATCGCGAGGCCGGCGGAATCACCAGCCTGGTTCCGTCGCCGTCCACAGGTGGCCTGACCTCGTCGAACGGATTTCCGTCCTGGCCCACGATCGCGAACTTCGGATGAGCGCCGGTTGCGGTTTCCGTCAACGTGACCGGCATGTAGGCAAAGTCGCTGATGTTCGCGAGGACCCAGATCTCGGTCTGACCCGGCTTCAATCTCAGGGACGGCTGAAATTGACCGTTCACGGTGTACTGCACGTCGCGTTGGTTGTCGGGCAGGGAGGGGTCAGCCGGGACTCTCGTCGATTCGCCCGCGAAGCTCTGAAGGTTGCCTGGCACGAATTGATTCTGTCCACGATGGTTGGCCGGCGACAGCGGTCCGCTGTACCAGTTGGTGAAATACTGTGCTCCCTCCGTGGTTTCCGAGAAATTCACGGGCGCCAAGCTCGGACGGTAGGTACCATCGGCTAATTCCGCGCCGGTGGGCGGCGTCAAGGTACTGACGAATTGGGGCCAGTTCGCGTCGTTGAGCTGCCGGCCCTTCCCCTTGCGGTCGAACACGAAGTTGTACTGCAGTGCCATATCGCGGATCGGAATGTCGTTCGCCGTCACGACAGGCAAATTTCCGTCCGGCCGGCCGATTTCCAGTAGTCCGGCCAGACCCATGTAAGTCTGCTGCGCAGTGAGGGTGTGCCGGTGACTGTGATACCAGTACAGACCGTTCGGCATCGTCCCCGGAATCGCGTAGTCGTAAACATTTCCCTGGCCGGCGGGGATGTTGAGCAACACGTTGTCGGCATTACCGTCCGGACTCACGTGAACTCCGTGCGTGTGCAGATTCAGTGGAGCCGACGACAGCGCCGGCGGATAGATCGGCACATCCCCGCCCGCCGGAGTGAACGCCGGATCGTAGAAGTCCTCGACCGTGAGATCCTGCAGATCGTTGTCGTAATGAATGATCAACCGCTCCCCGGGGTTGACCCGGAGAGTCGGCGCCGGATAGACGTCACTCGCCGAGGTCGACCCGTCCGAGGTCGTACCGCGAATGACTTCGTACCCGAACAGCAGGAAATTCGACACCGGCGCCGACGCGGTATCGAGCGGAATTACTCCCTGATGAGCGGACAACCGCACTTCGAGGACACCATCTCGACTGCTCAGTTTCACCGGCTCCCGGTAGTCGACAGGGGCACCGTCCGAGCCGTAGTGAGCGCCCGCCTCAGGCGCCGATTCACCGGATGTACACGCGCCCAACGCCACCGTCATCGACACCACTACTACCGCGGCCAACGACTTTCCTCGCAGTGCGATCACTGGTTTCCCCGTTCCATGGTGGCGTGAGATACGTCCGATCAGCGCTCATCAGCCTATCGAGAAAACATCCGCTGAACAGGATATTCACGACAAATTGCCCGCGCAGTGCCCGCTTCCGAGATACATGCCGCATGGTGGCTCACCAAACCGATCAGGAATCGAGAAGCACGGCCAAGGGACCCGCAATTACCTTGAAACACATGAACACACCACAGAAGTCCACTTCCAACCACACGGCGTCAAACCACACATCGGCAGGGAGCGCCCAGAGGACCACCGCGCAGTCCGTGATCCTCGACGTCCCGGACCTCGCGGCAGCCGAGGCCTTTCACGACGCTCTCGGCGTCCGAGATCGAATCCAGCTACGCGAATCCAACGAACCGACAACCGGGTTTCGTGGATATACGCTTTCGCTCGTCGTCTCCCAACCGAACATCGTCGACGCATTCGTCGGCGCAGCGCTCGCAGCCGGTGCCACCGAGTTGAAGCCGGTCAAGAAATCCCTCTGGGGATACGGCGGAGTTGTTCAGGCTCCCGACGGTTCGATCTGGAAGATCGCCACGTCGTCGAAGAAGAACAACGGGCCGGCCACCCGCACGATCGACAACCTCGTGCTACTGCTCGGCGCCGAAGACGTCAAGGCCAGCAAGCAGTTCTACCTCGACCATGGACTCGAGGTGTCCAAGAGCTTCGGCCGCAAGTACGTCGAATTCACCAGTGCAGCAGACAATGTCACACTGGCGCTGTATGGTCGGCGCGCCTTGGCGAAGGATGCCGGGCTCGCTCCGGAAGGCACCGGATCGCACCGGATCGCCATCTCCGGCGCTTCCGAACCCTTCGCGGATCCCGACGGTTTCGCCTGGGAGAGCGCCCATTCCTGAGCCGGACGGTGCCCTGCCGGCAAGCCCGAGCGACTCAGGACATCCCGCGAATCCTCTCCAAGCTGTGCGCGATCAACGGACCAACAGTCTCGAGCGCAGCGGGTGAGGTGATGTCCCAGTGAGTGCACTCGACGGGATGATTCACGATATCCCCGCTCACGTACGCACGCCATGAATCGGCTCCACGGTTCAGCCACGGATCATCCAGCGCTGCAGTGAAGTACAGCACGTCACCATCGAAGATCCCCGGCTGATAGGTCTTCATCAACGTGTCGTTGTGCTGGGCCGCAAAGACAAGCCTGCCGACGTTTTCGGTAGTCAGTTCACCCATGGCTTGCGCGAACTCGAGTCCCATATCCGAGACGTCTTCTGCGTCCGAATCTTCAGTGCCTTCAGTGTCTTCACTGTCTTCACTGTCTTGACTGTCTTCAGTGGCACGGGCGAAGCTGTCCAGCATCACCAACGAATCGACCGACTCGCCCGCTGCCTGCAATTGCACCGCCATCGAATGTGCGATCACTCCGCCCAGCGACCAACCGGCGAGGTGGTAGGGGCCTTCAGGCTGGATTCGCCGCACCTCCTCGATATACCTGACAGCGGTGAGTTCGATGGACTCCGGCAACGGGTCCCCGGACGAAACTGCCGGAGTTTGGATTCCGTACATCGGAGTTGCCGAATCGATATACGGCGCCAAGCCGGTGTAACTCCAGGCCAGGCCGATGATCGGATGGACGAAGAACATGGGCGGCCGTTCACCGGTGGTTCGAATCGGGAAGACTACGTCCAGCGCACCGGCAGTGTCTTGTCGGGAATCGATACGCATCGCAATCGACGCCGGAGTCGGCTCGGTCATCAACCACTGCAGCGGTATCTCGCGGGCGAGGGAAGCCCGCAGCTTTGTCACCACCCGAATCGCCGACAGTGAGTTGCCACCGAGTTCGAAAAAGTTGTCGTCGGCGCCGATGTCAGCGATTTCGAGAACCTCAGAGAAGGCCCTGGCCACAGCGATTTCCGAAAGTGTGCTCGGTTCCCGATACACGATCTTCGACGCAAAATCAGGAGTCGGCAATGCCTTCTCGTCGACCTTCCCTGTCGGTGTTGTCGGCACCTTGTCGATGAAGACGACGGCACTCGGGATCATGTGACGCGGTAAGAACTCGGATACGAATGCGATGACGTGGCCCGCCTCCGGCGCAGTTCCCGGTGCCGGCACGACGTACGCCACCAGCGCCGTGTCCCCGGACGGTGTCCGCTTGCCGAGGGCCATGGCCACATCGACGTCCGGGTGGGCGTGCAGTGCCGCATCTATCTCACCGAGTTCGATGCGGTGACCACGAATCTTGACCTGACTGTCGGTCCTGCCCCGATACTCGATGGTGAGTTCGGGTGTCCACGCTGCGATGTCACCCGTTCGATACATACGATCCCCCGGCTGCCCATGCGGATTGGGAACAAATCGGGTCGCCGTGAGCACGGGCTGATCGTGGTATCCCCGGGCTAGAGCCGGCCCCGACACGTACAGCTCACCCGGTGTCCCGATCGGCACCGGTAGCAGTCGAGCGTCGAGGATCACCGTGCCGAAACCGCGTACCGGCGATCCGATCGTGACCGGCTTGCCCGCGACAAGATCACCGACGGTGGAGATGTCGGTGGCCTCGGTTGGTCCGTACCCGTTGAGCATGGTTCGACCAGGCTGCCAACGATTGACCAGTTCGGAGGAAACCGCTTCACCGCCGACACCGAGAACGCGAAGCTCCTCGAGCCCTTCCGGTTCCATCGACGTCAACATCGCCGGGGTGATCAGTGCGTGGGTGACCTCGCGGTCGATCATGAACCGCGACAACTCGTCGCCGCCGAGAATGGAGGGTGGTGTGACGACCAGAGTCGCCGCCGCGGAGAGCGCCGACATCATCTCTCCGACCGACATGTCGAAGCTCGGTGAGGTGTTGTGCAGGAATCGTGAGTGCGAGTCGACGCGATAGTGCTCACGACGTTCAGCGGCAAGGTTCGCGAGACCACCGTGGGTGACTACGACTCCCTTCGGCTTCCCCGTCGAACCCGAGGTGTAGATCATGTATGCCGGATTGTCGATTCGTGCGGGTGTGTCGAGAGGGCTCACCGGGGCTGCCACCAGTTCTTCGGCGATGTCCTCGAGAATCAGCCATTCGACGTCGTCGGGCAGGAACCGACGATGCTCGGCAATCGTCACACCGAGCTTTGCCCGAGAGTCTCCGAGGATGTGCTCGATGCGCTCGGCCGGATAGCTCGGGTCGACCGGCAGATACGCGGCACCGGTCTTGGCCACTGCCCAGACTGCGAGCACAGACTCGAGTGATCGCGGAAGAGCGAGAGCCACAAATGTTTCCGGCGAGACTTCTCGTTCCAAGAGAACGTGAGCCAGACGGGTCGAGAGTTCGTCGGCTTCTGCATAGGTGACGGCGCGGTCATTCCACAGGAAGGCGATCCCCGTCGGATTCGACGAGACCGCAGCAAAAATCAGCTCGGAAAGCGTCGCCGGATGCGCCGCCGCCAGGCCTCGCACCGGCACCAGCAGGTTCTGCTCGTCACGATTCAGAATGTCGACATGACCGAGAACTCTGGCAGGGTCTTCGGTTAGTTGCTCGAGCAGCATGACGAATCGCTCGGCAAACAATGCAACCGTGGACCGGTCGAACAGATCGGTTGCGTAGGTCAACGATCCACTCACCGTTACCGACTCGGAGTCTGAGCCTTCGGATTCCGTAGTCTCGAACAGCGTCAACGCCAGATCGAATTGAGCTGGAGTGACGTCGAATTCGAGAGCCGACACACGAAGGTCAGGAAGCTCGAAGACAGCGTCCTCGACGTACTCGTAGGCCAGCGCAACTTGGAACAGCGGTGTGTGAGCTTGTGAGCGAACAGGTTTCAGTACATCGACAAGCCTCTCGAAGGGCACATCGACGTGGCCGAATGCGCTCAGATCTCGGTCACGCACCTGATCGAGCAACGCCGAGAACGTCAGTGCGGAGTCGACATCTGTTCGCAGAACGACTGTGCCGACAAACATTCCGATCAAATCCTCGACAGCGGCCTCACCTCGTCCGGACACCGGTGTGCCGACGACGATGTCGGTGCTCGCCGACAATCGCGCCAGCAGCGCCGCATACACCGCGTGGATCACCATGAACACACTTGCGTGATGGAGATCGGCGATCTCACGTACGCGTTCCATGACTTCGGGCGCGATGTCGAAGCGAACCATCGCACCGTTCTGGGTGGCCACCGCCGGGCGTGGTCGATCGGTCGGCAATTCCAGTACGTCCGGGATCCCGTCCAACGTTGTTTTCCAGTAGTCGATTTGAGTCGATGCGATGCTGTTCGGGTCCGCCTCGTCACCGAGGAGCGCCCGCTGCCACAGCGCAAAGTCGGCATACTGGATCTCCAGCGGCGCCCAGAAGGGCGGCTGGCCGGTGAGCCGCGCCGAGTAGGCAACCATCACGTCTCGAGCCAACGGCGCCATGGACACACCGTCCGCACTGATGTGATGGACCGACATCACGAGCACATGCTCGAATTCTTCGACGCGGAACAGCTTCACCCGAATCGGGACCGAGGCTGTGACGTCGAAGCCCTCGGAAAGGATGCCGAGTACGTGCGTGTCGAGATTGCCTCGGTCGACATCGATCGGATTCAGATCGAACTCGACGTTTTCGGGTGGCAGGATGACCTGGACGGGGCCGTCGCCGTTGTCGGGGAACATCGTTCGCAGCGACTCGTGGCGTGCCAGGACGTCGCCCACCGCACCACGAAGTGCAGGGACGTCGACGGCACCTGAGAGTCGGATAGCCAACGGAATGTTGTAGGCCGCAGACGCGACGTCGTATTGATTGAGGAACCACATCCGATTCTGCGCGAGCGAGAGCGGGATCGGTTCTGGGCGTGCGTGCGCAAGGAGGGCGAGCCGATCGGCACGCTCTGCATTATCGAGTGCCGCAGCAAGTTCCACCACGGATGGATGATCGAACAACGCGCGAAGCGGTAACGCGCTACCGGCGTGTTGATTGATGCGGCTGATGAGTCTGGTCGCATTCAGCGAATTACCACCCAACACGAAGAAATCATCATCCAACCCAACCCGCGACCCACACCCCAACACCACCGCAAACGCAGCAGCCACCACCAACTCCGAACCAGAAACCGGCGCCCGAAACACCCGCGAACCAAAAACAGGCTCCGGCAACGCCTTCCGATCCAACTTCCCCGCACTCGACAACGGGAACTCATCAACGACAACCACCACATCCGGAACCATGTACGACGGAAGCACCAACCCCACCGCAGCCCGCGCCCCCACCGAATCCACAGAACTACCCGCATCGGCCGAGGACCCAGCCGTCACATACCCGACCAGACGACTCCCCCCATGCACCACCACCACAGCACCCGAAACACCCGGCAACCCAGCCAACGCCGACTCGACCTCACCGAGCTCGATCCGCACCCCACGAATCTTCACCTGAAAATCCGTCCGACCCAAATACACCAACGACCCAGCAGCACTCCACAACGCACGATCACCCGTGCGATACATCCGAGCACCCACCACAAACGGATTCGCCACAAACCGATCCGACGTCAAATCCGGACGCCGATGATAACCACGCGCCAACTGCGCACCATCGAGATACAACTCACCCGCAACACCCACCGGCACCGGACGCAACCGCGAATCCAACACATACCCACGCGTATTCCACACCGGCGTCCCGATCGGCACCACCCCAGACACCGAACCCACAATCCGATGCGCCGTCGTCGTAATCGCCGCCTCCGTCGGACCATACGTGTTATGCACCGCAGCCGACGTCAACGAACCCAACGCCACCGCAAGCTCCGGCGTCAACTCCTCACCACCGGCAAACAAATGCCGCAACGACCCCAACGCACCACCAAAACCATCAGCCACCAACGCCGCAAGCACCGACGGAACGAACTCCGCCACCGAAATCGCATGCTCGACCATCACACCCGCAAGATAATCCAACTCACGATGCCCACCCGGCCGCGTCACCACCAACCGCGCACCCACCGTCAACGGCAAAAACGACTCCCACACCGACACATCGAACGTGAACGGAGCACGCGCCATCACCCGATCATCCGCACCAACCCCATACTCCCCCGCCAACCACGCCAACTGATTGACAATCGCCCCATGACTGACCGACACACCCTTCGGCCGACCCGTCGACCCCGACGTGAACATCACATACGCCGCATTACCCGACCGCAACGGCGCCACCCGATCACCATCAGAAACCGGACCACCCGACAACCCACCCACATCAAGACCATCAAGAACAACAACATCCACACCCGCCGGCAACACACCCACAAACGCAGAAACAGTCAACACCAACCGCGGCGCAGCCGACTCAACCACAAACCCGATCCGCTCCACCGGCAACTCCGGATCAATCGGCACATACGCACCACCCGCAGCAACAACCGCATGCATCGCCACGATCATCTCCACCGAACGCTCCACCGCAAGCCCCACCAAAACATCCGGACCCACACCACGCCCGATCAACCACCGCGCCAACCGATTCACCCGCACACCGAACTCGGCATACGTCAACACCACATCACCGAACACCACAGCAACACGACCCGACGACACCTCAACCGCAGCCGCCACCAAACCCGCCAACGTCACATCGTCAACACAACGATCCGTCTCATTCACACCCCCCAACACCAACCCACGCTCAACCACAGACTCCACGGCAAACAGTTCCACTCGCCGATCCGGTTCTGCGACAGCGGTAGTCAAAACCGACTCGAACGCGAACATGAGACGTGAGGCAGTGGATTCCTCGAACAGATCCGTGGCGTACGTCAGCGCAACGACGAGCCCGGAAGGTCGACCGTCGTTGTCGAACTGTTCGGCCGCAACAAAATCGAGGTCGAACTGAGTGCTGACCACCGCAGGTTCGATGCTCTCGATGTGCAACCCGTTGAGAGTCAACTGTGAATCGAGATGGTTCTGTAGTGCGAGGCCGACCTGGAAGAGCGGTGAATACGACTGCGAACGAAGCGGATCGAGTGCCTCCACCAAGCGCTCGAACGGAACGTCACTGTGGGCAAAAGCCTGCAGATCGGCGTCGCGGACTCGGGAGAGCAAGTCGGTGAACTGCTCACCTGGGTCGACAGTGGTGCGCAACACGACGGTCCCCACGAACATGCCGACCAGGTCGTCGAGCACGCGTTCTCCGCGGCCGGCCGTCGGCGTCCCGACGGCAAAGTCGAGATCGCCGGTGAACCGCGACAGTACAACAGCCAGAGCCGCATGCAACACCATGAACGGCGTAGCGCGGTGCTGCCTGGCCAGTTCGGAAATCGCTTGTTGCAGTGCAGGTTCGAGACGAGCGTTCAGAACCGCTCCACGACCGGAAGCCACCGCGGGGCGGGGGCGATCCAACGGGAGTTCGAGGACGGACGGCAATCCGTCGAGTGTGTCCGACCAGAACGCGAGTTGTCGCGAGATCAGCGAGGTCGACGATTCTTCCGAACCCAACGTCTCGAGCTGCCACAACGCGTAATCCGCATACTGCACCTCCAGCGGCGCCCACGACGGCACCGCACCCCTGGACCGCGCCTCGTACGCCACCATCACATCACGCGTCAACGGCCCCATCGAGAAACCGTCACCCGCAATGTGATGCACCGTCATCGCCAGAACGAACTCGAACTCCGCCAACTGCACCAGCGACGCTCGAACCGGAATCTCGGATGTGAGGTCGAACGACACACCCAGTACACCGGCCAGCACGTCGTGGAGCGAATCCTTCTCCACCGCAATGATGTCGAGAACGTCGAGAGCGTCAGGTGCTTCGACAACCTCCTGGTATCCCGTCCCGTCATGCTCCGGGTACACGGTTCTCAAGACCTCGTGACGAGCGACCACGTCGGCGATACTTGCGCGCAACGCCTCGACATCCAACGGACCGGCGAATCGAAGAACCACCGGGATGTTGTACGCCGACGAATCGGGATCGAAGCGGTTGAGGAACCACATACGAGTCTGCGCTGGAGAGAGCGGAATCCTTGTCGGCCTCGGCTGTGAGCGCAGCGCGGGTCGGCGCGAAAGCTCGGCGGTTTCCACCACGGCTGCCAACTCTGCGACGGTGGGCGACTCGAAGACCACACGCACCGGCAAGTCGGTGCCTGCGACGGCGTTGATCCGCCCGAGCAACCGAGTTGCACTGAGCGAATTGCCGCCGCGTTCGAAGAAGTCGTCGTCGACACCCACTTCGTCGGTCTTTCCGTCACCGAGGACCTCGGCAAAAGCGGCAGCTACCGACAGTTCGGCCGGTGTGGTCGGTGCGCGGAAACGACGTGCCTCGAAAACAGGCTCCGGGAGCGCATGTCGATCTACCTTGCCCGTACTCCCCAGCGGCAGGGCGTCGAGTGTCATCAGGACTGTCGGCACCATGTAGCCGGGCAGGGCGGCGCGCAGTCTGGTCAGGATGGTCGACTTCTCGACGGCCGAGCCCGCGGCCGCAGTGACGTAACCGATCAGGTGTTGTTCGCCGGTGTCAGATGTCGTGACTGTGACTACCGCATCCTGAATCGAGGGGTCGGCACGAAGCGCTGTTTCGATCTCACCGAGTTCGATGCGGAAGCCTCGGACCTTGACCTGGAAGTCTGCACGCTCGAGGTATTCGAGACTGCCCGAGGCATTCCACCGAACCAGATCGCCGGTTCGATAGAGGCGCTCACCCGATCCGTTCGGATCGGCGACGAAACGGGTCGCGTTCTGCCCCGGATCCCCGATGTACCCGCGGGCCAGCTGAACTCCCGCGAGATAGAGCTCACCTGCAACACCGACCGGAACCGGGTGAAGGCGGTCGTCGAGTACATGCAGTCTCGTGTTCCACGCGGGAGTTCCGATCGGAACGGTTGCCACGTCGACATCGCTCGTTCGGTGTGCCGTGACACTGACCGCAGCCTCCGTGGGGCCGTACAGGTTGTAGACCTGCGCCGAACTCTGATCTCGCACATGCTTGGCGGTCTGTACCGGCAGGGTCTCACCGATGCACAGAATCCGAGTGAGAGAACTCGGCAGCCGACGCTCGGATGCACTGAGCAGTGACAACATCGAGGGAACGGCATGCAGCGTCGTCACCTGCTCGCGCTCCATCAGCAACGTGAGGTAATCACCGTCCTGCTGTGCTCCTGGCTCGGCGAGAATCAGGCAGGCACCGGTTTGCAACGCCCACCAGTACTCCCAGACGGACAGATCGAAGGTGGCTGCGGTTTTGACGAGCACACGGTCATCGGCATCGAGAGGGAACTGATCCTGCTTCCACAAGAGTTGATTGGTGATCGCTCGATGGGAGATCGCTACGCCCTTGGGCTTTCCGGTGGATCCGGAGGTGTAAATCGCATACGCGATGTTGTCCGGGCTCAGGCCCGCGAGGCGTTCCGAGTCCCGAATCGGCGATCCGTCGATACCGTCCAGCCCGAGAGTATCGATGTTCACGACGTGGTACTGCCCGCCCAGCGAATCGTGAGAAGTGTTCAGAACAACTGCGGGCGCTGCGGATTCGAGGATGTGAGCCGTGCGTTCTGCCGGCTGATCCGGGTCGAGCGGAACGTAGGCCCCGCCTGCCTTCACCACCGCGTACATGGCAACGACCAGTTCGACGGAGCGCCGAAGATTGAGCGCGACAGTCACTTCCGGACCGACACCGATTCCGATCAAATACCGCGCCAGGCGGTTGCATTCGGCATCGAACTCGGCATAGGTCAGACGACGGTCACCGAGAACCAGTGCTTCGGCGCTCGGTGTTCTGCGTACCTGGGCGTCGAACAGATCCGCGAGGGTCGTCTCCGGAACGACGGCGTCGGTGTTGTTCCACGTGTCGACGGTGGCCGCGACCTCTTCGTCGCCGAGCAGAGCGATGTCGCCCACCGGAACGCCCGGGTCACGCCCGATCGAATCGAGAACGCGCAGCAGCCGGTTGGCGAATGTCGCCACCGTGGATTGGTCGAACAGATCTGTTGCATAGGTGAACGACGCCGACATCGAACCCGAGTCCCCAGGGGTGACGGTCAGGTGGAGGTCGAACTTCGCCGTCTCGACTGGGGCGCCAACTGCCGCGATCTGCAGTCCGGGTAGTGCAAACATTGTCGGCGTGAGGTTCTGGAAGGACAGTGCCACCTGGAACAACGGATGGCGGGCTGTCGATCTGACCGGATCGATGATCTCGACGAGCCGCTCGAACGGCAGGTCCGCGTGTGCGAAGGCGGCGAGATCCTGATCGCGGGTGTGGTTCAGAAGTTCCGTGAACGGCGCAGCCGTGTTCACCTGGGTTCGAAGCGCCAAGGTGTTCACGAACATCCCCACTAGTGCGTCGAACGACTCGTGTCCTCGTCCCGCGATGGGCGAACCGATGGTGATGTCGGCGCTGTCTCCCAGCCTTGCGAGAAGTACGGCGAATGCGGCGTGGACGACCATGAACAGGCTCGAGCCTGATCCGACGGCAAGATCACGCAGTCGATCGGCGGTGTCCGAGCCGATCGTGAAGTGAATCTCCTTGCCGCGATAGCTCTGACGGGGCGGACGCTGCCGGTCCGTCGGCAGATTCAGCAGGTCCGGAATTCCGGCGAGCGTGGACGTCCAGAACTGAATTTGCGCCTGAGCATCACCCGAGGGTTCGGATTCGGTCCCGAGCAGATCGTGTTGCCAGAGAGCGTAATCCGCGTACTGCACGGGCAGCGGCGCCCACTGCGGCGCGTCACCCCGAGAACGCGAGGCGTAGGCACCCATGACGTCGGTGGCCAGGGGTCCGAGTGACGATCCGTCGGATGCGATGTGATGCATCACGACGGCGAGAACATGCTCGGTCTCCGAGATTCGATACAGAGCCGTCCGCAGTGGTACGGCAGTCGTCACGTCGAATCCGGTGCCGGCAAGAGCGAAAAGCCGTTCCAACGCTTCGGCTTCGGTGACGTCCTCCGGTATCAGATCGAGATCCACCGAAGGCGTTGTCAGGATCTCCTGACGGGGTCCGTCCGCGGTATCGGGATAGTAGGTGCGCAGGGACTCGTGGCGTTCGACGACGTCGAGAAGCGCGAGCGCCAATGCCGGCGCGTCCAGGGTTCCGCTCAGACGAAGCGCGAGCGGTAGGTTGTCCGTGGCTGCCGCGGTGTCGAATCGATTGAGGAACCACATCCGAGTCTGCGCCGGCGAGAGCGGAATACGTTCGGGTCGCGGTCGCGCTTCCAATCGAGGCTGATCATCGCGTTCTGCCGAGTCCGCCAGCAGAGCGAGTTCTGCGACAGTGGGAGCCTCGAACAGCGCTCGAACGCCGAGTTTGATCCCGAACGAGGTGTTGACGCGGGCAATCCCCCGAGTGGCACTGAGCGAATTTCCACCCAGCTCGAAGAAACTGTCTTCTGCTCCGACGGCGTCGGTTCCGAGAACGTCGGCAAAAGCGCTGGCGACACGAATCTCTGCATGTGTGGTCGGCGTCCGGAACGTCGCCGAGGCGATGAACTCCGGAGCGGGAAGTGCTGCGCGATCGAGCTTCCCGGCCGGAGTCAGGGGTAGCGATTCCAGCACGATGACAGCGGTGGGCACCGTGGCACCGGGCAGGATCGCTGCGACGGCGTCGAGGATGGACTCTGCCGACACCGCGTCCGCGACGATCACGTATCCGACGAGTTGATCGCCGAGAGTGTCGTGACGATGAACGGCGGCAGCGGCGGCACTCACTCCACGGACGGAGGCGAGCGCTGATTCGATCTCCCCCAGTTCGATGCGGAGTCCGCGAAGCTGAACCTGGGCGTCGGATCGTCCGATGTACGCCAGTTCGCCCTGGTCGGTCCAGGTGACCATGTCGCCGGTCCGGTACATCCGCGCGCCTGGTGCACCGAAGGGGTTCGCAACGAAGCGTTCTGCGGTCAGCCCCTCGCGTCGGTGGTACCCGCGTGCCAAGCCGGGGCCCGACAGATACAGCTCGCCCCTGACCCCGACGGGTACGGGTCCGAGGGCGGAATCGAGGACCAGAACGTGGGCACCTTCGAGCGGAGTACCAATCGTGACGGTCGAGAGTGAACGGTCATGGTGTTGCACACCGTCACCCACCGGAGCCGTGGTACCGAGAAGCGCCCCGGTCTTGGTGATGACGATGGTGCTCTCGGTCGGCCCGTAGCTGTTGAAGAGTCGTGTCTTGCTGTGAAAGCGACCGAGCAGCTGTGCTGGGAAGACGTCGCCACCGAGCACGACGGTTTCGAGGTCGGAGAGCGTTCCAGCCTCGACGGTGGTCATAGCCGCCGGCGCTGTCACCACGTGGGTGACGCGGTGACGGCGGATGACGTCGGTGAGTTCGTCGCCGGCGATGACCGATGGCGGTGTGATCACCATCGTCGCACCGGCGGTGAACGCGAGGATCATCTCGAACATGGAGGCGTCGAAGCTCGACGACGAGAGTCGCAGAACCCGTGAGTGTCGAGATGCCGCCAGATCGGTGCGGGTCCGAGCGGAGAACACAGACAGTCCTCGGTGGGTGACAGCGACGCCCTTGGGCAGACCGGTCGAGCCTGACGTGTAGATCAGGTAGGCAACATGATCCGTGTGTAGCGTGCGGATCCGATCGGCATCGGTGACCTGCGCCGCGGAGTAGCGATCAAGGTCGAGGTCGTCGATCTCGATCGTGTCGATACCGCTCGGAAGTGTTGGTGCTGTCTCCGAGTCGGTGACGACGACCAGCGCGGCGGAGTCTCGAAGCATGTGAGCGATGCGCTCGTCGGGGTACGTCGGATCCACTGGAACGTAGGTTGCGCCGCTCTTGGCAACGGCCCACAGCGCGAGAAGGGATTCGGCCGACCGCGCAAGAGAGACAGCAACGGCTGTTTCGGGGCCGGCGCCGCGCTCGATGAGGATCCGCGCCAGCTGGGAGGACCGCGAATCCAGTTCGCTGTAGGTCATCTCACCGCACGACTCGGAGACGATTGCCACATCTGCGGATTCCGAGTGTGTGGTCAACAGATCCGCGAGAGTGAGGATCGGCGTGGCTGCCGGACCGAATACGGAAGTCAGTCTGGTGTATTCGTCCTCGTCCAGTAGGTCGATATCCGCGATTGTCGTTTCGGGGGCCGCGACAATCTGCGCGAGAATCCGTCGGAACCGGTGTGCAAATCCGTCCACGGACGCGCCGGTGAAGAGATCTGTGGCATACGTCCAGGTGAGATTCATCGAATCAGCGTGCTCGACCATCGTGATCTGGATGTCGAACTTTGCCGGAACGACTGCGGTGTCCACAGCTTCGATCTCGAGACCGGGCAGTGCGAACGCAGCGGTTCCCTCCTGCTCCTGAGAAAGCGCCACCTGAAAGATCGGCGCGTGGGCCTGGGATCGAGCGGGCTGCAGTATGTCGATCAGCCGCTCGAAAGGTAGGTCCGCGTTTTCGAATGCGGCGAGGTCGGTGGCTCGCACCTGCGCCAACAGATCCAGGAACGACGACGCCGGCGTGAGACGGCTACGCAGGGCCACCGTGCCGACGAACATTCCGACCACGTCGTCGAGCGCCGGTTCGCCGCGTCCGGAAATCGGTGTCCCGATCACCACGTCATCGGTCGCGCCGAGGTTGGACAGAAGTACCGCGAGGGCGGCATGGAGCACCATGAAGGTTGTGGCGCCGTGTGTGCGGCCCACCTGCTGGACAGCACTGACCATCTCGGGCGTCAACGCCAATTCGGTGCTCGCTCCGCGCAGCGACGCAAGCGCTGGGCGCGGGAAGTCGGTGGGCAGTTCGAGAAGTTCCGGCGCTCCGGCCAACTGGTCACGCCAGTACTCGGCCTGCGCGGAAGCAACACTGGTCCGGTCACTTTCCGAACCGAGGACCTGGTGCTGCCAGAGGCTGTAGTCGGGATACTGAACAACCAACGGGGCCAGTGACGGCTCGGTTCCCGAACGCCGTGCCGAGTAGGCGAGAACAAGATCCCGGGCGAGCGGCGCCACTGAGGCACCGTCCGCGGCGATGTGGTGAACCACGGCGACCAGGATGTGCTCGTCCGCCGAGAGTTCGAACAGGTTTACCCGCAACGGAATTGCTCGGGTGACGTCGAAGCCCTCACGCACAGCGTCGACAATCCGCTCGGCAACCTGTTCGGGAGAAACCACGGTGTGCTGGAAGGGTACGTCTACGGCTCCGAGAATGGACTGGTACGGCCCAGCGGTATCTTCGGGAAAGATGGTTCGCAGGGACTCGTGACGAAGAACGATGTCCGACAATGCTTCTCGCAGAGCCGAGGAATCGAGCTGCCCTCGCAGACGAAGGACGAGCGGGATGTTGTACGCAGGTGACCCTGGATCGTATCGATTGAGAATCCACATACGCGATTGCGCCGGCGAGAGCGGGATACGCTCTGGCCGAGGCCCGGCCGTCAGAGCGGGCCGGGTACCACTCTGCGCACCGTCGACTGCCGCGGCGAGGGCCGCGACCGTCCTGGCGTCGAAGAGGACCCGAACCGGGAGGGAAACTGAAAGTTCGGTGCCGATCCGTCCCATCACTCGGGTAGCACTGAGAGAGTTTCCACCGATGTCGAAAAAGTCGTCCACCACGCTCACCCGGTCGACGGCCAGAACGTCACCGAAGATCCGGCTGATCACCGTCTCAGTCTTCGTGATCGGTGCGACGAACGCATTCCGGCGCACCGTCGGCGCCGGCAGTGCGCGGTAGTCGACTTTGCCGGCCGGCGTCAGCGGGATTTCCTCGAGAACGATCACCGAGGCGGGAACCATGTGTGCAGGAAGTCGGCCGGAGACGAAGGTGCGTACCTCCTCCGGATCCAGATGCTCACCGACGACGTACGAGTTCAGCCCGACGGTGTCGTCTGCAGTCGTCACCGCAGTTCGCACTCCCACGTGGGCGGCGAGCACCGCGTCGATCTCTCCGAGTTCGATGCGGAATCCACGAATCTTGACCTGTGAATCGCTGCGGCCGAGATACTCGAGTTCCGTTCCACGTCGTCGCACCAGGTCGCCGGTGCGATACATTCGCAGCCCCGAACGTGCGGGATCGGCAACGAACCGAGCAGCCGTCAGGTCGCCGCGATGGTGGTAACCGCGGGCAAGTCCACGCCCGCTCAGATACAGCTCACCTGTCACACCGTCCGGAACGGGACGAAGGCGAGAGTCGAGAACATGTGCGACGGTACCGAGAACGGGAGTACCGATGGTGATCCGATCAGTCGCCGACAGGGGCCCAGCGAGGGTTGCCATGACGGTGGACTCGGTGGGACCGTACGCGTTGAACATCTTTCGCGTCGGCGCCCACAGCGCGACCAACGCGGCGTCGCAGGCTTCGCCGCCGACGATCACGACACCGAGATCGGGAACATCTGACGGCTCGACCGTGGCCAGAGCTGCCGGGGTCACAAACGCGTGGGTGATCTTCGACGCCCGCATGAGATCTGCAAGCTCACTGCCACCGTAGATGCCGGTGGGGACAACAAGCATTGCGGCACCAGCACCGACAGCCATGGCCAATTCGAGGACCGAAGCGTCGAAGCTGGGCGAAGCGAAATGCATCGTGCGACTGCAGTTGTCGAGTTGGTATCGCTGAATCTGTTCGTCGACCAACGCCGCCAGCCCCGCATGCGAGACGGCCACGCCCTTGGGGGTGCCGGTCGATCCCGACGTGTAGATGACGTACGCAGTGTGATCCATTCGAATCGGTGACGTGCGATCGGAATCGAGAATTCCAGCGTCGCTGACGTCGGCGCGATCCAACGACTCAGCCGCTTCTTCCGTCAGCGTCAGGGCCGCGCCCGAATCGGTGAGCATGTGATCGATCCGCTCGGCCGGATAGCTCGGGTCGACGGGTACAAAAGCGGCTCCGGTCTTGGCGACGGCCCAGGTCGCGAGGACGGACGTCGCTGATCGCGGAATGGCGATCGCCACTACAGATTCGGGGCCGATTCCTTGCGCGAGGAGTGCCCGCGCCCACCGATTGGTTCGCCGGTCGACGTCGTCGTACGAGAGTTCGAAGTCGCCGTACAGCATGGCCGAACCGCCGTTCGACTTGGTAACCCCGGCGGCAAGAATCTCGGGCAGCGTCAGTTCCGTCAGCGCGACCGTAGAGGCAGCTCCCTGACGTTCGATCTCTGGCATCGTCCGCAGATCGAGGTCGCCGACCACTGATTCAGGTTCGACAACAACCGTGTCGAGAATGGCGGCAAACCGAGCCGCGAGCTCGCGCACAGTCCGCTCTTCGAAGATGTCGACGGCATAGGTCCACGTCGCGGTCACCGAACCGTCCAGGCTTGGCGACGAAACATCTAGTTGGAGATCGAATTTCGAGATCGGCGTGTCCAGCTCAACCTGCGAGACGACAAGGCCCGGAAGCTGCACGGATGGAGTCGGAAGATCGCCGGTCGCGAGTACCACCTGGAAGAATGGGTGGTGCGCCGTCGAGCGAGATGGGTCGAGTACCTCCACCAGACGCTCGAAGGGAATGTCGGCGTGGGCAAATGCCGAGAGGTCTACGTTGCGGGTCGCCTCGAGCAAAACACGGAAAGATGCAGTGGGATCCACCTGTGTCCGAAGAACCACGGTCCCGACGAACATGCCGACGAGGTTGTCGATGGCCTGATCCCCACGTCCGCTGACCGGGGTGCCGATCGCGATGTCGGTCTCCCCCGCCATCCGAGACAGCAACACCGACAGGGCAGTGTGCAACACCATGAACGGTGTTGACCGCGTGCGACGAGCCAGAGATTCGACAGAGCTGTACGTCTGCGCGGAAATGACCGATGACACCGTCGCACCTCGATAGGATGCGACCGTGGGATGCGGCCGATCCGTCGGGAAATCGAGGCGGGTCGACATGTTCGCCAATGCACCGCGCCAGTAGTCGATCTGGCGCGATGCCTCCGAATCCGGATCGTCCTCGGCGCCGAGAGAATCGATCTTCCAGAGCGTGTAGTCCGCGTAGTGGACGCTCAACGGCGACCATTGTGGTGCAATGCCCGCGAGCCTTGATGCGTACGCCGCCATCACGTCCGCGGCCAGTGGCTGCATCGACCATCCGTCGCCACCGATGTGGTGGACGACAAGAACAAGAATGTGCTCCGACGCAGCAGTCCGCAGGAGCGCGACCCGCAGGGGGACTTCAGCGGTGACGTCGAACCCGGCGCCGACCAATTCCCCGATCGCCGCAACAGGGTCGCTGACATCAACCGGTTCGAGCACCACCGGCACATGCGCGAGAATGTGCTGGTACGGCCCGCTCGAAGAATCCGGGTAGAGAGTGCGCAGCACCTCGTGCCGGTCGACGACGTCACTGATCGCCTGGCGCAGAACATCGATGTTCACGTCGCCGGCCAACGAGAGCGCTGCCGCGATGTTGTAAGCACCGGAATCCGGATCGAATCGGTTGAGGAACCACATTCTCTGCTGAGCCGGGGAGAGCGGAATCCGCTCCGGTCGCGGGCGCGGGCCGAGACCGGGCAATCCGGGTCGGTCGCCGCCTGCGACCAATTCAGCCAGCGCACCGACCGTCGGAGCATCGAACAGTTCTCGAACCCCCAGCGAGGATCCCAGCGTCGCATTGATTCTCGCCACGACCCGCGTAGCCGTGAGCGAGTTGCCACCGAGCGCAAAGTAATCGGCGGTCACGCCGATGTTGTCCACTCCGAGCAGCTCGGAAAAGATTGCGGCGATCGTCTTTTCGGATTCGGTGGACGGAGCAACGTAGTCCCCCACCGCCACGTCCGGTTCCGGCAGTGCTCGCCTGTCGAGTTTTCCGTTGGGGCCGAGTGGCATCGAATCCAGGAACACGAAGACGGAAGGAACCATGTAGGCGGGCAGCTTCGCCTGCGAATGACCGGCGAGAAGCGCTATGTCGGTCGCCGAATCAGCCGTGATGTAGGCGACGAGGCGTTCCTCACGTACGACGGTGACGGCGGAGAGAACTCCCGAGAGTTCCAACAGGACAGCGTCGATTTCGCCGAGCTCCAAGCGCTGTCCGCGAAGCTTCACCTGAAAGTCGGTACGGCCCAGATACTCGATCTCGCCGATGGGATTCCACTTGACCAGATCGCCGGTCCGGTACAAGCGCCCGGAACCGAAAGGGTTGGCCACAAAGCGATCTGCTGTCAGATCAGGACGGTCGACATAGCCACGAGCGAGCTGCACTCCCGCGAGATACAGCTCTCCCGGAACGCCGATCGGGCTGGGCGCCAGAAGGCGATCCAGCACGTAGATCCGCGTGTTCCAGACCGGAGCGCCGATCGGCACCGGGCCTGCCGCGGCGGAATCCGTCTCGTGGAACGTCACGTCCACGGCAGCTTCGGTGGGACCGTAAAGATTGTGCAGACGTGCACCGATTCGCTCGTGGAAACGAACGACCGTCGCACGCGAAAGTGCCTCGCCGCTGGCGAACACCTGACGAACGGAGTGAAGCTGCTCGAGGTCTCCGTCGACGAGGAAGACGTCGAGCATCGACGGGACGAAGTGCAAGGTGGTGACACCTTCGCGAGCGATCAGCTCGGACAGGTACCGAGCATCGCGGTGTCCGTCGGGTTCGGCCACGACCAGTCTCGAACTGGTGACGAACGGCCAGAACAACTCCCACACCGAGACGTCGAAGGTGGCCGGTGTCTTGTGCAGCACGACATCGCGCGGCGCGAGCGGGTATTGATGTTGCATCCACAGCAGACGATTGACTATCGCACGGTGCGATATTGCAACGCCCTTGGGCTTCCCGGTGGACCCGGACGTGAAGATCACGTAGGCGATGTGATCCGGGGATACGCTGCCGAGGCGCTCGACGTCTTGGATCTGCCCGGTGGAGTACCGCGAGAGATCGATTTCGTCGAGGAGCACCGGCTTGATCCCCGCAGGCAGAGAAGCCGCATCCTTTCTGGTGGATAGGACTACCGACGGTGCTCCAATGTCGAGCACGTGCCGGATCCGCTCGCCGGGATGCTTCGGATCGATCGGAAGATAGGCTCCGCCGGCTGCGATGACGGCGTGGACCGCGACCACGTAGTGCGCACTCCGTTGCAGTGCGATCGCGACCAGAGACTCGGGTCCGACCCCACAGTCGACGAGGTGACGAGCGAGAGCGTTGACCTGCGAACGGAATTCGCGGTGGCTGACTGTCGTGTCTCCGAACGTCAGTGCACCATCAGACATCTCGACGACGCCCGCGTCGGCGAAGAGTAGATCGAGCAGCGTAGCGTCAGCCAGGGTGTGGGATGTGTCGTTCCACTCGTCGAGTACGAGCCGACGCTCGGCATCGTCGAGATAGTCGATGTCCCGGATGCGGATACTCTCGTCGGTCATCGCAGCGAGAATCAACGCGAGGCGTCGGCCCAGACGCTGGGTGGAGTCGTGGTCCATCGCATCGGGTGCGTACTCGATGGTGAGACGAAGGCTCGGTTCGAGGACGGTGACCAGCGCGAGCGGGTAGTGAGTCGCGTCTGCGACCTCGATGCCCGTGACACGCATCCCTGCGATATCCGTCGCGGATTCGAGCGCCGAACGGTCCACTGGATACGACTCGAACACCGTCAACGTGTCGAACATGGCGCCGGCACCCACCGCCGACTGCACCTCGGCAAGGCCGACGTGATGGCTGTCGAGCAGCCGAACCTGCTGGGACTGAACTTGTTCGAGCAGTTCGGATACCGAATCATCCGGGTTCACTCGAACTCGAACCGGAACAGTGTTGATGAACAACCCGAGAATGTCTTCGACCCCGGTCAGCGACGCGGGTCGACCGGACACGGTGGCGCCGAACACGACGTCGTCGCGCCCGAGCATTCCGCCCAGCAGCAGGCCCCATGCAGTCTGGACGACGGTGTTGACCGTGGCCCCGGTGCGCCTTGCCAACGCGACGATCGCCTCGGTCGACGAGGCTTCCAGCGGAACGTCGACGTCCACGGGAACTGCGTGCACGGAGGACTCTGCGCGCTGTGGTGCAATCACCGTCGGTTCGTCTGCCCCCGACAGCGCGCCGATCCACCTTTCCACTGCCTCGCCTTTGTCCTGTTCGGCGAGCCAGTCCAGATAGCTGCGGTACGAGCGCGCGGGAACCGACAGCGATGTGTCGGCGGCGTAGAGCGAAAGCAGGTCGCGCACCAACAACGGCATGGACCAACCGTCGAAGAGAATGTGGTGATTGGTGACGATCAGGTGCGCGGAGTCCGCACTCTCGTGAACCAGAACTGCACGAAGCAGCGGGGGCGCGCTCAGATCGAACGGCGTTGTGCGCTCGAGTTCCGCGACGGCGTGCGGATCACCGCCGAGCACCTCCCGCCATGGAGTCGTCAAGGAATCGAGAACGAGCTGTGCTGCAACGCCGTTCGAGTCGTACACGAAGGCGGTCCGAAGTGCGGCGTGGCGCTCGAACAATCTCGCGAGCGACCGGTGAAGTCGTTCGCTGTCGACGATCCCGCCCAGGGAAAGAACGATTTGCCCGGTGTAGACATCGACGGTATCGGCGGTGAGGCTGGCGTGAAACTGGAATCCCGCTTGCAGCGGTGACAGCGACCAGATGTCCTCCAGGTAGCCGAACTGCTTCTCCCACAGTTCTATTTCGTCCTGCGACGCTGAGACCAGGGGAACGTCGGACGGTGTGAGACCGGCATGATCTCCAACGGAGGCGACAATCTTCTCCAGTTCGACGCGCCACGCCCGCGCAAGCTCCTCGACTGCACCGGGTTCGAAGATGCCTTCGGGGAAGGCAAATGTCGCCGAGAGGAACTCTCCTTGTGGTCCGTCCATGACGGCGGCATTGATGTCGATGGCGTGGCTGACCGCGAGATCGCTTCCACTGCCGTTGTTGAGATCGATTCCGGCATCGGGAATCCAGCCGGCAGCCCTCAGTTCGTCGCTGAACTCGGCGGTGGACATCTTGCCCAGATAGTTGAAACCGATCTGCGGCTCCGGACCGGTCAGCAACCCTGCGCGTCGGAGCAGCCCGTAACCGATCCCGGATCCCGGTGTGGCTCGCAACTGTTCCTTGACGGATTTCACGACCGCAACTGCGTCCGCTCCAAGTCCGGTGAGATCCATGCGGACCGGGTACGCCGCCGTGAACCAGCCGACGGTCCGGGACAGGTCCGAGCCGGGCAGCACGTCTTCGTCTCGTCCGTGGCTTTCGAGCGAAACGAGCACTCGCTGCGATCCGCTCCAGGTGCGAAATGCCAGGGCCAGTGCGCTGAGTAATCCGTCGTTGACACCGGCCCGATAGTGCGACGGTACCGAGCGCAACAGGTGATCCGTCGTGTCATGGTCGATGTCGACCCGCACGCGACGGAGGGACGATCCCCGGTCCCGGTCCGAATCGAGAGTACGTGAACCGATGGGTGACACACCGGCGGCGACGATCTCGCGCCAATATTCGAGTTCCGCCGACGGTGCCACGTCGGTGAGTCCGTGCGACCAGCGCCGCAGCGAAGTCCCGACCGGCATCAATTCCGGAGTGGCACCGTGAATGATCTGTAGCCACGCAGCGGCGAAGTCGGGAAGCAGAATCCGCCAGGAGACGCCGTCGACGACAAGGTGGTGGATGACGATGACCAATCGGCCCGAATCGTGCGCCGAATCGAGCCAGACGATCTGCGCAGTGACGCCGCGGTACGGATCGAGCCGCGAGGCAGCGTCTGCGGTCGCCTGGGTGAGAGCTTCCTCGAACTCCGAGGTACCGGGTTGCGCTTCGGTGACCGTTCGCCGAACCCACGTGTCGACGACACAACTGGGGGCGATGTCGAATCCGGAGTTGTCGGGCAGCAAGCGCGCGCGAAGAGCGTCATGTCGATCGACAACCACTTGAAGAGTCGCGGCGAGGCGCGAGAGATCAAGTCCGGCAGGAATACTGACCGACACTGCCTGATAGAAGGCATCGATGCTGCCCGCCATGCTCAACATCTTGGTTGCGATCGGGGTAAGGGGGACAAACCCCACTCCCCCACCCGGCAGTTCCTCGAGTACAACGGATTCATCTGCCGGGAGCGCAATTTCGGCCAATCGAGCCACCGTCTTGCGTTCGAACACATCGCGCGGCGTGAAGACGACTCCGGCAGCTTTTGCGCGTGAGACGAGTGAGATCGCGACGATGCTGTCTCCGCCCAGCGCGAAGAACGAATCGTCGACACCGACTCGCTCGACGCCGAGGACAGACGCAGCGGCATCGGCGATGATGCGCTCAACCGGGCCGCTCGGCGCCCGGTAATGCTGAGCCGCCGAACGAAGGTCAGGCTCCGGTAGTGCTCGGCGATCGACCTTTCCAGCCGGGGTCAGTGGTACTTCGGCAAGCGGTACCAGCTGGGACGGAACCATGTGAGCGGGCAGGAATCGAGAGGCGTGTGCGGTCAGAGCCTCTTCGTCGAGGCTGTAACCCGGCTTGATCTTCACGTACGAGTACACGGTGCCGCGGGCCAGCGTCACGACGAAATCGACGGATTCATGTTGTGCAAGTACTGCGTCGATCTCACCGAGTTCGATCCGAAGTCCGTTGACCTGCACCTGAAAATCAGAGCGGCCGACATACGCGAGGGTGAGCTCCCTGCTCCAGCGCACTACGTCACCGGTACGGTACAACCGGGTTCCACCACCGAGGGGATCGGCGACAAAACTCGCAGCGGTCAGCGCCGAACGTGCGTGGTATCCCTGAGCCAATCCGGGGCCACCGAGATACAGTTCACCGGCCACCCCGACGGGCACGGGTCGCAACCAGCGGTCCAGAACCATCAGATGTGCGCCCTGAATGGGTGAACCGATCGTGATTGCATCATCCGACGACAGCGGAGGCGTCGTGGTGATGACGATGGTCGACTCGGTAGGGCCGTAGCTGTTGTAGAACCGGCAGATCGGGCCGAAGCGCCGAACCAGATCCGGCGGGCACACGTCGCCACCGACAACCACCGCTTCGAGATCCGGCAGACCTGTGGCGTCCACGGTGCTCAAAATTGCCGGTGCACTGATGATGTGGGTGACGCGCTCGCTGCGCAGCAGTTCGGTCAGTTCGTCGCCGCCGTAGACATCGGCCGGAGCGATGACCATCGTCGCCCCGGCACTGAACGCCTGGACCATCTCGAAGACGGACGCGTCGAAACTCGCCGAGGAGAATCGCAGAACGCGCGAATGCACGCCGACCCCGAGTTCGGGACGACCCCAGGCAGTGAAATCGACCAACGCATTGTGCGTGACGGCAACACCTTTCGGCGTACCGGTGGAACCGGACGTGTAGATCAGATACGCGGTGTGATCACTTCGCAGAGGCGCCGTGCGGGCGGCATCGTCGACAACGGACTCGTCACCGACATAGCTGAAACCGTCGATCGAGATCCAGTCCAGATCACCGGACAGCGCCTGACGGACAGTCGAATCAGTGAGTCCCACAACGGCATTACTGTCGCTCACCATGTGAGCGATTCGTTCGATCGGGTACGTCGGATCAACCGGAACACACGCGGCGCCGGTCTTGGCAACGGACCACCACGCTATGACGGCATCGATCGATCGGGGTAGCGCGATCGCCACACCGTCACTGGGGCCGACTCCGCGTCGGACGAGTATTCGAGCAAGGACATTGGAACGTCGATCGAGTTCGCGGTAAGTGAGCTGCTGGGTACCGCAGCGCAGTGCGATCCCCTCCGGCGACGCCGTGACACCGCGCGCGAGAATCGAGGGCAGTGTCATCGGCTTCAACGCTGCCGATCCGCGTGCCGGGACGAGCGACATCCGCTCTGCTTCGCTCAGGATCTCGAGATCGAGAACGCGAGTGCCTGGCAGCGCTTGGTTGTACCGAGTCAGCAGGTCGACGTATCGGCGAACATGCACGCCCAGGTCATCCGCGTCGTACAGATGGGGATTGGCTTCGAAATCGATTCGCGGTGCCTCGCCCGAAGCACTCGGATAGATGTTGACCGACAGGTCTTCCACCGGACCCGTCGACAGCACGTGGAATCGACCGGTCACCGACCCAAGAACCACTTCGGGGTGAAAGTTCATGATGTTGATCGCGGGACCGAAGAATCCACGCTCGGCGCCGACGCCTCGATCACGTCTCATGTCTTCGGTGCGATATCGCTGATGCCTGAGCGCACCGGTCAATTCCAGCTGGACTGCCGCGCTCAGTTCGGCAACCGTGGTCGTCGCAGTCACCGAGACTCGCAGCGGAACGACATTGGAGATCATTCCACCCGAACCACGAAGAACCTTGTTCGTTCGCGCGGTCACCGGCAAACTCAGGACGACGTCTTCGGTACCCGTCACCCGGGCGAAGTAGAGCGCGAAGGCAGCCACCGCTGCCGCGGAAGAGAATCCGTCCGCGCTCACCACCGCACTCGCGCCGTCAACTGGTCGGCCGACCACGACCGCACCCGCCGTAGCGTCCATTCGCCTGCCGGCCAGGCTCCCCAATTCGGGAAGCTCTGCCGTCTTGGCTGCCCAGTAATCTCGATCCCTGACGAATCGCGGCGAGCGCTGATACGCGGCCTCGGTCGCGTACACGGCACCCAAATCATGCGCCGAGGATTCTCGGGCCTCGAGGCCGGCGACATCGGCTGAGTACAACTCCGCGATGCGTGTCATGAAGTTCATGGCGCCATAGCCGTCGAGGACCAGGTGATGGATTCGGCAGTACCAGAAGTGGCGGCTTACGCCCACGCGCAGGACGGCAGACTTCACCAATCGGTCGGTGAGAAGGTCAAAGGGGCGGGTGTACTCGTTCCGCATCCACTCGTGTGCAGCAGTTTCCGGCTCGAGCTCACTGCGCAGATCGACGACCTCGACGCTCTGGCTGAGCTCGGGATCGATCTGCTGAAAAGGTTCGCCATCCACCTCGAGCAGTTTCAGCATTCCGGAGCCGAACTCGTGCGCTGCTGTGACGCAGGCCTTTTCGAGCACCGCCGCGTCGAGGGACCCGTCGACGACGACGTACTGCGCGATCGTGATCGGCACATCACTGCGCAGTAGCTGGGCAAACCAGATTCCGCGTTGCGCGCTGGTCAGCGGAAAGGGCTCGAAACGTCGATCAGCATGCACAGCGTCGTTCTCTCATCTGCCGAAAAAAGTACCGACGGCCTGCGTCGATTGCTGTGGTCTTGCGGCGCGAAATGACCGAACCGGCTGCCACTCGACACAGTCCGCCGATTGATCAAAGATAGGGTTGCATAACCTACCCATTCCGTCAAATGGCAGCGCGAGGTTCCCGAGAAATTCCGCAAAGGATTCCGCGGGGTCTGTTTTTGCCGTTCAGGCCTGCAATCCGCGCGCCGCCTCGAGGTTCGGCGAATCATGCCCCGGATAGGCGTGAACAAGGGCAGTAGCAAGCTTGGGCACCGCGTGGGTGAGCGAATGCTCGGCGCTATGCGCGATCGCATGGGCTTCGGCAAGGGTTGCCCGGGGATCGATGTCGAGTTCTGCATCGGCATGCAGTCGGTGCCCGATCCACCGCATCTTCAAATCACGTACGCCGAGCACCCCGGGCTCGCGCTGTAGCGCATGTTCGGCATCGTCCAACAACTCCGGTTCGACACCGTCCATCAGCCGCCGGAAGACGTCTCGTGCCGCGGTCCGCAGCACGGCCACGATCGCCACTGTGATGACAAGACCGATGATCGGATCTGCCAACGGGAACCCCAGAGCGACTCCCCCAGCTCCCAGAAGGACTGCGAGCGAGGTGAATCCATCTGTCCGAGCATGCAGTCCGTCAGCGACCAGTGCAGCTGAGCCGATCTGCCTTCCGACTCGGATCCGATACAACGCCACGAGTTCATTGCCGATGAATCCGATCAACCCTGCCGCAGCTACCCAACCGAGATGCTCGATCTCTACCGGATTGATCAATCGCCGTACCGCCTCCACACCGGCAATCACCGCCGACAGCGCGATCATCGCAAGCACGAACAATCCGGCCAGGTCCTCTGCACGCCCGAAACCGTAGGTATAGCGCCTGGTCGCAGCTCGCCGACCGAGTGCAAACGCAATCCAGAGTGGAACTGCCGTAAGCGCATCGGAGAAGTTGTGAATGGTGTCCGCCAGCAGGGCCACCGAACCCGAAATTGCCACGATTGCAACCTGAGCCACCGCGGTGACACCGAGAGCGACAAGACTGATCTTGACCGCCCGGATGCCGATCTCACTCGATTCCAGTGCATCGTCGACGCTGTCCGCGGCGTCATGACTGTGCGGAGAGAACACTTCCCTGACTGCCGATCGAAATCCCTTCGGCCCGTATCCGTGTCCATGACCGTGACCGTGACCATGACCATGACCATGGGATGTTCTGGGCTCGTGCGTCATGACGCACCTTCTTCTCGATCGGTCCGCTCAGCCTTCGGGGAGCGCTCCGGGTGAATCTCCCGAAGCTCACCCTCACTACGGTGATGGCCCGGCAACCCGGGACCGGCATGCTCGGCATTGAACACCGCATCCGTAACCAGTTGGCGCACATGGTCGTTCTCGAGACGATAGAAGACCGTCGTACCGTCACGGCGCGTTCGGACCAACCTCGCCATGCGCAGCTTTGCCAGGTGCTGCGACACCGAAGGCGCCGGCTTGCCGACGCGTTCTGCCAGTTCGTTCACCGAGCACTCTCGGTCGACCAACGCCCACAACACCTGCACACGGGTTGCGTCGGCCAGCATGCGGAACACCTCCACCACGAGGTCGACTTGATCATCGGGAAGTTTTCGGCGACAAACACCACTATCTGCGTTCATACGTAGATAGTAGATCATCAGAGGTTCGAAGATGACCTCTCCTCGATTCACCAGTTGTGCAAAGCTTGGCGGCAAAGCACTTCTCCACTCGCAGACAGGAAGACAACAGAGATGAGTCCTGACGACTGGAACGCCGGCATCATTGCGGAATTCCGCGCGAACGAAGGCAAAGTTGGCGGACCTTTCGAAGGTGCGCCCATGGTGTTGGTCCATCACACGGGACGCAAGTCGGGACGCGAGTTCGTGAGCCCGATGATGTATTTGGCAGACGAGCAGGATCCGACCACCGTTTACGTCTTCGCGTCGAAGGCCGGCGCCCCGACCAATCCCGACTGGTACTACAACCTTGTTGCCGCTGACCAGGCCGAGGTCGAGGTCGGTACCGAAACGTATCCGGTCTCCGTCAGCGAAGTAACCGGCGAGAAGCGCGACCGAATCTACGACGAACAGGCCGGCCGATATCCCGGATTTGCCGAATACGCGGAGAAGACAGCCGGAATCCGCACCATCCCGGTTGTGGCACTGACTCGCGTGTAAATCCTGCGATGCGCCACCCTGCCGTTTCCATCACGAAACGGCAGGGGTCGTTCGAGACGGAATCACGACACTGACGACGCTTTTACCTCAGCCTTCGCATGCCGTCCGAGCAGCACGTATCCCACCCAGGATCCGACAACCACCGTCGCCGCGAACGCTTGCACAAGGCCTTCGATACTCACTGGATAGAACACCCCGGTGATGTAGTGCGAGATGAATCCGGTGGACGGCAATTCCGCGATTCCGGCCATCCGGCGGGCCCAATTCTCGAGATTGGTCAGCGGACAGTCATATCCGACCGCTATCGAACCGGCTCCCCAGACAACCGCAACAAGATGGAATGCAATGGTACGACGCCACTTCCACGCCACGAATCCACCCAGCACCACATAGAGAACAAACCCGAAGTGAACGAACACCGTCACTACTTCGATGAGCCGATACACCATCGTCGTCTCCGCTCGTGGCGCGGAAGTCCCGCAACAACCAGACTATTCCGATGTTAGTCCCCGTAGCGGCGATCTACCCGGTGTATGCAGCCGTCGTGCGGGCAGCGGCGGCGCGGGCGGCATCCTGGTCGTCGCCCGATGCGATTGCGGCAGCGGCCCATGATTCGCTGCTTCCCGCGATGAATGCCTTGGCCTCGTCACTCGCCGACCATTCGGGTGTCTCGAGCGGCGTCGCAATCCCGAGTTCCACGTGTCGAGCCAACCCGAGCAATCCCATGTCCCAGCCGACGCCGACGGCGCCAGGACCGTACTCGGCCCACCGATCCGGCTCGACGTCTGCGGCGTGTTCGAAGTCGAACAGTGTTGCACTGCCGTCTTTTGTTGCACTGCCGTCTTTTTCGGTGAGGTTCACCGTCACATAGCTCACGTCACCGCCGTATTCCCAGGTGATGCGAAGGGTTCGCGGAGCATCACACACCAGAATTTCGCCGCCGGCGTTGCCGTCGAGTTGGTAGCGCCCGCCGATCCGAGCCTCGCCCGACACCGGCATGAACCACAGCGGGATGCGGTCGAACTCGGTGACCGCCGCCCAGACGGTGCCGATGGGTGCCGCGAGCGACCGCGACATGCAGAGCGTGCGTGTTTTCCCTTCGTCACCGCCGAACGGGCTCAGTTCTCGCGCCACCAACTGCAACGAATCAACTGCCTTGTCGACCATGAGGCTCCTCGGTTCGAGCGAAACTTTCAGCTCAGTCGCTGCTGTAGATGTACTGATACTTCTTCTCCAGCGGCGCTCTTGCCGATCGCCTTGCAGAGTGCCACGCGCAGTGGAAGCCAGTGAGGTCCGTCGCCGGAGGGCATCAGCGTCGCCTCGAAGGGATGCTCACCATCGAGAGTCCCGACCACTTTGACAGCGCGTCTGGTTCCCAGAAGTTCCGCCGAGCCGGGCACGGTCAAGAACGTCGCGAACGCCCCGTCCTTCTCGATGGGTGAGGTGAACGAGTAGTCGAGCGGTTGTGGAGTCCTGTCAGCGGCCATGTCGCGTCACTGCTGAGCGGCGAGCAGGACGTCGGTATCGAAACACGTGTGAGTGCCGGTGTGGCATGCGGCGCCCTCCTGATCGACGATCAGCAAGACGGAATCGCCGTCACAGTCGAGGCGCACCTCGTGTACGTACTGGGTGTGCCCGGAGGTCTCTCCCTTGACCCAGTACTGCTGCCGCGAGCGCGAATAGTACGTCCCCTTACGGGTTTCCAGTGTTCGCGCGAGCGCTTCGTCGTCCATCCACGCGACCATCAGCACATCACCGGTCGACTTCTCCTGCGCAACCGCGCTGAACAGTCCGGCGTCGTTTCGCTTCAGCTTCGCCGCGATTGCGGGATCAAGGCTCATATGACGTTTATACCTTCCACCTGTGACTTCCGTGGAATTCCCCTGCACGGCCGCCCTAGAATGGAAGTTCCTTCGCCGTCACCGTGGAAGAAGATCCGACATGAACCATCAGCATCATGACGGTCCGCACCCGGAGTACACCTGCCATCTCGCGAACCCGAGTACCGATCGCGTCCGAACCCGCCACATCGTTCTCGGCATCGGCCCAGGTACTACCAGCAAGAATGTACTCAGCTACGCACTGACGCTTGCCGCCAAGGAGGATTCAGCCCTCCACGTCGTTCACTGCATCACGTCCGAGGACCTGCCTGTCGAAACCGACTCACCACAATTCGAAACACGCCTGCACGACGAGATGGCGGCGCAACGCGAGCAGACAACCTCGACACTCGCCTCACACACCGACGTCTGGACGTACGACTGCACCTACGGAGATCCAGCCGGTGTCATCCTCGCGACAGCGGACAAGTACGACGCCTTCACCATCGTGATCGGCTCACCGCGAAAAGGCGCTGCCTCCGCGGTGAGCCAACTGATTCACAGTTCGGTCTCTTCCCGGCTGAACCGGCAGAACCGCTATCCCGTGATATCGGTTCCCGCCGGCGTCAGATCAGCCAGATAGCCGAACACCGGCACATGGCCGCCTAGACGATCGAATAGTCGTCGAGCGGAAAGCGTTTCGCTTCGATGAAAGCGTTGCGTGTCGATGTGGGCCGCAGGATCGCAGCCTCACCGTGCTGATTGAAGTAATAGCTTCGCGCGGTCTGGCAACTGCCGCCGTAGAAGACGGAGTCCGCCAAGTTCTCTGTCATCCGGTCGAGGAACTCGGCGTTGGCAGTTTCGGTGACCTCGAATGTTTCCGCGCCGCGCCGTTTCACCTCGCCGAACAGTCGATCCATGTGCTGCATCTGGGATTCGATCGTCGTGAAGTAGGACAAACCGCTGTACGAGTAGGGACTGGCGAGCGTGAGGAAATTGGGGAAGTAAGGAACCGCGACGCCTTCGTAAGCCTGGAAACGGTTGTCACGCCACCACTTACCGAGGTTTCTGCCCTCGCGCCCGATAACCTCGATGGCCGGAAAGTTCACGTCCCAGAGGTTGAAGCCTGTTGCCAGCAGCAAGGTGTCGATCTCGGTCTTGCGGCCGTCAGCCGTGACGATTCCGTCGGCAGCAATGTGGTCGATCGACGTCGTTTCGAGATGCACGTTGTCTTTGGTGAACGTACGGAAGTAGCTGTTGGAGAACGTGGGCCGCTTGCACCCGAAGTCGTAGTCCGGTGTGAGTTGCTTGCGCAGGGTCGCATCTCGGACCTGGGACCGCAGGAATGCGCGCGATGCGGCCGACGCACCCTTGTTCAACAGTTTGACCTGCTTGTAATGCAGGACTGCGCTGACCATGATCATTTCGAGAATCGACGAACTGACGGCGCGGGCGATTCGCTGTGTGAGCGGAATGCGCGAGAACAGCTTCTGCACTGCATTCGGGATGGGGACGTCGATCTTGGGAACTACCCAGATCGGCGTGCGCTGGTAGACGGTCAACTCTGCGGCCTGACGCGCGACCTCGGGGATCAACTGCACAGCGGTAGCACCGGTTCCGATGATTGCGGTCTTGGTGCCGGACAGATCGTAGGAATCGTCCCAGGCAGTGGTGTGAATGATCTTGCCGGCGAAGTCGTCGATACCGGAGATGTCCGGCCGATGCGGTTGCGACAGGAAACCCGTCGCAGTCAGGAGGTACTTGGTAGTGATGTCCGGCGCCCCCTCGACGGATACGACCCAGTGCGAGGAATCCTCGTCCCAGCGGGCTCCGTCCACCACGGCACCGAACGTCATGTGCTTGCGCAGGTCGTATTTGTCTGCGACGTGATCGGCGTACTTCTTGAGTTCGGCGCCCGACGCAAAGAGCCTGGACCAGTTCGGATTGGGCTCGAACGAATACGAGTACGTGACCGACGCGATGTCGACAGCCAACCCGGGATAGCGGTTGACGTGCCACGTTCCACCCAAATCGTCCTCGCGCTCGAGGATCGCCAGCTTGTTCAGGCCCAGCCGCTTGAGTTGAATGGCCGCACCCATTCCGCCGAAGCCCGCCCCCACCACTACTGCGTCGTACTGCACTGCCATCGGAGAATCCCTCTCATGAACTACGCACTCATGAACTGCACATCAGAAAATGACATGCCATTCCGTTATGGAGAACGGTATCATTCCTGACGTGACGAAGGCCATGACCAGAGCGGAACGAAAAAAGGCGGAATTACGCCGCGAGATCATCGACGCATCGTTCGAGTGCTTCGCCGAGCGCGGCTATCACGCAACCGGAATTGCCGACATCGCAACAACTCTCGGAATCGGCCACGGGACCTTCTACCGGTACTTCGAGAACAAGCGCGACATCATCGACCACGTCATCGACGACCTGATCGCCAAGATCATCAGCGCACTGGCCACCGAGAATTCACCTGACGCGGCAAGCACTCTGGACGAGTACCGCGCTCAAGTGGGACGGATCGCCGAAGCGCTCCCCCGCATCTTCTTCGACGACCCACGCATCCCGCGGGTTCTGCTTTTCGAGACGACGGGCGTCGACGCCGATCTCACCGGCCGGATGCTCGATCTACTCGATCAGTCGGCATCGTTGACAGCGGCGTATCTGCATCACGGCGTCGAATGTGGCTATCTACGCGCCGACCTCGACGTCGACAACACTGCACAGGCCGTCAACGGCATGATGCTGGCAAGCGCGATTCAAGGATTGCGAGCCGATTCGTCCGTCGACTGCACGGCATTGAACCAGGCCATCAGCCGCCTCATGTTCGACGGAATCCGCGCCGAGAACGCCTAGCGAACGACGATTCCCTCGGCACGCATCGCATCCTTGACCTGCGGGATGCTCAGATCGCCGAAGTGGAAGACGCTTGCTGCGAGAACTGCGTCCGCGCCCGCTTCGACAGCCGGGGCGAAGTGCTCGACCAGGCCGGCGCCTCCACTGGCGATCACCGGTACGTGGACCGCTGCACGGACAGCGCGGATCATCAGCAGGTCGAAGCCGGCCTTGGTGCCGTCGGCATCCATCGAGTTCAGCAGGATCTCCCCCACTCCCAACTCCGCGCCACGCTCGGCCCACTCCACCGCGTCGATCCCGGTGCCGCGTTTGCCTCCGTGCGTGGTGACCTCCCAGCCCGACGGAGTATCCGGCTGCCCCTGGGGAACGGTGCGGGCATCGACCGAGAGGACGATGCACTGCGAGCCGAAACGCTCACTCAGTTCCTTGAGCAGTTCCGGGCGCGCGATCGCCGCGGTATTGACGCTGACCTTGTCGGCACCGGCACGCAGCAGACGATCGACGTCCGCGACCGTGCGCACCCCGCCGCCGACGGTGAGGGGAATGAAAACCTGCTCGGCAGTACGACTTACGACGTCGAGCATCGTGCCGCGATCCGACGTGGATGCGGTCACGTCCAGGAACGTCAGTTCGTCGGCACCCTGAGCGTCGTACGCTGCCGCGAGTTCCACGGGATCTCCGGCGTCGCGAAGATTCTCGAAATTGACACCCTTGACCACTCGTCCGGCGTCGACGTCGAGGCACGGAATCACACGAACTGCGAGGGTCATGACTGTGGTCCTCCTGAGGACGAAGCGCGCGGATCACCGAGCGCGTTGAGGATATCGAGAATCTCACCGTGGATGCCCGGAGCGGCGGCGAGCACCGACTCCGATTCTACGGTCCACGGATTGCCGGCCAGATCGGTGACCACCCCGCCCGCACCGCGAACAAGCGCGACCCCGGCCGCGTTGTCCCACGCGTTGCGCCCGTAGACGATCGCACCGCCCAGGATGCCGGCCGCGGTGAAGGCCAGATCGACTCCGGTGGAACCGTGTATCCGGATCCGCGAGGACACCTTGCTGATTTCGGCGAGGAGGTCGAGACGGAAACTGCCGGGGATCCGCCCTCGACTGTTGACGTTGAGCGCACCCAAGCCGACGATCGACGACGCCAGATCGGTTGGCTCCAGCGGCGGTACGGCGATTCCATTGACCAACAACGGACCGCCGGCGCGAGTCGCGTACGTGTGATTGATCAATGGAAGCCAGGTCAATCCGAGCACCGGGACACCGTCGTCGAGAAGCGCCAACAGCGTTCCGGCAGTGGGCAATCCGGCTGAGTAGTTGAAAGTACCGTCAACGGGGTCGAGAACCCAGACGAGCCCGGAACCGACGTCGGGACCGCCGAATTCCTCGCCGTGCACCTCGATGCCGGTCTGCTCGAACAACTCCGCGCTCAACCGCTTCTCCAGCGCGAGATCGACCTCGGTGGCAAAATCGCCCCAACCCTTGCGGACCGCGCTCGGGGCACCGACACCGGAGACGAACTGATCGTGGACGCCGTCGAGAAGCCGACCCGCAATCGCGAGAAGTTCGTCGAGGTCACGCGTCGGAGTCATCTGGAAAATCTATCCGGAAACTGCTGCCAGTGCTTCGGGGAGAGTGAAGCGACCCGCGTAGAGCGCCTTGCCGACGATCGCGCCTTCGACACCCTGATCTACCAGGCTGGAAATAGCGAGGAGATCCTCGATGGTCGACACACCGCCGGAGGCGACGACGTGCGCGTCGGTGACCGCGCAGACCTGGCTGAGAAGTTCGAGATTGGGCCCGGTGAGCGTGCCGTCCTTGGAGACGTCGGTGACGACGTAACGGGTGCAGCCGTCACGGTCCAAACGCGCGAGGGTCTCCCACAGATCCCCGCCGTCGGTGACCCAGCCGCGACCACGGGTGCGGTACTGGCCGTCGACGAGACGAACATCGAGGCCAACGGCGATCTTGTCGCCGTACTTGGCCAAGGCACGTGCACACCACTCGGGATCTTCGATTGCGGCGGTACCGAGATTCACGCGAGCACAGCCGGTGGCCAGCGCAGCTTCCAGGGAGGCGTCGTCGCGGATTCCTCCGGAGAGTTCCACCTTGACCGTCAGGTCCCCGATGACGCCGGCCAGCAGTTCGCTGTTCGATCCACGCCCGAAAGCGGCGTCGAGGTCGACGAGGTGCACCCATTCGGCACCGTCGTTCTGCCAGGCAAGAGCGGCGTCGCGGGGCGACCCGTAACCGGTCTCACTTCCCGCCTCTCCTTGCACGAGGCGAACAGCTTCACCGTTGACGACATCTACAGCAGGCAAAAGGACCAGGCTCACGTGCGGTAACCCTAGTAGGTCAGGACCTCGAACCGTCCTCCGGGTCACCGAACGCTTTTCGGGTCATCCGCTTGGATACGACGCCCATTGCCGCAATCGCGGCGACGACCCCCACGAGACCGATCACGAGGCCGACGCCCGGCGATGGTTTGAGCACAACGATGACGACCGTGGCGACCGCCAGCGCAGCCACCGCGGCGCCGAGCGAGAACAACGCCAGACGAGCGAGGGAGAAATCGTCGCCGCGGTTCGGTCCGGATCCCCCGGTCACAAACTCTGCACCCAATTGCTCAGCAACTCGGCGCCTGCATCGCCGGACTTCTCGGGGTGGAACTGCGTCGCGGACAACGCACCGTTCTCGACGGCAGCGAGGAACTTTCCACCGTGATCGGCCCACGTCAGCTTCGGGGGCGCAATGTGCTCGGACGGCGCGAGTTCCCAACTCTGCACGCCGTACGAGTGGACGAAGTAGAAGCGGGTATCGGCGTCGATACCCTTGAACAGGGTGCTGGACTCCGGAGCCTCCACGGTGTTCCAGCCCATGTGCGGCAAGACCTCTGCTTGCAGCCTCTCGACGGTGCCGGGCCATTCGCCGCAGCCCTCCGCCTCGACACCGAATTCGACCCCCCGGTCGAACAGAATCTGCATGCCGACGCAGATTCCCAGCACCGGTCGGCCACCGGCCAGGCGTCTGCCGATGATTCGGTCACCCTGGACTGCACGCAGACCTTCCATGCAGGCCGCGAACGCGCCGACGCCGGGCACCACCAGACCGTCCGCCGCCAGTGCCACCTTCATGTCGTTGGTCACCTCCACCTGCGCCCCGGTGCGCGCCAAGGCGCGAGTGGCCGAATGCAGGTTGCCGGAGCCGTAATCGAGTACAGCAATCGTGGAAGCGCTCATGCCCCAACTCTATCGGGCAACCCTGGCGCCGATCACTTTGCCGCCTGCGGCCAGTGCCGGGAGGAGGGCGACAACTACCGCGGACACCGCGAACACCCAGGCATAGCCGGCTGCAGTAGCCACGAATCCCAGCGCCAGCGCTCCGATTCCGGTGCCGGCGTCATAGCCGATGTTCCAGATCGCGCTCGCGGATCCGAGTTGCCTCGGGCCGGCAGCCTGAAACGCCATGACCAATGATTCGTTCTGCACCGCACCGAACCCGAGCCCGAAAAGGACCGCCGCGCAGAACAAGACCGGCGTCGAACCGCCGTCCACGTTGATCGCGAACAGCACCAATCCGATGGTCGACGACGCCAATGCCGGTGCGAGTGTCCGACCACTGCCGAGACGATCGGCGATCAGTCCCGCCGAGTACCGGCCGACCAACATCGACCCACTGGCCGTCGCCAACACCACACCTGCAACGGCCGCACGCTCCGAAATTGCGATCGGCAGCAGCGACGACAATCCGCCGAACGACGCGGACACGCACGCCAAAGCGAGCACCGGAACCAAGACTGCGAACACGCTCAACCGAGCGGATTCCCCGGTGGGCTGGGCGAAGATCTTCGGTAACCGGGCAATGGCCACCAGTGCGAGTGCCGGGATCAGCGCACCGAGAACGAACACCGGTGTCGCCGACCACCGCTCCATGAGCGCAAGCCCCAGCGGCAGCCCAGCCATCTGCGACGCTGCGATCGCGATCCCCTGAGCGCCAGTGGCACGGCCGAGAATTCGCTTGGGCGCCAACTCCGCCACCAGTGCACTGCCGGCCACCGTCAGCATGCCGAAACCGATGCCACGCACAGCCGAAACGGCCAGGACAGGTCCGGCGTCGGCCGAGATCAGCAGCACCAACGACGGCGGACCGAGGAGCAGACACCCGACCGCAAGTACGCGCCGGTAGCCCTGCGTCCGCAACAACCGAGGCACGAGCAGTTGGGTCAAGACCGTGGCCGCCATGAAGACACCGGTCACCGATCCGGCAAGCGCATCCGATCCACCGGATTGCGCAACCAGCAACGGCACCACCGGCAACAGCAACGACCAGCCACCGAAAGCTGCTGCCGCCATGATCAGGACACCGACCATGCCCGGAGTACGAAGCAAACCCGGACCCGCCTCTTTCCCCGTCACAGACGCAGTAACTTTTCGCGTCACAGACGCAGTAACTTTTCGCGTCACAGACGCAGTGCGCCCGCTACCGCCGCCAGAACCGCCATCGCGAGGAGGATTCCCGACGCCAGCTTGTTGACCTTGAACATCGAGTAGGCGCCGCCCACAGCAATTCCCGCACCGATGAACAGCAGATAGGTGAAGAGGACGCTCACAGTGTGCCCTTCGTCGACGGCACGCCGCTCACGCGCGGATCCGGCTCGACCGCCTCGCGCAGAGCGCGCGCAACGGCCTTGTACTCGGCCTCGGTGATGTGGTGCTGATCGCGACCGTACAGAACCCGAACGTGCAGTGCGATACGCGCATTCAAGGCGATCGACTCGAACACGTGGCGATTGATCACCGCGTGATACGGCACGCCCGGGTACCCGCCGATGACGGAATGCACCATGTAGTCGGGCTCGCCGGTGTGCACGCAGTACGGGCGACCGGAGACGTCGACCGACGCGTGCGCCAGCGTTTCGTCCATCGGGATGAAGGCGTCACCGAAACGACGGATGCCCTTCTTGTCGCCGAGAGCCTGGCCGAGCGCCTGGCCGAACACGATCGCGGTGTCTTCGACGGTGTGGTGAGCGTCGATCTCGACGTCACCCTTCGCCTTGACGTCGAGATCGAAGCTGGCGTGCGTACCCAACGCGTTGAGCATGTGGTCGAAGAACGGAACGCCGGTGGAGACGTCGACGATGCCAGTCCCGTCCAGATTCAGTTCGACGACGATGCTTGATTCCCGAGTTGTCCGTTCGATCCGCGCAATGCGATCGCTCATGCCGTCTCTCCTGAATTCGTGTCGACCAGCTGGGTGCCTGCGATCTCGTCGCTGGCCTTGATGAACGCGTCGTTCTCGGCCTCGAGCCCCACGGTGGCCCGCAGATACCCGGGGATGCCGATGTCGCGGATGAGAACTCCGCGGTCGAGGTATTCCTTCCACGCCTGCGCGCTGTCGGTGAACTGACCGAACAAGATGAAGTTCGCGTCGCTGGGAATCACTCTGAAACCGGTGTCCGCCAGCGCCTTCGACACCCGATCACGCTCGGCCGACAGGGCATGGACGCTGCCGAGGGTCTCGTCGGCGTGACGCAGGGCCGCGCGCGCCGCCGCCTGCGTGACCACCGACAGGTGATATGGCAAGCGCACCAACAACAGTGCGTCGATGAACGCGGGCGCGGCGGCGAGGTAGCCGAGCCGGCCACCGGCAAACGCGAAAGCCTTGCTCATGGTGCGGGTGACAACCAGCTTGGCCGGGAACTCGTCGATCAGCGTCATCGCACTCGGCGCAGCAGAGAACTCCGCGTACGCCTCGTCGACGATCACGATGCCCGGCGCCACGTCGAGGATGCGTCGTAGTTCCGCGATGCCGACGCTGTGTCCGGTCGGGTTGTTGGGGCTGGTCACGAACACGACATCGGGCCGACGTTCACCGATTACGGTGACGGCAGCATCCACGTCGAGTGCGAAATCGTCCCGACGGAAAACCTCGACCCACTCGGTATCGGTCCCGTCGGCGATGATCGGGTGCATGGAGTACGAGGGCACAAATCCCATCGCGCTACGTCCCGGACCTGCGAACGCCTGCAACAACTGCTGCAGAATCTCGTTCGATCCGTTTGCCGCCCAGAGGTTGTCGACGGTGACCGGCACTCCCGTCTGCTTCGACAGGTACGCAGCGAGATCCGTCCGCAGAGCCACGGCATCGCGGTCGGGGTAGCGGTGCAGTTCCTTCGCGGCCTCGCGAACGGACTCGGCGACGTCGTCGATGAGCGCCTGCGTCGGCGGATGCGGGTTTTCGTTGGTGTTGAGTTGAACCGGAACCGTCAACTGCGGCGCGCCGTATGCCGACTTGCCACGCAGGTTCTCGCGAATCGGAAGTGCGTCGACCGAAATCGATCCTCCAGGAGCACTACTCATCGCAGAGCTACTCATCGCAAGGCCTCGAATCGCAGGCGCACAGCTTCACCGTGCGCGGGCAGGTCTTCGGCATTGGCAAGTGTGATGACATGTCCGGCAACATCTTTCAGAGCCGACTCGGAGTAGTCGATCACGTGGATCCCACGAAGGAACGTCTGCACACTCAGACCGGAAGAGTGACGCGCACACCCAGCAGTCGGCAGAACATGGTTGGAGCCGGCGCAGTAGTCGCCGAGGCTGACCGGCGCCCATGGGCCGACGAAGACGGCACCAGCACTGGTGACCTGAGCTGCAACACCGGTTGCGTCCTCGGTCTGGATCTCGAGGTGCTCGGCCGCATAGGCGTTGACGACGCGCAGACCGGCGGAAACGTCGGAGACCAGCACGGTGCCAGACTGACTGCCGGTCAGTGCGGTGGTGACGCGCTCGCGGTGCTTGGTGATCTCGAGCTGCGCGGCCAGAGCCTTGTCGACGGCGTCGGCCAATTCGACGCTGGTGGTGACGAGGACGCTTGCAGCCATGACATCGTGCTCGGCCTGGCTGATGAGATCGGCGGCAACGTGAACCGGATCAGCCGTGTGGTCGGCGAGGATAGCGATTTCGGTGGGTCCGGCCTCGGCGTCGATGCCGACCAGGCCACGGCACAGACGCTTGGCGGCGGTGACGTAGATGTTGCCGGGACCGGTGATCAGGTCTACCGGCACCAACTCGGAGCCATCGGTATCGGTGCCGCCGTAGGTCAGCAGGGCGACGCCCTGGCCGCCGCCGACAGCCCACACCTCGTCGACACCGAGCATGGCTGCCGCGGCAAGGATCGTGGGGTGCGGCAACCCACCGAAATCAGCTTGAGGGGGCGAGGCGACTACGAGCGATCCGACGCCGGCAGTCTGAGCCGGTACGACGTTCATGACAACGCTCGACGGGTACACGGCATTGCCGCCGGGGACGTACAGCCCGACGCGCTCGACCGGAACCCACCGCTCGGTGACCGTGCCGCCGGGGACCACCTCAGTGACGGTGTCCCTACGACGCTGATCGGCGTGCACCTTGCGGGTGCGCTCGATCGCAACCTCGAGGGCTTCCTTGACGGCCGGGTCGAGTTCACGAAGTGCGCGCTCGAGCTCTGCAGCCGGAACCCGCACCGAAGACGGACGAACACCGTCGAACTTCTCGCCGAATTCGAGCGCGGCTTCTGCACCGCGATCACGAACGGCTTCGACCATCGGGCGAACCTGATGCAGTACCGCGTCCACATCCACTCCACCTCGGGGAAGCGCGGCGCGAAGTTCGGCCGTGGATGGGGTACGACCACGCAGGTCGGTGCGGGCAAGCATGAGAGTTCCTCTCGTACGCAAACGGGGTGCCTGTGCAAGCGGGCGCAAACCGTCCGGCATTACAGGCCTGAACAACGGGCCCGAAACACAGAACTGACGTCAATTATCCAGGATAGGCGCACCCCATTTTTCACCGGTCCACCTGCGACGCTCACTGCAGGTCCGGCGCCCGCCGCCTGGCAAGTTCGATCAGCTCGTCCCTTCGAGGTGTTGCCACCGAGACTTCACGACCGTCAAGCAGACGAAAGCGGACCCCGTCGCCGGGAGACGCGAGAATTACCCGCATCCCGGGGCCGGTCATCCGATAACCGATCCCGGAGCCCATCCCGATATGGACCGCAGTTGCCGACACAACTTCGTCCCACCGAAACACCTGACGCAGCCCTGGAGACAGCGCGATCGTCAGCCGTTCGGCGTCTGTGGTGATGATCACGCGCACCTTCCACATGTACGTGGCCAACCCGAAGCAAAGGGTTGCGGACAACACAGCCCCGACGTAGCCCGCCGGGTCGCGTTGCACGATCACCGCGAACCCGCAGACAATCACCATGATAATTCCGAGAACGACGCACAATGCGACCGTCGACCGCCGCAGTAGTGGGCTCAGCGGAATGGACTCGTGAACTTCGTGCACAGCACCCCCGCCTCGATCGCCGACAACCCCACCCCGAGGAACGACACCGAGAACACGACCATCCCATTACTCCCGCTTTTATAACAAATACGTCACGCACAGATAGGGTCCAAAGTCGTGACAGACAGTGACGTGGCCACGACCGCACCTCCGGCCCTGCCGACCCCCGAGCGATCCAGCGGACCGAACCGAGCGCGGATCGTTGCGATTGTCGCATCGATCCTCGGCATAGTTTTAGGCGGATCGGTTCCGTTCCTGCCGATCGAACAGGACACCGCCGCCGTCAACTGGCCGCAGTCCGGATCGACGGCGAGCGTCGAGGCGCCATTGGTCTCGTACACACCGCTGCGTATGGAGGCATCGATTCCGTGCGCGTCGATCAACGAGTTGACCGCCGCCGGCGGAACACTCGTCTCGACTTCTCCCCCGGGTGCCGCCGACGCGCGGCGCTACGGCTTTGTCGCCACGGTCTCCCCCGAATCCGCTGACGCCCCCGCCCGGGTGGACGTGGTCCTGCGCGATCAAGTGTTGCTCTCGACGCCGGTCACTGATCTGCCGAGTGGATGCGCGCTCACACTTTCAGCCGAGCCGACTCGAACCACCTTCGATGCCACCGGTCCCGAACCGCGCGTCATCGAGGGCGACAGCCGGCCACAGGTGGTCGGCGTCTTCAGTGACCTCGATTCGGCAGCAGCCGGTTTGAACGTCTCGATCGAGACAGACTCTCGCTTCACGTCGAGCCCGTCGGTGATCAAAACCCTCGCCATGATTCTCGGGGCGCTCACGGCTGTCGTTTCCCTCTTCGCTCTGCACCGTCTCGACAACCGCGACGGCCGGGGCACACGCAAATTCCTGCCCGCCCGGTGGTGGAAGTTCACCGTCCTCGACGGCGTCGTGGTCGGAACTCTGGTGCTGTGGCATTTCATCGGCGCTACCACGACCGACGACGGCTACCAGTTCACGATGGCCAGGGCCTCCGAGCAATCCGGCTACATGTCCAACTACTTCCGGTGGTTCGCAGTCCCTGAAACCCCGTTCGGGACTCCGTACTACAACATCCTCGGACTCCTGGCGCACGTCAGCACTGCAAGCCCCTGGGTCCGCCTGCCTGCTCTGCTGGCGGGCATCATCACCTGGCTCGTCATCAGTCGGGAGGTCGCGCCTCGACTCGGCGCCGCAATCCGCGGAAACCGGCTCGCCCTCTGGACCGGTGCGCTCGTCTTCCTCGCATTCTGGCTTCCCTTCAACAACGGACTTCGCCCCGAACCGATCGTTGCTCTCGGCGTCCTGCTGACGTGGTGCTCCATCGAACGCGCCGTCGCGACGAGACGCCTTCTACCGGTCGCTGTCGCGATTCTGATCGCCGGATTCACCTTGACTGCCGGGCCTTCCGGTCTCATCTGCTTCGCCGCACTCATCGCCGGCATACGCCCGATCATGCGCATCATCATCGAACGTGCGCGCACCACCGGTTATGTCGCAGCTGTCGGGCCACTGCTGGCTGCCGGACTCTCGATCCTCATCCCCGCGTTCGGCGATCAGAGTCTGGCCGCCGTCATCGAGATGCAACGTGTCCACTCGATCTCGCCGAATCAGCCCTGGTTCGACGAGTACCTCCGCTATCAGTACCTCTTCAACATCTCCGTCGACGGTTCCCTGACCCGCAGATTCGGTGTGTTCGTCATGGTTCTGTGCCTTGGCGTCTGCACCGCGATGATGCTGCGCAAGGGCGGCCGGATTCCCGGTTTGGCTGCCGGTCCGTCACGCCGCGTCGTGGGGCTGACGATCGGCGCACTGCCACTGCTGATGTTCTCGCCGACCAAGTGGACCCACCACTTCGGAATCTTTGCCGGACTCACCGCAGTTCTGGCGATGATGACGGCCGTCGCCGTGGGAACGAAACTCCTACGCTCGCCGCGCAATCGGGCCCTCTTCGCGGCGGCTGTCCTGTTCCTGCTGGCGGTCGCGTTCACCGGCAGCAACAGCTATTACTACGTGTCCAGCTACAGCGTTCCGTGGTGGGACAAGCCGGTGTCGATCGGCGGACTCGGTGCGAGCACCGTCCTCCTCGGATTGACCGTGCTGATGCTCGGCGTCGCCGCGTGGTACTTCTTCCGTGAGCCGTACACCGCCGGGAAGGAACCGTCCGCGAAGCACGCTCGACTGCTTGCCATCTCGCCACTGACGATCGCCGCGGGCGCCATGGTCCTCTTCGAGGTGCTGTCCATGTCCAAAGGCGTGATCACCCAATACCCGGCCTATTCGGTGGGCCGCGCGAACGTCGACGCCGTTCTCGGCCAACACTGCGGACTCGCCAACGACGTTCTGCTCGAAACCGATCCGAACTCCTCGATGCTGACCCCACTCTCCGGCAACGTTGCCACGGCGCTCTCCGCAGGTGGGGCGACAGGATTCGATCCGAATGGTGTCGCCTCCGACCTTCGAGCCGACAAGGAAGCCACGGCTACCGGCGGCGCGAACACCGTCGACACCTCCGAGGACACCGCCGGTAACTCGGCCGGAACCGGTGGTGGCGCCGGACAGACCGGAGTCAACGGCAGTTCGGTCGCGTTGCCGTTCGGCCTCGACCCGGCGACAACACCGGTCATGGGCAGTTTCGGTCAGCCCTCCCCAGGCACTCTGATCAGCGACTGGTACCAACTCCCCGACGTGGGTGAGGACGCAACCCGTGGCGACATCATCTCCATTGCAACGGCTGGTCGTGTCCGATCGGTCGACAAGGACGGAATCGTCACCTACGGCCAGAACGTCGAGGTCGAGTACGGCACAGCGCGCGGCGTCGACGACGCGGAAGCAGACGATGTGGAGACACTCGGAAAAATCGCGCCCCTCGACATCGGGCCGGCACCGTCATGGCGGAACCTGCGAGTGCCACTGGATCAGATTCCCGTCGAAGCCAACAGCATTCGACTTGTCGTCAGTGACTACGACAGCAAGGCCGACCAATGGGTGGCCGTTACCCCGCCGCGCGTTCCGAAGACCCGGAAGCTCAACGACGTCGTCGGATCGCAGGCGCCCGTCATGCTGGATTGGGCTGTCGGCCTGGCATTCCCGTGCCAACGCCCCTTCGATCATCGGGTCGGAATCGCCGAGGTCCCCGAGTACCGGATCCTTCCCGACCATTCCGGCGCGCTCGTGACCAGTGCCTGGCAGGACCACTACGGCGGTGGACCGTTGGGGTGGATCGATCTGCTGCTGAGCGCTCAGACCATTCCGTCGTATCTCGACAACGACTGGGCTCGCGACTGGGGTTCGATCGAGAAGTACACACCGATCGATCCGAGTGCAGTGCCTGCCGAGATCGACGAAGCGACCGTTCAGCGCTCCGGGACGTGGAACCCGGGATCGATGACCATGGTTTTCTGAGCGGCAGGGTGACTGAGTGATGCGGTCCAGTCGCGGGCGGATCGGACGAAACGCCTGCGACTGGACACTTGTATGACTTAGTCTCCCAGGCATGGGAGCCCTGTCACGGTCTATCGCGCCTGCACTGATGGCACTGGCGTGCCTGCTCGGGGCGCTCGCCTTTCCCGCCCCCGCCTCGGCTGAGGTACCGGATGACTTCCTCTGGGGCGTTGCCACCTCCGGATTCCAATCGGAAGGATCGTCGCCGGACAGCAACTGGTCTCGATACTCCGACTCCGGACGAACCCACGACAAGATCGGCGATTCGGTCGACTTCCGTCATCGCTACGCCGAGGACATCGACCGGGCCGCCGATCTGGGGTCGAAGGTTTTCCGATTCGGCGTCGAGTGGGCTCGGGTTCAGCCCGCCGCCGGGAGCTGGAACGAGACCGAATTCGCGTACTACGACGACGTGGTGACGCACATCCGCGCGCGGGGCATGACTCCGATGATCACGCTCGACCACTGGGTGTATCCGGGATGGGTTGTCGATCAAGGCGGATGGACAAATCCGAAGACCGAAGCCGACTGGCTGGTCAACGCAGAGATGGTAGTCGAGCGGTACTCCGGGATCGGTGCGCTGTGGATCACGATCAATGAGCCGACTGTGTATGTTCAGCGCGAATTGACCTACGGCGGAATCGCTCTCACCCAGGCACCGTCGATGTTCGACTCGTTGGTTCGGGTTCACCGGGCGATCTACGACCGCATACACGTTCTCGATCCCGGTGCTCGTGTGAGCAGTAATTTCTCCTTCATTCCCGGCGTGTCCGAGGCGATAGATTCGGTGTTCACGGATCGAGTGCGCGACAAGCTCGACTTTCTCGGGATCGACTACTACTACGGTGTGGCCCTGAACAATCCGACTGCCGCGTACGCCGCACTCGACGAGTTCTACAACGTCACACCTCAACCCGAAGGCCTGTACGACGCGTTGATGCGTTACTCGGGCAAGTATCCCGAACTCCCTCTCTACATCGTCGAGAACGGCATGCCCACCGACAACGGAGCGCCGCGCGCCGACGGATACACACGCTCGAATCACCTACGAGATCACATCTATTGGATGGAACGCGCCCGAGAAGACGGCGCAGACGTGATCGGCTACAACTACTGGTCCATCACCGACAACTACGAATGGGGTTCGTACCGACCTCGATTCGGCCTCTACACCGTAGATGTTCTCGGCGATCCCACCGCGGCCCGAATCCCGACCGACGGAGTCGACACCTACCGCCGGATCATTCGCGACAACGGCGTCGGCGCCGACTACGTGCCCGTCATGGCCCCGGCTTTCTGCTCGCTCGTCGACCCTCCACGCAGCTGCACGGCGACTCGATGACAGCCGTTTTCCGAATTTCTACCACTCCTCGTCGTTAGGATGCCCCATGCGAACACTGCAAAAGATCGCCGGAACTGCTGCTGCCACTGCTGCCCTGATCCTGGCTGCGGGAGGCGCTGCGACGGCAGCCCCGAACCCGGCCGATTCGCCCCGTGAGGCGCAGGCACGTGCCTACATTGACGCCCTCGTCTCCCATGACGTCTCCGATGTGCATTTCGCCCCGGATGCGACGCGCGTCGAAGCCGGACTCAAGACGGGGTTCTCCGGACCGCAGATGTCCGCCGACCTCGAAAACGGCATCCAGTACCGCGTCATCCAGGGCGTCCGCGACCTCGAGATGTCGGAAGCCGGGGACATCGTCTCGACCACCTACCTGCTGGACGCGGGAATCGGCGGCACTCGCCTCATGACCGTGGAGATTCGTGAAACCTTCGAAGTCCGTGACGGACTCATCCACGACGTCGTCGCCGACATCATCCCGGTGTCGGTGTCGTGACGCGCGCCCGATAGCTACTGGGCGGTGCACCCGAGACCCGGGTGCACATCGCCGCGAAAGCAGCCGGCGTCGAGTATCCGAGTTCAGACGCAACGGACGTCACACTGACGCCGGCGGAGAGTTTCGGAAGCGCATGAAGAATGCAGGCACGCTGCATCCACGACGACGCGCTCATCCCCGTTTCCGCGATCAGCAAGCGGTGCAGCGTTCGTTCACTGATGTGGAGTCGCCCGGCCCACCGCGCGGGCGAGTCGTGAATCGACGGGCCTGCGAGATACCGCGTGCACAATGCCCGCAATCCCGGGTGCCGAGGCAGTGGGAGTTCCACAGGTAGGGGTGCAAGATCGCGAAGTTCGTGGAGGATCAGCTGAACTACTGCGGTCTCACGTCCGTGAGCAGAGAAGTCGTCCTCCACGTTCAATTCGACATCCATGTCGACCGCAGCGACAAGTAGCTCGCGTAGTAGCGGCGAGACCGCGACCACTCGGCACCTGACCGGAAACCAGGGAACTGCGGACGGTTCGATGTAGAGGCTTCGTGTGCTGACGCCGTCCATCGTCACCGCATGAACGACACCGGCGGGAATCATGACCGCATTGGACGGCAGAACCGTCCACTCACCGTCGTCGGTTTCGACGTTCATCGCACCGTTCACAGCGAAGAGGAACTGGGCTCGCCGATGATCGTGGGCAGCCAGCGCGTGACCGCGCGGGTAGTCGGTTCCGATGGCGAGAACACTGCGAGGTGAGCGATCGACGGCCTTGATCGCAATGTTGCGCACCCGAGAGAACCTACCGAGTCGGTGTCCGATTGACAATGGAATCTGGCGAACCTTCGAATGTGAGCCAGCAGGGAAATCGCTACCGTTCATCACGTGCTTCACTACGCCATCATCCTGCTCGCTTTCGGCGCTCTGACCGGAGTCACCACTGTTCTGTTCGGATTCGGTGGCGGGTTCGTCACCGTCCCAGTCGTTTACGCTGCGTCCGCACTTCGGCCGGAGGTCACCGATCCGATGCACGTCGCCGTCGCGTCCTCAGCGGCCGTGATGGTGGTAAATTCACTCAGTGCCACAGTGGCATTCAGGAAATCAGGACGACTTCGGACGGAGTACATCCGACCTCTGATCGCACCCGTCGCAGTCGGAGCAGCGCTCGGAGCGGTTGCGGCGGGCCACGTCGACGACAGCATCGTCCGAATCCTGTTTGTCCTCTATCTCGTCGTGACGATCCTCGACAGCCTTCTGCGGCAAGGGTTTCTGACGCCTCCCGAACCTGACGACCGTCTCGGCCCCAACGGGGTCCGCACAGTCGGGATCGGAATCGGTGCCGTCTCAAGTTTCCTCGGCGTGGGCGGCAGCGTCATGACGGTGCCGATGATGCGACGCGGCGGAGTTCAAATGGCCGACGCCGCCGCGAGCGCCAACCCGTTGAGCCTGCCTGTCGCCGTCGTCGCGACTGCGGTGTACGCGGCGGCATCCGGACACATCTCTGCTTCGGATCTGTCGGCGGGCAGAGTCGGCGCCGTCGACCTTCTGGCCGTCTGCGCGCTTCTCGCCGGCTCTCTGCCTGCGATTGTGCTGAGCCGGCGACTAGTCGGTGCTATTCCGGACCGCGTCCATGCCGGCGCCTACATCGCTCTACTCTGCGTCGTCACGGCAGTGATGGTGGCGGCCTAGCGAACGGCGTACCGCAGGTAGATCACGCCGCAGTCGAAGGTTTTCTCCTCGAGCAGCTGCAGGTCAAGCCGCCTTTCCGGGAGAGCTCGCAATCCGCCGCCGATATTGACCGGACACAGAAACAGTCTCACTTCATCGACCAAACCCGCCGCGAAAGCACTAACCGCAACCGTCGGTCCACCGATCGAGATATCTTGTACCGCTTCACTCTTGAGCAAACGGATGGAGTCTTCATCGAAGCGCGGGACGATCCTGGTGCGCGCAGTCGACACCTCGTTCAGCGTCGTGGAGTACACGATCTTGTCGATTCCACGCCAGATCTGAGCGAATTCGACGGTCGCCGCCTCGATACCGGCAAACTCGTCCGGAACCGACGAACCTCCTGGCACTGACGAACGCCCGAGGTCCTCGGCTGCCATTGTTTCCCAGGGAATCATCGTCTCGTACATCCGGCGCCCGAGCAGGTATGTGCCGACTCCCCTCTCGAGCTCGTTGACAAACGAATGGACCTGCGCGTCGGGAACAGCCCAGTCGAAGTTCCCGTCCCTGTCCGCCACGTACCCGTCGATCGAGCAGATCGCCGAGTAGATCAGGCTCACCATCGGTCCACGTGCAGCACGTTGTCGACGGGTTCGCGCGCGGCAGGTTTGAACGTCTCGCCTGTGAAGTACGCCGTCGGGATCAGAGCCGCCTGATGGAATCCGGCCGGAATGCCCAGCAGCTCGGCAACTTCCGCCTCACGCTGCAGGTGCAACGTTGTCCAGGCCGTACCGAGTCCACGTGCCCGCGCTGCCAGCGCGTAACTCCACGCGGCCGGCAGTAGCGAACCCCACAGACCCGCCTGGTTCCCCTCCGGCAACGTCTTACCCGCCTTGATGCACGGAATGAGGAGAACCGGTACCTCGCCCATGTGCTGACCGAGCCACGCGACGCTCGTGCCTACTCGCTGTTGGATCGGCGCGCGATCGGGGTCGTCGGCGAAGAGCTTTGCCGCCGAACCGTGAGAAGCAAGGTACTCGTCGGTGACTTCCTTGTAGATCTGCCCAACTGCTGCTCGCAGTGCCGGATCTGTCACAACCATCCACTGCCACCCCTGGCGATTCGAACCGGAAGGCGCTTGCAGGGCGATCTGGAGACACTCCTTCACCAGATCCAAGGGCACCGGACGGGTCAGATCCAGACGCTTTCGAACCGTTCGCGTTGTGGTCAGTAATTCGTCGGGTGTCAGGTCGAGCACGGGAAACGACGTCATCCCCCGATCATTGCACTGTCGCGAGCCGTGAGCAGGGCAGTCCGTCTACACTTTTCTGATCCCGTACGTGGCTGGTGTGTCGGGAGCATTCACGGATCAAAGGACTTTCGACATGAGTTGGCACGTCTGGTTGGCGTTCTTCGGAGCAAGTTGGGTGATCAGCCTGTCACCAGGGGCCGGCGCCATTGCGTCGATGTCGTCGGGGCTTGCCTACGGTCTGCGGCGCGGATATTGGAACATTTTCGGGCTGCAGTTGGGATTGTTGTTGCAGATCGGAATTGTCGCGGCCGGCGTCGGCGCCGTTCTCGCCAGCTCGACCGTGGCCTTTTCCTTGATCAAGTGGTTCGGTGTCGCATACCTCGTCTACCTGGGGATCAGGCAGTGGCGATCGGCGCCCACCGAGGTGGAGACCGACGAAGCCGCCGCGAGCAGTTCCGGTCCGATGATGATGCTTCGCGGATTTCTCGTGAACGCGAGCAACCCGAAAGCCGTCGTCTTCATGCTCGCAGTGCTCCCGCAGTTCCTCGATCCGTCGGCGCCGCTGCTGCCGCAGTATCTGATCATCGCTGCAACGATGTGCGCCGTCGACGTGATCGTGATGACCGGGTACACCGGGCTGGCCGCACGGGTGCTCACCTTGATGCGCTCCCCCAAACAGCAGCGAACCACCAATCGAGTGTTCGCCGGTCTGTTCTTCGGCGCTGCAGGCTTTCTCTCGAGCATCGGCCGCGCGGCGGCTTGATCGGTCACACGGCTTGATCGATCACAGGCCCGCGATCAAATTGACGACGGACGCCACGATCACCGAACCGAACAGGTACGACAGCAATGCGTGCCCAAGCGCCATCGCACGCATGTCCGACGACTTCAAGTTGGTGTCGGAAATCGCGAAGCTCATCCCGACCGTGTACGCCACGTAGGCGAAATCGCTGTACCGCGGCGGTTCTTCCTGATTGAAATCGATTCCGCCGTCGGGGCCGGAGTAATACAGCCGTGCATATCCGAGGGCGAAGAGCGTGTGGACCGCCAGCCACGAGATCACGACGCTGCCGACTGCAACCGATGCCGCCACGACTTGGTAGTGATGTCCGTCGGGTGCCGCCAGGAGCAGGAACGCGATACCGACCAGGCTCGCGACGGCGGCGCCGAGAATCAGCAGATGTGCGACATTGCGGGCCGGCTCTTCGCGCGTTGCGTGGCTTGCTGTGAGCGTCGCGTCGAAGGGCCAGACCAGAATCCACGTCCACACCGTGAACACCATCGCCGCCACATCCCAGCCGATCAGAAACGCGAACCGGGGATAGCCGACCAACGCCGTGACGACACCAGCGGCCACACCGAGCAGCAGACCCGTCGACACTCTCAGCGCCGGCCCGGCACCCAGGGCGCTCCGCGGAACCGGCTTGATAGGAAGGTCGTGCGGTCGATCGTTCACGGGCTCAGTCAACCACTGTTAGAAGTGAGACGGTGGTTACGTGACACGGCGACTCAGGCGTTGCACGCGCCGACTATCGGCTTGCCGTTGAATCTGTCCAGCACGTACTGCAATCCGACGCCGAAATCCGCCACCGCCGGTGCGAGATGATTGTTGCCGCTCCCCGGATTCACCGCGGGCAGGGTGTCGGTGAACAACGTCGCCTCGGCCCCACGCGCACACCAGTCCTGAACCAGGCGCCGGGTTTGCTCGTACGGGATGAAATCGTCGTTGAGCGCTCCGTTGACAAGGATCGGCGAGGCCGGGGTTCGACGCCCGATGCGTTGTTCCTCGATCACCTGCTGGATCTCCGGTACCGACTCCACCACGTCGGCAAGGGGTCGTCCGTCCGTGGTCCAAGACGCCGTCGACTGCTTCCCGTACTTGGTTCGGGAATCGATGAGGCATTGCCCAGCTACATCTGCGAGCACGGACCGACCGTAGTCGTTCAGTCGAGATTCGATCGGTTCTCGGGCGGCTGGATAGCGGTCGAGGACGCCGTTGATCGTGTAGCCGATCGCGGCCATCAGACCGGTACCGTCGATATGACGCAGAACGCTTGCCAGGTCGGCCGGGGGCGCGCTCGCGTAGCTCCCGGCCAGATTCACCTCAGGCGCGTATTCGGGCGCCAGTTCGGTTGCTGCGGCAGTGGCCCCGCCGCCCTGAGAATGCCCCCAGAGCGCTATCGGATCGTCCGCCCCTGCCTTCGCCAGGGTTCGGGCAGCGCGTGCACCGTCCAACATCGCGTGGGCTTCCTCGGCGCGATTGACGTAAGTGTGGACGCCTGGCGTTCCGAGTCCGATGTAATCGGTGACAAACACGCGAACGCCCTGGGCGAGGAAAGCGAATGCGAAGGCGGACTCGTAGTTGACACCGACACTGTCCACGCCGGCACCGTAGTTCGACGGATTCCCAGGCTCCGCCAGGCGGAGCTGACCGGCAGTGGGGAACATCCTCGACGGTGCGCACTGATCACCTTGGCCTTGCGTGCCCGGACCGATCACGACTGTCGGGCGCGGCCCCGCCCCTGACCACGGGGCGGCCGGTTCCAGGAACGAGCCCGACACGGCCACCTTGGATCCGTGGGTGTCGGTACTCGCGTACAGGATCCGAGTCCCCACACCAGGCACTGCGCCGACGGCGCCGGCAAGCGGAAGTGGTTCCGTCCGGATCACCGATCCCGGATCACCGACGTCGTCTGGACTCGCGTCGTAGAAATCGCTCACCGGTTCGGCATTCGATATCGGTGTGAACAGCAGCGACGTGGGCAACAGTGCCGAGATCGCCACGGCCGAAATCTTCACTGCCGCGAGGACGACCTTCCGGGTGCTCATGGAAATCCAACGTATAGGCCTCAGTCGATGCGCGGACCGGTTTCGATCTGCGGGACTTCAATCGATCGGTACCAACTCTTACGCGAGCGGGCCATACCGCTGGCCCCCCGATCCCCTGGTTTCACGGCCAGAACCTGATGAATCGTAAGCCTGTGTGGCTCCTCGAAACCCAGCGCACTGGCAGCGAGGTACAGCAACCAGGTTCGCACTCGGGGAGCACCGACCTGTAGGACTGCCGCGTCCCAGTTCTCGCGAAGGTTCTGCACCCACGCTCGCAGCGTCAGTGCGTAATGCTCACGCAACGCTTCACTGTCACGTGTCTCGAAACCTGAAAGTTCCAGCGCATCAATGGTTTTACTCAGCGGAAGTATCTCGCCGTCCGGGAAGATGTAGCTGTCGATGAAACTGGGTCCGTCTTCGGCCTTGTCCGACAACGACTTCACCGCTGCGATGGCGTGATTGAGCAGACGCCCCTGCGGCACGAGAAGGTCGTAGAGTTTTGCCGTGTACACCGGCAAATTGACCAGGCCCACATGCTCGGACATCCCGATACTCGAAATCGCGTCGTACGGGCCGTCATCGACGTCGCGGTAGTCCTGCACCCGAATCTCGATGCGGTCGGTCAAACCTGCATCGGCAACTCGCCCTTTGGCGTACTCGACCTGCTCGTTACTCAGTGACACCCCGACGACATCGACCCCGTAGTTCTGGGCAGCGTGCAGTGCCATCGATCCCCAACCACAGCCGACGTCGAGCAGTCGCATTCCCGGCTTCAGATCGAGCTTGCGGCAAATCAGGTCCAGCTTCGCGAACTGAGCGGCTTCGAGGGATTCGACCCCCTCCGGCCAGTATCCGCACGAATAGACCATGCTCGACCCGAGAAACAGTTCGTAGAAGCGATTCCCGACGTCGTAGTGATGGGAGACAGTCGCAGAATCGCGCGATTTGCTGTGCCGTTTGCCTCGCTTACGACGCATCTCGATCGACGGGGGTGATGGCGGTAGACCCAGCGCCCCCAAGCCGGCAAAAGTACCGGCGGCGCGCACGATCGAGCGCAACGGCAACGCCGACAATCGATTCTCACCGAGCCGCGTGACGAGGTCCGGGACGTCGAGGAGCGCAAAGATATCGCCGTCGACGTCAAGATCCCCGGACACGTACGCCCTCGCCAACCCCAACTCGTTGGGAGAGTACAGGACTCGCCGCAATGCACGCCGATTCCGGAAATGCACCTGTGCAGCGGCGTCCGGCGGGCCCGCCTCGGAACCGTCCCAACAACGCACTCGAATCGGAAGCGGAACCCCGATCATGTCCTCGAAAACTGTCAGAATCTTGGTCGCGGCGCCAGTCACAAATCAACCCTCCGACAAAAGATGGTTAGCCGATGACAGAAAACTTACGCCCGATGCGCGAAACTTTCGCGCCATTTGTCCGAGTTTTAGGCAGTGTTCATCACGGTTTCGGTATTCGTCGCTGAGTTCAGGGCTCCACCAGTCCGGCGAGAAACTCCACCAACAACCGCTTGGTTACCTCGCGTGGCAGCGATTCCACTGCCGCCAGCACCGCAGCCATGTCCAGCGGCGAATCAGAAGAGCCCCGCGGATCCAGCCCCGCCGACGTCAATGCTGCCGCAACGGCGTCACTGGGCAAAGCGAGTACATCGGCGACGGTGACATCGCCACGTTCGAATGCTCCGGCCAACTCTGCCAGGGCCGGCGGTGCCTGCGCTGCCGCCAGGCCGCGAACGTCGTCGGCACCGAGGACGAGCGCGCTGGTCAACTCACCGAGCACAGACTCCGTTACCGGGGTGACGGTGAGGTGGGTTGTTCGAGGCAACGTCGTCCCGTCGGATTGCGTCGCCGCCGGCTGCCCTTGAAGGACGAAACCCCGGGCACCGACGGCGCTCACCCAGCGATGCGGATCCACTCGGCGTTCGAGCGGCACGAAATCGTCGGCAGCGACCGCGAACAGCGGTCCCACCGGCGAGCCCACGACGCGAAGCCCGTCGACGCTCTGGACCGTGTCGATGAGCGCACGGGTCGCCCGCTGCGCCCGGGACACCAATTCGGCATACCCGGGTTGACCGAGGACTTGCGAAATCGCCCACGCCCCGGCCAGGGCAGCAACGGATTTGGAACCGAGAAGAGTGGGATTGACCACCGGATAGCCCGGCCAGTCCGTGAGTCCGAAATATTGCTTGCGATGCAGATCCCGCCCACGGTGCAGCAACACGGAGACGCCTTTGGGTGAGTATCCGTACTTGTGGAAGTCGACCGACATGCTGGTGACACCGGCCACCCGGAAATCCCAGGGCGGCAGATCACCCCACCACGGCAACGCAAGTCCGCCGATGCAGGCGTCGACATGCAATGGAATCGACCGTGCACGAGCAACTTCCGCGACTTCGGCGATCGGATCGAGCGCCGCGAACGGATAATTGGGCGCAGAGACGACGATCAATACCGTGTCGTCCCGCACCGCTGCCGCAATACCTTGTGCGTCGACGCGCCCCGACGTGGGATCCACCGGCACCAGGATCAGTTCCAGCCCGAGCAAGTGCGCCGCCTTGTGGAAAGCGGCATGCGCGGTGGTCGGAAGAACCAGCGAGCCCTCCCCCGGTGGGAGACCGCGAAAGTCGCGAGCGGCCTTGACTGCCAACACACAACTCTCCGTTCCGCCGCTGGTGACGTTACCGACGACCACTCCTTCTGCTCCTGCGTCTGTATCCGTCGCCGTGTCCGAAGTTCCATGGAGAAACTCGCGCGCGAACGCCACCAGTTCACGCTCCATGACCGCAGTGGAGGGAAACACCGTCGGATCGAGACCGTTGACGGGCTGAACCAATCGAGCTGCGTCCGCTGCCAACTCGTCGAGGGCTGCGAGACCGCTGTCGTACACGTACGACAGAACACGGCCGCCGTGCGTCGGAGCATCCTGTTCACGGAGCGAACGCAACCGGCCCAAGATGTCAGCGGCTCGGCTCTCGAGGTTCGAGCTCTCGAGGATTTTGCCCTGAAGTGCCTCGGACTGAGTGGAACTCATCGTTCACCTGCGTTCTCGTGAGTGGATTCTTGATCGGTGTGGTAATTCCGTAATACGACCAGGCTTATCGCAACCAGGATTGCCGGCACGATCGAGAACCCCAGGGCGATACCGGTGAGCGCCGATTCCGGTTGTACGACGCTCTCCCCCGCTGTTTTCGAGACAAAACCGGTAACTGCGAGAACACCCAAGAACACGGCGGGTCCGAGGGCCAGGCCTGCGGTTTCCGAGGCGGTCCAGATACCACTGAGCGAGCCACCACGCTGGCGACCACCGATTCGCGCGTCGTCTTCGATGACGTCCGGGAGCATCGCCAGCGGGAACACCTGCATCCCGGCATAGGCAACGCCGGCAAGGGCGACGGCGCCGTAGATCCACGGGCCGGCGTCGAGCGCAGCGAGCGTCAACAACGCCGTCGCCACGACAAACAGAACCGAAGAGACGACGTAGCCGCGAAGCTTTCCGTACCGATGAGAGAACCGATACCACAGCGGCATCACGACGAGGGCCGGCCCGACGAGTGCGACGAACAGCCCGGTGAGTGCACCTTCGTTGCCCATCACATACGTCGCCAGGTATTGCGCACCAGCCAACATCACCGCGGTCGCAAGAGCTTGGAGCACGAACACGATGACCAGCAATCGGAACGAGCGAGTGTGTCGTATCGCGTCGAACCCGTCCCGATACTGCACAAGCAACGAGCCGGTCGGGGCATCCGCGTGAGTCACCGTGTGGCGCGCTGCTCCGCGAACTGCCCAGATCATTGCCCCGCACATCAACGCCGACACCCCGATCGCCATGACGAGATAGCCGCGCGCGCCGCCCCCGGCGGCATCGCGGAGCTCGGGGCCGCCGGCACCGATGACCAGAATTGTCAGGGCCAACACGGCAATTCGAACCGATACCAAGCGAGTGCGCTCGTGATAATCGCCGGTCAACTCGGTCGGCAACGCGATGTACGGAACCTGAAAGAGACTGTAGGCACTGGCCGCGAGCAGGAAGAAGACGAGCACCCACAACGCCCCGACTCCAGGGCCGGCAGACACGGGAGCCGAGAACGTGAGAATGAAGAGCAAGGGCAAAGCCAGAGCACCTGCGAGCATGAGTGGCACTCGCGTACCAGTTCGGTGAGAGCCACGATCGCTGATCGACCCGATCAGCGGGTCGATCAGGACATCGGCGATTTTCGGAACGATGACCACGAGCGACGCGAGCGCCGCGGCAACGCCGAGCGTGTCGGTCAGGTAGTACGCCAGTACCAGACCTGGCAGAACACCGAATCCACCCGTACCGACACTTCCCGCTGCGTATCCGGCCACCACACCACGCGAAAGCCTGTCAGGCGATCTACCTTCACGAAGACGTACCGGTTTGTCTGTAGTCACCGTCCACACACTAATGTCACGACTCCGTACCGCGAGGGCAAAAGAATCCCGATGACCAGAAGTCGCTCACTCGGACGGGCCTGGCATGCCAGACTGTGACCCGATTCGCACACGAACGAAAGTCTGAGCACGATGGTTGATCCACTGAACGAGATCTGGCCTCCGTACGGAGTAACGATCACGTGTGGGCCCGTCACCTTGACCCCTGTGCGCGACGACCATTTCCCCGAACTCGATGCGCTGGTTCGAGCCGGCATTCACCCTGCCGAACAGATGCCTTTTCTTGTCCCCTGGACTGTGGGCACGCCGGACGAAGTGTCGCGAAGGTTCATCCAATATCACTGGTCGGTCCGCGGAGCGATGAGCGTCGCCGACTGGAAATTCGAAACAGCCATCGTTGTCGACGGGGAAATCGTAGGTTGTCAGGCGTTTGCCGCGACGGACTTCCCCAACAGTCGTACCGGTGAAACCGGCTCGTGGATCGGGCGTGAGTTCCAAGGCCGGGGTATCGGTACTCTCGCCCGACAGGCTATCTGCGCATTCGCATTCGACTCTTTGGGCGCACGCAGCGTCGCGTCGTCGGCGTTCACCGACAACCCCGCCTCGATCACGGTGTCGACCAAAGTCGGGTACCGCGCAGACGGCACGATAGAGGAGTTGGCTGCCGACGGCCGAATGACCGTGCGGCGTCTCTTCACCCTCAGCCGCGAAGATTTTGTCGCACCGCCGTATCCCGTCGAAGTGACAGGCGTGCACGAGCTCAAGCAGATGCTCGGCATCGACTGAGCGAGCTACCCGCGCACAGCGACAACTTTTGTCGAGGCCCCCGGTTCCGACCTTCTGGTGCCTGCAAAGCTCCCGGGCAGTCGACCCACAAGATCGGGCTCACCAGCACCGCAGACGTGAACGTCGAAGTCGGATCGCTGACAGCGATCGCGTATCAACAGAACGGCCGGTAGGTCACCCACTCACCGCCACGCAAACGCTCACCTGCAGGCTGCACGAAAGTCCCTGTTCTCCTTGTCGGAGAACAGGGACTTTCTTCACCGCGGGGGAAGGTCGCTGCGACGTGTCAGCTCAGGCCGAAGAGCGCGCCGATGATGGTCCGAGCAGCCTCGAAGAGCGCGTCGACGGACGGGACACCGATTTCAGAGCTGATGGAAAAAAGGGAACCCAACATACGATCCTCCGGAGATAGTTTCTGAATGGCTTACTGCCACAAGGAAAATGCTACGGGTTCTACTTGCGGAACGGAAGCATGGGGACCCCCGGGGGTGAAAACTCCGGACCAAAGTCCCGGCGCCGCAGATCTACTGCACCCCAGTGTGATTGCGCTCCCCCGCTTCGGATTCGATGCTTCGGCGATTGTCGACGAGGACTTTCGCGACGCTCGCCAAAACCTCCACGCTCGACATTTCCGAGTGAGAGCAGTCGACCAGATACGTTCGCAACGGGCCCACCAGTTCAGACCACTTTTCGACCAAGTGACGATGTTCAGGCAGATCATGCTGCGCCACAAAGAGTTCCACTGACCCCGAAAAGGGCCTCGGCCTGTGATCCCGGACGATTCGCGACAGTTTTTCCACCCGGCCGACTACCGATTCGAGAACCGCATCGGTGAGGAAATCCATACCGGTCTGCCTTCTGATTTCCGCTGCGACGTCTACGAAAGTCACTGCTGTGGTAGCCGTTTCAACCTCAGTCAGCCCGATCTGCGCGAACAATTCGGAAGGCTCCGGGGCTGCTTGTACAGACGGCATCATCTCCGGCAGCAGTGCGTCGAGCATTGCAACCGAACCGACCAGGTCGCCGGCCTCTTCGAGCTGGCTCGCCATCTCGAGCGCGATCGTTCCGCCGGCAGACCACCCCAGCAGATGGTATTCACCCGACGGTTGCACCATCCGTACGGCATCGACATACCCCGACGCCAACTCCGCCACCGTGCCGGGTAGCTCACCTGCTCCCGTTGCCTGGATGCCGTACACCCGTCGACCTTCGAGCCGACCGACGAGTCCGGCGTAGCACCAGGCAATTCCACTGACCGGATGCACGCAGAACAACGGCGGCCGTACGTCGTCAGGATTGCCGCCCAACATGACGATCGTGTCCAGCGGATCCGAACGAGACGAATCACCCTCCAAGTCATCGGCATGATCGAGGTCCAACCGAGAGGCAAGTTCGGCCACAGTTCGATCGGTGAAAATCCATTGAACAGGAAAATCTCTGTTCAGGGCCTCACGCACTCGCGAAGCCACCTGAACGGCTCCCATGGACGTACCGCCGAGTTCGAAGAAGTCGTCATGACGGCCCACCGATACCGCGCCTGTGACACTCTCGAATGCCTGTGCCACTTGACGTTCGGTAGCCGAGACGGGTCGATCCACACTCGACCCTACCTGCGGTGCAGGAGCAGGAAGAGCCGCGACGTCGATCTTCCCCGATGCGAGCAACGGGACCCGGACCACCACCGTTACCGAGGAAGGCAGCAGGTGTTTCGGCAGCAAGCCGGAGACAAAGTCACGCAGCTCCTTTTCCGTCACAGAATTGTTCTCCGCCAGAGTTACATACGACCGAAGCTCAGTAGACCCGCGCTCATCGTCGGAGACAACGGTAACCGAGAAGGTCACTGCTCCATGGCTTGACAGAGCCGCGTCGACCTCCGCCGGTTCCACGCGAACACCCCGAACCTTCACCTGTGCGTCGTTGCGGCCCAGATACTCGAGCGCTCGGTCGTGACGCCGACGACGAACGAGGTCACCCGTGCGGTACATCCGAGTCCCCACCGCATAAGGATTGGCAACAAAGCGCTCGGACGTCAGACCCGGGGAGGCGACGTACCCCCGTGCCAGATTCTCACCGGCGAGGAACAGTTCTCCCGCAACGCCATCCGGAACCGGTCGAAGCCTCTGATCGAGGACAAGTGCCGTCGTACCAGGGACTGGAGTGCCGACAGTGACGTCCCCGTCAGTGATCCGCGCGGAAATCGATGCCGCGATCGTTGATTCGGTCGGCCCATATCCGTTGACGATGCGATGTCGGGGTGACCACGCCGACGCAAGGCGCGCAGAGAGCGGCTCCCCCATCGATTCGACGATCAACGGTTGCACTGCATCCGGATCGACTGTCGCCAGGACGGTCGGCGTCACGATCAAATGCGTGACGTCGGCAGCCACCAGCAGACTCGTGAGTTCCTCTCCCCCGTAGACGAAGTCGGGAGCCAGAATCAACGTTCCACACCCCGCAGCCGCCAAAAGAATCTCGATCACCGACGCATCGAAGGTCGACGACGCCAATTGCAGGACACGGGGGCCACGATCGAGCTGGGCGATCTCGGCGTGCGCGGTGTAGACATTCATGATTCCGCGATGTGAAACCTCGACGCCCTTGGGTCTTCCCGTCGAACCCGACGTGTAGATGACATAGGCAAGGTTGTCGGGACGAGCCGGCGTTGCCGATACCTCGGTAGCCTCACTCGCAGTGCGTGATTCATCCATCGACAACCACTCGACGCAATCGGGCAAACTCTCGACTGCTCCTTCTGCTGTCAAGCCGACAACCGAACCGCACTCCTCGACCATCGTCTGCCGGCGCACTGTCGGCAACGCCGGATCGAGCGACAGCCACGCTGCGCCTGCCCGCGCCACTGCCCACAACGCAACGATCCACAGATATCCGCGACCGAGCGCAACGGCGACGACGCCGTCAGGCCCGATTCCCCGGCCCACCAACTCGCGCGTCCAGTGCGACGACGCCTCGTGCAGGTCGCGGTAAGTCCAGAGTCGGCCGTTCTCTTCCAGCGCTACTGCGTCGGGTGCCTGACGCAGTGCACGTTCGAAAATGTCGGCAATCGTCAGGGGTTCGACGCTGCGGGGATTCGCAACGGTCAACGCCGAGCGTTCGAGTCCGGACAACAGTTCGATCTCCCCGACTACAATCTCGGGTTCGGCTGTCACCAATTCGACGATGCGTGTCACTCGCTGCATGAACAGTTCCGCGGTCGACTTCCGGAACTTGTCCGTGGCGTACAACAATCGAATGGTCAGACTGTCACCGGCGTCGACCAGATCCCACGTCAAGTCGTAGCCCGTCGATGCCCCTGCGATGTCGAGGTCGAAGACAGATACCCCGTCGATCTGCGGCAACTCGAGCGCTCGTCGATATGCCAGCATGACCGTGAACAGTGGATGCTCGTTCATCCTGCGCGGCGGATCGACTTTTGCGACTACATCGTCGAACGAAACATCCGCGTTCGCCATCGCTTCCAGATCGACGCGGCGAACCTCGTCCAAGACTGCTGTGAAGTGCTCGGCGGAGTTGATCCTCGTGCGCAACGCGACGGTGCCCACCATCATGCCGGCGACATTGCGAAGCGCCGGATCGTTGCGCAGACTCACCGCTGCTCCCACAACGACATCATCCGTGACGCACTCACGAGCGAGCAGCACGGCAATCACGCTGTGGACGACCATGAATACCGTGACGCCGTGCGAGCGGGCCAACGCCGACAACGCGTCGTAGGTGGTGCCGTCGAGGACTTCCGTCACCATCTCGTCGGATCGTGAGGACAGCGGACTCCGGGGCTTGTCGACGGGTAGAGCCAACACATCCTCGACGCCACGAAGGACGCTCGACCAGTAGTCGAGTTGCCGGTGGGCCACGCTGAGAGAATCCTCGGGATCACCCAAACTCTCTCTCGCCCACAGACTGTAATCGCCGTAGCTGATCCCGTCGGCGGAGCGATCCCATTCTTTTCCAACTGCCCTGGCCTCGAAGGCTGCCGCGAAATCGGCCAGGATTGGTCCCATCGAAGCACCGTCGATTGCGATGTGGTGAACAACGATGACCAGGACCGTCGATCCTGCCGAGACGACCCCTGCATTCTCGGTGAATACACGCACTCGGAGTGGAACTTCTCGTTCGAGATCGAACTGCACATTCGCGAAGGATCGAGCGCTCGCACGAATATCGTCGACCGGCACCGGAGTGAGATCGAATGCAACAGAATCTATTTCGACCTGCTGTGTACCGAACTCACCCGGAACCAACACAGTTCGCAGTACGGCGTGGCGATCGACGACGTCACCGAGTGCGCTGCTCAATAGCGAGCGATCGATGCCTTCTGCCAGGATTACTGCAAACGTCAGGTTGTACGCGGTCGATTCCGGCTGAAGCTGATTGATCAGCCAGAGTCGCTGTTGAGAGGGCGCCAGCGGCGCGGGCATCCCGGGATCGCGTCGAGTCAAATCGCGGCGTGTGCCGTCGGATGCGCTCGACGAAAGCCACTGAGACATCGCTCGCGGTGACGGATTGTCGAAGACGGCTCGAACAGGCACGTCCCGGGCGAAGATCGAGGCGAGCCGACCTGCCACCGCGGCCGCGGCCAACGAATCACCCCCCGATTCGAACAGGTTGTGCAGAGCGCCGAAGCTTCCGGACACGTGTTCCGACATGACAGCGGTGACGAGTTCCTCCGAAACCGTCACTGCTGCGTCGGGTGTCTGGCTCTCGAACACATGACGCCGCAACGCGTCTGCGTCCAGCTTTCCGTTCGACGTGAGCGGGATCGACTCCAACACGACTACTCGGCCGGGCATCAGGTATGCAGGCAACATCGCTGCCAACTCGATTGTCAGCTGATCCGACTCCAATGACTCACCAACCGCACATGCCACAGCGATCTCGTCGACGAGGACAACCGCAGCGGCCTCGACGCCGAGGCACCGACGCAGGGCCGATTCGATCTCGGCAGGCTCGACGCGGATTCCTCGCACACTCATCTGGCGGTCGGAGCGTCCGACAAATCCGAGCGTGTCATCGGTGCGGCGGTGAACCAGATCACCGGTCCGATAACGGCGGCGCCCACCTGGTGCGGCGACAAACGAACTGGCGGTGCCGGCGGGATCTCCGGCGTAGCCCATCGCCAGCCCGGGTCCGCTGACGTACAACTCACCGATCCCGGCCCACGGCACCGGATGCAGTCGCGTATCCAGTACCTCTGCACCGATTCCGGTGAGCGGAACTCCGATGGTGACCCGATGATCCACCTCAGCGACAGTCGTGACCACGGTGCATTCAGTCGGTCCGTACGCATTGAGCATTCGTGCACGGCGACTCCACGCGCGCGCGGTGGAAGGTGAGAGCACATCGCCACCGACTGCCACTACCTCGAGCGAGTCGAACCGCTCCGGTGCCATGGTGTCGAGTACGGCCGGAGTCGACAACATGTGAGTGACGCCGCGTTCTGCGACAAACTCTTCGAGTGCCCTTCCGCCGAAAGCCTCACGAGGCGCGACCGCCAAGGTAGCCCCGGCGCCGATCGCCAGCATCATCTCGAGGATCGCTGCATCGAACGTCGGTTTGTATCCGTGCAGCACAACCGAGTCCGAAGTCACCCCGTACTTCCGGATTGCGTCTTCGGTCAGAAGGCCCAGTCCTCGGTGGGTGACTGCAACGCCTTTCGGTTCACCGGTCGACCCGGACGTGTGAACGACGTACGCAACTGAATCCGGATACTGCCGGCCGGGAACAGGACTGCGGTCGGAGAGCACTGTGCGCAGCTGCTTCAACCGTGCCGTCGGCAGGTCAGGGTCGATCGGCACGAATGCCGCGCCCGTTTTCGTGATGGCCAACATTCGGACCAGGTAAGCGATAGTTCGCACTGCCGGAATCTCGTACACAGCGCCCGGCCCTGCTCCCCGAGCCACCAGTTCCCAGGCTTGAGCATCCGAGGCGGAGTCGAGTTCGGCATACGTCACCGTGCTCTGTCCGTCGTCGAGAGCAATGTTGTTCGGGAATCGCGCCGCTGTGGAGGCAAAGATCTCGGTGAGCGTCCGAGACGAATCGACCTCGACAGCAGTCCAACTGGGCGCCGCGCCCACCGCGAGATCCGAAACGTGTACTGGCACATCCTCGGCAATCGAGGTGAGCACTCTCGACAGATGTCGAGTAACCGCGTCGGCGCTCGACGGATCGAACGCGCTCGCGGCATAGACGACAGCGCCGGTCAATGATCCGTCGACAGCGGGTGCGAGCGAGACATGCATGGGGAACTTCGTTGTTGCGGTCTCGATTTCACGAGCCTCGATCGTGAGACCGGCCACCTCCACGGCAGGGAGCGCAAAATTCTGCAGACCCAGCGCAACTTGGGGAGTTCGTCCACCGAGTAACTCACCAACCAATTCGGCAGGAACAGAGCTGTATTCGAACGCTGCCACGTCAGCATCGAAAGCTGTAGCCAACAGAAGATCGATCGGCATGTCCCCGTCGATCCGCAGGCGCAGAGGCACCGTATCGACGAACATTCCGACCACGCCGTCGAGTTGGGGCGTACGCCGTCCGTCGACCGCGGTCGCGATCACGACGTCGGGATTCCCGCTCAGCTTGGCAAGCACCACGGACAGTGCCGCATGAACCACCGCGAACAGCGAGACCTTCATCCGGTCTGCTCGCGCCTGCAGTGCCGAGGTGACGACGGCTGGTATCAAAAAGTTCACTCGCTGCGCCGCGGAAACCGGTCCGTCGTCAGTGTGATCCACCGTCAGCGGTGACACAGACGTCACGCCGTCGAGTGCTCGGCGCCAGAACTCTTCGACGACAGGGGAAACGTCACTCGCTGCCTCCCACGCGGCAAAATCCCCGTACTGGATCGGCAGCGGAGGCCACTGCGGATCCAGTCCGGCTCGGCGCTTGCCGTAAGCGGTCAGGAGATCGCCGACCACAGTTCGCATCGACACCCCGTCGACTGCGATGTGGTGAAAACTTACCGCCAGAACATGTCTGACCGGCGACAGTTGGAGCAGCATCCAGCGCACCGGCAGGTCTGCGGCCACGTCGAAACCGCGCGAGCCGAACTCCCGCAGCAGCACTTCGACCTCGACGTCGCCGACCAGTCGCGTTTCCACTGCCACCGAAGACGGAAGATCTACGACCTGAACCGGTGGAGTGCCCGGATACCGGGTTCTGAGGACCTCATGCCGGCCGACAAGATCGGTCGCGGCTTGACGCAGCGCGGACACGTCGAGTTCACCGTCGATCTCGATGCAGATCGGCAGGTTGTACGCACCGCTCGCTGTGTTCCGCTGATTGAGTACCCACATCGCACGCTGGTTTCGTGACAGGGGTGCGGGCGTGGGATCGCGGCGCGGCTCCAGTCGGACAAGATCGGTCACCGAGTCGTTCTGCTCGAGCGAATCGAGCCGGGCTGCCAACGCCGCAACCGTCGGATGCTCGAATACGGTCCTCAGCGGAACAACCTGTCCCAGGGAACCACTCAAGAGTGACGTGACCTCCGCGGCCGAGAGCGAGTTGCCCCCGAGCGAGAAGAAGTCTGCATCACGATCGTCCCCGTCTCCGCCCAGAACGGCGACAAAAGCCGCAGCAACCAGGTGCTCAGTGTCAGTCTCTGGGCCCTCTGTGCGGGAAGCAGCGAGTGCCGGCAACGGTAGACCGGCGAAGTCGACCTTGCCGTTCCGCATCGGAATGTCGCCCTCGATTTCGACGATGACATGCGGAACCATGTACGTCGGAAGAACTTCTGCGACGGCGGCGCGAAGCCGACCCGTGTCAACTCTCTCGGCGCCTGGACTTCTCACGTAGGCGACCAACAGCGGACTTCCACCTTCGGGGGTCCGTACCCCGGCGACGCAGAAATCGACGTCAGCGACAGACTGAATGACTGCTTCGATCTCACCCGGCTCGATCCGGACACCGTTGACCTTCACCTGCGCGTCGGTTCGTCCGAGATAGTGCAGGCGATAGGTGTTGCCTTCGGGCTTCTGGGTTGCCGGTTTGGAGATTTCAGGCTTCCACATCACCAGGTCGCCGGTCCGGTACATCCTGGCGCCTGAACTGGTTGCCACGAATCGCTCCGCAGTTCGCGCAGGTTGGCCGGCGTACCCGCGTGCGAGCATTCGACCTGCGAGATAAAGTTCTCCGGCAACTCCCGGCGGCACCGGTTCGAGTCGATCATCGAGCACCACCGCGTCGACACCGGCCAGCGGATGTCCGACGGACCCGTCGTGACTGTCGGTCGACAATTGTTCAATCGACAGGGGCTCGGTAGCAAGCGAATACATCGTCGACTCAGCGGGTCCGTATCCGTTGATCACTCTGCGTCCGGCGTGCCAACGCTTCGCCAACGCACCGCTGAGTCGCTCGCCTCCGAACATCACCGTTGCAAGGTCCGGCAGCGACGGAGTACCGATCGAGGCGACGACGGTAGGTGTGGCGCAGAGATGCGTAATACGCTCGCGCCTCAGCGCTGATGCGAGTCCCGAACCGAACAGTTCGTCGTTCTTCGCCAGGACGAGCGTCGCCCCGGACGCACTCGCGATGAGCACCTCGAGCATCGTCATGTCGAATCCTGGTGCTCCGCGATGGAATACGCGAGAACCTGGTCCAGACGAGAACCTACCCGGCAGGTCTTCGGCGATGACGTCGAGCCCGCCGTTGGTCACGATGACAGCCTTCGGGGTTCCGCTCGTCCCCGAAGTGAAGACTACGTATGCCGCGAGGCTGTCGGAATATTCGCGCGCCGAGTCTGTGACCTTCTCACCAACAGCGTTCTCACCACCAGCGTTGCGGCCGCCGATCGTTCCTTCGCCCAGTGTTTCGAGAACACCGCGTAGTCGTGCCTGCGGCTGTTCCGGATCCACCAACGCCGGAGCCGCCCCGACCTTCGCGATTGCCCACAATTGCACGATCGACGCAACGGACCGATCTGCAGTCCAGGCAACGACCTGGTCGACTCCGATTCCCCGGGCGCGCAACTCGTCGGCTGCGACATTCGACTGGGCATCGACTTCCCGATAAGTCAGTGCGTTGCCCTCGTCCTCGACCGCCACAGCATCCGGGGCGGATTCGACGCCAAAGCGCAGCATCGAGGCAAGCGTCGTACCGGAACGTCGAGATCGACCAGACCGGTCGGCCGCGCCGTGTGCGGGGACGAGAAGAGCTCGTTCCGCACTGTCCAACAGGTCGATTTCCCCTACGGCGACCTGCGGGTCGATCGACACTTGACCCAGAAAGCGCTCGAACCGGCCCGCAAAGCTCGATACCGTCAGATCGTCGAATAGATCAGCGTTGTAGACGAATTCGAGGGCGAGACCGCCGCCGATCCCTGAATCCGTGACGTTGAGCTGCAGATCGAAATTTGCGTGCCTGACATCAGGAGCAATCTGTGTGACGGACAACCCCGGCACGGACCAGTTGGTGGGATGCACTGTTTGGAACGAGAGCGCCACCTGGAACAACGGGTGCCGCGAGCGCGATCGCGGTGGGTCGATCAGATCAACCAGCGATTCGAAGGGCATCTCTGCATGCGCGAACGCCGATACGTCGCGCTGACAAACCTGCTCGACCAACTGGCCGAAGGACTCCGACGGATCGACTTCGGTTCGGAGAACAATCGTGCCGGCAAACATACCGACGAGCTCATCGAGTTCAGGTGCGGTGCGTCCGGACACGACAGTGCCGACAACCACGTCACTGCTGCCGGTGTGCCTCGCCAGCAGCGCCGCGAGAGCAGCGTGGACAACCATGAACATGGTTGCGTTGTTCGATCGTGCCACCGCTTGCAGGCCCGTCCGTACGGAACCTGAGATCACCACTCGACAGCTCGACGCGCGAGCGGATGTCGAGCGTGGGCGGTCCAGGGGTAGCGTCGCCTGCTCGGGAAGGCCTTCGAGAGCCTGCTTCCAGTAGTTGGATACCGTGTCTGGAATCCCCGATTCTCTTTGCCATGCAGTGTAATCGGCGTACTCGAGCGCGAGCGGCGTCCACTGCGGAGCTTGCTGCTCCGCGCGAGCGATGTACGCGGCAGTGAAGTCACGTACCAACACTTCCAGCGATCGAGCGTCGGCGGCAATGTGATGGACCACGACGGCCAGGACGTGCTCGTCGGGTGAAACCTGGAAGAGGGCCACCCGTACAGGCGGATCCGTGGTGACATCGAAGCCCGAACCCACCAGTTCTGCGACGCGATTCTCGGCGTCCTCGCCCGCGAGGGCCTGGAGCTGAAGCGGCGGACTTACTTCCCTGACGTCGAGCACCTTCTGAACCGGGCGCTCACCGACAACCGGGTACACGGTCCGCAGGGTGCGATGGTGATCGATCAGGTCACGAATTGCCAGTTCGGCTGCAACTACATCCAATTCACCCGTCAGGCGCAACACGATCGGAATGTTGTAGCCGGCGGACTCTGTATCCAACTGATTCAGAATCCACATTCGGTGTTGCGAAGCTGACAGCTGCACTTCTGTATTGTCCGAACGCGGAGCCAAAGACAGAGGCTCCAAGGAAACCGGAGACGCTTGCCCCATACCGATTCGGGCAGCAGCTATTCCGGCCAGCTGATCGACGAATGGGTGCTCGAAGACGTCGCGGACGTCGAGGTTGCAGCCCAGGACGGCGTTCAGTCGCGACGAGAGTCGAGTGGCGATCAAGGAATTGGCCCCTTGATCGAAAAAATTCCGAACCGGATCGACATTCGGAACGTCCATCAAATCGCTCAGGATGGCTGCGACTGTCTGCTCGAAGAAGTCTCGTGACTGCCGAGAGGGCTGCGTGAGAGACACCGGGGTCGGCAGCGACGCGCGGTCGATCTTGCCGTTGATCGTGACCGGCAATGACGCAAGCGACATCAAAGCCGACGGCACCATGTACCCGGGCAACAACGAACGGGCAGTGCGTAATACGCCGTCGAGGTCGTGTCCCTTCTCCGGGGTGATGTAACCGACCAATGTCGGCCCGCTGTCGAGTTCTCGCACCACCACCGCGGCCTGCTCCACCGAACTGTGAGCCAGTAACGCGGTCTCGACCTCGCCCGGTTCGACGCGGTAACCGCGCAGGGCCATCTGACCGTCGGCGCGGCGAACATATTCGAGTCGACCGGCTCGCCAACGGACCAGATCGCCGCTGCGGTACATCCTCGATCCGTCGAATCCCGGTTCAGGCACAAATCGTGAAGACGTCATCCCGGGTTGACCCAAGTAGCCTGCGGCCACCTGTGGACCGGCAACGTACAGTTCGCCGACAGATCCGGGAGGGACAGGCGCGAGCGCGGTGTCCAGTACGTAGCTGCGCAAGCCCGGTAGCGGAGATCCGATCGGCGAGGCAGCTCCGTTGCCGGCCGGTAGTTCGACACTGGTGACGTGAACGGTAGTTTCGGTGATTCCGAACATGTTGACGCCCCGCACATCCGGGTGCCGATCGAACCAGGCCTCCACGCGCCCCACGTCGAGGCGATCACCGCCGAAAACAATCGACCGGAGCGGAAGCAGCATTTCCTGCGTGACTTCCGCCAACGCATAGAAGGCAGCCGGGGTCTGATTCAGAACGGTCACTTGTTCCCGCACAATCAGATCCAAGAATCTTTCGGGTGAGCGCGCGACGTCACCGTCCACGATCACCAGGGATCCGCCAGTGGTCAGCGCACCCCACATCTCCCATACCGAGAAGTCGAATGCGTACGAATGAAACATCGTCCACACATCTTCGGGCCCGAAGTCGAAGATCTCTCGAGTCGAGGCGAGCAGAGCCAACACGTTGCCCTGAGATACCACCACGCCTTTGGGGGCGCCGGTTGATCCGGAGGTGTAGATCACGTAAGCGGCGGACTCCAAGGGCGCAAGTGGCCAGCATTGCGCCGCGTCAGCCGTCTCGTCGACGGCTACGACGGCATGTTCGTACTCACCGAAACGCGGAGCGTAGCTGGGCGTCGACAGAATCGCTTTCGGACGCGCATCGGCGAGTACGTATCGGATGCGAGCGTCGGGATACTGCAGGTCGATCGGGACGTACGCGGCGCCCGCCCGAACGACCGCGAGAATTGCAACTACCAGGTCGATCGAGCGAGGGAGGCCGACGGCCACCCGATCCCCCACTCGAATTCCTCGATCGATCAAGGCGGCTGCGAGCGCCTCCGAACGAACGTGCAACTCTGCGTAGGTGACCCGAGAATTTCTACTCGTCACCGCGATCGCGTTCGACCGCTTCGTCGCGACCCCGGCGAACAGGTCGGACAGTGAGTTCGCACCAAGTGCGGGCGCCGGCACGTGCACCTGCAGTTTTTCGCGCTCGTCGACGCTGAGAACATCGATGTCACGCAACATAATTGACGAGTTCTCGGTGACCGAGTCGCACACTCGACGTAGTCGCTCGACCCAACCGCCCACGGTGGCCGCATCGAACAGATCGGCGGCATATCGGAAGGTGCCCCAAATGCCGCTCGCACCTCCGTCAACCGTACGATCTTCGCGCACAGTCACTTCGAGATCGAACCGCGGGTGCGCGGGAGGCAACGGAATTCCTCGAGCCGTCATCGTTCCCACGGCGATCTCGGGAACCGAAGCTACCGGATCGACGGCAAGAACCACGTGCAGGAAGGAATTCTTCTCGCCTGCGGCCCCACCGACCGCCCGCTCGACTACCCAGTCGAACGGGACGTCGGCATTGGACAGTGCCGCCACGTCGACGTCGCGTACTCGAGTCAAGAACTCACCGAAGGTGTCTCCCTCGAGCAGGAGCGTTCGCAGCGCCACGGTTCCGACGAACATACCGACGGAGCCGTCGAACGAGGGGTGCGTTCGACCGGACGTCGGGGTTCCGATGACAATATCGGGCGCACCGGTGATCTTGCTCAGCGCGATCGCAAGGCAGGCGTGCAGCACCATGAAGGTCGTGCAGTCGTGTGCTCTGGCAATTTCGTTCAGCGCCGCGTGGACGGGCGAGGACAGTTCGAACGTCACGTCCCGCGCCGACGACGGTTGGTCCGGCCGGCGGGATCTGTCCGCGGGAAGCGCCAGAGTCGGATCAACGCCGGCGAGAGCTGTTTCCCAGAATTCCAACTGACGGCCAGCCAGGCTCTGCGGATCCGCAGGATCACCGAGAACGGTTCTGTGCCAAGCGGAATAGTCGCGATAGTCGAGCGAGGGCGAAGGCCAGATCGGCGAACTCCCAGCGGCGCGGGCGTCGTACGCCTCAACAAGGTCCGAGACGATCGTCGCGAACGAAAGACCGTCCAGGGCGATGTGATGGGCAACCACGGTCATGCGATGGTCGGCGTCGCTCTCCGAGGTGAGGATCAAGCGAAGAGGTGCGTCGGTCGCCAGGTCGAACCCGGCCGCAACCAAATCCGCTGACGCAGTCTCGTAATCCTCAGACGGAACCTCGATCAGAGTCACCGGAGCCGCAGTCGCGGCCTGGACCGGCCACGTGTCGCGGTTCTGGTCGAACGAGAAAACAGTACGCAAGACGAGGTGACGATCGGTCAGGTCACCTACCGCCACTCTCATCGCCTCGGTATCCAGAACTCCACTGAACGAGACCTCGAACGCAATGTTGTACGCCGACGACTGCGGATCCAGACGATTGAGCAGCCACAGACGTTGTTGTGCCGGAGCGATTTTCACGAAGACGTCGTCCGAAATGCGCTGGGGTTCCACCACCCACTCTGCCCGACCCTCGCGGATCTTCCGGGCCAGCTGCGCCGGCGTCGGGGCACCGAACACGTCCCTGACACCCACCCGCCTTCCGAGGGCGGAACTCACTCGTGCGGCGACGTACACGGCGTCGAGAGAACTACCGCCCCAGGCGAACAAGTCGGAGTGCGGTCCGAGAACTCCGACGCCGAGGACCTCGGCCATCACCGAGGCAATCAATTCCTCGTCGTATTCGATCGGGCGGCTTACCGCCGAGCGTTGCTCGGCGACAGCGGCCGTCGTCGGTTCAGGGAGCGCTGCACGGTCTGTCTTTCCATGGTTTGTCACGGGCAACGCCGCCAGAATCGTCACCGAACTCGGAAGCATGGAACGCGGAAGTAGTGAAGTTAGATGGTCGCGCACCGCCTCCTGACTCAACGGACGAGGTCGGTCGTCTCCGTCTTCGCTCACGGTCACATACGCTGCAATCGACCCGGATCGCTCCACCACTGCTGCCTGCGAGACGCCAGGAGTAGACAGGAGCACAGCTTCGATCTCGCCCAGTTCGACGCGTACTCCACGGATCTTCACCTGTTGATCAGTGCGGCCCAAGAACTCGAGTTGACCGGCATCGTTCCACCGAACCACGTCCCCGGTGCGGTACATGCGTGCACCAGCGTCGGCTGTACCTATTGGCGCCGCGACAAAACGCTCCGCCGTCAGCGTCGGCGAAAGGTACCCACGCGCCAGTCCTTGTCCCATCACGTACAGCTCACCCGCGGCGCCGACCGGAGTAGGACGCAACCACGAATCCAACACCACAGCGGCAACGCCGTCGATGGGGCGCCCGATCGGTGTATCACCGCCAGGCACCAGCGGCTCGCTCATGAATGCCGCGACGGTTGCTTCACTAGGGCCGTACGAATTCACAATGTCGACGTGACTCGACCACGCATCGACGAGCGTCCCCGGCGGTCGCTCTCCGCCCACGTTCAATACTCGAAGATCCGGCAGTTCCCGAGGATCCATCGTCAGCGGAACCGATGGTGTCGAGATCAAATGCGTGACACCCTCGCGCCGCACATAGTCTTCGAGATCCACTCCGCCGATCAGTCCGGGAGGAACGACCACGGCAGTCGCACCGCAGCCGTGAGCAAGCAGAATCTCGAGGATCGCCACGTCGAACGACGTGGATGCCAGGAGCGCGACTCGGGAGGAACTATCGATGTTCAGTCGCCGTGCGTGAGAACGCAGCAACGGCAAAATGCCACGGTGGCTGACCGCGACGCCCTTCGGCCGTCCGCTCGACCCCGAGGTGTAGACCACGTAGGCGGTATCGTCCAGGGACACGTCGGCGATAGATGAACCGGCCTCCGAACCTCGATCGATCGGCCCATCGACAGTTTCGTCGCCCCTGGGACTGACGACGCAGACCCAAGCCGGCACGCCTGCCGGATCGTCACCGACCACAACGGACACGTTGGCATCGTCGAGAATGAAAGCGACACGCTCGGAGGGTGTTTGAGGATCCACGAAAAGAAGAGCCGCACCGGCCCGCGCCACTGCATGAAATGCAACTACGGAATCGGTCGACCGCGGGGCGAGGATCCCGACGACGTCACCTCGGACGACGCCGTTCTCTACGAGCAAGGCGCACAGTGCATCCGCGCGAGCGCCGAGTTGGTCGTAGGTGACGTCCACACCTTGGTCACGGATCGCGACGGCACTCCCCCGCCCTGCCCCGTCTCTGATGACCGAATCGAGCGTCGCGAATCCGTCCGTCCGCGCACCCAGCGCGGGGACCAGATCATTCAGTTCGTCCGCCGAGAGGACAAGGAGGTCACCGAGCCCCCTGGTGGCCGAGTCGAGGAATCCCTCGAGTAGCCGAACGAACTGACGATGGTGCATCGACAGATCACGTTCGCTGTACAGGCGCGGATTGGCTTCGAAGGACAGGCGAACGTTCTCCCCCGCGATCGACGGATAAATGCTGAAGAACAGATCTTCGGTGGGTCCGGATGTGAGGACGTGAAATTCGCCGACGACGTCACCGAGCCGAATCGCTTCGTGAAACATCATGACGTTGACTGCCGGGCCCGCCGAGTCGCGGGATCCGCCCTGATCTCCCTGGAAACCCATGTCCTCGTAACGGAATCGCTGATGCCGCAATGCGCCGGTCATCTGCACCGAGATCTGACGCACCAACTCTTGTGGCGACAGATCCCGATCAAGTTGCGCACGAACAGGCACGATGTTGGACAGCATTCCGCCCGAACGTCTCGACCTTGCCGTGGTGCGGCCGGACACCGGCAGGCTGAGGACGACGTCGTCGGAATCAGTCATCCGACCGAGATAGGACGCGAACGCACCGACGAGGATCGCCACCTCGGACGTAGTCCACTCCGTCGCGACATCCGAAAGCTGTTTTGCAAGAGTCGGATCCAAGGTCTGCACCATCATGCGCTGCGGCATGGACGTCAGCCCGGCGCCGTCGGCGAGGCGAACCGGGCGAGGCAGGCCCTCGGACATCTCCGTCCAGTACTGCTCGTCCGATCGATACCGCGCCGAGGATCGGTAGTCGACATCGAGGTCGTGCAGCGCACGTACCCCCGCACCACCGAAAGGAGTCAGCTTCTTGCCGTGAACAAGATGCGAATAGCGCTCGGCCACTCGCGTGGTGAGTGTCATCGCCGCATACCCGTCGAGCACGAGGTGATGGGCATGCGAATACCAGAAATAGTGATTGTCTGCCAGGTGCAGCAAGGTCGCCGAGATCAAGCGATCCGACATCACGTCAAGTGGCCGTGAGTATTCCGCTGTCATCCACTCGTTCGCGCGCTGAACTGGATCGTCATTGCTGCGGAGGTCGAGGTATTCGAGATCGTCGACGATGGAGTGATCGACGACCTGAAGCGGCTCGGCATCAGTAGCGACGAGGCGAACGAACGCCGACTCCACTTCATGACATGCCGTGTTCGTTGCCTCGATCAGCGCGTCGACGTCAACCGGTCCTCGTAGTTCGACGTACTGAGCCACCACGAACGGAGTTGACGGACTCAGTTGCTGCGCGAACCACAGCGCGAGCTGAGCCCGAGACAACGGAAAAGCACTCAACCCGTCACCTCACATTTCACCAGCCTTGTTATTCACGAACATTCGGTGGCTGATCACGTGAATCCATGGGAGCGAACACCACGAACGGCCGAACCGAACCCTACTGTCTCGTCTAAGTTTTCACCACCGGGCCAACACTGCTAGACATGTCGACGCAGCTTTCACGCACTCAAACGTCAGGAGCTTCAGCGGATGAACAACGACACGGTGGGACCAAAGTCCGACGACGATTCCGGGGCTGAACCGATCGGCTCCGACAACATCCCACCGAGCGGTCAGGAGCGCGAACCCAAGGGGTCGGCTGCATTTCTCCGAAGCCACCGAACAGCGGTCGCGATCACGGCATCGACACTGCTCGTGGGCGGTTTTGTGGCCTGGCTCGGTTACACGTCATACGAGGCGCAGGGCAACCTGGAAGCGGCTCGCGACCATGCACAATCGGCAAAGAGTGCACTACTTGCCGGGGATACGGGGGTCGCAGAGTCCGCCGCGGCGGAAGCCGATCTCGCGGCGTCGACCGCCTATGACAACACCCATTCGCTTCCCTGGAACATCGCCGCCGCTGTTCCTGTCATCGGGTCGCCCTTCGACTCGACGCGCCAGATGACCGAGGTCGTCCAGGGACTCACGCGTGACGTTCTCGGTCCTGCTGTCACTGTCGGAACTTCACTCGCACCAACGGAATTGGTGCAGCCCGGCGGACGCTTGGCACTCGCACCGTTACGCGAAGCAGAACCGAAACTGGCCGAAACAGCTATCGCCGCGGAATTGCTGTCGTCGCAGGCACAGGAAGTTCCCGAATCGAAGTACCTGGGCCGAGTTAACGATGCCCGAGCAGAATTGCAGTCGCAGACAAGCGAACTGGCTACCCTCTTGACGAACACCGCCACAGCGGCTCGCATCGCACCGGCGATGCTCGGCACCGACGGACCGCGCAATTACTTCATCGGTTTCCAGACCAATGCGGAAGCCCGCGGAACCGGTGGCCTCTTGGGCGGATACGGCATCGTCCGAGTCGACGACGGCGCCGCTCGGGTGGACACACTCTCCCCCAACTCCGAACTAACACTGGACAATCAACCGATAGACCTTGGTCCTGACTTCAACCAGCTGTACGGAACAAGTCGCCCGACCACCGATTCTCGCAACAGCAACCTCAGCTCGCACTTTCCCTACGCGGCACAGATCTGGCAGTCCCTGTGGTCACAGGAGTCCGGGGGTGAAATGGTCGACGGTGCGATAGCGACCGATCCGATAGCCCTGAGTTACATTCTGAAAGCGGTAGGGCCGATCAAGATGCCCGACGGGGAGTCGGTGACGGCCGACAACGTCGTGGAACTGACCGAGTCGACCGCGTATGCACGCTTCCCTTCTGACAACAAGGCACGAAAGCAGTATCTGCAGACGATCGCGGCCCGCGTCGTCGAGAAGATGACCGGGAACATCAAGTCCCCGAGCGCGCTGCTGGAAGCACTGGGCAAGGGCGTCAGCGAGGGCAGAATCGCGGTGTGGAGCTCGCACCCCGACGAACAATCGGTGCTCGCCGACACGGTCCTCGGTCATACGATCCCCGGAGATTCGGCGCCGTATGCCGGTGTGGTGATCAACAACCAAGCCGGCAACAAGCTCGACTACTACCTCACAAGAGAAATCGACTACACAGCGCAGACGTGCACCGGCGACACCCGAAAGACAACGGTCACCGTTCGACTGACGAACAACGCACCCGACGCCGACCTGACCGAATACGTCAGCGGGATCGTCGACAACCCCGGACGACTGCCCAAGGGCACCAACGTGGCCGCAGTCACCTTGCTGGCAACGACCGGAGCAAAACTTGACGCGGTCTCGGTGGGCGGGCAGATTTCGTTTGCCGTCAACGGATCAGAGCAGGGGCACCCGGCCTTCATGACGAGGGCCGTCATTCCGCGAGGACAGACTGTTGAACTGAAGTTCGATCTGACCGAGCCCACAGCCGAGGGCGAGGCCCGCGTACCGGTCCAGCCGCTGGTCGACGAACCGAGGATCACGGTCGACGTGCCTACCTGCTGAACGTGATCGGCAAACGTCCATCGCTGCCCTTCCGCGCGGACGTTTGCCGATCAGCGTCTTTCGACAGCCCTCGATGAACTTTCAACAGATTTGAAACTTTGTCGAAGGCTAGCCTATGCTTCCTGACGCGCCTGGAACCGGCCGTCGGCTGCGATCCGTCGGAGTCTCACTCCTCGGCGCATCGACAACGGAAGGTTCCTCATGCGATACGCCCGTGTGCGCTCACTTCGCCGAACTGTGGCGCTGAGCGGATTGGTCATTGCCGCCCTAGTGGTCGGCGGATGCAGCAATACCAACACTGACACCGAATCAGGCAACAGCGACTTCGACACCGTCACCATCGAAAGTGCACTCGGAAACGCCGTCATCACGGAAAAGCCCGAGCGAATCGTGACCCTCGGCATGGGATCGGCTGAGACTGTGATCGCGCTCGGCACGATCCCGGTCGGCGTCGAAAAGTACGCATGGGGCAGCGACGACACCGGGTATCTGCCGTGGGTCCACGAAGCGGTCACGAAGCAAGGTGGCGAACTGCCCGAGCAGTTCACCGGCGGAACCGATCTCAACATCGAAGCGATCATCGCTCTCGAACCAGACCTGATCCTCGCCCCCTGGTCCGGCATCACTCAGCAGCAGTTCGACTCACTCAACGCATTCGCGCCGACCGTCGCCTACGCCGAAAGCCCGTGGACCATCACGTGGGAAGAGCAGATCAACGTCATCGGCAAAGCCATGGGTGAATCCGAGAAGGCAACGGCCGAAATCGACAAGATCAAGTCGCAGTTCGCGGAATCGACTGCAGCACATCCGAATTATGCCGACGTCAGCTTCTCCTTCATCTACAACACGGGCCCAGGAACCCTCGGCGTCTTTTTCGCCGAAGAGCAGCGCGTGGCCATGGTCCGCGCACTTGGCCTGCAGGTGGATCCCGTCGTCTACACCTTGACGGAATCGGAAGGCACAGACTCAGCAGTCATCGGCCTGGAGAACGCAAACCTCCTCGACAAGTCCGACGTGCTCTTCACCTTCTACTCGGACCCGGCCAATCGCGCCGAGATCGAAGCGCAGCCCGCCTACCAAGCCATCCCCGCCGTGGCTCGGGGAACTGTGATCGCTCCGACCGAACAGCCCTTCGTCACGGGTTCCTCGATGATCAACCCGCTGACCGTGCCCTGGTCGCTCGAGCGTTACGTACCGATGATCGACGAGGCAATCGCGAAGCTGAACAAGTGATGTAGATACGCACCGTGCGATCGAGAAGCCCGCGTCCTATTCGGATGCGGGCTTCTTGCCGTCACGTTCGCTCTTGAATCGCATCCACTCACTGCTCAGCATGCGATTGTCGATGATCCACCCCATGTAATCGCGCATGTTGAGCACACGAATGTACGCGGGGCCGTTGGGGTTTGCGTATTGCAGCGCCTCGGTCGCAAGCTTGCGTTGATTCTCGAGATACACGTGCTCTGTTTCGAGGAATCCGCCCCACACGTCGGAATCCATGACGTAGTAGTGAGTCCGATCCCGAGGCTTGCGCGTGCGTTTGACGAAGCCCCGGTCGATCAACCGGCGAATGTAGGTGGACACCGATCCGCGACTTGCTCCGAGTGCCTGCGCCAACTCTTCGGCACTGACCCCTGGCGACTCGCTGATCAACAGATAGCCCGCAATCCGACCTTCGATACGAGCCCCACCACCGGACTGCCAGTACACGGAGAACTGGTCGATGAACCAGGTGGAGAAATCGTCACCGCGAGCAGGGCTGGCATCGCCCATTCGTTGAGCCTCCGAGGTTACAGGGTACGAACAAAACTGGGTCCGAACAATTCGTCACTATTGTGCCAGCACCACACTCACTGAGCCGAAAGCATCAGTCCTGGAGTGGTTGCAATGAACTCGAGTTGTTCGATTGTCAAGGGTGGTGCTGTGGTGGAGCCAGCCGATTTCACGAACTGGGTCACCACGACGGTTTCGCCCGACGGGTGGACAACCCGGACCGTGTCGTCGCCCGAGCCATAAGGATCAGTCAGGCGAGTCACGGCGGTGGAGCCTGGCAACGTGAGTGTCTCACCCGGTTCCGGCACGGCGGTACCAACCGATATTTCGACATCGCTGCTGCCGTCCGCTGTCGAAGCGACGATCCGCTCGCACACTCCACCCTGTCCGTAATCATCTGGAACCAACGAACCGAGCGGGCGTTCCAAGGTGACGCCTGCCGCGCCGAGGTCTTTCCACCGTGTGTCGAGCAACTGATTCAGTCGGTCGACATCCATGCGCGTCGCAGGTGGGCCGGCATTCACAGAATCGGTGTAGCAGGATGCCATCGGCGGCGGCGTCGAGTCTGGAACCGGCGCAGTCACCGCAAGCCCCGGCGCGGTTGCGAGCCCGATCAGTTCGTCCATCGTCAAAAGCGGACCAGTACCCGTCGAAGTCTCCGTCGACGTGTCGATGCTGGCAACAACCCGGGATCCGTCGCCGAGATACGCGACGACACCTCGCTCGCCCCCGACATCCGAAGCGACTTCGTCCTCGAAATCCGCAATGTCCAGCACTGTTCCGTTCGCGAGATGCTCCCGCCGATCCACAAGACCCTCCAAGCACGGCGGCACCGGCTGATCCCATGCACGAACCTGAACCGAGACATCGGCCGTCTGCCCGCCGCGACTTACCGCCCCGCTTGCCCTCGTCGAACCGCTGAACTCGATCGGGTCGACCCCGTCAGGAAACGATGCACCCCGGAAATTCTGGATCGGCGCAAACTCGAACGATTTCGACGGACTCGCAAATACAACCTCGACATCGGAAGGCAACGATTGGAGTAACGCATCGCTCATAGCGGTGGCCTTCGGCCCCGAGAACCATGGATAGTCCGGATCGTCATAGCCAGGCCCGCCCGCGGAACCGTAGTTGAATCGTACCGGCGGACCCGGCGATTCAACCGAATCGCAGCCAGGAATCGACGTGCCTGTGTCCTCGTTCGTCACCGCCGCGACAACAGTTCCCAATGCGACGATCGAGACGATCACCAGCCCGTCGCGCCAGGTCCATTGCTCGCGACGACGGTTCGACTCGTGTGCGGTGTGCCCAGACATTTCTCGATCATTGCCTACGGCAACAACTACGTCACTATCCGACATACCCAGTGAGGTCGTACACCGTGGAATTTCCCACTGTCGTCGATCCGAAATTGGCTTCGACCCATTCCTGGATGGCACTCGACGTGCTGTCCCCGCTTTGGCCCTCTCTCTGGCTTCCGCCCTGGCCACCGGCAATGTAGTAGTGAATTTTTCCGTCTGCCACGTACTGGATGATTTGATCCAATGTCGGTGCGGGATCGGAACTCCAACCGCCGATCGCCATCACCGCGGTATTGCTGGCCAACTCGTAAGTTGCTGCGCTTTGCGAACCGTTGGTCGCGGCCGACCACGTGGTGCCCGCATTGACCAGCATTGCCGTCAACTCTGAAGCACTTTCGCTGCCGCTACTCAGTTCTTGCCCGTTCGACGCCGGATTTACAGTCGCGTCAGAAGAACTCGGCGGAGCGTCACCGTTTCGCAGCTCCGGGCCCCCACCCATACCTCCTCCCCCGCTCATTCCGGAATCGGACACCGCACCGGCTGGTCCGGCTGTCGGAATGGATCCGCCGTGCGCGGCTGCGGCAGTGGCAATCGCGTAAGACGCCGAACCTGCTATCCCTGCCAACGAGCCGATGATCAATCCAGCGACAGCAAGCTTTCGGAATCGATCCTTGGCTCCCACCAGAACCAGAATCGCGCCGACGATCGTGCCTACCAACAGAATCCACTTCAGCATCGGCAGCCAGTCGGAATTGCGGTGCAACAACACCCAACTCCAGATTCCTGCGGCCAGCATCATCGCAGCCAAGCCGCAACGTCCGATCCAACGGGCACGGACCAACCACAGAGCGTATCCACCGGTCCCGATCATCCCCGCGACGGCGGGCGCAAGCGCAACTGTGTAGTAGGGGTGGATCGTGCCGGACATATAGCTGAAGATCAGGCCGGTAACGAGAAACCAACCACCCCACAGGATCAACGACGCGCGGAGAATATCTGTGCGCGGTGCGCGTCCCCGAGCGAGGAGTCCGAATACCAGTGCGATCAGTGCCGCAGGAATCAGCCAGGAAATCTGTATACCCATCTCGCTGCCGAACAGCCGCTCCAGTCCGGTACTCCCCCCGAAGCTCGAACCTGCACTGCCACCGTTCATTCCGCCACCACCACCGGTGTTACCGAAAAGTCGACCCAATCCGTTGTATCCCAGCACCAAGTCCATGACGCTGTTGTTGGTCGACCCACCGATGTACGGGCGAGAATCCGCAGGCCACAGCCACACTGCCAAGACCCACCACCCGGCCGATACGACAACGGCCGTGGCTCCGATCGCCAAGTGGACCAAGCGAGCTCGCAGACGTGCCTGTCCGGCAATCACATACGCACCTCCGAATGCAGGTAATACCATCAACCCCTGCAACATCTTGGTGAGAAAAGCGAACCCCAGCGCAACACCGGCGAGGGCTACCCACATCGCGGCTCGTCGACCCATCGCCGTGCCCATTGCCCGAATCACGAAGTAGCCGGCGAGAGTCATGAGCAGAACCAACAGTGCATCAGGATTGTCGAACTTGAACATCAAGGCGGCAGCCGGCGTAGCGGCCAGCGCAGCTCCCGCCACAAGACCCGCAGCAGGCGACGCCACTCGTTTGACGGCCGCATACACGATCGCAACCGATCCGACGCCCATCAATGCCTGCGGAACTAGAAGGCTGGCACTCGAAAATCCGAAGATCCGTCCGGACAGACCCATGACCCACAACGAAGCGGGCGGTTTGTCGACCGTGATGAAATTCGAGGTATCGAGGGACCCGAAGAACCACGCTTTCCAATCTTGTGAGCCGGCTTGCGCAGCCGCAGCGTAGAACGTGTTGGCGTATCCACTCGCGGTCAGATTCCACAGATACAGGACCGCCGTTGCCGCCAACAGGGTCGTCAGCGCCAATCCTGTACGGCGAGTGCGGAACCACGACGGCGAGGGCTCCGCTCGATGGGCAGTTGGTGCCGGCCGCTGAGGTGGGGCCGGATGCAGAACGGCGGTCATCAGGAAGTCCCTTCACGAGTTACTGTCCTGTCAACGATCGCGTCTCCAACCCTGGCGGCACTGGGACCCGGCTGGAAGGTTGCTGTGAATGGATCAGGTCAGGGTGCGCTCGAACAGCACGACGCTGAACCAACCGTTGTCGGCATCATCTCCGAAGTCACGACGCCCGACCTCGGTAAAACCCGCGTCCAAGTAGTAGCGACGCAGTCGCACGTTCGTTTCCACACAATCGAGCCGCAGGTACTGCGCGCCCTCCTCTGCAGACCGTCGACGCGCCCAGAGCAGTAAGCGTTCACCCATCGAGTCGCCCGAAAATGCTCGATCGACAACCAATCCGTGCACATAGCCTGCGGGTTCATCCGAATCGGGCCAAACCTGAGGGTCTGACCAGATCAACCTCAGCGCACCGGCGATCCTCGACTGAACCTGGTCTCGCGCGACATAGAACTCCCCTCGCGAAATCTGGGCCTCGATCTGCTCGAGAGACACTTCGCGAGGACGCCACTGAGCGATTCCACGTTCCGCCAACCAGTCTTCCGCTCCATGCCGAAGCGCCAAGATCGCTGGCGCATCACTTCCGATCGCCCGCACAACGTCCACGGTCATGATCCCTCCCCCCGATACGACCAACCACAGGTGCGGCCCACAGCGGCACGACCTCTAGGCTCCGCCTCGGATGTATCTGCGAGATGGAGCCTATCGGCGTGAACTTATGTCTCTGAACGGGTCCCACCACTCGGTCAGGTTTTGAAGGTGGTGTTCGCCGGCCGCGGGTGCCGCTGCGGGTCGATCGAGGGCGGCGGGATGAACCAGGGTTTGTTGTCGAGGCCGATCCGAATTTCCCATTTTCCGACGAACCCGGATTTTCGGTGCATCAGTCGGTGGTGTGAACGGCACAGCAGGACAAGTTTGTTCATCACCGTCGGACCACCGTTTGCCCAGTGCTTAATGTGGTGCGCATCGGTCCACGCCGGTATGCACGAACACCCCGGGAACGCGCAACCCCTGTCTCGGGCGATCAGGGCGACGCGTTGTTCGGCGTTGACCAATCGTTTTCCGGGTGTCGCATCCAAGGGTGCGCCGTGGTCGTCGAGTAGGACGGTCGAGAGGAAACAGTCGCACCCGAGAAGCCTGGTCTGCGACACCGACAGCGGCCCGAGCCATGGCATGTGCCCGACATCAAGATCCGACGGCGACTCTTCACCAACAGAAGGCGCGGCGGCGCAGTCCCGATGCTCAGCGAGGTCGCGGGCGTTGATGTGCACGTTCACGTGTGGGCGTTGGCCGCCGTCGGTTCCGGTTTTTGCGCAGTCGAGGTATCGGCGGATCAGTTCGGTGAACCCGTCTGCGGTCCGCTTCGCTGCCGACCGGGCGTCGGGAGTTCCGTCGGGCGCTGGGGTCGGCATCGTCAGATTCGACAACGCCGATAACAGCATTTCGCCGGTGAGAGCGTCGAAATCCCCGCGCACCACCACCCGACCATTGAGCGTCGACGCGATACGCAACTCATTGAGATCCACGTCTTCAGCTGACGGAATCTCATCCGATTCGAACACGCGCTCCAACGTCGCGATGACATGGCGTACCTTCGTCGTCGTCGCTTCCACCCCCGCCGCAGCAGCCAACAACAAATCGATGCACTTCGGTAGCGCTTCCTCCGGCATCCCCTTCGGCGGGGACTCACAAAACGCCACGATCAACACGGCATGATCGAACGAGCAATCCCCACAATCGAAACTCGCTGCCACCGCGGGAAACGGCCGCAGCGCCGCACCAAGGGCTGCGATCTTCTTCCCGTCACGAACCTGCAGCATCGTGTTGGCCGCCAACCACGCACCGACCCCGCGGCTGGCAATCACCTGATCATCCGGACGCATCGAGAGTTCGTCCACCACCGCCACCCGCACCGCTTCGAGCCGAAGAATCTCCGCACTCGCCTCGACAGCGGCAGCGCGTAACTCGGCAGCAGTCAACCGCCACAGGCGTCCGCGTAACCCCACCGCGGAACCAGACACCACTTCCGACAACAAGACACTCATTGAATCCCCCGATCCCTACCCCCAACAGTACTCGAACACGCGTTCGAGTCAAGAGCGATAGATCTCCATCGCTCGACCCACCGATTCATCGCTCGCCGGTAGCAACGGCAATCGAACATGAGGCGTCGGAATCTGCCCCAACGCATGCAACATACCCTTGATCACAGTCGGGTTCGGTTCGGAAAACAGGGCCCCGGACAGCTTCGACAACCGTCGTCCAAGGTCGCGAGCACTGTCCACATCGCCACTGTCCCAAGCTTTTACCAAGCGGACGAAGTCACCAGTCGACACATGAGCCGACGCCAGAATTCCGCCGGACGCACCCAAGGCCAGGAGCGGTGCGAGGAACAGATCATCCCCGGCCAGTACGGCGAAGTCGTCCGGAAGATCCGCGAAGAGTTCGACGGCAGCTGCGTCGATACTGCCGGCGGCATACTTCACAGCAACAACCCCGGGCAACGCTCCCAACTCCCGCAGTGTGCGACCGTCCAAATCGCACGCAGTTCGGTACGGCACGTGATAGACGATGAGGGGTACCGGGCTCGATTCCTGCAGGTACGTAAAATGCGCCACCACACCGGCTTTCGACGGCCTCGTGAATGAGGGAACCGGAACCAAAGCCGCCGAGACCTCCGGCCACCGACTCAGACTGTCGAGCGCCCGCGCACTGCCCACCGTGTCGCTACCACCGGCGCCGACGATCAACGTCGCGCGCCGCGCACGGCACACGCTCGCGCAGATGTCCAGAACCACCACTCTCTCCTGCTCAGTCAGCGTTGCGCTCTCCGCCGTCGTCCCGAGCGCAACGAGTCCGACCGCACCATCGGAGAGAACCTGGTGCGCAAGCCGTTCGAGTGCGTCGGTTGCGATACGACCGTCGCTCTCGAACGGGGTGATCAGAGGGACATGGATTCCGGCGAGGTCAATTCGAGCAGTAGTCATAGAACTCAGCCTCACCCAACAAACCTTGTAGGTCTAGTTCGCGTTTCCACCGTCGAGCGTAAGCTGAGCTGATGCTTGATGTTCGTCGACTGAAACTCTTGCGTGAACTAGCGCTGCGCGGCACGATCGTTGCCGTCGCCGAGGCGTTGTCGTTCAGTCCCTCTGCCGTGTCGCAGCAATTGGCCGTTCTCGAACGTGAAGCCGGCGTTCCTCTGTTGGAACGCACGGGGCGTCGGGTGCGCCTCACGCCGGCAGGCGAGAACCTCGCACGTCACGCCGAAGTCATCCTGCAACGCCTGGAACAGGCATCGGGTGAATTGGTCGACGCTCGTCGTGGCCTCGCCGGACCGCTACGCATTGGTACGTTCCCGACTGCCGCACGTGCGATCCTCCCTCCGGCCTTGATCGCACTGTCGCACGAGCACCCGGGATTGGAACCGATGGTCTCGGAAATCGACCCAGCCGACGTCGCCGACGCGCTACGAGCCGGGAATTTGGACTTGGCTTTGATTCACGACTACGACTTCGTCCCTCGCCCCACCGAACCGGGCCTGACGACATTGCCGCTGTGCAGCGAAGCCGTGTACCTCGCTTCGAGTGACATCGAGTCAGATCCCGGTAACGCTGTCGCATCGTTGACCGACTGCGTAGAACGTCCCTGGATTACCGCGATCCCCGGAACCGCTTGCCACGCAATGACCATTCGCGCGTGCCAAGCTGCCGGGTTCACACCGAAAGTGCGTCATCACATCGACGAGTTCGCCACTGTTCTCGCCCTCGTTGCTGCGGGACAGGGAGTTTCACTGGTCCCGGAACTCGGAGCAAGTCATCCACCACCGGGAGTGCAGCTCACGCCGATGCCTATTCGGCGACGGACCAAGATCGCCCACCGAGCCGGCTCCGACGCACACCCGGCAGTCACAACCGTGACAAGCGCGCTTCGCTCGGCAGTCCCGCTACTGCTGGACGCCGAGCACTAGCGGCACTTACATGTCGAGCCCGAGGTCGAGCACCGTCACCGAGTGTGTCAGTGCACCTACGGCCAGGTAGTCGACGCCGGTTCGGGCGTACTCTGCGGCAACGTCGATGGTGAGACCACCGGATGACTCGAGCTTGGTTTCGGGAGCAACAGCGTCGCGGCGCTGGACCGCAATCTGCGTCTGCCACAGCGGGAAGTTGTCCAGCAGAACAAGTTCGACCTTTTCCGCCAGCACCTGATCGAGCTGAGTGAGATTGTCGACCTCTACTTCACACTCGATGTCCGGCGCGAGTTCGCGGACAGCGCGCAGTGCAGCAACCACCGAACCGGCAGCAGCAACGTGGTTGTCCTTGATCAATGCGGCGTCACCCAACCCCATGCGGTGGTTGACTCCCCCGCCCACGTGAACTGCATATTTCTGCAGAGAGCGCAGGCCTGGCAACGTCTTTCGACTGTCGCGCACCTTGGCATGAGTGCCGGCGATGGCGTCGACCCACTGTGATGTCGCCGTCGCGATCCCCGAGAGATGGCAGACGAGGTTGAGCATCGTCCGCTCTGCCGTGAGAAGTCCGCGGGTGGGCGCGACAACGGTGAGCACCGATTGACCTGGGGCAACCCGAGTTCCGTCGGAGACCCGATCGACTACCTCGTAGTTTCCCGCGCCGATCACCTCGTCGAGAACAAGCAGTCCGACGTCGATGCCGGCGACGGTACCCGATGAGCGTGACACGACCGAAGCCTTCGCGACCGCATCAGCGGGAACCGTTGCGGTAGAGGTGATATCGGGGCCATAGCGCAGATCCTCGTCGAGAGCGAGCCTGACCAATGTGAGCAGCTCGTCACGGTCGAGCGGCGCGGGCAGGATCTTCTGCTCGGTCATCAATGAACTCCTGTCAACAACATGTCGGGTATTTCGAGCGCTCCATCGGCGCCCATCTTGATCCGAGTGCTGCGACGCTGATTCGGATCTGTCTCAGGATAGTCGGTGCGGGTATGGCAGCCACGGCTCTCGGTTCGCGCCACGGCCACGTCGACCAGTGCAGTCGCGGTCAGTGTGAGCGCCGCGTCTTCGAGGTCCGGAGCGGCCACCGCCACTGTCTGTTCGGCGTCGGCAAGCGCAGCTCGCGCAATCTGGAGACCGCCTCCGTCGCGAACCACCGACGCGTGTGCCGTCATGACGGACTGCACGGTCTCTCGCGGCAGGATCGGCATCGGCTTGCGCACCACGTTGACCACTTCGGCATGGACATCGCGACGCTCGGCAGCTGCGATTCCTGCACGCTCCCCGACTACCAAACCCTCGAGAAGGCTGTTGGACGCAAGGCGATTCGCGCCGTGCAATCCCGTGCGAGCCACTTCACCCGCTGCGTAGAGTCCAGGCACTCCCGTTCGTCCATGGACGTCGGTGGCGACTCCCCCGCACGAATAGTGCGCAGCCGGAGCGACCGGAATCAATTGGGTGCGTGGATCGATACCGGCTTCGAGGCAGGACGCGGTGATGGTCGGGAATCTCGAATCGAAACCGTCGAGCTTTCGTGCGTCGAGATAGACGTGATCGGTGCCGAGATCTCGTAGGCGTGCTGCGATTGCCCGCGAAACCACATCACGCGGGGCGAGATCACCCAGCGGATGAACACCTGCAGTCACCGAATCACCGTTGGTGTCGACAAGAATCGCACCCTCGCCGCGGACCGCCTCACTGATCAGGGGTCGGCGGCCTACCCCACCCGGAGTGAAGAGCACCGTCGGATGGAACTGAACGAACTCCAGGTCCGCAATCGCCGCACCAGCTTCGAGTGCCAACGCGATTCCGTCCGCAGTTGCGCCAGGCGGATTTGTGCTGCAGGCATACAGCTGACCGAGTCCGCCGGTAGCGAGCAGGACCGCTGGTGCATGGATCACCCCAAGCCCTTCCGGGGAGGAGACGACGAGTCCACACACCCCACGGCGGTTGGTCACCACCTGAACTGCCGCTGCACCGAACAGGACGGGCAGGCCGGCAGTATTGAGAGCCCGCTGCACTTCCGCGCCCGTGGCGTCGCCGCCGGCGTGGATGATCCGACGTGTGCTGTGCCCACCCTCGCGGGTGCGCGACACCTCGCCGTCTCGCCCGCGATCGAAGACCGCTCCCAACGCGGCCAGCGCTGCAACAGCGTCGTGACCAGCTTCTACGATGGAATAGACGGCTTCCTCGTCGCACAAACCGACGCCGGCCTCACACGTATCCGCAACGTGCGATTCGACGGAATCCGTATTCAGATCGTCGACGACCGCGATGCCACCCTGCGCGTACTGAGTCGAGGTGTCCGTCGGACCACCCTTGCTGACAGTGAGTACTTTCAGTCCCCGCAGAGAAGCGGTGCGCGCTGCGGTGAGGCCGGCAACACCGCCTCCCACGACGACCAGGTCGGCATGGGCCTCCCAGGCGAAACGCCCGGCAGGGCTGGTCACTCGCCGCCGCCCGGATTACCGATCTCGATCATGCGCTGCACCGATTTCTGCGCACGCTTGGCCATCTCGAGATCGACGTGGACCTCGTCCTTGCCCTCGAGAAGGCAGCGAAGCAACGCGGCAGGCGTGATCATCTTCATGTACGGGCACGATGCGCGGTCGTTGACGGCCTGGAAATCGACGTCGGGCGCTGCCTTGCGCAACTGGTGCAGCATCCCGATCTCGGTCGCGACCAGAACCTGCTTGCTCTTGGTGACGCGGGCAGCGTCGAGCATTCCGCCGGTGGAGAGAATCTTGACCTTGTCCGCGGGGACCGCGCCTTCGCCGGCGAGGTACAGAGCCGAAGTGGCGCAACCACATTCAGGGTGAACGAACAGCTCGGCGTCGGGGTGTGACTTGGACTTGGCCGTCAGCTCGTCACCGTTGATGCCGGCGTGCACGTGGCACTCGCCCGCCCAGATCTGCATGTTGGTACGGCCGGTCACGCGCTTGACGTGAGCTCCCAGGAACTGGTCCGGCAGGAACAGCACCTCGCGGTCGGCATCGATCGAGTTGACCACGTCGACGGCATTGGACGAGGTGCAGCAGATGTCGGTGAGTCCCTTCACCTCTGCCGTGGTGTTCACGTACGACACCACGAGCGCGTTCGGGTTGTCGGCCTTCCACTCACGAAGCTGCTCGGCATTGATCGAGTCGGCCAGCGAGCAGCCGGCCCGCTCGTCCGGGATCAGCACGGTCTTGGACGGCGACAGAATCTTCGCGGTCTCGGCCATGAAGTGCACACCACAAAAGACAATCGTGTCCTCGGGTGCCTCGGCTGCGATTCGCGAGAGAGCCAGGGAATCTCCGACGTGATCGGCGACGTCCTGAATCGCAGGCAGCTGGTAGTTGTGCGCAAGAATCGTCGCGCCGCGTTCGCGAGCCAGACGTTTGATCTCAGCGGCCCACTCGGGGGTCGCTTCGACTCCGTTGTATCCGCCGGGGCCGTCGTGAATCTGCGAGGCCGATCCCTCCCATAACGTCGTGGTCGTCATGGCGTTCTCCTTCACCGTGAACCCGGGCTCGTCACCCAGTTCAAATCCGGACGGGCTGGCCCGGATTTCCGTATTCGAGGTTTTCGACTTAGGATCGAAAACGTGCCCAATAGTAACACCACCCACGAAGTGCTTGCAGCGGTGTTCCAAGTTCGCACCTTCCCCGCAAGCATCGCCGCAGGTGACGGCGATCACTGCCCACAAGGACGCGAAGAGTTGGCCGTGCTGCTGTGGCAGCGTGCACTCAACCCGCAGAAGGGCACGTGGTCCCTGCCCGGGGGCACTTTGCGCGACGACGAGGACCTGACGACCTCCGCTCGACGACTCCTCGCCGAAAAGGTCGACCTACGAAAGGTCGCCCACCTCGAACAACTCTCCGTCTTCAGTGATCCACAACGAGTGCCGGGCCCGCGCCGCATCGCGTCGACCTTCCTCGGACTCGTTCCCATCAGTGCCGATCCACAACTTCCACCGGACACTGCCTGGCACCCCGTTTCGAAATTGCCGGAGATGTCGTTCGACCACGGAACCGTCGTGCGGCACGCGCGCAATCGACTGGCTGCAAAACTCTCCTATACCAACATCGCATTCGGGCTGGCGCCCGAAGAGTTCGCGATGTCGACGCTTCGCGAAATCTACTGCGCTGCACTCGGTTACCAGGTCGATGCCACCAACTTGCAACGCGTACTGGGGCGTCGAGGCGTTCTGACTCCCACCGGCAACACCGCACCGTCCGGCAAGTCGGGTGGACGTCCACCGGCGCTGTACCGTTTCACCGACTCCACCTTGCGGGTCACCGACGAATTTGCCGCACTACGGCCCCCGAGCTGACGTCGATCAGATTCTCAGGCAACGGCTTCGAGATTTCCGCGTTGCAACCACACCGAGGTCACGGCGCCGCCCGGATCGATGACCCGGTTGATTGCACCGAACCGTGTCGTCACCCGATCGAGAATCCGATCGGCCTGCCAACGATCCGTCGGATCGGCGACGATCGCAAAGAAGCGATGGGCAGGTTTTCCCGCCATGACGCGCACCAATTCGGTGACCGTCCGAGCCGTGACTGCGACGCTCCAACCAGCGTCGAGAAACTCGGCGGCAGTGCGCGCACCGTGCTCGAATCCGATGTCCGTGACCAGTACAACTCCCCTGTTCGGGGCGATCTCTGAAACACTCATTGCGGAACCTCCAGTCGGAATCAAACTTCTTGACTCCTATGTAAGTCCGCAATCTTGTGCTTCCCTTGTGCTGGTTCTGTGAGAACTCTGGGGAATTGCGCGCGCCCCACCTCAGACAGATCGAGACAGCCCAGCCCAGAAGACCGTCGAGGCCGCGTTCACCACATCGCCGACCGGTACGTCGCCCAACATTCCGCCCGCAGCAAGCGTCGCGACGCCATGGAACGTCGCAAAGGCAACCAGCGCAATACTTTCCGGATCACCGGCGGCAATATCACCCGCGGCCTGAGCCTCCGATACGAGCCGGACGGTCAGGTCCATCGTCGCGCGCCCCGCGTTGACGACAGTTTCGGCGGCGCCCGGTGCATGCTTGTTGCTGTACATCAACGACAAGAGTCCGGGATGGTCCAGCGCAAAATCCACGTAGGCATTCGCGAGCGAGGAGAACCGGGCCCTCGCGGTCGGTGGAGCATCCGCGACTGCCCGCTCGAGCGCACCGGTCATCCGATGGAATCCACTTTCGGCCAAGGCATCGAGCAAAGCCTGGCGATCACGAAAGTGCTTGCCCGGAGCCGCGTGGCTCACGCCCGCCTCGCGCGCGAGTTGCCTCAGCGACAACTTGTCGACGCCATCTCGTTCGAGTGTTGCTTCGGCCGACACCAGGAGTTCCTGTCGCAGGCTGCCGTGATGGTACGGCTGTTCGTGGGCGGGCATGGTGGCACCATATCAAAATGTTGTCATTGACAACTATGGTGTCAGTGCCTACATTTGGGATCACCCGAACCGAAGGAGCCACCATGGCCATCGACGTAGCCGGAAGCACCGTCCTCATCACCGGAGCCAGCGCTGGGCTCGGAGTGGAATTCGCTCATCGCTTTGCCGCTCGCGGCGCACACCTCGTTCTGGTCGCCAGGCGGGCAGACCGCCTCGAGGCACTCGCCACCGAACTCCGTGGCGCCCACGGCATCACCGTGACAGTCCTGCCCGCCGACCTGGCCGCACCCGGCGTCGGCGCGACCCTGCACCAAGAACTCGCCAGTCGCGATATCACGGTCACGTCCCTGATCAACAACGCCGGATTCGGAACACACGGAGCATTCGTGGACGAAAACCTCGAGCGCGTCACGTCCGAAATTCAGCTCAACATCGCCACACTCGTCGAACTGACGCACACATTCCTGCCCGACCTTCTCACCGGCCGCGGAGCACTGGTCAACATCGCCAGCACCGCGTCGTTCCAGCCGACACCGGGCATGGCGGTCTACGGCGCATCAAAGGCATTCGTACTCAACTTCACCGAAGCGCTCTGGGCAGAAGCTCGCGGTAGCGGATTGACCGTGTTGGCAGTATGCCCCGGTCCGACGCGCACCGAGTTCTTCGACGTAGTCGGCTCCGAGGACGCAGCGGTCGGGCGAATGCAGACGGCAACTCAGGTGGTGGACACCGCTTTCCGAGCACTGGATCGACGCAACGCGCCGCCGACCGTCGTATCAGGACTGCCGAACTGGGTGTCCTCGATCAGCACTCGCTTCGCAACCCGCCGGTTGGGGGCGCTGATTTCGGGCCGACTGCTGGGTGACGTGCGAATGAAGTCCGAAGCGAAGCGCTCGTCGACGTCGCCGGCGTAGCGACGTGACAGCTACGGGAGCTTCGGCTGGATCTCGTCTTCGGTCTGTTCGGTCTCGGTGGCCCGATCCCCGGATTCCGGATCCCCAGATTCCGGATGGTCACCCACACCGAGGTCGTCGTACGGATTGAGCACTGCGAGAACCAAAGTCACGACGCACGCCGCGAGCGGCTGAAACAGAAGGACGAGCAAGGTGCCGATGTTCGGCGCCCGCGCGATGATCTCCCCGACCGCCGGATTGTCGGCCGTGGGGAAACGCAGTCTGGCCACACCCGAGCCCACGAGTGCCATCAGGCCTGCTCCCACCGCTGAGCCGACGATCAACCCGCCCAGGGCATACGGGCCTCGACTCAGGCGTGCCAGCCAGGCCGCCACCGCCGACAGCACACCGACGATCAGTGCCAGCCAGATGAATACTGCGCTCGCGTCGAACTGGTGAAGACTCTCACCCGTCAACGCGACGCCGCGCCCCTCGGACACCACCAACAGGTGCTCTGCCGGAGCCAAGAACGCCCACAGCACACCAACGAGCACGCTCACGCCCGCAGTGGTTGCGGCGATCACGATCGCGGTGCGCAGACGAGTCTGCCGAAGAGAGATCACACAGAGTGACGCTACCTGCGGGCGGCGTCGATCGAGTCGACGACACCGTGACGGGAGCATTTCGCCCACCATCCGTCAGGACTGACCTGAACGATCATGCGACGTCCGCACTGCTCGCAGAAGCGAGGAGGCTCGAGCCCCATCGACGCCGCAGTCGGCGTCGGATCGTCGACAC
>NZ_JBHWUF010000008.1:0-346807 GCF_042738325.1 Rhodococcus sp. NPDC059969 | reverse complement strand
CGGAATACCCTATAATGCTGGGTCTCGTGGGCTGGTTTTTGTTTATAATAGACTGCGACGAGCGGGGCCCCGGTCGATGACGGGGGCCGCGCTCGTACTGTGGGTTCTCAGGCTTTGCGTGCCGTCTTCATCGCACGATCCACTTCCCAGAATGCTCGAAGCGACGCGATCTGGCCGGCGTCGTTCACCCGGTAGACGAACACGCCTTCGGCGTCGATGATCGAGCCGCCGATGGTGGTCCGGATCTTGCCGATGTTGACGTTCTCGTTGCCGCACACCAGGGAATCGTCGATCAGAAATTCGAGCTTGTCCGCGTTCGCGATCGTCATGTCGTAGAACTTGGAGATCGCTTCGCGCCCGTGATGCCCTTTGCCTTCGGGATCGAAGCCCGACGGCCCGACCGGATCCTCCACCCAACCGTCCTCGGCGAAGAGGTCCAGCCAGGCTTCCTTGTTCTTGCCACTCGCTGCGGCGCGCGAAGCGTTACCCGCGACGCGGGCGGGGTGTTCGTCACTCATCGCGGCTCCTCAGTTGATGTACTGCTCGGCGAACTTGCGCATCGAATCCTGCTTTGCCTCCAGTGGGGCATCGAATCCGATTCCGTCGAAAACCCAAGGCACGGTGATGATGTCCGTGACGCCGGCGTCTTCGAGTTCGGCGTAGCCGTCCTTGCCGAAACGGTCGATGCATACCGTCTGGATTTCGAACGGCTCGTTCTCGCGTCCGTACTCGGCGCGCAGTTCGCGCAGTCTTGCGATGACACCGACAAGATCGTCGAACTTGATCATTGCCGACGTCCAACCGTCGCTCACGCGCGCAGCACGTTTGAGTGCGACCTCGGTGTGGCCGCCGACGTAGAACGGAACCGGCTTGGTGGGAGCCGGACTCATCTGCAGGCGATCGAAATCGAAGAACTCGCCGTGATACTCGACCATGCCGCCGCCGAGAATCAGTTTGAGGACGTCGATCATCTCGTCCACGCGGGCGCCGCGACGCTTGTACGGCGCGCCGCACCACTCGAACTCTTCCGGAGCCCAACCGATTCCGACGCCGAAGCCGAAGCGGTTGTTCGTCAGTGCCGCTACCGATCCGACCTGCCGCGCGAGCAGGACCGGATTGCGGCTACCAAGCTTGAGTACCTGGGTGTAGAACTCGATCTTCTCGGTCACCGCGCCCATTGCGGCCGCGGCGATCAGCGGATCGACCCAGGGGGTCTCGGCATTCCACATCCGAGACCCATCCGGGGTGTACGGGTAATCCGCCGCCTGCGTTTCCATGAAGAACAGTGAATCGGGGAGAGCGATCGACGAAAAGCCGCATTCCTCGGCAGTTTTAGCAATGCCGGCTAACTGGTCCAAGGGGTTCATGGCAACCCCGACGGTGTACTTCATCTTCGGCCTCTTCCTGATCGGCGTGTTTGCTGCTGTTACGTGGTGGGACGTTCGGAACCGACGACCCACATCGAGAAGTACTGCGAGCCACCGCCGTACGCATGGCCGAGAGCCTTGCGAGCGTCGGCCACCTGGTGGTCACCGGCGCGTCGCATGACCTGCATCGCGGACTCGGCGAAACGGATCATGCCCGAGGCGCCGATCGGGTTGGAGGAGAGAACACCGCCAGAGGCATTGACCGGGAGCTTTCCGCCGATCGCGGTTTCGCCGGCCTCGGTCAGTTTCCAGCCCTGGCCTTCCTCCGCGAAGCCGAGGTTCTCGAGCCACATCGGCTCGAACCACGAGAAGGGGACATAGATTTCGGCGCAGTCGATCTCGTTCAGCGGATCGATGATTCCCGCGGACTTCCACAGCGCGGCCGCGGCATCGCGTCCGGCCTGCGGATTGACCTGATCGCGTCCGGCGTAGAACGTCGGCTCGGTGCGCATGGCTGTCGCGTGGATCCAGGCGACGGAACGACCCTCGGCCTCCACCTGTGCGGCGGCTTCTTCGTTGCCGATCACCAGCGCGCAAGCGCCGTCCGAGGACGGGCAGGTTTCGTCGTAGCGGATCGGGTCCCAGAGCATCTGAGATGCCTGCACCGATTCGAAAGTGATGTCCGGCTGTCGCAGATGCGCATAAGGATTGAGGCTGCCGTTGAGCCGATCCTTCACCGCGACGAGGTAACCGATGTGCTCCGGTGCGTTCGATCGACGAATGTACGAACGGACGTGCGGGGCGAAGTATCCACCGGCACCGGCGCCGACGGGCATATTGAACGGAACAGGTACGGACAGGGCCCACATCGCGTTCGACTCGGACTGCTTCTCCCAGGAAACCGTCAGAACCCGCTTGTGGACACCGGATTTGACCAGGCTGGAGGCAACGATGGCCGTCGAACCGCCTACCGAGCCGGCTGTGTGAACACGCAGCAGCGGCTTTCCGTTGGCGCCCAGGGCATCCGACATGGCGAGTTCCGGCATCATCGAACCCTCGAACAAGTCGGGGGCCTTTCCGATGACGACGGCGTCGATGTCGTCCCAGCCGACGTTGGCGTCGACCATGGCGGCGTCGATGGCTTCTCGGACCATGCCCGCCATCGAGACGTCGTGACGCTTTGCGACGTAGTGAGTTTGGCCGGTGCCGAGCACGGCCGCGAGTTGAGGCGTTCCGGCCATCAGTTTCGTCCCTCCAAGACTGCTACCAGGTTCTGCTGCAGCACAGGGCCGCTTGTTGCATGAGCCAGCGCGCGATTCGCCTGACCGTCGAAGATTGCCTTGGCGGCGTGGCCGATTCGTTCCAGACCACCGGCGAACAGCGGGTTGCCGCTGAGCGGACCGCCGGACGGGTTGATCGTGGTGGCGTCGGTCAGACCGATCGCTTCCTTCAGGATCAATTCCTGGTGAGTGAACGGGGCATGCAGTTCGGCGACGTCGATGTTGCCGACCTCGCCGCCCGTTGCCGCCTTGGCTGCCGACGTAGTGGACGGCGACGTCGTCAGGTCACGTGCACCCAGGTTGGGCGAGTCGATGCGATGCTCGAGTCCGGTGATCCACGCCGGCCGCTCGCACAGGTCTCGCGCACGGGTGCCCGAGGCCAGGACGATTGCTGCCGCGCCGTCGGTGATGGGCGCACAATCGTGTGCGCGCAACGGATCTGCAAGGAATGGACTTGCAAGCAGGGCCTCGATGTCGACCTCGCCTGCGAGCTGAGCCTTCGGATTGCTCAGCGCGTGGCGACGGCTGCGAGCGGCAACCTCCGCCATGTCCTCTTGCGTCCATTTACCCGCGTCGAGTCCGAGCCGGGCTTGAAGTCCGGCGATCGAGACGGAGTCTGGCCACAGCGGAGTGACGAGGTACGGATCGAGCTGCATGGACAGGATCTTGCGCAGGTGCCCGGCGGAGGATTTGCCGAAGCCGTACACCAGCGCGGTCTCGACCTCGCCGGTCAAGATCTTGATCCACGCTTCGTAGAACGCCCACGCGGCGTCCATCTCGACGTGAGATTCGTTGATCGGCGGTACCGCTCCGATGGAGTCGATGGCCGAGATGAAGGAGAACGCACGTCCGGCCAGGTAGTCGGAAGATCCGGAGCACCAGAAGCCGATGTCGGACTTGGTGATTCCCAGATCGCTGTAGAGCTGCTGGAAGCACGGGACGAGCATCTCGACGCCGTTGGTGGTGCCGTTGGTTTCGCGGACGTGGGGTGCCTGAGCAAAGCCCACGACTGCGATGTCTGCAGAAGTCATTTCAGGAGCCTCACAGGTGGTGTTGGAAGGTGGAGTACTCGGCGTCGGGTTCACCTGTCGGCCGGAAGTATTCGATGTTCTCGAGGGTGTAACCCCACTCTTCGCGAGGCTTCCACTTGGCTTCGACCCGCATGCCCATCCGTACGTCCGCGGCATCACATTCGAGGATCAGGTGCAGGAACGGAATGTCGGCCCCGTCGAGGAGCACGTAGGCGGCAACGTAGGGAGGTTTGATCCGCTGCCCGAGGAACGGGACGTTGACGATGCAGAAGGTGGTGACAATTCCCTTGTCCGGCAGTTCGATCTGCTCGCTCGTCGGCTTCCCGTTGGTGGGATTGGCGCCGCGCGGAGGGATGTAGATCTTGTCCTCGGGTCCGCTGCGACCACCGATCAGCTTGCCCTCTGCGAGACCACGGAGGTAGAAACTCTCCTCGGCCGAAGCGGAATGCATGAAGTGCAGGTCGACGGGGGTCGTGATCATGGTGACAGGATCGGCGTTGGAATCGACTGTCGCGATTCCATTTTCGCTCTCACCTGGTTCGAAGCACTCGATGTCCTTGATCTGCCCGATCCGCTCCGACGCCCAGCGAGCACGGACCCGCAGGCCGGTGCTGATGTCGTCGGGGGAGTCGACGTCGACTGCGTGGAGCATGGACGTGTCCGCGCCGTCGAGCTTGATCAGGGCCCACGCGAAGGGTTTCGTCAGGGGTTGCCCCTCGATGGGTTCGGGCATCCACGTCCAACTCACGACCGTTCCGCCGTCGGAGACCCCGACGAAGTCGGTCAGTGGTTCGGCCGTGTCCGGATCGAATTCCGGTGGCGGCACGAAGACACGACCGTTCGCCCCACGGGCGCCGATCACCTTGCGATCACGCAGGGCAGTCACGAACGCGCCGATGGTCGGTCCCGTCGATCTGGTGTAGTCGAAATGGAGATTCAATGGTGCGCTCAGGGGCTTGTCGGCCACCCCGCTCTTTCCGATGGTCACAAGATCGAGTAGAACAGGTTCTAGAGATTGTGGCAAGAGTCACTTCTGATCACCGGCAATGTGGAGGCGTGCGATGAAGCTTGGGTTGCAACTCGGATACTGGGGCGCACAGCCGCCGGCAAACGCCCCGGAACTGATCGAAGCCGCCGAAGGTGCGGGATTCGACGCGGTCTTCGCGGCGGAGTCGTGGGGCTCGGACGCATTCACCCCGCTCGCCTGGTGGGGATCGCGCACCGAGAAGGTTCGGCTCGGTACGTCCGTCGTACAGATTTCGGCGCGAACACCGACCAGTTGCGCCATGCACGCGCTCACTCTCGATCACCTGAACGGCGGACGAACGATCCTCGGACTCGGCGTATCCGGACCCCAGGTCGTCGAAGGTTGGTACGGCCAGCCTTTCGAGAAGCCGCTGGCTCGCACTCGCGAGTACGTCTCGATCGTGCGCCAGGTTCTTGCCCGTGAAGCGCCCGTCACCAGTCCCGGACCGCACTACCCTCTGCCGTATGCGGGACCGGGCAGTTCGGGACTTGGCAAGCCGCTCAAGGCCATTACGCACCCGTTGCGTGCGGACATCCCGATCTGGCTCGGCGCCGAAGGGCCGAAGAACGTCGCGCTCGCCGGCGAAATCGCCGACGGATGGCTGGCGATCTACTACACCCCGCGCCTGGCCCCGATGTACAACAAGTGGCTCGACGAAGGGTTCGCGCGCGCCGGGGCCCGTCGTAGCCGCGAAGACTTCGAGGTGGCCGCCACGTGCCAGGTCATCGTGACCGACGACCGTGCTGCCGCCATCGCCGCTCTCAAGCCGATGACCGCCCTCTACGTCGGCGGAATGGGCGCCCCGGAGTTGAACTTTCACGCGCAGGTCTACAAGCGGATGGGTTACGAGAAGGAGGTCGACGAGATCGGCCGTCTCTTCATGTCGGGCCGCAAGGACGAAGCCGCTGCCGTCGTCCCCGACGAGATGGTCACCGAGACCATGATCATCGGCAACGTCGACGAGGTGCGCGCCGACGTGAAGCGTTGGGAGGAAGCCGGAGTCACGATGCTGCTGGTGACCTGCCGCGACGCCGACCATGTGCGTGAGCTCGCGGCCGCGGTGGGTGGTTGAGCGAGGCCCGCCGTTTCTCGAGCGAACGGACTGCTCTAGCACTGATTCCCCAACCTCAGTACCGTCGCCAGCCCCCTACCACATCGCGTGAACGTATCGCTGCCCTCTTCTGACAGGGGGAGCGATACGTTCACAGGGTGGAGGGATATCCACAGATCGGTCTAAATGCCTGTTTGGCGCGGGCGTGCGTGGCCGGGGATGCCCCATGCTGATTCCATGAGAAGGGGCGTATGGGGAGACGATCCGAGTGTGCTGACCGTTGCGAGCATGGATGGTGTGATCCGTGTGGCTGAGCTGACCAGATTGGGTGTGTCCGACACAGCGATTGCCGGGCGATGCCGCAAAGGCAGTACCTGGCAGCGGATGCTGCCCGGCATAGTCCTGCTGGGGAACGGCTACCCGACACCGCGACAGCGCACGATCGCGGCATTGATGTTCTGTGGTCGTGGATCGATGGTCACAGGAAAAGCTGCGATGGCGCAGCATGGTTATCGGCAGCATTCTGGCGAGGTCCAAATCTTGATGCCTATGCATCGCCGGGTGCAATCGACCGGATTCGTCGTGGTCGAGAGGACGGTGAGGTTGCCGACGCCATTGACACGCAGTGGAATTGATTGTGCGCCACTGGTTCGGTCGGTACTCGATGCCGCGCGGCGGTGCAAGACCTTGGATAGCGCTCGCGCGTTGATTGCGGACGTCGTTCAACGAGGCGACGTAGCGGTTCGTGATCTGTCCAAGGAGCTGGAAGCCGGAAGTATCCGCGGTAGCGCATTGCCCCGCAAAGTCTTGCGGGAGGTGGATGCCAACGTGCATTCGGTGCCGGAGGCAGAGGCACGCGAACTGTGGAAGCGAACCGGGCTGCCCGAAATGGTGTTCAACCGTGAGATCTGCGATGCCAACGGGAAATTCATAGCGATGCCCGACGGGTGGATCGATTCTGTGGCATTCGCGTGGGACATCGATTCACTGGACTGGCATCTGTCACCTGGGGACTACCGGGCGACAGTGGAGCGTCGAACGCGTATGCAGAACGCGGGCATCATCGTGCTTCCGACGGTGCCGAGTGCGCTGCGCGCGGAGCCAGAGCGTGTGATCAGCGACCTGCGGGCACATTTTGCCCTGGCAGCGTCACGGCCACGTCCGAGGGTGTCAATCAGTGCCAGACCCGGAGGGTGAACGTATCGCTCCCCTTGTCAGAGAAGGGGAGCGATACGTTCACGCGATCGGGGGGGGGGGCAGGTGGTGTGCCGAGCAGAGTCTGATTCCGCAGGTTCCCACAAAGGGGGTGGGTGGGACCGAGAAGGGGGAGGGAAGGGGTGGGTTAGACGCCCTTGAACTGGGGCGCTCGCTTCTCGCCGAACGCCCGCGGGCCCTCCTTGGCGTCGGCGCTCATGAACACCTTCATGCCCAGCTGTGCGTCGATCTGGAAGGCCTCTTCCTCGTGCATGCCCTCGGTGTCGCGGATGGTCTTGAGGATCGCCTGGACGGCGAGAGGGCCGTTGGCACTGATCAGGTCGGCGAGCTCGAGTGCCTTGTCGAGTGCTTGGCCGTCCGGGACGACGTGGCCGATGAGTCCGATCTCCTTGGCCTCCGGAGCCTTGATGTGACGGCCGGTGAGCAGGATGTCCGCTGCGATCGTGTACGGAATCTGGCGCACCAGACGCACTGCGGATCCACCGAGCGGGAAGAGTCCCCACTTGGCTTCGGAGACGCCGAACTTGGCGCTCTCACCCGCAACGCGAATGTCGGTTCCCTGCAGGATTTCGGTTCCGCCGGCGATGGCTGCACCCTCGACGGCGGCGATCAGCGGCTTGGTCAACCGACGACCCTTGAGAAGGCCTTCGATCTTGGACATGTCGACGCCACCGCCCGCGAAGGAATCTCCCGGCGGCTTGGCGGACATGTTCTTGAGGTCGGCGCCGGCGCAGAAGTCGCCGCCCGCCCCGGTGAGGACGGCGACGCGGATCTCGGGGTCGTTGTCGACCTGGTCCCAGGCATCGACCATGATCGCCATCATCTCGCCGGTGATGGCGTTCTTACGCTCGGGGCGGTTCATGGTCACGATGAGGACGTGACCGCGCTTCTCCACGAGGCAATGCGGCGCGGTTTCCGAAATGTCTGATTTTTCGGTCGTCGAAGTGGACACTGATGGCTCCTGGCGGGTCTGTGAGCTGGCTCTCAAATTGGGTCTTGCCAGAAACGGTAACACGTTCTACTTTGATCTCGTGGCCCTTAACATCGCAGACTTCGTAGAGCACGCAATCGACCTCGTTCCGGACCGCGTTGCGCTGGTCTCGGACAATCGCGAGTCGACTTATGCGCAGTTGGAGGACCGGGCGAATCGCCTCGGTCACTACCTGCGTGAACATGGCGTTCAGCCGGGTGACAAGGTCGGCATCTACTGCCGGAACGTCATCGAGGCGATCGAGGCCATGGTCGCTGTTTTCAAAATCCGGGCCGTGATGGTCAACATCAACTACCGGTACGTCGAGAACGAGTTGCAGTACATCTTCGACAACTCCGACATGGTTGCGCTCATTCACGAGCGCCGCTACTCGGACAAGGTCGCGAACGTCCTGCCGAACACTCCCAAGGTCAAATCCGTCATCGTGGTCGAGGACGGCACCGATCTGGACTTCAGTGCTTTCGGCATCGGCTACGAGGACGCACTCGCGCAGAGTTCGGGTGAGCGCGATTTCGAAGATCGCAGCAACGACGACATCTTCATGCTCTACACCGGCGGCACGACCGGTAGCCCCAAGGGCGTCATGTGGCGTCACGAGGACTGGTGGCGTGTGCTCGGCGGCGGCATCAACTTCGTCACCGGAGTCCCGGTCGAGGACGAGTACGAGATGGCGAAGGTCGGCGCTGCCAACCCGAGCATGATCCGCTACCCGATCCCCCCGATGATTCACGGCGGCTCCCAGTCGGCGGTGTTCCACAGCCTCTTCGGCGGCGGAACCTGTTTGATGCACCCGGAGTTCGACGCCCACGAGGTGTGGCAGAACATCGACAAGCACAAGGTCAACCTGATCTTCATCACGGGCGATGCAATGGGCCGCCCGATGCTCGACGCACTGATCGCCGGAAACCCGGAGACCGGTGAGCCGTACGATCTTTCGACGCTCTACGTGATGGCCAGCAGTGCTGCCCTCTTCTCGCCGAGCATTCAGGAGCAGTTCCTCGAACTGCTGCCCAACCGTCTGCTGACCGACTCCATCGGCGCGTCCGAGACCGGCTTCGGCGGACTGGCAGTATTGAGCAAGGGGCAGAAGCACACTGGCGGTCCGACGGTCAAGATCGACGCCTCCACAACGGTTCTCGACGACGACGGTAACGAGGTCGAGCCCGGTTCGGGCAAGCGCGGCATGCTCGCTCGCAGGGGCAACATCCCGCTCGGTTACTACAAGGACGAGGTCAAGACGGCCGAAACCTTCCGCACGATCAACGGTGTTCGTTACTCGATCCCCGGCGACTACGCGCAGGTCGAAGCCGACGGCACAGTCACGATGCTCGGCCGCGGTTCGGTGTCCATCAACAGCGGCGGCGAGAAGGTGTACCCGGAAGAGGTCGAGGGCGCTTTGAAGGCGCACCCGGACATCTTCGACGTGCTGGTGGTCGGTATCCCCGACGACCGGTTCGGTCAGCGCGTTGCCGCAGTGGTTCAGGTACGCGAAGGCACGTCGCCGACGCTGCACGACATCGCCACCGCAGCACGCAAAGAGATTGCCGGATACAAGGTTCCGCGCAGCGTGTGGTTCGTGGACCAGATCAAGCGCAACCCGGCAGGCAAGCCCGACTACCGCTGGGCGAAAGCCGAGACGGAATCGCGCGAGGCTGACGATCACAACGGAAACGGCGCTCCTGTGGCGTCACCGGCAGAAAGCGTGGAAGCCTGATGCGTTCGGATCTCGCCGACAAGTTCGGCATCGAATACCCGATCTTCGGATTCACTCCCTCCGAGCACGTCGCGGCCGCCATCAGTCGCGCGGGCGGTCTTGGTGTTCTCGGTTGCGTCCGGTTCAACGACCCGGAAGAGCTCGAAGCCGCACTGACGTGGATGGACGAGAACACCGACGGTAAGCCGTACGGCGTCGACATCGTCATGCCGGCCAAGGTGCCGACCGAGGGCGGCGCCGTCGACCTCGACAAGCTCATTCCGGAGGAGCACCGCGCCTTCGTCAATCGCACACTCGACGAGTTGGGTGTGCCGCCACTTTCCGACGACGTCGAACATGCGACCGGCGTACTGGGATGGCTTCACTCGGTGGCGCGATCTCACGTCGATGTTGCTCTGGGACATCGGATTGCGTTGATCGCGAATGCACTGGGATCGCCCCCGAAGGACGTGATCGATCAGGCACACGAGAAGGGCGTGCCGGTGGCAGCATTGGCCGGCGCCGTCGAGCATGCGCGTCGTCACGTCGAGAACGGCGTCGACATCGTGATTGCGCAGGGCTACGAGGCCGGAGGTCACACCGGCGAGATTGCGTCGATGGTTCTGGTTCCGGAAATCGTTGATGCACTCGGCGATTCGGCTGCCGTGCTGGCTGCCGGCGGTATCGGCAGCGGCCGTCAGGTGGCTGCTGCACTCGCGCTCGGTGCGTCCGGAGTGTGGATGGGCTCGTACTGGCTCACCACGTCCGAATACAAACTCGGCAGTGCATCGGGCGAAGGCCCGTCCGCTATTCAGCGTGCACTGTTGGGCGCGACGTCGGCCGACACCGTACGTTCGCGCATCTACTCGGGTAAGCCCGCTCGGTTGCTCAAGACCAAGTGGACGGAAGCCTGGTCGAACCCGGGAGCACCGGCGCCCTTGCCGATGCCGCTGCAGAACCTACTGGTCAGCGACGCTCATCAGAGAATCGCTGCATCGGAGAACCCGGAAGTTGTGGCAATGCCCGTCGGTCAGATCGTGGGACGGATGAACGAAATCCGCCCGGTCGCCGAGGTCATGGCCGAGCTGGTGTCAGGGTTCGAGGACGCGCGAACCCGACTGGATTCGATGAAGTAGTAGATGACACGTACGTATGCCCTCGGCCGAGTTTCGGTCGAGGGCATACGTCGTTTCAGCCGGCGAGGTCGTCCGGTCCGACGCTGTCCGACAACCATTCTCCGCGGCTGAGAACGCCGTCGTCGCGGCGACGTGCGATCACGAAAATGACCAAGGCGGCAGCGAGGACAACTGCGAGAACGCGCGAAGGCGTCAGGTTCGGGTTCTTCATACCCGTAATTTTGCCGGAAGAACGGGCGCGATGGTGAGACAGCGGAGCAAAATCACGTGTTTCGAGATTACTGCGCTTCGGACGCATGAAGACTGGCGATCCGCTCGCGCAGGCCACCGAAGTGCACATCGAGAGTGTGCGCCGCCTCGACTGCATCACCCGTACGGATCGCGTCGAGAATCGCACGATGCTTCGACGCGATGTCGATCAGTGGCGTATCCGAATGCCCGATGGCCTGCTGGATCTCGCTGTACACCTGCCAGAAGACGTCCATCAACTGAGCGAGGACCTGGTTGTCGAGCGGGGAGTACAGGCGGGAGTGAAAGGTCGCGTCGATGTCGGAGAAGTTCTTCCCGGCGGCGGCACGGACCTCCATACCGGTGACGAGTTCGTCGAGATCAGCATGGTCGGCCGACGTCATCTCGGCCATCGCCGCACCGATCAGTCCGGTCTCGAGTGCTTGACGAATGTCGACCAGTTCCATCGCCTCGTGCCCGGTGCCCTGCAAGGACAACCGGCCACGGAAGGTCAGACCGTCGGCGAGAGCGTCGAAGTTGCTCGGGGCGACGAACATTCCGAAGCCGTGACGGATTTCGACGACGCCCAAGGCCTGCAGAACCTTGAGCGCCTCCCGGAGCGTGTTCCGGCCGATTCCCAATTCCTCGGACAGTTCGGCCTCGGTGGGCATCGGGTCGCCGGGAGAGAGTCTGCGTTCGAGGATCAAGTTCATGATGTCCGTCTGAAGTGCGCGCATGCGGTTTTGCGCGCTGAAACGAGCGCCCTGTGTGCCACTTCGGACAGACATCGATTCCCCTTTTCTGATACGAACGTCCTTCATCCTATGTCCGGTCATCCGCTCCATTGGTCAACCCACGTCAACGGTGCGTTGCAGGAGACTGGGCGCCGCACCCAGCAGTTTGGCCGTGTACGCATCCGACGGGTTGTCGAATACTTCCTGCGCCGTTCCCTGCTCGACGATCCGCCCGGCGTTCATGACGACGATGGTGTCGGAGACGTACCGCACCGTCTGTATGTCGTGCGAGATGAACACCATGCCGAGCCCCAACCGAGCCTTGATGTCGCTGAGCAGGTTCAGGATCTGCGCGCGCACCGAGACGTCGAGAGCCGACGTCGGCTCGTCGGCCACGATGACGTCAGGTTCGAGCGCGAGTGCACGTGCGATCGCGACACGTTGACGCTGACCGCCGGAGATCTGGCTCGGGATGACTTCGAGTGCAGATTGGGGGAGTCCGACCAAACCGACCAGCTCGCGAACTCGGGCGGTCCGGCTCGCGCGGTTGCCGATGCCGTGGACGTCGAGTGGATCGGTGAGGATGTCGGCCACCGTCATTCGCGGATTGAGTGCGGTAGCCGGATCTTGGAAGACAATCGAGATCGCCCGCCCGAACTCCTTGCGAACGCCCGCCGACCGGGTCAGAGCGCTTCGGCCGCGGAAGACCACGTCGCCCGACGTCGGTTTCTGCAGTCCGACCATGACTTTGGCCAGAGTGGACTTGCCACAACCCGACTCGCCCACGATGCCGATCGTCGTCCCTCGTCGTACGTCGATACTGACATCGTTGACCGCGTGAACCGTGCCGGGTTTGAAAAGTGATCCCGAACGGGTCTTGTGGACGACGTGAATGTTCTTCAGTTCCAGGATGGGTGCTTCAGCTGTAGTCATCGCACGCTCTCCAATTCCGATTCTGCATGTGCGGGAGTCGCGGACTGGTTGGCGAACCAATGCTCGGTCCCGTCGATACGGACCATCTCCGGCTTTCGCAGGGGATCGGAGTCCGGGCGAGTGGAACGCTCGGCGAAACGGTCTCCCGGCGCGAAGTTTCCGGGTGAGGGCACAGTTCCCTGAATCTGATGCAGTCGCGGCGCTTCGTCCTCGATCGAGAGAACGGCACCGAGAAGGCCCTGGGTGTATTCGTGGCGGGGATCGACGAGCAGATCGCTTGTCGGGGCCGACTCGACGACCTGACCGGCATACATCACCGTGATCTTGTGGGCCAGCGAGGCAACCAGTGCCAAGTCGTGGCTGACGAAGACCATCGCAAATCCCAGCTTTTCCCGAAGGTCGTTGAGCAAGTCCACGACCTGAGCCTGGACGGTGACGTCGAGAGCAGTGGTGGGCTCGTCCGCGACGATCAACCGCGGACTACGGGTGAGCGACATGGCGATCAGGACGCGCTGACGCTGACCACCGGACAACTCGTGCGGGTAGCTGGCGAGAGTGCGTACCGGATCGAGTCCGACGAGTTCGAGCAATTCCTCGGCCGTGCGGGTACCGCCACGCTTGGTGAGCTGCTTGAACTGGGCGCGGATCAGCATCGCGGGATTGAGCGAACTCAGCGCATCCTGGTAGATCATGGCCATGTCGTGCCCGCGCAGCTTGTTTCGCTCCCGGTTGTTCAGCTCGAGGACGTTGACTCCGTCGAACAGGATCTCGCCGGTCACCACTGCCGTCTTGGGTAGCAGGCCCATGATCGCCAGCGAGGTGAGCGACTTTCCGCAACCGGACTCGCCGACGAGCGCCATCGTCTCGTTCGGGCGGACGGTGAAGCTCACGTTGTCGACGATCGCCGTGTCTCCGTAGCGTTCCGGGAACCGGATCGTGAGATTGCGGACCTCGAGGAGTGGCGCTGCATCGCCCTCGTACACAAGACGATCGGTGCGAGAGCGCTCGGTTTCCGCCAGGATCTTCAGGTGAGTTTCGAGAGGCGTCGGCTCCGCGGCCGGCTCGAGAACATCTTTCACGACGCTCGGGTCGGCGAAGTCGTCGGACAACTCCGAGCTGTCGGCGCTCAGTGCCGCTTCGTCCTCCAGAACGAGTTCGTTGGAGGTCTCCTCCGCTGCGGCGGTCTGCGCTGCTTCCAGTGCAGAGGGCGTCTTCTTGGTCTTCTTCAGGCTCGGGTCGGCCATCGCGTCGGTGAGCCCCTCGGCGAGCACGTTGAGGGAGAGCACCGTCAGCAGAATGAGCAGTCCGGGGAACACCGTTGCCCACCAACCACCGAGAAGGACCATGTTCTTGCCGTCGGCGATCACCGAGCCCCAGGACGGATCCGGGGGACGGACACCGGCGCCGATGAACGACAGGCTGGCCTCGAGCACGATGGCGTCGGCGACCATGACAGTGCAGAAGACGAGAACGGGCGCAGCGCAGTTGGCCACGACGTGCTTGACGACGATGTGCGAAGTTCTTGCGCCGATGACCTTTTCGGCCGCGACGTAATCCTCGCCGTACTGAGCGAGAACGTTCGCGCGAACGACGCGGGCAACCATCGGTGTGTAGAGGAACGCGATAGTGACGATCAGAACCGGGATCGAACCACCGAATGCTGCGACGAGTACGGCAGCGAGCGCGATGCCCGGGAACGCCATGACCACGTCGAGCACACGCATGATGGTCTCGTCGACGCCTTTTCGGCTCGTTGCGGCCACCGATCCGATGAGAGCGCCGGCGCACAGTGCGAGGAAAGTGGAACCGAGACCGATGGTCAGTGACCAGCGTCCGCCGTAGAGCAAGCGGCTGAACAGATCTCGGCCGAGACTGTCCTGTCCGAACCAGTGTGCGGAGCTGGGGCCGGAGGTACCGACCGCCTGTTCTAGCGGCGTGTACTGCGTGATCAGCGGCGCGAACAGGCAGGCGAGCACGATGATCGCGAGAACGGCCATCGAGAGCCAAGCCGAGAGGGGGAAGCGAGAAAAGGTGATGCCGGGTCGCGAAAGCTTCTCGGTGAGTTTTCTTCTCATCATGCTGCGCTCCGAAGTCGTGGATTGACGAGCAGGTAGAGGATGTCGACGGCGAGGTTGACGACGACGAAGCCGACCGCGATGACGATGACAACACCCTGAACGACTGCGGGGTCACCGTTGGTGACGCCGTTGATCATCAGCTGACCCATGCCGGGCAGGCCGAAGATCTGCTCGATGACCACAGCGCCACCGAGGAGGTATCCGACCCGTAGACCCAGGACGGTGAGCGGGTTGATCAGCGCGTTACGCAACACGTTTCGGCCGATCACCACGTGATAGGGCAGGCCGCTGCCGATCGCGGTTCGGACGTAGTCCTTGTCCAACTCCTCGACCATGGACGTACGGATGATGCGCGTGAGTTGTGCTGCGACGGGCAGTGACAGGGACAGGGCGGGGAGTGCCATGTACCAGAGCCAGTCGGTGACGGAGTCGCTCGGATTGACGTAGCCACCGGTGGGGAACCATCCGAGCTGGACGGCCAGATACTGAATCATCAGCAGTGCCAACCAGAATGACGGTGCGGCCACACCACCGAGTGAGATCACTCGGATGACCTGATCCGGCCAACGATCGCGGAACAGTGCACTGGTGACACCGAAGATCAGTGAGAGCACGATGGCGATCACCAGTCCGAGAACCGTGAGCTGAATGGTCAGTGGCAGAGCGGTGGAGATCGAATCCAACACCGGGGTACCGGAAATCAGACTGTCGCCCATGTTGCCGCTGACCAGATCGGTCACGAAGTGAACGTATTGCAGCGGAAGCGGATCGAGCAGTCCGTTCTCTTCTTTGAACTGCTGCAACTGCTCCGCAGTCGGGTTGCCGCCGTTGAACGCCGCGGTTGCGGGATCGGTAGGCGCGAACTGCATCACGATGAAGACGAAAGCGATGATGCCGAGGATCAGGGGGATCAGTATCAGTAATCGTCTGATCAGCATGGGGAGGACTCTTGCCATCGGGGGATCTCTCAGTTGTGGGAAACGGCCGAGCGCACGGGTGTCAGGCCGGCTTCGCCTGAAGCAAGTTGACGCCGGGGTACGGCAGCGGAGTGACGTCGGCGATCTTCTTCGGATCCCACGCCGTCAGGAGTTCCTGATGGAGAACCGGGTAGTAGACGGCGTTTTCGGCGATCTGGTTCAGGTACGACTGCACGAGGGTGCTGCGCTTGGCCGGGTCGGTCTCGCGGGTGGCCTCGTCCATGGTGGCGTAGATCTTCTGCGCCTCGGGGGTGTCGTCCCACTTGGCGTAGGTCTTCGTCCACAGGCCGCCCTTGCTGTACGTGTAGCGGACCAGCAGGTCGACGTCGCTGCCGAATGCCTGCGGGTTGGACGTACCGGCGGCGATCTGGAACTTCTGGCCGCTGTTGAGCTTGCTGACCATGGCGCTGGTGTCCTGCGGTTCGAGTGTCGTGTTGAATCCGACTGCGTCCCAAGACTCTTTGATGGTCGGCAAGCAGTCGGCCAGCCAGCTGACGTTGGTGGAGAGCAGTGTCAGGTCGAGACCACTGACGCCGGCGGCAGCGAGGAGCGAGCGCGCCTTGTCCGGATCGTAGGAGTAGACCGTCGACGCTCGCGCGTAGTCGGGGTTGCGCTCGTACAGGTAGCTCGAGGCCGGTGCTGCCTTGCCGCCGAGGGCGATCTCGATCATCTTCGGGGTGTTGATCGCGTAGAACATCGCCTGGCGAACGCGAACGTCGTCGAACGGTGCCTGGGTGGTGTCGAAGAGCAGGTACATGAGGTTCATGCCCGGGTTGCCCTCGACTGTGCGCCCACCGGAGGTGAGGGTGGGGACGTTGGCGACAGGAATGTTGTCGGCGAGTTGTGCACCGGCGTTATTGCCCGAGACTCGTGCGATGCGTGAGGAGGTGTCGACGATAGACAGCCAGTTCATGGTCGCGAAGTTGGCCGGACGCGGCCCGTTGTACGCCTCGAAAGCCTCGAAAGCGGTGTTGCTCTTGGGAGTATGGCTCTTGAGCTTGTACGGACCGGAACCGACGACGAGCGCCCCGGACTTGGCCTCGTCCCAATGCCCGTCGAAGACGTGCTTGGGCATGATCTTGGCGATCGAGAGACGCTGCGCGGCAGCGCTGAACGGGTAGTTGAAGTTCAGGGTCACCGTCTGGTCGTCGACCTTGGTGACGGACTGCAACCAGGAGGAGAAGAAGGAGCGGATCAGTACATTCTGCTGCGGATCGAGGATGCGATCGAAGGTGAAGACGACGTCGTCCGAGGTGACGGGAGTGCCGTCGTGCCAGGTTGCGCCTTCGCGGATCTTCATGGTCCAGCTCGAGGCGGTGGCGTCGGTCGGGACAGCCTGTGCGAGCGCCGCATACGTCTCACCGGTGCCGGGATCGTTTTCGAGCAAGCCCTCGTAGACGTGGTTGACGGCTGCCATGAGGAAACCGGATGCAGTCTGCATCGGGTCGAAGCTCTGGTCGTTTCCGTATCCGATGGCGGTGGTCAGATCGCCGGTGCTCGCGGAACCGCCGACAACCGAGGTCGACGACGGGCCACCGCCACAGGCTGCGAGAGTCGCGGTGATACCTGCTGCAGCTCCCAACAGCCCGGTGTACCGGAACAGGTCTCGGCGGGTGAACGCGGAGCTCAGCGGTCGTTCGTTCTTCAAGGCGGCCTCCAAGGCGGGGAGCGGGACATCAAGGCGAGTGGATAGGGGATGTCCTATGTTCGACGTCCGATGTTGCGTAACTTACATTGTGGATCAGAAAGCGTCTAGAGAATCTTCTGAACTCGCGTCGCCCAACTTCGCCTTTCGGCGGGTTTCGACGCGGAAATACTGCCTCTACCTGCATAGATGAAGACTGTGTTACCGACCTCGAATTGACGGCCGATGGCGCTGGCCGTATAACATAGGACATCCCTCATCCAATCTTTGGAGACTTCATGACCCGATACAAAGTCGGTGTGGTCGGTTGCGGATTCTTCGGTAGTTCCCTCGCTCGCGAGCTTGCTGCCCATCCACGTTTCGAACTGGCGATGCTGTGTGACCGCGACTTCGAGCGGGCAAGGGACGTCGCCGCGGAGTTCTCGGCAATCCCGACAGACGATCACGACGCGGTGGCTGCCCACCCGGACGTGGACCTCGTTGTCGTCGCAACGCCCAATCACGCGCACGCAGAACCTGCCATCGCAGCACTCGAACACGGCAAGGCAGTTTTTGTCGAAAAGCCACTCGCCGTCGAACTGGTCGATGCGCACAACATGATCGCGAGCGCCGACGCGAGCGGTTCACCGTTGATGGTCGGGCACATCATGCGGATGATGCCGGGTGTACGACGGCTGGCGGACCTGCTGACTTCGGGGGAACTCGGGGAGGTCGCTGCCATCGAAACGTCGCGCTCACGATGGATCGACACCGGCGGCGCAGATCCACAGTGGTGGAAGCTCGACAAGAGTCGAACAGGTGGAGAACTGACTCACGAGATTCACGAACTGGACCTGATGTGCTGGCTCGGCGGCGAGGTGACTGCCGTGTCGAGCATCGCCACCGCGGATGACGGCTTCCGCAACACTGTGGTCTCGTTTGCCGGCGGCGCGATCGGCAGACACACCATCTCCACGCGTTCACACACCTCGTCCTGGGAGCTGACGGTCAATGCCGCCGAAGGCTCGGTCCACGCGGACTTCCACACCGGCCGGGTTAGCCGACTGCGCGGGGGACAGGTCGGAGAGTCGTGGCCGATCTTCGACGTCGACGCCGAGAACCAATCCTTGATCGACTCCGCCAGCATGGCGCAGAAGTACAACTCGGGCAACGGAGGATCCTCGTTGTGGATGCAGGCTGCGATTCGCCACGAAATCGACGAGATGGCAGCAGTTCTCGACGGCAAGGCTGATCCCCACTCACCGTTGACATACGCACGCGAACGCGCACTCGTCGTCGCCGAACAGGTACGACTCGGTGGCGGCCAACCGGCAGCGTTGTCGGGACGTGCGAAGTGACCGTGCGCGTAGCCGTCATCGGGAGCGGAGGAATCGCGCGGGACCACGTCAGCGCTCTGGCGCGCATCCCGTCGGTCGAGCTCGCCTACGTATTCGGCAGTGACATGGACCGGGCGGCATCGGTCGCGGCGTTGGCTCCAGGCGCGAAGGCCAGTACCGATCTGGCGAAGATTCTTGCAGACCCGACGGTCCACGCGGTCAACGTCGTCGGGGCCACTCCCGACCACGCGCCGGTGACGATCGCCGCCGGTCGCGCGGGAAAGCATGTACACGTGGAGAAACCGGCCGCGCTGACAGTCGCGGACTTCGACGCCATGGTCGAGGCCACCGAAGGTGGCGGCACCTCACTGATGGTCGGACAGACCGTACGATTCCAGCCGTCGATCACCTCGATCGGAAACTCGGTTGCTCGAGGCGCTATCGGCGACCCCCGGTTGATCCACCTCAGTTGGTACACCGGCCACGTCTGGCCCGGAGGTTGGCGAGGCTGGCAACACGACAAGGCACGCTCGGGTGGTCACCCCGTTCACAACGGAACTCACGCACTCGACTTGGTGACGTGGCTGATCGGTCGTCGTCCGATCCGCGTGTTCGCTCGTAGTTTCCCGACTTTCGCGGCGGGGATGCCCGTGCACGACAGCTTCCATCTGACTGTCCGCTTCGAGGACGGATCACTGGCGCTCATCGAATTGGCATACGCACTACCACAATCGGGAAAGATGGTGCGCCGGATCGTGGTGTCCGGGACTTCCGGCACACTCGCGCACGACACCGGAGACGACCCGGGACTGATGACGGACACGACCAACGCGCCGCCGTCGTCGATCGAAGATGCGATGGCGCATCAGATGCGCCACTGGATCGCCACTCTCGACGGTTCCGCGACCCCGATAGTCGAGAACTGGCAGGTGCGTGCAGCTCTCGCGACTGCCGTCGCTGCCCAGCAATCGCTCGACACCGGCCGCGCTGTCTCGATCGGAGAAAACCAATGACCGGCACCGGTTCGATCCGCGTCGGATTTGTCAGCGGCGTCAGGCATGCCGGCTCCTATGCGGACCTGTTGCGTTCCGATCCTCGAGTGAGCCTGGTCGGGGCCTCCGACGAATCCTCGGTCCCCGATTGGATTCGTGAGGACGGAATCGCGATGGCAAAGGCCGCAGACATCGAGTGGATCGACGAACTAGGCGAGCTGCTCGACCCCGAACGGATAGACCTGGCGATCATCTGCAGTGAGCCGACCAGGCATGCACGGCTTGCGATTGCCGCATTGAACGCGGGACTCGACGTCCTCGTGGACAAGCCGGTGGGCATCGACGAGGCGGAGGCAGCGGCGGTTCAGCAAGCCGCACGGTCGAACGGTCGAATCTGTACGGTGGTGAACCGCACTCATTCACCTGCGTTACGGCGACTGCGCCGCTGGATCGATGCCGGGAACCTCGGGCTGCCGCGCCACGTGGACATCGAGTTCCTCGCAAGCGGAACACATTTCGCCACCTCGGTGGAGCGTCCCGAACTGGTGGTGGATCCCGCGCTGTCCGGCGGGGGAGAAGTAGTGAACTTCGCCGGTTACGCTGCCGACTACCTCAGGTACCTCACCGGCTTGGACGTCACCGAGGTATATGCCGAAACGAGCACTCTCTACGGCGGGGCCCACGAGCAGTTCGGCGTCGAAGACACGGCGTTGATCTCGCTCGCCCTGGAAAACGGCGTCACCGCGACGGTGACCGTCGGAAGAATTCCCGCAGCACCGGGTTTCGGCGCGAATACCGCGACGGTTCGGGTCCTCGGCTCCCACGGATACGCGAGTTCCGACGACGACAAACCCGCGGTGACCCACTTCGCATCCTCGGGAGACGTGACCGCACTACCCATCGGCGGCTTCGGTTCCGACAACGCGGTGTCGAGCTTTCTCTCTCACCTGCTCGATCGACTTCCCACACGGACCGCACCCGACTACACCGTGGCAGACGCCCGCGCGTCGATGCGCGTGATCGATGCTGCCTATCTGTCCGCCTCGAGCGGTCAGCCGGTCTCCGTTTCTCCCTGACAGCCGCACCCACAACTCAATCCGACAACCAACATATGGAGACCCCATGAGCACGGAAACCACTACCTTCAGCGGAATCGTCCCGCCGATCGTCACACCCCTGACGCTCGAGGGCGAGGTCGACACCAAGTCCCTCGAACGTCTGCTCTCACTGCAGATCGAGGCCGGAGTCGACGGCTTGTTCGTCCTCGGTTCCTCGGGCGAGGTCGGTTACCTCACCGACGCTCAGCGTGCCCAGGTGGTGCAGACGGCGATCGGGCATGTCGGCGGCCAGGTACCGGTCCTCGTCGGAGTGAACGACATGACCACCAACCGGGTCATCGCCGTTGCAGAGCAGGCGCGTGAAGCGGGCGCGGATGCCATCGTCGCGACGGCGCCCTTCTACGCGATCACCGACGCAGCCGAGACAGCAACACATTTCCGCTCCATCCATGCCGCAGTGGATCTTCCGCTGTTCGCCTACGACGTTCCGGTTCGCGTCCACAGCAAGCTCAACCCGGCCATGCTGGTCGAGCTCGGCCGCGAGGGAGTCATCGCCGGCGTGAAGGACTCGAGCGGCGACGACGTCAGTTTCCGTATGTTGCTTCGTCAGTCGGCCGGGCTCGAGAACTTCGCCGTCTTCACCGGGCACGAGGTAGTCGTCGACGGATGCCTGCTGATGGGTGCCTCGGGCGCAGTGCCCGGCCTGGCCAACGTGGACCCACACGGCTACGTGCGACTGTGGCGCGCTGCGCAGGCAGGAGACTGGGCCGCGGCGAAGGCCGAACAGGATCGACTCACCGATCTGTTCTCCATCGTCGAGGCGCCGACGGCGGGTCGCGTCAGCGCCGGTGCCGCGGGTCTGGGCGCGTTCAAGACTGCTCTGGCCCTGCGCGGCGTCATCACCGGCAATACGATGTGCGCCCCGATGCTCTCGCTCGACGAGTCCGAGACCGCAACGATCAAGGTCGTTCTGGAACAGGCCGGGCTCCTCTGACATGACATCTGGGCAGAAGCGATGGATCGGTATCGACATCGGCGGCACCAAAGTGGCTGCTGCGGTGGTGACGTCCGACGGAGACGTGATCGACACCGTTCGTGCGGCAACACCGACGGCGGGTAGGGAAGCCGTTCTCGGGACCGCTACCGCGTTGATCGACCGTCTGAGGGCGAATCACACGGTAGCCGGAATCGGAGTCGGTGCACCGGGAATCATCGATCGGGTGCGTGGCCGCGTCGTCTTCGCCTCCGACATTCTGTCCGGATGGAGTGGCGCCGAGGTTCGTGGAGAACTCGAGGCACACTCAGGCCTACCGGTGACGGTGGACAACGACGTGCGCGCGATGGCCCACGGCGAGAACATGATCGGCGCCGGTCGCGGTCGAACCTCTGCACTGTTCGTCTCGATCGGTACCGGAATCGGTGGCGCGTTGACCGTGGGCGGGCAGCTGTACCACGGTGCCCACGGAACAGCCGGAGAGCTTGCCCATCTGCTGGTTCCGGTCTCCGGGGCGATAGGTTGCGGTTGCGGCCGAACCGATCACCTCGAGGCAGTCGCGTCTGGCCCGGCGATGGCAGCCGAGTACGCAGCGCGGACGCGTACGCCCACTCAACCGTTGCAGAAAGTAGTGGCACTCATGCACTCCGGCGATCCGATCGCCCGTGCCGTGATCACCGACGCCGGTACTCTGCTGGGTCGCGTTCTGGCCGGGGTCGCCACCGCATTCGATCCCGAGGTGATCGTCGTCGGCGGCGGTGCAGCTCAGATCGGAGCCGACTTCTTGTCGCCTCTGACGTCCGCTTTCCGGGTGGAAGCGATGGGTCCCATAGCCGAAACCGCCATTCTTCCTGCACGTTTGGGCACCGATGCGCCGCTCGTCGGTGCTGCGCTCCTGGCCGCCGCAACACGAATCGAGGTAACACCGTGACTGTCGAAGAGTTGCTCACGATCATCAGCGGAAAGCTGATCGTGTCCTGTCAGGCCGGACACGGCCATGCCTTGCGTGACACCGGGACCATCGAGAGGATGGCCCGCGCCGCGGTCGACGGCGGAGCAGTGGCGATCCGCTGCGGCGGTGTGGGGGGAACCCCGGATGTAGCCGCAGTCGTGTCGGCAGTGAAGGTGCCGGTGATCGGTTTGACGAAGATCGGCACGGAAGGTGTATTCATCACACCGACAAGGGAATCAGCTCTCGAAGTCGTCGATACCGGTGCACAGATCGTGGCTGCCGATGCCACACTGCGACCTCGCCCGGACGGGCTGACCTTTGCCGACACCGTCGCCGCGGTCCATGATCGCGGCGGTCTCGTCATGGCAGACTGCGGAACGGTCGAAGACGGCATCGCTGCCGCCGCAGCGGGCGCCGACATCATCTCCAGCACACTCGCGGGATATACCGAGAACAGCAGACGGCTGGCAGGTCCGGACCTGGAGCTGATCTCCGAACTGCGGCAGTCACTTCCAGATGCGATCCTCATCGCCGAAGGGCGCTACCACAGCCCGGAGGATGCGGCACGCGCCATCGCCCTGGGTGCCGACTCGGTGGTTGTCGGAACTGCGATCACGGATCCGGCGTTCATCACGTCGAAGTTCGCAGCGGCAGTATCGGGCACTGAAAGGCAGAGGGGATGAACCCGATGTCGAAGGCTCTGAAGTCCACGACTGCTGAACGGATTCGACTCGAAGCTTTGCTCGGCGACTCCTCGACGCCGATCCGATGGGTCTTCACCGGCGACAGCATCACTCAGGGATTGACGCACACCGACGGCCACCGAAGCTACGTCGAACACTGCGCCGAGCGCATCCGCGGTGAACTCTCCTTGTTCAACCACATCCTGGTCAACACCGGAGTCAGCGGCAACCGATCCTCCGATGTGCGTGCGGGTTTCGCGCACCGCATCGAGGTGTTCGAACCCTCGGTGGTGTTGATCATGCTCGGAACGAATGACGCCTTGGACGGCGAAGAAGGACTGGATCGGTTTCGAGACGATCTCTCGGACACGATCTTTCGGACGCGAGCGATCGGTGCGGTGCCGATTCTGCAGACGCCGCCACCGATCGACGTCGAGAACGCTCCCACCCGAGCGGGGTTGGTTCGGTACGTCGAGGTTGCGCGGCAAGTAGCAGTCTCGACGCGCGTGGTGTTCGTCGACCACTACGCACAGTGGTCGGCCCATTCTCCCGAGGGTCCACCACCGGCACTCCTGGCCGACGCGTTCCATCCGAACGAGCACGGGCACTACGTGCTTGCGGACGCAGTGCTTCGCGAGTTGTCGATCGCGGATACCGAGGTTCCCGTGGTACCTCAGGTGATGTCGTGATTCTTCGTGGACAGTTGGTGACCGGTGGTCGACTTCTTTCGGACGGAGTCGTCGAGATCTCCGGCGATCGTGTGGTGTGGGCCGGACCAGCTTCACAGCGAACCGACCCGATACCCGAGCGAGCAGCGCCCGGAACAACGATCATCCCGGGACTCGTGGACGTTCACTGCCACGGCGCCGGTGGTTTCGGTTTCCCCGAGGCAGACGAGGTCGGATCAACCGTGGCCGCCGATCATCATCGGGCGAACGGCACAACCTCGGTGATCGGCTCTCTCGTCTCCGCGCCGCCGCAGATCCTGCGCAGTCGCATCGAACTCCTGGCGACACTGGTGGACAAGGGCACGTTGGCCGGAATTCACCTGGAAGGTCCGTTCCTCTCGGTACTGCGCTGCGGCGCCCAGGATCCCGACAGCATCCTCGATGGCGACCCGGCTCTGCTGGAGTCGCTGCTCGAAGCCGGCCGCGGGCACATCCGCTCGATGACGATCGCTCCCGAGACAGCACACTTCGACGAACTTGCCTCGTTGCTGGAGCGTCACGGGGCCGTCGTGAGTATCGGACACACGGATGCGTCCAACCCGATCGCGACGCGTTCGATCGCACACTCGGCGCATGCACCGCTGAGTGCCACTCACCTGTTCAACGGAATGGCGCCGATGCATCATCGCGCTCCCGGCGCAGTGGCGGCATGTCTTGCCGCGGCCGCGAAAGGACAGATGGTGGTCGAGTTGATCGGGGACGGAGTACATCTCGCCGACGAGACGGTGGCGACGGTGTTCGATCTGGTCGGTCCGCATCAGATCGCGTTGGTCTCCGACGCGATGGCTGCCGCCGGTATGCCCGACGGCCGCTACCCACTCGGGCCTCTCGACGTCGACGTGGTCGGTGGTGTGGCGCGATTGGCCGGCCAGGGTGAGACTGCCATCGCAGGCGGGACGAATCGGTTGATGGACATAGTCCGCAGAGCCGTCAATCACGCAGGCGTCGATCTGCTTTCGGCCGTCACTGCTGCAACGGCAACACCTGCTTCGCTGGTGGGGCTGACCGGAGTCGTTGGCGATCTCGTGCCGGGTTGCCGCGCCGATCTGATCGTCACCGGTCCCGAACTTGAAACCCGCGCCGTCATGGCCGCTGGGACCTGGCTCATGAACTACACCGAAAGCTGAGGATTAACCGATGGAAATTGTCATTGTCGACAGTGCAGAGGCGGCCGGCACTGTTGTTGCCGACATCTTCGAGCACGCGGTGCATTCAGGCGCAAGGACTTTGGGCCTGGCGACAGGATCGTCACCGCTCTCGGTGTACCGCGAACTTGCGCGTCGACACCGCGACGACGGTTTGAGTTTCGCCGGCCTGCAGGCATTCCTCTTGGACGAGTACGTCGGCCTACCCGCAGACCACCCGGAGTCGTATGCCCAGGTGATCCGCACCGAGCTGGTGAATCACCTGGACCTGGACGCGGCAAGAGTATTCAGCCCAGACGGAACCGCACCGGATCCATTTGCCGCCGCGGCAGCTTACGACCGTGCGATTGCGTCGAATGGTCCGGTGGACGTTCAACTTCTCGGTATCGGCGGCAACGGTCACATCGGTTTCAACGAACCGACGTCCTCGCTGAATTCGAGGACCAGGGTCAAGACGCTGACCGAACAGACTCGAACCGACAACGCCCGATTCTTCGAGAGTCCGGGCGACGTACCACGGCACGTGATCACCCAGGGCCTCGGAACTATTTGCGAAGCAAATCATCTGGTGATGATCGCGACCGGCGAGCACAAGGCCGCTGCGATTGCCGCTGCCGTCGAGGGGCCTCTGGCCGCGGTGTGCCCGGCATCGGTCCTCCAACTGCATCCACACGCGACGGTGGTAATCGACGAGGCAGCGGCATCACAGCTTCGGCTCACCGAGTTCTACAAAACGGTGTCGGCGCACAAACCGCTTGCTCAGCACTACTGACCGATCGGGTTAGACCGACTCTCGCGTCTTCTCGAGGCCGAGTGCCATTTCGGGAGTGAGCAATTGGAAGTCGGCTTCACCGCGCCGGCGGATCCACACCGGATCGGAGGTGTTCCAGCGTTCGGCGCTCTGCGTTCGGGTGACCACCTTGAACGTTGCCGTTCGCGGGAACTCACTGCAGACGCGGATCAAGGTCGGCTTCTGCTTCGGCCCGAGTTCCGGCCGGGAATCGATGTATTCGGCCACCGCGACCGGGTCGAAATTGTCGACGTCGCCGACCGGAATCACCGACGCCATGACGCGGTCGCCGACGTCGCTGTCGGGGACCGCGTACACGGAAACCTGCGCGAAGCCCGGGTAACCGACCAGGGAGCGTTCGATGGGTGCGGCGCCGATGTTCTCGCCGTCCACTCGTAGCCAACCGGAACTGCGGCCGGCGAAGTAGACGTAGCCGTCGCCATCGGTGTACGCCAGATCGCCACTCCAGTACTGGCCGTTGCGCATTCGCTCGGCGTCGGCTTCCGGGTTCTTGTAGTACCCGGCGAACGTGCCTGGACCGGTGACATTGACCAGTTCACCGGTTGCCTCGTCGGCGTTGGTGATCCGGCCGTCGGCGTCGAAGACTGCAGGCGGGCAGGGTGCGCCGGTCTCGGGATCAAGAATCTTGACCCCGTCCGGGAGCAGTCCGAGGGCGCCGGTCCGCGGAACCGGTGCGGCGGAGATCGAAATGCCGCCCTCGGTGGAACCGAATCCGTCGATGACGCGGGCGTCGAAACGTCGGACGAAGGTGGCGACGGCGGGAGCCGAACCCTCGTTGCCGTACATGATCTTCAAGGTGTTGTCCCGCTCGTTCGGCACCTCGGGGGTGGACGCGATGAAGGACAACGGCTTTCCGACGTAGTTGGAGTACGTGATCCCGTACTTGTGGACGTCGGGCAGAAAACCTGAAGCGGAGAACTTGCGTCGCATGGCAATTCCCGCACGAGCGTGCAGCGCGACCGTCCACGCCGCCATCATGGCGTTGGAATGGAACATGGGCATCGCCATGTAGACGACGTCGTCGGCGCCGAGGCCGAAGCGATCGGCAAGCATGACCCCAGGCGAGGCCAACTTGTGGTGCGTGCAGCGAACCGCTTTGGGATCACCGCTGGTTCCGGAGGTGAAGATGAGCATCAACAGATCGTCGGGCTGCGCCGTCGACGCGTAGGCCGGCGTATCGGCGAAGGGTGCCAACAACTCCGTCCAGGCCGGAGAATCCACGTTGATCACCCGGACGCCACCGAGATCGACGTCGTCGAGAAGGTGTGCCTGGTTGTTCTCGGTGAAGATCACCTGGCAGTCGGAGAGCGCAATGTCCCGCGCCAGTGCCGGTCCGCGCCTGGTCGTGTTCAGTCCGGCTGCAACCGAACCCGAGAACGATGCCGCGCCGAGCAGTAGTGAGAACTCCGGGACGTTCTCCATCAGAAGACCGAAGTGCCTGGGTCGCGTTCGATCGAGCAGCGTGTCCAGCAGCGCTGCTCGATCGAACGAGCGTTGAACGTGCTCGCGCCAGGAGATGACCTGGTCCTCGAAACGGATGCCGCGGTCGTCGATCTCGCTGACTCCGAGGAGTAGATCGGAAACAGTGGGGCTCTGACTCATAGCTGCATCATCATCGATTCGTCTCGGACCGGGTCATGGATTTCCACTCGGTGGGACTCGTTCAGGCAGGGACTGCGGCGAGTTCCCTGCCCAGTGCCCGTAGCTGATCGGTGGCGCTGCCGAGCAGGAACTCGTGATGCTTGGCAGCGAGGAAGTAGCGGTGAACCGGGTGGTCCTCGTCCAGACCCACACCGCCGTGAACGTGAACCGCAGTGTGCCCGACGCGGTGTCCCGCATCCGCGGCCCAGAACTTGGCCGTCTGTACAGCGCCGTCGGACGAAAGTCCTTCGCTCAGTCGCCACGCGGCAGCCCACAGCGTCAGACGAACGCCCTTGACGTCGATGTACCCGTCGGCGAGGCGCTGGGCGACAGCCTGGAAACTACCGATCGGACGACCGAACTGCACACGCTCGGTGGCGTATTCGGCGGTCAGCTTCAGCGCTTGATCGAGCACCCCGTACTGGTAGGCGCTCGAACCGAGCTGGATTCGTTCGACGATCCATGCTGCGATGTCGGATCCCTGGGCAACCGAGCCGAGAACACGATCGGCCGGGATCTGCACCGAATCGAATTCGACGAGACCCGCACTCGAGAAATCGGTGGTCGACTGCCTGGTGACGCTCACGCCTGCATCCGACGGTTCGACGAGGAAGACCGCGACACCGTCCTCGGTGATCGCGGGGACCAGGAAAAGATCTGCGAGCGGGGCACTGTCGACGGTGATCTTGGCACCGTCGATCCGCCAACCGTCAGCCGTCTTCTCCGCGCGCGTGATCGGGTGGGCCGGGTCGTCGTTGTATTCCTCGGCGAGGGCCGCGGTGAGTATCTTCTCGCCGGCGGCGGCAGCGCTCGCCCATTCGTCTCGCTGCTTGTCCGAGCCGAATTCCGCTATCGCTGCGGCGGACCCGACGATGGACGTCAGGAACGGAACGGCTGCGACGCCGCGTCCGAGTTCGGCGAGGATGCTGCACTGCTCGAGGACACCGAATCCGTCTCCGCCGACCGACTCCGGCAACGCCGCGCCGAGAACGCCGGCCGAGGCCAGAGCGTTCCACAAGATGGCGTCGAAACGGTCTTCGGCGGCGTCGAGTTCACGAAGGCGGTCGTTGGTCACCAGTTCGGTGACGACGGATCGTGTCAGTCCGGACAGGTCCTGCTGGGCCTCGGTAAGGGTGAATTCCATGATCGTGGGTCCTTATCGCTTCGATGCGGGAAGCCGCAGAGCTGTCATTCCGATGATGTCGCGTTGCACTTCGTTGGTACCGCCGCCGAACGTCAGGATCAGCGAAGAACGATGCATACGTTCGATGCGGCCACGCAGAAGAGCGCCGGGGGAGTTCTGCCTGATCGTGGCGGAGGATCCGAGGATCTCCATCAGCAAGCGGTAAGCCTCGGTGGCGAATTCGGTACCGAACACCTTGTTGGCCGACGCCGCCTCCGGACCGGGAGCGTGGTCGGTTGCGGAGGCAATTTCCCAGTTCATCAGCTTCAGGTACTCGGCTTTGGCGTGTACACGCGCCAGATTGATTTGCACCCATTCCTGGTCGATCATGCGTCGGCCGTCGGGCAGTTTGGTGTTCTGTGCCCACTCGCGGACCTCACGCTGCGCGGTGAGAATCGGTCCGGCCGAGGTGAGGGCAACGCGCTCGTGGTTGAGCTGATTGGTGATCAGTGCCCAGCCGCCGTGTTCCTGGCCGACTATCGACGACGCCGGGACCCGCACGTCCTGGTAGTAGGTAGCACTGGTGTCGGGGCCGGCCATGGTATGCACCGGGGTGTAGGAGAAGCCTTCTGCCGTGGTGGGGACGATCAGCATGCTGATTCCCTTGTGCTTCTTGGCTTCCGGATCGGTGCGGCACGCCAACCACACGTAGTCGGCGTACTGGATCAGACTGGTCCACATCTTCTGCCCGTTGATGACGTAGTCGTCACCGTCGCGGACCGCCGACGTGCGCAGCGACGCCAGGTCGGTACCGGCCTCGGGCTCGGAGTACCCGATCGCGAAGTGCAGCTCACCGCGGGAGATCTTGGGCAGGAAAAACGCCTTCTGCTCGTCCGTGCCGAAATGCATGATTGTGGGTGCTACGGAGTTGATCGTCAGGAACGGCACGGGCGCACCGGCGATGGCAGCTTCGTCGGTGAAGATCAGCTGGTCCATCGCGGAGCGTTCCTGTCCGCCGTACTCTTTCGGCCAACCCAGGGTGAGCCAGCCGTCCTGGCCCATCTGCGCGACGACTTCGCGGTACACATTGCCTTCGCCGTACTCACCCGTCGTGGCGGCGAGTGCTTCACGCCGTTCGGGAGTCATCAGTTGTGCGAAGTAGGCACGCAACTCCTCCTGGAGCTGTTGCTGCTCAGGGGTGTAGGTGATGTGCATGGTTACCTCTCCATAGAGATACGAATCAAAGCGCCAACCATTCGATTGACACAGGTTCTATCGATGCGTACATCGGCGACAAGGGGCGCCTTCGCTGTGTCCAGCGGATCGTTCGACGTCCGTTCTCGGTACTTTTTCGAATCATTGCACACGACTGAAACAGGTTCTAGTGTTATCGCCAGGAACGGTGTGCGGCACAGCCCTGCGGCACTCGTTTCGTATCCGTGTTCGTGCCAGTAGTTGTGAATAGAGAAGAGGAATCGCCATGGAGGTCAGGGTTGATCTGGACCGTTGCGAGGCAAACGGTGTGTGCGTCGGGATCGCACCCGATATTTTCGACCTCGACGACAACGAGGAGCTCGTGATCAGTTCTGTGCGCCCGCCGGAGGATCGCTGGGAGGATGTCCGTTCCGCGATCGCTCAATGCCCGCGCGCGGCGCTGACCGAACATCCGTGACGATGGTTGCCCAAAACAAGAACACGTTCTAAAGTTGCGAACTCGTGGGTCACGGCAATCGAGCCGGGTAACTCGACACACGACCGCAGAGAACCGGGAGAGCGCTTCGATGAATGCTGTGAACAGCCCAGAAACCAGTCTCGAAGGCAAGGTCGCCATCGTGACCGGTGCCGGATCGGGGCTCGGAAAGTTCGAGGCCATCGGTCTGGCGAAGGCCGGTGCGTCGTTGGTCGTCAACGACCTGGCACCGAACGAGGCCGTCGAAGCAACGCTCGAGGAGATCCGCGGCCTCGGCGCCAAGGTTGAATTCGTGGCAGGCAACGTCGGTGAGCGTTCCACTGCGGATGCACTGATGGAAGCAGCGCAGGGGCAGTTCGGCAGCGTCGACATCGTCGTCAACAATGCCGGCGTCGTGCGTGACCGGATGCTGTTCAACATGTCCGACGAAGACTGGGATCTGGTACTCGAGGTTCACCTTCGAGGCCATTTCCTCTTGTGCCGCAACGCCGCTGCCTATTGGCGGGCGAAATCCAAGGAAGCCGGTGCGCCGGTGTACGGGCGCATCGTCAACACCTCTTCGGAGGCGGGCCTCCTCGGACCGGAAGGGCAGCCCAACTACGGCGCTGCAAAAGCCGGAATCACGGCGCTGACGTTGTCGGCCGCACGTGGGCTCTCGCGCTACGGCGTTCGCGCCAACGCGATCTGCCCGCGGGCGAGGACGTCGATGACCGAAGGCGTGTTCGGTGACGCACCGACCGACGGTATCGATCCGCTCTCACCCGAGCACGTGGCGTCGCTCGTTTCGTACCTGGCGTCACCGGCGGCCGACGCCGTCAACGGCCAGGTATTCGTGGTGTACGGCCCGATGGTTGCACTGATGGCGGCGCCCGTCGTCGAGCAGAGGTTCGACGCAGACGGAGATTCCTGGTCTCCGGAAGCCCTGTCCGCGGTGATGGGTGACTACTTCGCAGACCGTGACCCGGCAAAGATGTTCTCGGCGTCAGCGGCCCTGCGGGCGCTGGGCTGATCGGCGCGCAGGGCGCTGGGCTGATCAGCGTCCGCGACACGTAGAGCCGTTGTTCGCACATAAACGGCTCTACGTGTCCAGTTCTTGGTAGAAATAGCGTGTTCACGAGTCGGTGGGCGCGGCGCTCTGCCTGCGTTCTGCAATGAGACCAGCGGTCTCGAAAAAACTGGACTGTGTTCCAATTTTGCATTCCCGTGAGCGGTGCGATATCGCATCGACCCGGCGGCCGGAGCAAGTATCGAAAGCCGAATTTCGGTCCAGGGGCCGAGAAGTGCGGATCAGTCAAAAGTATTAATTTCCAGGATATTTCGGCGACAATCCCACCAAAAAGGGATGCTTTCCTCGTTCTGAATCTTCGGGTTTCGGTTCGGCGCCGCGAGGCTACTTCTTAGAGTTGGACACTTGTTTTTGACAGGTGAACACGTTCTAGTTAATATGACCTGAGTCACAAGCTGTCGGGGGCTGGACTATGAGAACAGACAGTACTGCGGCAACCAAGGACGAGGAGGGCGAATGGTAGACCTCGTCGAGGTGCCATTACGAGCGGTCGGTGGCTTTTTTCAGATGTCCGCCCAAACCTTGCGGGCAGTCTTCTCCCGCCCCTTCCAGCGTCAAGAGTTCATCGATCAGGCCTGGTTCGTGGCCCGAGTCTCGATGGTGCCGACGGTGCTGGTCGCAATCCCGTTCACGGTGCTGGTCAGCTTCACCATCAACATTCTCTTGCGCGAGATCGGTGCAGCCGACCTCAGTGGCGCCGGAGCCGCCCTCGGTACCGTCACGCAGGTCGGCCCCATCGTCACCGTGCTGATCGTCGCCGGCGCTGGAGCGACCGCCATCTGCGCGGACCTCTCGGCCCGAACCATTCGCGAAGAAATCGACGCCATGAAGGTGCTCGGTATCAATCCGATCCACCGGTTGGTCGTTCCCCGGGTGCTCGCGTCGACAGGAGTGGCACTTCTCCTCAACGGACTTGTCTGCACCATCGGCATCCTCGGCGGTTTCGTCTTCTCCGTGTTCATCCAGGACGTTAACCCCGGCGCCTTCGTCAACGGCATCACGCTGCTCACCGGATTCGGTGAGCTCATGCTCTCCATGGTCAAAGCCGGACTGTTCGGCATGATCGCCGGCCTGGTTGCGGCCTACCTCGGACTCAACGTCAAGGGTGGCGCCAAGAGCGTCGGGGACGCGGTCAACCAGACCGTCGTGTTCGCATTCATGGCGCTCTTCGTCGTCAACGTGCTCATCACGACCATCGGTATCAAGTTGACGGCCGGATGAGGCACACGGCAGTCGGAGAGACCGAAGTGGACAGAACGACAAACGACGGACGGGAGGAGATCTGATGGCGTTGGCCGCAGCGGGACGCTTCCCGCGCACACGTCGACAGATCGGATCGATCTCTCGCGGTATCGACAGCATCGGTGATCAAGCGCTGTTCTTCGCGAAGGCTCTCGGTCACGCTCCCAAAGCGCTGATGCGCTATCCGCGTGAAACTCTGCGACTTATCGCCGAGATCAGCATGGGTACAGGCGCCCTCGCCGTCATCGGTGGCACAGTCGTGATCGTCGGCTTCCTGACACTGTTCACCGGTGGAACCATCGCCGTTCAGGGCTACAGCTCGCTCGGCAACATCGGTGTGGAAGCACTGACGGGCTTCTTCGCCGCCTTCATCAACGTTCGCATCGCGGCGCCGGTCATCGCCGGAATCGGCCTCGCCGCGACCATCGGCGCCGGTTCCACCGCGCAGCTCGGTGCAATGCGCGTATCGGAAGAGATCGACGCCCTGGAGACGATGGCGATCCCGTCGATTCCGTATCTGGTCAGCACCCGCGTCATGGCCGGCATGATCGCCATCATCCCGCTGTACTCACTGGCGGTGATCGCGTCGTTCGTCGCCAGCCGCTTTGCGACGGTGTTCCTCTACAACCAGTCCGGCGGTGTGTACGACCACTACTTCACGACCTTCCTGATACCCACGGACATACTGTGGTCGTTCGCTCAGGCGATAGTCATGGCGCTGGCCGTCATGCTCATCCACACCTACTACGGCTTCAACGCAACCGGTGGCCCGGTGGGCGTCGGCGTCGCGGTGGGTAACGCAGTGCGCGCCTCGTTGATCGCGGTCGTCACGGTCACCCTGCTCATCTCACTCGCCATCTACGGCGGGTCCGGCAACTTCAACCTGTCGGGATAGGCGGGCAAGCGATGACCGTACCCAGATGGCACAAGAAGTTGGCCGCAGCCGGCCTGGTCCTCGGACTCGTGGCGATCGTTGCCGTTGCCCTGACCATGTTCTCGGGTGGGTTCACCAAGAGCACGCCCATCACCGTGACGTCCTCGCGCGCCGGCCTGGTCATGGAACCGAATGCCAAGGTGAAGCTGCGCGGAGTGCAGGTCGGCCGCGTCGAATCGATCTCACTCGTCGGCGACCAGGCAAACCTGAAGTTGGCGATGGATCCGGGACAGATGTCGAAGATTCCGTCGAATGCCCGGGTGGAAATCAAGACCACCACGGTGTTCGGTGCGAAGTACGTCAACATCGTGATTCCCGACGATCCCTCGACCCAGCCGATCCAGGAGGGTGCCGTCATCGCTTCGGACAGCGTCACCGTCGAGTTCAACAGTGTCTTCGAACATCTTTCGGACGTACTCGCGAAGATCGAACCGGAGAAGCTCAACGCCACGCTCGGCGCGATCTCCACTGCGCTCAACGGGCGCGGCGAGTCGCTGGGCGAGGTTCTCGAGCTCGGTGACACCTACCTGAAGAAGATGAATCCGGTTCTGCCGCAGCTACAGGAAGACTTGGTCGGAGCCGCCGATGTCACCAACCTGTACGCCGATGTGGCACCGGATCTGATGCGCATCCTCGACAACGCCACCGCGACAAGCGGATCGATCGTGGCGGAACAGGCGAACCTCGACCTGCTGCTGCTCAACGTCACCGGCCTCGCGAACACCGGCAACGCCTTGTTGACCGACAACGAGCAGAACCTGACCACCGCCCTCGACACTCTGACCGCGACGACGACCCTCCTCGACAAGTACTCGTCGGGCCTGACGTGCTTCATCGTCGGCTTGAACGACGGCCGGATCAAGTTCGAGCCACTGGCCGGCACCGGCGACAAAGCGGCGCTCATGCTCAGCGCGAGCTTCATGTACGGCGCCGAGGCGTACCAGAACCCGCAATCTCTCCCCAAGGTCGCGGCCTCCGGCGGACCCAACTGTTACGGTCTGCCCGAATTCGATCCGAAGGTCGACGGGCATGCCCCGTTCGCAGTCACCAACACCGGCAACGTGCCCTTCGTTCCCAACACCGAACTGCGCGTCACCGTGCCGACCATTTTCCAGTACCTCTTCGGTGACTCCTACGAGCAGGAAGACGGGAAGTGATGAGACCGACCACGGTCAAGCTGCTGATTTTCACCGTCGTCATGGCGGTCATCTTCGCCGGACTGGCGATCGTTTTCAGTCAGGTGCGCTTCAGCAGCAGCAACGGATTTCACGCCACCTTCTCGGATGTATCGGGACTCAAGTCCGGCGACAAGGTACGTATCGCCGGTGTTCCGGTCGGGTCGGTGACCGGAGTGTCCATCGGTGACTCCAACCAGGCCGAGGTCGAGTTCGACGTCGACACCCAGTACTCGCTGATGAAGAGCACCAAAGCGACTGTGCGCTACGAGAACCTGGTGGGCGATCGCTACATGGAACTGCTCGAGGGCGCCGGTTCCACCGAGACGCTGCCGTCGGGTGGATCCATTCCGGTCGACCAGACCTCACCCGCTCTCGATCTGGACCTGCTGCTCGGGGGGTTCAAGCCCCTGCTGCGCTCACTCGATCCCCGGCAGGTCAACGACCTCTCCGGAGCCTTGCTCCAGGTACTCCAGGGCCAGGGCGGGACGTTGGTTTCGCTTCTGGGAAACACCAGTTCGTTCACCAATACGCTGGCGGACCGCGATCAGCTGATCGGGGACGTCATCACCAACCTCAACGACGTACTCGGCACGATCAACGACAAGGGTGATCAGTTCTCCACCACGATCGATCAGCTCCAGCAGTTGGTCAGCGGATTGGCGAAGGACAGTGGCCCGATCGGTAACTCGATCACCGAGATCGCCGGTGCTACCGGAGATCTCGCGTCGTTGCTGCAGGCGACACGTCCGGACATCCAGACCCTGATCGGAGAGACAAACCGCACGATGACGCAGCTGGACCTCGGCAAGGACGACATCAACACCGCTCTCGGTCGTCTGCCGTCCGACTACCGGAAGCTGATCCGAGTGGGCACGTACGGAGCGTTCTTCCAGTTCTATCTGTGCGCCAACACTTTCAAGTTCTCCGGACCTGACGGAACGACGATCATCTTGCCCACGGCAGTCCAGGACACGGGAAGGTGTGCAAAAGTCTCATGACCCCTACCCGTGAACGTAATCCTGTACAGATCGGTGTCATCGGCCTCGTCCTGGCGGTGGCAACCGTCGGTGCCGCACTTCAATACGATCAACTCCAGTTCATCAACGGCGGCATTCGCTACTCGGCGTACTTCCAAGATGCCGGCGGCCTGGTCGCCGGCGACAACGTGACCATGGCCGGCGTGAACGTCGGCAAGGTCAGCGACGTCGAACTCGACGACCAGAAGGTACTGGTCACCTTCACCGTTCAGGACGGTGTCGCCCTGGGCGAGCAGACGGCTGCCGACATCAAGACCAACACGGTGCTCGGCCGAAAGTCCTTGGCGGTACGGCCGGAAGGATCCGGACTGTTGCGTACGGATACGCCGATTCCGATCGAACGCACCAACTCCCCGTACTCGCTCAACGACGCGCTCGGCGACCTCGGGACCACGGTGTCCGAACTCGACACGGAACAGATCAACGATTCGCTCAACGCGATCTCGGACACACTGGCCGATACTCCGCCCGAACTGCGCACCGCATTGGACGGAATGACGAGGCTCTCGCAGAGCATCAACTCGCGCGACGAAAGCCTGCTCCAATTGCTATCGCGGGCCGAAGATGTCACCAAGATCCTCTCCGACAGAAGCGGTCAGATCGATTCGTTGCTGGTCGACGGCAACAAGCTGTTTGCCGAACTGAGCCTGCGGCGTGACGCGATCAGCGAACTGATCGTCAATACCGGCGCAGTCTCACGTCAACTCTCAGCGCTGGTGCAGGAGAACGAAGCCCAGATGGGGCCGACTCTCGAGAAACTGAATTCCGTCGCCGAGGTTCTTCAACAGAACAAGGACAACATCGCCGGGGCGCTCGACGGCCTCGGACCGTACATCACCGCGCTCGGTGAGACCGTGGCCAGCGGCCCGTTCTTCGACGCCTTCATCATCAACATTCTGCCGAGTAACTGGTGGAAGACCCTGGTGGACACCAGCGTCGCGCCCGAGCAGGTCCCGGGCGACCTGGAAGACTTCTTCCCCGGTCTTCCACCGACGATCAGGGGGCCGGGAGAATGACCGAGACATTGGATTCACGGGACTCGCAAGGCTCCACCAACTCACGCAAGAAGTGGGTGCTGATCGGCGCGGGTGTGCTGGTCGCTCTGCTCGTGGCCGGAGCGGCATACCTCTTCATCCCAGGCCTGGGCAAGACCAAGATCTCCGCGCACTTCGTCTCGACCACCGGTCTCTACGAGGGTGACGTCGTGCGAGTGCTCGGTGTCAACGTCGGCAAGGTGACCAAGATCGAACCGCGTGATCGGGACACCTACGTCGAGATGAAGATCGACTCGGGCGTGGACGTTCCGGCAGATGCCAAGGCGCTCATCGTTGCTCAAAGCCTGGTGTCCGCACGTTTCGTGCAATTGACCCCGGTGTATTCCGGCGGGGAGCAGATGCCCAACGGCGGCGAGATCCCGATCGAGCGCACCGCCGTACCGGTGGAGTGGGACGAGATCAAGACCGAGCTCACCAAACTGTCGGACGCACTCGGACCGGAAGGGCTGGACGATCAGGGCTCCCTCGGACGATTCATCGACACCGTCGGAACGAATCTCGACGGCAACGGCGAGTCCATTCGGTCGACGCTGCGCGAACTCTCGGCCACGATGCACACGCTGTCCGAAGGCCGGACCGATCTGTTCTCCACCATTCGGAACCTGCAGGCGTTCGTCACTGCATTGTCCTCGAGCAACGAGCAGATCGTGCAGTTCAGTGGTCATCTCGCTTCGGTGACAAGCGTTCTCGCGAGCAGCTCCGACGAGTTGGGCACCGCACTCAGTGATCTCGACTTGGCGGTGGGCGACGTTCAGCGGTTCGTCAAGGACAACAGCGAGGGCCTGAGCGAATCGGTCGCGCGTCTGGCCGATGCCACCCAGGTACTGACGGACAAGCGCCCCGAGATCGAGCAGGTTCTGCACTCCGGACCGACCTCGCTGGCCAATTTCTACCAGATCTACAAGCCGGCGCAGGGCAGCATGACCGGCGCAATTGCACTGAGTAACTTCAAGAATCCGATCCAGTGGATCTGTGGTTCCATCGAAGGCATCGACAGTGGTAACTCCCAGAACAGTGCCGATCTGTGCAAGCAGTACCTCGGACCGGTCCTCAGCACGATGATCGGCAACTACCCCGGATTCCTGTTCAACCCGGTCGCGGGCGTGCAGGCTTTCCCGGACCAGATCGTCTACACCGAACCGGGATTGCAAGCAGCAAGTCAGAATCAGCCGGAAACCGTCGCAGGACCGATGTCAGGTGCTCCCATGACGAGTGTTCCCAAGGATCTCGCCGAACTCTTCAACATGGGCGGAGGGAACTGATGCGGGTAGCTCGCAAGACCACGGTTGCCGTGTTGGCCACAGCAGTGGCTCTCGGCGCCAGCGGTTGTGAATGGAACGGCCTCAACTCGGTGCCGATGCCAGGCACTCAGGGCCGGGGCGAAGGAGCGTACGAGGTTCAGATCGAGATGCCGAACGTGACCACGCTGTCGCAGAATTCGCCCGTCCGGGTGGATGACGTCGCAGTGGGAAGCGTCTCGAACATCGAGGTTCAAGGCTGGCACGCTCTGGTGACGGTGTCGCTGAACCCCGAGGTTCAGTTGCCGGCCAATGCGACGGCAAAAATCGGTCAGACCAGCTTGCTCGGCTCTCAGCACATCGAGTTGGCGCCGCCGGTAGGGGAGGAGCCCGAGGGGCGACTCGAAGCCGGTGACCTGATTCCCATCGAGCGGGCAGGCGCTTACCCGACGACGGAACAGACGCTGTCGTCGCTGTCGGTGGTACTCAACGGCGGCGGTCTCGCTCAGGTGCAGGACATCACGAAGGAACTCAACGCCGCTCTCGGTGGGCGTGAAGATTCCGTTCGCGACCTCCTGCCTCAGCTCGATCAGCTGGTCGGCAGCCTGGACAAGCAACGAGGCGACATCGTTTCGGCGATGGAGGGACTCGATCGACTGTCCTCGACGGTCCAGGCCCAGCACGACACCCTGAACAAAGCGCTCGAAGGTATTCCGCCGGCACTCGAGGTTCTTGTCGCTCAGCGTCAGGACATCACCGACGCCTTGACCTCCCTCGGTGGTCTCAGCGAGGTGGCGAGCCGCGTCATCCAGGAGAGCGGTGACGATTTCGCGACCAACGTTCGCGCGCTGTCGCCGACTCTGAAAGCGTTGGCGGATTCGGGTAATGCCCTCACCCAGGTTCTCGGAGTCCTCCTGACGTTCCCGTTCCCACAGAACGGAATCGACAACGTCATTCGCGGTGACTACGCCAACCTGGCCATGACCATCGATATCTCGCTGCCCCGACTGGACGCGAACTTCCTCACCGGAACTCCGTTGGCCGGAACGCTCTCCGGACCGGAAGGCGTGTTGGGCAAGCAGGCTGGGCTGGCCGGACAGACAGGCAACCCGTTGAGCGATCCGCTCAAGCCTGCCGCACCGCCCGCACAGGCCCCTGCCGGACAGGCTCCCGCAGGACAGACTCCGGCAGCGGATCCGAATACCATTCAGATTCCGGGACTTCCGCCGATCAACATTCCAGGACTTCCTCAGGGGGCACCGGCACCATGATGCTCACAAAGTTCGTCCGCATCCAGCTCATCATCTTCGCCGTCTTGACGGTCGTCGGATTGATCGTGATGGCCACTCAGTACGTGCGTGTTCCCGCGATGGTCGGTATCGGCCGGTACGACGTCACCGTCGAATTGCCCGCCACCGGTGGACTGTACAAGAACTCGAACGTCACCTACCGCGGTCAGACCATCGGCGTCGTGAACGCGGTGGAGCTCTCGGAGACGGGAGTGAACGCGCGTCTGTCTCTCGAGAGTGGCGTCAAGGTGCCCTCGGACGTCGACGCAGCAGTCAAGAGTGTGTCGGCGATCGGCGAGCAGTTTGTCGATCTGATTCCGCACACCGACAGTTCCGGTGCGATCGTGGTGGACGGTCATCTCGAGAACGGATCGGTGATTCCCGAAGACCGAACCAGCATCCCGCAGGATGTCGGCGCGATGCTCGACCAGGCAGATGTGTTGCTGCAGAGCATTTCCGACACCAAACTCAAGACCGTCATCGACGAATCCTTCAAGGCGTTCAACGGTGCCGGCCCGGATCTGCAGAAGCTGATCGACTCGGCTCGGCTGTTCGTCGAGGAGGCGAACAACAACTCCGACGCGACCAAGACGTTGATCGAGCAAGCCGGTCCACTCCTGGACACTCAGGTGGTCAGCAGCGACGCCATCCGTTCCTGGACAAGCAATCTGGTGACGTTCACCGACCAGCTCCGAGCCAGCGACCCAGACCTGCGTGCCGTCATCCAGAAGGGCCCGGCAGCTGCCGCGGAGGCGAATACTCTTCTGCAAGACTTGCAGCCGACATTGCCGATCCTGCTGGCGAACCTGGTGTCCGTCGGACAGGTCGGGGTGATCTACAACAACGCGATCGAGCAGATTCTGGTCATCTACCCGCCGCTGGCCGCAGCGCTGGTCACGGTGGCCGGCTCCGGTCCGGCTGCGGACGGCGCGCTGGTGGACTTCCACATGGAGGTCAACGACCCGCCGCCGTGCACAACGGGATTCCTACCCGGAGACCAGTGGCGTAGTCCGAAGGACGAATCACCGATCGAGACGCCGTCGGATCTGTTCTGCCAGGTTGCCCAGGATTCGCCGATCGCGGTGCGCGGCGCGAGAAACCTTCCCTGCGAGGAGTATCCGGGACGTCGTGCGCCGACGGTCGAGCAGTGCCGTTCCGGCTACGTACCGATGGGCACCAACCCGCAATCCGGGCCGCCGGAACCGATAACCGCGACCCCGAGCTCGTACACGTCGACGCCTTCGGTCTCGGCGCGTCGGTACGATCCGATTACAGGCAAGTACATCGGGCCGGACGGAAGGACGTACTCGCAACCGAACCTCGGTGGCGGCGACGTCAGTCTCGAACAGTTCATGAAGGGTCAGCAGGGTTGATGACAGACGAAGATCCACAGGCCGGGCAGCGGGTGCGCCGTCGCGCGTCTCGCAGCGCCGGACCCACGGGTGCGGATGCAGACGCTGCCGCGGTAGTAGTGCCCACCGAAAAGAAACCAGCCGAACAGAAGCCGACCGAACAGAAGACAGCCGAACAGAAGCCGGCTGAACAGAAGCCGGCGGTCCCAGTTTCTCTGGGCAAGCCCGATACTCCACCTGAGAACGTCGTCAGCACTGGCGTCGTCAGCAGCGGCTCGGAAACCGCCACGGCCGGCGAAAGTTTCACCACTCCTGCTCGTTCCGAGCACAAGCCCAAGTCCAAGCCCAAGGCCGGGCTGGTAGTCGGGATCGCCGTAGCTTCGGTGATCGCCATTGCTCTTGCTGCCCTGACGGTGTTTCTCCTCGTCGATCGAAACAAGGCGTCCAATGCCGACGAGGACCGAGCGCGCTACGTGGCCGGAGCCCGGACCACCGCACTGAATCTGACGACGCTGCATGCGGATACAGCGGCCGCCGACCTCGACAAGTTCCTCGCCGGCACCACCGACGAGTTCAAGTCGCAGTTCGACGGTCGTAAGGATTCGTTTGTCAACGTCCTCGGGCAGGCTGGAGTTCAGACCGACGGTGAGGTGCTCGAGGCCGGGTTCGAGAAGTCTGACGGCGATTGCGGGACTTCCCTTGTCGCGGTGCGAGCAATGCAGAAGAACGGTGACGAAGCGCCCGCCGAACGCAACTACCGACTCCGAATCACCATGTGCGACGTCGACGGGCAGTTGCTTGCCTCGAATGTGGAGTTTGTGCCATGACCCCAGAAGTAGTCCCAGAGAAGGCCAAGCGCGTCTCACTGCTCGCCATCGTTCTGTGTGTGATCAGTGCAGTGGCCATCGCGCTGGCGGCAGTGTCGGCGTATCTCTACTTCGGCCCGGACGGAACGCGTGACACCGCAGCGATCGACCAGACCAGAGACGAAGTGGCGCAGGCTTCTTCCGATCAAGCGGTAGCGATGTTCCAGTACGATTACAACAACGTCGACCAGCAGTTGCATGCGGCCACAGATGGTTTGACGGGTGATTTCCAGGGCACGTTCACCAATCTGATCGAATCGGTGATCATTCCGGGCGCCAAGGAAAAGTCACTGACCGTTCAGGTGGTCGTGCAGGGCGCCGCGGTTCTCGACGCCGAGGCCGACAGTGCGACGACGATGCTGTTCCTCAATCAGATCACCACGTCTTCGGAGTCGCCCGAAGCCGTCGCCAGTGGCAGTCGCGTCAAGATGAGTCTGGAGAAGCAGGACGGGCGTTGGCTCGTGAACAACGTCCAACCCTTCTGATCAGACACACGAAGGCTGGATCCGGACATGAAACAGGCTGGAGCCGAGGAGATTTGATCTCCTCGGCTCCAGCCTGTTTGCACTGGCCTAGTGCTCTCCGGATTCGGCCGGGGCGATCAGCGCCGGGCCTGCTGCGCCGCCGTGCGCGAGCGCATCGAGGAACGAACGTGCCCAGCGGTCGACGTCGTGCGTCAGGACCTGACGACGCAATGCTCGCATGTGGCGACGGCCGTCCTCTCGCGGTTGATTGAGGGCCTTCTCCATCGAATCCTTGACGTCGTCGAGGTCGTGGGGATTGCACAGGAATGCCTGGCGGAGTTCTGCTGCAGCACCGGTGAATTCGCTGAGCAGCAAAGCGCCACCCAGATCACTGCGGCAGGCGACGTATTCCTTCGCGACCAGGTTCATGCCGTCACGCAGCGGCGTGACGAGCATGAGATCGGCAGCGACGAAGAACGCGACCAGTTCGTCGCGTGGGATCGGCCGATGGATGTAATGGACGACGGGGCGGCCGACTTCGCTGAACTCGCCGTTGATTCGGGAGACCTTCTGCTCGATGTCTCCGCGCATCTGTACGTAGCTTTCGACGCGTTCGCGGCTCGGGGTCGCCAACTGCACCATGACGGTGTCGGCGGGATCGATGCGCTTCTCCATGAGAAGTTCGTGGAGTGCGGCGAGCCTGACGTCGATGCCCTTGGTGTAGTCGAGGCGGTCGACACCCAGCATGATGTGCTTGGGGTTTCCGAGTTCTTTGCGAATCTGCTTGGCGCGGTCCCGAATTGTCTTGGTGCGCGAGAGTTCGTCGAGCTTGCCGGAGTCGATGGAGATGGGGAAGGCGCCGACGCGGACGCTGCGGAAACCTACTTGCACCACACCGAGTTTGGAGCGCACGCCGACGGTTCCGCGTGAAGTCTGCTGCCCGGCAAGGCGTCTCGCCAGGTAAAGGAAGTTCTGTGCGCCGCCGGGAAGATGGAAGCCGATGAGGTCGGCGCCCAGGAGGCCTTCGACGATCTCGGTGCGCCAGGGCATCTGCATGAACAGCTCGACCGGGGGGAACGGAATGTGCAGGAAGAATCCGATGGTGAGGTCGGGACGAAGCATCCGCAGCATCTTCGGTACCAACTGCAGCTGGTAGTCCTGGATCCAGACGGTCGCGCCCTGTGCCGCTGCTTTGGAAGTGGCTTCGGCGAACCGCCGGTTCACCTCGACGTAGGCGTTCCACCATTCACGGTGATACTCGGGTTTGACGATGACGTCGTGATAGAGCGGCCAGAGGGTGGCGTTGGAGAATCCCTCGTAGTACTCGTTGATCTCCTCGGCGCTCAGCGGCACAGGGTAGAGCTCGAGTCCGTCTTCGACGATCGGGTCGAGGTCTGCGTCCGGGACGCCGGCCCAGCCCACCCAGGCGCCCTGATTGCTGCGCAGGATCGGCTCGAGGGCAGTGACCAATCCACCGGGGCTCCGCTTCCAGCGGGTGGTGCCGTCGGGAAGTCGTTCCAAGTCGACGGGCAGGCGGTTCGCTACGACGACGAACTCGGCCTGCCCGGACACGGTGTCACCGGTCGAAGAAGCAGGTGCGCTGTCAGAAAGGGTTGAACTGGTCGAATCCGGACTGACAGGCACGTGGTTCCTTCTCGGTCGGTGAGGGAAAGATTCAGTCGAGCTTGGCGGCGGGGGAGATACCGAGCATCGAGAGCAGCATCCTGCACTCGTCGGCATCTTCTGCGTAGGCAGCGACAACGCGCTGCGCCATGCGCGCTGTTTCCTCGGCGACGGTCTCGATTTCCTCGTCCGCGATCTCGGTTTCGACGGTCGTGTTCTCAGCCATCATGTTCCTCTCGTGCTTGCCTGCACGGCGCAAGCAATGATTCTTACTCGCGACTCTATGAGAACTGGGCGTGTCGACGCTAGTTGCTCATGTATTAGGGTCGACTTACTTATCTCTGTACTCAACTTTATCGCTTCCATCGATGCTTGGAGTTCCATGAGTTCGACCCCCTCGAGTGTGACCGTCGACTCGGACGAGCCGGAGAGTGGCAATCACAGCGGTGCTGCGATTTTGCGACGCGTCCTGGTCCGCAACCGTGGCCCGCTCGCTATCGGCACTGCCCTGGTCTGTCTGCACCAACTCACCGAGACGGCGGTGCCGATCTCCATCGGTGTGATCATCGACCGTGCGGTGGAGACTTCGGACACCACGGCCTTGATCGTCTCGATCCTCGGTCTCGCGGCTCTGTTTCTCGTTCTGACGGCCGCGTGGCGTTTCGGCGCCCGGTTCATCGTCACCGCGATGCAGCAGGAGGCTCATCGTCTCCGGCTCGAGGTGGCGCACCGCGTCCTCGATCCACGCGGGGTGCGTACCGATCTGCGATCGGGCGAATTGCTGACGGTCTCCACGTCGGACGCCGAACAGACTTCGTGGATCGCGGACATCGTCCCGCGCGCCGCGGCGGCCCTGACCGCTGCGGTGGCGTCGGCGGTGGCGTTGGTGTGGATCGATCTGTGGCTGGGACTGGCTGTTCTGATCGGTACTCCGGTCATTCTCGGTCTGCTGCAACTGGCGGCGCCGCTCATCACGTCGCGGGCCACCGGTCAGCAGGCGTCGATCGCTCGGGCGTCGGCGATGGCTACGGATCTGGTCAGTGGACTGCGTCCGCTGCGCGGTATCGGCGGTGAGAAGACCGCGTCGACGCGCTACCGCACGGTCAGCCGGCAGGCGCTCGCGTCGACGATCGGCACGGCGAAGGCCACCGGTGTCTACACCGGTGTTGCCGCGACCATCAGTGCGTTGCTCGCAGTCGGTGTTGCCGGCTTCGCGGGTTACTTCGCGCTGCAGGGCCGGATCACGGTCGGTGAACTGATCACCGTGGTGGGGCTTGCGCAGTTCATCATCGAACCGCTCGGATTGCTCGCGTCGATTCCCGGATACTTCGCGGTGGCGAGGGCGTCGTCGGATCGTCTGGCACTGGTCTTGGACGCGGAGCCGCTGCGGGGAGCGGGTTCGCTGACCGAGCTCGAAGGTACCGACCTGACCCTCGACGCCGTCGAGTACAAGTCTCTCAAGGGCATCGATCTGCACCTGCCTGCCGGAGAACTGCTGGGTGTCGTGGCTTATCAACCGCAGGACGCCGACGCTCTTGTCGCCGTCCTGTCCGGGCAGCTGCCGCAGGATGCGTACCGCGGCGTGGTCCGAGTGGGCGGAATCAGCCTGTCCGACATGGACTTGCGATTGGCGCGTCGCACAGTGCTGGTGGAGCCGCACATCACCGATCTGTTCTCCGGGTCCCTCGCGTCGAATGTCACCGCGGGCGCCGGTGATGCCGCTGTTCTCGAAATCCAGAGCGCTTTGACCGCCTCTGCGGCGGCTGATGTCGTCGACGCACATCCGGACGGCCTCGACCTCGAGGTGACCGATCGAGGCGCGAGCTTGTCGGGAGGCCAGCGTCAACGCGTCGCCCTTGCACGCGCATTGGTGGCAAAGGCGCCCGTGATGGTCCTGCACGATCCGACTACGGCGGTCGACGCGGTGACCGAGGCGTCGATCGCCGAAGGAATCGCGGAACTGCGGCACGAGGGTGCCGGTGGCATCCACACGACGGTATTGATCACCAGTAGCCCAGCTCTTCTGGCCGTGACGGATCGAGTGATCGTGTTGAACGACGGAGTGATTGCCTCGATCGGCACACATTCCGAACTCTCTCGCGGCGACGCGAACTACCGAGGAGCGGTGCTGCGGTGACGGCCACGGACATGACAACCGATATGCCGGCCGCAGAGAAGGTGACAGAGCGCGAGTTGCTGCCGATCGCGAGTGGTCGCCAGACCTGGAAGTGGTTGCGGGCAGCGCTGGCCGAACACCGGATGCAGAGCCTGCTGGTCCTGATCGTCGCGGCTTCGGCGTCGGCGATGGCCTTGGTGCCGATTTACGTCTTCGGTGTCCTGGTCGACCGGGTCCGGGACAACGCGCCCACATCGACGATCGTCGGGGTGGTCGTGATCATCGCCGCCGCCGCAATCGTGGGCGGTGTGTTCACAGGTGTGGCTGCCTATCTGATCAAGCGACTCGGTGAGACGATCCTGGCGGATCTGCGCGAGCGAACCGTGGACCGGGCGTTGCGCCTGCCGATCCAGACCGTCGAGAAGGTCGGAAAGGGTGATCTGCTCTCACGAGTCGGCGACGACGTGTCGGTGATCGCCAAGGCTGTGTCCGACGTGGTTCCCGGCATGATCGCGGCCGTTCTGCTCGTGGCTCTGAGCATGGTGACCATGCTGGGTCTCGACTGGCGACTCGGCCTCGCCGGAATGGTCGCGCTGCCGATGTACGCGCTGGCGCTCAAGTGGTACCTGCCGCGATCGGCTCCCATTTACGCTGCCGAGCGAGTTGCGATGGGCGCTCGTTCACAGGCGCTGATCAGTAGCCTCCAGGGTGCCAAGACGGTGCGCGCGTACAGCCTCGAGAAGGAACATCTCAGTCAGATCGATGCAGCGTCGGCAAAAGCGCGTGATCTGGCCGTCGGAGTGTTCGGCCTGTTCACGAGATTCGCCGGTCGCGGTAACCGCGCCGAATTCGTGGGTCTGTCCATGATCCTCGTCGTCGGATTCCTGCTGGTTCGTGAGGACGTCGTGACAGTCGGTCAGACGACGACGGCTGCACTGCTGTTCCATCGCCTGTTCAACCCGATCGGCTCACTGCTCTACACCTTCGACGAAGTGCAGTCCGCCGGCGCCAGCCTCGCGAGGCTGGTCGGCGTTGTCGAGATCCCCGAAACGGAACGTTCGACGGATACGGGTTCCGTTCCGACCGACGGCTCCCTTCGTCTGGACGACATCAGACACAGCTACGACGGCGGTCACGAGGTACTTCACGGAGTGACGCTCAGCCTGCGAGCGGGGGAGCGGGTGGCGCTCGTCGGTTCGACCGGAGCCGGAAAGACGACGCTTGCTGCGATCGCTGCCGGTTCGATCACTCCGACGTCGGGGCGCGTGTCGATCGGCGGTGTCCCGCTTGCCGACCTCGACGACCTACGACGCCACATCGCGATCGTGAGTCAGGAGGTCCACGTCTTTGCCGGGCCCCTGATCGAGGATCTGAGATTGGCCGCTCCCGAATCCTCGGACGAGGACGTTGCCGCTGCGCTGCGGACCGTCGGCGCGCACGAGTGGGTTGAGGCTCTCGACGAGGGAATGCTGACCGTCGTGGGCGAGGGCGGGCACGAGATGACGGCAGCGCAGGCGCAGCAGTTGGCCTTGGCGAGACTGGTATTGGCCGACCCTGCCGTCGCTGTACTGGACGAAGCGACAGCGGAGGCCGGTAGCGCCGGAGCACGGGAACTGGAAGCGACTGCCGAAGCCGCTACCGAGGGGCGTACCACTCTGGTTGTCGCACACCGGCTTACCCAAGCCGCGGGCGCCGACCGAGTGATCGTGCTCGAGCACGGGCAGATCGTGGAAGAAGGCCCGCACCGCGAACTGGTGTCCGCGGGCGGGCGTTACGCGCAACTGTGGGCGGCCTGGGAGGGTCGCGACTGAGGGCGTTCAGACGATCAGGTGAGGTACCCGCCGCCGTGGGGGAAGAACTCGGCGGCGGTGTACTCACTGCCGTCGTCGAGTCGGATGCGCTCGATTCGCAGTCCCTTGTTCTTGCCCGACCACGCGTCGGGGCCCGCGACGATTACCATGCCGTCGTCTTCCTGGATGAAGACTCGGCCGGGGGTTCCGCCGTAGTGCCCGCGTGAGACGGACGCCTTCAGGATGCGGATGCGCTGGCCTTTGAACTCCGCGAAAGCGTTGGGGTACGGATCGGACTGCGCCCGGACGAAACGCTCGATGACCTCGGCCGGCCAGGACCAGTCGACGTGGCTGTCCTGCGGTGCACGCTTGTGGAAGAAGGTGGCCTGCGAGCGGTCTTGCGGCGTCCAGTCGGTCCGCCCGGATGCGATCAGATCCAGTGCGTCGAGTGTGATGGGGCCGATCATGTCGATCGTGCGGTGGAACAGATCGGTGACGGTGTCAGCGGGGCCGACCGTCGTCGAACGCTGCAGGACGATATCGCCCGCGTCGAGTTCCTCGTCCATCAGGTGCGCCGTGAGGCCGACTTCTTCTTCACCGTTGATCAAGGCCCAGATGAGCGGGGAGAACCCCGTGTACTTGGGCAGCAGCGAATCGTGGATGTTGAGGGTGCCGTACTTGGGCGCGTCGAAGACTTCCGCCGGTAGCCAGGTGCGCCAGTTGTTGGCGACGATGATGTCGGGAGCAGCTTCGGCCAGCGCGGCCTTGAAGGCGTCGTCAGGCTTGTTCGCCACGTGAACGGGTACACCGTTCTCGGCCGCCAGATCTGCAACCGAGTCCGCCCACATCTGTTCGTAGACGTGCTCACTCTTCGGGTGTGTGATTGCCAGCACGACCTCGTGATCGGAGTCGATCAAGGCCTGCAGGGTACGGTGGCCCCAGGTTTGGTATCCGAGCGTAGCGACTCTCAACGGGGGTCCTCCTGGACGAGCATGGGCTGGGGTTGGCGGTCACACGACCGCCCATCAGCTTAGGCTATCCAACCAAAATTGTTGATCACACGTACGAGGAGGAAGGCTGACATGACGGTCGCCACAATCAACGGAATCCCCATCAATTACCAGGTCAAGGGTGATGGAGATCTGGTGGTGCTCATCATGGGGACCGGTAGCCCCGGCCGCGTCTGGGATCTGCACCAGACTCCGGCATTGGTGGCCGCCGGCTATCGCGTCGCCACCTTCGACAACCGCGGAATCGCACCGTCCGGCGAGAGCCTCGGCGGCATCACGATGCCCGACATGGTTGCGGACACCGCCGGACTGATCGAGCATCTCGGCGGCGGCCCGGCCCATGTCATCGGAACCTCGATGGGTGCCCGGGTCGCGCAGGAACTGACGCTCGCCAGGCCGGATCTGGTTCGCAAAGCAGTGTTCCTCGCCGGCCACGCTCGGATGGATCATTTCCAGCAGGTTCTGACCGAGGGTGAGCGTCAGTTGTTCGACAGCGGCGTCGCCCTGCCGGCCAAGTACCGCGCCGCGGTGACGGCGGTGATGAACCTCTCGCCGGCCACGCTGGCCGACGATCACTCCGCGCGCGACTGGATGGACATCTTCGAGTTCACCGGCGGCGCAACGTCACCGGGTGTTCGCGCGCAGCTCGGCATGGACCGTGCTTTCGATCGACGTAACGAGTACAAGTCGATCATGCGCCCGTGCCTGTCCGTCGCGTTCGCCGACGACCGCATGATCCCGCCTTACCTCTCCCGCGAGGTGGCGGATTGCATCGCGACGGCGTCGTACGAAGAGATTCCCGACGCCGGGCACTACGGATACCTCGAGCGTCCCGAGGCCGTGAACAAGGTGCTGATCGACTTCCTGGCGAAGTAGTTCTTTCGCAGTTCTTTCGCACGCGAGAAAGGGCCTGATCCGCTACCTGCGGGTCAGGCCCTTCCTCTTGTTTCATGCCAGTGCCAGGAACAGCTTCTCGAGTTCGGCCTCGGTCATCGGTTCCTGACCTTCGGCGCTTTCACCGGTGAGGCATTCACGCAGCCCGGAAGCGACGATCTTGAACCCTGCTCGGTCCAGCGCTTTGGACACGGCTGCGAGCTGCGTGACGACGTCCTTGCAGTCGCGGCCGTTCTCGATCATCGAGATGACCCCGGCAAGTTGGCCGTGAGCACGCCGCAGTCTGTTCAATACGAGCGAAATGCTCTCTTCGTCGCCGGTCATGGTGGCCCCTTCTCGAGTGTTCGTGCTGCGACCGAGGGTACCCCTGGGGGCATGTCAGCGTTTGATCCAGTGCTCGATCCGACTGTGGTGTCAGATGATCGAGGTGACTGCCGCGCGCAACTTGACGGCGGCGTCGGCCGCCACGGACTCCAGGCCTGGTTCGCCGGAAACCTGAACCATGAGAGCGGGATTCATCGCTTCGACGAAGAACGAGTTCTCGGTAGTCGTATCTTCGCGGACGACGACGTTGCACGGCAGTAGGAGGCCGATCTGACGATCCACCGACACTGCCCGATGGGCCAGTGGTGGATTACAGGCACCCAGGATCAGGTACTTTTCCATGTCCTCGTCCAGCTTCGCTTTGAGGGTTGCCTGCATGTCGATCTCGGTCAGGATGCCGAAGCCCTGCTCGGCGAGTGCGGCACGTGTGCGAGTGACGACGTCGTCGAAAGTTCCGGTGACCCTGGTTGTGATCGCTATCGGTTCCGTGGGGGTTGTCATTGCCCGCTCCTGTTCGTTGGTTTCGATGTCTTCGGCTTCGATTTCCGTTGTCTCCATGATACCCCTGGGGGTATCAATTCAACAGTGATGTCGGGTACACGGTCAGCCATGCGAGAAGCTGATGTTCGGCAGGATGCGTCGTAGCCATGCCGGTGCCCACCAGGCTGCCCGGCCGGTGAGACGCAGGAGTACGGGCAAGAGCACCAAGCGGACGAGCACCGCGTCCAGGAGCACAGCCACACCGAGGATGATTCCCATCTCCTTAGGCGGCAGCGGATCTGCGAGTGCGAAAGTGAAGAAGACCGCAACCATCACCGCTGCCGCCGCCGCGATGACCCGACCCGAATGCGCGAGGCCGTCGATGTGTGCGATCTCGGGGTCGCCCGTCCGTTCGTAGTGCTCCTTTGCGCTCGAGAGCAGGAACACGGTGTAGTCCATCGCGATGGCAAAGATCATGGCGAAGAAGAAGACCGGACCCCACCCGTTCAGAAATCCCTGGGGATCGAAACCGAGCAGGCCGGATCCGTGACCGTCCTGGAAGATCAGCTTCGCGATTCCGAACGCGGCCCCAGTGGACAGTAGGCTGACCAGCGTGCCGATCAAGGCGATCAGAGGTGCCTGAAGAGCGATCAGCAGCAACAGGAATCCGAGCGTCAGAATCACGACCACGACGATGGGCAGGTAGTCGTTCAACGCCTGCTGAAGGTCGAGATTTTCGGCCGGAGCGCCGCCGACGAGCGCTGATTCCGGTAGCTGCGACCGAAGGTTCGCAAGGATGGTTTCCATTGCAGGATCCGATGGGTCGACAGTGGGAACTGCTTGCAGCATAACCAGATCAGATCCGTCGGCTGCGTGCTGCGCCGGAGTGACCATGGCCACGCCGTCGACGTTCATGGCAACTCGCGAGGTGTCTGCTGCATCGTCTGCGGATGTGACGATCTGCAACATTCCGGGAGCGCCGTCACCGAATTGCTGCTGCACCAGTTCGTAGCCCTGGCGAACCGGGGCGTCCTCGGGAACCACGGCGATGGTGGGCATTGCCACCTTCAGTCCGAAGACCGGCACGACGAGTGCGATCAGGATGAGCAGGGCGCCGACGCCGAAGGGCCACGGGTGCTTGTGCAGCAGCGACGCCCAGGCTGCGAACATCGGGGAGCGGTGCTGCTGGCGCTTTGCGTACGGTAGCGAACCGCCGTTGACCTTGACGCCGATCCTGCCGAGCACGGCGGGTAGCAGGGTGAGGGTTGCGGCGAGAACGAAGATCACGGCGAGCATGATGCCGACAGCCATCGTGCGTACGGCGGGAGCCGGAACGAGAAGAACCGCAGACAAACTGACCAGAACTGTGAGGCCGGAGAGGACAATTGCTTTGCCGGCGGTGTCCATCGTCTGGGCCACGGCAGCTCGCGGATCTGGATCGGTTCGCAGTGCTTCTCGGAACCTGGCGACGAGGAAGAGTGCGTAGTCGATACCGAGCGCGAGGGCGAACATCATCGCGAAGTTCATGGCCCACACGGAAATCGGCGTGATCTCGTTGAGGATCACGAGTCCGCCCGCCGAAGCGACCAGGCCCGCAAGGGTCAGCAGTAGCGGGAGTCCCGCGGCAACCAGCGATCCGAAGGCCAACACCATGATCGCGAGAGTGACGGGCCACGACATCATTTCGGCCTTGATCATCGCTTCGTGATTGGCCTTGTTGAAATCGCTCCACAACGCCGACGCGCCGGTGGGGTACACCTCGATCGTGTCCGTGGACAGTGCCGTGAGTTTCTTGCCGAGTTCGTCTACTGCGCGCACCATGTCGTCGGTATTCGCATTGGCGCCCGCGATCATGATGCCGGTATGTCCGTCCGGGCTGATGGTCATGCCGGGCTGAGGGGCGATCACTTCGCCGAAACGAGGGTCTGTGGCAAAGATTTCGGTTGCCGTGGCCAGAGTTTGCTGCATCGACGGATCGGTGATGGGTAGAGAATTCGAGTGAACGACCACCTGCACTGCGGCGGAGGAGTTTCCGCCGAAATGCTGCTCGGCCAACTCGCGAACCTGCACCGACTCGGATCCGTTTGCCTGCCAACCCGCGCCGGCCAGGGAGGTGAAGACACTGGGCGCTGCGGCGCCGAGTGCAACCAGCGCGATCAACCAGACGCCGACGACCAGACGGGTGTGCGCCGCCATCGATCGACCGAGTCGCGCGAGTATGCCGTCGGCTTGGTCGGGTGGGTCCGCGGTGACAGTTTTGGTCGCTGACATCTTCACTCCTGATACGGGTGGGGGTATTCCTGACTGTCACTTGTATACCCCTAGGGGTATCCGATTGTCACTTCCGAAGGTTCTCTATGCTGCTGGGGGCGCCGTCTGATCAGTGACGGTGGAACGAACTTCGGTGATACGGATATGGGGAGAGCGATCGTGGACGCACAGGACTGGGACGAGCGATACCGAGCGGTGACGGAGCCGTGGGGAGTGGACCCGGCGGGAACCGTCGCAACAAGAATTGCCGACCTGAGGCCGGGCACCGCGATCGATCTGGCCTGCGGCGACGGACGTCATGCGCGGTGGATGGCCGGGCAGGGTTGGTCGGTGACCGCGGTCGACTACTCGTCGGTGGCGATCGATCTGGCACGGGCGAGTGACCGGGACAAGGCCGTCGACTGGCGGGTCGGCGATGCGACCACGTGGCAACCGGAAGGTTCGGTCGACCTGGTCTTGGTCAGCTTTATGCACCTCGAGGTCGACGAGTTGGCCGAAACGCTCAAGCGCGTCGGGCAGTGGGTTGCTCCCGGCGGACGCGTCCTCTATCTGGGGCATTCCATCGAGAACTTCCACCGTGGGGTGGGCGGCCCACCCGAACCGACCATTCTGCCCGGTATTTCCGATCTCGCCAGGGCAGCGGAGGGATCGAGGGTCTACGCACTCGAACACGTGGTTCGGCCACAGGACGGTAAGACGGCAATCGACGTTCTGCTCGAATTCGGTCCGTGGGAACAGGTCTGACCAGGGCGGGAGTGCACCTTCACGTTCCTGGGTAGCCTACCCTAAACTGGCGAGGGTGTTCGTCGTTCGATGAGCATGAACGACGATGATCGGATTCTCGATGTCTGACCACTCTCAGGTAGCTCACCCGGCCGTATCGGGCGGTGGCCATCTGGACGCAGCGCTCCCGGCGACGGCCGCTCAGCGTGAAGTGTGGGTTGCTCAGAACGTCGATCCGAGCAGTCCGGTCTACAACATCGGACTGGTCGTCGAGGTCGACGGCACGATCGACGTCGAGCGCGCGGCCGCGGCGATCAAGGCCACCGTCGGGCGAGTCGAAGCGCTGTTCGTGCACTTCCAGGTGGATGCCGACAACCAGCTGATTCAGGTGCCGATTCCGGAGGTGCACTGGGACGTGGAAGTACTCGACCTTCGGGGCGAGCAGGATCCCGATTCGGCTGCGCAATTGTGGATGGACACCGACATGGCTCGGGTCTTCGGTCCGGACGATCTGCTTTTCCGCCAGGTACTTCTGCTGACCGCCGACGACCGAGTCATCTGGCACCAGCGCTATCACCACAGTGTGGTCGACGGGTACGGAATCTCGCTCATCGTCGCCGACGTCGCCGAACGATACGACGATCCGAATCTCGAGACTGCCGCACCGCTGTGGGCACTCGATGCGGTGGTTGCAGCCGATCTGGAATACCGAAACTCTCCACGGTTCCTGCTCGACCGTCAGTACTGGGTGGAGCGAGTTGAAGCAGGACCGGAAGCGACGCGCATTCTGCATGGGCAGGTGGACGATTCGCTGCCGCCGATCTCGGATTTGCTCACGCTCGATGCCGATCGCGCAGCGAAGCTCTATCGCTATGCGGCCGACGCCGGGATTCGACGAACTCGCCTGCCCATGGCCGCGCTGATCGCGTACATTGCACGCACCACCGGACAGCACGACGTTGTCGTCTCGGTTCCGATGGCCGCTCGGGTTGGCCGCGACATGCGTCGCACCCCGTCGATGGCGTCGACGATTCTGCCGCTGAGTATTCGAGTCGAGCGCTCGGAAACCATCGGCCAGTTGGCAACTCGTCTCGACACCGCCCTGATCTCAATTCTCAAACACGGGCGGTACCGGGGCGAGGATCTCGCTCGCGACATTCGGGCGATCGATCCCGACCGTCAGGTCTTCGGCCCCGGCATCAACTCGATGATGTTCGAGCACACTCTCACCTTCGGCGGTTGCCCGGTGCGCGTGCGTAATTCGGTAACCGGGCGGGTCGGCGACCTGGATCTGAGTGTGCGTGGGGGTCAGGACGGGGAACCGATCGAGATCGACGTCCGCGCTCCGTCCGGATTCGATCGCGAACTGGCTGATCACACCGCCAGAATCGAACAGTTCCTCGATCGATTTGTAGCCGAGCCGCAGCTTCCGATCTCGGCACTCGACCCCATGGCGCCGGCCGAGCGTGAACTCGTGCTCCACGGGTGGAACGACACTGCAGAGCCGCAGCCCGTCACGACGGTGCCGGATTTGTTGCGTAGCAGCTTCTCCGCCGATCGGGACGCCGTCGCCGTGGTCGACGGCGACGTCCGGCTGACCTACGGCGAACTCGAATCTCGGGTGTCGCAGCTCGCCGCACACTTGATCTCTCGCGGTGCTGCATCCGAAACCGTTGTGGCAATCGGGCTTCCGAGATCCGCCGAGATGGTGGTGGGGTTGTTGGCCGCCATGTGCGCCGGTGGCGCTTTCGTGCCGCTGGATCCGTCGTGGCCCGCAGAGCGCCGCGAATCAGTGCTCGCCGATGCCGGTGCCACACTGGTGCTCACCTCCGACGGCGCTGACGACTCCGTTCCGGTCGATCTCTCCGCGTGGGCGTACGAGGACGGGCCTTCGCGCCTGTCCGAGGTCATGACACCCGACGTCCGTATTCACGGTGCCCAACTGGCGTATGTCATCTTCACGTCCGGTTCGACCGGTCGTCCGAAGGGCGCCATGATCCGCCACGAGGCAATCTGTGCAAGGTTGCTGTGGCAGCGGGAGCGGATTCTCGGGTTCGGGTCCGGCGATGCCTCTCTGTTCAAAGCTCCACTCTCGTTCGACATCTCGATCAACGAGATCCTGCTCCCGCTCGTATCCGGCGGTCGATTGGTGATCGCGAAGCCCGAGGGGGAGCGCGACCCGCAATACCTGCTCGACCTGATTGCCGGAGAATCGGTCACCTTCGTCTACCTCGTTTCGTCGATGCTCGACATCCTTCTGGACCTGGCGAACGGGACTGATCAGCTCGATTCGTTGAAGCACGTGTGGTGCGGCGGTGAGGTTCTCACGCCTGAACTCTTCGATCGGTTCCGCGCCCAACTGTCCACGACGCTGTATCACGGCTACGGGCCGGCGGAAGCGACCATCGGTGTCTCCCATGTGATCTACCGCGAGGATGCGGAACGAATTGCCACATCCATCGGGCGCCCGAACCCCAACACTCGCCTGTACGTATTGGATGGCGACCTGCAACCGGTTCCGGTCGGCACCGGCGGCGAACTCTACGCGGCGGGCTTCCTGCTGGGCCGCGGATACGTAGGTGCGTCGACATTGACCGCGTCACGTTTTGTCGCGGATCCCTTTGTTTCCGGTGATCTGGCCGGATCGCGGATGTATCGAACCGGTGACTTGGCCCGATGGACCGCGGACGGCACCCTCGACTTCCTCGGACGCACGGACAACCAGGTGAAGATCCGTGGCATGCGTCTCGAACTCGAGGATGTCGAAGCCGCCGTGATCTCGCACCCCCAAGTGCGTCACGTGGCAGTTCTGGTGCGTCAAGCACCCACAGGCGCAAAGTATCTCGCCGCTTACGTGAGTGCAGCATCGGGGACGAGCCTCGCGATCGACTCACGGGACATTCGCGAGTGGGCGGCGAGCAAGCTCCCCGACTACATGGTCCCGACCACCGTCACCGTCCTCGACGAGTTTCCGCTCACGGCCAACGGCAAACTCGACCGCCGCGCACTTCCCGAGCCTGATCTCGCCGAACTGAGTGCGCATGTCGCCGCGAGAAACGAAGTAGAACAACAATTCTGCACGTTGATCGCGTCGGCAGTCGGACTCGATTCGGTCGGCGTGACCGACGACTTCTTTGCACTGGGCGGCGACAGCATCGTCGCGATCTCGCTCGTGACGGCGGCTCGTGCGGCCGGTTTGTCGATCAGTCCACGCGAGGTGTTCCAACTGCGCACCGCAGAGGCCATGGCGCGTGCCCAGTCCGGCCGAACGGCTGAGATTGTCGACCACGCGGACCAACCGATCGGCCACGTAGCCACGACGCCGATTGCCGCCAGGGTTCTCGGAGTGTCGGACGCAGTACGAACCTTCCACCAGCGTGCGCTGATTCGGACCCCGTCAGCCTTGACGTCCGAGCATGTCCAGGCGGCGCTCGACGCCCTGGTGGCACGCCACGATGCACTTCGTGCGACGTTGACTTCCGAAGGAACGCTGCTTGTTCCGGAGGCAAACGAAGCGGCTGTGGTCTTCGAGACCTGTGCACTACCGGCACCTCTCGAAGAATGCGGACCGTTGATCCTCGCCGAGACCGAGCGAGCCGTCGGGCGTCTGAATCCGGCCGCCGGCACGATGGTCAGTGCTGTTCTGTTCCGCACCGTGACCGGTCCAGGACGACTGTTGCTGGTCATCCACCACGCAGTGGTCGACGGAGTCTCCTGGCGCATCATTCTCGAGGACCTCGCGCGGGCCGGCATCGCAGCGATGAATGGCGACGAACCCGAACTTGCTCCGGTCGGCACGTCGGTGAGGAGATACGGCGAACTCGTGTCAGAAGCGGTCGGAGCAGGGCGACTGGACACCGAGATCGAATTCTGGGACTCGGTGACGGCCGCACAACAGTCGCGTCTCGGGCGTCGGGCACTCGACCCGGCGATCGACATCGCGCGCACCGCTTCGGCGCGGTCGATCACCCTACCTCCAGAATTTGCAGATCAGCTGTTGGGCAGTGTCCCAAGGGCGTACGGGGCCGATGTGAGCGAAGTGCTGGTCACCGCACTTGCCGTGGCGCTGACCCGTTGGAGCGGGGCCGGATCGGTGACGATCGACCTGGAGGGGCACGGACGCGACGAAGACGTCGTTCGCGGCGACGGCGCTGCGCACGCGGACCTGACACGAACTGTCGGTTGGTTCACCACGGTGTTCCCGGTTGCGCTCGAGATCGGCACAGCCGCTCCGGATCTCGACGCGACCGACGATCTGGCGGGAGTTCTCAAGAGCGTCAAGGAGCAACTTCGACGGGTCCCGAACGCCGGCTTCGGGTACGGAGCATTGCGATACCTCGGCGGCTCGGATCAGTTGCGTAGTTTCGCGGCGCCCGAGGTGGTGCTCAACTATCTGGGACGCACTGCCGCAGCGGAGGGGGACTGGTTCCCTGTCTCGATGGACGGTGCTGCCGATCCGTCCATGCCGCTGGGACACGCGTTGTCTGTCGACGTCGTAGCCGAGGACGCCGCCGGTGGACCACGCCTGCGAGCCACTCTGACCTGGGCGTCGAACATCTTCCTGCGCAGCGACATCGACAGGTTTGCGCGGCTGTGGCTCGACTCGCTCAAGGCCGTGTCCGGGCTCGCAGCCTTCGGCGGAGCCACACCCTCGGACTACCCTCTGGTGGCGCTCACTCAGGCAGATGTGGACGAGTTGCCGAAGGCTGAAGAGATTCTCCCACTCACTCCGCTGCAGGAAGGGATCTACTTCCATTCGGCGTTTGCCGATCCGGGGGCGGATCAGTATGTCGTGCAACAGGTTGTGGAGCTGACCGGAGCCGTGGACAGTGCGGCGCTGCACCGCGCGCTTCAATCTGTCGTCGATCGGCATGAGGCGCTGCGCACCGGATTCTCGGTCCTGGGTGACGGTCGAGTGGTGCAGGTGGTGCACCCGAGCGCTGTCGTGGAGATGGCGGTAGTCGAGGTGGCCGGCGCCGATGTCGATGAGCTGCTCTCCGCCGACCGTGCGCGTGGGTTCGACCTCGCGCAGCCGCCACTCGTCCGCTACACACTTGTCCATACATCTTCGGAGAAATGCCTTCTGCTGCAGTCGATTCACCACGCGGTTGCAGATGGATGGTCGGTGCCGGTAATGCTGCGGGAACTGATGGCGTCGTACAGCGTCGGCGATTCCGGCGTCGTGCTCCCGACGCCGGCGCCGTACCGCAGCTATCTCGAATGGCTGGCCGGTCACGACCACGACGCTTCGGCAGCAGTGTGGAAGAAGGCACTGAACTCTCCCGGTCCAACCGTCGAACTGCCCGCCCCGAGTGCCGGCAGCAGCGGAATCCGCGCAACTCGGGTCGAACTGACCGACAGTGACACTCGCGCACTGACGACCAACGGACGCTCACACGGACTGACGCTGAGCACACTGGTGCATGGCGCCTGGGGATTGGTTCTCGGCCGAATGGCCGGCCGAACGGACGTGCTGTTCGGCTCGACCGTATCGGGGCGCGGCGGCGACCTCCCCGGTATCGAGACCATGGTGGGCCTGTTCATCAACACTGTGCCGGCCCGATTGCGCTTCGACCCGGCGGAGCCTGCCTCGCAAGCACTTTCTCGCTGGCAGGAAGAACAATCGGAACTCCTCGACCATCAGTACGTGGGGCTGCCCGAACTGCGAAGGACCGGCGGACTGGAGCAGAACTTCGAATCACTGGTCGTGTTCGAGAACTATCCCCTCGGTGACACGGCAATCGCTGATCCCACGGATTCGGTGCGACTGACGGGAATTCGATTCGACGAGCGACCGGCCTATCCACTGACGCTGATCGTCGTCCCAGGCGATCGGTTGGCGTTGGAGCTGAAGTACGACGCCGCTCAGGTGGACGGCAACGCCGCGCAGGCGCTGGCCGAAGCTCTCGCAGTGGTGCTCACAGAGCTTTCCCGCGATCTGGAACAGGTGATCGGCCGGATCGCGCTGGCACCCGTCCAGCCAGGGAGCGTCGGCACGGACTTGGACCAGCCGCGTGCAACGCTGACCGAGTTGCTGCGGGATCAAGCTGAGCGCGCACCCGAAGCCACCGCTGTGATCTTCCGCGACGAGGTGTTGACCTACGCCGAACTTCACTCTCGCGCCGATCGTTTTGCGCACCTGCTGCGCGAACGGGGCGTCCGACGCGAATCGTTGGTGGCCGTCGCCTTGCCGCGCTCGATCGAACTGATGGTCGCGATACTCGGCATCGGCAAGGCCGGGGGAGCATACGTTCCCCTCGACACCGGCTATCCGGCGGAGCGGCTGACGTACATGCTGGGTGACGCCGATCCGGTGTGCGTCGTGGTGTCGGAGGATTCTTCACTCGATTCGGGTTCGGTTCCGCGGGTGACGGTATCGGAGTCCGCGCAGTTCCCAGCCGATCCGCTGAGTGTTCCGGGATCGCCCGCGGATGCCGCGTACATGATCTACACCTCGGGTTCGACCGGTCGCCCCAAAGGTGTTGTGGTCACCCACGAGGGTGTGGTCAACCGATTGCTCTGGGCACAGCAGATACGTCCGATGGACGCCGCTGACCGGATGCTGCAGAAGACCCCGTCGAGTTTCGACGTCTCCGTCCCCGAATTCTTCTGGCCGTTCCTGGTGGGGGCAACTCTGGTGATGGCCGAGCCGGACGGGCACAAGGACCCGGGCTATCTGGCCGACGTCATCGTCGAACAGTCCGTGACCCGAGTGCATTTTGTTCCGTCGATGCTCGAAGTGTTTCTCGCGGAGCCGAAAGCGGCACTGTGCACTTCCCTCGAAATCGTCAACTGCAGCGGTGAGGCACTGCCCGTTCACGTTGCACGCAAGGTCGCGGACATCCTGCCGAATGCTCTGGTGGACAACCTTTACGGCCCCACCGAAGCTGCCGTCGACGTCAGTTGGCAGCCGTCGGTGCAGGACACTCCGGCCGACGCCGTCAGCGTCCCGATCGGCGCACCCGCCTCCAACACAGGACTGTTCGTTCTCGATCCGTATCTTCAGAACGTTCCGGCCGGTGCCACCGGTGAGCTGTATCTGGCAGGGCCACAACTGGCGCGTGGCTACCACGGACGGGGGGGATTGACCTCCGAGAGATTTGTGGCGAACCCGTACGGACATGCCGGCTCGCGGATGTACCGGACCGGTGACATCGTGCGTTGGAATGCCGACGAAGTTCTCGAGTACCTCGGCCGCGTCGACGAGCAGGTGAAGGTTCGTGGATTCCGCATCGAACTCGGTGAAATCGAAGCTCAGTTGGCGCTGTGCCCCGGAGTCGTCGCAAGTGCCGTGATCGTCCGCTCCGACGGTCCGAGTAACCGCGCACAGGTGGTTGCCTACCTGGTCGGAGACGTTGACGATGCTGCGGTGCGAGGGCAGTTGTTGTCGGTGCTTCCGGAGTTCATGGTGCCAAGCGCCTTCGTGCGGCTGGAGTCACTGCCGCTGAGTCCGAGCGGCAAGCTCGACCGGAAAGCCTTGCCTTCCCCGGATTTCGCGGCACAGGTGGGCGAAACGGTGGGAGGTGTCTCTTCGGGTGTTGCAGACCTCCTCGCCGGGCATTTCGCGACGGTTCTCGGACTGCCCAGAGTCGGGGTGCGCGACGACTTCTTCACGCTGGGCGGCGACAGTATTCTGGCGATCCGACTGGTCAACCTGGCTCGTCGGGACTCGGTAGTACTGACCCCGCGGCAGATCTTCGAATTGCGTACTCCCGCTGCGATCGCCGCAGCAGTGGGTGATGTTGTCACCTCGGCAACTACTGTCACGACCGACATCGGCGTGGGTGATCTGGTTCCGCTGCCGGTGGTCCACCGCTTGTCCGAATGGACGGGCAATACCGATCGCTTCAATCAGTCAGTTCTGATCCATTCTCCGGCAACATCTCTCGAATCGATCACCGACGCGTTGCAGGCCGTACTCGATCACCACGATGGACTTCGGCAAACCTTGATCCGACACGACCGCGGAATGTGGTCGGCGCGGGTGCAGGAACCCGGCAGCGTCCGGGCAGCGGACATCGTCGAACGAGTCGACGTGCGGGGACTGGGCGACGCCGAGCTGCGAACACTCGTTACTGAGCACTCCGAAACAGCGACCAGTCGATTGGATCCGTCTGCTGGGCGGATGATCTCGGTGGTCTGGTTCGATTGTGGTGCCGAGAATCTCGGGCGGCTCGCCATAGTTGCGCATCACCTGGTCGTGGACGGCGTGTCCTGGGGAACCCTGCTCGAGGACTTGGCGATGGCCTGGGTGGCGGTCGAGGCCGGAGAGCCCGCCGCACTCGATGGTGTCGGAACTTCGCTGCGCACTTTCTCCCGCACGGTGGCCGAACACGCCCACTCCGCTCATCGATTTGCCGAACTCGATCACTGGCTGACGGTGACCGCTCCGGGCGCGCAGTTGATTCCCGGTGTCGAAGGCTATGCCGTTGTATCCGGAGGCTCGAGGCGCACGGTCACGGTGGACGGAGCAATCTCCGAGGCGGCACTTGGATCGGTTGCGGCACTGGTGGGTGCGGAGGGAACGGACGTTCTGCTGGCAGCACTGACGATGTCCGTCGATCACTGGCGTCGTTCCACCGGTCGTAGCGAGCGTGAACTTCTGGTCGACCTCGAAAGGCACGGCCGCGAGGAATTGGTACCGGGAACCGATCTATCGCGAACAGTCGGCTGGTTCACCACCATCGCGCCCACGCGACTGCACGCCGGGACTGACCCGGTAGCCACACTGCGCGAGGTGAAGGAGAGCCTGCGCAGTGCACCGGACGGCGGTATCGGCTACGGGATGTTGCGGTACGTGAACGCCCGCACGGCAGCGACATTGGCGGGGCGATCCGAATCTCAGGTCCTGTTCAACTACCTCGGACGTTCGGCGGCTGCTGGATCGACCGCATGGTCGCTGGCAGGCGAATCCGAAGCCATGTCCACCGATCCCGACGCGGACATGGGAGGGCCGTACCGGCTGATCGTCAATGTCGTCAGTGTGGATTCGGAGCTTCGCGCCGACTTCGCTTGGGCGAGTGAAGATTTGTCCGAGGAGGACGCGCGGGCGCTGTCCGACGGCTGGGTTTCGGCGCTCGGTGATCTGTCGGTCGCGGCTGTGGAGCACGACGGGCCTCCCATCCTGACTCCGTCCGATGTGGGGTTGCTGGACCTGAGTCAGGCCGAGATCGACGCGATAGCCGACGCGAGCCCGACAGGTGTCAGCAGCATCCTCCCACTCTCACCCTTGCAGGAAGGCCTGTACTTCCAGGCCGGATACTCAGACAGCGGTGACAGCGCTGGCAGGGACATCTACACGGCACAGTTCTCGATGGACTTCGGACACACGCTCGATGTAGACAGGTTGGCTGCGGCCGCCCGGACACTTCAACGACGAAATCCCACCCTGCGTGCGGGATTCGTGAGCGAAGGTCTGAACGAGCCGATGCAGTTCTTCAGCGCGGGACTCGACGTTCCGGTTGCCGTCCACGATCTCCGTGAACTGGACGACTCGACTGCGCGTGAGCGCGCCGACGGCATTGCTGCCCAAGACAGAGTGACTCCATTCGACCTGACCGCGCCGCCGCTGTGGCGTATGGGCGTGCTGCATTTGCCTGGCGGACACGATCGCCTGGTGATCAACAGGCAGTTCCTGCTGTGGGACGGCTGGTCCAACGGCCTTGTCGTCAGCCAGCTTCTGGCGCTTTACGACACCGGCGGCGACGACAGCACCTTCGGCGAACCCGAGGGGTCGTTCGAGACCTACCTCGCCTGGTTGGCCGGCCGCGACGGAGCGGCCGCCGACGAGGCGTGGTGCGGAGCGCTGGCGGGACTCGAAGAGCCGACGCTTGTTGCCGAGCCGGCGCCGGGCGCCGAACGTCAGCTTCCGGATCGCCGTGATGTGGTTCTGTCGGAATCGCTTTCGCGTGCATTGCGTGAGCGCGCTGCCGCGTCCGGCGTCACGTTCAACACGGTACTGAACGCAGCGCTGGCCCTGGTGCTGGCGTCGGCCACCGGTCGACAGGACGTCGTCTTCGGCTCCACCGTTGCCGGAAGGCCACCCGAGGTGCCGGGAATCGACACCGTGGTGGGAATGTTCCTCAACACCGTTCCCGTTCGGCTGCAATTGAATCCGAACGAGAGCGTCGAGCAACTACTTCGTCGCACGCAGGCGGATCGTCTCTCGCTGATGCCGTACGACTACCTCGGCTTGGCCTCGATCCAACGTGTCTCCGAGCATCGTCAGTTGTTCGACGTGCTGATAGTCCTGCAGAACTTCGTGGACGAGAAGCAAGTAGGCGCTCTCAATGCCGCCCACGACATCAGTGGCAGCGACAGCATCGATCACACGCACTATCCGCTGACCGTCGTGGTCACACCGGGCACCACCGTCAACGTCAAGTTCGAGTTCCATCCGCATCTGGTGACCGCGCGTCGAGCCGAGGACCTACTGGGTCACTTCGTCGAACTGTTGCAGAGTTGGTCGCAGGACATGACAGGTTCGGTCGTTGCGACACCGGTTCCCGCAGTGGCGCAACAGACGCAGAGCCGAGAGTTGCCGGAGCGCACCATTGCCGACCTGTTCGAAGAGGCGGCGTCGGCGCAACCGAACGACACTGCACTCGTGTTCGGGAAGCGCCGGATGACCTACGCCGATCTCGACGGCGAGATCAACCGGATGGCGCGGTTGCTGATCAACTGCGGTGCCGGCCCGGAAAAGATCGTGGCTCTCGGTCTACCACGGTCGGTGGACATGGTCGTCGCCCTCTTCGCCGTACTGCGGACCGGTGCCGCCTACCTGCCCCTCGAACTCGACCACCCCGCCGAGCGGTTGGCCGTGATGATCGACGACGCGCATCCTGTCGTGTTGCTGACGACCGTTGCCGCCGCATCGAAGTTCGAAGGAGCGGACGTCCGCACTATCGTGATCGACGAGCCGGACACAGCGGCAAGGAGACTGACGATCTCGGCGCGGGCGCTCTCCGCGTCGGAACTCGGAGCATTCGCCCCGGGGACACCGCATCGACTCGACCACCCCGCGTACGTCATCTACACCTCCGGTTCGACCGGCAAGCCCAAGGGCGTGGTCACCGGTTACCGCGGCCTGACGAACATGCAGTTCAACCACCGCGAGGCGATCTTCGAACCGGCGATCGCCGCGGCGGGCCGACGCCTGCGGATCGCGCACACCGTGTCCTTCGCCTTCGACATGTCGTGGGAGGAACTGCTGTGGCTCGTGGAAGGCCACGAGGTGCACATCTGTGACGAGGATCTGCGTCGTGACGCCGAGGCGTTGGTTGCGTACTGCGACGCACAGGACATCGACGTCGTCAACGTGACGCCGACCTACGCGACGCACCTGATCGAGAGCGGACTTCTCGACGACGGTGTGGGACAACACCGCCCGCCGCTTGTCCTGCTCGGGGGTGAAGCCGTTCCGGATTCGGTGTGGAACAAGCTGCGCGAGACCGAAGGAACCGTGGGTTACAACCTCTACGGACCGACGGAATACACGATCAACACCCTCGGCGGCGGAACGTCCGACAGTGACACCCCGACCGTCGGCAAGCCGATCTGGAACACGACTGCGCACATTCTCGACGGCTGGCTGCGTCCGGTTCCCGACGGAGTTGCCGGCGAACTGTACATTGCCGGAGCCGGTTTGGCTCGCGGCTACCTCGGACGCTTCGCGCTGACGTGCGAGCGCTTCGTCGCCGATCCTGCCGGGACCGGAGAACGCATGTACCGCACGGGCGATCTGGTGCGGCGACGCGGTGACGGCAACCTGGACTTCCTCGGCCGCACCGACGACCAGGTGAAGATCCGAGGTCATCGGATCGAGCCGAGCGAAATCGTCTCCGTTCTCGAATCCGACGAACACGTGCGTCAAGCAGCGGTGGTGGTCGACGTCGGGGCAGGTGGAGTCAAGAGGCTCGTCGGTTACGTGACACCGGTGCGCCTGGGCGTCGCGCACGATTACCGTGCGCGAGCACGAGTTCTCCTACCCGACTACATGGTTCCGGCGGTGGTGATCGAAGTGGAGACACTACCGATGACCGTCAACGGAAAGCTCGACGTCAAGGCGCTGCCCACGGCCGATTCGGTGCTGGGGGAGCGGAGTGGGACAGCGACCGCGCCCCGGAACCACACGGAAGAGGTCCTGTGCGAACTCTTCTCGGACGTGCTGGACGTGGAGGGTATCGGCGTCGACGACAACTTCTTCGACCTCGGTGGGCACTCGCTTCTGGCCACCAAACTGATCAGTCGCACGCGGATCGCCATTCCCAACAGTCTGACCATGCGTGATCTCTTCGAAGCGCCGACTGTCGCGGAACTCGCGGAACGTATTGTGGCCGAGCAGGGATCGACGCGACCGGTACTGGTGGCGAAGCCTCGGCCGGATCACCTTCCTCTTTCTGCCGCTCAACAGCGATTGTGGCTGATCGGACAGATGGAGGAGAGCTCCGCGGCCTACAACTTCCCGATCGTGCTCCGCCTGGACGGTGCTCTGGACGCGGATGTGTTCGCGGCGGCGCTGGATGACGTCGTGGAACGACACGAATCGTTGCGCACGGTGTTCCGGTTGGTGGACGGAACACCGGAACAGATCATTCTCCAATCGGCGACGGTTCCGGTCGAGACAGTTCATCTCGAGACAGTTCCTTCAGCGGAATCCGACATCGCCGGCGAAGTTGCAGTGGTAGTGGGTCGTCCGTTCGACCTGTCGAACGAGATTCCGATCCGCGCACGCCTGATCCGGGTAGACGATGCCGTAGTCGTCGTGATCGTCCTGCATCACATCACCACCGACGAATGGTCCGATCGCCCGTTCCTTCGGGATCTGATGTCTGCCTACTCCTCTCGAATTCAGGGCGAAGAACCAGCTTTCGAACCGCTTCCCGTTCAGTACGCGGATTACACCCTGTGGCAACGGGAATTGCTGGGCGGCGCCGACGATCCGTCGAGCGTCCTGAGTACGCAGTTGGACTTCTGGGCGAAAAGTTTGGACGGAGCCCCGGAAGAACTGCTGCTCCCCGCCGACCGGAGCCGACCGGCAAGACCGAGTTTCTCCGGTGGCGCAGTGGTGACACGGTTAGGCGTAGACACCACCGCTGCACTGCGAGATCTGGCGCGCGAGAGCCAGAGTTCGATGTTCATGGTCCTGCACGCGGCGTCGGCGGCGTTGCTGACCGCGCTCGGTGCGGGTGAAGACCTTCCGCTCGGGGCTCCCGTGGCCGGGCGCAGTGAACAGGGGCTCGACGAACTCGTCGGCTTCTTCGTCAATACCATTGTGCTTCGCACGGATACGTCGGGTAACCCGACGTTCCGGCAGCTGGTGGATCGCGTTCGCGAGGGAGATCTCGAGGCCTTCGCCAACGCCGACGTTCCGTTCGAAACTGTGGTGGAGCGTCTCAATCCGCCGCGTACTTTGGCACGCAACCCGCTGTTCCAGGTCATGGTCGGCTATCACAGTCGCGAGGAGATGGGCGGGGATCCGTTCGAACTCGAGGAGTACACGGCCAAGTTCGATCTGGTGTTCAACTTCACCGAGTATCTCGGCGACGAAGGCTGCATCGACGTCCGGCTCGAATACGGCAGTGACCTCTTCGATCGCGAGACCGCACAGCGAATTTCGAACCGATTGGAATCGGTGATCGCAGCAGTCGTGGAATCGGCCGACATCGAGATCGGTGACATCGACATCTTCTTGCCAGGCGAACTCGAGCAGGTTGTCACCTCGTTCAACGACACCGCCGTCGACGTACCGGAAGAGACGTTCTACGACGCTTTTGCGCGTGGGGTCGCTGCTACACCCGAGGCGATCGCGGTGCGCGACGAGACAGGACAAGTCACCTACCGCGAGCTTTCCGAGCAGTGTGACCGGATAGCCGGTCTGCTGTATCGCCGCGGAGTGTCGGTCGAAGACGTGGTGGGACTTGCCGTCCCGCGCTCGGTGGAGATGGTCGCGTCGGTCCTCGCCGTGCTCAAGCTGGGGGCAGCGTATCTTCCCCTGGACTTGAGTCACCCGAGCGAACGCATCACGTACATGCTCACCGATTCCCGCGCCTCGATACTGCTGTCCACCTCCGAGGAGAGTTCTCGAATCGACGATGTGGTCGGTGTCGAGCGAATCCTCTTGGACGATCCTTTGATCCGGAGGGAACTGGACGAGGCAGTGATCGTCGAGACCCCCAGGCCACCAGTCGGCGTCAGCCACGCGGCGTACGTCATCTACACCTCGGGATCGACCGGCAAGCCGAAGGGAGCTGTCCTGTCCCATGACGGTATCCCGAGCCTTGTTGCCACAGCCGAGGTTCGGATGCGACTGATACCGGGTTCGGTGGTGATGCAGTTCGCTTCGGTCGGCTTCGACGTTGCGGTATTCGAGTTGGCCATGGCTTTGTGCACGAGCAGCACCCTGGTGATCGTGCCGCAGAACGCCCGAGTTGCCGGTCCGGCGCTCACGGATTTCATGACGAGCAATCGCGTGACCCACGCAATCATCCCTCCCTCGTTGCTGGCCGCCCTGCCGGCAGGATGCGAAGTACCGCAGGGTTGCACGGTGTTGGTCGGAACCGAAACGGTGCCGCCGGAGCTGATCGGGCGATGGGCGGAACGGCTGAATTTGCTTGCCGCGTACGGTCTCACCGAAGCCACGGTGAACAACACACTGTGGCAGGCGGAGCCCGGTTGGAACGGTGCTGTGCCCATCGGAATCCCTGATCCCAACGAACAGGCGTATGTGCTCGACGATCAACTGCGTCCGGTTCCGCCGGGGGTATCCGGCGAGCTGTACATCGCAGGCCGCGGCCTGGCCAGAGGGTACTTGGGCCGATTCGATCTGACGGCACAGAGATTCATCGCAGATCCCTTCGGCGCGGGCGATCGCATGTACCGCACCGGGGACCGCGCGCGATGGCGCTCGGACGGGAACATCGACTTCCTCGGCCGCGTGGACGATCAGGTCAAGATCCGTGGTTTCCGAATCGAATTGGGTGAAATCATAGGCGCACTCAGTGCCCATCCGTCGGTGAAGCAGGCGACGGTCGTCGCGGATCGACAGGGCGAAATCACGCGCCTGGTCGGTTACGTGTCACCGGAACCCGGTGTTGTCGTCGACACGACGGCAGTGCGGAACCTCGCGGCAGTGTCGTTGCCCGACTACATGGTTCCGACCTTGGTTGTCGCCCTTGACGGTCCGCTGCCGCTGACGCCGAACGGAAAGCTCGACCGTAAGGGGTTGCCTGCCCCCGACTGGTCGGAGCTGGCGGGAGATGTTGCTCCTCGCACGGCGGTGGAGTCCACGGTCGCGGCTGCCTTCGCGGAGATACTGCAACTCCCGAGCGTCGGAGTCCACGACAGTTTCTTCGAACTCGGTGGGCATTCGATGGCATCGATGAAACTGGTCGGTCGCATTCGCGAAGCGTTCGGCGTGGACGTCAGTATTCGAGACGTATTCGACGCGCCGAGTGTTGCGGAGTTGGCCGCCGTCGTTGCGCGTTCGGAAGGTGGGCGTCCGATCCTGGCGTCGGCGGTCAAACGTCCGGAGACGATGGGTCTGTCTGCGCCGCAACGTCGTCAGTGGGAGTTGTTCCGCTCGGCCGGCGAGCACCCGCAAGCAAGCCACGCTCTGGCGCTGACCCTGAAATCGAAGATCGATCCGGAGATTCTCGGGCACGCCTTGGACGATGTGACGTCGCGGCACGAACCACTGCGGACAACCTTCGTCGAGGTCGACGGCATCGTCGTGGCAAGAGAATCGGTGCGGCCGACTGTCGATGTGGTCGATGTCGGCGCCGGCGATGTGGGTCGAGTGGTGTTCGAACTGGCTCAACTTCCGATGGATCTGCGTGAGCAATCGCCATTGCGGGTTCATCTGGTGCTCGGTGAAGACGGCTCTCGGACACTGCTTCTCGTCATGCACTACATTGCCGTCGACGAGTGGTCCGTTGTGCCCTTGCTGGGAGATCTGGTCTCGGCCTATGCGGCCAGGTCGCAGGGAGATCAACCGATCTGGGACGAGTTGGCGTTGACGTACGCCGACTACACCGTGTGGTCCGACGAACTGTTGGGTGACCCCTCTGATGGAACCAGTCGTGCGTCGAAGCAACTTACGTACTGGCAGGATGCGCTCGACGGAATACCGACCAGTGTGAATCTTCCGTTGCCGGAAGGTGACTCGGAGCCGCGAGGTGACGTGGTCGCTGTCGACATCGACGCGGATCTGCACGCCGGAATCGACGTTCTGGCTGCGCGCACCGGCACGAGTATGTTCATGGTCCTGCAGGCCGCACTGGCCAGCGTTCTCACGAAGGCCGGCGCGGGTACCGATCTTCCCATTGGTTCACTGGTTGCGGGCAGGTCGGATCCCCGTCTCGAACCGATGATCGGATCGTTCTTCAATGTTGTTCTCCTGCGCACGGATACGTCCGGTAGTCCGACGTTTGCAGAATTGCTGGCTCGCATCCGGGAAAACAATCTGGAAGCGCTGAGCAATCAGGACGTCTCATATGTGTATGTCGAGCAGGCACTGGGTAATCCGGCGTCCATGAGACCTCAGGTGATGGTGATCCATCACCAACAGGCCGATTTGGACGGGCTCGGCGACTTCGGTTCTCTCGTACCGATTCCGGTGGGAGTGCCCGATGCCGATGTGACGTTGAGTTTTTACGAGCCGGTCGGCGAAGGGCCTGTTTTTGCAACTCTCGGGTTCCGTGCCGACCGCGTCGATGCGGGCGCGGTCCGTGAATGGGCAGGTCAGCTGGTCGACGTGATCGAGGCTGCGGCGCTCGTCGAAGGCGATGACGTGAGCGAGGGGGCGAAACTATGACATACGTCGCATCGCTCCGCGGGGTGGACCGCTATACGGGGGCTCGCAGTGTTGATACCCTCACCTCATTAAGGGTAGCCTTTGCTACTTACTTCGGGACATCGATTGGCGGCCGTACCAGGTCGTCCCGTCGGGGATGGACTACCTGTAATGAGTGAATCACCGAGAGACTCCAGCGCCGAACCCGCAGTGGTCGACATCGTCGGCGTCGGGTTCGGTCCGGCCAACCTTGCGTTGGCCATCGCTGTCGAAGAGCACAATGCAAATTGTGCAGCCGTTGATCGGGTGAACGCGCGGTACTTCGAAAAGCAGTCTCAGTTCGCGTGGCATCCCGGGATGCTGCTCGACGGTGCCACGATGCAGATCGCGTTTCCGAAGGACCTGGTGACGTTCCGCAACCCACAGAGTGGATACAGCTTCTTCTCGTATCTGTTCGAGCAGGGGCGTCTGGTCGACTTCGTCAACCACCAGACCTTCTTTCCCACGCGCCACGAGTTCAACGACTACCTGTGCTGGGCAGCTCGACGAGTCGACGCGGACGTGCAGTTCGGTACGACCGTCGACGGGGTCGAGGGCATCAGGAATTCCGACGGCGCGGTGGATCGCTTTGCGGTTCGCACGGCCGACGGTGAAACGGTGATCGCGCGCAACATCGTCGTCGGCGCCGGACTGAAAGAGCGGATCCCGGAGTGGGCAACGCCGTCGTCCCGGTGCTTCCACAATCACCAGTTCCTCTTCCACCTCGAAGCAATGCCAGAGCCCGTACACAACAGGTTCGTCGTTCTCGGCGCCGGTCAGAGTGCCGCGGAGATCGTCGACTACCTGCATGCGAACTACCCGAACGCCGAAGTCCACAGTGTTTTTGCCCGCTACGGCTACAGCCCGGCAGACGACAGCCCTTACGCAAATCGCATCTTCGATCCCGAAGCCGTCGACCAACTGCACGGCGCCGACGCCGCGGAACGACGTCGACTTCTCGATTTGCACCGCAGTACCAATTACTCGGTCGTCGACATCGAACTGATCAACAAGCTCTATGCCACCGAGTACCAGGAGATGGTTCGCGGGCCGCGGCGGCTGTTCATGCGTCGGGCCTCGGAGATCACGAGTGCCGTGGAGACCGAATCCGGCATCGAACTGGCTGTTCGTAGCAATCTCGACGGCTTGACCGACACGCTCTCGTGCGACGCACTCATTCTGGCCACGGGTTTCACCCCGGCACCGCTGGACAATTTGTTGGGTGAACTCGTGCCGGATTCGTCCGTTCCGCGTAACGTCAGTCGGGATTATCGACTGGCTGTAACGGAGGACGTGACAGGCGGTATCTATCTGCAGGGTGGGACAGAACAGACTCACGGATTGACGTCGTCGCTGCTGTCGAACGTGGCAGTGCGGGCGGGGGAGATTCTGGCGTCGGTACTGAGCCACCAGAACCGAACTGGTGCGCTTGCTAGTCTGGGCGCACAAGACACGTACGTAACGAGTGAGGCGAGATGAGCACTAACCCTTTCGATGACGAAGACGGCCGCTTCTACGTGCTGGTGAACGACGAGGACCAGCACTCGCTGTGGCCCACGTTTTCCGAGGTCCCCGCCGGCTGGCGCGTGGTGTTCGGTGAAGACAGCCGCAAGGCATGCCTCGAATACGTCGAGGCGAACTGGACCGACATGCGTCCGAAGAGCCTGCGCGAAGCCATGGAAGCCGATCAGGCTGCCGGCGGAAAGCACGCAGTCGAGAGCTGATTCTCTCACCGCTCGGAACCCCCGAGTGAACAGAAAAGAGCTGGGCACCGTCAGGTGCCCAGCTCTTTCTGCTTGAACGACGCCTACTTCTCGGTGACGGGAACTCGACGCCTTCGCTTGCGGACCATCGGTCGACGTAGCGAGTCCACGCGCATCAGGATTCGTGGACGACGAAGCGTCCGCGCTCCCCATTCGCCGAGCGTCACGCCCGCGGCGAGGGCGCAGCCGATACCGAAGGCCGACAGCAAGGCGGTCAACCCGATCAGTACCTGGTCGTTGAGCAGCGCGTACAGGCCTCGGTACAGCGAAAGACCGGGGAGCAGCGGAGTGATGCCTGCGACCGCGACAACCAGCGGAGGCGTCAGGGCGCGGCGAGCCATCAGACCACCGGCAAGGCCGACGACTGTCGCTGCGATCGCGGCCGCGATCACGGGGCCGACGTCGAGTGTCTGCACGAAGATCGACACACCACTGCCTGCCGCACCGCCCAGGAACGCCGCGGTGAGTGCACGACGCTCGGCGTAGCAGGCGAGTGCATAGAAGACCGACGCACAGGCGCCGGAGAGCATGAGGATCGGCAACTGGGTGATGGTCGATACTTCGACGTTGATCGGTGGAAGCGTCGAACCCAACATTCCGGTCATCCGCAGTGAGATTGCGACACCCGCGATGATGCCGCCCGTCATCATCACCACTTCGAAGAACCGCGCGACAGCTGTAATGGGTGCACCCATGATCGCGTCCTGGACCGAGCCCACCAACGACAGCCCGGACAGTAGGACGACAACTCCGGCCGCGATGACCAGTGAGGGCCGGATACTGATCCCCAGCTGGTCCTGAAACGTATAGAGCGTGGCAGCGGGCGCAGCCGCGATGAGGCCACCGACAACCTGCTGGAAGAAGAACGGCAACCCGAACCGGTTCAGCACACGGTTGACGCGGTCGATCACCATCGTCGTCAAGAACGCGACTGTGGCAACGAGGAACCCGCCCCCGAGCAGGACGGAGACCGAAGCCGCCATCGCCGCCCAGGCCATTGTCGCGGTCCACCGGTTGTACGGGTGCGGCGCCGTCGTGATGGCTGTGAGAGCGTCGTGCGCTTGGTCCGGGGTGATCGCCTCACGGCGGATGCGACGCGTCAGACGGTCGACAGCCGCCAGTCGTGTGAAGTCCATCGACCGGTAGTGGACGATGCGCATCGTGCTCGCCGGCGGTCGCGTGGGGCCGCGATAGGCAGAGAGCACAATCGAGTTGTACGTGACGTCGACGTCACACTGGGCAAGGCCGTACGTGGCGGCGATGAACTGCACCTGCTCAGCGGTGTCCATGGCTGCGGTTCCGGATGCGAGGAGGACTTCGCCTACCCGAACCGCGAGGTCCAGGACCTCTGCGACGACGGCGTCGTCTGTCAGGTCGATCGGTTGAAGCGGCGCGGGAGCCGACGTGACCGTGTCGACGGTGGCTTGCCGGTTTCCCGTCAGGCGTGTGAGTACTTCGGTGAATTTCGCCATCAGGGGGCGGAGTGGGAGTTGCGCATGGGGCCCACGCTATCTAACGTGACCCGGGCGCGGCCACCGTGACGGCTTGGATATGATGGCTCCGCAAAGTCAGTCGCGGCAACGCGTCGGTCTTCGCCTCCTTAGCTCAGTGGTAGAGCACTCGCCTTGTAAGCGAAAGGTCGTCGGTTCAATCCCGACAGGAGGCTCCGAAACTCAGAGGCACTCACCGAGAATGTGGTGGGTGCCTCTGTGTTTGCTCAGGTGCTGCGTTTGCCGAGACGCTGTGTTTGCCGAGACGCTGTGTTTGCCAGGTCTCTCGGCTGCCTGCCAGGTTCAGTTGGTCTCAGGCTTGTTCGAAGCCTGGCGCGGGTCGATCGCGCCGTCGATGTACTGCTGGGCAATCACTCGCAGTTTGACGTTGCTTCGCTGCGAGTCCTGGATGAGGATGCGGAAGGCTCGGTCGGCGTCGACGCGGTGGGTGCCCATGATGATGCCCTTGGCCTGTTCGATGACGCCTCGCGATTCGAGTGCACGCTCGAGGTCCATCGCGTGCTTTCTGGCCATGTCGAGGCGCTGCGAGCTGTGCAGCGCGTAGGCCGAGGTGACGGCGAAGAGTTGGAGCAATGCCGCGTCGGCTCCGGTGAAACCTCGGAGGTCGTGGCTGTAGAGATTGAGAGTTCCGAGCGGGCGATCTCTACCGGGTAGCGGCATCGACAAGAAGCTGACGGCGCCGACTGCCTTTGCCGCGCTTGCGAATTGAGGCCACCGACTGTGGGCTTCGCTGGCATGTGCGCGTACAACCGTGCCGGTGCGTGACGACGTCACGCTCGGTCCGTAATCCAGTCGGAATTGGATCGAGTCGACGGTACGAACAAGTTGGTGGGTGGCGGCTACGGTTCGAAACGTCGAATCCGAACCCCCGATGGCAATGCCGGCCATGTCGGCGTCGGCGATGAGGTCGACGGCATGCTTGCAGACCTGTTCGAGGAATTGCTCTGCCTGGGCATGTGGATCGAGGTGTGCGTAGAGCGATTGCAAGGCGTCCGAGGCAGCGTCCAAGCTGTCTTGCGCAGCGGAATTTCGGCCCCCGGCAGGGGCGCGGTGTTCTCTGGCAATGCGCGGCGCCGTCATTGTCTCAACCACCCTTCCCCATCACGTCGCAGGCATGTCCGATTCGTCTCATTGTTGCACCGGACTAACTGTTGTGCACTCTGTTTCGGTGGACAAGTGTCTGATGGGCCGGACGGTTATGTGGGGCGCGCCACGTATGCCCAATCGTGATGTTTGATTCGGCCATTAGCGGGTAGTGCGCCAACTTCGGAATTATGTTGTCCTGCAACAGTTAACGTGAAAACTGCGACCGAAGTACAAGTTTTCTCCGCAATGGCGCGCAGGTCGCGAACTTGGCCTATTGTCAGCGCCAGCGCACAATCTTGTACGCGTAACCCGTAGACAGTGAAGGGGATACGACGATGAACGGACTGATCGCGGCTCTGAACAGTGGAATGACGGTCGGCTTGGCCAACACGATCCTGACTTTCGGCGGAATCATCATCAATCTCAATATCGTGATCAACAACTGACCGCGTAATCGGCGAGTAACCGTTTGTTATGCCGATTCGATCGGAAGGTCCGGCCCTGGGCGATCGCTTCGGCTCTTGAGCCATCGATTGGGAAGCTTGCCGGCCAGTTCTCCGAGTGGACCGACTGCAGCACTGAGGATTCCGACTGTTTCCTGAAGTACCTCGATGCTCGCGCTCATACGCTCGAGGTTGGGAGCAAGCGAAGTCAAGGTGTCGGACAGTGCAACGATCTGGTCAAGCGGGCCGCCTTCGGCGATGAGCCGTTCGAAGGCACCGTTTTCCGCCAAGAGTGTTTCGAGGATGCCGTTCTCGGCAAGTGCGCGATCGATGACGCCGTCCTTGGCAGTCAGGCGTTCGACGGCACCGTCCTGTGCTGTCAGGCGTTCCAGTGGGCCGTCCTCGGCCATCATTCGGTCGAGGAGTCCGTCCGGGGCGAGCAACCGCTCCAAAGCGCCGTTCTCGGCGAGCACTCGATCCAACGGTCCGCCCGGGGCCAGAAGTCTTTCGAGTGGTCCGCCGGGAGCGAGTAGTCGTTCGAGTGTGCCGTCGGGTGCAGTCAGTTTGTCGACCGGACCACCAGGTGAGAGCAGCCGGTCGAGCGGCCCACCGGGGGCCAAGGCCTGCCCGATGGGCCGATCGTCTGCAGTAAGCGATGACAACTGCTGGATCATCTGCATGGGTCCGCGGGGGCTCGCCAAGGTGGCAGCGCCCGCCGTCACGGCACCGGTATTACTGACGGCGATACGAACTGTCGTCACCGTCAGCTCGGCGATCCCCAAACTGATCTCTGCGGCTGCAATGCCCGCACGTAGGGGAAGCGTGAGCATCTCCAGCAGTTTCATGCGTTAACTGTAACCGGTAACACACAAACACTCACCTGGATCGCCGGTCAGTGAAGGACCTTCAGGCCGACGACACAACCGACGATTCCCAGGATCAGCAGAATCTTGACGATCGACGTGGACTCCGCGCCGGTGACCATCGCATATCCGACGGTCAGGGCGGCGCCGATGCCGACCCAGACCGCGTACGCAGTCCCGATGGGAAGGGTGCGCATTGCATACGCGAGGCCCGCCATACTGACGATCAGGCCGAGGATGAAGACGACGGTGGGGGACATTTTGCTGAATCCGTCGGACTTGCCGAGTGCGGTAGCCCAGACAGCTTCGAAAAGTCCGGAAATGACGAGCACGATCCATGCCATGGTGAACAACTCCCAAGGCACCGTCTTTTCGCTGGCCGGGTACGGTGCGCTCGTCCGGATGTCGTCGTTGACCAACCAACCATAGCAACAGAATTCTGCGCTACGGCCTGATCAGGTGGCGATTTAGGTCACCACCGCCGGTCGAACCCGCTTCAGATGGATGGCCACCATGGCCACCACGATCGTCGCCGTTGCAGCGAGAACAGCCAGAGGAGTCGGCGTGTTCACCGTGACAGGGCCATATTCGACGAGCGGACCGTTCGACCACCCGAATTCTTGCGCGGCCGGCTCCAAGAAGGTCGCTGAAACCGAGAACAGCGTAAGAGTGAAGGGCAGCACCGCCCCGCTCGAGACTGCCCCGACGGCAACAGGCAGGCAAGACGTGACGGCCAATCCCAACGCGAGCGGCAGGACAACGAAGTACGAAACCGTGGTCAGGGGGCTGTCCGACAATCCCGAGAGTGCGGTCACGCCAAGGAGTCCCAGCCCGAGTTGGGGCATCGGTCTTTTCCAGCCGACGACGACACCGAGCGCCAGGGCAGCAGCGCCCGCGGGCATCGCCCAAGTCCAGTCGGACGAAAAGCGGGTCGTGCTGATTGAAACCGCGCTGACTGCCAGTCCGACGAGTATGAAACGACCGTCGTGTGGCGACAAGCGCCAAGCCAGCGCGACCGTCACGGCAACCGAGATCGCCACTGCAGTCACCCAGGACTCAGGTGATGTCGACGTCGAGCCCAACGACACATAGAGAACCGTGAATGCCAGGGGCAGAACAACTCCCAGCGTCACCAGGCGTGTGTCGATGTCGCCAGGCTCCTGAGGCGGTCGTGCGACTGCGGCGACTCCACTCACGAGAAGGGTTGCAGCGAGCAGAATCCAGACGGAAACCGTGGACGGCACGGGATAGGAATCGCCCGGAAGTGTGAGCGACCACCTGGCGACGCGATCGCGCCACAAGTCTGCGGCGCCGAAGTACAGGGTCGTCGCGGTCACCCCGAGTGCGAGAGCAATTTGTGCTGCGCGGTGACTCTTCGTCGGATATGCCGCTGCTGCGAGGAAAGCGCCGGCTCCGATTGCGTTCAGAGTCACCGAAATCTGGGCGGAGACGGGGACGAATGCAGGTAGCGCGATGGCGAGGGCGCCGGCTACTGCGAAGACGGTCGCGAGACCGCCGCGAGCCCAGCGCTGTAGTAGTGCAACTCCGACGGCCGCAACCACAGCGGCGGTTGCTCCCGCCCACTGCGGCGGGATCACCACCGAGGTGAGGCCGTCGGAGAACGAGAAGTCGTCAACTCGAGACTCGGCCACTGCGTACGCGGCCACCACACCGCCGACCAGCGCGGACGCCACCGAACCGTAGAGCTGAGCGATTTGAACTGGGCTACGTTGCTGCATAATTCGTCGAATTTTCGCACAACTCGCCGATACGACTGATCGTCACATCGCCGTGCGGATCCATCCACACCGGTTCCCCGTCTCGAAGTCGAGGAAGAAGCAGATGGCGCCCTCGGCTCGGCCACTGAACGAAGTCGTATCCGGCCAATTTGGTCTGAACGATATCGGCGACCCACACCGCAGCGTCCGCGAATTCAGTATCCATCGACAGTGCGTTGAAGTAGCTGAATCCGCTGATGTCACGTGCGCCTTGCCAGCCGATCGTGACGTTGTAGTCGCTGTTTATCGAAAATTCCCAGATCAGACGATCGACAACAACTTCAGGTCCGAATCGCAGGCAACGCAGATCTTGGGCAACAGCCGCGAGGGCTTGTGCCCAAGACTCCGGCGCCGCGAAGCCGGGATCCTCGCCGGGATCGGAGTTGTTGGTGAACAGAGGAATACGCCAGGTCAAGCATTCCATGTTCCACAGTGGAGGTAGTGACATGCCGCATCCTTCCGGTTCGTGGGCCTGCACCCCAGCATTTCACCTGCACCCGGCCATTCACCTGCACCCAGCCGTTCACAGGAAGCTCCCAGGGAACATACAGCGAGAATCCAGTGGCAGGGGAGAAGATGGTTCTCGTGACCGACAAGACCCCCGAAGCCCGCATCCTCGTCGTCGACGACGAACCCACCATCGTGGAGTTGCTCTCCGTGAGCCTCCGATTCCAGGGCTTCGAGGTGGCAACTGCATCGAGCGGCGCCCAAGGCCTGGACGTCGCACGGACATTCCGTCCCGACGCGATCGTTCTCGACGTCATGATGCCCGGCATGGACGGGTTCGGTCTGCTCCGACGCCTCCGCGCCGACGGTGTGGACGCGCCGGTCCTGTTTCTGACCGCGAAAGATTCGCTCGACGACAAGATCAGCGGCCTGACCCTCGGCGCGGATGACTACGTGACCAAGCCGTTCAGCCTCGAAGAGGTCGTGACGAGGTTGCGGGTCATCCTGCGCCGCGCCGGCCGCGGTGTCGCGCCGGAGCAGTCGCCGCGGGTGAAGTTCGCCGACATCGAACTCGACGACGACACCCGCGAGGTCTGGAAGAAGGGCGAACTGGTTGCACTCTCGCCCACCGAGTTCACATTGCTCCGATACTTCATGGTCAACGCCGGGACTGTTCTCAGCAAGCCTCGGATTCTCGACCATGTCTGGAACTACGACTTCGGCGGGGAGGTCGGAGTTGTCGAGTCCTACGTGTCCTACCTGCGTCGCAAGGTGGATACGGGGGAGACACCGCTGATCCACACATTGCGTGGGGTCGGCTACGTGATGCGTGAACCGCGGCAATGATCGCCGCCGCGGAAAACGATCAGCTTCCGAAGCGGGGTCGTTTCCGTCTCCACTCACTGCCGCTGCGCTTCACCCTGGTTGCGGCCTTGCTGGTGTTGGCGGCGCTGGGGTTGTTGGCGTCGGGCGTGGCGGTCACTTCGGCGCTCGAGAATTCACTGACCCAGCGAACCGACAAAACGCTGTACGAGGCGGTCGACGGTTGGGCAAAGCCGCACACCAGAGATCTACAGCCGCCCAGTGACGTCGGCCCGGGCACCCGCCCACCCAGCCCCTTCTTCGTCCGGACCGTGACCACGGACGGTCGGGTGATCGTCCTGAACGACAAGTCGACGACCACCGAACCCGACCTGTCCAAAGATTCCACCAAAGGCCCGATCACCGTCGGATCGAGCGATGGTTCGGACGTGAACTGGCGAGTTCTCACGACGGTCCGCGACGGCACGACCACGACTATCGGTGTGCGACTGACGGATAACGAGCAGACCGTCGACGACTTGGTCGGGCTGCAACTCGGCATCGGTCTGGTTGTTCTGCTGATCCTCGGCGGCGGAGCCTATTTCGTCGTTCGTCGGAGCCTGCGTCCCCTGGTCGAGGTGGAGGAAACCGCCGCTGCCATTGCCGCCGGCGACCTTCATCGACGCGTTCCGGAGCGTGACGACCGCACCGAAGTCGGCCGATTGTCCGTGGCACTCAACGGAATGCTCGCGCAGATTCAACACGCATTTGCCGCGACCGAGGCTTCGGAGGAATCAGCACGGCGTTCCGAGGAGAAGATGCGTAGATTTGTCGGCGACGCCAGCCACGAGTTGCGCACACCCTTGACGACTATCCGTGGATTCGCCGAGTTGTATCGCCAAGGGGCGATGACGGATACGGCAACGCTGATGAACCGGATCGAGGGCGAGGCGTCGAGGATGGGTCTCCTGGTCGAGGACCTACTCATGCTGGCCAGACTCGACGAACAGCGACCGCTCGAGAACAAGCCGGTGGATCTGCTTGCAGTTGTGGCGGATTCGGTGCAGGCGGCGCGAGCGATCGCACCGGATCGAACTGTCGAACTGCAGATGACCGGGGGCCCAGGCCTACCCGAGGTGCACGGCGACGAGGCCAGACTGCGTCAGGTAGTCGCCAATCTGGTGGGCAACGCGATCAAACACACGCCGCCGGATGCACAGGTCACAGTTCGTGTCGGTACAACCGAGAACTCCGCGGTGGTCGAGGTTTCGGATACCGGTCAGGGCCTGAGTGAAGAGGATGCCGCGCGGATCTTCGAGCGTTTCTACCGCGCGGACACCTCTCGCACCCGCGAGACCGGAGGCGCCGGTCTCGGCCTGTCCATTGTTTCGGCCTTGGTTGCCGCGCACGCCGGAACCGTCAGCGTCGAGACGGCCCTCGGGCAAGGGACGACGTTCCGCGTCGAATTGCCGCGTGATCCGAAGGACGACTGACGAGGAACTACCGGAACCGGTCTCTCAGAAGTAGGTGTGCACCGTACCGACGACGCGGTAGTCCGAGTCCACCTCGGGAATCAGTGACCACTTGTCGAACGTGGTGCAGGGGTGCGAGATTCCGCAACCGAGCAGATCTCCGACCTTCACGTCGAAGTCAGCTGGAACGTCGACGTACGCGTGCTGGTCGTTGAGGGCGGTGATCGTCAGCTCTCGCGCCGATCGGTTGGATCCGTCGCGTCGGCGCCACAGGACTATGGGGAAGCCTGCGTCGGATCCGACGTCGCGACGACCGAAGCCCAGGATCGCGCGGCCGGGCTCAGGTATGGAGAGCACTACGCCCCAGACCTCAGCGGCTCCCTGCAGGGTTCGCGGACCATCCGCCCACGGCGAAGTCTCGGCATAGAGACCGTGATCGTGGGTGATGTAGCAACCGCTGCGCAGGACGACGCGTACACCGTTGTCGAGTGCCCAGCGGCCGGCCAGCTCGCGCACCACAAGATCGTGGAAAGCGCTGCCGCCGAACGTGACCAGTGGCCTGGGAGCCTTCGCGGAGTTGTTCTCGAACAGGTTCTCGGCGACACAGATTTCCGTGAACACCCGCGCGGATTTGAGATATGAATCGACGGAAATGCGACGGGCGGCCACCGAGGCTCCGGGCATCATGCCCTCGAATCCCTCGACTCCGGTGACTGTCAACGAAGGAGACTGCGCCGCCGCACGTGCAACGTCGAGAGCTTGCTCGACAGTGCGAGCACCCGCGCGTCCGCTGTCGTATCCGAGTTCGACGAGAACCCGGATACGGCTGGCCGGTGATACTTTCGCTATCAACTGTTCCATCAGCCGGACGCTCTCGACGGAGTCGACGAGGGTGGTGACGAAGAAATCAGGGTCGGTGGCCTGAGCGTCGCAGATCCACCGAATGCCGGCGGGATCGAGAACCTGGCTGGCGATGATGATCGTGTCCACACCGAATTCACGCAGAATGCGTGCCTGCGCAACGGTTGCCGCCGTCATCGCCCAAGCACCGGCGTCGAGTTGGCGACGAACCAGTTCGGGGCTCATCGTGGTCTTCGCGTGGGGCGCCAGATCCACGTCGTGATCGGAACAGAACTGCGCCATGAGGTCGACGTTGTGCTCGATCGCTGCACGATTGAGTGTCATCACGGGTAGTAGGAGGTTGCCGTCGAGTGCAGAGATCGCCAGTGGCTCGAGGTCGGAGCCGTCGCGACCTTCGAGGTCGGTGCCGAATGCCTTGTGCTGCCAACCGATCGGGGGGTTCGCGAAATCCGTCATGGCATCGATTGTGCCGTTGATTGCAGACGAAGTGTTCATGTGTAGTGACTTTCTGTCAGAACTATGCAGGTCAGAACGTAATCGGGCTACGAGCGGCGTACCGGACGACCGGGCAACGCGTCCTCGACCACGGCACCGCCTTCGACGACGGGTACTCCGCCGACGAGCACGCGGCTGATTCCGGTGGAGGGGCGAGTGCCGTCGATGTAGGTAGCATTGTCGGTGATCCGCTCGGGGTCGAAAACGAGGATGTCCGCGTCGCTACCGGGGCTGATCCGACCTTTCGACGCCATCGAGGGAACCGACTCCTCCAGAATCTGCGCGGGGATCAACGAGCAGCGCGCGATGATCTCCGACAGCGACAGCAGTTGGCGCTCGCGGTACAGGGTACGAATCGCACGCGCATAGGTACCGGCGCCGCGGGGATGGCCGAGTGCCTTCTCCGGCAACGGCCACTGCAATGCATCGGCAGACGAACGGCCAGGCCAGGTCAGTGGCATCGCGTCGCTCGCGATGGCGGCGCGGTCGAAAGTCATCGCCCTTTCGAGGAACTCACGCTGCACGGTGTCGTTCTCGTCGAGGAACTCCACCAGCACCAGTCCACCGGGGTCGGTTGCCCGAAGGTGTTCCAGCTGTTTGCGGTCCGCGATACGTTCACCGGTGGGTACGAATGTCAGCGATCGTGGTGTCAGATTCATCAGATGAAGTTTGTCGGGATCGAGAAACGCAGCGCCGATGGCCGTCGACCCGGAACCGTACGGATACGCCTCCGTCGTGACGCGTGATCCGGCAGCCTGAACTTGTGCCACCACCGACAGTGCATGGTCGACGTGCATTCCCGAGGTGCTGTTGACGTGGCAGTAGTGCATGTGTGCGCCGGTTTCGGCTGCTGCACGGGCGATTTCGACGGCACCGTCCACCGGGCTCGACGGATCGGCCGAGATGAGCGGGCGCGCATGGGTGTAGGTGGGAACACCGGCGCGGGCCGCGAGATTCGCCACCTGCAAGTACTCGGTCGGATCGGATTTCGGGGCGTACCCGACCACCACTCCGATACCGAGAGCGCCTGCGGCCAGATCGTTTTCGAGAAGTTCGAGAATGTGTGCACGCTGCGAGGCAGATGGTTCGCCCTGCCAGCTCGGGGAACCGAGATGGTGCAGGAGCGTTCTGATGTCGCCGTCGGGATCGGCTCCCGAGAGTTCGATCATTCGGGCGTGAGCCCACGACGTCGCGTAGCCGTAGTTGATCGGGCGGCCCTCGGCGCCGGCCCGCGCATATGCTTTCGCGACAGGAATGACACCGGCTTCCAGTTCGAGGGCCGTGGTGACTCCGTCCAACGCCTGAAGTCGCTGCTCGGCGATTTCCTGTCCGTGGCTGTGCAGGTCGATGAATCCGGGGCAGATCACCTGACCGGTCACGTCGATCGTTTGCCGGGCTTCGATCGCGTCGTGACCCCACGCCGAGACCTTGCCGCCGGTGATCGCGATGCCCCGAACGTCGTCGGTTCCCGATGCGGGATCGACGACGCGGCCGCCGGTGAACACGATGTCGTGGACCTGCATCAGAGTTGCACTCCTGTCGTTGGTCGAACCGCCTGGCCCGGCGAATGTCCCGATGGTTTCACGGCTCGGGTATCGGATTCTGGTGTGAACGTCCCAAATGGAGGCCGACTCACCGTTCGAGCGGACAAGAAACGGATGCGCTCGAGTGTGAAGGTGAAAGCGAAGTTATCAATTCAGCCGATTGAGATCGATGGAGGACAGGAATGCACGTCTATATTTCGGTGGACATGGAGGGTATCGCGGGTATCGCGACGCTCGATCAGACGATCCGCGGCGGTGGCGGCTACCACCGTGCGCAGATGCTCATGACCGCCGAGACCAATGCTGCGATCGCCGGTGCGTTCGACGCCGGTGCGACGAGCGTCCTGGTCAACGACAGCCACGGAACGATGGACAATCTGCTTCACGCCGACCTGGATCCACGGGCGCGTCTGATCTTCGGAACACCGAAGATGCAGTGCATGGCGGAGGGACTGACGTCCGATCACGACGTCGCCCTGTTCGTCGGCTACCACGCACCCGCCGGTGGCCCCGGCGTCCTGGCTCACACGTTCTCGAGTTTGTTCGCGGACGTCCGCCTCGACGGCGAGTCCGTCTCCGAGACCGACGTCAACACTCTCTACGCGGCGACGCAGGGCGTTCCCGTCGGCCTGGTGACGGGTGACGACATCATCTGCGGCCTGGTGGACGCGGCCTCGCCGACGACGGAGACCGTCGAGGTCAAGAAGGCACATGGATGGTCGGCAACCAATTCGCTGCCGCCGTCGTTGGCGTGCGAGCAGATCCGGGCAGGCGCCGAGCGTGCAGTGCGCAAGGCCGACACTCTGAAGCCGGTCGAGCTGCGTGACGAATGGACCCTCGAGATCGTTCACCCCACCACCACGGGAGCTGAACTGGCCGAGGCTGTTCCCGGCTCGCGACGGATTTCGGACCGCACGATTTCGCACACACTCGGCAGCGTCGACGACATTCTCGGTCTGATCACTGTCAATGCTCGGCTTGCAGCCGCAGGCGTCTCGACGATCGTGGCAGTCGCCAATCGCACGTAATGCAGTAACGACTCGACCTCGAATGCCGCCGACACCGTGTGTGTCGGCGGCATTTGTCATCTGTTGGGGCAGAACATGTTCCGATCGACCAAACGTTGCCTCGGGTATTGGTGGGACGAACCAATGCGGTAGACGTGTTCGCTGTCACACTTCATCAGGCTTTCAACGTTCTAGTCCATGTGGCACAAGACAATCCGGGAGGCTTGATGAAGGCGGAACGCGTCACAGTCGAAGAACCATCGCACACAAGTGGTGGAGCGGTTCGAACAATGATGGACAACAAGTCGATTCGACGCACAACCACCGTTACGGTCGGACTGCTCAGTACGATCTGGTTGATCGACATGGTGGATCGTGTGATGATCGGGCTTGCGCTTCCGATGATCGGCGACGAATTCTCCCTCAGCAGTACACAGTTGGGCGGAGTAGTCTCGGTCTTCGCGATCTTCTACATGCTCGGGCAGGTCCCCGGCGGCATGCTGGCCGACCGCTACGGACCCCGGCCACTGTTGATCGTGGCTTTGATCCTGTGGTCGGTGTTCACCGCATTGACAGGGTTCGCGTGGGGTCTCGTCTCGCTGATGGTCATGCGTGCGATGTTCGGCATCAGCCAGGGGCTCTTTCCGGCTGCGTCGTTCAAGGCGTTGGCAGAGCGGACGCGTCCGAAAACCAGAGCAACCGCGATGGGTTTCATGCTCGGCGCCAACAATCTCGGCCCTGGCGTCGCACCGCTGATCATCGCACCGGTTCTCATGGCGGTGGGGTGGCGTGACGCGTTCTGGCTGGTGGCGATCGTCGGCGCCGCGATCGGCACGGTGGTGTGGTTGGTGCTGCCGGCACCGTTGGACACGAAGATCTCGGAAGATCCCGAGGCTGCGCTGCAACCGCTGGCGAGTGCTCACTCGCGCGCCGCGGTGTTCAAGTCCGCGTCCGTCTGGAAGTTTGCGATTCTGTTCTGTCTGAGCAACATGTCCGCGTACGGGCTGATGACCTGGGTGCCGAGTTATCTGCTCAACGACAAGGGGCTCTCGCTGATCGACACGGGGATCTTCGCCGCGATCCCCTTCATCGTCACGGCTTTGGCCACGATTCTGGGCGGGCGATTGGTGGACAAGTACTTCCACGACCGGGCCCGGATTCTTCTGGTTCCGTGTATGGCCACGTCGGCAGTCCTGTTGTTCCTGATGACCACCGCCGACACCGTGGCGATGTTCACGTTCTACGAGACCTTGGCTCTAGGAATCAGCGGTCTGTGTTCGATGTCGATCTTCGCGATGCCGTTGAGGGCACTTCCTGCCGAATTCCTCGGTTCCGGAATGGGTTTGATCAACGGTTGTGGTCAGTTCGCCGGTTTCGTCACGCCGCTCGTGATGGGATGGATGGTGGACCAGTTCTCGTACATGGCTGCGTTCGGAGTCCTGGTCGGAGCGACGAGCGCTGCCGCATTGGTGGCCATGATCGTTCCGCAGACCCCAGCGAAATTCTGAGAAGGAGACCGAAGATGTCGGCAACGGACGGCACACGAAAGATCGAAGACGACGTCGTCACCGATTTTTCCGAGAAGATGAGTTACGGGGCCTACCTCGGACTCGATACCCTCCTGGATTCGCAGCATCCGGTGAGCGATCCGGAGCACCACGACGAACTCTTGTTCATCATTCAGCACCAGACCAGCGAGTTGTGGCTCAAGCTGTTTCTCCACGAGATACGGGCGGCCAGAGCAGCTATAGCTGCCGACGACATCCGGGTCGCTTTCAAGCGCATCGCGCGCGTCAAACACATTCAGGCCACACTGACTGAGCAGTGGTCGGTGTTGGCGACACTGACGCCGGCGGAGTATGCGGAGTTCAGGGGCGTTCTCGGCAACTCGTCGGGGTTCCAGTCGTACCAGTACCGCGCCGTGGAATTCGTGCTCGGAAACAAGAACGCCGGCATGCTGAAGGTGTTCGAATCGGATCCGTCCGCCCATCGATTGTTGGAGACCCTGCTCGGGGAGCCGACACTGTACGACGAGTTCTGGCGGTACCTGTCCAGGCAGGGGTACGACGTTCCGGCGTCGGCTCTCGAACGAGACGTCAGCGCGCCCTACGTGCGAAACGACGAACTGATTCCGCTGGTCAAGGCGATCTACGAGAACGTCGAACAGCACTGGACGGCGTACGAGGCATTCGAGGAGTTGGTCGACCTCGAGGAGAGCTTCCAGTTGTGGCGGTTCCGGCACCTTCGGACGGTGCTGCGCGTGATCGGCATGAAGAAGGGGACCGGCGGATCGAGTGGTGGTGCCGGGTTCCTGCAACGTGCGTTGGAGTTGAGCTTCTTCCCCGAGCTGTTAGCCGCTCGAACCGAGATCGGAACCTGACATACCTGCTTCATGACACGGCTGCCTATTACAGACAGCCGTTCGTGGCACACGACGAATCCCGGCCCGAAGGACAGGAGTCTTCGACAAGATCCGACCGGGGTGGTTCGACCAAGCTGAACTTGCGAAGTTGCAAGTCGGTGACAGGAGAGCGTCGGAGTGGACAAGAAGACAATGGTGGCGGACCTGGCGGCACTGGTAACCGCCGAGTCGCCCAGTTCCGACCTCAGCGCAGTCGATGCGTGTGCGGACGTGGTGGCCGAGATCGGTGAACGCCATCTCGGGAGCGCACCGGAACGTATTCGCATCGACGGTCGTCAGCACTTGCGTTGGTCCTTCGGCAAGGAACCGAAGGTGATGCTCCTGGGCCATTTCGACACTGTCTGGCCGCTCGGAACGCTCGCGGAGTTGCCCTGGTCGGTCACCGACAACATCGCCACCGGACCCGGAGTCTTCGACATGAAGGCCGGCATCGTCCAGCTCTTTCATGCGCTCGCATCGCTTCCGTCGCTCGACGGAGTGGTCGTGCTCCTCAATTCCGACGAGGAGATCGGCTCCCCGACCTCGCGCGCACTGATCGAGGAGCAAGCGCGTCAGGTCGACGCAGTGCTGGTCCTCGAAGCCGCAGCCGACGGCGCAGTGAAGACCGCGCGCAAGGGTATGTCGCTGTACTGCGTCGACATCGAGGGACGCGCTGCACACGCCGGACTGGAACCGGAACGCGGTGTGAACGCTGTAGTGGAGCTCGCACATCAGATTCAGGCCGTGGTGGAGCTCGCGGACCCGGCGGCGGGAACGTCGGTGGTGCCGTCGGTGATCAGTGGCGGAACCACCACCAATACCGTTGCAGCGCAAGCGCAACTGTGGTGTGACGTTCGAATGTGGTCGGCGAAGGAACAGGAACGCATCGATCGTTCGATCCGCGCGCTGGTGCCGGTGCTGGCCGAAAGTCGAATTTCGGTGACCGGAGGACCCAACCGTGGGCCCCTGGAATCCGCGTCGTCGGAGAAGCTGTACTTTCTCGCTCATCAGGTCAGCAGTGAGAGCGGGTTGGGAATGCTGCGCGACTGCGCCGTCGGCGGTGCCTCGGACGGAAACTTCACCGCTGCAGTCGGAACCCCGACGTTGGACGGCCTCGGTGCCGTCGGCGGTGGGGCCCATGCAGCCACAGAACACGTAGAGATAGATCAGATGATCCCGCGCGCCACGTTGCTGGCCGGTCTGGTGACTCGAGTCCTGGAGGGAGGACTGTGACGATGACGTCGCCGAACAATGTCCAACGCAAGATTGCTCAACCGGTGGGAGGTGTTTCGCCTTCGCGGATGCGTCAGGCGATCAGCCAAGCCGAACAGGCCGCTCTGCTTGCGTGTGTGACCATCGAAACCGTCACCGGGCATGCCGAGTTGGAACAGGTATTCGGCTTGTTCGAGAAGGTGTGGCAGCCGGAGAGCGGAAATCCGCCCGTACACCGGGACATGATGAAAGCGCTCTCGCACTCCGGTAATTACGTCGCCGGTGCTTTTCGTGGCGGAGACCTGATCGGTGGCTCGGTCGCCTTCTTCGAAGAGCCACAACATCGTTCGTTGCATTCTCACATCACGGGGATTCTCCCGAACGTGCAGAACGGGCACATCGGCCTGGCGTTGAAACTGTTCCAGCGGGCGTGGGCACTGGAACGAGGAATCCTCCACGTGCGGTGGACTTTCGACCCGCTCGTCGCGCGCAATGCCTATTTCAACGTCTCGAAACTCGGTGCGTTTCCAGTCCAGTATCTGCCGCGTTTCTACGCGCCGATGAACGACAGCCTCAACGGCGGCGCAGACAGCGACCGGTTGTTGATCGACTGGGAGATCGGTAGCAGCAAGGTTTCCGACGTCGTCGCCGGTTCGGGAGAAGTCCCGACTCCCGAGTCCTTGGGGGCGAGCGAACTGCTGTCCGTCTCCGAAGCCGGCCTGCCCGTGTTGAAGTCGACGAAGAATCGTTTCGTCACGGTGGCTACACCGAATGACGTGTACGCACTGCGTAAGTCGGACCCGGTGGCGGCGAACGATTGGCGACTGGCCGTCCGCGAAACTCTCGGGGGCGTGCTCGCCGAGAACGGAGTGGTTCTCGCCGTCACCAGAACCGGAAAGTACGTGCTGGACCGTGCGCCGGGAACACAGGTCGGCAGGACAACAGCGGAGGTTACATCGTGAAGATCGACGGAGTTGAATTGCGCCGGGCTGCAATGCCGTTGAAGGCGCCGTTTCGAACCTCGTTCGGCACGGAGACCACCAAGGACGTGTTGTTCGTCAAGGTCGTCACCTCGGAGTCGGAGGGCTGGGGCGAGTGCGTAGCGATGTCCGATCCTCGCTACTGCTCCGAATACACGGACGGCGCCGCCGAAGTCCTTCGCAAGTTCCTGATTCCGTCTCTGGGTGAACTCACCGATCCCGACGTGCACGCACTGAGCGCGACGATGGAACAGTTCGCCGGGCACCCGATGGCCAAAGCTGCCCTGGAAACCGCCTTCCTCGACGCCGAATTGCGCGCCGCCGGGACGAGCATGTCCTCGTATCTCGGCGCAGTGGTCGATCGGGTACCCGCGGGTGTTTCGGTGGGTATCAAGAACTCGATCGACGAACTGCTCGACGAGGTGGGCGGCTTCCTCGACGCCGGATACCTACGCATCAAACTGAAAATCGAACCGGGCTGGGACATCGAGCCGGTTCGCGCAGTCCGCGAGCGGTTCGGCGACGACGTACTCCTCCAGGTCGACGCGAACACCGCGTACACCTTGGCTGACGCGCGCCATCTCCAGCGGCTCGACGACTTCGACCTCCTGCTGATCGAGCAGCCGCTTCCCCAAGAGGAACTGCGCGGCCATGCCAGGTTGGCCGAGATGATGCGGACGCCCGTCTGTCTAGACGAGTCGATCACCTCCGCCAAGGTCACTGCAGACGCGCTGGCCATCGGCGCGTGCAGCGTGGTGAACATCAAACCGGGACGTGTCGGCGGTTATCTCGAATCGCGTCGAATCCACGACGTCTGCAAGGCCAACGGAATTGCCGTGTGGTGCGGCGGAATGCTCGAGACCGGAATCGGCCGGGCCGCCAACGTCGCTCTTGCCGCGCTCCCTGGATTTGTCCTACCAGGCGATACGTCAGCCTCCGACCGGTACTTCGCCGAAGACATCACCGAGCCGTTCGTGCTCGACGACGGTTACGTGAAAGTTCCGGAAGGACCGGGCATCGGCGTCGAACCGATCCCTGACCTGCTCGAAGCAATTACCACGTCGGTCGAATGGATCGGCATGGATCGGCTTTGACGAATCACTATGACACACTTCGTTCACAGGACGAAGGAGTGATAGACGTGGGCACCGTACGACCTCGCATCAGTTTGGTGCGGCTTCTCGAAGACGTGGGAACTACGGTGCTGAATCCGGTTGTCGGTGACCCGGAGGCGGTCCAGGAGATCGCCTCGGTAGTCATTCACGACCCCGACGACGACTCACCCTCGACGGCTGACTCCATGGTGCTGCTGGTCGGGATCACCGGCGGTCAACGTATCGCGGAGTCCGTCGCCGGCCTGGCCGAGCGCGGAGTGCGCGTGGTGGTCGCGCGGGTGACCACCGAGGTCAGCGATGCGGACCGCGAATCCGTCATCTCCTCCGGTGTCGTCCTGTTGGCTCTGTCGCGTGGAGTTTCGTGGGTTCAGCTGACAAGCCTGCTTCATTCGGTGCTCTCCGCCCGAAACGAAGTCGGGCATATCCACTCACGCGGAGGTGGACCGGCCGGCGATCTGTTCGCCTTCGCCAACGCCGTCAGCGCACTCTTGGATGCCCCGATCACGATCGAGGACCGAAGCTCACGGGTCATCGCCTTCTCCGGCCGCCAGGAAGAAGGAGACGGTCCACGTATCGCGACCGTTCTGGAGCGGCAGGTTCCTGACCAGTACATTCGAGTGCTCGAAGAGGCAGGGGTCTTCGACCGGCTCTATCGCAGCGACGATCCGGTGTGGGTCTCTGCCGAGACCCTCGGTACCAAAATGGGACGTATCGCCGTGTCCATCAGAGCCGGCGACGAGTTCCTCGGCTCCATGTGGGTGGCAACCGGTGAGCCGATGTCCGAGGACCGGATGCGTGCACTGCGCGATTCGGCCGGGTTGATCGCGCTGCAGATGTTGCGGTTGCGCGGCGGCGCCGACGCCGAGCGTCGACTGCGCGCAGACCTGATCGCAACCCTGCTCGACGGTGGGTCCGGTGCGGTCGACGCGATGAATCGCCTCGGCCTCGGGACCGGTCCCGCACTCGTGATGGCTTTGGGCCGTAGGTCTTTCGAGGGATCATCGAAACCGGACGACGCCGCCCACGTGGTGCGGCTGACCGACGCTCTGGCCATGCATCTCGGCGCCGTCCACTCGCAGTCGGCGGCTGCATTGGTCAACGGAACCGGCTACGCGGTGCTGTCGGTGAGAGGGCATTCCCCGGCAGAAGCCGAGCTGCAGGCATTCCGTGTGGCCTCGGATTTCCTGGACCGCACCGGAGCGTCCGGCGACACGATCATCGGGATCGGCCGGGTCGTGACCAGACCGGCTCAGTTGAGCCGATCGAAACGCGACGCCGAACATGCCCTCGAAGTGTTGTTGGCGGGACGAGCGTCGGGCAGCGTCGCCACTTTCAGTAGCGTCCACGTCGACGCCATTCTGTTGGAGATCGCATCGGAAGCCGCAGCCGAAGGGTTTTCGGACCTCGGGCCTATCGAGGCGATCGCCAGCCACGACGCTGCCCATGCGACCTCGTTCGTCGACACCCTCGATGCGTGGCTCAACGCCTTCGGTGACGTCGGTGACGCAGCGGCGTCATTGCACGTGCACCCCAACACCTTTCGGTATCGACTCAGCAAGTTGAAGGGTATGGCCGCGTTGGATCTCGACGACCCCAACGTCCGCTTCCGGTTGATGGTGCATCTTCGTCTGCGCGGTCCACGCTAGTTCGAAAGACGAAAAATGCGGGTCGCGCCGGCTTCTCGGCGCGACCCGCATTTTTTGTCAGCGGGTTCTGCTCAGCGGGTTCAGATCAGCTGTTGTTGCGGAGAGCTTCGACAGCGATGCGGCCGACGGTTCCGATGGAAGCGTCGATCTTCGGGGCGCGATGGGTGAGCTCGTGGGACTTGGTGAAGACACCGACGGCATAGCGCTTGCCGTCCGGGTACACCACGACGCCGGCTTCGTTTCGTACCAGTCCCAGCGTTCCGGTCTTGGCAGCGACGGTGACCTCGTCGGGGAAGCCAGATGAAAGGCGGTGCGGCCAGACCTGCTTGCTCATGATCGTTCGGACCTCTTCGCAGGCCGAAGCAGGGCCGGCTTCGTCCCGCCAGATTGCAGCCAGCAACATTGTGATCTCACGAGGAGTGCTGGAGTTGGAGCGGGCCGGATCCATGATGGAAATCGTCCGGAGAATTTCGATCGGGGGGTATTCCAGCAAGGTTTCCTTGTCGACTCCGAGGTCTTCGTAGACTGTTTTGAAGAGACCGCGGCAATCACGTACCAGGTTGGTCTTCTCCAAACCGAGCCCGCGCAGCGTTGCGACGATGTTGTCGAGTCCGAGACGCTCGTACAAGAAATCAGTGGCGGCGTTGTCGCTGAAGCTCATCATGAGCAGAGCGAGATCTCGCCAGCTGGCGGTGACATCGTCGGCGCAACCGCCGATACCGATGCCGCCGGAGCGGAACTCGGCGGTCACCGTGGCGTGCTCGGTCGGATCAAGTGTGCCTGCCGCTACTTCACGGGCGTACTGGAGTACAACAGGAATCTTGAACACGGAGGCGAGGATGACACCTTCGTCAGCGCCGTAGCCGAACTCTTCGCCGGAATCGATGTCGCGCGCGTGGACGAACGCATCTGTCTTCGCTTCGGCCAGTACAGCAGCGATCTCCTGCTGTGCGCTCTCAACGTACGTGGCGGTGTCGGTCATTCGAGAAGCCCTTTCGTCGGTATCCGTATATCTGGGTTATTCGTGGATCTGACGATAGTGAGTCGGTGCCGGAGGGTCTTGTACGAATCGACGAAGGTTGGCCCACGGTTCGGTGCTGATACGCCGAATCGTCCGGGCGTCGGGGTGTTCTCCAGATCAGGAGGCGTACGTTTCGAGCCGGCAGCGGACAAGGCTGTCGAGATCCCCGCGGCGCTTGTCGGAGACGATGCCTGCCAACAGGAGAGTGAACAACTCGTCGATGCGGTCGTTCAAATCGCTTCGCCTGGTGAGTACGTTCGAAACCAGTTGGACGCCGGTGAATGCCGAGATCGCTACGCGGCCCACAGATTCCGGCTCCACGGCGTCGCGGATATCGCCTTCGCGCTTCGCGGCCTCGGCCAGTTTTCGAAGCTCGCGAATCCACGCGAGGTACGGACCTTGCGAACCGTCGGCAGATGCCAATTCGAGGGTAAGCCGGACTCCCGCACGAACAATCGGGTCCGCGACAAGTTGGCGGCCCATCTCGTGGCACACCATGACGAGTTGTTCCAGTGCCGGTGCGCCTGTGGCTGCAACTGCGGTGAAGGCGGTGATCGAGATCTGGTGCTGTTCTTCGATGACAGCTTGAGCCAATTCGTCTTTGGACGAGAAGTGGAAATAGACCGCGCCCTTGGTCATCTGCGCCGCGGACACGATGTCGTTCATGCTCGTGCTGCCGTACCCCGTGACTTCGAACCGATCGGCAGCGCCACGAAGAATCTGACGCCGACTGATCTTGGCACGTTCCTGCATTGCTCCCTTGTCCTCCGACTGTTAACACGTGAACTAGTTTTAGGGCCCTAGGTCCCGGACCAGCGCCCCACGGTAGCAGCGAAACTCGTGCTCGCGCGACAGCGCGAAACGGACTGTTCGGTGTGCAATCGCAGGTCACGGTCGGTAGGAGCGACAAATGCGACCGCCGCAACCTCCGTTGGAGGCTGCGGCGGGGAGTCCAGTTATCGGCCAGCGAAATTCGGTCGAAGGTACGCGATCAACGAGTCGAGACAGTTGCCTCGAAGCCGAGGTCGCGTAGTGCCGACTTGAGTTTGGTCTGTGCCTCGTCGAGAGATTCGGGTGACGGAGAAGTGTCGGCGCCACTGATGTCGAAGTTCCCCATGTCGTATGCGGGGAAGACGTGAACGTGAAGATGCGGAACTTCCAGACCTGCGATGAGGAGACCGGCCCGAGGCGCGTCGAACGCCTTCCTCACAGCCTGACCCAGGGTGCGGGCAACCGCGGTGACCTTGGCGAAGAGTTCAGGATCTACGTCCTGCCACTGATCGACCTCGGCGCGCGGTACGACAAGTACGTGACCTTGCGTTACCGGTGCGATGGTCAGGAACGCGACAACGTCGTCGTCCTCCCACACGAAACGTCCTGGTAGATCCCCGTTGATGATGGCGCTGAAGACTGAAGGCATACCCCGAGATTAGCCCGCGTCCGGTTGCCAGGAAACTCCCAGGCTGGATGCAGGTTCGTCGGAGCCGGCCCGACAAATCTAGGACGCATGACGACAGAAGCCATGCAGACCGCGGGCAGCACGGACGCAGGGGAGCTCTCCGCGACGACTGTAGTGCTGGACGTGGTCGTCCCGGTATACAACGAAGAGGCGGGCCTCGAGACGTGCGTGCGCCGCTTGCGCCATCATTTACGCACGCAGGTGCCATTTTCTGCCCGAATTACCATCGCGGACAACGCCAGTGTCGACGGTACGTTGGCGCTCGCTCGTTCCCTCGCCGAAGAATTCGACGACGTCCGGGTCGTGCACCTGGATGCCAAGGGCCGCGGCCGAGCACTGCGGCAGGTGTGGAGCGATTCCGACGCGGACGTGGTCGCGTACATGGACGTCGACCTCTCGACTGATCTCAACGCCCTGATGCCGTTGATTGCTCCGCTGCTCTCGGGGCACTCGGACATCGCCATCGGTTCTCGGTTGGCACGTTCGTCCCGCGTGGTCCGTGGCCCCAAGCGTGAGTTCATCTCGCGTAGTTACAACCTCATTCTCCGAAGCGCACTGCATGCTCGCTTCTCCGACGCTCAGTGTGGTTTCAAAGCCATGCGCGTCGACGTTGCGCGACAACTACTTCCGCTGGTGGAGGACACCGGATGGTTCTTCGACACCGAATTGTTGGTGCTGGCCGAGCGGGCCGGGATGCGAATTCACGAGGTCCCCGTCGACTGGGTGGACGATCCGGACAGTCGGGTAGACATCGTCGCCACGGCAGTCGCCGACCTCAAAGGTGTGGTGCGCGTCGGGCGAGCACTCTCGACCGGCTCACTCCCACTGGCCGAGCTCAGGGCGAGTTTCGGACGTGAACCGTTGGTTCCGGGTGTTCCGCGAGGCATGGTCGGGCAGCTCTCACGCTTTGCCGTGGTGGGAGTCATTTCTACGCTTGCGTACGCGCTGCTCTATCTCGCACTGCACTCGATTATGGGTGCGCAGTGGGCCAATGCCGTCGCATTGTTGGTGACCGCGGTGTTCAACACCGCCGCCAATCGCGCCTTCACCTTCGGGATCCGGGGGTCGGAAGGATCCGCCCGTCACCAAATGCAGGGCCTGCTCGTATTCGGGTTCGGCTTGCTGCTCACCAGCGGATCGTTGTTCGTGCTCGACGTTGTGGCACCCGATGCGTCCAAACACGTCGAGCTTGCAGTACTTGTCATTGCCAATCTCGTTGCCACAGTGAGTCGATTCATCGCACTGCGCTGGGTGTTTCGCACCGCACAACCCGTAGGAGCCAATCGATGACCGCCACTGCAGAGAGACTCGCCGCGTCGGTGCCGGCGCCGGAACCGCAGCGTCGGGTGCGCTGGGAACCATGGGCGCTCGGAGTGCTGTTGGTGGGGACCGGAGTCGCCTACATCTGGGGCTTGGGTGCATCCGGATGGGCCAACTCGTTCTATGCCGCTGCGGTACAGGCAGGTTCGGTGTCGTGGAAGGCCTTCTTCTTCGGTTCTTCGGACGCTGCCAACTCGATCACCGTCGACAAGCCGCCCATGTCCCTGTGGTTGATGTCGCTGTCGGTTCGCATCTTCGGACTCAACTCCTGGGCGATGTTGGTGCCGCAGGCACTCCTCGGGGTCGGATCCGTAGCGCTGTTGTGGGGAACGGTTCGACGCTACTTCGGTGCCGCTGCCGGACTCCTCGCCGGTTTGGTGCTGGCGCTTACTCCCGTAGCAGCGCTGATGTTCCGGTTCAACAACCCGGATGCCCTGCTGGTGCTCCTGATGATCGCAGCAGTGTGGGCGATGATGCGCGCCGTGCAGGACGGCCGAACCCGCTGGCTCGTGTTGGTCGGCGTCTTCTGTGGATTCGGTTTCCTGACAAAGCAATTGCAGGTCATGTTGGTGGTTCCGCCACTGGCACTCACCTATCTGATCGCCGGACCGCCGAAACTGGGTAAGCGGGTCCTTCAACTGTTTGCTGCACTGGGCGGGTTGATCGTCTCCGCCGGATGGTGGTTGGCAATCGTCGAACTGTGGCCGGCCGACTCACGTCCATGGATCGGTGGTTCGCAGAACAATTCGATTCTCGAGCTGACGCTCGGTTACAACGGGCTCGGACGCTTGAGCGGCAACGAGACCGGCAGCGTCGGCGGCGGCGGAATGCGCGGTGCTGGTGATGCTGCGGCCGGCGCTGCTGCGGGAGGTTTCCCGGGAATGGGCGAGGCAGCAGGTGGCATGACAGCAGGCGGTATGGCACCAGGTGGCGGAGCCGGCGGCGGTATGTGGGGAAGTACCGGCATTATGCGCCTGTTCGAATCTGCCCAGGGCGGACAGATTGCCTGGTTGATTCCTGCCTCGCTGATACTTCTAGTGGCTGGAATCGTGCTGCGAGGCAAGGCGCCCCGCGCTGATACACAGCGTGCGTCATTCATCGTCTGGGGCCTGTGGCTGTTGGTGACCGGACTGACCTTCAGTTTCATGGCGGGAATCTTCCACGCCTACTACACCGTTGCGCTGGCGCCGGCGATCGCCGCACTGATCGGTTCAGGATCCGTAGTGGCGTGGCGTCACCGTGGCGTCCTCTGGGTTCGCATCATTCTGGCGGTGTCATTGGCCGCAACCGTCGCGATGGCGTGGGTACTGCTCGGACGCTCGCCTTCATTCGTACCGTGGCTCCGGTGGGCCATTCTGGTGGTCGGCATCGTCGCTGCCGTGGCAGTGCTGATTCCGGCAGTGACGCGAGGTCGATTGGCTGTGGCAGTGATTCTCGCAGCGATCTTCACCGGTCTAGCAGGTCCGACTGCATACGCGATCGACACGATCAACACTCCGCATACCGGTTCCATAGTTTCGGCCGGACCGAGCGTCGAAGGTGGAATGGGCGGGCCCGGCGGTGGCCGCGGAGGCTTCGGTGGATTCGGTGGCACGGCTGATGGCGGTAACCGTCGGACGGACGGAACGCCACCTGCAGGAATGGGCCAGATACCCGGTGGTGCAACACCTCCAGGTACCACCACATCGACCACTGACGGAACGCGAGGCGCAATGGGAGGCGGCGCTGGTGGTCTACTTCAGGGCAGCACGCCGGGAGCCGCTGTTGTGTCCACACTTGAAGAGAACTCCGACCAGTTCACGTGGGTAGCCGCGGCAATCGGGTCCAACAGCGCCTCGGGTTATCAGCTTGCGACGCAATCACCGGTCATGGCTATCGGAGGGTTCAACGGCAGCGATCCGTCGCCGACGCTCGCGCAGTTCCAGCAGTACGTGGCAGAGGGCAAGATTCACTTCTTCATCGCCGGCGGCGGGATGGGTGGCGGTATGAACGCCGAGGGCACCGCTACCGCTATCTCGACGTGGGTGACCGAAAACTTCACCGCCACAACAGTGGACGGAGTTACCCTCTACGACTTGACGGTTGGGGGCTGACCAGCAAGAGCGCATGCCAGGTCCGCATCGGAGGAGCACTTCCGATGCGGACCTGGCCGTGTTCTGTTGTGCCCGAGAAGCTGTTCTCAGGTTTTGAAGGTGGTGTTCGCCGGCCTCGGGTGCTGCCCGGGGTCGATCGAGGGCGGCGGGATGAACCACGGTTTGTTGTCGACGCCGATGCGGATTTCCCATTTTCCGACGAACCCCGTTTTGCGGTGCATCAAGCGGTGGTGCGAGCGGCAGAGTAGGACAAGGTTGTTCATCACCGTCGGACCACCGTTCGCCCAGTGCCGGATGTGGTGTGCGTCGGTCCAGGCTGGTACGCATGTGCAGCCGGGGAAGGCGCAGCCTTTGTCTCGGGCGATCAACGCCACTCTCTGTTCGGCGTTGACCAATCGTTTTCCGGGTTTCGCATCCAACGGCGCGCCGTGAGCGTCGAGCAACACCGTCGAGAGGAAACAGTCGCACCCCAACAACCGCGTCTGCGACACCGACAGAGGCCCGAGCCACGGCATGTGCCCCACATCAAGATCAGACGGGGACTCTCCGCCATCAGAAGGCGCAGCGGCGCAGTCCCGGTGCTCAGCGAGATCACGCGCGCTGATGTGCACGTTCACATGCGGTCGCTGACCACCATCGGTTCCGGTCTTGGCGCAATCCAGATACCGGCGGATCAGTTCGGTGAACCCGTCCGCCGTCCGCTTCGCCGCCGACCGAGCGTCGGGAGTTCCGTCCGGTGCTGGGGTGGGCATCGTCAGATTCGACAACGCCGATAACAGCATTTCGCCGGTGAGGGCGTCGAAATCCCCACGCACCACCACCCGGCCATTGAGTGTCGAGGCGATCCGGAGCTCGTTCCGGTCGATGTCTTCGGCAGGTGGAATCTCATCGGACTCGAACAACCGCTCCAAAGTCGCGATCACGTTCCGCACCTTCGTCGTTGTCGCCTCCACACCCGACGCAGCAGCCAACAACAAATCGATGCACTTCGGTAGCGCCTCCTCCGGCATCCCCTTCGGTGGGGATTCACAGAACGCCACGATCAACACGGCATGATCGACCGAGCAATCCCCGCAATCGAATTGCGCTGCCACCGCGGGAAACGGCCGCAGCGCGGCGCCCAGGGCGGCGATCTTCTTTCCGTCCCGAACCTGCAGCATCGTGTTGGCCGCCAACCAGGAACCGACTCCACGGGACGCAATCACCTGATCGTCCGGGCGCATCGAGAGTTCGTCGACTACCGCTACCCGAACGGCTTCCAAGCGCAGAATCTCTGCACTTGCCTCGATAGCAGCCTTACGTAACTCGGCAGCAGTCAACTGCCACAACCGTCCGCGTAACCCCACCGCAGAACCCGAAACAACGTCCGACGACAAGACACTCATTGAATCCCCCGATCCCCTCCCTGAAGCATACTCGAACACCAGTTCGAGTCAAGGGTCAATTTCGTTGGGGCTGGGGTGTATTGCTCGAGGTGCCAGATGGGACTGTTGTTACCGCGGGCTCTCGAGTCGATGAGAGACTGAACCGTGCCTGATCGACCTGAGATTGTCTGTATTTGCGGCTCTGCCCGATTCGCTGAAGAGATGCGGGAGGTGAACCGCGACCTGACGTTCGCAGGCGTCATCGTCGTCGCGCCGGGTGAAGCAGGCGAGGTGATCTCTGTCGAGCAGAAGGCACTGCTCGACGCGCTCCACTTGCGCAAGATCGACCTGGCTGATCGGGTTCTGGTCGTCAACCCAGCCGGATACATCGGCGAGTCCACGCGCCGAGAGGTCGCGTATGCGCGCGCCACCGGCAAACCAGTGTCGTTCACGGTGCCGTTTGATCAGTAAGCGCCTCTTTGGTGCAGGCGGCAACGAAACAGTCCAGATTCCCGACTGCTGCGCGAGGGAAAGTGTTCTCCAGTAGCCGAGCCCACACGCCCTGCTCGGGCCACCGCTAAGCGCGAATGACGTCGAGGTCGTGGACCGTGTCGCAGCAGGCGTCGAGTAATTCGCGATCATGGCTGATGAGTAGTACGCCGACGTCGGTTTCGGCGGCGCGACTCTCGATCAACCGAATGAGCGCGGCCGTCGTGGCAGCGTCGAGCATCGCCGTCGCCTCGTCGCAGATGAGGTATTTCGGCTGTTGTGCCAGCGATCTCGCCAGGCAGGCGCGCTGCAGTTGGCCGTCGCTGACCTGGTGTGGTCTGCGGGACAAGAGATCGGGGGTGAGGCCCACTTCTGCGGCCAGCGTGACCACATCGATTGTCCTGCCGGCAATATCACCGGGTTGCCCGATGATCGAGGCCAGCGTCTGCCGAGGGTCGGTCGATGCACGAGGTGACTGAAACAGCATGGATACCGTGCCGCGCAACGCCGCAGGCACCGAGAATTTGGTACCCACGACAGGTGATCCGTCGATCCGCACCTCACCTGACCATGGTGCATCCAGTGAGGCGAGAATTCTTGCAAGTGTGGACTTTCCGGTTCCCGACGGCCCGGTCAGGCCGATCAACTTTCCCGACGGAATCTCGAGGGAAATGTTTTCGAGCACCGGTCGGTTTCGGTGGTACCCACTGGTGATTCCCAATGCCTGCAGACTCATGTCAGCCCACCTTCCGCAATGTTCGGTACGTGCGTTCGCCGAGGGTTACCAACTCGGTCGGTCCACCGGACTGTTTCGACTCCGGGCGTCGTAGGTGATAGACGCACTCGTCGGGGAGATCGGTCAGTTGCGGTGGCGAGCCGGGGATCGGATTCAAACCGCGGGAAGGTAAGGCGCCGAGTAGGTCTCGGGTGTAGTCGTGGAGTGGATCCTGGAACACCAGAGTAGCCGGACCGGTTTCCATGATGCGTGATGCGTACATGACGGCAAGTCGATCCGCGACGCCGCTGCGGGTGAGGGATGTCAGGTCGTGGGTGATGAGCAGGACTGCCGCCCCGGCGTCCGCGCACTCGCGAAGTAGGCTCATGACGTGGTCGGTGAGTTCGCGGTCGAGATTGGCGGTGGGTTCGTCAGCCACGATCACCGACGGATTCCCGGCCAACGCACCGGCAATGGCGACGCGTTGCGCCATGCCACCCGACAGTTCGTGCGGGTAGCAGTCCAGAGCCGAGGGCTCGAGTCCGACGCGAAGTGCCAAGGCGTCGCAGGTGTGATCGATGCCGAGCGCGTCGATGGTTTCTTGCAGTTGCGATCTCGCAGTTCGAACGGGGGTGAGATGTGTTGCGGCAGATTGTGGAACGAGCGCAGCATGTCGCCCCCGGAACGCGGTGCCGGAGAAGACATCGATCTCCTGATCGGGGGTGCCAACGGTGACCGTTCCAGTTCGAGAAGCTGTCGGCGGCAACATGTTCATGACCGATGTGGCGACGATCGACTTGCCGCACCCGGATTCGCCGACGAGTGCGGTCACCGTGCCGGCCGGGACCGAGAGGTCTATGTCGCTCGCAGCGTGGACTACGGATCCTCCGGGTAGAGGGATCCTGACGGTGAGGGATTCGATGCGTAGGCCGTGGTTCACAGTCGCAACTCCGAAGGTCGTGGGGGAGTGAGCATCGACCGCAGGGCCGAACCGGCGACGGCAACTGCGACGGTGGCGATCACGAGGACTGCGGCGGGGAATACCAGCGTCCACCAACCGCCGAGGAGCAGAGAACTGCGAGCCTCTTCGAGAAGCGTTCCTAGACTGGGCTTGTGCGGGGGAAGGCCGAAACCCAGGAAGGACAACGTCGATTCGTGCCACACGGCGTGGGGTAAGAGGAGAACGACCGCGATCAAGGCCTGCGGCGCCGTCGCCGGCACGAGGTGGCGCATGATCACGTGACGTCGACTTGCCCCCGCCAGAATGGCGGCGTCGATGTACGGTCGTTCGCGCAGACTCAAGATTTCGGAGCGGATGATCCGGGCCACTTGGGTCCAGTGGGTCAGTGCGATCGAAAGCACGATGGCGGCAATGCTTCCGCGGAACATCGCGACGATGACGATGCCGAGCAACAGGTGGGGGAGTGCGTTGACGGCGTCGGTGCCGCGCATGACGAACCTGTCCACCCAGCCGCCGACCAGCCCAGCCGTGGTACCGACGGCGACGCCGATCACCGTGGCGAGCAGCGCGCAGGCGAGTGCGATGAGTAGTGAGGTTCGAATGCCTGCAGCTATGCGCACGAACAGATCTCGTCCCGCAGAGTCCGTTCCGAACGGGTGATCGAAGGATGGAGCCAGGCGGGCCGCCGAGAAGTCGGTGACTCGGTCGTCGACGTCGGCCAACCATGGGACCAGCGCCGCGTACAGCGCAACGAGGATCAGCACGCCGAGGGCGATCTTGAAGCGTCGCTCAGCCATCGGTACTCACTCTCGGGTCGAGTACTGCAACCAGGACGTCGGCAAGCAGTGAGCCGAGCATGACCGTCAATGTCGTACCGACGGTGAGGAATGCGAGCAGGGCCATGTCGAGGTCGCGGGCAGAGGAAACGATGGCGCCGGCGATCCCCGGCCAACTGAAGACCTCTTCCACCAGCACCGCCCCGACTATCAGTTCGGGCAATCGCACGCCGACGATGTTCACGAAGGGCGCCAGTGACGTCGGCAGTATGTGGCGCTTCGTAATGGTCGGCGTCGGGATTCCGCGCGCTACTGCGCCCGCCACAAACCCTTCGCCTTTCGAACCCACGACGGATTCTCGGACGGCGAGGAGGAGCCACGGCATCTGCGAAATGGCGAGCACCGTCACCGGTAGGACCAAGTGTCGGACGACCTGTCCCGGTGTGGGATCGGCACCCCCGTCGGTCAGCCCGGCGACCGGGAGCCAGCCAAGAGTCAAAGCGAAGAGCGCGATGGCCCCCAGTGACAAGACAAACGGCGGAAGTCCCTGAACGACGACGCTCAGCCCGGACACGATCTTGTCCAGGAATCCTCCACTGCGGATTCCGGCGAGAACACCGAGTGCCAGCGAGGCGAGAATCGCGATGACGAGTGAGATGCCGACCAGCAGCAGGGTCCACGGCAGACGCTCGGAGATAACCTGGGAAACAGGCTGATTGAACGATCTGGAGATCCCGAGATCGCCGGTGAACACACCCTGGAGCCAATTCCAGTACGTGCTGTACCAGGGGTTGTCGAAACCCATCTGATCGGCGATCAACGCTTTGTCCGCGTCGCTGGTCGTCATGTATCGCGTGCCGAGATAGCCGACCAGTGGATCGAACGGTGAAATTGCCGCGGCGGCAAAGAGTCCCGCGGACACCACGGCGATCACCGGCACGATGAACAACACCCGCCGACCGACCATCGTGAGGATGGCCTTTCGGCGGGAGTTGTCACGGTGGCCCCGCGACGCCGGCGCGTCTGCCCGAACGTCGACCGCTGTCATTGCCCTCGGGCCCACGTCTGCAGTGACCACCACGGGCCCCAGGTCACACCGTGTGAGTGTGGCTCGAGTACCGGTCCGGACATCTGCCAGTCGGAATCCTTCGATACGTACGTATGGTCGAGGAAGACGAGGATGACAAATCCAGGATCTTCGACGTACGCCTGCTGAACGTCGCGATACGCGGCGTCACGCGTTGCCGGATCGAGGCTGCGGCGTCCTACTTCCAAGCCTGCGTCGACTGCTGGATTGGAGTAGTCGCTGGCGTTGTCGTAGATGCTGCCGACCCCGGGTGCGATGTACTTCGAGTTCAGCGCGTCGTACGCCTGTGTGTCAGGGTCGAAAGGTTCGTCTCCGCCGCCGAGAAGTGTCGAATCCTGGTTGATGCGAGGGTCTATGCGGTCCCAGGAGAGCGCTTCGAGATCCACCTCGATGCCGACGGCGAGAGCGTCGGAGGCAAATGCCTGAGCGAGATCACGTCGGACGGTGTCGACGGAGTTGTACATGATCGTGAACTGCGCGCGCCGGCCGTCTTTCGAACGGATTCCGTCGGCACCTTCGATCCAGCCGGCCTCGGTCAGAATTCGCTCGGCCTCGGCCGGGTCGTAGGCGAAGGTCGCGTTCGGGTTGTACGAGTCGCCGTAGACCTCGGGGATCGGAGTGGCGGCAACTCTGCCGTGTCCGCCCAGGACGTTGTCAATCATCGACTGGCGATTGGCGGCGAGGTTGAGCGCCATGCGCACGGCTTTGTCGCCTGCGACGGGATTGTTCGTGGGGAGTGAGAGGCCGCGCCAGTCTGCCGACTGATGGGCTGTCACGGACATGTTGTCTTTGCCTGAGAACGTATTGGCAAGCAGTGGAGGGAGATTGGTTCCGTCGATCTCACCGGACACCATTCGTTGGGCGCGGGTGTTGTCATCGGGAACGTAGAGAAGAGTCAGCTTCTTGATCTCCGGCGCTCCGTCCCAGTAGTTCTCGTTCGCCTCGAAGACCGCTCGATCCGGTGAGAGGTCGACGAGTGTGTACGGACCCGTACCGACGGGCGCAGTGTTCAACGGCGACTCGGCGGCCAGTCCGGGTGTCGCGAGGAACTCCGAGGGAACCATGCCGATCAGCATCTTCGTCAGCAACGGCGCATACGAGTAGGCGAGGCGAAACTCGACTGTGCTGTCGTCGACGGCCACGACATCGCTGATCATGTCGTACGACGACCGTGCCTCCGAGGCGGAAGCGGGATCGAGGATCGCCTGGTACGTGGCAACCACGTCGGCGGCATCGAAGGTCGATCCGTCGGAGAAGGTGACCCCGTCACGGAGCTTGACCGTCCAGACTGTCGCATCGGCGTTGGCCGTCGGCATCTCCGCGGCCAAAGACGGCTCGAATCCAGGCATGCCGGTGCCGCCGGTGAGCCGGACGAGACCGTCGTACATCTTGGCTTCACCGGCAGCGCCGAAGCCTGCGACCGGGTTGTAGCCGCCCAGTTCGTAGCCGTCGGCCAAGACCAGGCCGTCGTTGTTGCCCGGAGAGTTGGTGCCAGTCGGGCTACTGCACGACGTGATCAGAAGTGCGCCGATTGCGGCGGTTGCGGTGAGCGTCAGAACGCCTGGTTTGTGGAGTTTCACGGGAGTCCTTTCCTCGGTGGACAGGTGTCCGAAAACATCTGTTCACCTATTCAGGTATTCATATGATCTCATCTCGAAACGGATATTTCGCACAAAGGCCGAACCCTGCGACCTTGGCCCCACCCGTAGCACTCCGAGAGCGCTGTTACCGCAGGCCGTAGTCTGTTCCCCGTGCGCGTACTAGTAATCGGCTCCGGAGCCCGTGAACATGCCCTCCTTCTCTCTCTTGCTCGCGATCCAGGTGTCACGGCCCTGATCTGCGCGCCTGGCAATGCCGGGATCGCGAAAATCGCCGAGCAGCATCCCGTCGACGTTGCTTCGGGTGACGCGGTTACCGCGCTGGCCAAGAAAGTCGAGGCCGACCTCGTCGTCATCGGACCCGAGGTTCCCCTGGTTCTCGGTGTCGCAGATGCGGTGCGCGCAGCAGGTATCGCCTGCTTCGGGCCGTCGGCCGACGCCGCCCGCATCGAGGGCTCGAAAGCTTTCGCCAAGGACGTGATGGCTGTCGCCGGCGTCAAGACCGCACACAGCGAGATCGTCGACAATCCGGCAAAGCTCGACGACGCGCTCGACCGCTTCGGACCGAACTGGGTGGTCAAGGACGACGGACTGGCTGCAGGCAAGGGTGTTGTCGTCACGACGGATCGTCTCGCCGCGCGCGATCACGCCGCTGAACTGCTCGAGACCGGACACCCGGTGCTCCTCGAGTCCTTCCTCGACGGTCCGGAAGTTTCGCTCTTCTGCCTCGTCGACGGCGAAACCGTGATCCCTCTGCTCCCGGCGCAGGACCACAAGCGCGTCGGCGACGGAGATTCCGGACCCAACACCGGCGGCATGGGCGCATACACACCGTTGCCGTGGCTGCCCGACGAGATGATCACGCAGATCGTCGACGACGTGGTCAAGCCCGTCGCTGCCGAGTTGGTGGCGCGCGGTAGCAGCTTCTCCGGCCTTCTCTACGCTGGTCTCGCGATCGGCGTCGACGGCCCGGCCGTGGTCGAATTCAACTGCCGGTTCGGTGACCCCGAAACTCAGGCCGTGCTTGCTCTCCTCGAAACGCCGCTCGGCGGTCTACTCAATGCAGCCTCGACCGGAACCCTCGATGCGGTCGGTCCGTTGCAGTGGCGCGACGGTTCCGCCGTCACGGTCGTGATTGCTGCCGAGAACTACCCGGCAACCCCGCGCACCGGCGACGTGATCACCGGAGCAGACGCCGACGGAGTCCTGCACGCCGGTACCAAGAAGCGTGAAGACGGAGCCGTCGTCTCGGCCGGTGGACGTGTGCTGAGTGTTGTCGGAGTGGGCAAGGATCTGACCGAAGCTCGTGACGACGCCTACGCAAAGATCGCCGACGTCAAGCTTCCCGGCGGTCATTTCCGCAAGGACATCGGACTCGGCGCCGTCGAAGGTCGCATCTCAATTCCCTGACTCGTTCTTTCGGAGGGCCGGTGAACTTTCTGTTCATCGGCCCTTTTCATGGAAAATCAACGGTTCCTCGAAGTTACCCATGAGTATGGACTTCTCGTTCGGTTTCTCCCGGTATATCTCAGCGCGGGGGTCACGGAAAGAGAAGGGCACACTTGAGCATTCGCGCTGGATCCAACGAACGGCACGCACGTACCAATTCCACGCTCTCGCGTAGAAACTTCTTGGCAGCAACAGGATTAGCTGTGGGCGCCGCTGCGCTTTCGTCCTCGTGGACTACGGCGGCCGCTGCGCCCAGGCGAGCATTGAACGACGGAGACCGTGTCCCCGCGCTTGTGATCGGGAGCGGATACGGCGGGGCCGTTGCGGCACTTCGGTTGACGCAGGCCGGCATCGACACACACATGGTCGAAATGGGGAAGTCGTGGACCACACCAGGGTCCGACGGCAAGATCTTCTGCCCGATGCTGTCGCCCGACGGTCGATCCTTCTGGCTCAGAGACCGTACAGTTCAACCGGTTTCACACTTCTCCGGCGGCTCGGTGGACAAGAACATCAACCGGTATGTCGGTGTTCTCGACGCCGAGGACTTCGGCGGGATCAAGGTCTACCAGGGCCGAGGGGTCGGCGGTGGGTCGCTGGTCAACGGCGGTATGGCTGTCACACCCAAGCGCAACTATTTCGAAGAGATCCTGCCCGGGGTCGATTCCAACGAGATGTACTCGACGTATTTCCCGCGGGCCAACGCCGCGCTCGGAGTCAACAACATCGACCCGGCCTGGTTCGAATCGACCGAGTACTACAAGTTCGCGCGGACCGGGCGAAAGACCGCTGAGAGATCCGGTTACACAACAACGTTCGTGCCGAATGTCTACGACTTCAACTACATGAAGCAGGAAGCTGCAGGCCAGGTCACCAAGTCCGCCCTGGTGAGTGAGGTCATCTACGGGAACAACGCGGGAAAGAAGTCTCTGGACAAGACGTACCTCGCTGCGGCATCCGCCACCGGCAAGCTCACCATCTCAGCTCTGCACGTCGTGACCTCGGTTGCCCCGGCCGCGACCGGCGGTGGTTATCAAGTGGTGATGAATCAGATCAACGAGCAGGGCAACACTGTCGGCACCAAGACAGTGACGGCGGACAAGGTCTTCTTCGCAGCCGGCAGTATCGGCACCAGTAAGCTCCTGGTCGCGATGAAAGCGCAAGGGCAGCTGGCGAATTTGCCGGGTGCTGTGGGCCAGGAATGGGGTCACAACGGCAACGTGATGGTGGGCCGCGCCAATCACATGTGGGATGCCACCGGTGCGAAGCAGTCGGCGATCCCCGTGATGGGTATCGACAACTGGGCCGATGCATCCGCACCTGTCTTCGCGGAAATCGCACCCTTCCCGGCCGGCACCGAACTGTGGGTCAGCCTGTACTTGGCGATTGCCAAGAATCCGCAACGTGCGCAGTTCCAATTCAACTCGGCAACAGGCAAAGTCGGTTTGAACTGGCAGCGTTCGCAGAACCAGCCGTCGATCGACATGGCGAAGAAGCTCTTCGACAAGATCAACAAGAAGGAAGGCACGATCTACCGGACCGACCTCTTCGGCCCGACACAGACGTGGGGCGACCAGTTGACGTACCACCCCCTCGGCGGTTGTGTGCTCGGCAAGGCGACCGACGGCTACGGTCGTCTGCCGGAGTACCCGGGTCTGTACGTCATGGACGGATCCCTCGTTCCGGGCAACGTCGGAGTCAACCCGTTCGTCACCATCACCGCTCTGGCCGAACGGAATATCGAGAACATCATTGCGAACGACATGAACTAGAGCGGCAACTCGCGGTCAGGTGCGGTGGGATCGACTTCCACCGCACCTGTTCGGCGTGGGTAGCGGTTACAGTCACCTGGACAGACGACGCTCGATCCAGGGATGTAGACGTGAGGCGGACAAAATCCGAGATCGACGGTGACTGGCTCCGGTGGGGCGTGCCGTCGAACGACGAGTTGGTGGTATCCGAACACGAATTGGACGACGAGCCCGAGGATTTGGTTCTGTGGGGTGGTGCGTCGAGTGCTGATCAGCCGGTGACGTGGGAAACCCACGCACACCGATCGAACGAGATTCTGTTTCCTCGTTCCGGCATTGTGGTTGTACGCTCAGGCGCTCAGATGTGGACGTTGCTGCCGGGCAGAGGGCTGTGGATACCGGCACTGGTTCGGCACTCGGTGCGCGTTGCCGCGGGTGCGAAATTCTTGACCGTGTATTGCGCTGTAGGGCAGGGACCTTCGCTCGGTGATCACCCGGTTGCGGTGCACGGCACGCCGCTTCTGTACGAGTTGTTTCTTCATCTGAGTGCTCGCGAGATGACGGACGAAGCGAGGCGCCGCGCCGAGCGAGTGTTCTTCGACCTCGTTGTTCCAGGCGACGAGCGCGGAGCGATGAAGATTCCCGATTCGGGGCCGGTCGGCCGGATTGCGCTCGACCTGTTGTCCCAACCGGACGATCCACGCAGTTTCGAAGACTGGGCGAACGAGATCGGTGTCAGTACCAGCACTTTGGCTCGTCGATTCAAAGTGGATACCGGCGTCAGTTTCGGCCAGTGGCGCGTACTGCTTCGGATGAACGTGGCGATGTCCCTGCTCGGCCAAGGCATTGCGGTGGCTGATGTGGCAGAGCAGATCGGATACTCGACGCCGAGTAGTTTCGTCGCAGCCTTCAAGCAGTCCACAGGTGTCACGCCGATGGCATTTCGAAAGAACGCGGACCGCTGATCGGATTTCGACATTCTTTGACAAAACTCCGTTATTGCGTCAATTCCTGATCCGCTCTACCGTTAACCATGTAGGCGAGGCTTACTTTACTTTCCGGGTTCGGGGTTCTCCCGAAACCCGCTCGACAGCATGGGGCAGAAGTGAACGATTTTGTTGCGCCGCGTTCCCAACGCGGTAGCAGGGCCATCTTCATGGCTGTGGCAGTGGCACTTTCGACGGTGCTGGCAGCGTGTGGCACCTCGACGACCGACACGAAGTCCGACGGTGAAGCGTGGACGTATGTAGATGCGCGTGGGCAGCAGATTTCGCTCGACAAGGTCCCCGAACGCATTGTGGCGACGGCGGACACCGCGCCGGTGCTACTCGAATACGGCGTCGTTCCGGTCGGCATCATCGGATTCTCCAGGCTCGACGAATCCACGTTGAATGCATTCGACTTCAGCGGAATCGCCCATGTCAGCGAGACCGACACAGACATCAGTGCCGAGAAACTCCTGGCAGTGGACCCGGATCTCGTCATCGACATCTGGAGTTCGTACAACGGTGGAAACTTCGGCAGCATCTGGGGTGACGATATCGCTCGCGTCGAAGAGGTTGCTCCCATTGCCGGCGTCAAGATCACCGACGGGGCGCAAGCGGCGCTGGACAGCTTCAGTTCGTTGGTCCAGGGTATCGGCGGCACCGACGCCTCGCCGGTCTACGCGGCGAAGCGGGAAGAGTTGAGTGCACTCGGTGACCGGGTGCGCGACTTGGCCACTTCGCGGTCGAATATCTCTGTTGCATACGTGATTCCGTTGGAGTCGAGCCTTGACTACGCGGTGCCGGGATGGACTCCGCTCGGAAGTATTCTCGAAACGATGGGCGTCGAATTTGCGAAGCTCGACAGCGAGGACGGTTTCTGGGCTTCGGCGAGTTGGGAAGAGCCGGGCGTCTTTCCGGCTGATCTCCTCCTGATTCCGCCGACTTGGTCGGATGCACCGGAGCTCAATTCGCCGACTTTCACCAGGCTTCCGGCTGTGGTTTCAGGCCAGGTTGCGTCGGTCGAACTTCGTACGGGGTACAGCCTGACGGGCATCACCGAGCAGATGAAGCGTTTTGCCGACGTCTACGAGAAGAGCGGGAAAGTCACCTGAGCAGCATCACCGCGGTGCGTGATCTCGCAATGATCGATTGACCCGGTCGAGGATGCCGATGGCAGCGGTCAATGTGCCGAGGTCGCCCTCGTCGAGGGACTCCAGTTCTTCGGCGAGGACACCGATGCGTAGTTCGGACCGACGGTCCCGTCGCGCGCTTCGCTCGTCCTTCACGTAAAGCGTGCTCACTCGGCCGTCCGTGGGATCGGGCCGTCGCTCGATCAGATCTTTGTCGGAGAGTGTGCGCACCAGTGTGCTGACGGTGTTCGGGCGTCTGGAGAGACGGTCGGCGACAGCCCCGATGCGAGTGCCCGGATGGTGTGCAACATCGTGAAGTACTTCGGATTGTGCCTCGGGCAACGTCGCGTCGGTGCCTGACGTAGCCATGTATTCGCGCAGCGCTCGACGTAATTCGAAGGCCGCAGCGATGAGTGATCTCGATGATTCTTCTGCTGTGGGCACGCGATCAGGGTAGCGATCAGCCCCGTGTGAGCCACGCCCTGAAACTGTATCTGGCACAGATATAGTTTACAGTTCTCTAAAGGGTAGGCTCACCTAACCATGACGGAACATGAAGCAGCCATGCTTCACGACGTACGGGACACGATCATGAATTTTCGAATAAAGTCACGCAGTGCGCTGCTGATCGGCGCACTGGCCTTGGTGGCGACTCTCAGTGGCTGCGCGAGTGAGAACGCTTCGACCACAGATCCTGAGATCAGTGCGTCGGCGCCGTCGGACTCTGCGTTTGTCGCTCCGCGAAAAGTCCCCGCCGGCATGGGGAGCGGGAAGTCGGACGGCGAATTTCCCCGCACCGTCTCACACTTTAAAGGGGACACCACGATCGAATCACAGCCGGAGAAGGTTGTAGTGATCTCGACCGGACAGGCCGATGCACTCCTGTCGCTCGGTGTCGTGCCGGCAGGTTCGACCCGTGGTGACGGTGCGGACCTGGTGCCGCCGTACCTGTTGGCCGCATACCCCGAATTCCGAACTCAGCTAAGTGATGTCGTCGACGCAGGTGGGCGCTTCACACCGAACTTCGAAGCGATCGTCAAGCTCGATCCAGACCTGATCTTGATGAATGTTGCAGGGAAGGATGCTGATTCGCTGTACGACCAGCTTTCGGCAATCGCACCCACCGTGGCAACGCAGGGGACCGGTGTCTACTGGAAGCAGGACTTCCTGCTCGTTGCGGACGGAGTAGGCAAGGCACAGCAGGCGACAGCACTACTGAATACCTTCAACGCGGATGCCGCAGAACTCGGAGCTTCCCTCTCGTCGCCGCCGACGGTGTCGTTCACCCGGCAGAATGGAAATCGCCTGCGCATCTTCGGCATTCCTTCGTTCACCGGCAGTATCGCCCAGGATGCCGGCCTGACGCGTCCGGAGTCGCAGCAATTCGACGACACCTCCCGAGACATCAGTGAGGAGGAGTTGAACGTGGCGGACGCTGATTGGATCTTCTACGGAGTGCAGGGCGGGGACCCGGCGGCGTTGACGAACGCGCCGTTGTGGGCGCAGCTACATGGTGTTGTTGCCAACCACGCCGTTGCTGTCGACGACGACGTCTTCTACCTCAATACCGGGCCGACTGCGGCTCGTGAAGTGCTGAAAGTTCTGCAGAGCTCACTGCAGCGGCAGTAATCACTCGGGAATCTCGATTTGTTCAGCCTGGATGGTCGGTACTCGCAGAGAGCGCAAGTAATTCACAGCAATAGGCAGAATCGAGACGACGACGACAGCGATGAGGATAATTTCGATGTGGGCGCGAACGAACTCGATTCCTCCGAGCATGTAGCCGAGTACCGGAACGAGAACTCCCCAAGCGAGTCCTCCGATGACGTTGTATGTCAGGAAGGTTCGATACGGCATCCGTGAAGTACCCGCCATTACTGGGGTGATGGTTCGGATGACGGGAACAAATCGCGCAAGGACGACGGTACGAGGTCCGTGCTTCTCGAAGAATGCTTCTGCCCGCGCAAGTTGATCGGGACCAAGCCGCTTGGCTCCAGGTCGATCGAAAACCGCAGGGCCCGCTGCGCGTCCGACAAGGTAGCCGCATTGGTCGCCGATCACAGCGACGATGGGGATGGTCACGAGGAGAACCCATAGCGGAACGAATGGCTGCTCCTGTGCGACGAGGACACCAGCTGTGAACAAGAGCGAATCGCCGGGAAGAAAAAACCCGAACAGAAGACCGGTTTCGATGAATACCGCCCCAAGCAAACCGATCAGACCGAACGTGGAGAGCAGGGTATCGGGGTTCAGAATTCCGCTGGTGAGTGCGAGCGTCATACGAGCGCCCTATCGCGAGAGGCAGAGGAAGTGCGGTCGTTCGTCTTGGAGCGGCCTTCGACGAACCGGAAGACGGCGCCGCCCGCGGTGACCGCAAGCGTCGCGAGAATGGCCCCGGCGATGACATCGGTGAGCCAGTGAACTCCCAAATACAGGCGAGTCAGGGCTACGACGATTGTGACTGTCACGGCGAGGAGCATCAGTAGTCTCTTGACGGCGTGTGTGCGGTGCGCGCTCAGAACGAGGACGACGATGCCGAACAGTGCAGCGGTCCCGGTGACGTGACCAGACGGGAACGAGTGGTCGGTCTCGAGAAGCACCTGGATGTTGGTCGGCGGACGTTCGCGACCGACAAGCGCTTTGACTACCGTGCTGGCGACCGCCGCGGCGCCGACGGTTCCGACCACGATCAAGCCCGGGACCACCGAGCGTGCTCGCCACGAGATGAGTGCACCGCAGGCGATCCCGAGCAGTGCAGTGGCGACAGGGCTGCCGAGATCTGTTACTGCCACTGCGATCTGATCAAGGGCGCCGCTCCGGTGATCGACCATCCAGTCGGTCACCGGCCCGTCGAGGCTTGTCAACCACCCGTTTCGATATACCTGGATCGATAGCGTCACCAGTGCCAGCACGAGTCCACAAGCGCGGAGGACTGTCGAGCGAACGCTGGACGCCCGATAGATCGAACCGAATGCGAACAGCGCTGCGGCCACCACGATTGCGGCAACCGCAATCTCCGCGGTGGTGCTCTCGGTCAGGACTTCGGTAACCACGTTTCGCACGGTCGACACAGTTGCAGGCATGAATGCAGTGTGACGATCCGAAGCTGAAGAAACGCTGAACGGAACTCGGCCTTGGGCCAACTCTCTGCTCTACTGGATGCATCCGAACAACTGCGTGTCGACGAAACGGGGCCGGTGGTGCGAGTACTGGTGGTCGAAGACGAAGTACGCCTGGCCGAGACGATCCGGCGGGGATTAGTCGCCGAGGGGTTCGTGGCCGCCGTTGAGCACAACGGAGACGACGGATTCGCGACGGCCAGCAGCGAGGAATTCGACGTGATCGTCCTCGACATCATGTTGCCTGGCAAACACGGATACGACATCGTTCGGGACCTACGCGCCCGGGAGATCTGGACGCCGATCCTGATGCTGTCGGCGAAGGACGGTGAATACGACCTCGCCGATGCTTTCGACCTCGGTGCCGACGACTACCTGGTCAAGCCTTTCTCGTTTGTCGTGCTTCTCGCTCGGCTGCGCGCATTGGTACGTCGTGGCGCTCCGCAACGTCCGGCGATACTCACCGTGGGCGACCTGTCTCTCGACCCGGCTAAACATCTGGTCAGCCGAGCGGGAAACGAATTGACCTTGACGCCAAGGGAGTACAGCGTTCTCGAGTTCTTGATGCGCAACAACGGAGTTGTGGTCACGAAGACCGAGATCGTTCGGTCCGTGTGGGACACCAATTACGAGGGTGACGAGAACATCGTCGAGGTCTATATCGGTTACCTACGTAAGAAGGTCGACCTGCCGTTCGGAACTCACAGCATCGAAACCGTCCGAGGTGTCGGGTACCGGTTTGTCGGCACCGCCTGATCTTCATCCGTTCGGCACCGGAATTGTCACCTCGAATCGACTTCCGCCACCTGCTCTCTCGCTGACGGTGATCGTTCCGCGATGCGCCGCAACGATTTCCGACGCGATGGCAAGTCCAAGTCCGGACCCACCTCCTTGCCTCGACCGTGGCTGATCGAGGCGTACGAAGCGCCCGAAGATTCGTTCGCGTTCTGCTGCAGGGATTCCGGGGCCGTCATCCTCGATCACGATATGGGCATCGTGGCCTGCCTCGGAGCACTCGAGATGCACTAGGGTCTCGGTGTGCCGTACTGCGTTGTCGACCAGGTTGCGCACCATTCGTGTCAACGCTCGGGGGTCTCCGGAGACGCGAACCGGCGCCACGGTGGCGGTGACCGCAACCTCGGAGAAACCGTCGATCCTCTTCTTCTCGGCGAACAAGATGTCGTCCAGGTCGACATCGACGGAGGTACCGATCTTTTCGAGTTCGCTTTCGTCCGAGCGCGCGAGAATCAACAGATCTTCGATCAGCTGCCGCATGCGGCGCGCCTCGGGAAGTAGTGCGTCTTCGATCAACGCGTCGTCGAGGAGATCCGGGCGTCGGTGTGCCAGTTCGAGAGCCGTCGTGATCGTGGACAGTGGACTACGTAATTCGTGTGAGGCATCGCTGACAAATCGTTGCTGAGCCAGTGCACCTTCGTCGAGGCGTGCAAGCATGTCGTTCATTGTTGTTGCCAGCCGGGCTATCTCGTCGTTCCCAGCTGGGACAGGCACTCGTTCACCCTGTCGCCCACTCGAAATCGAGGCCACCCGAGCGCGTATGCGTTCGACGGGAGCGAGGGCCGAACCGACCAGGCGGTAGGTGGCAAACGCAGCCAGCCCCAGCACGAGGGGGCCGACGATAGCCAGCAGAACGGCAACGGTGGTCACTACGGTTTCAACCGGTTCACGGTCAGCGCCGACGAAGACGGTGACCGGTCCGGTCGGCGTCTGAGCACCTCGCCCGATCAGCCAGTAGTCCTCGTCGTCGGACTTCTTGACCCTTCCGAAGGTGTCCGACTCGTCGGGGCCGAGAAGCTGTTCGGACAGTAGGCCGCTCTCGGTTCCGGGAGACTGCGCCGCTATTCGATGATCGGCGTCGACTATCTGCACGATCCCGATCTGACTGTCGGTGGACAGAAGCGAAGGATCAAGCTCGGCCGGGTTCTTTCCGTTGAGCTGCTGGACCAACTGCGTGGCACGGGCTTCGGAGCTGTTCAGTGCGGACAGATGCAGGGAGTTCGCCAGCACGAAAACCAGTGCAAGCCCGGCGATCACCAGGCAGAAGGCGATCACGAGTGTCGATGCCACGGTCGAACGGGCGCGCACGCTCCACCGGGACGGGTGCAGAATCGACGACGCAAGATGCTCCATGACGTCCAGTCTGTACTCTCGGGCGCAACCGCGGCGAACGTTCTCAGCTTCCTTTCAACATCCACGTGCCACGCTGGCCGACATGGCGTTCACGCGTGAAATGGCGAGCAAGGTCCCTGAGGTCACGCTGTACTTCTGGCTGATCAAGATTCTGGGAACGACAGTGGGGGAGACTGCCGCGGATTCACTCGACGCGGATCTCGGCATCGGGCTGATCGGCACCGCTGCGTTGACTTCGGTGTTCTTGGTCATCGCGCTGATCATCCAGTTCACGCGGAAACAGTATGTACCGTGGATCTATTGGCTGGTGGTAGTTCTGATCAGCGTAGTCGGAACGCTCATCACCGATATTCTGACCGACAATCTCGGTGTACCGCTCGAAGTGAGTACGGGAATCTTTGCGGTTGCGCTGGCCGCTACGTTCGGGATCTGGTTTGCCAGTGAACGGACGTTGTCCATCCACAGCATTCGCACACCGAAGCGCGAAGCGTTCTACTGGTTCGCCATCCTGTTCACATTTTCACTCGGAACGGCGGCAGGAGACTTGATTGCCGAACAGGTGGACCTGGGGTATGCGAAGTCTGCGTTGTTGTTCGGCGTCGTGATCGCCGTAGTGGCCGCCGCTCACTTCGGCCTGAAACTCAATGCTGTACTTGCATTTTGGATCGCATACATTGTCACTCGTCCGCTGGGGGCGTCCATCGGTGACCTGTTGACCCAAGACCGAGATGAGGGCGGATTGGGATTCGGGCCGACGGTGGTGAGCATTGTCTTCACGATCGTGATCGTCGCGCTGGTCGCCTTTCTCACTGTCACCAAAGTCGATGTTCTGCCAGAACCGAGCAATGGTCGGCAGCCCGCAGACGCAAAAACGGGTGACGCGGTCCGGTGAGACCGAAGAGATCGATCGCACCTGTTCGGACCGCGTCACCCGCCTACAGGATCACGCCACTCGCTTGGCGGTACGCCCGCCGAATTCGAGCATCACGGCGCGACCGGTCTCGTCGGTGACGAAGCGGCCCAACGCCCGGGTGGTGTCGGCGCGAGCAGCGAAGTCATGGTCGTTGACGAAGGCGATCGGGATCGCCGGCGGCCAGACGATGTCCTCGTATTCGCCGAGGTCCTGCGCGCTACCCATCCGGATGCCGATTCCCTCGTCACCGGGGGCGACGGTCATCGTCAGCGAGCCTGCCTGATACTTGCCCAGGACTGCATCGACGGCAGCGGGTTCGGGCTCGACCACGTCGAGGGATGCCGGCGCGGGTAGTTCAGTGAGATTGGCCATGGACCAGTCGACGATCTTCTTGCCGATTCCGCCGCCGAGTGCGTTGGTCAGCACGGTGACGGCGAAGTTCTTCTCGGGCACCGTCATGAACTCGGAGACCTGGAGATTGCTGACGTTTCCGCCGTGCCGCACTACCTGCGTGGTTCCGTACCGAGTCAGCAGCCATCCCAGGCCGACTTCCTCGAACATCATCGCTGCGGGACGCTGCGGCTTCTGCATCAGCAACCGAGTGGACTCGTCGAGTGGTTGTCCTTCTCCGGGGCGTTCGCCCGACAGCGCGTAGCGTGCCCAGACGAGCTGGTCTCGCACCGAGGACCACATTCCACCACAGGGAATCATGCCGCGGTCCAGTCCGGTTTCGTTGGATACGAACGGCACACCGTCGCGGATGTAGTGGCCGAGTGCGAACCGGTGGGTCATCACGTCCCAGGGCAGGAACGCCGAATTCTTCATTTCCAGAGGGTCCAGAACACGCTGCTTGACCAGCTCTTCGAAGGTCAGTCCGCTGATCTTGGCCACGACATGTCCGGCGAGAACGAATCCGGAGTTGCTGTAGGAGAATACTTCTCCGACAGGGAACTCTTGTCGCAGTTCGTTCAGCCGTGAAACCGAGCGTCCCAGGGCGTCTTCGCCCCAGCCTGCCGAGAGGCCCGCGTCGCCGGTGAATCCGCCGGTGTGGGTCAGGAGATGACGCATCGTGACTGTGCGGGTGGCTTCTTCGTCGGCGAAGGTCAGTTCGGGGACGTACTCGACCACCGGGGTGTCGAGGTCGAGCAGTCCGTCCTCGACGAGTGCCATCGCGGCTGTTGCGGCGAACACCTTTGTGGTGGAGCCGATCATGAACATCGTCTTGTCGGTGACCGGGAGCTGGGTTTCGACGCTTTCGATGCCACTGGTGACGACGATGTCCTTGTCACCGTGCACGATACCGACCGAGACGCCGGGGATGTTTGCCTCGACCCTCCACTGATCGACGAGTTCTTGAAGCTGTTCTTGCATCTTTGATTCCTCGAGTTCGCTGGCGTTCTGTGTTTCGGCGTTCTGTGTTTCCGCAATCGTATGTGTATCGGTCATGGTCACGCGTTAACCCGTGGTAGGAAGCGGAATCCGACGTATACGCCGTCGCGGTGCGGCCGTACCGTCGTCCAACCGGCGGCTCCCGGTTGACGGGTGGTCCAGGTTCCGGGGATCTGCGACGGTACGAGAGTGGCTACCGCTGCAGGCTTCTTGGGAGCTGTTTCGTCTTCCTCGGGATTCGGGATGACGTCGCCGATGACGGTGATCACGGCTTCGTCAGCGGACTCTCCGCGACGGAACTCGATTGCTATTCCGCCCGAGCTGTACTTACCCAGAACCGAATCCGGAATCGACTCCACACTCGCGGGGTTCGGGGCGAGGGCTTGCGGAGGTTCGAGTCCGACCAACGCGGCCGCGGCTTCGGTGAAGAGATCGCGGTAGAGGCCGTCTGCTTTGCCGCCGCTGGTCAGCAGCGCGATCGCGACATTGTGGCGGGGGAAGATACGCAGATAGGCATGCTGCCCGATGGTGCTGCCGTCGTGCCCGAAAATTTCTTCGCCCGACCAGGTTTCGTGGAACCAGCCCAAGCCCCAACCCGACTTGTCCGGGAACAGATCGCTGATGTCGATTTCGGGTGTACGCATCGCGGCGGCTGATTCCTCCGACACGATCCGCACGCCGCCGACGCTCTGTCCTTCGAGGAGTCCGAGTTCGGCGAACGTGAGTAGATCTCCGATGCTGGCAGTGATGCAGCCGGCCGGCCCCATCGAGCGCGTGATCGGCCAGACGGGCATCACGACAGAGTTTCCCGTATGTCCTGCTGCCACAGAGTATCTCGGAGCATCTCCGGTCAACGTGAGTGTGTGCTCGAGGCCGAGCGGATCGATGATCCGCTCCTTGAGGATGTCGTCCCAGATGCCTCCGCGAAGGACCTCGACGATACGAGCTGCAAGGACGTACGCGGAGTTCGAGTACGCGAAGCCGTCCTCGAGGGGATGAACCTGACGGAAGTCGCGCAGGCCCTCGACGTAGCGTTCGACGACGTCGTCTCCGCGACCCTTGTCGATGAAGAGGTCACCGTCGATTCCGTTGCGATGGTTCAGAAGTGCGCGAACCGTGATGCGGGCGGCTGTTTCCTCGTCTTGCAGCGCGAAGTCGGGAAGGATCGACCGAACGGTTGCGTCCAGGTCGAGCAAGCCCTCGTCGACCAGCTGCATGACCAGCATCGCGGTCCACACCTTGGTGATGGATCCGATCTGGAACAGGGAGTCTGTGGAGACCTCGACCCCGGTGTCTGCATTGATCACGCCGGAAGCCACCGTCGTACGGGTGATTTCCTTACCGCTGGAATCGAGTGTGAGAATACCGAATTGAGCACCGGTGACGCCGTAACGCTCACAGAGTACGTCGAGTGAACGCTTCCATGCATCGGCTCCGGCAGACGCGTTGGCCAGGCCGGTCTTGGGCAGCTTCGCCGAGGTGTAGCGCTTCACCCACTCGATGAGCCGTGTGCTGTAGTCGATTCGGTGTGCGATCGAGCCGTTGACGAGGAAACCGTGGCTCGCGCCGGGATACGCCACCAGTCGGGTGGGGACGTGCTTCTGGCGCAGCGCGGCGAACCAGGCCTCGGCCTGACCCAGCGGGCACCGCTCGTCCGACTTTCCGTGCAGGATCAGCGTCGGAGTCACCACGTTCTTCACGGAGGCGAGGGGCGAGGCAGCCAGGAGTTTGGCGGAGTTCTCGGGGACAGTCGTTCCGGTGGCCAGTGAGGCGAGGTGCGGACCGAAATCGCAGACTCCGGCCATGGCGTTGAAATCGCAGATCAGCCCGCCGGCCACAGCCGCGGCAAAGCGATCGGTCTGTGAGGTGAGGTGGCAGGTGCTGTATCCGCCGTAGCTGTACCCGGTGATCGCCAGTCGGTCCCCGTCGACAAGTCCTTCGGCAACAAGAGCATCGATCGGCTCGAGGAAGTCAGCTTGGTCCGAGGTGCCCCAGGCGCCGTTGACGGCATACATGAAGTCCTCGCCGTACCCGTCTGATCCACGTGGATTGAGGGTCAAGATGCGCCAACCCTGCGCTGCGAGAACCTGGTGGGCGGGGTGATAGGTGTCGGCAACGCCCGTCCATGCGTTGTGCGGCCCACCGTGAATGTCGAGCAGAAGTGGTGCGGCGCCATCGGTTTCGGGAGCGGACAGCAACCAACCGTGCACGGTACGGCCGTCGGAGATGGTGAACTCGCGTTCCTCGGCGGCAAACAGGGTCACCTCGGGAAGTGCTTCTGCGGTGAAGCTTGTCAGCGTGGTGACGGCGCCGCTGTCCAGATCGACGAGTGCGACCTCACCGAAGGACTGCTGCGTGGTGACGATGACGGAGGCGACGCGCGCATCACGGGCAACGGAGAGCGCCGCGACGACCTCGTTGGGATTGGCGACGAGGGAGCGGGAGGTGCCGGTTTCTATGTCGACGGCGTACAGATGCGTCCATCCGCGATCGCGCAGGCAGAACACGATCTCGTCGCCGGTGTTCGACAGGGCCGGTGTGCCACCGGGGTAACCGGGTGCGCCGGGCATCACGTTGCGATCGAGATGAGCGGTGAGGGTGACGTCGACCGGTGTCTCGATTGGGCCGGGGACGGACAGACGGATCAGGTCTGCAGTTCCGACACGGACCTCGGGAGTGCCGATGGCGACAACCGAATCTCCGTTCGGGTGCCAGAGCGTCGAGCCCTGCACCCCGGTGGCGTGGCCGAGTTGCTGCGGCGGAACCGACAGATCGTCGACGAGGATTCGGTAGGCGCTGAACGTGAGGTTCAGATCGCTGTCCGGTTCCAGATTCGCTGTGAAGGCGAGAGCCTTGCCGTCCGGTGACCAGGACGGAACGTCTGCATTCCAATCACCGTCGGTGAGGCGTCGAACTGCCTTCGTTTCCAGTTCGACGGTGTGCAGGTGGCGCCGGAAGGTTCCGAGCCAACCGGCACCGTCCACCTTGTATCCGAGTCGGTCGGTGACGATGGGCGCGTTCGGGTCGGTGGAGTCCGAACGTGAGACCACGGCGGCGAATGCAATGGCTTTTCCGTGCGGGCTCCAGGCCGCTGCGCCGGCCCCGAGGGGGAGTGATGCTGCTGTGGTGAGGGTTTCGGCCTCGCCGCCGGCGAGCGGGATCAGGTGCAACTGCGCGGAGTCTCCGACCTTACGGAGGAAGGCAATCGAGGTTCCGTCCGGAGAGAACCGAGGTGCCGAATCCGCGGGCCCCGCAGTGAGGCGGCGAGCCTGGGAATCGCGGGACACCGCCCAGAGCGATGTAGTTGCCTTTCCGGCAACAATTTCCGAGCGAACGAAGACGACCACGGTGCCGTCGGGAGAGATTGAGGTCTCAGTGGGTGTGACCACACTGTGGAGGTCGTCGAGAACAAATGGACGGTCAGTCATGTAGATCCTTCGAATCGGAGAAATAGATGCAGACGTAAAGCTTTGTCTTCCGGCTTATTTCAGAACGCGGATGCCAGGGCCGGCCAGGGTGCCGCCAATCGGTGCATACAGGGCCGTCGCGCCGTTGAAGAACATGAAGTTCGGCGATGTGGACACCGGAATGACGTCGGACGAGGTGAACAGTGCTTGTTCCGCTTCCTTCCACACCGAGCAGGATTCCTGCCCGGGCAGAACCGAGGCCTTCGCTGCCAGTTCGGTGTACTTCGGATTGTCGATCGATGCGAAGTTGACACCCGACGGTGGAGTGGGGCCGGCGAAGTACGGAACGAAGATGCTGGGGGTGTCGCTCTGGACGGTCAGTCCGATCGAGATCGACCATGACGTCAGGTCTTTTGCCGCGAATGTGTTGGAGATGATGAAGTTGTTGTCACCACCGCGAAGCTCTACCTTCGCGCCGAGCTCCTGCCACTGCTTCATTGCGTATTCTGCTGCTGCAGAAGTGGTGTCGCGGTAGTTGGCAAAGATGACCGTCAATTGCAGCGTTTGACCGTCCTTGGTCAGGACGCCGTCGGATCCGGGCTTCCAACCGGCGTCCGCGAGAGTCTTCTTCGCCGCGGCCATGTCGAACTTCGGAACTACACCGGTGACGCTGTCGAAGTCGCACGCCCGCGGATCGACTACTGCCAGTGCCGTAGCGCGTGAGCCTTTGCCGCCGGTGTTGATGTCTGTGTAATCGTCGAGATCGATCGCCTGCACCAGTGCGGTGCGTACGGCCTCGTCCTTGGTGGGGAGAGCCGCATTGTGGTTGAAGATGAACTGTCCGCTCAGGGTGTTGGACGTCATCGATTCAAGGCCGGAAGCTTCCACACGTTCGATATCCGAGCCGGCAACCGGGGCCGCGTTGACCGTTCCGGTGAGGACCAGGTTCGCCGTCGTCGCGGCGTCGGTCACGACCTTGATCGTGACCGTCTTGGGCACTCCGAGCGTGTCCGATGTGGTTTCGCCGTTCGGTCCCCAGTTGTATCCGTCGCGGCGTTCGAGGGTGACGTGATCGTTGGCCACTACTTCGGTGACTTTGAACAGTCCGGTTCCGTTGCTACTGCCTCGAACACTGGCAGGGTCGTCGAGCGCTGCCTGGCACGCCAACTTGAGAGCGCCGATGCGTTCGAGGAGGAAGGGCGCGGGTTCCGTTGTCTTGATCGTGAGTTCGTCACCGTCAGCGGTTGCTACCGCAGTTTCGGGTACGGATGCTCCCAACCACGGCGAGCCGTTGGTCTTGTCGACGACCCAGTTGATGTTGTTCGCTGCGGTCTGGGCAGTGAAGGTCGTGCCGTCTTCACACGTGATCCCCTTTTTGAGGGTGAAGTTCAGCGAAGTTCCGTTCTCGCTCCATTTTTCGGCCAGATACTGGCCGGCTGCGCGGGTTTTGGGGTCGATGGCCAACAACGAGTCGTTGGTATAGCTGTTGATCGCCTGCGTGGCAGTCAGATTGGTGATCAGGGGATGAAGGTTGCCGGGGTCGGTGTTCACGATCGTCGTGAAGCTGCCGTCCTTCGCGTAATCGCCGGAAGAATTGCCGCCAGGATCAGAGGTGCTTCCGCACGAGGCAACCGTGAGAACGCCGATCGTGACCAGAGCCGCAGTGGGCACTGAGCGAGCTTTCATCTGATGCACCTTTTGATCGAAGGATGTCGTTGATCAATGTTGCGCGAGTGACGTGGCCCAGGTCTCGTTGAATCGACTCATGCTGAGTGCCTGAATCTGTCGGATCGTCACAATGGGTGGTCGTCGTTTCTTGCCGCACCACGGTTCGGCTACCGTCGGAGTGTGCGCTCAGAATCTCGTCGATCAGATATCCAGACCTTCCATGTCATGGATGTATGGAAGGCCGCGACCGAACGTCAGCGGACACATGGTGACGTTCTGACGTTGGCTGCCGGTCAACCGTCGACGCCCGCTCCCGCACCGGTACTACGTGCGACGCGAGAGATTCTCGGCACCGAACTACTCGGATACACCGAGACTTTCGGGATCCTGCCGCTGCGCGAAGCTATTGCGCGCTACCACAGTGAGCACTCGGGAATCGCCGTCGACGCCGAAGACGTGGTGGTGACGACCGGTTCGTCCGGGGCGTTCACCTTGCTCTTCCTCGCCGCGTTCGACGAGGGCGACACCGTGGTGGTTGCTCGCCCCGGATATCCCGCGTACCGCAATACCCTTGCCGCTCTCGGCTGCAACGTCGTCGAACTCGACTGCGGGCCGGCAACTCGATACCAGCCGACGGTGGAAATGCTCGAGGCTTTGCCGTCGCCGCCTGCCGGTCTGATCGTCGCCAGCCCCGCAAATCCCACGGGCACGGTGATCTCGCCCGAGGAGCTCGCTGCATTGGCGACGTGGTGCGAGCAGCACGGCACCCTTCTGATCTCGGACGAGATCTACCACGGCATCGGGTACGGCGATCAGCACACGTCGAGCGCCTGGGAGACCTCGCGCGAATCAGTTGTGATCGGCTCGGTGTCCAAGTACTTCTCGATGACCGGTTGGCGACTCGGGTGGATGTTGGTGCCGACGTACCTGCGACGCCCGCTGCAGAGACTCGCGTCGAACATGACGGTGTGTCCGCCCGCGATCTCGCAGTACGCCGCGATCGAGGCGTTCTCGGACGAGGCGAAGGTCGAGTTGGACGGGCACGTTCAGCGATACGCCGTCAATCGTGAACTGCTGTTGACCGGACTGCCGAAACTGGGCATCACGGAGTTGGCCCCTGCTGACGGCGCCTTCTACGTCTACGCGGATATCGGCCATCTGTGTGGCGACGAGGGCGCCACCGCTTGGTGTGCGCGGTTGCTGACAGATACCGGGGTCGCGTTGGCGCCCGGAATCGATTTCGACACCGTCCACGGAAACCGGATGGTCAGACTTTCGTTCGCGGGCGCGACAGCCGACATCCAGGAGGCGCTGATTCGCCTCGAGAAGTGGCTCGGGTAACAAACAGCAGGGTCTTCGAGCTGTTTCGCCATGCGGAGGTGCCCTCTGCTGGCACGATGTCGTGGTGTCTTCTGCAGCTACGCCCAAGGGCGAACGACGTCGCCAAGCTCTGGTGGCGTCCGCTGCTGAACTATTGCTGGAAGGCGGGTTCGACGCCGTTCGTCACCGAGCGGTGGCAACCAGGGCCGACCTTCCACTGGCTTCGACGACGTACTACTTCGACTCACTCGACGATCTGATCGCGTGCGCCGTCGAGCTCAACGGCAACGCCGACATGGAAGCAATGCGCGCCAGAGTGGCTGCGGTGACCCAACGTCGGCGGGGCGCCGAATCAACGGTCGAACTGTTGGTCGAACTGCTGCTCGGCGATGAAGAGAAGCGTCCGGAGAGCCGCGAGCGTTTGATTTCGCGCTACGAACGATTCGTCGCGTGTGCCCGTCATCCCGCACTTCGTGACGTGCAGTTGCGCCTACGCGCCCAGCTCGACGACCTGTTGACCGATGCGCTTCGACGCTCGGGCCGCTCGGCTCCCGAGGGGCAACTGCGTCGTCTCGTCGCGATGGTCGACGGCGCGATGATCACGGCTCTGGGGGAGTACGACCCGGACCCACGGGGGTTGGCCAGGGGAATGCTCTTGGAATCGATCGACGTGATGGCGCCGCCGGTCTAGCTCGGTCACTATCGGGGGTAACAGCACTGCTTGGCCCCCGTTAGACTGAGGCCTCGTGAGCCGCATCCCGAATGTCCTTGCCAACCGTTACGCCAGCCCCGAGCTTGTTGCTCTGTGGTCTCCCGAGTACAAGATCGTGCTCGAGCGTCAATTGTGGGTGGCGGTGTTGCGTGCGCAGGCAGAGTTGGGCATCGACATTCCGGCCGGCGCCATCGACGACTACGAGCGCGTCATCGACAACGTCGACCTCGAGTCCATCGCGGACCGCGAGCGGGTCACCCGACACGACGTGAAGGCACGCATCGAGGAATTCAATGCACTCGCCGGTCACGAGCAGGTCCACAAGGGCATGACCAGCCGTGACCTCACCGAGAACGTCGAGCAGCTGCAGATCGTGCGTTCACTCGAACACGTCTACAACCACGGCATCGCCGTCGCCGCCCGCCTGGGTGAGCGCGCTGCCGAGTACTCGTCCATCGTTATGGCCGGACGCTCACACAACGTCGCAGCTCAGGCCACCACCTTGGGCAAGCGTTTCGCTTCGGCCGCCGACGAGCTGCTGGTAGCACTGACGCGTCTGCGCCAGCTGATCGACCGCTACCCGCTGCGCGGGATCAAGGGCCCGATGGGTACCGCTCAGGACATGCTCGATCTGCTCGACGGCGATGCGGCCAAGCTCGATCAGCTCGAAGCGAAGGTCGCCGAGCACCTCGGATTCGCGCACGTACTGACCAGCGTCGGCCAGGTGTACCCGCGTTCCCTCGACCACGACGTCATCTCCGCGCTCGTCCAGGTCGGCGCGGGACCGTCGTCGTTTGCACACACGATCCGCCTGATGGCCGGCCACGAGCTGGTCACCGAAGGCTTCCAGCCCGGCCAGGTGGGCAGCTCGGCGATGCCGCACAAGATGAACACCCGCTCGTGCGAGCGCGTCAACGGACTGCAGGTGATCCTGCGCGGATACGGCTCCATGGCAGCCGAGCTCGCGGGTGCACAGTGGAACGAGGGCGACGTCTTCTGCTCCGTCGTGCGTCGCGTCGCTCTACCGGACGCGTTCTTCGCGATCGACGGCATGTTCGAGACCTTCCTGACCGTGCTGATCGAGATGGGTGCCTACCCGGCCGTCATCGAGAAGGAACTGACGCGGTACCTGCCGTTCCTCGCCACGACGCGCGTGCTGATGGCTGCCGTGCGCGCCGGCGTCGGACGCGAGACCGCACACGAGGCGATCAAGGAGAACGCCGTGGCAGTTGCACTCGCGATGCGTGAAGAGGGCAAGGAGCCCGATCTGCTCGATCGCCTCGCCGCCGACGACCGTCTGCCGCTCGACCGCGCCGCACTCGACGAGGCTCTGGCCGACAAGGCAGCCTTTGTCGGTGCCGCGTCTGCTCAGGTCGACGCCGTTGTCGCCGAGGTCCGGAAACTTGTCGACGCCAACCCCGAAGCTGCGGCATACGCGCCGTCGCCGATTCTGTAAGGGCGGAGACCATGAACTGCATCTTCTGCTCCATCATCGCCGGTGAGGCCGAGGCCAGCGTCGTCTACGACGACGCGAATGTCCTTGCCTTCATGGATATCCGACCGTTCACGTCCGGTCATCTCCTGGTCGTGCCCAAGCGTCACGCCAGCGGATTGTCCACGCTCGACGCCGACGACGGTGCCAGGATCTTCGCGGTCGCGCAGAAGATCGCCGCGGCGATGCGTACTGGGCCTCTCCCCATCGACGGAGTGAATCTGCACCTCTCCGACGGAGCAGTTGCGGGGCAGGAAGTCTTCCATGTTCATCTACACGTCATTCCGCGAAATCGCGGCGACGGCTTCGGCCTGCGCACACTACCTCGCACACCCAATCGGGCAATTCTCGACAGCACGGCTGCTGTCATTCGCGACGCACTGAACTAGCGGTTCACCCGGTGCGGGTGATTCGCGCCGAGGTTTCTCCCCGCACCATCTGGTTATGGCCGACATCGAACTGACGTATTCCTCCGGAGTTGTCCCCAGAGACGGAGAGCTTCCCGCTCGCGAAAACATCGCAACGGTGTTCGACGAACTCGACTTCCAGACAGCAGTGCAGGCTTACCTGTGGGCCATCCCCATCGTGTCCTGGGCGCAGTGGATGGACGTGCATACCAACATCTTCGGAGCAACTGCGTCCGATATCGTCGTCTACCGCTCCTATCGTGACCGACTAGGCCTGATCACCGCCAACGCGACGACGCCGTACATCTTGAATTTTTTCGATCTCGGTACAACGGGTCCGTTGGTGATCGAGTTGCCGCCGGGGCCGACCGCCGGGGGCATCGCAGATTTCTGGCAACGAGAATTCGCGGTGCTCGGTGAGATGGGCCCCGATGCAGGCAATGGCGGCAAGACCCTGGTAGTCGGCCCAGGCCAGAGTGCCCAGGACGCAGGTGAATACACCGTTGTCCACTCCCCGATGATGCACATCATGTTCGGCCTCCGCACGCTCGATCCCGACCCGGTGCGCTCAGGTGAGTTGGTCGACGCTGTCCGGGTGTACCCCTACTCCGATCGCGAGAATCCGACTCCCACACGACTGGTCTCACCGGACGGCAAGCCCTGGAGCGGAATTCAGCCGCGGGACCTTCGGTACTGGGAACTTTTGCACGACATCGTGCAGGACGAACCTGTCGAAGAGCGCGACCGGTTCCCGATGGCGTGGCTTCGGCAGTTGGGGATGGAGAAGGGCAAACCGTTTGCCCCGAATGATCGCTTGCGGAAGATCTTGCAGCGGGCAGTCGAAGTGGGGGAGGTGTTCGCTCAGGCGAATGCGTTTGTCAAACGTTTCCCAGGGTCGCGCTACTGGCCGGATCGTCAGTGGGACTTGGCGATTGTTCTGGACAATTCCGCTCAGCGAGGCGGCAACTACGACGAGTTCTACGAACGCGCGTCGTGGTTCTACGAGGCAGTCAGCTTCTCCAAGGCGATGAAGAGTACGACGCCTGGACTCGGTCAGGCATATCTGGGTAGTTACTCCGACGCCGACGGCCACTGGTTGGACGGCGGAAACAGCTACACGCTCCACGTACCTGCCGATGTCCCGGCAAAGTTGTTCTGGTCCGCGACGGTCTACTCGATCGACACGCGGTGCCTGATCGACAACGAACAAGGGCGAGGCGACCGTGGCTCGCGGGATCCCGATCTTGTTGTCAACGAGGACGGTTCGGTAGATCTCTACTATGGACCGACTGCTCCGGAAGGGAAGGAATCCAATTGGGTTCAGACCATTCCGGGTCAGCACTGGTTCTCGTATTTCCGCTTCTACGGACCTCTCGAACCCTATTTCGATCGAACGTGGAAACTGGGTGACATCACGGCGGCCTAGATCGCACGCACCCAGATCACATGCCCTGAGATCGCACCTGTCTATTTCACGGACTACCGATCAGTTCGACGACGGAGTCCAGAAGAACACTGCGCCAGCACAACCAGTCGTGGCCACCGTCGAAAATTCGGTACGACACTTGCGCTCCGGCAGCCTCCAACGCCTGGGCGACGGCTGCGCTGTGCCCGACCATGTCGGACTCGTGCTTACCTACTTCGAGGACAACGCGTAAACCGTCCGGTGCACCGTCGCGCTCGATGCGCGCGGCTATGTCTCCACCCGGCGGACCGTCCTCCCCGCGCTTCAAGCCGGTCGGCCACCAGAATGAACCGGACCCACTGGCGACCAGCGCGAAGTGTTCGGGAAACTCGAGTGCTGCGAACATCGAGGCCAGTCCGCCGAAGCTCTGCCCCGAGACCACGTTTCGCGTTCGATCAGACGAGAAGGGTGTGACGGCGCGTACTTGCGGGAGTAGTTCGTGGACGACTGCGCTCCAGTATTCGCGGTTGCACGGCAATTCTTGCGAACGGCGTTGATTGTCAACGGAATCGATGGCCAGCAGAACGCAGGATTTCAGCTTGCCGGTCTGGACCGCACGATCGAAGGCGGCGCCGGCAGGCATGACCTCGGCCCAGTGGCGCCCGTCGAGAAGTATCACGAGTGGACGTTCTTCGAGAGGCGTCAATCCGTCGTCGACGGTCTCGTAGATCCACACCGGCCGCTCGACGCCCAAAGCCGAGCTGTTCCAGTCGACCTGCACGGAATTCCTGAAAGCCGGAGCATCCCAGCCGAACTGGACCGGCGCCGAGGGCATCTCGGCGACGGAACGCCTTGTGTCCACGCCCGCGGAGAGTGGATTGAGTGGGTCGGCAATGCGGTGTTCGAGCAGCCCTAACCAGCGGGCACGGCGGGTCGTGTCCTCCTTGCCTGCTCCCGGATAGTCGAACTCGTCGACTACGGACTTCGGTACCGGGATGATGCTGTAACTGCTGCGCCAGGTGTTCGAGACTTCGGCGGTGTAGAACCACACCGGACTGTCGTCGATCCGCTGCATGACGCTCAGTTGTTCCGCGTGATGGTCGGTCAGCGAATTTGCATCCAGGTAGACGCGCTCGACCTCCGTCTCCTCGGGCTGACGCCAGAGGAAGGTGACGCGAACAGTCTGTGTATCAACACTTTCGATGACCGGCGTGCCTTGTTGCACTATCCGATTCCAGGACGTCTCGATGTCGGGCGAGGCCGCGAGGGTAGCGGACAATTCAGTCACCGCCTGAGTTAGCATGAGCACAGCCTAACCTAATTTGATGGGCTTTTGAATTCGAGGAGTGGTCCGCCAGTGGGCGTCACAATGAAAAAATCGCGCACCGTGAAGGTGCTCTCCGCAGTCTTGGTGGCAGGGTTCGCTCTCGCCGGGTGTAGTTCTGCGGATGCCGATTCCGATCCTGATTCGGCTGCATCGCAGGGTAATTGGCCGCGCACGGTGGAGACACCGAAAGGGCCGGTGGAGATTACGTCGAAGCCGGAGAGGATCGTCTCGACCAGTGTGACGCTGACAGGCACGCTGTTGTCGATCGACGCTCCGGTGGTGGCTACCGCATCGACAGGGCCGAACACCGACGTGTCGGATGCGCAGGGGTTGTTCACACAGTGGGGCGACATAGCCGAGGAACGCGGACTTGCCGTGCTGCCGATGGGCGGCGCGAATGCGGAATCCGTTCTGGCTCAGAACCCGGACCTGATCGTCGTCTCGGCGACGGGAGGCGACTCCGTCGTCGATCTGTACGAACAGTTCACGGCCATCGCTCCGACAATCGTGGTGGACTACGGCGGAAGCAGTTGGCAGGAAGTAGCCGCCGTGCTGGGTGAAGCGACAGGTCTCGAAGACAACGCCGCGGCCACGGTCGCGAAGTTCGACAGCGCAGTAGAGGCTGCCAAGGCCAAGATCACTCTTCCCCCGCAGCCGACCACTGCGCTGGTCTACTACGAGGACGGCAGCGGTGCCAATATCTGGACGCACGAGTCCGGACAGGCGAAGTTGCTCACGGCGATGGGTTTCACGGTCGCCGACATTCCAGAGTCCGCGAAGAGCAGTGAATCGATGGGTAAGCGTAAGGACATCATCCAGGTCTCGGCCGAGAATCTCTACGACGGAATCGCGGGCAACACCCTGATCTTGGTCAGCGCCGACGACGGTGCGGTGAAAGCAGTCGAGGGACTTCCCCTGTTGGCTCAGCATCCGGCGATTCGTGATCATCATGTCTATGCCGTGGGACTCGATACCTTCCGTCTCGATTACTACAGTGCAACCAATATGGTGAACCGCTTGGTCGAGCAGTTCAGCTGATCCATAAGTACTAGTACCTCCACTCCGAACTAGTCCTTTGGTAGTAACCGAGAATCGAACATTCCCTTCACGTTCGTCGAATGTGTGACCAAGTGGTGTGGGCATGCCACCATGAACGTCAATCATCGGATGCGGAATGGGGAGTGGATGTTCGACTCGGCTGGTCAGAATGCCCCGGGGCAAGCGCTGGCATCGCGAGGCTGGGGACGTTTCAGCCTGAGCAACCCGGCTACTGCGGCCGTGATCGTCGGTCTGTTGAGCGTGCCCTGGGTATTCGGCCTCGCCAGTCTCAAGTCGGAATCCGAGACGAGCAATCGAGTACTGAGCGATCCGGCAACTGTTGTCGGCATCATGGGTTTCCTGACGGTGTTGACGATTGTGGCGTGTACGCGCCGTCGGTACCCGATCGCGTACTACCTTCTGACGTTGGCAGGATCCGCCGGGTTGATGCTCTTCCTCGGCAGCCGATCGCTTGGGGCCACACCGCTTTTCTGGTTCGCGATCATGGCAGTATCCATCCGGGTGACAGGCATGCGCCTGGTCGGACTGTTGGTCCTCGGAATGGCGATGGACGTGATCATGGCGATGTATCTCACCGAACGGGACGGGCTGACGGTCGCCGAGGTTCAGGTGGGGGAGTTGCCTCACTTGTTCCTCGAGCCGGCGGCAAATACCGTGACGAGTTTTCTGGTCGTCGCAGCCATGGGAAAGATCGTCGCGCGTCTGCGAAAGCAAGCCGTTGAGAACAGTCAGGCTGTAGCCGATCTGCACCGGGACCGCGAACGCAAGATCGCGAATGCCGTTGTCGCCGAACGGCAGGACATGGCACGCGAGTTGCACGACGTCGCGGCTCACCACATGACCGGCATGATCATCCAAGCGCGTGCCGCCGACAAGTTCTTCTCGAGCAATCCCGAACAAGCGCAAGCCCTGCTGGGCGGCGTCATCGAGCAGGGTCAGCGGGCCCTCAACAGCTTGCGGCAGATCGTGGGGATCCTTCGCCTGGGTGAAGAAGACCCCGATTTCCCGACGCCCATGGTCTCCGACATCGACGAGTTGGTCGATGACTGCAGGCGCACCATCTCGTCGATATCGCTGGAGAAAGTCGGCCGCTTCGACGACCTGGACAGTGGAGTTCAGTTGACCTGCTATCGGATCGTGCAGGAAGCGTTGTCGAACGTCCTTCGCCATGCGCCGGGCAGTGAGTCGAAGGTGTGTCTGAGCCGAGAAGCCGGCGCGGTGAGGGTGCGGGTGATCAATACTCTCGGAAATTCTCGCCCGGCTTCCGACGGGCAAAACCTCGGAATTGTGGGAATGCGCGAACGCGCGACGCTCATGGGTGGTCAACTGGACGCCGGACCGAATTCGGAAGGTGAGTGGGCTGTGCAGGCACTGGTGCCGGTGAACGGGAGGATCAACGCATGATCGATGTCCTTATTGCGGACGACCAGCAGGTGGTGCGGCAGGGGTTCGAGCTGTTTCTCTCCGGACATCCCGAGATTCGCGTAGTCGGGCATGCCAAGACGGGAGTCGAGGCGTACGAGCAGGTGCGTGCACTGCGTCCGGATGTCGTACTGATGGATATCCGAATGCCGCACGGCGACGGGTTGACTGCGACCAGGGAGGTTCTTGCCGAGTTTCCGGCGACCCGCGTCATCGTGATCACCACGTTCGATCTCGACGAGTACGTTTTCGAGGCGCTCGACAGCGGCGCCGCAGGGTTCTTGCTCAAAGACGCCGATCCCGAAGAGCTCTCGTCGGCCGTGTTGACCGTCGCCGAGGGTGGCTCGGTGCTTTCACCGAGATTGACGTCGAGACTGATCGTGGAGTTCGCGAGGCGCAAGCCGGCACCGATGTCCTCAGCGCGCTCCGGATCGGATCACGGTCTCAGCGCGCGTGAAATGGATGTGGTGCAGTTGCTGTCACAAGGCTTGGGAAACAACGACATCGCAGATTCCCTCAGCCTCGAGCAGAGCACGGTGAAGTCGCACATCAGCAACATCTGCAAGAAGCTACAGGTGCGAACCCGGGTGCAGATCGTCATCTGGGCGTACCGAAACAACGTGATCGCCGTATCTCGCTGACGCACGGGACGCTGCGCATCCGGCACGGCACGGGCAGACAAGCACAGTGCCCCGGGTTCGGCCCCTCGTCGAACCCGGGGCATCTGTGTCGCTCAGCCCAGCAGTTTGGCTTTGAGCGTCATGACCGTCGCCGGGCTCAGGCCCAGGCCCTCGGTCAGATAGCGATCGACCGACCCGTAGGTCTGGTCCAACTGGGCGAGGCCGGCATCGAGATAGCTTGCCTCGACACCCAATAGAGGCTCCATGTTGACGGCCATCTGCTCGCCCAAGCTCGCCGCGATGCCCGCGCGCGTGGCCTTCATGCCCTCGGCGGTGTACTCGTTTGTCAGCAGGTAGTCGTTCACGATCACCGAGCGGTCGACGCCGGCGATGCTCAGTAGCAGAAAGGACGTCCAGCCGGTGCGGTCCTTACCTGCAGTGCAGTGGAAGACCTGTGCACCTTCGGTTTCCGCGAGGCCGGTCAGCAACTGCGCGAACCCGGCTCGCTCCGTCGCTCCGGTGACGAAGGCGCGGTTCATGTCCTGCATCATCGAACGTGAGTCCTCGGGGGACTTGATCTTCGCGACCATCTCGGCGATGTTCCCGGACAGGATCGGAATGTTCTCGTACGCAACACCGTCGGGCAGAACGTCCGGCTTGCTGGCGATCTCGGGTGCCGTGCGCAGATCGTAAACCTTTGTCAGTCCAAGCTTTTCGAGAACGCTCATGTCATCGCCCTTGGGCGTGATCGCGTTCGCGCGGTAGAAGACTCCCTTGTTCACGGGCAGACCGAAAGTTCCCGAGTATCCGGCGCCGGTGCCTGCGACATCGCGGAAGTTGTCGATCCCGGTCAGCCGGGGGGCATCTGGAGTTTGCTCGGCACTGCCGAAGCTGCTGGAGCCTAGATCCAGTGAGCCGAATTGTGGAGCCGAGGGGGCAGGTTCGGCCTGTGCGATCGAGGCGCCGAAACCGGTGAAGAGAAAGCTACTGGTCAAGGCAATGGCCGCGGCAGACCGTAGTGAGCAGGTGCGCGTGGATCGGGACATGTGTGAGCCCTTCGTCGAGCGGTGAGAGTGGCGAGTCGATGAGGTATCGCGAAGGCAAGGTAGCGAGTTCGAGTGTCCGATTCGAGAGGAATCTTGCTTTGCTCCCTCTCAGTGGGAGGCGTGCTGCTCTGAGCGTGAGCAGCTCGGGAGGCGCAGTTCATTCCTCGAGACCTGTGTTTGTGCAAACTCTCGCCGCCCTGATATTGGTTAGCCTCACCAAATCATTCCGGAGTAGTCCGGTGCGTTCAGATGGAGTTCAACATGCGGGTTCAAGGTCTGTCGCGGTTTCGCCGCGCAGTGGTGATCGGTGCAGCAGCTGCGCTGGCGGTCGGCGTCGCCGCCTGCAGCAACTCGGAGGAGGCGTCGTCCGAATCGTCGACGACAGCCGCGAGCTCGCAGACCCGTGTCTTCGAAGCACAAAACGGATCCATCGAGATCCCGAGCGACCCGCAACGGATCGTGGCCTGCGGATACGCAGTTCTGCCGCTGATTCAGGCGGGAGCGAACCTGGCTGCGGTATGTGAGTGGACCCGTGAACTCGGCAACATGGACGACAAGACCAAGGCTGCTTACGAAGCTCTGCCCAAGGTCGCGCCCGACGGCAACGTCTCCCAGCTCAACTACGAGGGAATCGTCGCTGCCGAGCCCGATCTGATCATCATGGGCGTTCCCGCTCGAGTCGAAAGTCAGTTGGACATGGCTCAGCTCGAGGCTGCTGCTCCGGTCGTCTTCCTGGGGCCGACGGTTCCCGCTGATTGGCGAGTGCTGGGCGAGCAGTTCGCCGACGCCGCCAATGTTTCCGACACCTACGGTGAGTTCAAGGGCGAGTACGACGCTCGCACCGCCGAATTGGCCGCGAAGTACAAGGACAAGCTCGGCTCGGTCACCTTCGGAGGCGTGTGCAACGTCTGCAAGCCCGAGGCCGGAACGTTCTCCCGCGAGTACGCGTCTTCGTACACAACCAACCTCTTCGACGGACTCGGCCTGCAGTTCCCCGGCACCCCTGCCGACCCGGCTGACGTCCACGTCGAACAGGTATCCATCGAGAAGATCGGCGAGAATCTCGGAAATGTCGACGTGATCGTCTACGGCCTCAACGCCGACGGCTCGATGTCTCCGCAGCTTCAGGAACTGGTCAATTCCGAGCTGTGGAAGGAACTGCCCGCAGTGAAGGCCGGCAACGTCGTCCAGGTTCAGCATTCGCTGGCAGCGACCTATCAGACGGCTCTTCTGACGCTGGATTCGATCGACAAGGGCCTGTCGAAGCTGCCCGCAAACCAGTAGTTCATCGACTGTGACGGTGGCCTCTCGCCCAGTGGCGAGGGGCCACCTGCATATCCGGATGAGCAGGGCGGACAGCTCTCCGAACGGCGAGGACGCTCACCTGTCCCGGCTACCGGGGTTCTGTACGAACTGCGAACGCCCGATAGGGTGACCGGGTGCGTCCTACACTTGATTCCTACACTCATCTGGCCGGTGGCAAGGTCCGCGACCTTTACACGATCGACGACGAGCATCTGCTGCTTGTCGCGAGTGATCGGATCTCGGCCTACGACCACGTGCTCAGCACACCGATCCCGGACAAGGGCCGCGTTCTCACCGCGATGAGCGTGTTCTTCTTCAACGTCCTCGGTGGCACCAACCATCTGGCCGGTGAGCCCGACGACGATCGCATCCCGGAAGAGGTGCTCGGCCGGGCTCTCGTCGTGCGCTCCCTCGACATGGTTCCCGTCGAATGCGTCGTCCGTGGCTTCCTCACCGGCTCCGGCCTGGTCGACTACAACAACACCGGCGCAGTGTGCGGCGTCGCGCTGCCCGAGGGCCTTGTCGAGGCGTCGCGGCTGCCCGACCCGATCTTCACGCCGGCGTCCAAGGCGGCTCTCGGCGATCACGACGAGAACATCAGCTTCGAGCAGGTAGTGGAGAAGGTCGGCCTGAAGCTGGCCGTGCAGCTTCGCGAGGACACTCTCGACGTCTACGCCCGCGCCTCCAACTTCGCGGCCGATCGCGGAATCATCCTCGCGGACACCAAGCTCGAATTCGGTCTCGACTCCGCGGGAAACCTCGTGCTCGCCGACGAGGTGCTCACCCCCGACTCGTCCCGCTACTGGCCCCTCGAAGGTTACGAGGCAGGCAAGGTGCAGCCCAGTTTCGACAAGCAGTTCGTCCGCGACTGGCTCACGAGCCCCGAATCCGGTTGGGATCGAAGCTCGGACACGACTCCGCCGCCGTTGCCGCAGGAGATCGTCGATGCGACTCGCGCTCGCTACATCGAGGCGTACGAACGCATTTCCGGGTTGTCCTTCGACGATTGGGTCGGTCCCAGCGCATGAGCCTCGTCCCGCCGGTCGCAAAGAAGGTCCCCACCGAACGTACCCATCACGGACACACGTTCGTCGATGACTACGAGTGGCTGCGGGACAAGGACAATGCCGAGGTAGTCGCGTACCTCGAAGCCGAGAACGCGTACACCGACGAGCAGACCGCCGCTCTCGAGCCGTTGCGCGAGAAGATCTTCCAGGAGATCAAGTCGCGGACGCAGGAAACCGACATGTCGGTACCCACACGCATGGGCAAGTGGTGGTACTACTCGCGCAGCGTGGAAGGCAAGTCGTACACCGTCCAGTGCCGGTGTCCCATTGCCGGTGAGGACGACTGGACTCCCCCCAACCTGACGCCTGGCGTCGAGCTGGCCGGCGAGCAGATCCTCATGGACGGCAATGTCGAAGCCGAAGGGCACGAGTTTTTTTCGCTCGGCGCGTTCTCCATCAGCGAGGACGGCACGTTGCTGGCGTACTCGGTCGACATCGTCGGGGACGAGCGGTACACCTTGCGGTTCAAGAACCTCGAGACCGGTGAAATGCTGGCTGACGAGATTCCCGACACCGCACCCGGTGCCACCTGGGCAATCGACCACAGCCACGTCTTCTACATGACCGTCGACGACTCCTGGCGTCCGGACACCGTGTGGCGTCACAAGCTGGGAACGCCGCAGAGTCAAGATGTTTCGGTCTTCCACGAGCCCGACGAGCGTTACTGGGTATCCGTGGGTTCGACTCGCAGCGAGAAGTACCTGATGATCTGGGTCGGGTCCAAGGTGACCAGCGAAGGCTGGATGCTGGAATCGGCGAATCCGGAAGGCGACTTCCGCGTCATCATCCCGCGTCGCGAAGGTGTCGAATACGGGGCCGAACACGCGGTGATCGGGGGAGAAGACCGCTTCCTCATCCTCCACAACGACGTCGTCGACGGAGTCAAGGCCGAGAACTTCGTGTTGGTGGAAGCTCCGGTATCGGATCCGACGAACATGACGACGCTGATCGAGCACAGCGCCGACGTTCGGCTGGAAGAAGCCGAAGCCTTTGCCGGACACCTCGTCCTGAGCTACCGCCGCGAGGCTCTCACTCGGGTTGCCGTGTGGCCGTTGACGGATGACGGCTACGGCGAACGTCACGAGATCGACTTCGACGAAGAACTCTTCAGCATCGGGATGGGGTCCAACCCGGAATGGGCGCAGCCCACCATCCGGCTCGGCTTCACGTCCTTCATCACTCCCGGGCAGGTGTACGACTACTACGTCGCCAGTGGTGAACTGGCACTGCGTAAGTCGCAGCCCGTTCTCGGTGACTTCGATGCGAGTAATTACGAGCAGCGCCGCGACTGGGCAGTGGCCGACGACGGCACCCGCATTCCGCTCTCGATCGTGAGGCGCATAGGTGCACCCGAAGGTCCCGCGCCGTTGTTGTTGTACGGCTACGGTTCCTACGAGGCGAGCATCGACCCGTCGTTCTCGGTTGCCCGGCTGTCGTTGCTCGATCGCGGTGTCGTTTTCGTGGTTGCGCACGTGCGCGGTGGCGGCGAGATGGGCCGTCACTGGTACGAAAACGGCAAGACGCTCACGAAGAAGAACACCTTCACCGATTTTGTCTCTTGCGCAAGGCATTTGATCGACACCGGAGTCACAGCCGCTGATCGTTTGGTTGCCGACGGTGGTAGTGCGGGCGGACTGCTGATGGGCGCTGTCGCCAATCTCGCTCCGGAACTGTTTGCCGGCATTCTCGCCAATGTTCCGTTTGTCGACCCGCTGACGTCGATTCTCGATCCGTCATTGCCGTTGACGGTCATCGAGTGGGACGAATGGGGAGATCCGCTGCACAACAAGGATGTCTACGACTACATGCGCTCGTACAGCCCGTACGAGAACGTGGAAGCCAAGGACTACCCCGCGATTCTCGCAATCACGAGCATCAACGACACCCGTGTCCTGTACGTGGAGCCGGCCAAGTGGGTCGCAAAACTGCGCGCCACAAAGACCGGTGACGCTCCGCTACTTCTCAAGACCGAGATGAGCGCTGGACACGGCGGTGTCAGCGGTCGTTACGAGAAGTGGAAAGAGGTCGCGTTCGAGTTCGCCTGGGTGCTGGACACCGTGGGCGCGAACTAGCTTCTGTATCAATCAGGTTCGGTGACTCTCAGGTTCGGTGACTCTCAGGTTCTGCGGTAACGAACCTGAGGGCGCCCCGCGCGCCCGTACTCGGTCTCCCGGGTGAGCATGCCGTCGTCTGCCAATTTTTCGAGGTAGCGCCAGGCTGTCACCCGGGACACTCCGACCGAGGCTGCCACCTCTGCCGCAGTCACAGGACCTTCCGAATCCCGGACGGACGCAGCGACGAGTCCGAGCGTTTGAGACGCAAAGCCTTTCGGTGCCGCTGCTCGATCGTCGGACGTTCGCAGTGCGGACATCGCGCGGTCGATGTCGTGCTGGCTGACCGCAGACTCTCCGGCGGGAAGCGCTGCACGATATTCGAGGTAGCGCTCGAGCTTGTCGCGGAACGCTGCGAAGGTGAACGGCTTGAGGAGATAGAGCACGATCCCGCGAGCGACGGCGCTTCGAACCACCTCCAGATCGCGCGCCGAGGTGACCGCGATGATGTCCGGACTCGGGCGCAACCCACCGAGGGCGGAAGCCACGTCGAGGCCGCTGGCGTCGGGCAACCCGATGTCGAGCAGGACCAGGTCGATGGGCTGGTCGGTTGCGTTTGCCGCCGTAACTGCACGCACGGCGGCGTTCCCGGAATGAACCACACCGTGGACCACGAACTCCGGCACGCGTTCGACGTAGGAACGGTGCGCCTGCGCGATCAACGGTTCGTCGTCGACTATCAGGACGCGAATCATCGGGGTGCTTCCGCTTCGCGCAGCGGGATGCGGACCACCAGCATCGAGCCCATCGCCGGTTCACTGGACAGCGTGCCGCCGTGCCGTTTCACCACTTGAGAGACCAGTGCGAGTCCGAGTCCACGAGAGCCGGATTTTGTGGAGTAGCCACGGCCCTTGGCCTTTTCGAGAGCTTCGGGTGTCATTCCCGGGCCGCTGTCGGCGACGGCAACAACCATCATCGAATCCTCTTCCATTACCGTCACTTCCACCCACGGAGACTCGCTCGCGCGTGATGCGTCAATAGCATTGTCCACGAGATTGCCGACCAGCGTGACCAACTCGCGTGCATTGAGTGAAGGCACCGGACCGAGTGCGGTGTCTTCCGTGATGGTCAGGTCGACCCCGCGTTCTGCCGCTTCGCTCATTTTTCCGAGCAACAGTGCGGCCAGCGCCGGCTCGTGAACCGCATTCATCAGACGATCGATCAGCTGCTGAGACACCCGCAATTCGTTGGTGGCGAAGGCCACTGCGTCTTCGTTTCGCCCCAACTCGACCATCGTGATAATCGTGTGCAGACGATTTGCGCTCTCGTGCGCTTGCGAGCGAAGCGACTCGGCAAAACTACGCACCGAATCCAATTCTCCGAGGACGTTCTGAAGTTCGGTGTGATCGCGAATTGTCAGCACGGTGCCAATTCTGTTGCCCTCCCACTCAACCGGGTGTTGGTTGACCACCAGCACGCGCTTGTCGGTGAGGTGCACTTGATCCTTGGCGGGCGATGCGTCGTCGACTCGCAAGGTCTCGGGGATGGACGAAAGCGGGACAGGTCCTTCCGGCAGGTCGAGGAGTCGACGTGCTTCGTCGTTGACGATGTCCACTTTCGCGTCCATGCCCCGGCCTCGGCCGATCACCACCAAACCCTCACCGATGCTGTGCAGGACGGCGTCGTGGTGCTCGAACATGGTGCGCAGTTCATCCGGCGCCATCCCCAAGGTCTGTCGCCTGATACGCCGACTCACCAGAAGTGAACTCAGGAGGGCGGCAAGAAGACCCCCGCCGGCAACGAACAGGATTACCGGAACACTTTGGGCGAACTGCTTGCTGATCTGCTCGCGGGTGACACCGGCAGAAACCAGACCGACCAGGGTTCCGCCGGAATCGTAGACGGGAGTGACTGCGCGGATCGACGGCCCCAGCGACCCGGCGTACGTCTCCGTGAAGGTCGCGCCGGCGAGTGCGCGGTCGATGTTCCCGGTGAACAGTTGACCGATCAGTTCCGGGCTCGTGTGGGTGAACCGAGTGCGATCCGGCGCCATCACCACGATGAAATCGACGCCAGTTGCCTGTCGGATTTTCTCGGTCTGTGGTTGCAGAATCGCGGTCGGGTCTGCACTCGTCAGGGCTGCCGCCGTCGAATCCGACAGGGCGAGAGTCTGCGCTATCGAGCTCACCTGCCTGCGGATCGCGTCGTCGCTGTCTCGGCGTTCGTCGACAACCGCGAGCGCTGCTCCCACGCCGATGACCAGCGCCAACAACGCCAATTGCAGGAGCAGGATCTGTCTGGCGACGCTCATACGTCGGCCGGTCTTTCGTTCGACCATCGAGCGCCTCCTGAACGTAATGAACACAAACTTCCGGGTCCACCTGTTTGCAACAAGAATTCTCCACGACTCGAAGTGATCCCGATCACTTCACAGATATCCGATCCAAAGGACACCCCATGAGCAGCACGGCAACAGGGACAGTAGACGGTTCCCCACAGCCCGAGGGCACCAAGGCAAAGCGCGACAAGACGCATTGGCTCTACATGAGCGTCATCGTCGCGGTTATCGGCGGCATCCTCGTCGGTTGGCTCGCACCCGAGTTCGGTAAGTCCGTCGGTGTACTCGGCACGTTGTTCGTCAGCCTGATCAAGATGATGATCAGCCCGGTCATCTTCTGCACCATCGTGCTCGGCATCGGCTCGGTTCGAGCAGCGGCCAAGGTCGGCAAGGTCGGCGGCCTCGCACTCGCTTACTTCATCGGGATGTCCACCATCGCACTCGCGATCGGCCTGGGCGTCGGCAACCTGCTCAACCCGGGCAGTGGCCTGAACATCACGCCCAACGCGGCTTCTGTGGCCAAGCTTGCAGATCAGGCGCACAGCGCCGGCGGTACCTGGGACTTCGTCGCGTCCATCATTCCGACGTCGATGCTGTCCTCCCTCACAGCCGGCAGCGTGCTGCAGACTCTGTTCGTCGCCCTTCTGGTCGGCTTCGCGATCCAGTCGCTCGGCAAGTCGGGCGAGCCGATCCTCAAGGCTGTCGGATACATCCAGAAGCTCGTGTTCAAGATCCTGACGATGATCCTCTGGCTCGCCCCGATCGGCGCCTTCGGAGCCATCGCCAGCGTCGTCGGCCAGACCGGTCTGAACGCCGTCGTCCAGCTCGGAACCCTGATGATCGGCTTCTACCTGACCTGCCTGATCTTCGTCTTCGGTGTTCTCGGAACGCTGCTGCGCGCGGTCACCGGATTCAACATCTTCAAGCTGGTCAAGTACTTGGCCCGTGAGTACCTGCTCATCTTCGCCACCTCGTCCTCCGAATCGGCACTGCCGCGTCTGATCGCCAAGATGGAGCACGTGGGCGTCGAGCGCACCACGGTCGGCATCGTCGTTCCCACCGGCTACTCGTTCAACCTCGACGGCACCGCGATCTACCTGACGATGGCGTCGATCTTCATCGCCGACGCCATGGGACAGCCGCTCGCCTTCGGTGAACAGCTCTCGCTGCTGGTGTTCATGATCATCGCCTCCAAGGGTGCAGCCGGAGTCAGTGGCGCCGGTCTGGCCACACTGGCCGGCGGACTGCAGAGCCATCGCCCCGAGCTTCTCGACGGCGTCGGACTCATCGTCGGAATCGACCGCTTCATGTCGGAAGCGCGAGCGATCACCAACTTCTCGGGCAACGCGGTCGCGACTCTCCTGGTCGGCGCGTGGACCAAGACGATCGACAAGGAACGCGTCATCGAGGTGCTCGACGGGAAGATCCCGTTCAACGAGGCAACGATGCTCGACGACGAGGACGAAGAGGAGCAGCACAAACTCGAGACGGCTCCGACCGGCACCAAGCAGTCGTTTGTGAGCCATCACTAGAGGTGACTGTGAGCCATCACTAGATCCGTGCGCTCTGCTGAACGTTTGACTGCGCTGCAAGCGCGGAACCCGATCTACGATCAGTGATCCTGGTCGTAACGATGAAAGAGACCGCCGCACCAACCGTGCGACGGTCTCTTTCTGTTCGTGGCCGCTATGTGTACCAGGTCGGTTCAGGAATCTCGCCGGTCAGGTACTGGCTACCGACTTCACGGCGCTTGTACGCGAGCGGATCGTGAAGGGTGTGCGTCCGAATGTTGCGCCAGTAGATGTCCAGGCCGACATCGTTGGAAGTGGCTCGGGCACCGGTCAGTTCGAAGATCTTGTTGCTGATCTCCAAGGACACGTCGGCCGCGCGGAGTTTGGCGGCCGCGATGCGTACGGCGAGGTCGCCGCGAGCCTGCTCGGTGAGGTTTTCGCGAGCAGCGTGGAGTACGGCGTCGGCCTCGCGGCTGACCTGGTCCACGAAGGCCTCCGCTGCCCACAGCTTGGATTGCAAGTCGCCGTAGCCCTCACGGAGATACCACTCGTCGGTCGCGATTTCGCGGTTGTCACCTCCGTACGGCCATGGACGCGTTCGGGTTCGGGTGTACTCGGCTGCGGTGTCCAGCGCGCCACGGGCGATCCCGAGGTAGAAGTTCGCGAACACGATCTCGATCGCCGGGAAGTTCAGGGTGTTGTAGACGAGGGGTCGGAATTCCTTGTCGACAAAGCCTGCTGCACTTGCCCAGTCGACCTCGACGTCGTTGATCTCGACACTGCCGGAATCGGTGAGGCGCTGCCCGAGGTTGTCCCAGTCTCCGCGGAAGACTATGCCGTCCTGAGCAGTCGGCACGATTGCGAACACATGCGTCGCAGTTCCGTCGATGATTCCTTCGAGCACGGTGAGGTCGGTGACTCGGCCGCCGGTGGAAAACGACTTCACGCCGTTAAATACCAGGGTGTACCCGCGGTCCACGACGGTGAGGTCGGTGTCTCGAGGGTTAACCGCGCCGCCGAAGAAGAATCGGTTGCTCGTGTACAGCTCCTCGACAGCAGAGATCTGCGGATCGGTTCCGACCAATCTGGCAGCCCAGGCCCACAGGTAGTGGTATCCGAGCAACTGTCCGATGGATCCGTCGGCGCGGGCGATCTCCCGAACCACCTTGTACGCGGTCTCCCATCGCTGCCCGCCGCCGCCGAACTCGACCGGACCCAGCAGTGTCACCAGACCACTGTCCTTGAGTAGCTGAACTTCTCGGAACGGCGGTTCACCGGCTCGATCACGCGCGAGTGCGTCGACGGTGAGGATGTTGCTCACCTCGCGAGCCCGGTCGATCCAGCCCTCGGGTGTGTCGGGAATGCCGACGAAGACTTCGGTTTCACTGGTCACGGTCATGCCTGTACATCCTTTTCTGTCGGTGCAGTCCCGATGGCCCACACGTAAATCGGTTCGGTTCCGTTGATTTCGTAGTCGCCGACAACTTTGGATTTGAAGACGACCGGGTTGTGACTGGCCACGGTGCGGGCGTTGCGCCAGAACCGATCGAGATCGAGGTCCCGGCTCACTCCGGAAGCACCAAGTGCGTCGAAGATCTTGGCCGTGGCCGGCACGACCAGTCCGATCGAGGCGACCTGGCCTCGCCCTGAATCGATTTCGGCCGCGATGTTGGCGGCCTTCTCTTCCTCCGGCGAGCCGGAGAACGCGGCTTCGTAAGCCCATTGGGACGACTGCGCGGCGTGCAGTGCAACGGCCTCGGCTGCAAAGGCGGCAGAGGACACTTCACCGACCACTTGCTGGATCTGTGAATCCTGCGCATACCGTGGAGCGTTGCCGTGACTGAAGGTGCGAGTGCGAGCGGCAACTCGGCGAGAAATCTCGGTTGTCGCAGCCTTGGCGATGCCGGCGAGAGTGGCGAGATGGAACAGTTGATAGAACGCGGTCTGGTATTTGAATCGCGTCGAGAAGTCGAAGATGTTCTCCGGCTGGACAATCGCATTCTCGTAGACGGATGAGCCGGACCCCGTCGTCTGCTGGCCGAAGCCGTTCCAGTCGTCGCTGTGTGTGACACCGGGTTGCCTCGCCTCGACCGCGGCAATCACGAATGCGCCAGTGTCGGTGCGCTGCGAGTACAGGTCGATCCAGTCGGCGAAAATGGAACCCGTGCTGTAGAACTTGGCCCCGTTCGCCAGGAAATGATCGGCATCGGGTGCGGGCGAGACCTTGGTGTTGGCTTCGCCCAATGCAACATCGCCGATTTCGGTCCACGCGTTCCCGACCAACTGTCCCTCGGCAAAGCGTCGGAGCCAGGTATCGCGTTCAGTTCCGGGGTCGGCGACCAGTCGGTCTTCGACAAACGCGAAATGACCGCGCAATGCCTGGGTGATGTTGGAATCGGCGCTCGACAACTCGACCAACAAACGGATCAATTGTGGGATGCTCGCGCCGGATCCGCCGTGCGTGGTCGGCACCCGAACGGCGCCGAAGCCTGCCTTCTTGAGTGCGTCGATCTGTTGGAACGGAAGCACGTGGTCGCGTTCGCGTTCGACGACGGATTGTGCGATGTCCTCGAAGATCGGACGGAATTTCTCTGCCAGTGTTTCGTAGTCGACCTCACTCTTGATCGGATCTGCAGACCGGGCTACGGCATTCGGCGTCAGTGCGGTGGTCATGGGAAGAATGCAAGCTGTAATCACCAGGGGCGTCGATCCTTCATCGCGACCTGATTCGAAGTGTTGTCACTCAGCGCAAATCTCGGTTCGATGGCCTGCCGGGCAGTCGTACCGAAACTGAGTGGTCAGTGCGATTGCTCGTGAAGATGCTCGACGATCCATCCGTTCCATTCGACGGTGCCACCGGAACCACAATCATGTCGGAACGGTTGCCCTGGAGGGCCGGGACGTACGGCCACGCGAAAGTCTCTCGCTCCCAACCGGAGATCGACAGTCGTGCGTACTCCGTCCACCCTCTCGGTGACACTCTCGAGTGCGCCCGAAGCGACAATGTCGGTGGCGCGCCGGACAGCGTGCTCGGCGGCCTGAGCGGCCTGCGACAGCGCTGCCCGGCCGCGCAGGTGCGTCAGGGACAGTTCTCCGTTCAGGTACTTCTCGGCTGCATCCATCGCAGAGTTGCCGTCCAGTCGGCTGAAATAGACTGCGGCGGGCCACGCAATCATGTTGGCGGCGAAACGATCTCCACCGATGTGACTGCACTCCCACACGTCCGCGATCTGGGCCGCGTCCAGCGCCGCTACAACCGGACGGCCGAGTTCGGCGCAGCACGCATCCTTTTTCCCATGTGTGCAGACTCCGAAGAGCGGTTCCGTACGGGAGCGGCCGAAGGCGGACTCCACTCCGGTGGCCATCGATTCGAACGGTAGTGCCGACAGGTTCTCGTATCGGTCCACCGACCCTTCCCTCATCCAGTGGCGCGTGCCGTCCGTCCACGCGAGAACGCACGTCGGGGTGAGGACCTGGCGGTTGCGGGGACGCCGGATCAGCACAACGCGGATACGACCCTGCGCTGAGTAGATTTTTTCGGTGAGCGCGTCTGGCAGAACGTCGTCCGGGGCGGACGCCGGCCAGGGCCCGGGGTGCTCGATCAACACCCACAGATGTGTCATTCCGGCGCGACCGACCATAGGTTCGCCGGCAGTCGACGACTGCCGTGTACAGGCGTGAGGGCGTCGACTGGTTTGAGGATTGGCGAAAAATTCCGAAAGGCACTGCACAGGTGCCTTCCCCACGACACCGTCGCTGTGGCAGGGGAGGGAAGACACGAAAAGGCTCCAGTTTCGTAGGTTAGGCTCACCAGACTATTGGATGGTGAATCCTTTGCTCAGCCGTGGTGAATACGCGTGGCTGTGACGGTCGGAAGCAGTCGGTGACAGGAGTGTGTGAATGAAGCGCAGTAACTCGCGTACGAGGTACGTGCTGGGTGGTTTTGTCCTCGCCGCCATCGTGGCAACTACGACTGCTTGTGGCGGTGACGATCTTGATGACCCTGGGATGCAGCCCGACGCCGTGCACGCGGTCGCCCACGCCCGCGGAACCACCGAAGTGCCGATGGATCCGCAGAGAGTTGTCGTGCTCGAGCCGGTTCAGCTCGACACGTCGGTAGCGCTGGGCGTGATTCCCGTGGGCACCGCGGTACTCAGCGAGACGACGGGCGTTCCGGCGTACCTCGGTGAGAAGGCGGCGGAGATCGAGATGGTCGGAACCGTCGCGGCACCGAACCTCGAGAAGATCGTCGCGCTGAGCCCGGATCTGATCATCGGAACGGAAACACGGCACGGGGATCTGTACGAGCAGCTCGCTGCCATCGCGCCGACCGTCTACATGGCAACTCAGACCGATCCGTGGCAGGACAACGTCCAGTTCGTCGCAGAAGCGTTGAACAAGACCGATCAGGCGGGCGAGCTGCTCGGTGACTACACGGCACGCTGCGAGGAAGTGGCGAGCAAGCACAGCACCGAGGGCAAGACCGCTCAGCTCATCCGCCCACGCGACGACGTTCTGACGCTGTACGGACCCACGTCGTTTGCCGGAAGCACTCTCGAATGTGCTGGACTCACGATTCCCGCACGCGACTGGGAGAACTCGATCTCCGTCGACCTCTCCCCGGAATTCGTCTCCGGAGCCAACGCCGACCTCATCCTGGTCACCTCCGCGAAACCGGCCGATGCCGGCACGATGCCGAAGGCCGTGGCCGACAACGCCGGATTCTTCCCGAACCCGCATCTGGTGGACATGTCCTACTGGATCACCGGCGTCGGACCGCTCGGCGGCCTCACCGTTCTGGACGACCTCGATCGCATTCTCGGAGCGTCGAATTAGCAGTGCGCGAAGGAGCAGTGCGCGAGAGAGTCGCTAAGTTGGAACCTATGACAACTCCAGTACAGAACATCGCGATCAACACTCTCGGTGGCGTGCCCACCTCGTTGGGCGAATACGACGGCCGTGCCGTGCTCGTGGTCAACGTCGCATCCAAGTGTGGACTGACCCCGCAGTACTCGGCTCTCGAGAAGCTGGCCAGTGAATACGCGGACCGCGGTCTGACCGTGATCGGTATCCCGTGCAACCAGTTCATGGGCCAGGAACCGGGCACCGCAGAAGAGATCGAGACGTTCTGCTCCACCACATACGGCGTTACGTTCCCGCTGCTGGAGAAGATCGAGGTGAACGGCGAAAACCAGCATCCGCTGTACGCCGAACTCACCAAGGCCGCCGACGCCGAAGGCGCTGCCGGCGACATCCAGTGGAACTTCGAGAAGTTCCTGATCGGACCGGACGGCACCGTCGTCAACCGATTCCGTCCGCGGACCGAGCCTGACGCACCCGAGGTCGTCGCCGCGATCGAAGCTGCGCTTCCCAAGAACTAGTAGCTGCGCTTCCCGAGAACTAGTAGCTGCGCTTCCCGAGAACTAGCGGCTCGTTGCTGGAAACTGCCGCCGGATGATCATCCGGCGGCAGTGTGCTGTTCACCCACAGCTGCCACTATCGGAGTATGTCCGCAGAACTGATCGTGTCGGTATCCGGAATCAGAGACGAGACATGTTATCTCGCTGCCGGATTCGCTGACGAGATGGACGCTCGAGGTGTGCGTTTGTCGCTCCTGGTGGCGCCGCGACTCAAGGACAAATATCGACTTGCCGACGACGCGGTGACGACGGCCTGGCTGCGTGAGCGTCGTGAGCACGGCGACGCCATCGTTCTGCACGGCTACGACCAGGCCGCGACCAAGCGTCGTCGGGCCGAGTTCGCCACTCTGTCCAAGCACGAAGCAAAACTGCGACTACTCGCTGCGGATCGGGTCCTCGAACAGGCAGGCCTCAGGACCCGGGTGTTCGCACCGCCGCGCTGGGTGGCGTCGCCCGGTGCCATGTCGGTGTTGCCGGAGACCGGCTTTCGGACGATGGCAGGCCTCGGCGCCGTGCACGATCTGACCCGTGGAACCTTGCAGCGGGGAAGGGTTTTCGGTATCGGCGAGGGCTTCAAGGCCGAACCGTGGTGGTGCCGTGCGTTGGTTCTCGGAGCCGGGCGCGCAGCCAAGCGTGGGGGACTGGTCAGGTTGTCGATCACCGCCAAGCAGTTGGGAAACGAGGGACCGCGCCAGGCAGTTCTCGACGCCGTCGATCTTGCTCTCTTTCACGAAGCCGCCTCGCAGGTGTATCGGTGGAACTCGCCGTCTCGAGAACTCGGCGCTGCCTGAGTTCGGCGGTTGGCAACTATTTGATAGCTAGGAGGCGGCGTCGTCTGTCCGGGTTGTCCGAGCAGGCGCACTCTTCGTATTTCTCCGCTTCTTGGCTGGTAGTGGTCCATCAAGGGGCTAATTCGGATATATCGGACGCTGAAGTGGAGAGTGGAGTCTGCCGGCTTTCTCGCTGCTAGAGTGCGTGCAGTTAATGTGCCGCTAGTAGACGAGGTTGGGACTTCACCATGCGCGCAAGAGTGTTCTCCAAGTCGGCCGAGGGTCTTGTTGCCGTGGCTGTTGGCGCAGTTGTCTGTGCTGCGTTCGTTCCGGCACTCGCGTCTGCCGCTCCGGCCGGCGCGGTTCACACGCTGCCGACGGGCAGTATCGACGGTGGATCGAGCGGATCGAGTGATGGCGTACGCACCGCAACCGTCGACGATCAAGGTGAGCAACTCACTCTGCGGCTGCACAAGATGGATCTGCGGGGATCAGACTTCTCGATGGCCGTACAAGAAAGCGGCGGCAAGCTGTCCGATGTGGTGATTCCGGCGCCCCGTTCGTACATCGGCAGCGTGGAAGGGCATCCGGACGCAATCGTCTCGGCCATCGTCGACTCGGCCGGAATACTGCGTGGGCAGGCGATTTTCGATCGTGGTTCTTCGATCGAGTTCGTCGGATCCGACGTGGTCGGTCGAAGTACAGCGCCGATCGATGCGAAGCCTCAGTGGCCGACGGCCTCGATCGCGCCGGCTTCGGCAGCCGGCGTCGGCAAAACCGTGAAGCAGTTCGTAGTGGGGTTGGACCTGAGCGGTGAGTGGTACTCCGCGCACGGCGAAGGCAGTCCCGCCGTTGCTTTGGATCGGGCCGAGGAATCCATGGCCAGAACCGCTGCCATCTGGATCAGAGACGTCGGAATTCGGCCGATCCTCGGTCGCGTCGTTCTTCGGGCCGATGCCGTCAGTGACCCGTACTCGAGCAGCTGTGAAAACCTCGAGCAGTTGGAAGATCTGTGGTCCGATCAAGTCGGGACGAGCGTCGATCAGGCGACTGTCGTGTGCAGGTCCGGTGGCGGAAATGCCTACTACTCGAAGTTCGAGGTTGATCACAGCTACGCGCAGGTCGGCGCCGAGTCCGACGGCAACTTCAGCCGCGTCCTCCGCCACGAGTTGGGCCACAACTTCTATGCCGACGACTATCACGGCGGCGGCGCCGAGGGCCGAACCATCATGAACGGCAACGACCTCTCGCGCTTCGACGGCACCGAATTCGCAGCCATCGTCGATGCCGCGGACGTTGCCTCGGCTCGACTCGACGACATCGGTCGGTACATGGCAACCCCGATCCCGCCGTACGCCGCACTCGACACCGCGCGGGTCAGTTCGGGTGGCACAGCCACTGTCGACGCTGTCGCGAATGATCATGACAGCAACGGAGATTCGATCAAGGTGACCGGTGTCGAGGCGACCTCACTTCTCGGCGGTACCGTGAAACTCGACGGCGGCAAAGTTGTCTACACGGCGGGGACGAAGACGGGGGTCGACCGGATCCGCTACACACTCACCGACGCAGCCGGCGGGACGAGCACCGGCTGGATCATCGTCGATGTGAGTGCCTGAAGGGTTGAATCAGGCGACCTCGACGCTCGACTCCTCGTCGAGGACGCGGAACTCCGTGCCGTCGGCAGCCATTTCCGAGTAGCGGCCGTAGAAAATTCCGGCGGCCTCGTCGCGGATGATCGCTTGATGGATGGGAACCGCGACACGTGGCGCCACCGCGCGGAGGTAGTCGATGGCCTCGGAAATCTTGAGCCACGGTGCGGCGGCAGGAAGAGCAAGAACGTCGACCGTCTGTTCGGGAACGAAGAGGGAATCGCCGGGATGCATGAACTGCGCCGGGTTGGTGGCGTCGCCGAGGAGGAACGCGGTGTTGTCGATCATCGGTAGGTCCGGGTGGATGATCGCGTGCTCACCGCCGGTTCCGGTCACTTCGACGTCGCCGATGCTGAACCGGTCACCGGGCCGGACTCCGGTCCAGCGCCCACCGAGCTTTTCAGCCGTCTGCGGATCGCTGTAGAGCACGGCGTCGGGGTTCGCTTCGGCCAGTTCGGGCAGGCGAGCCGGGTCGGCATGATCAGGGTGTTGATGTGTCACGAGGATGGCGTCGAGGCCGGTGATGCCTTCGAATCCGTGCGAGAAGTTGCCGGGATCGAAGAGGATCTTCGAGCCGTTCAACTCCACGAGCACACAGGAATGGCCAAAATGTGTCAGTCGCATGATTTCGAGTATGCGCCGACGCGGAAGGGCTCGCAGGCGAGTCCGACAGGTGTTGGCCGTCACGCCCCGATCACTCGATGCGAACCATCTCGGGTGCGCCCGGTAAACTGGCCATCACCCGAGCGTTTCACTCCGGGTTCGCGCACTAGTACCGAGGAGCAGCACGTGGCCCGTGTCGTCGTCGAAGTCATGCCCAAGGCCGAGATTCTCGACCCCCAGGGACAGGCAATTGTCGGGGCACTGTCTCGCCTGGGCTTTGCAGGAGTATCCGATGTCCGTCAGGGCAAGCGGTTCGAGTTGGAGATCGACGGCAGTGTCGAAGACGCCGAACTCGAGAAGATCGCCGAAGGCCTGCTGGCCAACACGGTGATCGAGGATTGGACCGTCAGGCGAGTCGAGGCATGAGCGCACGTATCGGGGTTATCACGTTCCCGGGCACGCTCGACGACATCGACGCTGCTCGGGCCGTCAACCTGGCCGGCGGTGAAGCAGTTGAACTCTGGCACGGCGATGCAGACCTCAAGGGTGTCGACGCAGTCGTCGTCCCGGGTGGATTCTCCTACGGCGACTACCTTCGCTGCGGCGCAATCGCCCGGTTTGCTCCCGCGATGGGCAAGGTCGTCGAAGCAGCCAAGGGTGGCATGCCGGTCCTCGGCATTTGCAACGGTTTCCAGATCCTCTGCGAAGCCGGTCTGCTCCCCGGTGCCCTGACCCGTAACCAGGGTCTGCACTTCATCTGCCGCGACGAGTGGTTGACGGTCGAAGCCAACAACACGGCGTGGTCCTCACGCTACGAGGCCGGCGCCCAGATCCTCATCCCGCTCAAGTCGGGTGAAGGCCGCTTCCAGGCGTCCGAGAAGGTCCTCGACGAACTCGAGGGCGAAGGCCGCGTTGTCTTCCGTTACTCGGAGGAGAACCCCAACGGCTCGCAGCGTCGTATCGCCGGTATTTCTTCGGCCAACGGCCGCGTCGTCGGTCTGATGCCGCACCCCGAGCACGCCACCGAGGCTCTCACCGGCCCCAGCGACGACGGACTCGGCTTGTTCTACTCGGCACTCGACGCGATCGTCACTGCCTGATCGCCTGCTGATTTTCACGACTGAACGCCGACCGGAAATCCGGTCGGCGTTCAGTCGTTTGTGGAGGTGCGCGGGGATTACTGGCTGTAGGAACTGAGGAAGTTACCGAGGCGCTCGAGGGCGGTCGCGAGGTCGTCGGTGTTCGGCAGAGTCACCAGTCGGAAGTGATCAGGTTCGATCCAATTGAACGCGCGACCGTGACTGACAAGAATCTTCTCCGATTCCAGTAGATCGAGAACGAACCTCTCGTCGTCGACGATGCCAAACTTGTCGACGTCGAGCTTCGGGAACAGGTACAGCGCCCCGTCGGCCTGCTGGCAACTGATCCCGTCGATGCTGTTGAGCGTGCTGTGCGCGAGATCGCGCTGGGCCGTCAGCCGACCTTGTGGAAGCAACAGGTCCTCGATGGACTGGCGTCCGCCGAGTGCGGTCTGGATCGCGTGCTGCGCCGGCACGTTGGCACACATACGCATGTTGGCCAGCAGTTTGATGCCTTCGATGAAGCTCGACGCCCGTTCGAGTGGTCCGGTGATGGCCAGCCATCCGGCTCGGAATCCGCAGACGCGGTAGGCCTTGGACAGTCCCGAATAGGTCAGACACAGGACGTCTCGCCCGGTCATCGTCGCAAGGTTTGTCATGGATCGACCGTCGTAGACGATCTTCTCGTAGATTTCGTCTGCGAAGAGCATCAGATCGTGTTTGCGCGCAAGGTCCACGAAGCGTTGCAGCACCTCCGTCGAGTAGACGGCGCCCGTCGGATTGTTGGGATTGATGACGACAATCCCTCGGGTGCGCGGAGAGATCCGAGCTTCCAGATCGTCGAAGTCCGGTGCCCAGCTTTGGCTTTCGTCGGTGAGGTAGTGGACCGGTGTACCGCCGGCAAGCGACACCGAAGCCGTCCACAAGGGGTAGTCGGGAGCGGGAATGAGGATCTCGTCCTCTGGATTGCAGAGGGCCTGCATCGTCAGGGTGATCAGTTCGGAGACACCGTTTCCGAGGTAGATCTCGTCGACGGTGACGTCGGTGATACCCCGTGTCTGGTAGTACTGGACCACCGCAGTGCGCGCCGAATACAGTCCGCGAGAATCGCAATATCCCTGTGCGGTAGGGAGATTACGGATCATGGCCATCATGATCTCGTCCGGTGCTTCGAACCCGAAGGGGGCCGGATTGCCGACGTTGAGTCGCAGGATCGTGTGTCCCTGATCCTCGAGTTCTTCGGTCTTGTCGAGAATTCGCCCTCTGATGTCGTACCTGACATTCTCGAGCTTGCGGGCCTGATCGATGGGTGTGTTCACGCGGTTACGTACCTCTCCGGTTCGGTGGACGAGTGGTGTGTCGGACGAGAAGGGCGCCTTACGGTTCGGCCTGGAAACGGACAAAAATTCGCGATAGCGCTGGCGTTGGCGAGAGAGTAGCGCTACTATGATTCGACATGTCCAATGATAGCAGTTCGCGGATAGCCGCAGCTTTGCGCGAGTGGATCGCGACGGCTCCTCCAGGTGCGAAGCTTCCGTCCACTCGGTCGCTCGTCAGCACGCACGGGGCGAGTCCGGTCACTGTGCAGAAGGCGCTGCGAACACTGGTATCTCAGGGGGCTGTGGAGGCTCGTCCCGGTGTGGGGACCTTCGTGCGCGCCGCACGCGTCGTGCGACCCAACGATTACGGGTGGCAGACGGCGGCGCTCGGATCGCCGAACTATCGGCTGCAACTGCCTATTGCGCTGCAGTCCACCTCCAACGACGTGATCGCGCTGCATTCCGGCTATCCGGCCCGAGAACTGTTGCCGGAAGGACTGGTTCGTGCAGCGTTCACCAGGGCGACGCGAACCGACGCCGTCTTCAATCGGCCACTTGCTGCCGGGCTTCCGGAACTGCAATCCTGGTTTGCCTCCGAATTGGGTTCTGCCACTCCGGCCGGGATCACGCCGCCGGGGCCGAACGACGTGGTTGTACTTCCCGGCAGTCAGGGTGGACTTGCGACGTCCTTCCGTGCGCTCGTGGGGGAGGGGCGTCCGTTGCTCATGGAATCGCCGACGTACTGGGGTGCGATCCTTGCTGCCGCCCAGGCCGGTGTCACGGTCATTCCGATCTCCAGTGGTGCCAACGGTCCTGATCCGGAAGAGCTTTCGCGCGCATTCGAACAGACAGGCGCTCGGGCGTTCTACGCACAACCGAGTTTCGCGAGTCCGACGGGGGCGCTGTGGTCGCCGACATTGGCTGACAAGGTGCTCGAGACCGTCCGTCGGCACGGCGCCTTCCTGATCGAGGACAGTTCGGCGCTCGACTTCGGCATCACCGCCGATCCCAGCCCTATTGCCGCTCGAGACGACAGCGGACACGTTGTCTACCTCCGTGCGCTGACCAAGAGTGTGTCCCCATCGGTGCGAGTTGCCGGCTTGATCGCTCGCGGCCCGGCGTACGAGCGGATTCTTGCTGATACACAAGCAGATTCGATGTACGTCAGCGGAATGCTGCAGGCAGTCGCCCTTGACGTCGTTACCCAACCGGCCTGGCGAACGCACCTGCGCAGGCTTCGTCACCAACTCGAGGCCAGACGCGACCTCCTCGTGTCGAGTCTGCGCGAGCATGCGCCGGACGCTCACCTCGACGCCGTACCGCAAGGTGGACTCAACCTCTGGCTTCGGCTTCCGGACACCACGAATCTCGAACGCGTCGTGCAGGACTGCCGGTCGGCCGGTGTGTTCGTCGGGGCCGGAGACGATTGGTTCCCGGCGGAACCGACCGGAAAGTTCCTGCGGCTCAACTACGCCGGTCCGAACCCGGGCGAATTCCCCGACGCCGCCCGCATCATCGGCGGAGCAATCACACAACATATGTAGAACTCACCGCCTTGGGGTTGACCTGAACTTCCATTGAGGTTTTATCGTCGTGTCCATGACCGAACAGCCAATGCAGCCACCGGCGAATCAGCCGATCGGATTCTGGACCGCGCGTGCAGGCGAAGCGATTCGCGCACGCACGCGCGGGGCACTCGAAGCAATCGGCGTGACTCAGCCGCAATGGTGGATCCTGCACCAACTTTCGCTGCACCCTGAAGGGGTGGAGCGAGCCGTCCTCCTACGGACGATCGGTCCGAACGAATCAACTGACGTCATCGACGAGGCCGTCGACTCTGCCCTCGAACTGGGGTGGGCGCGTGAGGACGGGACTGTCCTTCGTCCTACTGATGCCGGCTCCGAGCAGTTCGATCGTGCAGCGCGGGTACAGCAGACGTTGCAGGAGGAGCGGATGCAAGGAATCAGCGAAGAAGAATTTGTCACCACCATCACGGTCCTGCAGCGAACCATCAAGAACGTGGGGGGCGACGCCTGGCACTGGTAGAACTCGTCATCTCGGCCCGCTGCCGGGTAGGGCGGCTTCGATCAAGTCGACTGCACGGGATACGCCGCCCGCCGCTGCGAGTTCTTCTGCCAACTCTGCGCTGCGTCGGCGGAACTCACTAGAACTCACGCGCGTCAGCGCCTCACGAAGCTCTTTTGCCGTGACGGTAGCGCCGTCGACGCGTACTGCGACGCCGGCGTCGACAAGCGAGTCGGCGTTGCCGAACTGGTCAACGGCTTGCGGTACCGCGATCATGGGCGTGCCGGTGACGAGTCCCTCGCTGGATCCGCCCATACCCGCGTGGGTCACAAATGCGTCGGCCTGCTGCAGAATCGCGAACTGCGGTACCCAGCGGTGTATTTCGACAGTCTCGGGCACAGATCCGAGATCTGAGATCTGTACCTGCTTTCCGATTTGGAGGACGACGTGCCACCCGTCCATTTCGCCGAAAGCTTCGACGCAGGTGCGGTAGAAATCCGGGTGATCGGTGAAGGCAGAACCCAGCGAAATCAACAAGAGCTTGCGTTCCGGATCCGGGTTCACCCAGGGTTGACTGCTCGGCTCGAGTGCGGGGCCGACAAACGTGTAGACGTCGCGGTTCACTCGATCGGCGTTGGGCTGCATAGATTCTGCGATCAGAACGATCGCACGCGGTGGGCGTCCGGTGAACTCACGAGGATCGACCTCGACGCCTTCGCTGCGGAAGAACCGGGCCTCCCGATCGAGCAGGTCCACGCCTCTCGGATCGGAACGAATCTCGTCGTACATCGGTGCGGCGTCGGCTTCGTAACCGTCCCAGGCAACGTACGTCGGCGACAACTGCATGATGGGAACGTTCCACTGCTGAGCCAGTATTCGTGCCGGAATGCCGGCGATGTCGTAAAGAAAGAGGTCAGGTCGATCGTCTTCGTAAATTCGGCGCAGTTGCGGCAGCATCGACTCGTAATCGTCCTGGAACAGGGTCAACTGATCTATCAGATCCCCGTCCCAGCTCTTCTCCGGTTCGGTGTCGTCAGGGGAAGGAGCGAGACTGGGCAGCGTGGATACGTACGGTGCGAATTCGGCCCCGGTCGCCTCGAAGATCTCACGCATCGACTCGTCGTTGGCATAGGTGACGCGGTGACCGGCGGCGACGAGACGCGCGATGATCGCCAGGCTCGGATTGACGTGGCCCGGTGCCGGAATGCTCACCATGGCGATATGTCTGCGGGTCATCGATCACTCCTGCCGTCTGACTGTTCTCGAACATCTCCGTCTACCGAACCGAGACTATCCACCACGATGGGCGACGGCATCTGATTTTTGCCGGGGGAAGTACCGTGGGCTCTCGAGTAGGACTACGCATCCGAGTGTTGCGGCGACAGGCCAGACTTCGAAGCATGAGCGCACCGACAACACCTTCGAAGACCACTGCAGCCTTCTACCTGCAGGCCGGAATCGCCTTTGCCGTCAGTTTTGTCGGCACCCTCCTCGGAATTGCCTATCTTCCGATCGATGCGTGGCAACGCGGATTTCTCGGAATGTCCTTGCTGTTCTTGGTCACCAGCACGTTCACGTTGGCCAAGGTGATTCGTGATCAGCAGGAGGCATCGACGGTCAGAGTTCGGGTGGACGAGGCTCGACTCGAGAAGTTGATCGCCGAACACGATCCGTTCAAAGCGGCAGCGTGAAACCTGTCGGCAAGGTCAGGATCAGCGTGCTGCCGAGAGGTTGCTCGTTTCGGCGTGCCGACAGATCGCCGCCGTGGGCGAGCGCGAGGCTACGCGCAATCGTGAGCCCCAAACCCGAACCGTCGGATCGATCACCACGATGAAACCGGTCGAAGACGGATTCGAGCTGGTCTGAGGGAATTCCGTCGCCGGTGTCGGTGACGGACACCGAGAGGTGATCCTCTCCCCGCGCGAGTGTCACCGTCACCGAACCTCCGGTTGGAGTGTGCCGCAACGCGTTCTCGAGAAGGTTGGCGAGGATCTGTTCGATTCGTTGGCGATCGACCTCGGCCGTGATTGTGTGCGGAGGCAAGACGGTCGTCAATTCGACCCCACGATCGACAAATCGTGGCCGCGCTGCTGCCGTTGCGCCGGCGACGATATCGCCGAGATCCTCGGCCCGTCGATCGAGTTCGAGTGCGTGCTCGTCGGCAGCGGAGACGTCCGCCAGATCGCACGAGAGCCGACGAAGTCTTTCGAGTTGGTCACGCATCACCGACCACGAAGTGGTGTCCGTGGGTAGGACGCCATCCTCGATGCCGTCCACGTACGCAGCCAAAGTCGATACCGGAGTGCGCAGTTCGTGGGCGAGGTCGGCAAGCAGTCGTTTGCGAACCCGATCCGAATGATCAAGGCGTGCAGCCATGTCAGCGAAGGCCGTTTCGAGACGCGTGAAATCTGCATCCACGTCGGACCTGTCGATAGTCACGTCGAAGTTCCCGTCGGCGACGCTTTGCGCCGCCTCCGCCAGCGTTGTGATCGGGGCCGTGATGCGTCGGACGATGTAGACCGCGGCGATGCCTGCTCCCACCAATGCGACCGCGATCCCGCACAACAGTGCGATGGTCATGGTCTGAGCGAACGCTTCTTCGGTGTGGGTACGTACATTCGAGTCTTCGATGCCGGCCATCATGAGGTGGTTGTGAAAGAGCGGGGCAGCCACGGCAATGGCAACGGCGGCGATGGCGAGGCAGGAAACGAACAGGACGACAAGCTGCGCGAGCAGCAGTTTTCCGCGTAGCCCGAGTTTCTTCATGGCGACCCCGTTCATGACGACCTCAACGAGTATCCGACGCCCCTGACGGTTCTGATGAACCGCGGATCGGTCGCGTCGTCGCCGAGTTTGCGGCGTAGTGCACGGACATGGACGTCGACGATGTGCTGGTCCCCGAACCAGGACGAACCCCACACCGAGGCGATGATGTCTGCTCGACTCCAGGCCGCGTCGGGTCGGGCAGCGAGGGCGGAGAGCAACGCGAACTCGGTGGGAGTGAGATCGACAGGGCGGTTGTCGACATGCACCGTGCGGGCGAGGACGTCGATGTCGAGACCGGGTGGCGTCGGCAGCGCTTCCGGCAGCATGCTCGACGCACGTGGCCGTCTGAGCAGTGCTTTCACTCGAGCAACCAACTCGCGGGGGCCGAAGGGTTTGACCACGTAGTCGTCTGCGCCAGCTGCCAGTCCGGTCACCTTGTCCGACTCGTCACCGCGGGCGGAGAGCATCAGGACGTACGCGTCGGAAAACGTGCGGATCCGCCGGCAGACTTCCAGGCCGTCGAAGCCCGGGAGCATCAGGTCGAGCACGATCAGTGCGGGCTCGAATTCGCGGACCGCACGTACCGCGTTCGGACCGTCGTGTGCGATCCGAACGGTGAAGCCCTCTCGGCTCAGGTAGTTGGAGACAACCTTCGCGAGCGCAGGTTCGTCGTCGACGACGAGTACGCGCCCAGGCTCCTCGCTCGGTCGTAGTTCGGCGCTCATCAGTCCGAGGTTAGTCGACTGCGCCGCCTTGTTACCGCCGCCTGATGGTTTCGTTCGACTGTGAAGATTCGATGAAGGAACATCGTATGGGCCGGTTATCGGGTCTCTCGGCGGCCTTGCGCCGGTAGTGTGGCAAATGTGCAGTAGCACCCACAGGGATCAAATCAGTTGTGGGGCAATGTATATCAATTCAATTTCTGGGAGTGGAAAACATGTCTACGACATTCAAGCGGAGCGCCGCGCGGTTCGTTCCAGCGGTGGCAGCGGCAGCACTGTTGATTGCCGGATGTTCGGACAACTCCGGAGAAAGCGTCACCCATTCTTCCGAAACGACCAGCGTCGCAGCACAGTCGGCGATTCCGGCGGGTGTCAATGCAGCCGACATCGAATTCCTCGAAGGGATGTACCCGCATCACGCGCAGGCATTGGACATGGCCCGGATGGTGGAAGGCCGAACCGACAATGCCGAACTTCTTTCTCTTGCAGCGCAGATAGAGGCAGCGCAAGGCCCGGAGATGGCTCAGATGACCGAACTGCTGACGAAGTGGGGACGCCCCGACCCTGCGTCGAGTTCGATGGGAGGAATGGATGATTCGGCGCACGCGGGTCACGGCGTCGGGATGGCAGACATGCCGGGCATGATGTCGGCCGAAGACATGACGGCTCTCACCGACGCCAGCGGCGCGGAGTTCGACAAGATGTGGCTGACGATGATGATCGAGCACCACAAGGGCGCCATCACCATGTCCCAGACCGAAATCGACAACGGGCTCGACCCCTCGGCGGAGGCGATGGCAGAAGCGATCATCGCTGGTCAGCAGGCAGAAATCACTCAGATGGAAGCGATGTTGAAGGGCAGCTGAACGGGAGACCTTGGCCGCGTGACCTTGCTCGGGTGACTGCCTGGGCATACGTTCGAGGCTGATGGCTTGACTGGTGCTGTGCTGCAATCACACGCGAGGGGATGACCGCCACATGGATCACAGTCAGATGGACCACAGCCAGATGGACCACAGCCAGATGGAGCATGGGGCACACGGTGGTCACGGGGATCACGTCGCACAGTTCCGGAAATTGTTCGCGGTCATGCTGGTCATTGCAGTTCCGGTTGTTGCGGCAGACGCGATGTTCGCTGATCTGGTCGGGTACACCTTGCCGGAAAACTCTCTGGTGGAATGGATCTCACCGGTACTCGGCACAGTGATGTACTTCTGGGGCGGTAAGCCGTTCCTCACCGGTGGCGTGTCCGAAATCCGTTCTCGGCAACCGGGAATGATGCTGTTGATCGCGCTCGCGATCACGGTGGCCTTCTTTGCGTCCTGGGCTGCGAGTCTGCACTGGGTGGATCACACTCTCGATTTCTGGTGGGAACTCGCGCTTCTGATCGTGATCATGTTGTTGGGCCACTGGATCGAGATGCGTTCGCTCAGTCAGACCTCGAGCGCCTTGGATTCGCTTGCCGCGTTGCTACCCGACGAGGCGGAACGGGTGGTGGGCGATTCGGTGGAAACCGTGCCCACCGCAGCTCTGGTCACCGGTGACCTGGTGATAGTTCGTCCCGGCGCCCGCGTTCCCTCGGACGGAACGGTGGTCGAGGGCAGTGCCGACATGGACGAATCCATGATCACGGGCGAGTCGAAGACAGTTCGGCGCACTGTCGGTGACCAGGTGGTGGCCGGCACCGTAGCCACCGACTCGGCGCTGCGGCTGCGAGTCACCGCGGTGGGCGAAGACACCGCGCTCGCCGGTATCCGTCGCCTGGTCGAGCAGGCCCAGAATTCGTCGAGTCGTGCCCAGGTGTTGGCGGACAAGGCCGCTGCCCTGCTGTTCTGGTACGCACTCGGCGCGGCAGTGTTGACCGCGATCGCCTGGAGCATCTGGGGCACACCGGAAAGCGCAGTCACCCGTACGATCACCGTTCTGGTGATCGCCTGCCCGCACGCACTCGGGTTGGCGATTCCGCTGGTCGTGTCGATCGCGACCGAACGGGCGGCTCGGGCTGGGATTCTGATCACGGACCGCATGGCCCTCGAGGCGATGCGCAACGTAGACACCGTTCTCTTCGACAAGACCGGCACTCTCACCAAGGGCGAGCCAGCAGTGGTCGGTGTGCGCGGTGTCGACGGGTATGCCGATGACGAAGTTCTCGGCGCTGCCGCTGCCGTCGAATTCGACAGTGAACATCCACTCGGACGCGCCGTGGTCGCAGCGGCGCGGGAGTTGTCACTCGAAATCACTGCGGGTTCGGACTTTCAGGCGCACAACGGGATCGGGGTTGCGGCGGACGTCGACGGTGCGCGCGTAGGCGTCGGCGGACCGGGGATGTTGAGATCGGTCGGTGCCTCGCCGATCCCGGGGACCGAAGAGTGGCTCAGCGACGGATCGACGGTTCTGCACGTGGTGCGTGACGAGAAGGTGATCGGTGCATTGGCATTGGCCGACGAGATTCGCCCGGAATCAGCATTGGCTGTCGACGCCCTCCACGCTCGCGGTGTGCGCGTGGCCATGGTGACCGGAGACGCGGAGGCCGTGGCACATTCGGTTGCCCGCACGCTCGGGATCGACGAGGTCTTCGCCGAGGTGCTTCCGCAGGACAAGGGGGCACAGGTATCGCGGCTTCAGGCTGCGGGCCACCGCGTGGCGATGGTCGGCGACGGGGTCAACGATGCGCCGGCGCTCGCCCAGGCGGATGTGGGCATCGCGATCGGTGCCGGAACGGATGTGGCGATCGCGTCGGCGGGAGTTGTTCTGGCCAGCGATGATCCGCGATCGGTGAGCTCGGTCATCGAGCTGTCCCGCGCCACCTACCGGAAGATGGTCCAGAACCTGTGGTGGGCAGCGGGATACAACGCGATCTCGGTTCCCCTCGCTGCGGGAGTGCTGGCGCCCGTCGGGTTCGTGCTGCCGATGGAGGTCGGAGCAATCCTGATGTCGGTGTCCACCGTGGTAGTTGCCGCGAATGCGCAGTTGCTGCGGCGCTTGAACTTGCGGCAACCACCGGTGACCGCTCTCGAGTCGAAAGCGCTCACACCTCAGTAGTGGTCGGGAGTAGCCGGACTACTGACGGCTCAGGAACGGAATGAGCGCACGCAGCACAGCTTCGGAGTCCGCGACTGCGCTCGCATGATCAGCGCCCTCGATCACGGTCAAGGCACTGTCCGGGATCATCGACGCGAGATGCTCGGTATCCGGTAGGCGCTCGCGATCTCTCGATCCGACGAACAACAAAGTCGGCGTGGTGATCCGTTGAAGCACCGCGTCGTCGATGCCCTTCTCCTTCTCGGCTCGCCGCATGTATGCCGCGAGTGCGAGTGCGTCGTTGATTCGAAACGCGGTCGCAGTCTGGGGATCCACCGGTTTGCCGCGCCGAGCGCCCCAACCGGACAGGAACCCTTCGATACCGCCGCTTTCGAGTGCGTCGATGCAACCGGGAAAGAACAATGCGTCGAACGCACCCGTCATCGGTCGGCTACTACCGCCCCCGACCGTCAACGACCGCACCCGTTCGGAGTGCTCTACTGCCAGTGACATCACCGAACGCCCGCCGAACGAGTATCCGAGGACGTGAGCCGGTTCGAACGGAGACTCCGTGTCGAGAATTTCCAGGAGGTCAGCGACCACCAGATCCATTGCATACGAATCGGAGTCGTGCGGCTTGTCGCTGCGTCCGTGACCCCGCATGTCGACGAGGATCAGACGGTACCGGTCCTGGAGTGCCTTGACGTACCCGAAGCCACGCCAGATGGAGCGCGACAACGCCGTGCCGTGCACCATCAACAGGGGCGGGCCATCGCCCACGATCTGATAGGCGATTCGCGCACCGTCCACCGGATTTCTCACGTCGTGCAACACCCGTCCAGTATGGGTGCCAGTTGCTACGGGCCATCAACTCGGCCTCCCTCAGAGCTACCGGTCACTGCCCGGCGGGGCAGTGCCCACTGTTCCAAGCAGTGCATCGGTGTAGGGGTCTGCAGTGCTGACGCCTACTGCTATTCCCCGAATCAGAGCCTCGAAATCAGCGGCGACGATGGTGACCTCCTCGAACTCCGGCACTCTCCCGCGGACAACCTGACCGTCGGGTGCGAGCGCCAGGTACTCGTACCCATTGCGTACCGACATCAGGACCGGGAGGTGAGTGGACCAGAAGGCGTTGATCGCCGCGCGCTCCGCCGGCCCGGAAGCGACCGCCAGGCTCTCGTGCCGGAACGCATTCCAGGGAAACGCCTCATCGCTGACGCCAACACCACCGGCATAGTTCTCTGCCGAGAGAAACCACACCTGGTCGTCGGAACTGGCAAGTACGGAGAACGAACTCGCCCACACTATGAGTTGGTCACAACCGCCGACCAGTGGTTGCGGAACTGGGGCAGAGGCTGATCGAGTAGGTTCTTCGCGAACCCAACCTGCGAGCGACAGCGCAGCGGTTGCGTCGAGGTGAAGGCACATCTCCCCACGGTAGGCCAGACCGTCAAGCACCGTTGGCGACAACCGTCGGCCTACTCGGGATCGATGTCTCGAATACCAGTCTCGTCCATGCTGATCCACCGCGTTATGCCGATGTCGCGCAGAAACGGCAGATCGTGACTCACCACCACCATGGCACCGCGGAAATCGGAAAGTGCCTGCGTGAGGTGAGCGAGACTCGGTAGGTCCAGGTTGTTGGTCGGCTCGTCGAGAAGAAGCAACTGGGGCGCGGGTTCGGCCAGAAGGATCGTCGCTAACGCCGCGCGCAATCGTTCACCGCCGGAGAGCGCAGAAGCCAACACGTCGGAATCCGTTCCCCGGAAAAGGAACCGTGCCAACTGCCCGCGAATTTCCTCGGCTGTCGCGTGTGGCGCGGCCAAAGCGACGTTGTCCGCCACCGAGAGATCCTCGTCGAACACGTCGAGACGTTGGGGGAGCGCACGAGAGGCTACGAACGGAGTCGACGCAGCGAGTGCATCGAGCAACGTTGTCTTGCCGATTCCGTTGCGTCCCAGTAGCGCAATCCGCTCCGGCCCGGTGATCTGGAGCGATACCCCTTGGCCGCTCCGCAACGTCACCTCGTCGAGCCGCGCAACCTGCTGCCCCGGATGAACCTCTGTAGCAGGAAGGTCCAGGCGGATCTCGCGATCGTCTCGAAGGAGTTCCTCTGCCTCCGACAGGGCGGACTTGGCCTCGCCCACCTTCCCGATATGGTTGAGGGCCAGCTTTCCGGCCGAAACTTGGGCTTGGCGTTTTCGTTCCTGCGCGATAATCAGTGGCACCCGCTTGTTCTCGAACATCTTCTGCCCATAGCGCTTACGTCGGTCCAGTTTTGTTCGAGCGTCGATCAGCTCGCGGCTCTGCTTCGCCAGATCGGCCTTGGCGTCGCGAACGGTGGCGAGTGCGTTTTCCTGCTCAGCGGTCACGACCTCCTGGTAGTGCGAGTAGTTGCCGCCGAACACGCGTAGATCCCCTCGACGTAGTTCGACGGTGTACTCCGCTGTGTCGAGCAGTTCCCGGTCGTGGCTGACGATCAGTACGGTTCCCGGAAACTGTTGGACTGCAGCATGAACTCGTGATCGAGCGTCGCGGTCCAGGTTGTTGGTCGGCTCGTCGAGGAGTAGCACTTGCGGATTCTTCAGCAGCGTTGCGGTCAGGCCGAGTAGTACGGTCTCTCCGCCGGAGAGGGTGCTGACCGTTCGACTCAGTGCTGCCGTATCCGGAACTACCTTCTCGAGGCCGAGCCGATGCAAGGTGGAGAGAGCGCTCTCCTCGATATCCCAATTGGTGTCCACGAGCGCAAAGTCGGCTTCGGAACCGTCACCGGTTTCGATGCGGTGCAATGCGTTTCGGAGTTCGTGGATACCGAGGATGTCATCCACCCGAACGCTCGGATCGAGTGTGATGTCCTGACGGAGGTAGCCGACCTCGCCGGAGGCGGTCACGGATCCGGATTCAGGTGAGAGCTCTCCCGCGATCAATCGCAGCAGAGTCGACTTTCCCGATCCGTTGAGTCCCACGAGACCGACACGGCCACTGGGGAATACAAAACTGATGCGGGAAAAGACTGATTCGCCGTCCGGCCAGATGAAGGTGAGATCCGAGAGCGACAGAGAAGAATGCGTATGGGTCATGAGTACTCCAGAGGGTGCTTGGACTGTGCGCCCGGCTCAGCAATGGCTGATGGGTGCGAGTGCCTTCGCGTAATGAACCTCTAGAGGAGCAACGGCCCGTTTCCTGTTCTGTCGGGAATGATTCGTGTTCCAGGTTAAAACACTCGAACGGTCCCGTGCAATCGAATTATTCTGTGCTGTCGGTCTCGTCAGTGTTCGGTGCCCAGATTTTCGGGCCCTCAGATTTTCGGGCCTTCAGATTTTCGGGCCTTCAGATCGGAGATCGTCGACCTTCGACATCGCTTCGCGCAGCTCAGTGAGCCACTGTTCGCTGTGTTTGCCCGCCAACCGGACTGTCCACATGAGGGCATCCGCGCGCGAACGAGCAACACCCGCGTCCACCAGAGTGTCGAGAACCTTGCGTTCGGGCTGACGTAGCCGTGTCATCACCGGGACCGCGAGATGTGTGAACAGGACGGACTTTTCGTCCAGGCGTACGCCCCAGGCGACCTTGCGTCCGTAGCGAGCCTCGGCCTCGTCGGCGATGCGCATCCGGTCGGCGCGCGTGGTTTCGCGAAAGCGTGAGATCCTTCCGTCCGCGGCGGCCTCGCCACCGTCGACTGCCGGGAGTTCACCGATCACGACGATTTCTTCGCGGTCGACCTGGACGTCGGCCGTTCCGGTGAACCAGTCATCTGGGAGTCGACCGGCAAACCAGTCGGACGCATCACTCGCGTCGGGAACCGATGCTTGTTGCCAACCTCCGGGACGGCCGAACCTGCGGTCGCCGGAGTTTTGTGAGTTCTTCATGGCGTTCTCCTCTGAGAGCTGGTGGAGTGTGGCGTGCGTTTATTGCACTGATTACATGATTACACCGATAGTCGAACTGGCGCCACAAATTCGGGCATGATCGAAGTCGTGCGCCTTTCACACGCTCGTCAGAGCTTTCGAACTTTCCGTCGTCCCGTGGCTGCCGTAGCTCTGGGGGTGTTGGCAGCAGGATCCGTCGTTGCGTGCAGTTCTGGCCCTGATCAGCCGAAATCTGTGGCAGAGGAGTTCGCGTCCGCGCTCACCGCGGATGACGTGCAAGCGGCGGCAGCCCTCACCACCGACCCGGCGGCGGCGTCGACTGCGATTTCTGCCCTGATCGACGGACTGGGCAAGGACGAGGGAACATTCACCGTCTCCGACGCCACCGAGTCCGGAGATTCCGCAGGAACATTCACGCTCGACGCGGCGTGGAAGTTCGGCGAAGGTCAGGACTGGAACTACTCGACGCAGGGAAACGCGTCGAAAAGCGGTGACAACTGGCTGATCCAGTGGGACCCGGCACTGCTCGCTCCGGACCTGACCGCTTCGACCACGCTGCGCTACACACCTACGACAGGCGCGCCGCCGTCGGTGCTGGACGCTGCGGGTCAGCCGATCATGGAGCAGCAGGTGGTGACGCTGGTCAATCTCGATTCCGCCGCGGTGCCCCCGGTGGACACGGCAGCCGTGGCGGCCCTTCTCTCGCCCATCGCACCGACGATTACGGCGGCATCGCTGAGCGGCGATCTTGCGTCGGCAAGTGGGAAGCCGGTCACCGCAATCACTTTGCGGGCCGAGGATCTTGCACCGATCGAGGAGCGGTTGGCGGCGATTCCCGGTGTGAGCTTGGCACCGCAGGCGCGATTGCTCTCGGTGGACAAAGCGTTGGCGTCGCCGACGTTCAGCGGGCTGTCCGACCTCTGGCAGGAGGGACAGGACAAATCCGCAGGCTGGGCGGTACAGCAGGTGAAGCAGAACGGAACCGTCACCACCGTCGCCGGCCAAGACGGGCCGGTTGCTCCGAATATCGCGACGACCATCGACCGACCGCTGCAACTCGCGGCCGAGAACGCACTGGCCGGGGTGACGCAACAGGCGGCGATCGTTGCGCTGCAGCCGTCGACCGGAGCGGTGTTGGCGGTGGCCCAGAACGCCCCCGCAGACGCACAGGGCCCGATCGCGTTGACCGGCCTGTACCCACCGGGTTCGACGTTCAAGACAGTGACGACGTCCGCGGCCCTGCAAGCCGGCGTCGCTACACCGGACACAGTTCTGCCGTGCCCGGGTACCGAGAACATCGAGGGACGTCAGATTCCCAACGACGACGAGTTCGACCTCGGATCGGTCCCGCTGCACACGGCATTCGCGAAGTCGTGCAACACCACCATGGCGAGGATGGCCGTCGGTCTGCCTGCGGATGCCCTGCACAATGCGGGATTGCAGTTCGGGCTCGGCGTCGACTACGTGACCCCCGGGCTCACGACGGTGACGGGCAACGTCCCCGACGCGAACACTCCCGCCGAGCGCGTCGAGTCCGCGATCGGCCAGGGCACCGTGACCGCCACGCCTTTCGGGATGGCTCTCGTGGCGGCCTCGATCGCCAACGGAACCACGCCGTCGCCGATGTTGGTCAAGGGACAGGCCGGCGTGGCGGATCAGACGGTCGCACCTGCTCCCGCGGAGGTGACCGAACAGTTGCGGGTGATGATGCGCGAGACCGTCACGGGCGGTACTGCGACGTCGTTGCAGGACATTCCGGGGCTTCTCGGCAAGACCGGCACGGCCGAAACCGAGGGTGGCCCGGCACATGGGTGGTTTGTCGGAATCAAGGGAGACCTCGCATTTGCGGTATTCATCGCGGGTGCGGACAGCTCTTCGCCTGCAGTGCAGGTAGCGGGCACTTTTCTGCGCTGAAACCTGTTTTCCGTTGCAGTTGGATCACACCGTCGTAGCTCAACCGTGACACGTTCGTAGGCATCCCGTGCTTGTTACTCGTGTGACAGAAGTAAAGAGTTACATGCATGGGGCCCGGAGGACAGCACAACCGTCGTGGAAAATATGTCGTTGCGTCGATAACTGCTGTCGTTCTGACAGTGGCGCTCGCGTCGTGTGTCATCGGTGGGGAGAAGAAATCCGACGCCGCCTCGGTGGTGGAGGACTTCGTCACCGCCCTCAACAACCACGACGCCGAAGCTGCCGCGGCGCTCACGTCGTACCCCAACGCGGCACGGCCGTCGATCCAGCAGATGTTCGACGGACTGGCCGCCAAGTCCACCGACTTCGACGTCGCTCAGGTCATGGATCTGGGTAGCGACTCCGGACTCTTCACCCTCGACGCGTCCTGGAATTTCGGGGAAGGCAAGGACTGGAGCTACCAGTCGCAGGGTGAGGTTCGCGATCTGTCCGTCGGCTGGCGTGTGTCCTGGGACCCGTCGGTCCTCGTCCCCGACCTCGGCAACGGTCGCACCGTCTCGTACACCCGTACGGACGCAGCGCCGCCGAAGGTCGTCGACAGCACCGGCACCCTGCTCATGAACGAGCAGACCATCAACGCGATCACTCTCGACCCGGCCACCATGCCGGACCCCGTCGACACCACCCGTCGCCTCGCCACGGTCCTCGAACCTGTCGCGCCGTTGGTCACCTCGGAGTCGATGCTGGCCGACCTCGCCGCCAACCCCGGCAAGCCCGTCACCGCCGTACTGCTCCGCGATCCGGACTACGCCTACCTGGAAAGCGATTTTGCGATCCCCGGCGTCGTCGTGGTCAAGACACCCAAGCTGATCGCCTCCGACCGTCGCATCAACTCGCCGTTGCTCGATCCGCTGCGAACCGTGTGGCAGGCCAATCGTGACGCCACCGCCGGCTGGGCGGTCAACCTGGTCGAGTCCAACGGGTTCCCGATCAAGCAAGCCGGCTTCCAGGGACCTCCCGGCCCCGACGTCGCCGCGACTCTCGACTCGCACGCTCAACTTGCCGCGATCGAAGCCGTCGTCAGTGCAGGTACTCCCGCGGCCATCGTCGCGATCCGCCCGTCGGACGGCGCCATTCTGGCTGCAGCACAGAACAATCAGGCCATCGAGCAGGGGCCCATCGCTTTCACCGGGTTGCGCCCGGCCGGCGGCGCCCTCGATCTGGTTCGTCTCGCATCGTCGATGCAGAACGGCGTCGACCCCGGAGCAGTGTCAGCGGAGCAGTTGGCCGACACGGGGCAGCAACTCGGACTGGGCAACGGCTTCCATATTCAGGGGCTCGAACAGCAGACTGCAGTGCTTGCCGCGAACCGCCCCGGCGTGGACCAGGCGATGAACAACGTCATGGCCAACAAGACGTCCAACGACTCGGGTGCGCCGACGGTGACTCCGTTCGGGATGGCGATGCTGGCGGCGTCGATCGCCCGCGGTAGTGCCCCGCTTCCGATGATGGTCTTCGGACAACCGGCTACCGCCGACGTCGCCCCGACGGCATTGCCCGGCGATGTGAACAATCGTCTGCGCGACGCCATGCGAGGGGCCGGCGGACTGGCCGGGTACCCGGACATGATGGCGGCCGGTGCGGCGAGCGGTGACGATCGCTGGTTCTACGGATCACGCGGAGACTTCGCATTCGCAGTGTTCGTCGCAGACGCCGACGGCGGCGATCGAGCAATGCAGATGACGGACAAGCTCTTCCAGGAACTCGGCAAGCCTGCCGACAAGTAGTACCGGGCACCGCGAGTAGATTCCTGGTTCGTGAACCTGCTCGATTTCCTTTTCCTCGTCGTAGCGGGATTCTTCAGCGGTCTTGTCGGTTTTGTCACTGGTCTTGCATCGATCGTCTCGTATCCGGCTTTGCTGAGCGTCGGGCTCTCACCGGTCAGCGCGAACATGACCAATACCGTCGCGTTGGTGGCCGTCGGCGTCGGAGCGTTGGCGAACTCGTCACGCGAAGTTGCCGATACCGGTCCGAAACTTGTTCGCTGGGCTCTCTATTCGGCGGCCGGTGGCATTGTCGGTGCCCTGATTCTGTGGCTGGCACCGGAAGGCTCTTTCGAATCCGTTGTGCCCGCGATGGTTGTGTTCGCCTCGCTCGCACTGCTACTGCAACCGAAGATTCGTGAGCTGGCCGGCGGCGGTGACCGTCCCGGAATCTACTCGGCAGCGCTGTTTGCCGTTGCGGTTTACGGTGGCTATTTCGGCGCCGGCGCCGGTGTCATCTTCCTGGCCGCGACGCTCATCCTGACCTCCGAAACGGTCTGGCGTGCAACGATCCTGAAGAGCTTCTTTCTCGGGATCGCCAATCTTGTGGCTGCGCTCATCTTCGCCTTCTCCGGACAGGTGCACTGGGTGGCCGCGTTGGCGATGGCGATCGGCGCGTTGGCCGGAGGCTGGTGCGGGCCACCCGTCGTCAAGAAAATCCCGCCATCGGTACTGCGTGTGGCAGTAGCGATAGCGGGATTCGTGCTGGCTGTTTGGTTGTGGGTGAAGTGAGACTGTCTAATTCACGCCCTGCATCAGCTTCTTGATCCACGGCGAGGCAAGAGCAAGAATCACTCCGATTCCGATCGACGAGAAACCGATGATCAGGAAGAACGGGCGACTGTCGTCGATGTCGAAGTAGCCGGCCAAGGTCCCTGCCATCGAAGAACCCAAAGCAACGGACAGGAAGAACAACGCCACCATCTGGGTGTGGAAATGCTCGGGCGCGAGTTTGGTTGCAAGGGAAAGGCCGACGGGGGAGAGGAAGAGCTCTGCGAAGGTGAAGAGCAGAAGCACTCCGGCAAGACCGAGTAGCGGTGCACTGTTCGGTCCGCCACCGGTGATCGGGATGAACGCCAGGAACGCCAGACCCATCGTGCCGGTACCGAGTGCGAATTTGATCGGCGACGACGGCTGACGGTCACCGAGTTTGGTCCACATCGCAGCGAAGACACCGGCAAAGATGATGATGAAGACCGGGTTGATCGACTGCACCCACGTCGGCGGAAAGTCCCAACCGAAGAGATTGCGGTCGAGGAGTTTGTCGGAAATTACCGGCACGGTGGTGAACTGCTGCTGGAACAGCGACCAGAAGGCCGCGCTCGCGATGAACATCGGGATGAACGCAAAGACCCGACTGCGTTCGACCTTGGTCACCTTCTTGCTGGTGAGCATGAGGAGGAAGTAGCCGACGGACGCGATGATCGTGAGTCCGACAACGACGTCGGACATGTTGTCCGCCGTGATCAAACCGGTGATGGAGGCGATCGCGACCACGACGATCGCGGCAATGCCTATGCCGATGTAGAGAGCGCGCTTGTCCGCGGGCAACGGGTTGCCGGGCTCGGCTCCGATTCCGTGAAGATGCTTGCGGCCCAGCGTGTACTGGATCAAACCGAGCGCCATGCCGACGGCGGCGAGAGCAAAACCGGCATGGAATCCCCAGGCGTCCTGGACGGCACCGGTGAGCAGCGGACCGACAAGCCCGCCGATGTTGATGCCCATGTAGAAGATGGAGAATCCGGCGTCGCGGCGGACATCCTTTTCGGAATAGAGATCTCCGACCAGCGAGGTCGCATTGGCCTTGAGACCACCACTGCCGAAGGCAACCATGACCAGGCCGACACCCACACCCCACATGCCGGGGAGAACCGACAGTGCGATGTGGCCGGCCATCACCAGTGAAGCGCTGTAGAAGAGGGTGCGCTCGGAGCCGAGAAGTCGGTCGGCCACCCACGCGCCGAGAATCGTCGACAGGTAGACGGTGCCGCCGTACGCGCCGACGATGCTGGTCGCTGCTGCCTGGCTGATGCCGAGGCCGCCGTCACTGACGCTGTAATACAGGTAGTAGATGAGGATGCCTTGCATCCCGTAGAAGGAGAATCTCTCCCACATCTCGACGCCGAACAGGTTCGCCAGCGCAAAGGGCTGTCCGAAGAACCCCCGGTCTTCCTTTTCGCTACGTTCGACGGGCTCCGTAGTGTTGCTCATCCGAAAAGTGTCCTACGTCCTCGGGCATTTCGGGTGGTTCCGAGCCGTGGAATTTGGTTACGACTTGGTGCGAATCCTCGCTACCAGCGGCACGAGTGCGCGCCAGCCGAGCAGGAACGCGCCGAGGACGAGAGTCGCGACGACGATGAAGCTGAACTGCGTGCCTTGACCGCTCAGCACTCGCAGGACCATGCCGATGACGACGGCGCCGAGCCAAACGGCAATGCCGGTGGGGAGCAGGAGAACGGGGTTGAACTTGTCGCGGTACAGCGCGAACGTGGCGGCCCATCCGATTCCCAGGCCGGTCAGGAACGGCCAGGACGTCTTCGCGAGACCGGCGAGCGCGTTGGCTTCTTCGTGGGTGCGGCGCCCTATCGCGCAGAAGATTATGACAAGAATGGCGTCGATCAGCAGGAATGGTGCGTACTTCTTCACGCTCACACCATACGACTGTGCGCCTTTATTAACCGCGGGCGGTTAATAAAGGCGCACAGTGAGGTTAGGCCTGGAGGCCGGCTTCGATCTCGAGGGTGATCGTGATCTTGTCGCCGACAACTGCTCCGCCGCCTTCGAGGGGCATCTCGATGGAGATGTCGAAGTCCTTGCGGTTGATGACGGTGGTGGCTTCGAATCCGGCGACGGGGCCCTGGCCCATGCCCGGGTTGACACCGTTGAACTCGAGGTTCAGCTCGACCTCGCGGGTGACGCCGTGGAGCGTGAAGTCGCCGGCGAGGACGAAGTCGCTGCCCTTGGAGCGCACTGCGGTGGACTTGAAGGTTGCCTTCGGGAACTTCTCGACGTCGAAGAAGTCAGCGGACTTGATGTGGCCGTCGCGCTGCTCGTTCTTGGTGTTGATGGAGTCCACGGAGATCTCGGCCTCGACGGCGGGGGTTCCGTCTTCGGCAACGGTGATCGTTCCGGAGAACTCGTCGAACGTTCCACGAACCTTGGAAACCATGAGGTGGCGAACCGAGAATCCGACGGTGGAGTGGACAGTGTCGATGACCCAGGTTCCGGCGGTCAATGTGGGCAAGGTTGCGGTGGTCATGGAAGCTCCTGAAGAAGTAGTTGAATATTCAAGTTCTTGTAGCTTCAACTATGGACCCCCGGAAATCCTTCCGCAAGATCATGTGAGCTGCATCACAGTTCGTGTGCTAGCGGCATAGACCGCGTGAAGCGCCGACGCCGTCACCGACTGATGCACCGCAATGCCCCAGCGCCCTTCACCGTTCACCACGCACTCTGCAATGGTGACGGCCGAATTCGCACTCCCGGAAGATTTCGGGTTGCGGGGCAGTGAATGCTGGGTGAGCGAGACGACCTCGACCGCCGAACCCTGTTCGGTCAGGATTTTGCTCAATGCCTCGACCGGCCCGGACGCGCTGGCCGCGGCGGTGACCTCGCGCCCGTCACGATCGATGGCGACGAACAACTGATCACCGTCGGCGGTGTGTTCCAGCGAGTACCGACGCACTCCTCCGTTGTACCCGTACTCGCGCAGCAGCAGGTTCCACAGCTGATCGGCAGTCATTTCGGTGCCCGAGTCGTCGGTCTCGAGTTGCACCCGCGAAGCGAAGTCGATCTGCAGACGCCGGGGGAGTTCGACTCCGTACTCGGTCTGCACCAGATAAGCGATTCCGCCCTTGCCCGACTGGCTGTTCACACGAATCACCGCCTGGTAGTCACGGCCGACGTCGGCGGGGTCGATCGGCAGGTAGGGGACTGCCCATGGCGCCGATCCCGGATCGACGCCGGCGGCCTTCGCGCTCTCGTAGTGATGGGCGAAGCCCTTCTTGATTGCATCCTGGTGGGTGCCGGAGAATGCCGTGTACACGAGATCGCCGCCGTACGGGTGACGCTCGTGGACGGGAATTCTGTTGCAGTACTCCACTGTTCGACGGATTTTGTCGATGTCGGAGAAGTCGATTTCCGGATCGACGCCCTGTGCGTGCAGATTCAGCCCCAGAGTTACCAGGTCGACGTTGCCTGTGCGCTCGCCGTTGCCGAACAGGCACCCCTCGACGCGCTGCGCACCGGCCAGCACTGCCAGTTCGGCGCATGCAACTCCGGTGCCACGGTCGTTGTGCGGGTGGACCGAGAGGATCACCGAATCGCGTCGGGCCAGGTTCTGGTGCATGTATTCGATCTGATCGGCATAGATGTTGGGGGTGGCGATTTCGACTGTGGCAGGCAGGTTGTGAATGACCGGGCGATCGGGACTGGCGTCCCAGAGTTCGGTAAGGCTGTTGCACACCTGCAGGATGTAGTCGGGCTCGGTGAGGTTGAAGACCTCGGGGGAGAACTCGAATCGCCATCCGTCGTGGCCTTCGCCGCCGCGAGCGACATCTTGTGCGGCGCGGAAAATCATGTCGTGCAGCTCTTCTCGCTCCTTGCCGAGAACCACGTTTCGCCACGTCGGCGCCGTCGCCGTGTACATGTGGACGACCGCGTTCGGCAGTCCCTCTATGGATTGGTACGTCCGCTCGATCAAATCCGTACGCGCGGCGGTGAATACGACGATGGTGACGTCGTCGGGAACGAGATCGAAGCGCACCAGGTCTCGAACGAAATCGAAATCGGTCTGGCTCGCGGAGGGGTAGCCGACCTCGATTTCCTTGTAGCCGATCGCCACCATCAGTTCGAACATTCGGCGCTTACGCTCGGGGTCCATCGGTTCCGCGAGGGCTTGGTTGCCGTCGCGCAGATCGACGGGCACCCAGAGGGGTGCCACGGTGGTGCGATTGGACGGCCACGTCCGCTCGAAAGTCGGAATGTCGACGCGGTCCCAGGCTGCGCGATAGCGCTCGGACGGCATGGGGGAGCGCTTCTGGTTGTTCCAGTGGTTGGAGCGGGTTGTACTCATCTTCGGTTTCTCCTGCGGTCGAGTCGAAAGACCGGCATGGCGAAACCCCGCGGAGGGGTGCCGGTCTTTCAGACCCCGCCGCGGCAGTCCAGAAGGAGTGCTCCTGTAGCCATGCGGGCTACACTAGAACGAAATCACTTATCAGACAACCTGAGGAGTTCACGTGTCCCCGATCGTCGAGCGTCGGCTGCTCACCGACCAGGCCGCGGAGCTGCTGCGAGCGCGGATCGTGAACGGTGAATGGGAAGTCGGCGCCAAACTTCCAGGTGAAACCACTCTTGCCGCGCAGTTGGGTATCGGGCGGTCCACTATCAGGGAAGCAGTGCGGACTCTCGCGGGTCTCGGCATGCTCGAATCGCGACAGGGAGCCGGCGTCTTTCTACGGAGTACGACGCCACCGGATCAGTGGCCCCGAGTGCTCGAGGCCGAGGCGATTCTTCACGTCGTCGAGGTGCGAAACGCGGTTGAGATCGAAGCGGCTCGCCTCGCAGCGCAGCGGCGCGATGCCGTCGACGTCGCGGCTCTGAGGCAAGCGTTGGACGGTAGAACTGCTGCCGCCCATTCCGGGGACGAAGCCTTCGTCGACGCTGACATCGCGGTACACCGGGCGGTGGTGGATGCGGCACACAATCCCGTGCTGTCGGAGCTCTTCGAGACTTTTGTGCCCCGTCTGCGGGCCGCGTTGATCGAGTTGATCGCGGTTCTGGATCTGCATCCACACAGCCAGCCCGACGCCGACGAGCATCGAATGTTGGTGGACGCCATCGAAGCCGGCGACGCGGAGACAGCGGTCCGGATCAGCCGGGCACACCTCGACGACATGGCAGCAGCGTTGCGACGCTAGACGCCGGGTTGTTCTCGACGTTCGAATTCGAGGTCCATCTCGAGATCTTCGTGGTGAGTGGCGCGGAACGACACGAGGAAGACGAGCCATCCCACCAGTGCGACGAGAACCAAACTGACTATCCGATAAACGACCACCGCTGCTGCGGCCTGTGCCACGGTAGAACCGGCTATGGTCAGCGCTGTGGCGAGTACGGGTTCGACGGAGCCGAAACCGCCCGGCAAGAGCGGAATACTGCCCACCGCTTTCGCCGCCGTGAATGCGATCAGGAGACCAGCGAACGACGGATCGGCTCCCACTGCCCAACAAGCGAATCCGAGACAGAGCACGTCGGCAGCTCGGTGAATGGCCGACCATCCGAATGCAATCGCGGTGTCGGTGCGGCTCAGTTCTACCGAGTCCAGTTGTTTGAGGATTTCAGACCAACGGTGCATACCGCGCCCGGTCGGGTTTTTGCGGGAACGGTTGTACAGCGCCAGAACTCGGTGCCCGATGCGCTCGATGCTGCCGGGATTCTGGGCTATGTATCGCAAAGCCAGGAACAGCGCTGCCATGCCCACAAGCGAAATCGTCAGCGTCACCGGGCTGACCTTGGTACCGAATGCTATTGCGCCAGCGGCACCGAGGAGTGCCAGAGTGGCAGCGGCGATGACGCCGCACATTGCCAACTGCCACGACGCGACTACCGGCGTCGCACCCCACTTGCGAGTCTGCTTGTACGTGAACGCAGTGGAGAAGACTTGGCCGGCAGGCAACGTCAGCGCCATCGCAGTGCTGGCGTAAATGACCGAAAGGTTCTTGACGTGACCGGCGACCACGCCGGCGGCATTGAGAAGACGTTGTTGAACGGACGCGTATCCACTGAGCGACACTGCCTGAGCCGCCACACAGGCAGCCACCCAACCCCAGTGAATTTCGGTGAGCGCTTGCCAGTACTCGTTGAATCGGGGCCACAGCAAGGCGCCTTCGACTATCAGGAGAGCGATCAGAGCCACCCCGAGCACCCACTTCAGCCACCAGAAGCGCCCTCTGGCCCGACTGGTCTCGGCCACGGGCGAGCGTGGTCGTCTCAGTCGCCGTGGGGTGTTTCCAGGCTGAGCCATCGACTCACCCTAACCAATTTGATCCGGATCGACCTCTGGATACTTTTCGGGCCACGCCAGATGCGTCAGTCGTCGGCGTCCACGCAGTTGAACTTGCTCGCCGAGTTCCCACTCGGCCTGTTCCTCTTCGTCGGCGAAGTACAGCGCGCTCGTCGACGCCAGCACTCGGCTGGGCCGAAGCTTCGCGAGCTCGGTGAGCCGTGACGCTTCGTTGACCGGATCGCCGATCACGGTGTACTCGAAACGTTCGGCAGCACCGATGTTGCCGGCGACCGCAAGACCCGCGCTCACGCCGATCCCGACGTCCAGGCCGGTGATGTCGTTGAGCTTGAACCGCAGCTCGCGAGCCGCAGCGAGGGCTGCCGTCGGAGCGTCGGGTCGATCGAGTGGTGCACCGAAGATGGCGAGCGCCGCATCACCCATGAACTTGTTGACAAAACCGTGGTGACGATCGATGACGTCGACGACCACACGGAAGAACTCGTTGAGCAGCTCGACCACTTCACCCGGCGGGCGCTCGGCCGCGGCGCCGGTGGATCCGACCATGTCGACGAACAGAACTGCCACGAATCGAGTTTCGCCGCCCAGTTCGGTACCGAACTTCAGCGCGCGCCGGGCCACGTCCTCGCCGACGTGCTGACCGAACAGCTCACGCAGCAGACGACGCTCGTCGGACTCTTTCATCATGCGGTTGAAGCCGACCTGCAGCCGGCCGATCTCACTGCCGTCGAACACCTCGACGCGTACGTCGGTAGCGCCGCGCTGCACTCGCTCGATGGCCCGACGCAGTTGGCGGATGGGATCGGAGATCTGAGTAGCCGTCAGCATCGACAGCGCAAACGCCTGCACGATCGCCATGATCGAGATGAGCAGGATCGCCCACGCGAGTGAGTCGGGGGAGAACTCGAGATTCGTCGTGAGCTGCGTCGAGCACAGCAAGATGATGCCTGCGACGGGCATCAGCGTGCCGAGTCCCCAGGTCATCGCCAGCCGGGTGCCGACGCCCGGCGCCATGGTCCGATCGAATTCGCCTTCGCTCAAGGCCTGGGCGGCGACCGGACGCAAGATGCGCTCACCGAGCATGTAGGTGAACCCGAAGGTCGTGGTCGCGGCCATACACACCGTCACGATCACCGCGATCGCGAGTCCGGGCATCTCGGTGATGGTGAGGAACACGAAGATGATTCCGCCCAAGATCCACAGCACCAGGTGGACGATGGCCTGGCGAAGCGGCGCGTGGAGTGCCGCCATCTGCTCGGACCTTGTCGGCGGACCCCCGCGCAGCCGCCAACGGATGACCGACTTCAACATCATGGCCGCTGCAGTGAGACTGACGGCACCCGCGAACGCGAGGTACACGCCGAAGATCGCGAAGTTGCGGACCCGGTCGGCAACAATCGCGTCGGACTCCTGGATCGGCACGCCGTACCGGACGAAGGCGAAGACCAGTACCGCGCCGATCAGGTTGGCCGCGAGCATGGAAAGCATATAGAGGGGCCACCGGCTGCGGATGGTCACCGCTATTGCTCTGTATGAGGCCCGCACAGGGTTCAATTTAGCTGGCAGAGGTCGAAGTGTTGGTACGCGCGTCCGATTATTCGTCCGCTCACCTGTGTCGGCCGGTCCGGTTAGGCTCGCGATGTGAACGCAAACAGGGGGCGTGCGGAGCGAGCTTCGAGGATGAACAAACCCATATCCGCCGACGCTCGGGCAGTGCATCCGGGTGTACGCATAGCGGCGGAATGGTCGTGGCGCCTCATTGTGATCTTCGCTGGACTGTTGGTTCTCGGGTATGTCGTTCTACGTCTCGAAACCGTGCTCATCCCAGTCGGGCTGGCTCTTTTGGCATCGGCTCTGTTGATTCCGGTGGTTGATCGGCTGCAGGTGTGGGGTGTTCCTCGCTCGGCAGCCGTCATCGTCGTGTTACTCGGCTCGATCGGGCTGGTCGCGGGAATCATGACGTTTGTCGTCGAGCAGTTCATCGACGGGTTGCCGCAGCTCACCGACCAGTTCACGGCTAGCGTCACGCAGATTCAGAACTGGCTCACCAGCGGACCGTTGCACTTCAGTGAGGATCAGATCCGCCAAGCGGGTGATTCGGTCGTCAAGTCGGTGCAATCCAATCGTGAGTCCCTGACCAGCGGCGCCTTGACCACGGCGACAGTCATCGGCGAAATCTTCACCGGGGCTCTGCTGACGCTGTTCACTCTCATCTTCTTCCTCTACGGCGGCGACCAGATCTGGCAGTTCGTCACCCGGATCGTTCCCACCGATGCTCGACGTCGCGTGCGGATCGCCGGTTCTGCGGGTTTCGGGTCGCTGATCGGCTACGTGCGCGCCACGGTCGCGGTTGCCGCAGCCGACGCGATCGGTATCGGTGCCGGCCTGGCGATCCTCGGGGTGCCGCTCGCCCTGCCGCTGGCGTCGTTGGTGTTCATCGGCGCGTTCATTCCGATCGTCGGTGCATTTCTGACCGGTTTTCTCGCGGTGCTTGTCGCTCTGGTCACGAAGGGTTTCCTGACGGCACTGATCGTCCTCGCCATCATCATCGGCGTCATGCAGCTCGAAGCGCACGTGATGCAACCGCTGTTGTTGGGTCGCGCTGTTCGCCTGCATCCGCTGGCAGTCGTTCTCGCCATTACAACGGGCATCGTTCTCGCTGGAATCGTCGGCGGGCTCTTGGCTGTTCCGATCGTCGCGGTCCTGAATACCGCTATTCGTTCCCTCCTCGCTGACGACCCGGACATCGCGTACGCCGAACTGCACGTCGAAGACCCGGAGACCCCACTGTTCCCCGCCGAACCCGACGAGCCGCGCGCCGAGCCTCGCATCGTGAACCCCACCCCTCCCGATGACTGAGCCCACCCGCCGTCGCCGGCTGCACTATCAGCCGACCGTCCGCGAGGCGTCGGGCATCGACACCGACCCGGACGCCCCGCTGTGGCGGGCGGCGCAGGCATTTCGGCTCGTCACGCTGGTGTACGCGATCAGCTACCAGTTCGCCTCGGCCTCCGACTACACCAACTCCCGGCTCAGCTGGTTCTTCGTCGCTCTGATGGCCGTGTGGACCGGGGTGTCGGCGCTGCTGCTCGGAACTTCCGGTGCTCTGTTCGGTAAGACGCTGCCGAGGTACCAGGTGGTGATTGCCGATCAGGTGGTCGTCATCTTGCTGATGGCGTCGACGAGGCTGGTCTCCGACCACGAGTGGTATCAGAATCACCAGACGCTCCCCACCACGCTGTGGGCCACCAACGCTGTCATCTCCGCGGCAATTCTCGGCGGGCCGTGGCTCGGTATGGCGTCCGGAGTTGTCATCTCGGCGGCCAGCGCGATCATCCGCGACCAGGTCAACCTGGACCTCTGGCGCGATGCGACCGCTCCCGTGCTCGTATCGGTCGGTCTGGCGTTGGGCTTGGCCACCACCACCGCTCGGCGCTCGCATCGACAACTCGAACAAGCCGTCCGTCTGGCGGCGGCCACCGAAGAGCGCGAACGCTTGGCACGCGAAGTACACGACGGCGTTCTGCAGGTGCTGGCGATGGTGCGCCGGCGAGGAGCGGCACTCGGCGGCGAGGCAGCTGAACTGGCTGCTCTGGCAGGTGAGCAGGAGGTCGCCTTGAGAATGCTGATCTCCGAGCAGGTTTCGGGCGCCGCGGCAGACGTCGGCGGACAGACAGTGGATCTGTGTCCGCTGTTGACCACGCAGGCCAGCACGTCGGTGTCGGTGTCGACGCCCGCGCACCCCGTCGTGATCGAGCGTGATCGAGCCATCGAACTGGCAGCCATCGTCGACAATGCTCTGTCCAATGTCGGGCTGCACGCCGGGCCCGCGGCGAAGGCATACGTATTGCTCGAAGATTTGCCGGGCGAGGTGATCGTCAGCGTCCGCGACGACGGCGTCGGAATCCCCGAGGGTCGCTTGGCGCAGGCCGAAGCCGAAGGCCGCATGGGAGTATCGAAGTCCATTCTCGGTCGAGTGCAGGTGCTCGGCGGCACTGCAGTCCTGCAAACCGGGCCAGGGGAGGGCACCGAATGGGAGATCAACGTTCCGAAGGGGAAGAGTGAGCGTGGCTGACGAACAAGGCGAGAATCCGGTGACGGTGATGGTCGTTGACGATCACCCGATGTGGCGCGACGGTGTCTCTCGGGACCTCGAGGCCGCCGGTTTCACGGTGAGTGCGACGGCGGAGGGTGTCGAGAGTGCACGCCGCCGCGCCGCCGCCGTGCAACCCGCCGTGGTTCTGATGGACATGAACCTGCCGGACGGAAACGGCGCCGACGCCACCACTGCGGTGCTCGAGGTTTCGCCGAAGAGCAAGGTACTCGTGCTTTCGGCCTCCGCCGAGCGTGACGACGTCCTCGACGCGGTCAAAGCCGGAGCGTCGGGCTACCTGGTCAAGAGTGCTTCCGTGGCGGAACTGCTTGAGGCCGTGCGAGCGACCTTCGACGGACAAGCCGTCTTCACACCCGGCCTCGCCGGATTGGTGCTCGGCGAGTACCGCCGGATGTCGACGGCACCGGCCGACGATCGTGCACCAGAGCTGCCTCGGCTCACCGACCGTGAGACTGAAGTGCTCCGTCTTGTCGCCAAGGGGCTGAGCGCAAAACAGATCGCCACGAGGCTCTCGCTCAGCCACCGGACCGTCGAAAACCACGTCCAGGCCACGCTTCGGAAACTTCAATTGGCCAATCGCGTCGAACTCACGCGATACGCAATAGAACAAGGTCTCGAATAACGTTTATCCTGGAAATCATGGAGGCCAGGAATCTACGCGTGTCCGATGCCGAACGAGAGCACGTCGGCGAGCTGCTGCAGAAAGCTGTCGGTCAAGGGATGCTCTCGCTCGGTGAGTTCACCGAGCGCATGGACACGGCCTTGGCCGCGAAGACGCGAGGTGAACTCAACTCGGTACTCACGGATCTTCCGGGCATCACACTGATCTCCGACTACGATCCGCCCGCGTATCCCAATGCGGGTCAGCCGATGTACCAAGGCCAGCCCTATCCGGCGCCGACCTACCAACCCCAGCCGCATCAGCCACCGCCGGTTCACCCGAGCCCGCCCTACCGCGCTCCGGTCGGGGCTCCGGTTGTCGGTGCCTACGGCGCGGCGAATGCTGCCGTGATCCGCGGACGAATGGCGACGGTGACGCGGAACGGCGCATGGATCGTTCCTCCAGCCGTCGTGGTCGACACCAGAATGTCCAGTGTGACCATCGATTTCACGCGAGCAGTGATGCAGACGCAGGTCGTGAACATCTCGATCGACGACTACGCCAGTTCGATCTCACTGATCGTTCCCGAAGAGGCGACGGTTGACATGAACGGTGTCGAGGCAGTCGGGGGAAGCGCGTCCAACAAGGTTCGCTCCGGTCCACAGATGGGGCCGCTGCACCTGGTGGTTCACGGCAAGGTGCGATTCGGCAGTGTCACCGCGAAGCATCCCTTCGGTACCACGATCCGAAAGATGTTCGGCTCCTGACCTTTCAGTGATACGCGCGAGTCAACATCTCGGCGACGCACACGGGCTTGTCACCGTGTTCTCGTTCGAACGTCTGCGTCACCGTGATCTGGACGCCGCCATTGATCGGTTCGACTTTGCTCAACGTCGCCCGCATGCGGACACGAGAGCCCACCGGTAGTGGAGCAGGCAACCTGACCTTGTCGAATCCACAGTTGAGAGCAAACGCAAAACCTTCGAGCGAGAACATCGCGTACGAGAACTTGGGGCCGAGTGAGAGCGTGTAGTTGCCGTGCGCGATGGTTCCGCCGAACGGTGACTCCTTCGCACGATCAACATCGACGTGAATCCACTGATCGTCGCCGGTGACGCGGGCGAACTGGTCGATGGACTCCTGCGTTACCTCGTGCCAGTCGCTGACACCCAACTCTTGGTTCAGGTTGGCGGTGAGGTCTTCTGCTCCGGTGAGTACAAGCATGAATTTTCCTTCGATCGGTAGGTGCTGACAGTCGGTCAGTGACTTTCGATGCCGAATCCCACACCGTGTGTCTGTGCGATCTCGGCGGTGGCCACGAGATCGAATTCGATCCCGAAATCTGCTTCTACCCGCGCTGCAACCGATTCCGCTGCGGCACCTGCTTCGGCCAGTAGCTTCGGCATCAGTTCGAACAGGTCTTCCATCCCTCCTGGTGTGATGATTTCGAGAATCCGGGCTGGAATGTCGTCGGGATTCCACACGGCGTGCCACTGGCCACGTGGTTTGAAGATCATGGCGCCGGTCTCCGCGTAGACGACCTCGTCTCCGACCATCGCTGCGACGCGGCCACTTTGAACCACCGTGTACTCGTCTTCCCGGTTGTGGCGATGGACCGGCGAGGTCATCGAATGCGGAGCGATGCGGTGTTGGACAAGCGAGAATCCTCCCTCGGTCTGTTTGCTTCGAACCATCATCCGGACGCCGGTGGCCGAGAGAGTCGCGGCGAGATCTTCGTCCGGTCCGAGGACGGTCGGCGTGGTGCGGTTTGTGGGATTCGGGGACATCGATTCGATCCTTTGCCATCGTGAGCGTCGTTGGCCGCGCTCCGGTTTGTCGATTTCCGAATCATGTACCAATCGGTCTAGTGATGCAAGGTTTTGGTAGTTTATGCACTTCAAGTGTTGGCGATATGTGTACTGATCGGTATATTGAACTTATGTCTACGAGGGATTTGTTGGTCGATGCCGCTGCCGATTTGCTGCAGCGGAAGGGCTACGCGGGAACGGGTGTGTCGGAAGTTCTCTCGGCTAGTGCGACTACCAAAGGTTCCTTGTACTTTCACTTTCCGGGCGGCAAGGAAGAACTCGCAGGCGAGGCTCTGAGGCGTCGCGGTGAGGCAATGGCCGATTTCATCCGGCATCTGCTGGAGAGCTCACCCGATGCCGCCACCGCGATCTCGGCATTCGCCGCCGCGCTGGCTGCTCGGTTGTCGGATTCGGACTACGAACGTGGATGTGCTCTGGCTACGGCAACGCTGGATGCCGCAACCGAATCCGACGTCATCCGTGGTGCTTGCGCGGACGGTTACAACTCCTGGCTTGCTCTGTTGGCTCAGCGCCTCGAAGCCGACGGCTGGTCCCGCGAGGACGCAGAGTCCGAGGCCATTCTCGCTCTGTCCGCACTCGAGGGTGCGCTGGTGCTCGCTCGAGCGCGTCAGGATCCCGCTCCGCTTCACACTTCGGGTCGGCTTCTGTCCGAACGATTGCGGAACGCAGCAGCTCGGCGATAGTGCCCTGTCAGTCGAAGGTGCTGTCAGTCGAATACGAGAAGTCCCCACGCTGATCGGGTAGTACTACTCATCTAATCTGTTCGGCTGAGCAGCAAGCTCATATTCATGACTACACCGAGCTCTCCCGCCGTCGATCCGCGACTGGTGACAGCCCTCTCGGCCGAGTGCGACAGCATCGGCCGGCAACTGCGTCACATGGGCCAGAACCTGTCGATTCTGCAGACTCAGCTGGCCTCGACCGCCGTGCCGGCGCCCGCGCCGGTAGTTCCGGCTCCGGTAGCTTCTGTTCCCGTAGTTCAGGTAGCCCCGGTTCAGCCGATGCAGCAGGTCCGCCCTCAGCGGAGCGTGCCCTCGTGGCAGCCGCCGACATATCCGGTTGCCGCACCTCGCCAGCCCTGGTGGCAACGCGACGGCGTCATCAGTCGACTCCTGGCCGCGGCAGGTGTTGCCGTCACACTGATCGGAGTCGTGATGCTGCTGGTACTTGCAGCGCAGGCCGGATTCTTCGGACCGCCGCTGCGGGTGCTCGGTGGCGCACTCCTTTCCGGCGCCTTGGTATTTGCCGGGGTGCGGGTGCACGGACGCCCAGGGGGCAAGGTGGGGGCAATTGCCCTGGCTGCCACCGGTTTCGCAGGGATGTACCTCGACGTCGTCGCAGCGTCCGTTCTCTACGGTTGGGTGGCGACGCCGCTCGCGGTGGTGATTGCCTTCGGAATTGCCGCCGCCGGCGTTGCCCTCGCCGTCAAATGGGATTCCGAATCACTGGCGCTCATGATCGTTCTCGGCGCAGCGGTGCTCGCTCCCGTACTGACGTCGGGAATATCGTTGACCCTCATCGGTTTCCTGTTCGCGATCCAATCGGCGACGTTCTCCGCCCAGCTCGGTCGTGACTGGAAGTACCTGGGTATGGCGCGCACCGTACCGGTGGTTCTCGCACTGCTAATCGCGATCGCGTCGGAGTCCATCTTCAACGAATCCGGTAACAGTGCAGTGCAATTGGTGATCAGTGCCAGCGTGGTTGCAATCGTGGGCGCCGGCTGCGCGATGGCTATGCAGTGGACGGGTTGGCCCTCGCGCGGCGGAGTTGCAGGGGCGTGGTCCACCGCTACCTTTGTTGTCTCGACCCTTCCGCTGATGAGCGTCGGAGCCGTGCTCGGGCGCACCGAATCCGCAGTGCTGTACGGAATTACTGCGGCACTACTTCTTTCCGCCGGAGCGGCGGCCAAGCCTTTGCCGACGCAACTGCGATTCGGGCTGGGCGCAACCGGCGCCCTCGCATTGTTGCTCTGCTGCCTCTCCGGGGCGACGGAATCTCTGGTCGTGCCGCTGATCCTCACGGTCGGCATGATCTTCCTCGGAGTCTCGCTGTATGCAGGTTCGCGCTTCGTCTTCGCCCTCGGAACCGCCTTTGTGGCAATCGGATCGATCGGATACCTCACGACGGTTCCGCCGGAGGCGTTGACGACCGCTCGCGCCGCTTCCATGCAACTTGGTGCGATCACGGCGCTCTCGAGCCTGACGGCGATAGGCGCCCTGGCGATGCTGGTGTGGGGGATTCACCGACTGAAGTTGATCGCCGATTCAAACGCAGCGGTCTTGTGGGCAGTCGCAGGGTTCGGTGTCCTCTACGCGGTGACGTGCGCGCTCGTCTCGTCCGGCGTCGAAATCTTCGACAGTGCAACCGGATTCGTCGTCGGGCACAGCGTCGCAACCATCGTCTGGATGCTTGCCGCCACGTCAGCCCTGGTGCTCGGATTGAACAACCGCCAGCACGCTCGCGTCTTGCTCGGAGCCGGGCTTGCTCTCACCAGTGCGGCAGTGGCAAAGCTGTTCCTCTTCGACCTGGCCACACTCAGTGGGCTGGTGCGCAGCGTCGCCTTCCTGGTGGTCGGCTTGCTGCTCCTGCTGGTCGGGACACGTTATGCACGAGCCTTTGCCAAGCAGGAGCAGGAGCAGGTCAGCTTCGCTTCTGGCGAGCGATGAGTTCGCTCACGCTGATGGCGCCGGCGTCGTCAGGCCGGTGCCTGCCGGTGGCGTTGTCGTCGCCGTCGGGGGTGGCGTCCGAAACTCGGGGCTCGGTGGTAGGCGAAGGCGCATCCGTGAAAACCCCGTTGCGACGCTCCGGAGCGGTCGGTGGAGGCGGCGACTGGGGGGTCGCCTCCACCGAGGTCGGGGCTGAGCCGTTGGTTACGGAACCGTTTGTTGCAGAGCCGGTGGCAGCACCGTTTGCAGAGCCGTTCCGGCTCGAGCCGTTGGTGCCTGAAGCGCTGCTGGCGGCACCGTTGGTCGCCGAACCGTTTGTACGCGAAGGCGTCCGCACCACCGGCAGCGGCCGTGAGGCCGGGGGAGTCTGTTCCCGGGCCCGCAAGTCCGACAACCAGCTTTCGATGGGACGCTCGGCCGGCGCAGCGGGCGCGGGGTTCCTGCGCTTGTCGGTGGCGTTCGGTTGCGGTCGGTACGAGGGATTGGGGACCGGTGCCTCGATCAAGTTCTGGGGCGCGCTTGCTGCACTCCCGATATCGAGACGACGTCGCGGTGCTGGCTTCTCCGCGGCGGGAGCCTCCGTGTTCGGTGCCTTGATCGCCATTTCGCTGAGCGGAATGGGCTCGGTGAGTGGATCGGGAACACGAGGTCCGCTGTCCGGCTGTACAGCCGGGGCAGGCGGCGGCATGACCCGAGAGGCCGCTTCGATCTTGCGCGGTTGACCCGGTCCGGCGATCGCACCGACAGGCGCGATCTGCGGGACGTTCGCGAGTACCAGCTCGTTGTCGAGGATCGGCTCACCCAGCCCGATCTTCTGCTGGATCCGCTTCATCCAGGCCGGAGCCCACCAGCAGTCGTCGCCGAGCAGTTTCATGGTCGCGGGGACCAGGAACATTCGGATCAGCGTCGCGTCGATGATCAGCGCGGAGATCATGCCGTAGGAGATGTATTTCATCATCACCAGATCGGACAGGCCGAAGGCGCCGGTGACCACGATCAGGATCAGTGCGGCAGCGGTGATGATTCGGCCGGTATGTGCCGTGCCGATTCGGATGGATTCGGTGGTACTCGCGCCCTGCGCTCGCGCTTCGACCATGCGGGAGAGCAGGAACACTTCGTAGTCGGTCGACAGGCCGTAGACGATCGCGATGATCAACACCAGGACTGGAGACATGATCGGTCCCGGTGTGAAGTTCAACAGACCGGAACCGTGCCCGTCGATGAAGATCCAGGTCAGGATTCCGAGCGTCGAACCCAGTCCGAGCGCGCTCATCAACGCAGCCTTGATCGGCAGGACGAGCGAACCGAACGTCAAGAACATCAGCAGAGTCGTCAGCAGGATGACGGATACGACCATCAGTGGCAGACGATCGAGCAATGCGTCGACGCTGTCCTGCTCGATGGCCGGAGTGCCGCCGACCAGCACAGTTGTGCCCTCGGGCCAATCCGCGGACCGCAGATAGTCGATGGTGGGACGCGCCTCGTTGCGCTCGGTCAGACCGGCTTTGAGGACGTTGACACCGTCCTTGGTCGCAACCTCGGGGGTGAACTTCTCGACCAGACCCGGCGCAGCATTTGCGGTCTTGGAAATCTGACCGAGAGTGGTGTTGTCGGCTCCCTCGATGACGAGTCGAACGGGCTCGGTCCGATTGCCAGGGAAGAGTTCGTCGAACTGCGCCTGCGCGACACGAGTGGGGCTGTCGGGGGGCAGGTACGTCTCGTTGATACCGCCGAACTTGATGCCCGTCAGCGGAATGATCATCAGCAGCAGAGCCGCGACGATCGGGACCGCGACCTTGAGCGGATGCTGCATGACCCAGCGGGTCAGCTTGCCCCAGAAACCGTTCTCGATTTCCTCGTTGGTCTTGGTCTGGCGCAGCTTCTTGAAGGTCAGCGCGTCGATCCGCTTGCCGAGAATGCCGAGAATCGCGGGAAGAATCGTGATGGACGAGATCGCGGCAAGCATGACGGCAGCAATGGCGCCGTAAGCCACCGATTTGAGGAAGCCTTGCGGGAACAACAGCAGACCGCCGAGGCTGACGGCAACCATGGTCGCCGAGAACATGACCGTTCTACCCGCCGTCATGACCGTTCGGCGTACAGCGGTCGGGGTGTCGTACCCCTCGGCTATCTCTTCTCGGAAACGGCTGACGATGAACAGTCCGTAGTCGATCGCGAGACCCAGGCCGACCAGAGAGACCACGGGCGCAACAAACGCGTTGACCTCGGTGAAGTTGGTGATCAGTCGAATGATGCCGTTGGCGCCGATGACGGTCAGACCGCCGACGATCAACGGGAGGGCAGCAGCGACGACGCCACCGAAGACGAAGAACAGCAGGACACCGACAGCAGGAATCGCGAGCATTTCCATGCGCTTGATGTCGTTGGCCATCGTGTCGTTGAGCGAATTCGCGACAGGTTGCAGGCCGGCGAGTTGCACGTCGACGCCGTCGATGTAGAACTGCGACTCGACGTCGCGGAAGTTGTTGGACACCGCGGTGTCGTTGTCTCCGGCGATCGCGATGCTGGTGACCGCGTGTTGCTTGGGCTTGTCCGCCAGGGCCGCCACCGAGAGACCGTTGTCGACCTTGAAGTACGAGCCGTTGATCTTCATGATCTGGTCGGGGTTGTCGGCGACGAGTCGCTGCAGATTGTCGATGACCTTCGCTTGGAACTCGGGGTCGTCGACGGTCTTGCCCTCCGGCGCCGTGTACAGCGCCAGAACGTCACCCGTCGTGCTGCGTCCGAACGTGCCGTCAGCGAGTTTTGCAGCCTCTACCGATTCCGACCCCGGATCGTCCCAGCCGCTCTGGCTGAGATGATCCTGCAGGCTCAGGCCGTACGCAGCGAGCCCGAGGAGCCCCGCCACCATGACAGCGATGACGGTGAAGCGGGCTCGATAGACGATGCTTCCCCAGCTGGCGAACACTGATCAACTCCTACTCGGCAACACTTTTTCGCCCGATGAGCAGGGCAGAAAGCGGTCGGAACGGCTGCAACCAGGCGCCCTCGTCGGGCAGGGTGTCCAGGCTTACCCGTGGCAGAGGCTCACGGAAGACACCCGGGATGTCCTCGAGATCGACGAAATCCAAGATATCGGACGACACGGCCCAGCTGGCGTGTTCACGGAACCCGAGAACCTGGACCGGGATGCCGGTTGCTGCGATGTCCTCGAGAGGTTCGCGGAACGCTTGGCCGTCGGCAGACGCGACCATGATTCCGGCGAGGCCCTCGCCGTACCGGAGCGCGATGTGCTCGAGCATGTCCGAATCGACATCGCTGTCTTCATCGACCTTCGGCTTGGCGAACACCGCGAAACCCACGTTACGCAAGGCTTCGACCCAAGGACGAACGACGTCGGCGCTGCCGGAGGCGATGTTGGTGAAGACCGTCGCTTCGGGCTCGAGCGTGCCACTGTTCTGTGTGGACAGTTCGGCGGTGCGGGAGAGCAGCCAGCGGCCCAGTGCGTCGAATCGTGGCCGGTAGGCGGCGGTAGGCCGGCCACCGAGGATGGCGCCGAGGCCCATGTCGAGGTTGGGGGCGTCCCAGACCAGAAGCACCCGCTTGGGGTGGCGGGAGTCACGACCGAAGTCGAGAGGAGATTCCGACGACGCCACGTCGTCGGATAGCTGTTCGCTGACGCTCATGCTCTGATCTTCCCCCATATAAGCTCGGTGATTGCACTTCCGACCTTATGGGCTTTGTCCTCGAACTTGGTGACCGGACGCTCGTGGGTCATCGGAGACTCCCAGTCGAGTGCGGTCAGCAGCGGCTCGGCATTACCGGCTTCTTCGATCCATTCTGCGTATTCGGCGTGATCGGTGGCCACGTGCAGCACTCCGCCAGGCTTGAGGCGGTTGGCGATCAGCGCGAACGTCGGCCCCTGCAGGAGGCGACGCTTGTGGTGGCGGGCTTTGGGCCACGGATCCGGGAAGAACACCCGGACGCCCGTCAGGGATTCGGGGGCGACCATATTTTCGAGTACGTCCATCGCGTCACCGCGTAGTACGCGGACGTTGGGAATCTCTTCGCGTTCGACTTGCTGCAGAAGCTGTGCGAGCCCCGGGCGGTACACCTCGATCGCGACCAGGTTCACGTGCGGTTCTGCCTTGGCCATAGCGGACGTCGCGGTACCGGTACCCGAACCGATCTCGATGATCAGGGGTGCTTCGCGTCCGAACCAGGCGTTCGCGTCGAGCGGTGTGTCCGAGACGTCGGCGCCGATGAGCGGCCACTGACGGTCCCAAGCCTGCTGCTGTGCGTCGGTCAGCGCACCCCGACGAGAGCGAAAGCTGGTCACTCTCGGATGGAGACGGGACCCCTTGGCGTGGTCCGTCTGCCCCGTCTCTGGGGTCTGCGGTGCATGCTGATCGGCTTCGTTCACGAACCCATTGTCACGCATGACCCCCGTTTAGCGCAGACGGGTCTGAAGTTTGAGTTGAGACTTTCCGCGGAAAGTCCTGAATCCGCCGACTTCGGACAGTCGGCGAAAGGGCGGTGTCACCTGCCGTCCTTGCCGAGAACCTGACAGAATCTCACCGACACGATGGGGACGTGGGGTGGGGATGAACACAGGATTTGCATGCAGTAATTGGTCACGAATGTTGCCCGCAGAATCGCTCGACGACGCCTGCGCGGAGCCGATCGACCGGTTGCGCGCTCTGGCATACCGGCTGGCGTCGATCGATTCGGGAGCCGCAGAGGCGGTTCACTCCGTGCTCGGATCGCTGACCGCACCGCTCGAGTTGGTAGTCGCGGGTCGAGCCGGGGTGGGGCGGTCGTCGTTGGTCCGGGTCCTGGGGCGCGATCAGCGGTTCTCGCGCAGAGTTGTCGGTGCACCGGTTGTGGTGACCGAGTCGCGGGCGTTCGACGTCCCTGGAACGTCAAACCCTGATCTGGGTCGTCGTTGTGTTGTCTACGTGGTGGTCGACGCGGTCCGCGACGTCGACCGCCGAGTGATCGCCCGAGTCTCGGATCGGGCGGTGGTCGCGGCAAACAAGGCCGACCTGTTCGGACCGCGCTGGGACGAGGCACTGGGACGGGCCGCGGAAATCTCGGAGACCGTCGGCGTGCACACGGTTCCGGTGGAGACGCTGACCGGACGCGGCGTCGAAGAGTTGTTCGCGGCTCTCGGACCGGTCCTGGAGGCGCAGTGGTGGGGCCGGGTCGAGCAGATCGGTCCAGTGCTGACGCGATCTGCCTCGCGCAGCACTGCGGGCAGGGACGAGATCGAGTTGTATCTGAGTTCGGACTCCGCGGTGTTGTTCGTCGCCGCGGCGGCGATGATGAGCCCCGAAATTCGAGGCCTGCGTCACGGCGAGCCTCCCGATCCTCGTACTGCTGACGAGGCGGGCATGTGCAGTCGGTGGTGGGGCGAGCTCGTCGACGAGTCGGAAGAGGCTCCACAACAAAGGATCTCACTGATTCGCCGCGGGTATGTGCGTCGGTGGGCGCAGCTCGGGGGCGATCGCTCCGCTCCGGCGGTGACCGATGAATAGCGTTTCGGTACTTCCGGATTCGATTCTGCGTGTGGTGCAACGATGGAACCCGTCCTCCGATCCGGGTCGCCTCGTCAGTGGTGAATCATCCAGTGGCACTCGCATTTACGTTGTCGGGCCACAGAGATGTGGTCGGGAAGACATCGTGCAGATGTTCCGTGCTTCAGGCGAGTGTTCGATAGCGGCGCGCGAAGCGGACGCGGACGTCGTACTTCTGGTCGTCGATGCTGCCAGCGTGATCGGTCGCGAGGATCTTCTTCTGCTCGACGACGCAGCAGAAAGCGGAACGCCGGTGGTGGTGGCGTTGACCGCGTTGACGTCTACCGAGACTGGCAGGCTGTGCACCGACGCAATGCCGAGGTTCTTTCCTCTCACTGCACCGCCTTTGCCCAGGCATCGATCGTTCCGATTGCGCCTGGTCAGGAGCAGACGCTCGTTGCCGTCGTGAGCCAGGTGGCACGCGAGAGGCAGGCAGGCGACTCGAATTCCGGCGTCATAGCGCAGACACGTCGGATGATCGAGGTAGAGATCCGGAATCTTCGTGACAGCGTTCCGGGTGCCGAACTGCGGGCCGAGCGATCACAGCTGCTGGCAGATCGTGACGGCCGGCGAGGCGAACGACTGGTGCAGGTGCGAAGCCGACTGCAACGAGCGCGTGGGGATCTGTCACAGCAGATCGCCGAAGCGACCCGGGCGACGGTCGCAGGGGCACGTGCCTGGGTCGACACGGCCTCGCGAGCCGAATTGGGCAGCGTACCGATGCGGTTGCAGCACGAGGTCGACCATCACACCCGGGTAATCGATGCCGCGATGGCGGCAGCTGTCGAGGTGGCGGGTGCGACCGGCTACGTGGCTTCCCCACGGATTCCAGAGGACCCGCCGCATCGTCGACGGCGAAATGAGGATCGGGTGACGATTCTGGTCGGCGCGTCCGCGGGCCTCGGGCTCGGCCGGATCGCGGTGACTCCGCTGGAGATGATTCCGGCGTTGGAGTTCGCGAGCATCCCGGTGACCTTGGTACTGGGTGGCGTCGCGGCGTGGTGGTTGGCGCGAACTCGCGGGCTGATGGCGGATCGTGCCCAATCGCGATCGTGGATCGTCGAGTCGATGTCGACGGTGCGCGCTCAGTGGGAGCAGCGGGTACAGAGCGTGCTGCTCGAGGCGGAGGCAGATCTGGGAGCGGCGATCATGGCGGAGAGTCGCGAACAATTGGCGTCGGCACAGGCGCGAATCGTGGAGATCGACGGTGAACTTCGTGAGCTTGCCGCGGCCAGATCGGGTCAGCTCGCGTCGTGCGAGCGCGACCTCGCCGCGTTGAACGCTGCCCTCTGACGATTCTCGGGCGGGCGGTTGTCCACAGGGCGGCAATTTCGGCCACGCGTGATCGGCCGAGTCTGGTAATACTGAGCGGACGGTTTCGGTAGGGGTTGCCGAAGCAGCAGTCACTTTCATTTGGGGGATTCATGGATGCATTTCTGATCACGGCCGGACACATCGACGACGGGCACGAATCCGAAGCGCTCGATCCTGGGCGTATCGAGCCCGAGACCTTCGGGCCCGCGTCGGGACCGGTCGATGCCGGCGAAATGAACTTCGACGCCTTCGACTTGGACGGTGACGGGACGGCCGACAGCCGCGTCGTCCACTCCGACGACGCCGTCGTGATCGTGTCCGATTTCGATCGTGACGGTAGCGCCGATCGCCTCACGATGATCGAGTCGGACGGCGACTACTCGGCCTGGGAATGCCGTCGAGACGACGCAGGCTCCCTCGTCTGGCAGAAAATCGATGCCGGCGCGCTCTGAAAAGCTTCCGTTTATGTGCTCTGAGCGCCGGGTAGGCACCTGAACACACCAACTGAATCGTTTCTGTGACATTTCTGACCGCACCCGATTACCTGCAGGTGAACAGCCAGCGTTAACCTCAATACATAGGACACCCGGCGTCCGTGAAATCCACGTGAGTGGATGACGCGGCTGGACCCCGTCGAGAGGGGGACACCGGGATCGACTGGTATCGGGGCGCTGCAGTTCGCATCCGGTGTCACGAGAACCCGGTTCCGGCTCACCCCAGGAGAGTTTGATGACCTCAGCGACCATTCCCGGTCTCAATGGAACTGACGGCACGCCCCCCACGGAGCACAAGGAACTGCTTGCATGGGTGCAAGAGGTTGCCGAACTCACCCAGCCTGACCGCGTCGTCTTCGCAGACGGCTCGGACGAAGAATGGGACCGACTGACCACGAAGTTGGTCGAGGCAGGAACCTTCACCCGCCTCAACGACGAGAAGAAGCCGAACTCTTTCCTCGGCAACTCCGATCCTTCCGATGTGGCGCGAGTCGAATCGCGTACGTACATCTGCTCGAAGGAAGAAATCGACGCAGGTCCCACCAACAACTGGATGGACCCGGCGGAGATGCGCACCCTCATGGGTGACCTGTACCGCGGTTGCATGCGTGGACGCACCATGTACGTCGTTCCGTTCTGCATGGGCCCACTCGACGCCGAGGATCCGAAGCTGGGCGTCGAGCTCACCGATTCCGAGTACGTCGTCGTCTCGATGCGCGTCATGACCCGCATGGGCGGCAAGGTTCTCGACAAGCTCGGCACCGACGGATTCTTCGTCAAGGCTCTGCACTCGCTCGGCGCTCCGCTGGCCGAGGGCCAGGAAGACGTGGCGTGGCCGTGCAACGACACCAAGTACATCACTCACTTCCCCGAGGATCGTGAGATCTGGAGCTTCGGTTCCGGCTACGGCGGAAACGCTCTCCTGGGCAAGAAGTGCTACTCGCTGCGTATCGCTTCGGCAATGGCGCACGACGAGGGCTGGCTGGCCGAGCACATGCTCATCCTCAAGCTGATCTCGCCCGAGGACAAGGCCTACTACATCGCGGCGGCATTCCCCTCCGCTTGTGGCAAGACCAACCTCGCGATGATCCAGCCGACCATCCCGGGATGGCGCGCCGAGACTCTCGGTGACGACATCGCCTGGATGCGTTTCGGTGAGGACGGACAGCTGTACGCCGTCAACCCGGAGTTCGGTTTCTTCGGCGTGGCTCCCGGCACCAACTGGTCCTCGAACCCCAACGCCATGCGCACCATCGACCAGGGCAACACGGTCTTCACCAACGTCGCTCTGACCGACGACGGTGACGTCTGGTGGGAGGGCCTCGAAGGCGACCCGCAGCACCTGATCGACTGGAAGGGCAACGAGTGGACGCCCGAGTCGGGCACCCATGCGGCTCATCCCAACTCGCGTTACTGCACCCCGATGTCGCAGTGCCCGATCATGGCTCCCGAGTGGGACGACCCGGAGGGCGTGCCGATCTCGGCAATCCTGTTCGGTGGACGTCGCAAGACGACGGTTCCGCTGGTCACCGAGGCTCGCGACTGGCAGCACGGCGTCTTCATGGGTGCAACGGTCGGCTCCGAGCAGACCGCAGCAGCCGAAGGCCAGGTCGGTACGGTTCGCCGCGATCCGATGGCGATGCTGCCGTTCCTCGGCTACAACGTCGGTGACTACTTCCAGCACTGGATCGACCTAGGCAAGTCCGCGGACGCGTCCAAGCTCCCCAAGGTCTTCTACGTCAACTGGTTCCGCCGCGGCGACGACGGACGCTTCCTGTGGCCAGGCTTCGGCGAGAACTCTCGCGTCCTGAAGTGGATCGTCGAGCGTATCGAGCACAAGGCTGCGGGCATCGACACCCCGATCGGCGTCGTTCCCACCGGATCGGCACTCGACATCGAAGGCCTTGACGTGTCGGACGCCGACATCACCGAGGCTCTCGCGGTGAACATCGACGAGTGGAAGGCGGAGATCCCGCTCATCGAAGAGTGGTTCGACTTCGTCGGCGAGAAGCTTCCAACCGGCATTCGTGACGAGTTCGAAGCTCTGAAGCAGCGGTTGGCCTGATAAACCGCCCCCGTATGTAGTGGCCTGATGCCGCATTGGTTCAATTTGATGAACCGATGCGGCATCGGTCGTCTGTATGCCCCTTGCCTGTAGCCGTTATGCAGTTCAGCCGTTAAGCAGTGATCAGCGAATCGAGCGGGTCGACACACTCGATCCTCAGGAGGACCAGATATGAGCGGGATCTATAACAACGTGACCGAATTGGTCGGGCGCACCCCGATCGTGCGACTCAACCGTCTGACCGAGGGCCTGGACGCACAGGTTGCCGTCAAGCTCGAGTTCTACAACCCGGCCAACAGCGTCAAGGACCGGATCGGTGTGGCAATCATCGATGCCGCCGAGAAGTCCGGTGCACTCAAGCCCGGTGGCACCATCGTCGAGGGCACCAGTGGTAACACCGGTATCGCCCTTGCCATGGTCGGTGCTGCTCGCGGCTACAAGGTCATCCTGACCATGCCCGAGACCATGTCCACCGAGCGTCGAGTGATGCTTCGTGCATACGGCGCCGAGATCGTGCTGACCCCGGGCTCCGAGGGCATGGCCGGTGCAGTTGCCAAGGCCAAGGAAATCGTCGAGCAGACCGAGAACGCTGTCTCGGCCAGCCAGTTCGCGAACCCGGCCAACCCGGCCATCCACGAGGCAACGACGGGCGAAGAGGTCTGGGCCGACACCGACGGCGCCGTCGACATCTTCGTGTCCGGCATCGGCACCGGCGGCACTATCACCGGCGTCGGACGCACCCTTCGCAAGTACAAGCCCGAGGTCAAGATCGTGGGCGTCGAGCCCATCGACTCGCCGATCCTCAACGGTGGCCAGCCCGGCCCCCACAAGATCCAGGGAATCGGCGCGAACTTCGTGCCCGACGTCCTCGATCGCGAGATCTACGACGAGATCATCGACGTCTCGTTCCCCGATTCCATCGAGGTCGCTCGCGCACTCGGTACCAAGGAAGGCATCCTGGGCGGCATCTCGTCCGGCGCCATCGTCTGGGCAGCACTCGAGTTGGCGAAGCGTCCGGAAAACGCCGGCAAGCTGATCGTGGCTGTCGTGTGCGACTTCGGCGAGCGTTACATCTCCACCCCGCTGTTCGAACACATCCGGGACTGAGACTTGTGAGTATCCTCGGGACAATTCGCGAGGACCTGCAGGCTGCGCGCGGTCAGGATCCTGCCGCGCGCAGCAATGTGGAGAACGCGCTCGTTTATTCAGGGCTGCATGCCATTTGGGCACATCGGGTTGCGCATCGCATGTGGGCCGTCCCTGCGCTACGCGGCCCGGCGCGAGTGCTCTCGCAGATGACACGCTTCGTCACCGGCATCGAGATTCATCCCGGTGCCACCATCGGTCGACGGTTCTTCATCGACCACGGCATGGGCGTCGTGATCGGGGAGACGGCCGAGGTCGGCAACGATGTGATGCTTTATCACGGCGTCACTCTCGGTGGCCGCTCACTCGAGCAGGTCAAGCGCCACCCGACGCTGGGTGACCGGGTCACGGTCGGTGCGGGTGCCAAGATCCTCGGGCCCGTCGTCATCGGCGAAGGTAGCGCTATCGGCGCCAACGCCGTTGTGACCAGGGATGTTCCGGCCGAATCCATCGCGACGGGTATCCCGGCGGTGGCGCGGCCACGGACCACCAAGGAGAAATTGGTGGACCCGAACAGCTACATCGATCCAGCGATGTACATCTGAAGCACTCCTTCTTCGATGGCCACCCTCGTGTAGACGGCGGGTGGCCATCGGCGTCTGTTCAGGCTCGCGTCAGGTGCCATCCGCGACGTCCCAGTACGACGGCCGTCGCAGCGCCCAATGCTGCTCCGATCAAGGGATAGCAGGCCAGGACGAGCCAGCGCGGTCCGTCTAAGGGTTCGTAGGCGGTGGCTATTGTCGACTCGTAGTCCCGAGCCATCTGCACGTCCCGGAACGGTACGTAGGAACCCTGATAGACGATGGTCTCGTCAGGGCTGGTCATCACGTCGATCAGACTGCCCACCAGGGGAATTCCCCCGACGACAAATCCCAGAACCGCCAGAATCGCGATCAGTGTGCGCATCGCCCGAGCCTATCGCCCGGCCGGAAGTTCAGACTGTGATCGACGGTTCTTCGGGGGTCGAGAGGGTCAGGATCGCCCGCACGACACGTGGGCTCTGCTCGAGTGAGCGTTCGAGTTCGCGCAACGTGTGAGCCACTCGCGATTCCACGTAGTCACCGACCAGATCGACGCTTGCCACCAGATACACCTGCCGCGGCCCGAGGTATTCCATGCGCAAGAACGTGATTCGGTTGATCTCTGGTAGTTGGGAGAGGGCTTCGACGGCTGCTGCCCGCAGCGTCGGTGAGGCCTCTTCGCCCACCAGGAATCGGCGGTTGCGATCGATCAGGATGATCGCGATGACTCCGAGAAGTATGCCGACGAAGATGGAGCCGAGGGCGTCGGGGATCGGTGAACCGGTGATCTGGTGCAACAGGACACCGACGAACGCGATGACCAAACCGATAAGTGCCGCAGCATCTTCGGCGAACACGGCCCGAGTCGTCGGGTCGGATGTGTTGAGTGCCTGGGTCATGACGTCGCGGTTCACGGCGGACGCTTCGTTTCGGAGTTGTTTGTACGCCTGCCGGAACGAGATGCCTTCGAGGATGAACGAGACGCCGAGGACGGCGTAGGCGACACCGAAGTCGGACGCCGGTTCGGAATGGAACAGTTCCTGGATGCCATGGGTGATCGAGACACCCGCGCCGAGTGCAAACAGTCCGAGAGCAGCGAACATCGACCAGATGTAGGCCTCCCGACCGTAGCCGAGTGGCTGGTCTCGGTCGGGAACCCGTTTCGAGCGGCGGTTCGCGATCAGCAGCAGCACTTCGTTGCCGGTATCGGCCCAGGAATGGGTGGCCTCGGCGACCATCGAGGCAGATCCGGTGACGATCGCGGCCGCGGTCTTGGCCCCGGCGATCAGTGCGTTCGCCGCAAACGCCAGTACGACCGTCGTGGTGCTCTCGTCGGCCGATGCTTCCGTTTCGGTGCTCACGATTCTCAGGCTAGGCGGGTGACGACGGTTTCGTGCGGTGACGCTCGGCGACGGAGCGCAGCAGTGTGGCGACGGCGTCGTAGAACTGCGTCAGGCCCGGCTCTTCGACGGGAAAGTGCCCGCACCCTTCCAACATCACGGATTCGGTGGGTGCGTTGATGCGGCGAAGGAACTCCAGGCTCAGCTCGGGCGGTGTCCATCGGTCGTCGGCCGGGTGGGTGAGCAGGACGGGTGTCGTGCGAAATGATTCGGGCGCGGTGTGCTCGAACGAGAAGTAGCTGCTGAGAAATCCGAGTGGCACCCGAACACCGCCGCCGCGCGGATCCGTCGCACACAGCGTCGCGAGTTCCCGATTGCTGCTCATGTTCGCGACGTCGGCGACCCAACGGATGGGCACGCGGATACGGCCCACCAGTTGTTCGGTGCGGCGCATCAGGGGAGCGCCGTAGACACCCATCGGGCCGAACCGCGCCGCGGCAGCTCTGGCCGATGGATCCGAGGAATCGAGCAGGCAGGTAGCGACGACGGCGTCGGCCAGACCGGTCCGCGCGGCCACCTCGTAGGCCAGCAGACCGCCGATGCTGGCTCCCAACAACACCAGCGGCCGATCGTCGGCTGCCTTCTCTGCTCGGACGAGATCGCAGAGAAGATCGACCCACTGCTCGTACCGGACGCCGGCGGGATCGGCTACGACGGTGTCGCCGTACAGCGGAAGGTCAGGGAAGAGGACTTCGGCTCCGAGTTTCACGCCGATCCCGGCGAACGGCCACAACGCGCCCGAGTAGCCGCCGGCGCCGTGGATGCCGAGAACACGAACCGGCGCGTCTGGAACCACGGCCCGTGCGACGTGGACGGTGTTGCCGTTCCACTCCCACCACGTCGGGGTCGGCGCCGGCATGTGGTCGGTGTACCGGTCGGGCATAAACTTCGAGTAATCGGCGCTGGTCACCTACACAATTCTCGGTATCGGCGTCGCGGCTGACAACTCGCATCGGAGGACCGTGTCGACTCGGCGGAAAAGGCCCTCCCAGCAGCGCTCGAGGGCTACCTACGACGCGATCCTGGAGGCAGCTACTCGCGTTTTCGCTTCGGAAGCCATGGCAGCGACCACCAACCGGATCGCTGACGAAGCAGGGGTGTCGGTGGGCTCGCTCTACCAGTATTTCGGCGACAAGTACGAGATCCTCTCGGAGTTGGCGAACCGTCACGTGAGTGCTGCGCGGGAGAGTTTTGCGCTCTGCCTTGCCGACATCGTCGAGCGTGAGCTCACCCCGGACGAGGCCGTCCGGATGTTGGTGGAGTGCGCGGTCGAAGTGAACAGTAAGCCGCGAGAGTTCTTTCACCTGCTCTACGATCAGGTTCCGCGTACGCGTGAGCTCATCGAGCAGGTCGAAGGAATGAATCGGCAACTGGTACTGGGTTTTTCGGAGTACTTGCAGAGCCGCGGTTTCAGTGCGGAGGATGCGTTGCTGACGTCGCGGCTGACTGTGACTGCCGTGGACAGCCAGGTGCATCGGGTTGTGCTGGAATCGGATTCACCCGAAGAACTTCGAGTGCGAACGGAAGCCGTCGTGCGGCAGGCGAGATCGATGATCGCGTCGGAATCCTGATCCGGTGTGCGGAATGGTGACCACAGTCCGTTATGGTTCTGACGTCATCATCGAGGTAATGGGAAGTCGGTGCAATTCCGGCGCGGTCCCGCCACTGTGAGGTCGTCCACGCGTCGACCGTAGCCAGATACCACCCTCGTTGACGTTGTGTCATGCCACGAGGATGGATCGGTCACACCATGAATGCTGTTGGCGGAGCTCTGTCTCCACCTACCCACCTGCCTTCGCCGAAGGCTGGTGCACCTCGAGGACGACTCAGTCCGGGTATCGTGCTGCCCATTCTGCTGGTCGTCACCGCGGTCTCGGCTGTGTGCGCGTTGGCCTTCGGATCCGAGATGCTCCCCGTGTCCACCGTGGTGGACGTGGTGCACTCGCGCTTCGGAGGCCCGGCCGTCACACGCTCGGATCTTGCGATCGTGTGGGGGATCAGGGCACCTCGGGTGCTGCTCGGTCTGGCAGTCGGCGCTGGTCTTGCCGTCGCCGGTACGGTGGTGCAAACCCTCGTCCGTAACGCTCTCGCCGATCCCCACCTGCTCGGAGTGTCGTCCGGCGCGAGTGTCGGTGCCACCGCCGTTATCACCACCGGACTGTTCGCCGGTGCCGGAGTATGGGCGCTCAGCCTCGGTGCGATGATCGGAGCTCTGGGAGCTGCGATTCTCGTCTTCACCATCGCGACGCTGCAAGGCGGCATCACTCCACTGCGATTGGTTCTGACCGGGACTGTTACCGCGTCCGCGCTGTCGGCGATCGCGAGCTTTTTGGTCCTGCGCACCAACGACTCCCAGGCTGCGCAGTCCGTATTGTTCTGGCTCCTGGGAAGTTTGGCCGGTGCCTCCTGGGACAAGTTGTGGGCGCCGGTCATCGTTGTGGTCCTGCTGACGGCAGCGGTGTTCGCGCTGCACGGTTGGTTGGACGCACTGGCGGCTGGGCCGGACGTCGCGGCTTCCCTGGGTATTCCCATCCGAACCCTTCGAAACGTGTTGTTCGGAGTGCTGGCGGCGTTGGTCGGCACGATGGTTGCGGTGTCCGGTGCGATCGCCTTCGTAGGCTTGGTCATACCGCACGTGACACGCATGATCGTCGGAGCCAGACATCGAGTGGTGTTGCCGGCGGCAGCGCTGATCGGGGCGTCGTTCCTGGTGTGGGTCGACGTCGTGGCGCGGACGTCGTTGCGGCCGACAGAGATCCCGCTGAGCGTGGTGACCGGGGTGATCGGTGCCCCGCTGTTTCTCCTGCTTCTCGGCCGTCGGCGCTACCGTTTCGGTGGTAGTTCGTGAGCGCCCGTGCACTGCCTCTGACTGCGTCCGGAGTAGTTGTTCGCATCGACCGTCGAACCATCGTCAAGGGCGTCGACATCGTCGCTGACGCCGGTGCAGTGGTGGGTGTGGTCGGTCCGAACGGTTCAGGCAAGTCGACTTTCTTGCGTGCTCTCGCCGGTCTCGGACCGATCGCCGGCGGTGACGTTCGCGTCGGCGGCGAGTCCGTGCACGCGATGTCGGCGCGTTCGCGGGCCAAAGCCATTTCTTTTGTGGCGCAGGAAGAGCAAAGTCCCGCCGACCTGTTGGTTCACGAATACGTGACTTTGGGGCGCACCCCACACGCAAAGCCCTGGAGCGTCGGCGGAAAGCACGAGAATGCCGTCGTCGATCGTGCTCTGGGCGAGGTCGGAATGATCGAGCACCGATTCTCTTCGATGGACACGCTTTCCGGTGGAGAGCGTCGGCGGGTATTTCTTGCCCGGGGACTCGCGCAGGACGCCGGCGTACTCATCCTCGACGAGCCGACCAATCATCTCGACATCCGGCATCAACTCGAACTGCTCGATCTGGTCCGGTCGTTGGACCGGACGGTGATCATGGCACTGCACGACCTCGATTTGGCTGCAGCAGTGTGCGATCGGGTACTCGTGCTCGCGGACGGAGTTGCCAAAGCCTTCGGTCATCCCTCCGACGTACTCACCACCTCGGTGGTCGCAACTGTTTTCGGCGTCGAGACTTTCGAGCTCGTGAACCCTGCGACAGGCCGTTCACACCTCGTATTCGAATCACGAAATTCTCAACCACAACACACATTTTCGGAGAGTGCACTTTGATACACGTCAAGACCCGCGCGTCGTTCGGTGCGGTCGCAGCCGCGACAGCGTTGTTGGCCGTTTCCGGCTGCACAGCGACCGCACCCCTCGACGAAGCCGCAGACAAGACTTCGGTCACGCTGGAGAACTGCGGAACGGAAAGCACTTTCCAACTTCCGATCGAAAAAGTTGTTGCCACAAGCAATGCGGCCAATATCGGCACCATTCTCCGAGTCGGCGGACTGGATCGTCTCGCTGCAGTCGTGTTGAACACCAACAACGACGCGGTCATGGATTCGATGTTCGGTCCTGGAATCGCCGACGTTCCACACCTGGACGGAACGATCACGATGGAGACGATTCTGGGTAAGCAGGCGGACCTGGTGGTCGGCTCGTACAGCGGCTTGTTCAAGGGAGCCTCCGGTGTGACGCCGGAATCGCTGCAGGGCAACAATATCGACTCATATGTGATCTCCGACAGCTGTCGGCAGAGTGCCGCCGCGGATTCCGCGCTCGGAACGATGGGTCCGTGGGATGCCCTCCGTGCAGACGTGACGAATTACGGAAAGCTGTTCGGAACCGAGGACACTGCCGCAAAGGCGCAGACCGAATTGGATTCGCGTTTGGCACGTCTGGAGTCGGCACCGGATGCGGGCGACAAGCCGAAGGTGCTGATCTACGACAGCGGTGAAGAAGATCTGTACACCAGCGGAGGTAATGGAGCCCCCAACGGAATCATCGATGCGGCCGGGGGAACCAATGTGTTCGCCGACGTCGACAACACCTGGTTCAAGGCGAGCTGGGAGACCGTCGCGAAGTCCGAACCCGACGTCATCGTGATCATGGACTACAAGAAGAGTGCCGACGAAGTACAGGGCAAGATCGACGCGATCAAGAGCCGAGAAGGCCTACGTGACCTCGACGCAGTCAAGCAGAACCGCTTCGTCGTACTTCCTCTCGCCATGTTCACCAGCGGATTCCCCAACATCTACGGCGCGGAACAGTTGCGCGCGAAGATCGAAGAGTTCGGGCTGGCTCCGTCGAGCAGCATCGACTGGACAACCGCGCCGTCGGCATGAGTGTCGACAGTGGTTCGCGTCGGGTGATCGTTGTAGTGCGGCCGACGGTGAGCGGCCTCGACGAGGCGGCTGCACGCCGGCTGCTTGACGCTGTTCAAGCGGGCACCGACGTCGACGTTCGCGTTGCGTATCTCGATGTCGCTTCGCCGAGCCTTCACGAGGAACTCGATCGAGCCCATGCCGATGGCGTGGGCAACGTCGTGTTGATTCCAGTTGCGGTGCCGAGGGATCGGTACCTGCTCACGTGGACAAGCAAGGCGGTTGCGAACTGGCGCGAAACCCGAATCGACGCCGAACTGGAAGTGACGCTCCACGAATCGGAATCGCTCGAAGGTGCGGTGGCCGGGCAGGTGATCGACGAACTCGACTCGGCGGGAAAGCCGATTACAGCGAGTCCGGCGTCGTACCGCAGTCCGGCGTGGTCGGTGATCGAGCAGCACGAGAGGCATCTGTTGGTGTGCAAGGGGCCCCGCTGTATGGCGTACGGAGCAGGACCTCTCCACCGGGCGATGAGCGCGGCGGCCAAAGGCACTTCGGCAAAGGTGACGGGGACCGGTTGCCTGAGCCCGTGCAACCTGGGGCCGTTGGTGATCGCGAACCCCGGCGGTACCTGGTTCGGTCACGTGGACGCCGGAGACGCCGACGCGTTGGTGTCCGGTCTCGAGGATCAATTGGTGGATCACATTCTGGACCGGTAGATGCCGGGTCGGTAAAAGCAGAGAACCCGCTGGGCGCGAAGTGCGCTCAGCGGGTTCTGTTGTCCTGTCTCAGGAACCGAAGGGAAGGGTTCCCGGCGGGATCTGGTATCCACTGCTGCCGACGGAGGCGCTGCCCCAGAGTGCGAGGAAAGCGTTGATGGCGTTGGTGAGCATATGAATGTCCTTTGTGAGATGACTGATTCGTTTTCGACGGTACCGGGTGGATCTGTGGATTCGCTGGGAGTTGACACCCTTTTCACGGGGCTGGCACCCGTTCCGGCAGGTCGGAACGGGTGCCAACTGTCAGCAAAGGGTGCCAACTCCCGGGTGGGTCAGCCCACGTAGCCGGGCGGCATGAGTACGGACTTGGTCTCGCAGAAGGCTTCGAGGCCCTCGGGTCCGTTCTCGCGGCCGATACCGGAGTTCTTGTACCCGCCGAACGGTGATCCGGGATCGAAGGCGTACCAGTTGATCGCGTAGGTACCTGTGCGAATCTGCGCGGCAACTTCGAGGCCGTGGTCGATGTCGGTGGTCCAGACTGATCCGGCGAGGCCGTAATCCGAATCGTTGGCGATCTTGATGGCCTCGTCCTCGGAGTCGTACGGAATCACCGAGAGAACGGGTCCGAAGATCTCCTCACGTGCGATGGTCATCGAGTTGTCGACGTCGGCGAAGATCGTCGGCTCGACGTACCAGCCCTTGTCCAGACCGGCGGGGCGTCCACCACCGAGTACGACGCGTGCGCCTTCTTCCTTGCCCTTGGCGATGTATCCCTCGACGCGCTCGCGCTGCTTCTCGGAGATCAGGGGGCCGAGTTGTGCTGCAGGATCGGACGGATCGCCGACGGTCATGAAGCCTGCGGCGGTCTTCATTCCCTCGATGACCTCGTCGTAACGCGAACGGGGGGCGAGGATTCGGGTCTGAGCGACGCAGGCCTGGCCGGTGTTCATCAGGCCGGACATGACGAGCATCGGCATTCCGGCGGCGATGTCGGCGTCCTCGAGGATGATCGCGGCGGACTTGCCACCCAGTTCGAGGGAGCAGCGCTTGAGGTTCTGCGCGGCGATGGCACCGATCTTGCGGCCGACGGCACTGGATCCGGTGAAGGTGATCTTGTCGATGCCCGCGTGCGAGACCAGGTATTCGCCGGTCTCGGCTCCGCCGGGGAGCACGGAGATGACGCCTTCGGGAACGCCCGCCTCGGTAAAGATCTCGGCAATCACGTGGACGGACAGTGGGGATTCGGGTGCGGGCTTGAGCAGAACCGTGCAGCCGGCGAGCAGGGCGGGTGCCAGCTTGTTGATCGCCAGGAACAGCGGGACGTTCCAGGCCAGCACGGCGGCGACGACGCCGACGGGCTCACGGGTCACCTTGGTCTGCCCGAATGCGCCGGTGCGCTTCTCTTCCCACGCGAACTTGTCGGCCAGTTCGGCGTAGTAGCCCAGCGTCGCCATCGACGGGGTCTGCTGCATCATGCCGACCATGGCGGGCGGCTGGCCCATCTCGTTGGAGATGAGCTGGTTGATTTCCGCGCTGCGCTCTTCGATCAGCTTGGCGGCCTTGGCGAGGATCGCGCCGCGCTCGGCGGGGGTGGTGCGTGACCACGGTCCCTCGAACGCCGCGCGGGCTGCGGACACGGCCGCGTCGATGTCTGCCGGTGCTGCGATGGGACAGCTGCCGACGCGCTCCTCCGTTGCGGGAGAGAACACTTCGAGTACCTGGTCGGTGGCCGGGGCCACCCATGCTCCACCGATGTAGAGCTTGTCGTAGTCAGTCATCAATTCATTCCTCGGTGTTGTCGGTCGCCGCGAGGGCATACGCGTCGTCTGCCTGTGCGGTGTCGGTGAAACTGGTGAATCCGTATTTCTCGTGCGGTCCGATGGCGGCTACCTCGAAAAGGCCGGTGCCGGTGTGGGTGTTCGCGCCTTCCGTGAGCGTGAAGGACGCAAGATTGTCGACGGGGGAGAACATGCGTTGGAACGGTTCGATCTCGTGGACCTTGTGGCGCAGTCCCTGTACGACGAGTTCGCCTTGCCACATTCCGTGACGCCAGTCCTGTTCGAGTCCGTAGCCGGTGCCGATTCCGATGTAGTTGGCCAGCAACAGTTCGCAGGTGACGGTGAGGACTTCACCGCCTGGCCGGTGGAAGGTGATGGTGGCTCCGGTGACGTCGCGGGTGTCGGGGCAGAACGTCAGTTCGTGTTCGGGCCGGCCGAGCCATTCGTTGTCCCTGGTTTCGTCCGGCCACACCCGCATGGCCTCTTCGACTATGCGCCTGCCCTGTTCGTCTTCCTGCATGATCACCGAGATGGTGAACTCGTCGAACTGCATGACCGCGTAGATCCAGAAGAAGTTCTGGATTCCGTCGACGGCGCGTCTGCCTTGCGGTTCGGCTTCTCCGACCGGACGCACACCCCACGAGCGGTCGCGGTTTCCCCGCCACGTCTTCGGGTCGATCGCGAACTCCTCCCCGTCGACGGTGAGCGATCCGGTCCAGGTTCCGGTTTGCAGGAAGCGCGAGGTATCGAACGTGACCCGTTCGAGTTGGCGACGAAAGTGCTTGGGCTCGAGCGCCGCCGGGATGGTGGCGTCGAAGGTGATGTCGAAGGAGAGATCGTATTCGCTGCCCGGCTCGAGTACGACGCGGAGCTTCTGCAGTCCTTCCAGCACTTCGATGCGCAAAGGTCCGACGGTGGTGTCGGTACGGTCGGCGCTCAGAGCCTTCGACATACGCGCAACGATGTGGTCGTCACCGCGGCGCAGTACCGCGAAGGCGTCCATGACGCCGAGGTTGGGGTACTGGCCGAGTCCGACGATGAGGAACACGTCGGGGGATTCGGTGGGGTAGCAGTTGAAGTAGTAGCGGTCGTAGAAGTTTCGATCCGAGGTGGCTACGTGACGGATCGGTTCGGCGATCTGGTGAACGGGATAGTCGTCCATCGGTGAGAGCATGTCAGGCCAACCTCTCCCAGTAGGTACCGTCGAGCATCGCGGCGAGCGAAGCGCGGTGCATGATCATGTCGTCGGGGTCTTCGGGTCGCTGTGACTGGCCGAAAGCTATGGCGCGGGCCTGGATTCGCCACATGATGACCGCCTGACGCAGTGCGGCATAGGTAACGTAGAACTCCAGATCGTGTGGGGCGTGGCCGGTGATCTCGGCGTAGGTCTGCGCGAGATCCGGCAGTCTCAGGAAGTCGGGAAGGCCGGGTAGGTTCGCCAGGCCGGCGATGTCCTCGAAGAACCTGTGCAGGAATGCCATCCAGCCCAGATCCATCTCTCGCGGGCCGAGAGTTGCCATTTCCCAGTCGAGTACGGCTACCGGCGCGAAGTCCTGGTACATGACGTTGCCGATGCGCGAGTCGCCCCAACAGAGCACGGCCGGCGAATCGTCCGCGGGATTGTTCTCCTCGATCCAGTCGAGGGCACGTTCGATGAGCGGTGATCTGATCCCGTCGGAGACCACCCACTCGTAGTACGCGCGCTGCTCGGCGATGTGTGCCGTGAATGCCTCTCGTGCAGTCGTTCCCGAATTGGGGAGCCGGAGGAAGTCGAAACGCTCACACGGCTTGTCGATGTCATGCAACTGAGCCAGGACGTCGACCGAGCTGCGCTGGAGGGTCTTTCGCTGCTCGGGGGACGCTTCGGTGACCCACGATCCGAAGTTGTACGGCATGACGTCAGGTGGCACGTCGCCGGAGATGCGTTCCATCACGAAGAACGGCGCACCCAACGCGTCCGGGTCGGATTCGGACCAGTACACGGCAGGTACGGGCACCGCCGAGTGCTCGCGCACCTGAGCCATGGTGCGGAACTGGGATTCGAGGTCGTAGGCAGGAAAGACCGGCATGGTCGATTCCGTCGGTGCCACCCGAGCGACCAAGGGATGATGTTCGCCGTCCCAGGTGGCGTCGAAGAGGATGGTTTCGCTGGACATGCCGTTGGCTGCGGGCAAGGTGACGTCGGCGACGGTCACAGTGGATTCGCTCGGCACCTTGCCGGCCATCCACCGTTCCAGGCGCTCACGGAGATCTTCGGTGTCGCGGAGGGAATCGCTCGGTCGGGCGACCTGGGCGTGATGCTCGGTTTCATCGGTCGAAGAAGCAGTCGAGGCAACGTCAGATGAGGAAGCGTCTGGGCTCACGGTCACCTCCTTCCCGTAGGCGTCACGTGCAATGCCCGTAACGGTGTGAGTCAGAACACTAAAACACGTTACAGAAATTGGGAACAGGTGGCACCCGTTTAGTGGGACTCCCTGCGGATTTATCGGGGAAGAACGCGTGTCAGATAACGGCGGTGAGCGCGAGCAAGCCCGCACCGGTCAGAGTTCCGGCGCCGCCCAGCTCGGCGGGAACGATCCGGAGCCCGGCGATGAACGACAAACGGGCATGTCGGGCAGCCGCGTCGAGCATCGGTTCCCACAGCGGTGCACCCGACTGTGCGAAACCGCCACCGATCACCGCGAGGTCCACGTCCAGGAGGGCAGCCGCAGAGGCGATGGCACCACCGAGCGCCGTGCCTGCGCGGTGAAGCGCGTCCACGGCGATCGCGTCGCCGCTGCGTGCACCCTCGGCTAGTTCACGGCCGGTGTTCCCCGACCAGCCCTGGCTACGAGCCCATCGCACCGCGGACGGTCCACTGGCCACCGTCTCGAGGCAGCCGACGCCCCCACAGCTGCACGGTTCGGCAGAGCCTGGAACGACGAGGTGACCGATGTGGCCCGCGTTGCCGGTTCGACCTTGCGTGATCTCTCCGCCGAGAACAATTCCGCCGCCGATTCCCGTAGAGACGACCAGGCTCAGGAGGTTCGGGTTTCCGCGTCCGGCGCCGTGGTGGAACTCCGCCAGCGCCGCTGCCGCCCCGTCCATGGCGAGGGCGGTTCCGGCGTCGGGAAAGAGGTTACGGACGCCCGCGACCAGCTCGAATCCCTGTGCCCACTCGGTGATGTTGATGGGAGCGACGACGCCGGAGACGGTGTCCACCGGCCCGGCGCAGGCGATGCCCACACCGTCGACGCCTCGGCCGTCGGCGACTCGCTCGAGTAGCGCTGCGCACGCTCCCCACGGGTCGGTCTGCGGCGTCGGCACGCTGTCGAACACGGGAACACGGCCATCCTCGGACACGACGCCGGCAGCCATCTTGGTGCCACCGATGTCGAGTGCGAGGCGCATGCCGCTATCGCTTTTCGAGAACCACGACGAGGTTGCTCACCAGGAACTCCCGCAGGCCGGGGACTCGGACCATCCACCACGCCCACGACGGGTGGTAGCGCGGGATCGCGGCGAGCAATGTTCCCTGGCTGGTTCCACGGGCCCAGCGTAGGCCGTCGGTGGCGCCGACTTTGAACAACGACACCCCGAATCTGTTCTTCGGTTCGCGTCCGGTCTTGCGGAGGTACCGCTTGGCCGCGTACTCGCCGCCCAGCGCATGCCACGGCCCGGTTTCGTGGCCGCCGAACGGACCCCACCACAAGGTGTACGAGAGAACCATCAAGCCGCCGGGCTTGGTCACGCGCAGCATTTCCTCCGCCATCAGCCACGGCTCACTGACGTGTTCGGCCACGTTGGAGGAGAAGCAGATGTCCACCGACGAGTCCAGGAACGGCAGCGCCAAACCGGATCCACGCACCGCCCCTCCTACCGTCAGACCTGCCGCATGCATCTCCGAGGGATCGGGTTCGACGGGAATGTAGCGGGCACCGGCGGCCTGAAAGACCTCCGCGAAATAGCCCGGCCCGCCGCCCACGTCGAGGACGGTGAGGCCGTCGAGGGATCGCCCGGTGTGACCTTCGTGCAGGTCCGAGATCAATTCGACGGAGTCGCGTGCGAGCGCACCGTAGAAGATGTCGGGTGCGGTCTGCTCGTGGCGGAAGTCGCTGAGCAGGCCGAACGAGCGTTTCAGGGTTGCCCGTCGGCCGAAAATGCGGGTCACTGCGGGCTTGGTCACGGGTAGCAACTTTAGCCACTGGGGCGCCCGGTCCACGAACACCGTCAGGAGCGCGGCAATACGGACGCTCGAACAGTTAGGGTGTTCGGCAGGGTTACCGGCCGGTCAGGCGGGGCATCCCGCAGGATCGCCCGAATCGTGGTGGCCACCGACCAACTCAGGGAGTAACGCACGTGCGCGAGGTTCTGTTGCTCTGCTGGCGCGATACCGGGCATCCCCAGGGCGGTGGAAGCGAGCGTTACCTCGAGCAGGTCGGATCCCAGTTGGCCGAGCGCGGCATCAAGGTGACGCTGCGGACGGCGTCGTATCCCGGAGCGCCCGCGTCGGAGGTTCGTGACGGCATCACCATCAGCCGAGCGGGTGGACGTTTCAGTGTGTATCCCCGCGCTCTGGCTGCCATTGCCGCTGGGCGTCTGGGTTTCGGATCGCTGAAGGGCATTCGCCCCGACGCGGTGATCGACACCCAGAACGGCATCCCCTTCTTCTCCAAGACCGTGGCGGGTGCGCCGGTCACGCTTCTGGTCCATCACTGCCATCGTGAACAGTGGCCGGTGGCAGGCAAGCTCGTCGGTCGGATCGGCTGGTGGGTCGAATCGCGATTGTCACCGCGCACCCATCGACGTAGTCAGTATCTGACGGTGTCGCTTCCCTCGGCGGAAGAATTGGTAGACCTCGGTGTCGAGCGCGAACGAATTGCCGTGGTGCGCAACGGTGCCGATCGGCTTCCCGTCGGCGTCGACGCGGGTGGTTCGATCACCAGGGCCGAGCGTCCCACCATTTCGGTTCTCTCACGGCTGGTGCCGCACAAGCAGATCGAGGACGCACTCGAAGCTGTCGCGGCGCTGCGGCCGACGCTTCCAAGCATCCATCTCGACGTCATCGGTGGTGGTTGGTGGGAGCAGAACCTGCGTGATCGTGCCGCCGAGTTGGGGATCGGTGACGCCGTCTCGTTCTACGGTCACGTCGACGAGGCTCGTAAACATGAACTACTGGCGCAGTCGTGGATTCATCTCATGCCTTCGCGAAAAGAAGGATGGGGTCTTGCAGTCATCGAGGCTGCGCAGCACGGTGTTCCGACGATCGGCTACCGCAGTTCCAAAGGCCTGACCGATTCGATCGTCGACGGAGTGACCGGGCTTCTGGTCGGTGGCGAGCATGCCGGCGACGGTGACATCGCTGATCTGACGCAGGCTGCCGGCACCCTGCTCCGCGACCACGAACTCCGCACGGTGCTCGGTGAGAAAGCTCGCGTGTGGTCCGGCGAGTTCTCCTGGGAACAGACCGGCACCGGAGTCCTGGAGGTGCTGTCTGCACACAAGGACGGCCGGTGGGTCTCAGGACTGGCCGCGCCGCGCGAGTCGAATTCGGTTCTGGTTCAGTCCGACTGAGATCAGCGCGATCACGCCCATCAGTATCCACGCGAGATGCGCGACTATGACGGCAGTTCGGGCGCCGGTCGAGGCTTCCTGTGTGGCAACGTCTCCCCGTACTCGGTAGAGCTCGAGATCGTCGTCGGCGAAGACCTGCTCCAATCCGTCGAGCGCAGTTGCCGAGTTGCCGAGTTGACCCGGTGTCCCGCGCTCGATCAGCACCCATCCGACTCCGAGAGCGGCCAACTGCGTAGGACTTCCGCCGGCCAGCAGTAGGTCCTCGACCTGGGTGGCTCGGGTTCCCTCGCCGCCGACCGCACCACCGGCAACCACCAGTTGGCCGGTCTGCAGAACGTCGAGAGGCAGGAAGCGTGGTGCGGGATCGAGCACCGGCGCATCGCCGCTGTAGGGGAAGGCACGGAACATTCCGGCGGGAAGCACTGCAACGTCACCGGTTTCGTCTTGCAGTTGCTCGACCACCACGGTCCAGGACCCGGGATAGTGCACGGGTTTCAACGCGCCGCCGACGCCCCACACGAGATCCGGCAGTGCCACGATCGTCACCACGACGGCGACGATCGAGAATGTCGGGCGGGGAACGGTGAACCGATTGCCTGCCCACATCACCGCGGCGGCGGCAGCGAGTGCGTAGAACGGTACGGCCAGCGCGACCCACTTCTGCGCGTCACGCAGCAGACCGGCGCCGGTGAACACCTCGACCGACCATCGGCCGACGTCGAGTCCCCACGGGGTGGCGCCCAGGGTCGGAGCCAGCACCGCAAACAGTGCCAGCGCGCCGAGTCCGGAGACGACAGGGTTTCGGCGTCGTCGCCACAGAGCGGGCACACCGGCGAACACCACGACTAGCAGAAGAAGTGTTCCGATCAATGCGAAGAGTGTTGTGCGCGTAGACGGTATCGCTGCCGAGTTCCAGATACCGCCGAGACCGGCGAGGCTGCCGAGCGTCGCGAGTCCGGGTTCCGCTCGGGCGGCAAAGGCCGCGACTCCTGCTGGATCGGAACCGTCGCCTGCTGCTCCGGATACGAAGGTGGCGACCAACCACGGCGAGGCCGTGACGAGGAAGAGCCCGACAGTGCCGCAGATACGCCTCGGAGCGGAGGTGCGCCCTCCTGGGGAGGCAACCACCACCAAGGCAGCCGCCAGAGCGAGCAGAGCGCCGGTAGGTGTCAGGCCCGCGAATGCCAGTGACGCGGCCAACGCCCACCACGATCCGGGCGTTGCTCGGCGAACTCCGATTCCGGCACACACGATCCACGGCAGTGCGGCATATCCGGTCAGCAGACTCCAATGTCCTTGCAGCAGGCGCTCGGCCACATACGGGTTCCAGAGCATCACCGTCGACGCGACGAGTTGTGGACCGAGACCGGCAGTCGGCAGCAGAACGGCGACCATGCGCGCCGCACCCCAACCGGCGAGCCAGAGCGCCGCGAGCAGGATGAACTTGACCACCAGTCCGCCGTCGATCACGGTGCTCAATGCTGCGATCAGCGCGTCCTGGGGAACAGCGCGGGCTGCGGCGTCGGTGAGTCCGAGGGCCGAGTCGGTCAGGTACGAGCGCGGCGTGCTGACGGCGTCGCGCAGCAGGAGGTAGCCGGGGCCGAGCAGCGGTCCGAGGATCAACAGTGCCAGCGCCAGGCTGTACGCCGCAGGCAGGTAACGGCGGTATCCGGCTTGCACTGTCATGACGCGCACGATACGTGGTGCATCATTACTGCCATGCCTCGCCAACCACTCGATCGCGCCGCCGCGGCCGGGGTCGGCATGGTTTTGGTGGGATCGATGACGGCCAATGTCGCGTCGTACCTGTTGGCGTGGTTGGCCAGTAGATGGTTGGGGCCGGTCGGCTACGGCGAGTTCGCGAGTCTGCTTGCCGCCCAGTTGGTACTTGCGGTTCCGGCGTTGGCGTTGCAGACGGTGGTGGCCCGCGAGGCGGTGCGTGGCAAGAGTACAGATGCGTTGCGGTCGTTGGGGTATCGATGCACGGCGATCGTCGCCGTCCTCGCGGTGGCGCTGGCTCCGGCGATGGCGTGGCTGCTCGACACCGGAATCGTGGCGGCGTTCTCGGCGTTGGTGACCGCGCCCATGTTGGTTCTGTTGGCCACGGAGCAGGGGTTGTTGCAGGGGCACGGTCGATTCGGCACTCTCAGTGCGGTACTCGCCGGCGCCGGGGTGATGAAAGTCCTTCCGGCAGTGATCGTTCTGGCATTCGGCGGCGGAGCAGGTGCGGCATTGGTCGCGGGCGCGGCCGGAACCGCGGTGCTGGTGGCGATAGTGCGCGTGGTCGACCGAACCGTCTCGGTGAGCGAGGACCGGCCGGTGCGTATCGGCGTCGTCTCCGTGCTCGCGGCGTCGCAGGTTCAGCTCGCGCTTATCGCGTTGTCCTCGCTGGACCTGCTGATCGTCCGCGTCGTCCTCAGTGAATACGACGCCGGTGTCTACGCACTGGGCGCCGTCGCGACGAAGGTCGCGTTCTGGCTGCCGCAGGCAGTGGGCGTCGTGCTGTACCCGAAGATGGCGAACCCGGCGCACTCGGCGCAGGCGGTTCGCTCGGCTCTGGCGGTGCTGGTCGGTATCGGCGCCGTCTTGGTTCTGGGGGCGGCGGTTGCCGGCCCGCTGGTGCCGATGCTCGTGGGCGACGCGTACGCCGCCGTCGCTCCGATGCTGTGGGCCTTCGCTCTGCACGGTGCAGCGCTGGCGGTACTCCAGGGCGCTTTGCTGTCCGCAATCGCGTCAGAACGCACACGAGTGGCCCTTCTGGCATGGGCAGGGCTGGCTGTGGAGGCGACGGTCATGCTGGTGTGGGCGAAGACGCCGGGAGAGTTGATCGGTGTCGCCGTCGTGGTTGCGTCGACGACGGCGTTGGCGGTGTCCGTCGCCGCGGTGCGAAGTGCCGACCGCGCCGGGCCGGCCCCTCGCAGCGGCGTCAGTTCTCCAGACGCGTGAACAGATCGTCGAAGTAGTCGAGCGTGCGCATCGCGGTGTAGACGGATCCGTAGTTGATGTTCCCACCCGTGTAGACGACGTTGTCGCCTTGAACTGCGCGGATACGGTTCCACATCGCGCGGTCGTCGCTGACGGGATCCACGCCGGGCGCGGTGGTGACGATCATTCCGTCGGCCGAGTCGAGAGCAGTCACCAGATTTTCGGTGGAGATCTCCTTCTGTCCCTCGACCGGCCACTGGAGTTGCACGCCGAGGTCTTCGGCAACCTGCGTGGAGATGCCCTTGCGGTTGACGCCGTTGACCTTCTGGTTCACGTAGTTCAGCAGCACGATCTGCTTGCTCGCCAAGCTCTGGGCATGGCGTTCCTTCAATCCGGCTGCTTTGTCCTCGTACGCTCCGATGACCTGACGGACGTCGGGGTTCTCGGTGCGCCCCAGCCAACTCGCCAACTGATCGATGTTCTCGCGCCAAGGGCGCGTGAAGTCCATCGGAAGCACCGGCGCTGTCTGGCTCAACTGCTGCAGCGGCCACATGTCGGAGGCCTCACCGATGTCGGTGCAGATGATCAGGTCTGGTTCCAGCGCGAGAATTGCCTCGACGTTGACCGGTGCCTCGAACACCTGCGCCGTGGGATCAGCAGGAACCCACGGCTCGGCGGCGTCGAAGCTGTAGGCGATGACCGGTAGGCCCATCGCGACGGCCGGTTCGAGGTCGAGTCGGGAGTCGATGGCGACGACGCGCTTCGGGGTGAGCGGAATGTCGTAGGTTCCGAGAGAGGTCGTGACCGTGCGCATCCCGGACGCATCGCTCTCGGTCCCGGCGGACCTTGCGCAACCGGCGGCGAACAGCCCGGAGAATGCTGCCGTGCCGACCACGAATCTCCGCCGCGTCAGATCGCTGACACAGATGTGTGACCCCAGAACTGTTGATGCGGGCATGTGGCTCCTCGTGCTCGGGGTGATCCGGACTTCCAGAAAACGCTAAGCCCGTGACCGTGCGGAGGGAACCATCCGTCGCGCCAATCCGTACGCCGATCCGGCAACAACATCCCGAAACGCAGTAGAGCGCCCCTTCCGTGTGGAAGGGGCGCTCTACTTACTGTCTGAATCAGTCCTTGCGCAGATCCGGACGCGGGATCACCTGAGTGTCGTCCGAGGTCCAGTCGTGCTCACCCGGAGCCGGCTCTGGCGAACCCTGGCCGCTGGGATTCTGGTTCGTTCCGCCGTGTGCAGCGCGGGCCGGAGTTCCGCCCTTGCCGCCGCGGAGGCCGAGGAAGATACCGGCGATCAGTGCGATGACGCCGAGGACACCTGCCACGATCGGGACGGTGCGGCCGAAGAGCGAGAGCTTGTCCATGCCGTCACGTGCCTGCTGGACCTGGTACTCGATGGTCGCTTCGTCGAAGGGCAGGGTGACCTTGAGAACCTCGACGTCGACGGCATCCTTGTTGCGTCCGTAGTACTGGTGCAACTGCTCCTGGCCCTTGACGACAACGCCGGTCTTGGGCTCGACCCACAGGTCACGGACGTTGGTGTACCAACGCGTCATCGTGATCGGAGTAGCGCCACCGGGAACGCCCCAGGTGTCGGCGGGCAGGCTCAGCTTGTTGGTGGGGGAGTTGACGACCTTCGACAGGTCGACGGGATCGATCGTCTGCTGGAAGTGGTACACCTTCAGACCGTTGATCTCGGTCTCTTCGACGAAGTCGATGTCCTTCGTGGCGCGAGCGTTCAGGTCGAAGTAGGGGTAGCTCTTCTGTTCCGTGTTGAACGGGAACTTGTACTGCAGACCGTCGCGGGAAACTTCTTCGGCGGGCTGGTCGCTGGAGGTCTGGACGGTTCCGACCGGATCGTTGGTCGGCATCGAGCTGACGCGATCGAGCGTGACGCGGTCCAGGGTTGCGGTCAGCAGCCCGGTGTCGCCCTGCTTGTCGGTACGACGGACCGTCTGGCCGGCTTCGACGGTGATGATGTCGGCGTCGGACGGGTCCTGCGTGGTGACGTAGCGCTGAGCGACGATCGGCACGTTGGTGTCGACCTGTGCCTTACCGCCGAGGAGGGCCGCCGAGTTGAGGACGCTACCGGTGCCCGTGGCGACGGTGGTCACCTCGAGGTCGAGTGGCGTCTTCTCCAGCTTGCCTACCGTGTAGGTAGGAATGAGGATGGCGATGGCCAAAAGGAAGGCACCGAGGCCCACCAGAATGCAAGGAAGTATCCGGCTCGGCCCTGAGCGTTCCGCCATGCTGTGACTCCTAACCCGTTAAGTCTTTCGAGGTTCCCCAACCGGCACAATATGAGCTGCGCAGATCGCATGGGGCCCCCGATGGACACCATGTGTGGCAGAACACTAACAGTCCACCGGCCCGGTTTGTCGCATGAGGGCATGAATTGGCCAGGCATTTTGTTGCGAGTCCCTGGTGGTTTCCCTCAATCGGCCTGGGGTGCACACTTATCCGTGATGATCAGTTCCACGAATTCCTCTCAGACGGTCCCGCCACAGGCTCGGGGCTTCGTTCCAGCTTTGGACGGTATGCGTGGATTGGCCGCGCTCGGCGTCCTCGTCACCCATGTCGCGTTCCAGACGGGTGAAGCTCAGTCGGGTGCGATCGGGCGCGCGTTCGGCCGACTCGATCTCGCCGTAGCGGTGTTCTTTGCTTTGTCCGGATTTCTGCTGTGGCGCCCCCACGCGGCAAAGGCTCGCGGAATCGGGCAGCCACAGTCGACCGTCCGGTACTGGATCTCCCGCGCGACGCGCATTCTGCCGGCGTACTGGGTGGCAGTGGTCCTGATCCTGCTGTTCCTGCCCGGCGCGGGCGGGGGCTACCAAGTGTGGCTGGCGAATCTCGGGTTGGCGCAGGTATTCGTGCCGTTGACACTCACCGAGGGGCTCACACAGATGTGGAGCCTGTCGGTCGAGGTGGCGTTCTACCTCCTGCTGCCGTTGTTCGCCTTCCTGATGGTGCGACTCCGTGGCGACTCGGCCCGGTTCCGGCTGCCGCTTCTGCTCGGGGTGTCTGTCTTGGCCTTGACGTGGGCATTCATTCCGATTCCGACGCCGGACGCCATCCACCACGACAACTGGCTGCCCGGCTACCTGCCGTGGTTCGGCGCCGGCATGATCCTGGCCGAGCTGGCAGTTGGCCCGTCGACGTGGGTGCATCGCCTCGCGCACCGTCGGGTACTCCTGACCTTTTTTGCCTTGGTCGCCTTCGTTCTCTCGTGCACCGATCTGGCCGGGCCCGAAGGTCTGGTGCGGCCGGAGCCGTGGCAGTACGCGATCAAGATTGCTCTCGGCGCGATCATCAGTTTTTCGTTGATCGCGCCATTGGTGTTGCGCGATCAATCGCAGCATCGATTCCTGGCGAGCCCGCTGGCGCTGGCAATTGGACGTTGGTCCTACGGCCTGTTCATCTGGCACCTGGCCGTACTGAACGCTGTGTTCCCCGTGTTCGGCATAGTTCCGTTCTCGGGCAGCTTCTTCTACGTCCTGGCCCTTACGGTCGTCCTGAGCGTCGCTGTGGCCTCGGCCAGTTACGCGTTGGTGGAGGAACCGGCGCGCGTTGCGGTGACGCGGTGGGAGAAGCGTCGCCACATCGGTGAACCGGCAAAGGGCAGCGCGGCCAACCCGGTCACGACCAAGGCGACCAACATCGAGAACTGAATCGCGAACGAGTCACCCACGTAGCCGCCCGGTGCCCGCCACGGTCCCGTCGAGAGCAGCGTGATGCCGATCATCGCCGCCACGCCGGCATTGCCGACCAGGATTCGTGCGGTTCGAGCCGGGCCGAAGAATCGCAGCGCGGCGAGCCCGAGGATCGAGCAGACAACCGCGATCGCCGCTCCCACTCCGCCGCCGATGACGGTGGCCGCCGCGAGCACGCCCACCCATCCCGCCGCGACGCTGCGCCACGGTCGGGGCGGTGTGAGGGGCTTGGACTCTCGGCGAGCGGGGACAAAAGCTGCGAACAGCAGCGGGATCAGCAACACGAGTCCGCCGAAGATGCCGAGGCGGTACCAACGGTCACTGGGGAAGTCGATGGTGACGGTTCCCGCGGTGCCTGCCGGCACGATCCAGCCCTGCTGCCATCCGTTCACGACCACCGGCGTCAGTTCGGAACCGTCCGGCGCCGCGGCGATCCAGCCGATGCTGGTGCTCTCGGGATTGACGATCAGCTGATCGGTGGACGAGTTCGTGACGGTGAGTTCCCGGTGATTCGCCGTCCACGCGGTCGATTCGAGCGGTGTATTCCGTTGTGCGGGTGATGGATCGACAGTCGTCAGATCGAGGTTGTCGACCGAGAACGCCGCGCCGGGTTCGACGACCACCTCGGGCTGTCCCGCGGGCAGGGGCGCCGACGCGTTCGGGCCGCACGCGAGCGCCTCGATCGGTGCGCCGGTGCGTAGCTGCGCCGCCGTCGCGGTAATCGAGGTGGGGAACTGCTGTCCGGCAACCGAAATGGTCGGGCCGTCGCCACACGGGACGGTGACGGTGCGGTTGTCGAGTGCGTCCGTGTCCTGCACTCCGGAATCGGCGATCGGGGTTCCGTCGGCGCCGATGACACCGACCTCGGCGAGGCCGGTGGGCTGCGCCTGGGCGAAGCCGAGTGCCGTTTGATCGAGGACGGGTTCCCAATCGGTGACACTCAGGACGATCTTGTCGGTGACGTAGGGGGAGAGGAGAACTCGACTGGTCTGAGGTGTTTCGAGGTCTCGGACCTGCGGGCCGTTGCCGAGGTTCACTGCGACGCTGGTCGGCAGCGACGGGAGGGTGCCGAGCCCTCGCGTGATGTCCAGACCGGTGACCAGTGTCGGCTCGGGGAGAGTAAGTGTCAGAGTCGGTTTCGGGCCGCCGGGTTCGGTGGTGCGCTGCGGCGCCGACCACGTGGTGCGTGCGTCGCCGTCCGTGGCAGCGAAGGCAGATCCGCGGGTGTCGCCGATGTCGCTCGAACCCGAAGCCGTGATTCGGCCGGGGACGGAAAGGAGGTCCTCGAGGGCGTTTCCTTGACGCGCTCGGACAGTCAGTTCCGGTGTAACCACGGTGTTTTCGGGAACCGAGAGCGTGCGCTGGAAACGGCTGGGCTCTTCGGGTATCGCCATGAACGCATTGCTGCATCGCACGCGGTCCGTCGAGTCCGCGCACGCATTGCGGCCGGGGAACTCCTGGCTCAAATTCCAGGCGTTCACGGATGTGCCTGACGGCGTACTCGGCAGGACCGTGTCGAAACGGATCGGTACGGTCTTCGGCGCATTGCGGTCGGAGAAATCCTCGACGGAGAGTTCACTGATGCCGAACTGTGTTCCGGGTGAACCGTTTTCGGTGTGAGTCGCCGTGACGCGCACCCACGGCGTATTTCCGCCCGGAATCGAGACGGTGATGGGCTCGCCCGGACGCTCCACCTTCACCGCCGTGCTGCCGTTCGGTGTGGAGACCTCGAGCCATTTGACAGGGGCGCCGATTGCCGCGGCACTGGTGGTCAGGTGGAGCAGGCCACTGGAAATCGGTGCGTCGAAGTCGATCTGCAACCACTGACCCAGTGCTCGTTCGATGCCGTTGCTGAACCAACCGGTGGCCGGATCGCCGTCGACCGTCGATGCGGGGCTACTCGACGGCGAGGTGCCTCCCAACTGGGTGGCGTCGGAGGCGGCGCTGGAGACGGTGATCGAAGCGCCGCTCCAACGGCCTTCCACGAGAGGCGTGTTCGCAACCGGATAGTCGGGAACCAAGTTGTAGGTGCGACGAGCGTCGTCGGGGGTACGTAGCGCGGAACTGTGGTTGTCGACCTGACCGAAATCGGTTTCTCGATCGCGTGGGGTGTCTGTGACGGTGACCGAATCGACCGGCAGTCCCGCAGCTTCGGCGTCGGCCGCCAGGATCATCGGCCCGGTCCCCGGAACCAGTCCGCTTTCGTGAAGGCGCACAGTCGATTCCGGCCCGCCTTGTACGCGCGGAACCTGGTTCAGGGCTACGGAGTACGGTCCACTGACCGCCGCGGTGCCGTCCGGCAGGGTGACCTCGAAGATCTCGATGGCCGGGTAACCGGGGCGCAGATCGCTGTCCGCGACCAGACCTTCGATCGGTTCGGGGCTGTTGTCCTCACCGAAGTGCGCGACTCGTTCGATTCCAGGAGAGCCTTCGACCGCTTGATGCACGAGAATCGGCCTGGCTGAGCGCGACGTTTCGCCGTCGAGGTCGTTGCGCATGACCAGGTAGTGGATGCCCTGCCCGAGCAAGGTCTGCGCGAGTCCGTCCGACGGGCGTCCGTCGGCGATCAGACGTTGCACCGAATCGAGCGCGCGAATGGCGCCGGGCGGGGTCAGCGGGACCGAATCACGCACTGCCCACGGCGTACTCGCCAATGCCTGAAGCGGCTCGTCACGCGTCAGACCCCAGACCTGGCTGCCGAATGGCGCTCCGGGGACGACCAGGGCACGTTCTGCTTCCGATCCGGGTGAGGTGTTGTCCTCGAGCCACTGCGCTGCTTCGTTCCAGTACGAGGGGACGTCAGGATACGCACCGCGGGGAGCGAGCTTTCCAGTCCAGGCCAAGGCGGTGGAGAGGGTGAGGGCGACAAGGATCAGGCTGGTCAGTGCGACCATCGGTTCGCGCTCGGGATGGGCGAACGCGCGTCGCCATCGGGTGAGCGGAACCGATCCCGGCAGCGGCACTTTGGCGAGTAGATGTGCGAGTCCGAGCACCAGCGGCAGACGGACCAACGGCTCGAGCTTGTGGACGTTGCGCAGCGGAGCGCCCGCCGAGTCGAGGAACAGGCGCACGGACTCCGACACCGGCGAGCTGAGTTCACCCACGTATCCCGCGGCCAGGCCGGTGATACCGACGAACAGGATGAGCGTCAGCCTGCCGCGAGCAGGCATGGACCGCATGCAGAGCCCGGCGAGACCGGCGGCGGCAACCAGACCGGTGGCGACGACTGCTGCGGGCTGGGTGACCAGTACGGCGCCGGCAATGCGTTCGGGGGAGACGAACGGGGTCCAACTGTCCGTGCCGCGAAGTATCTCGGCGAGCGATGCCCACTGAGTGGTGACACCGGCGGACTCGATGTAGTCGAGAAACGGTGGGCTGATCTTGCCGAGCAGCAGGAGCGGAACGATCCACCACAGGGTGCCGAGAGCGACGAACAGGGCCCACCAGGCGGTGAACGTCAGCCATGTTCGGTTGGGTTTGTGCGAGAGCCACCAGATGATCGCGACAAGGCAGGCCGCGGCGGTGGCGACGGCATTGATCGAACCCATGAGCGCGACGGCGAGGGCGGATTGTGCGGCCAACCGCCTCAACCCCCGTGAGCGGTCAGGGAGTCCAGGGACTCCTTTTCCACGCACAGGGCCGAAGGCCAAAACCACCGGCAACAACACCCAGGGCGCCAACATCATCGGCAGGGTTTCCGAGGAAATCGAGCCGAGCGTGGTCAGTACGCGGGGAGATAGAACGAAGGCAACCGCTGCGATGACGCGCGAACTACGGCTGCCGATTCCGAGAGCCTCGGCAACTCGGATGATGCCCCAGAAACCCGCGATCAGGAGCAGAGCCCACCAGATGCGCTGGGTGATCCACGGCGGAACGTTCGCCAACTCGCCGAGCGCGAAGAACGGCCCGTGCGGAAAGAAATATCCGTAGGCCTGGTTCTGAACCTGGCCGAGCGGGGCCTGACTACTCCATTGATGCGACGCGCGTTCGAGGAAACCGAACGGATTCTGCGTCAGGTCGTACTTGGTGTCAGCGGTGATCAGACCCGGCGATTGCAGAAAAGTGAGAAGAAACGCTACGACGGAGGCGCCGAACAGCCACCGCTTCGACAGGGGCTCTGCCGACGGGGCGGTGTCTACCGAAGACACCGCTGCGTCGGCGGAAGAACGGGAACTCGCGAGGCCTGCGCTCTCAGCGGCTGCCGTACTCAACCTGGTTCAGCACGGAAGAATCTGCGTTTCCGCTGCGGTCGATCTCGGGACGAGTGTTGTCCGACGCGGCGGCCGTGACACCGAAGATGACGCCGGCACCCAGAACGGCACCGATGACAGCGCTGGCCACACCGGGGACAAGGAACTTCGTCATCGCGGATCTCCCAATTGGTCGTTAGTCGGTCGTTCGCGGTCGGACGGACTTACCGGCCCGTACGAACTGCTCGGGTCAAGGTATCACCCGCACTCGAGAATCCGGACGATTACCCTCGTGAAGTGCTGGTCAGTCGAGGGTTTCGGCGCCAAGCGCGGTCAACAGAGTGCGCAGTTTCGTGGATGTCTCGTCGAGTTCGTCCTGCGGGTCCGATTCGGCGACAATTCCGCCACCCGCGCTGGCCCAGGCACTGAGGCCGTCTGCACCGATCTCGGCGCAGCGGATGGCAACCACCCAATCTCCGTCGCCGGCATCGTCGCACCAGCCGACGGCGCCGCCGTAGAAACGGCGTGGCTCCTCGGTCTCGCGGATGACTTTCAGTGCCGCGTCAGTGGGTGTTCCGCACAGTGCCGGCGTCGGATGCAGGGCGATGGCGAGATCGAGCGCAGTTGTGTCGTTTCGCAGCGTGCCGCGGATCGGGCTGGCCAAGTGCCAGACCTCGTGGGTATTGGTCAGCTCGGGTATCGCCGGTACCGACAAATCACTGCACATCGGTTGCAGGATCTCGCGGATCCATGAGGTCACGAAGGCGTGCTCGGCCAGGTTCTTCGTCGAATGCAGAAGGCTCTCGCCTGCCTCGCGGTCTCGATCGGCGTCGGTGGACCGCTTTGCGGTCCCGGCCAACGGGCGACACGTCACGACGCGCCCGCGTCGACTGACCAACACCTCGGGCGTTGCGCCGACCAGGCTGTGGCCCTCGAATTCGGCTCCCGCCGCAGAGAGATCGACGGCAAAGGTGTTGGCGACGGGATTGAGCGCCGCCATGCGTGCGGCGAGCGCAGCCGGGGAGATCGGGGTCTGCGTCCGAAGCTCCACAGTGCGAGCCGCGACAACTTTGTCGACCTCTCCACTGCGGAGGCGTCCGATCAACTTTTCCACCCGACGAAGATGCTCCGACGACGACGGGATCTCTCGGCCCACCCGGGTCGTGGGCAGCGGCTGGGGATCAACCGGTTGCCATTGCCTGGGCGTGATCGTTGCCTCGGCAGGCTCGTACAACGCCGTTGCGGCAGCCGGGTCGAAAGGGAGAGCACCGACGATCAGCTTCGCCGAACCTGCCGACAGAGCGTTGGCGGCCGCGTCGGAGCTGTCGAAGCTGCGTCGTACGCCGCGGGTGACAACGCTGTGATCGGGGCGCGAGAGAACAAAACCGTCCATGGTGCATTCGACACTAGTCGGCCGCGGATCAGGAATGCGCGAAGGTCACTTACCTGGAGGGACGATCAACACCGGCCGATGACTGTGACGCAGAACATGATCCGCGACGCTGCTCTGCAGTAGCGACCGCAAACCCGTCGTACCGCGGGTGCCGGTCACGATGATGTCGACGTCCAATTCGTCTGCGGTTTCGACGATTGCAGACCAGATCGCGGAGCGGCACTCGGCGCTTCTACCTTCGACGGTCAGGCCCGCGGCTTCAGCCAGCGCGACGCCCTCGGCGAGGGTGACTTTGGCGTCGGTGTACGCGATGTCCTCGACGTCGTCGTCGGGAACCCACTCCGGTTGCATCACCCCGGACAGGCCGGACATGCGAGCGGCTTGGCGGACCATCGGCTCCCAGGCGGTGACGAGAACAGCACGATTGGCGGAGAGGAAACGCCCCGCATAGTTGACGGCGCGCTTGGCGTTGTCGGAACCGTCGTACGCGATGAGCATCAGACCTTGTGGCATCACGACCTCCTCGTCAGCGGGGGGAATCGGTTCTCTTCCAGGCTACCGTCCCGATGTGCCCGTGAGGGAGTGTATGGGTACTGGGTCCGTTACGGTCGAGGTATGCGGATCAAGTTTCTGAAGGCTGCGACGACCATTGCTTTGTGCGGAGGGTTGGTTGCGGGATGCTCAGGCGAAAACGGGACCGCTGATCCTGTTTCGAGCGCCCCGACCAGCACCAGTACCGAGATCACGTCGACGCCTGCGGCATCGAGCTCCGCACCCGTCGCCGCGTCGTGCGGTAGCGACCTTCTGGCTTCGCTCTCCCTGCGTCAGAAACTTGCCCAGCTGCTCAACGTCGGCGTCACCGGGACCGACGACGCGTTGTCGATAGTGCAGAACGAGGAGATCGGCGGCATCTTCGTCGGAAGTTGGACCGATCAGTCGATGCTCACCAATCGCGAAGTGCCGCAGGTTGCTTCGGCGTCGAAGTTGCCCCTGATGGTGACGATCGACGAGGAAGGTGGACGGGTCTCCCGCGTCGCGGACATCCTCGGACCCGATCCGTCGGCCAGGGAAACGGCGCAGACCATGACAGTGGAACAGACGTACCAGATGGCACTCGAGCGTGGACGTGGGTTGAAGGATCTCGGGATCACCGTCAACTATGCCCCCGACGTCGACGTCAGCAGCCAACCCGACGACTCCGTGATCGGGGACCGCTCGTACTCCGACGACCCCCAGACCGTGGTTGCCTACGCCGGTGCGTACGCGCAGGGTATGCGCGACGCCGGAATCTTCCCGGTGATCAAGCACTTTCCCGGTCATGGCAGCGCGTCGGGTGACTCGCACCGCGGTGAGGTGACCACGCCGCCGCTGCAGGATCTGATCGCGTCGGACCTGATTCCCTTCCGCGAACTGTCGGGAACCGGAGTCGGCGTCATGATGGGTCACCTCGAGGTTCCCGGTCTGACCGAGCCCGGTACCCCTGCCAGCATCAGCCCCGCCGCCGTTGCCTTGCTTCGCGACGGAGTGGGTTACGGCGCAGCGCCGTTCACCGGTCCGGTATTCACCGACGACCTCAGCGGTATGCAGGCGATCACCGACCGATACGATATTGCCGACGCAGTTCAGGCTGCACTCGCGGCAGGAGTCGATCAGGCATTGTGGCTGACCACCGATGACGTACCGCGGGTTCTCGACCATCTCGAGCGGGCCGTCGCGTCGGGTGCGCTTCCGCAGGCCCGAGTCGATCAGGCCGTCGTCACGGTTGCCGCGGCCAAAGGTGCCGTGACCTGCTGAGTCGAAGTTGCGATTCGACGCACAATCTTACCGTAGAGTAAGATCGACATTTACCCTGTGGTTGGAGGAAGCATGGCCGGCGGTACCAAGCGACTGCCACGCGCAGTGCGTGAGCAGCAGATGCTCGACGCAGCTGTGGACGTGTTCTCCGACAGGGGGTTTCACGAAACTTCGATGGACACCATCGCGGCAAAAGCCGAGATCTCGAAGCCGATGCTGTACCTGTACTACGGCTCGAAGGAAGAGCTGTTCGCGGCGTGCATTCATCGTGAAGGACTTCGCTTCCTCGAGGCCCTCGCCCCGGCCGGCGCGCCCAACCTGACTCCGCGTGAACAATTGCGCGCCGCTCTCGAGGGGTTCCTCGGGTTCGTGGGCGCAAACCGCAAGTCGTGGATGGTGCTCTACCGTCAGGCCGTCGGGCAGCAGGCTTTTGCGGGAACCGTGCAGTCCAGTCGCGATCGATTGATCGAGTTGACCGCGCATCTGCTCGAGTCCAGCACCAAGGATCCGGATGCCGCGCACGATTACGGGATCATCGCCATCGCGCTCGTCGGCGCCGGTGAGGCGGTAGCCGACCGGGTCGCGGGTGGGGAAATCGAAGTGGATGCCGCAGCGGACCTACTCGAATCCCTCGCGTGGCGCGGTCTGTCGGGCAAGAAGAAGTCCGAGTAGCTCTCAAACCAAACCACATCGCGTGAACGTATCGCTCCCCTTGTTGAACAAGGGGAGCGATACGTTCACACTGTCGGGGCGGGGTCGGAAACGCACCAGCCCAACCAGTTCAGTCCTGGGTCAGCGCAGCGTCGCCGTGACGTGCGGGTAACCCTTCTTCGGGTGACGCAGTGACAGATCCCAGCCGTCATCGGTGCGATCAGCGTAGGCATTCAGCGACGCCGGTAGCAGGATCGGCTTGCCGAAACGCACGCTGTAGGTGACCTTGTCCGCGACGGACCCCTCGACGGTCCGCAGAACTGCCGCGGCACTCCACATTCCGTGAGCAATGGTCTTCGGAAAACCGAAAGCCTTGGCGCCCAGGGAGGAGACGTGGATCGGATTGCGGTCGCCGGAGACTGCGGCGTACTTGCTGATCGTGGTCTGGTCGACGCGGATGGTGCTCATCGGCATCGGCGGAACCTCGTCGGCCTTTGGCTCCGGTCCGGGCTGGCCGGACAGCGAGGTCTTCTGCTGGTTCAGGAAGCTCGAGGTCTGTCGCCAGACCAGTTCCCGTCCCACCCGAATTTCGGTGACCACGTCGATCAGCAGACCCTTGCGGTGCTCACGCAAGTTCTCGGCGTGTACCGAGAGGTCCAGCGGTTCGCTGACGGAGATGGGCCGCAGCGATTCGATGACGTTCTCGGCGTGAACGGAACCGACGGCGGCGAAGGGGAAGTCCTTCGACACCATCAGCTTCATCACGGTCGGGAAAGCCAAGGTGAAGGGATAGGTGATCGGCAGAGTGTCGCCGAACCGCAGTCCCGTCACACGGCAGTACGCCGCCAGATTGTCGGTGTCGACCTTCAATCCGGTGAGGGTGAAAGTCTGCTGTGGCACCGAGCGCGAGTTGGACTTGTTCCACGGCAACAATCCCAGTACCGCGCGGGAGTAGATGTCGAGGGTCTTCGGCTGCTCGGTGAGCGCGACGGTCTTTGCTGCCATCATGCGCCCAGAAGGCTCTGGCCGCAGACGCGAACGACCTGTCCCGTAACGGCATTGGAGGCCGGGCTCGCGAAGTATGCGACGGTCTCGGCGACGTCGACGGTCTCGCCGCCCTGCAGGAGGGAGCTCATGCGGCGGCCGGCTTCGCGGGTGGCGAAGGGGATGGCTGCGGTCATGGCAGTCTCGATGAAGCCCGGTGCGACGGCGTTGATGGTGATGTTCTTCTTGGCCAGGACGGGAGCTTCGGCGTGAACGAGGCCGATGACGCCGGCCTTGGAGGTGCCGTAGTTGGTCTGGCCGCGGTTGCCCGCGATGCCGGCGATGGAGGAGACGTCGACGACGCGGCCGCCTTCCTTGAGGGCGCCCTTCTCGACGAGGTGCTCGGTGATCTTCTGTGGTGCAAGAAGATTGACGTTCATGACCATGTTCCAGCGGCCCTCGTCCATGTTGGCGAGGGTCTTGTCGCGGGTGATGCCGGCGTTGTGGACGATTATGTCCGCGCCGCCGTGACGCTCGAGGAGATGAGCTGCGAGGACCTCGGCTGCGTCGGCTGCCGTGACGTCGAGAGCGAGGGACGTGCCGCCGACCTTGTTCGCGGTCTCGGACAGCGCTTCGCCGGCGGCCGGGATGTCAGCGCAGACAACGTGCGCGCCGTCGCGGGCAAGCACCTCAGCGATGGTGGCACCGATGCCGCGGGCTGCACCGGTAACGACGGCAACCTTGCCTTCGAGCGGCTTGTCCCAGCTTGCGGGTGCGACGGAATCTTCAGCACCGACGACGATGACCTGGCCGTCGACGAAGGCGGACTTGGCCGAAAGAAGAAAACGCAGAGTCGATTCCACGCCGGAGAGTCCGGTGGACGCCTTGGGGGAGACGTAGACCAGCTGAGCGGTGGAGCCGCGCTTGATCTCCTTGCCGACGCTACGGGTGAAGCCTTCGAGGGCGCGCTGAGCGACATGCTCGTCGACGCTGGACGTTTCTTCCGGCGTCGTGCCGAGAACGACGACGCGAGCCGACGGTGCGAGGTTTCGGATCACGGGCTGGAAGAACTCGAACAGCTGCTCGAGCTCGCTGACCTGAGTGATTCCGGTTGCGTCGAACACGAGTCCGCCGAAGCTGCTGTCGTGCGCCTGAGCTGCCGGGTAATCGGAAAGCAGTACGCGCAGTGGTTCCGCGAGCCGGCCCTTGCCGCCGATGAGGACAGGTCCGGCGAGTGCGGGTTCCCCTGCTTTGTAGCGACGCAGGTTCTCGGGCCTGGGCAGGCCGGCCTTCGACGCGATGAATGCGCCGGGGGCGGACGAGAGGAACTGTGAATAGAGGTCGGGAGCTCCCTTGCTGGCTGCCACGGTCCTACCTTCTGTTGTGTTTCGGGTTGTCTCTCACCGGGCAATCTGAAGAATGCGGCGATAGACAAGTAACTTACTACTGAGTAAGAATAGTCTTCAACAGGTAATCGCACCATCCTTGGAGACGCAAGTGACAAGCAAAGCCCGTTCAAATGCAAAGCCCGCCGCACCGCACACTGCACCGGCCGCAGCCGCTGCGAAGTCCGCAGGTCAGCGCCGTCCGGTTGCGATCGTCGGCGGAAATCGCATTCCGTTCGCACGCTCGGACAAGGCGTACGCACAGGCGTCCAACCAGGACATGTTCACTGCGACGCTCGACGGTCTCGTGAGTCGGTTCAATCTGCAGGGCGAGACGCTCGGCATGGTCGTCGGCGGCGCCGTACTCAAGCACAGTCGTGATTTCAATCTCATTCGCGAGTCCGTTCTCGGCAGCGCGCTGAGCCCGTACACGTCGGCGTACGACCTTCAGCAAGCGTGTGGCACCGGACTGCAGTCGATCATCGCCGTCGGCGACGCCATTTCGGCCGGCCGCATCGATTCCGGCATCGGTGGCGGCACGGACACCACGTCCGATGCTCCGATCGGCGTCAACGATCAGGCACGCGAGTTCCTGCTCTCCCTCAACCGCGCGAAGTCCACGGGCGACCGCATCAAGCTGCTCGGCAACGTGCGGGCGGGCATGCTCGGCCTCGAAATTCCGCGCAACGGCGAGCCTCGCACCGGCAAGTCGATGGGTGACCACGCCGCGATCACCGCCAAGGAATTCGGCGTGAAGCGCGAGGACCAGGACGAACTTGCAGCGGCCAGCCACAAGAACATGGCAGCGGCCTACGACCGCGGCTTCTTCGACGACCTCGTCACCCCGTTCCTCGGCCTGACCCGCGACGACAACCTCCGTCCCGGTTCGACCGTCGAGAAGCTGTCCACGCTCAAGCCCGTATTCGGTACCAAGCTCGGCGACGCGACGATGACGGCAGGCAACTCGACGCCGCTCACCGACGGTGCTTCGGCAGTGCTCCTCTCCACCGACGAGTGGGCAGCCGAGCGCAATCTTCCGGTTCTGGCGCACCTCGTCGATTCCGAAACCGCTGCCGTCGACTACGTCCACGGCAAGGACGGGCTGCTCATGGCTCCCACGTACGCGATCCCGCGTTTGCTGGCCCGCAACGGCCTCACCTTGCAGGACTTCGATTACTACGAGATCCACGAAGCCTTCGCTTCAGTGGTTCTCGCAACCCTGCAGGCTTTCGAATCCGACGAGTACTGCAAGGAACGCCTCGGCCTCGACGGCGCACTGGGGTCGATCGACCGAAGCAAGCTCAATGTCAACGGATCGTCCTTGGCTGCAGGTCACCCGTTCGCGGCAACCGGTGGACGTATCGTCGCTTCCCTCGCCAAGATGCTCGCCGAAAAGGGTTCGGGCCGCGGCCTGATCTCGATCTGTGCCGCCGGCGGCCAGGGCGTCACGGCGATTATCGAGCGGTAACCGCTCCACAATCTCCCCACGCGAGTGAAAACTGCGCTCACCTGCAGTGATCGGCGCGAGGGGATGCGTAATCGGGGATCCGGCCACGAGGGGTGGCCGGATCCCCGAACTCTTTGCAAACTTTTTCGCGAAGGCGTGTAACGCTGCAGAATAGCTACCGATATTCATGACAGCCCCGTGTTGCTGCCTGACCCCCGACCTGGCAGCAGCGCGGGGCTCTCGTATGTCCGGATATCCTGTGTTGAGTTGTCGGTGAGCGCCGCAGCGACGGTTGATGCAGCGAGGAGCCAACAGGTGAGTGACGAAGAGGGTCCGTCCGTCGAGAAGACGAACAGCGAGGACTCGTCCCTCCCAGAGCAGGAACTCGAGTCGGTCGAGGAACCTCAGGCGGTCGAAGAGACCGAGTCGGTCGAGGAACCCGATACCTCAGAGGACACCGAGCCAGTCTCCGAGGCTGAAGCAGGAGAGCCTGAAGCAGTAGAGCCTGAAGCAGTCGAAGCGCCAAACCCTGTCGACGAAGACGCAATCGATTCCACGGAACCGACAGTCGACGAATCGGCAAACGAGGTCACCACCGTCATCCCTGTCGTCCCAGCGGAGGACGCACCGCCGACGGAAGTAGTCGACTCGGCTCCGGCGACAGAAGCCATCGACGAGCAGACACAGCAGTTCGAGCCTCCAGCAGTGGTGGTTCCCCCGAAGCCGCCGCGCCCCGAGTTCGTGCAGCAGTACGACACGCAGCAATTCGAACCCATCCAGCAGCAGTACGAGCCTGTTGTTCGCGAACCAGAGGTAATTGCACCCCCGCCACCGCAGCAACCAGTGGCGCCCGCTCCGGCGTCTTCCCGCAAGTGGGTCAAACCGGCGATAGCAGTCGGCGCCATCTTTGCCGTCGCAGTGATTGCCTACGGAGTGGACATCTTCACCTCGTCCGGGAAAACACCCCGAGGCACGCAGGTCGCCGGGGTGGACATCGGTGATCTCACGCCCGCCGACGCGGAGGCCACGCTGCGCTCCGAACTCGGCCCCAGGCTTGTCGAACCCGTAGCCGTACATGCCGGCGGCGTCGACTCCGAGATCGTTCCCGCATCTGCGGGTGTAGACGTCGACTGGTCGGCCACGTTGTCCGGTGTTAACGCTCAGCCCATCAACCCGATCACCCGCATCACGTCGTTCTTCGGATCCCGCGAGGTTCCCGTCGTGTCGACCGTCGACCAGGGGGCGTTGGACGCCTCGATGTCGCAGCTTGCGGCAAACAGTGATCGTGCGCCCGTCGAAGGCGCAGTTGTGTTCGAGAGGGGGAAGGCGACGGGTGTTTCACCCGCCGCCGGCCAGGCCCTCGAAACGCAGCAGGCGGGCGCCACCTTCGCCGCCGAATGGTCCGATGGTGGCGTCGTCGATCTTCCTGTCGACGAGGTTCCGGTGACGGTCACTCAGGCTGGTGTCGATCGCGCACTGCAGGAGATCGCCATTCCAGCTGTCTCGGGTGACGTCGTGGTCAACGGCCGTGACGGCAAGGTCGCGACGCTCGGCGTCGATCAGATCGGCGAGGTGCTGACTTTCACACCCGACGGCTCGGGTGGGCTGACTCCGCAGTACAACACGGATGCCGCGATCAAGATTCTGACTCCGCAGTTGGTGTCGACGGAAGTCCAACCCAAGGACGCGTCGTTCACCTTCGCCGGTGGCAAGCCGACGGTTGTGCCTGGTGTTGTCGGAGATCTGATCAACTGGCCGGACACGGTCAAGGAACTCCCGGTTCTGCTGGGCAGCACGGCTTCTCGGGCAACCCCTGCCGTGTACGGACCGGTTCCGCCGGCGCTGACCACCGAAGCCGCGAACGCACTCGGCATCAACGAGGTGATCGGCGAATTCACCACCGGTGGTTTCGAATACGCGTCTGGCGTCAACATCGGCCTGGCGGCGTCGGAGATCGACGGTGCGGTCATCAAGCCCGGAGATACGTTCTCGCTCAACGAATACACCGGTCCGCGTGGTGCCGCTCAGGGATACGTCGAGTCGGGGATCATCAACAACGGTCGCCCGGACAAGGCTGTCGGCGGCGGTATCAGTCAGCTTGCGACGACGCTTTACAACGCGACGTACTTCGCCGGCATGGACGACGTCGCGCACACCGAGCACAGTTACTACATCTCGCGGTACCCCGAGGCGCGTGAGGCGACCATCTTCGATGGAGCGATCGACTTGCAGTTCCGTAATCCGGCGAAGACCGGCGTGATGATCGAGACGATTGCGACGTCGTCGAACATCACCGTTCGGATCTGGGGAACAAAAACCGTCGATGTCGCTTCGACGACCGGCCCGCGTACGTCGCCGACGTCACCGAACACCGTGACGTTGCCGGAGGGGCCTGGTTGTGTGGCTTCGAGCGGTGCGCCCGGATTCACGGTCAGCGACACTCGCGTGATCACCGACCACGCGAGTGGCGCCGAGATTTCCTCGAACACCCGGACCGTCAAGTACGACCCGGTGCCGATCGTGAAGTGCGAGTAGGGGACTACTTGCCGACGAGTGGGCCGAGAGTGCGGCCCGCGAGGTCGACGATGCCTGGCTCTTCGCCGTTGGTGATCAGGTTGATCACGACGCCGTCGATGCCGTGGTCGAGGATGCGCGTCTGAACCTGCTCGGCGACGTCGTCCGGGCTGCCGACGAAATGACGTTCGGTGGCCTTGGCGACCACGTCTTCCGGCGCCGTGGTGATGTCGAGACCACGCTCTGCGAGGAACGTTCGCTGATGCGCGCGAGCCTTGTCGCCGTCCTCGTCGATCATCATGAACGTCAGGAAGCTGGTCTCGAGGGTAGCGGGGTCGCGGTCGGCTTCGTCGCAGCGTGCAGCAAGTGCTTCCATCTTGCGCGGCAGTTCGGACGGGTCACAGATGATGTTGAGGTGATCCGCGAAGCGAGCGGCGAGTCCGAACGTCTTCTTCTCGCCGCCGCCGCCGAGCAGGATCGGCAGGTCGTCGCGGACGCGGGGCTCGTTGATGGCGTCCTTGACGTGGTACCACTTTCCGTCGAAGGTGGGACGCTCACCGCGGAGCATCGGCGCGATGATCTGCAGTGCTTCGTCGAGTTTCTGGAACCGTTCGGTGAAAGTTCCGAACTCGTATCCGAACGAATTGTGTTCGAGTTCGAACCAACCGGCGCCGATGCCCAGGATGGCCCGACCGCCGCTCACCACGTCGAGGGTGGTGACGGTCTTGGCGAGCATGGGTGGATTGCGGTAGGTGTTTCCCGTGACCAGTGCAGACAACTGGATGGTCTCGGTGGCCGTCGCCAGCGCGGAGAGCGCCGAGTAGGCCTCGAGCATCGGGGCGTCCGGCGCTCCGATTCCGGGGAGTTGGTAGAAGTGATCCATCACGAATGCAGTGTCGAAGCCTGCGGCTTCGGCTTCGCGGGCCTGCGCTATGACGGTGGGGAAGAGGTCCTTGACCGGACCGCCGTAGCTGAAGTTGGGCATCTGGTATCCGAGGCGAGTGCTCACCGATTCGACGTTACTCGCGATCGGTTGACCTGGCACGATTTTACCAACTCTATGGATTCTGTTGTGCTGGGCAGACTTCCGGAATTCAGAGAAGTTCTTCGGCCGCTTCGCGTCGCTTGGCTCGCTGCTGGTGAAGCTTGACTGCCGCGATTGCGATGCCGCCACCGACAATTCCGCCGACGAGAGCGCCGACCCAGGTAGACGATTCTTCGTAGGAATCGAATTCGAGACGGGCCATGATGCCGACTGCGGCGACGAGGTACAGCGCGATGCTGATCACGACCCGGGGGCGGTTGTAGTTGGACAACACGTAGACATCGACGTCGCACCGAAGTGCATAGATAATCGTGATCACTGAGCCGAACAGTGCGACGATCAGCAGCGCGAGCGAGATCCACGCCCCTGTTCGGCCGGCGACCCAGGGCAGAATCGCCGAGCTGACGAATATTGCCCAGAAGACACTCTGGAGTCCCACCGCCGAGGCTTCGTTCCAGACGTCGCGCTGACGCTCGTCCTTGTAGAAGTCGTCGTCCAGATCTCCGACGAACCGCATTGCCTTCATCATGGTGCTCATGCCGTCTCCTCTGGAATTTCTGCGGTGAGTGCCGATTCGGGTAGGGGAAAGAGCGTTTCGACGGTGGTCCCCAGTGCCAATGCCAGGCGAAGTGCCAGGTAGACGCTCGGTGCGTAGTCGCCGCGTTCGACGGAGACGATGCTCTGTCTGCTCACCTGGCCTGCCGTGGCCAGTTGTGCCTGGGTGAGGCCGGCGAGGCGTCGGTGTTCCCGCACGTTGTTGTCGCCAACCTTTCCAGTCATGGGAGAAGTAAAGAATACTTGTCACATGATGTCAAGTTTGCTTGTCATATGGAAAGCTGACGGCATGCGTGAACGATTTCTCGAGATCGCCCTGGCAAATCCGGTGGTCGCTACGATCGTGGATCGGGCACCGCAATTGGAGTTGGCTGAGTGGTACCTGACCGCAGGTGGGCTTTTCCAAACCGTCTGGAATCACATCGACGGCCGTGACCTCGGCGCCGGAATCAAGGACTACGACCTCTTCTATTTCGATGCCGACGATCTGAGCTACGACGCGGAAGATCGCGTGATTCGTTCGGCCGCAGAACTGTTCGCCGATGTGGATGCCGACGTCGAAGTGCGCAATGAAGCCCGCGTGCACCTGTGGTACGAGCAGCATTTCGGGATTCCCGGCGTTCCATTCACCAGTTGCCGCGACGCTATCGACCACTTCGCTTCCACAACTTGCTGTTTCGGGATCACCAAGGCCGCGGGCGGCACTGTGGACGTCTATGCCCCGCATGGATACGAAGATCTCTTCGACATGATCGTCCGCCCCAACCCGGTGCTGGCGCCGAGAGAGGTGTACGAGGCCAAGGCGGCACGGTGGCGCGGGGAATGGCCTGCGTTGACCGTGGAGCCTTGGCCCGAGAGCTCGACCTAGACCTAGACCTAGACCTCGATCGGCGGATGCAACCTGTCCATGGTCCATTGCCGATTTCGGCGTGCAGCAAGTGAACTGGCCCCGAGTGAGGCGACGAGGAGGCCACCGAGGACGGCGATCGAGACCCACAGCCTCGAGTCGATACCGCCGACGGTGAGTTGTCGTAGCCCGTTCACTGCGTAGGTCATGGGGTCGAACGGGTGGATGATCTGGAACGGTTTCGCGGTGGTTTCGACGGGATAGATGCCGCCGGCCGAAACCAGTTGCAGCATCAGGAACGCCAGGGTGATGACGCGTCCGACGGATACCCCGAAGATGGCGTTGAATGCCTGGATCAACGCCATGCAGGTGGCGGTGATGAGCATCAGGAACCCGACGGTACCGAGGGCGTGCGTGGGGTGCAGACCGACGGCGAAGTGCACGACCAGGTACATCACGATCACCTGGCAGATGCCGATGAGCAGTGCCGGCCAGTACGAGGCGAGGACCACTCGCAGCGCGCCGAGACCGTTTGCGATGGGCCGGTTCTGGAGCGGCTTGAGCAGCATCCAGGTGATGATGCCGCCCACGAACAGCGCGAGGGGCAGGAAGAACGGAGCAAATCCGGTGCCGAAGGTGCTTGCCCGGTTCTCGTAAGTTTCCTGCAGTTCGACCGGGCTGGAGAGGGTTTGAGCGGTTGCGGTTCGCTGTTGATCGGTCCAACTGGGAATCTGGCCCGCGCCCTCGGTGAGTTTGGTTGCAAGTTCGGAGGATCCGGCACGGAGTTGCTCGGTGCCGTCTGCGAGTTTGGCCGCACCGTCGGAAAGTTGGACGCTGCCGTCGGTGAGTTGAACCAGTCCGCTACTGAGGGTTTGAGCGCCGTCGTTGACTTGTTGACCGCCGTCACGAAGCTGCACCAGACCGTTGCGGAGTTCACCGCCGCCGTTGGCCGCGGCATTGAGCCCGGCTCGGAAGGTGCTCGACGGATCGTCGAGTTGGTAAACGAGTTGTTGTGCACCGCTCTTGAGTTCGCCCAGTTGGCCCATGGTCGCTTCACCGAAACCCTGAGTGCGCAGCATGTCCTGGGCAGGCGCGAGGGCATTGGCGATCTGTTGGCTGACGGGATCCGGGTTCAGCCGAAGGCTGGCCACGGCCTGCCCGACCAGCTGTGCGACGTCTGCCTGTGTGTTCCCGAGGACGCTCAGTTGGTCGACGACCTGGGTGACGCCACCACTGAGTTGGCTTGCGCCGTCGCCCAGTTGGACGGCTCCGAGATCGAGCTGCCCCAAACCGTCGGTCAGTGCGAGGACACCGTCCGTGGCGGTGTTGATACCGGTCGAGAGTTGCGCTGTACCGCCGGCAAGAGTGGCTGCACCGTCGCGTGCGGTAACCATGTTGTCGGCCAGCGTTTTCGAGCCCGACGCCAATTCGCCGGCTCCGGCGTTGGCTGTGTTCACTCCGGCCGAGAGCTGGAGCGCTCCGTCGGCGGCCTGCTTCAAACCTGCACCGGCGTCGGTCAATCCGACCAGAACCGTCTCAACCGACTGCGCGCCGATCTTGTCGCTGACTTGGCTGAGGACCTGCTGGGCGGCATTTTGACCGATGATGGTGCCGAGATAGTTGTTGACGTCGTTGAAGGTGAACTGCAACTGCGCTTTGTGGGGGTCCTTGGACGTCGGGGAGGCAACGGCCTCACTGAAATTCTCGGGCAGAGTGAGAGAGAAGTAGTAGGTGCCGTCCGAAACTCCCTGCGCGGCTTCCTGCTGTGAGACCAGATGGAGATCGAGCTCACCGGAATCGAGCAGCGCTTGGCTGACCTCGTCGCCCGCGTTGAGTTCCTGCCCCTGGACCATCGCGCCACGGTCGGTGTTGACCAGAGCTACGGGGACCTTGTTCACCTCACCGAACGGATTCCAGAAGGCCCACAAGTACATCGCGCCGTACAGGAGCGGCATCAAGATGATGGTGACGAGTGCAATCCTGGGCATCGCGCCGCGGGAGAACCGCTTGAGTTCGGTTCCGAGAGACATTCCAGCGAGCATCGCGTTTACCTCGCCCCTTCTTGGTCGGGATTGGTGACTTCTTGGAGCAAGGTGACGGCATCGATGGGTGATCCGTCGGGCAGCGGGTTGACGGTCGACGCGATGATGGTCTGGTAGCTCCCCATCTCGACCAGTCGCTCGACGAGATATGCGCGCTCGGAGTCACGCCGCACCTGTTCGAGATCGTCGACGACCAGCAGGGCCGGCTTCTTCGTGTTCGCGACGGCGATACGCAGCAGGGTCGCCTCGAGTTCGCCGAGGTCGCTGACATATCGGCCGAGTGCAGGCAGCGGATGGTCACCGAAGACAGGGGCACACACGGTTTCGAGTTCTCGATCCCCGGCACGTCCGATGAGTTTGTACCAGGGTGCGTCCCACCGGATCTGCTCCGTGATCAGATCGCGAACGGTGACGGACTCGGCAAGCTCGTCGATGTCCTCGAACCCAGCGACCCCGGCGATCTCGAAGATCTCACGGGGACGGGTTCGGCCGAAGACGGAGAGCGATCCGGAACTGGCTTTCATTCGCCCGCTGAGTGTCAGAAGTAAGGACGTACGTCCTGAACCGGCCGAGCCTTCGAGGACGGTCACACCGCCCGCACGAATTTCGAGATTGACGGGTCCGAACACCGGCCCCCATGGGCCGTCGAGCGCCAAGTCCGTGGCAGTCAATGCCAGGTCGGGGGCGTAATCGGGTTGTGCGTGCTCTGGTGCGACCACGATGATCACCTGTCTGTTGATCTACTCGGGCTTCGAAAGAACCGAGTGGCTGGTTCTGTGGACGTTCGTGCTCACCCAATCACATCGTCAGGGGGCGAGCGGCCTCACGAAAGGGATGTGTCGGACACGTCTGACAACTTGGAGACCGAACGGTATGTATTCTGTTGGAAACGGACAGGGGGAGTCGAGGTGCCGGTTCGTAGACGCGGTATGTGCGTGTTGCTTGTCATGGCCGCCCTGTCGGTTGTCTCCTGTGCCGGTGAGCGCGAGTCGCCCCCGTTCGTGTCCAGCGAGAGGCTTTTCGAGTTCACCGGGCGCAATGTCGGGCCGTTGACGGTTCCGCCCTTGCCTTCCGAAGGACACGAGCACGAAGCAGCGCCCTACGGAGCGATCACCCTGACCGGTGGGTGGACCGGCGCAGCCAGTGTCTCGCTGCCCGGATCCGTCACGTGTTTCGAGCACAACTGGGCGGATTCGCTGCCTGCCGGGCACCGCCAGTGGGCCTACGAAGTGCACACCAGCTCTTTCTACGAGTACGACGGCGGCGGCGAGTATCCGGGACGTGATTTTCAGTTGCAGGTCTACGTGAACGAAAAACCGGAACCGGGCCAGCACGGGGCGGCGATCATGAAGTTCTCGGATCAGAGCGGACAGTTCGTCTCCTTCGGCGGTGGTGACGACAAGTCCATCGAAATAGTCAGTTCTCCGGATCGCAGGCGCGTGGCGCTTTCCCTGGCGGGAACGGCGGCCCGACCCGGCGAACAACCGACGACGTCGGTCCTGTCCGCTCAGATCAGTTGCCCCACCATCGAGGGCAGATGACCGCGGGCGACACCGAGCGCTGACAACAAAAATGCCGGCCCCGAAACGTTCTCGGGACCGGCACTTTTCATGAATCAGGAACGAATCAGAATGCTGCTTCGTCGATCTCCATGATGTCGTTCTCGGTGTTCGCGACGATCTCGCGCGAAGCCGTGAGCTCCGGCAGGACGTTCTTGGCGAAGAAGGACGCGATGGCGACCTTGCCCTCGTAGAAGCTCTTGTCCTTGTCGGAAGCGCCGTTGTCGAGTGCTGCGAGAGCGATCTCGGACTGACGGAGCAGCTGCCAGCCGATGAGCAGGTCGCCCACGGACATCAGGAATCGGACTGAGCCGAGGCCGACCTTGTACAGCTCGGTGGGCTGCTCCTGAGCTCCCATGAGGAAGCCGGTGAGCGTGGCAGCCATGGCCTGGACGTCTTCGAGTGCGGTGGCGAGCAGTGCGCGCTCCGCCTTCAGACGGCCGTTGCCGGCTTCGCTGTCGATGAAGGTCTTGATCTGTCCGGCAACATGAGCGAGCGCGACGCCGCGGTCACGGGCGATCTTGCGGAAGAAGAAGTCCTGAGCCTGGATGGCCGTGGTGCCTTCGTACAGCGAGTCGATCTTGGAGTCGCGGATGTACTGCTCGATCGGGTAGTCCTGCAGGAAGCCGGAGCCGCCGAGGGTCTGCAGGCTGTCCGTCAGGTACTGGTACGCACGCTCGGAGCCGACGCCCTTGACGATCGGGAGCAGCAGGTCGTTGACGCGGAACGCGGTGTCCTTGTCTGCGCCCGAGACGAGCTTGGCGACAACCTCGTCCTGGTGTGCTGCGGTGTAGAGGTATACCGCGCGCAGGCCTTCGGCGTATGCCTTCTGCATTGCCAGGCTACGACGCACGTCGGGGTGGTGCGTGATGGTCACGCGGGGCGCGGCCTTGTTGGTCATCTGGGTCAGGTCTGCGCCCTGCACACGCTGCTTGGCGTAGTCGAGAGCGTTGAGGTAGCCGGTGGAGAGGGTGGCGATTGCCTTGGTGCCGACCATCATTCGAGCGTGCTCGATGACGTCGAACATCTGGGCGATGCCGTTGTGGACCTCGCCGACCAGCCAGCCCTGTGCGGGGATGCCGTGGCCGCCGAAGGTGACCTCACACGTGGCGGAGACCTTCAGGCCCATCTTGTGCTCGACGTTGGTGACGAAGGCGCCGTTGCGCTCGCCGAGCTCTTCGGTCTCGAAGTTGAAGTGCGTCTTCGGGACGAAGAACAGGCTCAGGCCCTTGGTGCCGGGTCCGGCGCCTTCGGGGCGAGCGAGAACGAGGTGGAAGATGTTCTCGAACAGGTCGTCCGAGTCGGCCGAGGTGATGAAGCGCTTGACGCCCTCGATGTGCCAGGATCCGTCGTCCTGCTTGATTGCCTTGGTGCGTCCGGCACCGACGTCGGAGCCGGCGTCGGGCTCGGTGAGGACCATCGTGGCGCCCCATCCGCGTTCGACGATGGTGGCGGCCCACTTCTTCTGCTCTTCGGTGCCGTTGTTGAACAGCACGTCCGCGAAGGCGGGTCCGGCCTGGTACATGTGCGCTGCGGGCTGTGCGCCCAGGATCAGCTCACCGATGGCCCACACGACGGAGCGGGGAACCGGCACGCCGCCGACCTCTTCGCTCAGTCCCATGCGGTACCACTCGGCGTCCCAGAGAGCCTTGAAAGACTTTTTGAAGGATTCCGGCAGTGCAACGGTGTGTGTCTCGGGATCGAAGACAGGGGGGTTGCGGTCCGCGTCGGCGAAAGATTCGCCCAGCGGTCCCTCGGCCAGGCGTGCGACCTCTGCCAGCATGTTGCGGACAGTGTCGGCATCCAGGTCGCCCCAAGCGCCTTCGCTCAGTGGCTTCTCCAGTCCGAGAACCTCGAAGAGGTTGAACTCCAGGTCCCGAACGTTGCTCTTGTAATGGCCCATGTCTTCTGCTTCTCCCAGTGAGGTGGTGCGGTCCAGCACTCCTAGTACCGCCCGAAGTTTATTACTCGTCGGTAACTTAATACATGTTACTAGCCGTTCTTTGCATTGCCAACACCGGATTTGCGTCCGATGACAAGCGCGTCGACCGCGAGTCCCGTTTCGGTGTGCCTGTGGGGATTTCCGGCGATCTCGAACTCGAGCTTTCCTTGGAACTCCTGCATCAATTCTTCTGGGGTGTAGAGGATTTCGGGATCTTTCGGTCCGCCGACGCCGTAGTCGATGTTGCTTCGGTCGTGACCCAAAATCATGAGGATTCCATCAGGTTTCAGAGAATTTATGGCACGGTTCACAACTAGGGTGCGTTGTGGTGCGGGTAGATGAAGGTAAAGAAGCAGGGCCAAGTCGTATGCCTGCCCGTTTCTGGAGGGGTAATCCGCGACGGTGACGTCGCCGCATCGGTAGTCGAGCCGGTCGAGGACCGATCGGGGTGAGCGGGCTGCGATCGTGCGGGCTTTCTCGATCGCGACGGCCGAGTAGTCGATGCCGGTGACCTGCCAACCGCGGGTTGCGAGCCACAACGCGTTACGGCCCTCGCCACACGCCAGGTCCAGTGCCTGGCCGTGGGGGAGGGCCGTTGCGTATTCCACCAGTAGTTCGTTGGGAGGTGCGCCCCAGACGAGCTCGGATTCTTCGTACTTCTTGTCCCAGGCGGCCGCATCCATAGATGACGACGGTAGTGGCACTCAGTTCTTGCGGACGCCGTCCATCGGGTTCTTGCGCAGGGCCGCGCGAGTCGGGATCGCGATGGAGACAAATCCCAGAACAGCGGTCACGGCGACGATGGAACCGTAGATCACCGGTGAGATCGCCGGGATCGGCTGCCCGGACACCGCCACGGCGATGCCCATCAGCGGCGGCAGGGCGATCAGCGATCCGACCACGACGGCGATTCCCACCACCATCAACGATTCGATGCGCATCATCGCTCGGACCTGCTTCGTCCGCGAACCCACCAGCTGCAGGAGCGCGAACTCGCGGGAACGCTCGGCAGTGGCGGCGACCAGAGTGTTCACGACGGCGACGGCCAGATAACCGAGCAGGACGAGGACGGCGAGGATGCTGACCCACGACTGCATACGTCGCTGATCTTCGCCTGCCGCTCCGAACTGGTCCTGGTTCATCGCGGCGATCGAGGGGAAAGACTGCAACGACTGCTGTACTTCAGCCGACCGTCCGGGTTCGGCAGCAACCAGAACGGTGTCGATCAGAGCGTCGGTGGAGTGCTGACGCAAAGTCTCGATCGGCATGGTCACGTCCCCGAATCCGAGGCCGCGACCGTATTTTGCGACGACCATCGGATGCACCAGCGTTCCGTCACCCAGATAGAGGTCGACGCGCTGGCCGACCTTGGCTCCGAGTGTGAAAGCGCCGTCTTCGCTCACGGCAACGGTATCGCCGGTCAGAGCGCTCAGGTCGCCTTCGGTCACCGCGAGATCGAGGGTCGCGGCGGCACTGGCGGCGTCGATGCCCTGGGCCGCGATCGCGCTGTCGGCTGAGCCGCCTTCCTCTCCACTCGGTACCGGTAAGACCTGGCTGCGCACCACGGGGTTTGCCGCACTCACACCGGGCACCGCTGCAATCGAGTCGAGGAGAGAGGGAGCGATACCGGCCGGAGCGCCGACGATCAGGTCTGCGGTGACGCCCTTGATCGACTGGTTGGTCGCCTCGGCTGCGACGGTGCTCTGGCTGAAGAACTGCACCGAGCCCAGTGCGATTGCGAGAGCCAAGGGGACAACGGCCGACGAGAGTCGCCTCGAGTTGGATTCGGCGTTGGCAGCAGCGAGAACTTTCGACGCCGATCGGCTACGGCGCAGTGGGCCGCCGAGGACCTTGATGATGCCGCGCACCAACAACGGGCCGAGCAGCGCGACCGAGAAGATCAACAGCAGCGCGCTCGAACCGGCTCCGGCGGCTGCCACGCTGCCGGGCAAAAAAGCAGGGAGGATGCACGCGCTGAGGCCGGCGGCGCCGAAGATCAGCCCGGTGATGATGCGTCCGCGGCCCAGTTTCGCCGGGCCGCTTTCGGATTCGCGAAGCGCTTCGACGGGGTCGAGCTTGGCCGGCCGTCGTGCCGCGATCGCCGCTGCCGCGCGGGCAGTGAGTACGCAGATCAGGAAGGCCGCGATGGCAGGAAGCGGGCTGTACGCCAACGCGAAATCCGTGGGCATGACCCCTGCATCGGCGAACTGTGCGCCCAGAACTCGGGCGAGCAGGTATCCGGGCACCGCGCCGAGAGCTGCCGCCGCAGCAGCAACGAGCAGCACTTCACGCCCGATCATGACGTGGACTTGACGAGTAGTGGCTCCGATTGCACGCAACAGAGCGAACTCTCGGCGCCTGGCGTTGATCGAGAGCGACAACGTGCTGGACACGACGAACATGCTGACCATCAATGCAAGACCCGCAAACGAGGCGCAGAGCACGATCAACTGAGTCCGCGCAGCACCGGCGTCGAGGAATTCGATGCCTCCGCGTGCGGTGCCGGTCGAGATCTCGGCGTCGGTCCCGGCGAGTGCCTCGCGAGCGAGAGCGGCGGCGTTCACACCTTCGGGAGCGATCAATCCGACTGCGGTGACCGAGTTCTGGTGCGGCCACAACCGTTCGGCCTCTGCGTCGTCGAGGAAGACGAGTGCCGGACGGTCGGGTGAGGGCACCGAAGACGAATCTGCTGTGCCGACAACGGTGTACTCGTCCACTATGCCGCCGTGAGCCAGCATGATCCGCTCGCCGAGCGCGGCGCCGGTGGTCGAGACCACCTCGTCGCGGCTCTGCGGAGCGCGACCCTCGGCGAGCGAGTACGGCGCCAATTGTGCTGTGTTCCAAGGATGTGCGTCGAGTACGACGCCCTCGGCTGTACTGACGGGGACGGAGATGTCGGGAACCACCGTGACATCGAGTGCCTCGAGCTTGCGGACCGCATCACCGTCGAGGAGAACTCTCTCGGCAAAAGGCTGATCGGCATCTTCCTTGACCTCGAGTGCCTGCGGTGCGCTGACCACGGCGTCGGCGCCGGCGTAGAGATGTGGTGAGACTCCGCCTCGCACTCCGGATTCCAGCAGCACACCTAGACCGCAGGTGAGGAGAGCCGCGCAGAATACGGAGACGAACACGGCGACGAAACCGGAGCGATGCGCTTTCAGATGGGCAAACGTGTGCGCTTTCATCATCACCAGTCCCCGAGGTGTGTCATGCGCTCGGCGATCTGCTGCGGTGTCGGGCGGTCGATGTGCCCGACAAGTTTCCCGTCGGCGAGGAACAGCACACGATCGGCGTACGACGCGGCCACCGGATCGTGCGTGACCATGACGATGGTCTGGTCGAACTCGGCGGCCGTTCGGCGCAGCAATTCCAGAACCTGCTTGGCGCTGCGGGAGTCGAGGGCGCCGGTCGGTTCGTCGGCAAAGAGTGCGTCGGGGTGGGTGACGAGGGCGCGCGCGATGGCGACGCGTTGCTGCTGACCACCGGACAGTTCTGAGGGTTTGCGCTTTCGGTATGATCCGAGCCCGACGGATTCGAGGACGAAGGTCAGGTACTGCTTGTCGGCTCGTCGCCCGGCGAGGAGTAGGGGGAGCGTGACGTTCTGCTCGACGTCGAGAGCGCCGAGCAGGTTGTACGCCTGGAAGACGAAACCGATGTGGTCGCGTCGGAAGATGCTGCGGGCCTTCGGCTTCAGCTGTGAAATCTCGGTGTCGCCCAGCCACACCGATCCGCTGCTCGGTCGGTCGAGCCCTGCGGCGCAGTGCAGGAAAGTGCTCTTGCCCGAGCCGGACGGGCCCATCACGGCGGTGAAGGTGCTGCGCGGCAGAGTGAGGCTGACGTTGTCGAGGGCGGTCACGGCGCCGCGGCCGTTGCCGTAGACCTTGCTGACGCCTTCGAGTCGCACGGCAGATGTTCGAGCTCCCGTGGCATCAGGGGCCGGCGGGGCGAGGACCGAGTGTCGATTCTTCATGGGAAGAACGCTATGGAGATTCGGCATTCGTCGACATCCAGCAGAGTCCCGAATCAATGGTGTAGCCAGCTGTAGTGGATCGTGCGGTGCGGTGCGGCATGCTGGGGCAGTGAAGAAGAGAACCAGGGCTGCGGTATACGTGCTCGTCGAGGGTGCGGCAGCTGTGGTCTCCCTGTTCTTGCTGATGGTCGGCCTCATTCTCTTGTCGCTCTCGATTCTGATCGTCGGCTGGTTGCTGTTGCCGTCGTACGTGCGAGTGCTCCGGTGGTGGGCCGGCCTGGCTCGCAAACGCACCGCTGCGTACACCGGGCGCCCTGTTCTGCAGCGATACCCACCGATGCCCAGCAATCCGACATTCGGGGACTGGAGCCGGTTCCTCACCGATCAGTCGACGAGGCGTGACGCGGCTTGGTTGTCGATTCATGGTCTGGGTGCTTTCGTCGCGGCAATGCTGACCATTGCTCTGCCACTCGGTGCGCTCAATGCGATTGCCGTCCCGCTGTACTGGCAGCAGATGCCCGCGGGCGAACCCGTCAACAACCCGTACCCCGTGACGTCGTGGTTGGGCGCTGCGGGGATGCCGTTGATCGGCATCCTGTACTTCCTGATCGCGTGGTGGTTGATCCCCGCGATGGCGAAGTGGATCAGCTGGTCGACCACGACTTTGCTTGCGCCGGATACGCGTTCGGACCTATCGAAGCGCGTCACCGCCCTGACGGCCAGCCGCGCTGCGGCGCTGGACGCGCATTCGGCCGAACTCAAACGCATCGAGCGCGATCTGCACGACGGCGCGCAGAACCGTCTGGTCGCGGTGGTGATGATGCTGGGAATGGCGGAGCGGTCGTTGCAGATCAACCCGGACCAGGCTCTGCCGCAACTGCATCGGGCACAAGATGCCGCGACCGAGGCGTTGAGTGAACTCCGCACGTTGGTGCACGACATCTATCCGCCGATCCTCGACGAGCTCGGCCTCGAGGGTGCGATCTCCGCGCTCGCCGGTCGCTCCAGCGTGCCCTGTGTACTCGAGATCGACGAGCTCCGCCGTGCCCCGGCTGCCGTCGAGGCCGCTGCGTACTTCGTCGTCGCTGAGGCCTTGACCAACGTCGCAAAGCACAGCGGAGCGCGCAGTGTCACCGTCACGGCGCGGACGGAGACGTCGGACGACTCGTCGGGTGAGACGATGCTCATCGACGTGATCGACGACGGTCACGGCGGTGCGAACGAACGGCCGGGCGGCGGCGTGGCGGGCATCCGGCGCCGGGTCGAGGCTTTCGAGGGAACCGCTGTACTGGAGAGCCCGGAGGGTGGACCGACAACGATGAGGGTGGAACTACCGTGCGGATTCTGATTGCCGAGGACGACGCTCTCCTGCGTGAAGGGCTGGCACTGCTGCTTCGCGGAGAGGGCTTCGAGGTGTCTGCCGTCTCCGACGCCACACAGTTCCTTGCGGTGTTCGAGGAGACCGCCCCCGACGCCGCGGTGCTCGACGTCCGGATGCCTCCTACTTTCACCAACGAGGGACTTCGAGCGGCGATCGAGGTGCGCAAGCTTCGTCCGGGCTTTCCCGTCCTGGTCCTTTCTGCGTATGTCGAGGATCGCTACGCCGGTGAACTGTTGGCAGGCGGCGCCGGTGGCGTCGGCTATTTGCTCAAGGAACGGGTTGGCAAGGTAGCCGAGTTCGTCGACGCGCTGAACCGGGTCGTCGACGGTGGAACGGTGATGGATCCCGAGGTCGTATCCCAGCTGATGAGCCGTCGACGCGCCGACGATCCGATCAGATCGCTGACTCCACGCGAGTCCGAGGTTCTCGGACTGATGGCGGAGGGGCTGGGAAATCAGGAAATCGCCAGGAAATTGGTCGTCAGCGACACCGCTGTGAGCAAGCACATAGGAAATATCTTCGCGAAACTCGGCCTGTCGGCTTCGGAAAGCGGGCATCGTCGTGTTTTGGCAGTTCTAGCTCATTTGCGCGCCTGATCGAGGATCTGGACTACATACCTGACCGAAGCGTAACGTGAGCGAGCCTCATGTTGTTGCCGTGATCGAACGGTGACCTGAGAGGCAGGGGCTTATGTCCTGTACGTAACGTGTGATGTCGAATGCGCGTCATCACCAGAAACCAACGAGGAGATCGATCAATGGGTAAGCCGATTGCCAGTGTGGCCGGAGGTCGGCAGTCCGTCCTTCTCGGGCTCGGCGTTCACCGCCCGGAGCGAGTCGTGACCAACGACGAGATCTGCGAGCTGATCGATTCCACCGACGAGTGGATCCAGACGCGATCGGGCATCAAGTCGCGCCGGTTCTCCGGCGAAGGCGAAGGCATCCTCGCCATGTCGATCAGCGCTGCCCGTAAGGCACTGGACGTCAGCGGCATTGCACCCGAGCAGATCGGCGCCGTGATCATCGCGACGTCGACGTGGGACTTGCAGACTCCTCAGGCCGCATCCATCGTTGCCCATGAGCTGGGTATCAAGGGTCCGGCTGCGTTCGACGTCGCAGCAGGTTGCGCCGGTTTCTGTACCGCCCTTGCGGTGGCCAGTGACCTCGTTCGCGGTGGCACCGTAGATCACGTACTCGTCGTCGGTGTCGAGTTGATGAGCGAGGCCACCGAGCCCACCGATCGCAGCGTTCGCTTCATCTTCGGTGACGGCGCCGGCGCAGTTGTCGTCGGCCCGAGCGATACCGTCGGAATCGGCCCGGTCGAGTGGGGTTCGGACGGCAGCCAGTCCGACGCCATCGTTCAGGAGCCCAGCTGGCTCGACTACACCAAGAACCCGACCGGACCTCGGCCGTGGATCAAGATGGCCGGCACCGCGGTGTTCCGCTGGGCTGCCTTCGAGATGGGCAAGGTCGCCACTCGCACCCTGGAGAAGTCGGGGCTGGGTATCGAGGACATCGACGCTTTTGTCCCGCACCAGGCAAACCAGCGCATCAACGAGGTCATCGCTCGCAGCATGAAGCTGCCCGAGGGCTTCCCCATCTCCAACGACATCGCCGAGACGGGCAACACGTCTGCGGCCTCGATCCCGCTCGCCATGGAGCAGATGCTGCGCGACGGAGAGTGCAAGCCGGGCGACAAGGCCCTGCTTCTCGCCTTCGGTGCCGGTCTGTCCTTCGCCGGTCAGGTTGTCGTCATGCCGCCGTTGGCTGGGGCAGAATCAGCCTGATCTTCCCTCGTACCTACTGAGCGCCTCGAACTTCGGTTCGGGGCGCTCAGTCGTTTCGGGAGGGCAGTCGTTTCCGCTCCGGCTCGTCGGAACGTGCGATATGGCACCCTGGCGAGATGGTCGAGAGTGTCGGTGAGTCCGAACGTACGGGTGAGACGGGCGGCAGCTTGGCGAAAATGGGCGGGCAAGTGGCGCTCGCCAGCACGGTCAGCCGGATCACCGGTTTCGTCCGCACCCTTGCCCTTGCCGCAGTCCTGGGCATTGCCCTCGTCAGCGATGCGTACAACGCGGCCAACAGCTTCCCCAACATGGTCTATCAGCTCCTACTCGGCGGAATTCTCGCCAGTGTCCTGCTTCCGTATCTGACGCGGCAACGACGCCGTGGGCGGGCACTCGAACGAGCGCAGACGCAACGCGTCCTCACTGTGGGAGCGCTTGCTCTTGCTCTCGTGACAGTAGTGGCGGTGGTGTGCGCGCCGCCGCTGGTCTCGGCCGTGATCGATGATCCGGCTCAACGCGAGCTCACGACGCTCTTCGCGTATCTACTTCTGCCGGAGATCTTCTTCTACGGCATCACGGCGATGATGACGGCTGTGCTCAGTGTTCGATCGGTGTTCGGCGCGCCGGCCTGGGCACCGGTGATCAACAACGTCGTCCTTCTGGTGACGGTCGCAGTCTTCTTGTGCATCCCGGGTCCGGTGGCTTTGACTCCAGAGTCGATGACAATGGCGCAGGTTCTGGTGATCGGTGTCGGTACTCTGCTCGGGATCGTGGCGCAAACCGCTGTCGTTGCTCTAGCGCTGCACCGCAACGGGTTTCGGTGGCGCCTTCGCGTGCGGGTCGTACCGCACACCTGGCGACCGGTGCGCGTCGGGGTGCCGTTGCTCGGGTGGGTTCTGGTGTACGTTGTTGCCGGTCAGGTCGGGGTGTGGGTGACGATGAAGGTGACGCTCTCACGTCACGTCTACTCGATGTACACACATGCGGATCTGCTGTTTCAAGTGGCATACGGAATTCTCGGAGTGTCTCTGTTGACGGTACTGATGCCGCGAATCGCCAGGTCAGTTGCCGCGGGGGATGACGTAGGCGTCGTATCCGATCTCGGCCGCGGAGCCCGGTATTCAGTGGTGGCTCTGATTCCGGTCACCGTGGCACTCATGGTGTTCGGCCCCTCGTTGACCACTCTGATCTTCTTCGGCCGGGTGGACGGCAGCAGTGCCCGTTTGATCGGGACGGCCCTTGCCGTCAGTGCATTCGGCCTGGTGCCCTTTGCGATGGTCATGCTTCAGCTACGAGTGTTCTACGCCGACAACGATACTCGAACTCCCGCCGTGATTGCCGTTGTGATGGTGATTGCCAAGACGACACTCGTTCTTCTTGCATCACTGTCGGCGAGTGACGAAACGCTGATCCTGGCTGTCTGCGCCGCCGGCTCGTTCTCCTACGTGTTCGGAGCGGTGCTCGGCCATGTCCTGCTTCGAAAACGATATGGGCTGTTGGGATTCCGTCACGTGCGGGCCACTGTCGGCAGGATTTCGACGGCGACAGTGCTGGCAGGCGGTTGTGCGCTCGCTCTGGTTGTGGTGGTTCAGAATCGCATTCCCGAGCCCAGACTCGCTGCTGCTGTTTCCTTGTCGGCGGGTGCAGCCGTTGGTGTCATTGTCCTGTTGGGCGCGTGCAAGGTGGTCGTTGTTCCCGAGATTCGCCGGGCCCGAGCCCTACTGTTGTCCTGAGGACAGGAGCGGTACCAGCAGTTCGTCCGGGGTGAGGGCACCGTGCTGTCCACGGAGGCCGGACAGTCCTGACTCGACAGATCGACGTACGACGGCTACGTCTCCGGAGGCAATGGCGATGACATCGCCGATCCGCCCGTGATACTCGGAATGCACTGCGGGCCCGAACAATCCTGCGACTATGCCTTCAGATCTCGTCCCGATCCACATGCGATCACCCAGCTCGGCGCGCCAGCGGTCCGCAACATCTTGTGCAGCGCCTTCTCTGGTGTGGATGTGACGACAACGCGGTTCACCGGCAAGGGCGAGTACGTCTTTGGACAGAATCGGAGTGTTGTCGAAGTCGATCTTGTTCTCGTCCAACACGTCGACCATTCCGTGGTCAGCCGTCACCAGCAATCTCACGTCCGGACCGAGAGCGGTGGCGAGTTGTTCGACCAGTCGATCGACAAGCATCAGTTGGAAGATCCACGGTTCGGACTCGGGGCCGTAGACGTGGCCCAGCGCATCGATCTCGCTGATGTAGCAGTACGTGAACGTCCGGTCGGCGGATTTCGATGCCGCCACGGTGCGAGCGAGGAGGTCTCCGTAAGCCTGGATCCCGGCGAACTGGGCACCGCGCATTCCCGCCCGGGTGAGGCCGCTGCCGTCGAATTTGGACGGAACGACGGTAGTGACGGTGATGCCGGCGGCCGCTGCGCGATCGAAGGTCGTGGCCTGCGGCTGCAAGGTCTCCGGGACGATGGAGTCGGTCTGAGAATCCTTCTTGCCCGCGCTGTGCCAGCCCAGCCAGTTGAACACCGAATCGGCTTCTTCGACGTAGGACTGGTAGCCGGTGATGCCGTGCGCTCCCGAAGGCAGACCGGTCCCCAGCGAGACGATGCTGGTGGCCGTCGTCGTGGGGAATCCAGCCCGGATGGGCGTTCCGGCGAGTGAATTCAGGAATGGTGCATGTTCGACGTTGCGGGCGAGCAAATTCGCGCCCATCCCGTCTACCAGCAGAATGACGGTCTTCTTGCTGGGTTGCAGATCGAGACGGTTCGCTTCGCCACTCACTCCGAGGGAAGCGAGTACCGACGGCGCAAGCGTCGACAGTGTCGGCTGCGAGTACACATCGAGGAGAGGGGCGGGGGCGGGCATCCCATGAGATTAGGCGTTGGACGCAGAAAACTGCATACCTTCTGGGCGAGTGTTCAAATCTGCGCTTCTCGAAACCGGCCTTCACTCCATGATCGTCGAGATCTGGAACTTGGCACCGAGAGGATCGGCAACCGATGCGAGACGGCCGAAGGGCGTGTCCTCGGGATCGCGCAGTACGCTGCCGCCGAATTCGACGACCTTGGCGACTGCCGCATCCGTGTCGTCCGCCCCGAAGTACACCTGCCAGAACGACGGCACCTCCGCCGGGAGGAACGAACTGGCATCCATCAAACCGGCGACGACGGTGTCGCCCTGCTTGGCCTGTGAGTACCGGAACTCGTCGCTGTCGCCGATGGACTCGTAGGTCCAGCCGAACACGTCGGTGTAGAACGGCAGAACCGCGGCGTAGTTCTTGGACAATGTCTCGTGCCAGACCGGCGCTCCGGCCTCGCCGACCAGACCGAAGCCGTGGTGCTGATCTGCCTGCCAGATGCCGACGACGGCACCGGCCGGATCGCCCACGATCGCCATGCTGCCCTGAGGACCGACTTGCATCGACGGCATCATGATCGTGCCGCCCGCGGTTTCGGCCTTGGACGCCGACGCTGCCGCATCCGCCGAGGAGATGTAGGTGGTCCACACGTTGCCGTAGGGGTTTCCCTCCTGCTGGGGGCCGAGCCCGGCGATGGGCTGCCCGTCTTTGCTGAAGATCGCGTAGCCCCCGTACTGCGGGTCGTCGTTTGTGTCAGCCTGCCAGCCGAACACGTTGGTGTAGAACGATTTGGCAACCGCCGTGTCGGAGCTGGTCAGGTCGATCCAACAGGGAGTTCCGTCGAGCGCTGTACGTGCGGGCATCTGAAAATTCTCCTTTACCGAAACGGATACACAAGCAAGGGACACAGAGCGGGCTGGCCGATGAAGGCGCGATTCTCACGCTACGCGCGTACCCCGACACATTCCCAGGGATCGAGAGCTTTGGAGTATTTGGCCGCTTCATGTTCACCGGTGGACCGGACCCGCCAGTATCATCTGCGCCGAATCGTTCTGATTACGCCGAAATTATTGGGGCACTTGCCCAATCGGTAAAGACTTCTTACTGGCGTAGTGCCGGTGCGGGTCAGCTCGTGATCAGCCCCGTGCGATCGAGCCACGCGAGCGCATGACGGGTGAACTCGTCCGGAATCTCCAACTGTGGGGTGTGGCCGGTGTCGCCGAGAATGATGGTGGTCCAGTGTGGATGTGCAGCAGCGGCCGCCCGTGCGGCCTCGACCGGGACAAGACGATCGCGGTCGCCGTGGATCAGGAGCGTCGGAGTCGTGATCTCTCGCAGGGTCTTTCGATACGAAGCCGGGCGGGCGAGGGTCATCAGCAGTGATCGTGCTGCCTGCAGGAACTCGGCATCCTGAGTGGGTTCGTTGCGGCGAATAGCCGTCAAGGCGGCGCCCGCGTCGAGAACCGCAGGGTCTGCTCGCGTCGGATCGGCGAAACACAATCTGGTCATCTGTGCGGCCAACTGCCGGTCGGACATCTTCCGGCGTCCGAAGCCGAGAACCTGCTCGCCGACGTACGGCATCGAGTAGAGCGCGAATTGAGCGGCGACGGTCAGGTCGGGAAGTTGGACGGGAAGGGGGAGTGCCGGATCCACCAGGACCAGGCCGGCCACTGATTCGGGACTGGCATGGGTCGACATTGCCGAGACCATTCCGCCCATCGAATTGCCGAACAGGACGGCGGGCTCACGCACCACTGCGTCGAGAAAGCGATTCAGGAGCGCCGCGTTGGCATCGACGCCGGTGTGCCGCCCATCAGCAGAGGTGAGTCCGAATCCGGCGAGATCCAATGCATACACGCGCGTGCGTGCGGCCAACGCCGGTGCCACCCGTACCCAGTTGAGATGTGAGCCGCCCAGTCCGTGAACGAGGACGATGGGCGGCGCTCCGCTGGGACCGCCGAAGTCGATCCAGTGAACATCACCGCCAAGATCGGTGATGTTGCTTGTCCCGCCCCACGGGTGCGTGAGGGTGCTTCCGTCGGCAAGTTGGGCCGAAACAGCGGATTCCATACCTGCCAGGATGCACCGAGGTGTCGTCGTAGTCACGCACTCGCCCCGGTTCGAGATGCGAAATTGTGTGCTCGATCACGGATTGTCCAGAAGCTCACGAAACGGTCAAAACGGAATTTGACTGGTGCCAAGCACTTTTCGTGGTTGTCATCGATTTTTCGCGGCCGCGGTTCGCGTCCGGCCGAGGGAGGTTCGGGCATACTGAAAACCATGTGGTGGATGGTCGGGCTCATTGTGCTGGCCGCGTTGGTTTTGGCATCCGTTCTGGTCGGTTTCGTTTTCCGCCGCCCGATCGCCGAAGACAAGTCGGCGGTGCTTGCCTTCGACGACGCCGCATCTCAGCCCCAGCGCGACTGACCGCCGTCGAGCGGAATTGTTGCTCCCGTCAGATAAGCGGCATCCGGCCCGACCAGGAAAGCCACCGCTGTACCGATGTCCGTCTCGCAGTCGCCGATCCTCCGCAGTGGAATCCCGGCAACAAAAGCGGCAGCCTCTTGCGGACGCGCATCGGCCCAACGCTCTAACCCGGGTGACGAGGCGTGTGGGGCCACCGCGTTGACACGGATCCCGTCGACGCCCCATTCGCACGCTGCTGCGCGGCTGAGGGCTCGGACGGATTCCTTCACGGCCGCGTATCCGCCGTAGCCGGCAGCATCCCAGCGGACGGCCACGGAACTGACCATGTTGATGATCGCCCCGCCGCCGCGCTCCTTCATGAACGGGTAGCAGGCTTGCATTGTTCGCAGCGTCGCGACGGGGCCCGACGTCAATCCGTCGGCAAGGCGCTCCGGAGTGAGGTCGAGGATGTTGCCGAGCGGGTTGAGGCTGGCGTTGTTGATCAGGATGTCGACGCCGCCGAACAGTTCCACGGTTCGCGCCACAGCGCCGGTGATGGAGTCAGCGTCGGCGATATCCACGAGCACCGGTTCGGCGCGGCCGCCACGTTGGGTGATCTCGTTACATGTGACGACGAGTTTCGACTCAGTACGGCCCGCGACCGCGACAGAAGCGCCCTCCTTGGCGAGTGCCAACGCAACTCCCTGGCCGACTCCTTGCCCTGCACCAGTGATCAGGGCCACTTTTCCATCCAACTTGCCCACTGCTGTTCTCCTGCTCGTCATTCAACGGTTCCCGAAGCGTTGTCCGAATCGCGCATTGTTACTCGTGGGTTCCCGCTGGATGAGATGTGAGTTACGTCCCACTCGGCGGCACCGCTTCAAATTTCGGCTGTCTTACGTATATTGTGAGCGCCGTTACATACCGGGCGCGCGGACCGCGTACACATTCCATGATGAGGAGCTAGACATGGCATTCACCACTGGCAGCAGCAAGACGGACCTGGCACAGCTCGGCGACTTCCAGAAGATCATTGCAGGCCTGGGCGGCGTCCTCGTCGGCATCGGCGCAGTTGCTGGTCTTCTCGGCGCAATCGGTGGCGCAGGAAGCTCGCAGCCGAAGGCTTGATTGCTTCGCTGAACCGGATTTACGGCCTCCGGCCCGCGTCCTGAAGGCATTGCCTTCGTGGACGCGGGCCGGAGGTTTATCTTCATGTGAATGTCTGTGCCTTGCAGGCACATTCATTTTTGTGATACTTCGATTGTCGCTGGTATGTCCACACCTTCTTCGTAGACCTGGGGTCCGAAGTTCGGCAACGGAGTGAAATCGAGTGTCGCTTCCGAACCGCGGTAGTGGCGGAAGTAGTAAAGTGATCTGTCCGGCCGGACCACTGTGTCGGGTTCGGTTGTCTTCCAGGCCCAGTGGACGTCTGCTCGCAGAATCTCCGACAGTCTGAGTATGTTCTTGCAGCCGTGGCTTTGTAGCCCAAGGCATTTGAGCGTACCGACGTCTCGCAGTTGCCCGTCGCGCGTCCACCTGGATTCGTAGACCAGCGCATCGAGAACAACGCGGTGCGAACCCTCTCGAGTAACACCACCGAGTAGTGTCCCCCAGTCCAATCCTGGTGCGTGTTGGAGGTATTCGTCCGCGTCGATGAATGCTGCCCAGGCGACCGTGTCGCGATGTCGGGTCACGTAATCGACGTAGGCCTCCACCTGTCCGTGCACGATCCGACCGTCCGCGTCGCGCGGTTGCCAGTCGATGATTGTCACCGGGAGGTCGTGCAGTTCCTTGCGGAATGCGACCTGAACCTCGCTGTCCGACATCGATCGCGTGAAGGCGCCGTACGAGTTGCCGCGCTTGTCCTCGCTGCGTCCGTGCCAGCGGTTGAGACTGAATGCGCTTGTCTTGCGAGTGGACCCGACGGAACCGGTGTTGTCGTAGAGAACAACCTCCCAGCCTTGCTCGATGTGGTGCAGGCACCAGTCTCTGATGAAGGGGAGATGTTCGCGGGGGAGCAGGACCGCAACCACTGCGCGACGTCCGGTGTCAGAGCTGTTCGGATGATTCTTCGGATCCGTGATCACCCGACACACGATAGTGCTCTGCGTGGAAGCGAGTTACTCGATATTGAGGATGGAGATTGGTTGACACATTCGACTATTTGTCTCATAGTCGAGTCATGACAACCTCTGTGTCACATTCGCCACGGTTTGTTCCTTCCACTGGGGAGTCCTGGCGTTCGCCGTGGGCAATGTACGACGCGTTACGCGAGAACGATCCTGTTCACAACGTTGTGCCGGAAGCTGCGCCGCAGGACGACTACTGGGTGCTCACCCGTCACGAAGACGTCTACAACGCCGCTCGCGACTACGAGACGTACTCGTCGGCAAAGGGATTGACCACTGTCTACGGTGAACTCGAGCAGATCGGGATGCAGGACAATCCGCCGTTCGTGATGCAGGACCCGCCCGCGCAGTCGGAGTTCCGGCGCATGGTGTCGAAGGGGTTCACCCCGCGTCAGGTGTCGGCGGTCGAGCCGATGGTCCGCGAATTTGTCGTCGAACGTATCGAGGCGTTGAAAGCGCGTGGCAGCGGCGATATCGTCGTCGAGTTGTTCAAGCCGTTGCCGTCGATGGTCGTAGCACATTATCTGGGTGTGCCGGAATCGGACCGTGATCAGTTCGACGGCTGGACCGAGGCCATTGTTGCTGCCAATTCGGCTGGTGGTGTGGCCGCAGCGGCGACGACGGCGCAGGCCGCCACCGGTGAGTTGATGATGTACTTCGCTTCGCTGATCGAACGCCGCAAGGTCGAACCGGGTGACGACACTATTTCGCACCTACTCGCCGCTGGTCTCGGTGAAGAAGGCGACATGTCCGGCTTACTGTCGATTCTGGGCTTCGCCTTCACCATGGTGGCCGGTGGAAACGACACTACAACAGGAATGTTGGGCGGATCGGTGGCGATGCTGACCGAACGCCTCGACCAGCGTCAGATCCTGTTGGACGATCCCGCATTGATCACTGACGCAGTCGACGAACTGCTTCGGCTCACCTCGCCGGTCCAAGGTCTGGCACGCACCACGACGCGAGATGTGGCCTTGGGTGGCAAAGTGATTCCGGCAGGACGTAAGGTTTTGCTGATGTATGGTGCGGCAAATCGTGACCCCGAAAAGTACGGACCCGACGCGGCGGAGTTGGACGTCTTGCGCCGGCCACAGAAGATACTCACCTTCAGTCATGGCGCACACCATTGTCTGGGTGCGTCGGCCGCTCGGATGCAGGCACGAGTTGCGTTGGAAGAGTTGCTCTCCCGGATTCCAGACTTCCACGTCGACATCGACGCGATGCAGTACGCACCAGGCAATTACGTCCGCCGTCCGCTCACCGCCCCGATGTCGGTTAGCCGGCCGTGAGCAACGACTGGCTCGGTGAGGGCCGCGCTTTGGCGGCAGCCGAGAAGATTCTCGACAGCGCGGCGCAATTGTTCGTCGAAAAGGGCGTCGCAACGGTCGGTATGGCGGAAATAGCCTCTGCTGCAGGATGTTCTCGGGCCACCTTGTATCGGTACTTCGAGAATCGACAGGCTCTACACATCGCGTTCGTTCACCGCGAAGCGCGCAGGCTCGGAACAGCCATCGCGGAATCGGTAGCGGCCATCGACGATCCGAGTGAGCGTCTCGAAACGGCGATGCTCGCGGCAGTGTCCGCGGTACGCAGCACTCCGACGCTGGCTGCCTGGTTCACCCCGGGTGATGCGAGTCTTGCCGGTGAGCTTGCCAATTCGTCCGATGTCATCAACGGACTGGGGGTCGCGATGCTCGGTGACACCGGCGCCGAGGTAGCCACTCGAGCACGTTGGATCGTGCGAGTGATCCTCTCGCTGCTCATGGTGCCGGGGGCGGACGAGAATGACGAGCGGGCGTTGGTGCGTGAGTTCGTCGCTGCGCTGGTGAGCGCAGGAAGGACCGCCTGATCATCCCTTCCGGGTGATGCGCGAGGGTGCTGTCGGGATCGAGGATGAACCGGTATCCAGACACAGGCCACCGCGAGTTCCCGAGGAGCGTAAGAGAAGATGACTACACCGTCCGAACTCGACCCCAAGCCCGCCACCGAAGCGACTCGCCAGGCGAATGCTCAGGTTCTCCGTGACCTTCCTTTCGACGACACCTTCGACTTCGATTTGATTTCACGAGGTCTGGTGGCGCCGCTCATCGACGGCGGGTTGGTCAAGGGCGACAAAGGGCAGTTCATCTTCTCTTACGACGCCTACGGGTTCGCCGACGGCGACGCGCCGGATACCGTCAACCCGAGTTTGTGGCGCCAAGCGACTTTGATGGGAAAGGGCGGCGGACTGTTCAAGCTCGCTGATCGCCTGTATCAGGTGATCGGCCAGGATTTGTCGAACACGACGATCATCGAGGGCGACACCGGATTGATTATCGGTGACACTCTGATGTCCGCGGAAACAGCCGCACTCGCGTTGGAGTTGTACTACCAGCACCGCCCCAAGGTCCCGGTCAAGGCAATCATCTTCACTCACTCCCACGGCGATCACTTCGGCGGTGTGAAAGGATTTGTCACCGACGAAGAGATCGAGTCCGGTGCCGTAAAAGTCTATGCACCCGACAGTTTCACGGAAGAAGCGATCTCCGAGAACGTGCTTGCCGGTACGGCGATGACGCGTCGCGGAATGTACATGTACGGATCGTTTTTGCGTCCCGGTCCACAGGGGCAGGTATCCGGTGGTCTCGGACTGTCCACTTCGCACGGCACGTCGACGTTCGCCGTGCCGACCGACGTCATCACCGAACCGGTGCACGAAGAAGTCATCGACGGTGTGCGCGTGACGTTCATGCTCGCGCCGGGAACCGAAGCACCGTCCGAGATGCTGTTCTATCTACCTGATTTCAAGGCGCTCGGTTCGGCTGAGGACGTCACACACACGATGCACAATCTATACACGTTGCGCGGCGCCAAGACTCGCGACGCCAAGGCCTGGTCGCATTACGTTCGCCTGGCGATGGAGCTCTTCCCCGACGCCGAAATCATTTTTGCGCAACATCATTGGCCCACATGGGGCAATGAGAAGATTCGCAAGCTCATGTCGGATCAGGCAGACCTGTACAAGTATCTCCACGACCAGACGTTGCGTCTTGCAAACAAGGGACTGACACCCGTCGAGATCGCCGACCAGATCGAGGTACCCGACGCCATCGGAAAGCAGTGGTACAACCGCGGGTACTACGGCTCGCTCAGTCACAACGTCAAGGCGATCTACACCTTCTATCTCGGTTGGTTCGACGGCGTTCCCGCTCACCTGAATCCTCATCCGCCGGTGGAGAACGGCAAGCGCTACGTCGAAGCCGTCGGTGGACCGGACGCGCTCCTGACGAAGGGCAAGCAGGCGTTCGATGACGGCGACTACCGCTGGGCGGCGGAGTTGGTGAATCACCTGGTCTTCGCCGATCCGAGCAATCAGAAAGCGCGAGAGTTGTTGGCGGACACGTACGAACAGCTCGGCTACCAAGCCGAGAACGGTACGTGGCGCAACTTCTATCTGGTCGGAGCGATGGAGTTGCGACATCCGCTGGCACCGATGCCGTCCAACAACCCCACCGGCCCGGCCGTCGTCGCAGTGATGCCGCTCGAACAGATGCTGGACTTCTGGGCAGTTCGCCTCGACGGCCCGAAGGCCGCCGACGTCGACCTGTCGTTGCGATTCGTGTTGTCGGATACCGAGGACAACGTCCTGGTCACAGTGCGCAACGGCGTGCTGAACTACGACATGGACAGGGCAGATTCGTCGGCCGCCCTGACTCTGACCTTGACCCGTGCGGTGTTCAACGAGGTGTATCTGGGGACGACCTCACTCACCGAATCCATCACCTCCGGAACAGCGACGGCTGCGGGGGATCAGTCAGAACTGGAGACGTTCATCTCGCTGCTGGAGGATTTTGATCTGTGGTTCGATATCGTCACGCCGTGACTGGTCGACTCCATGATGTGGCCCGGGCGGGGATCACTCGAAACGAGAAGGATCCCCTGCTCCGACGCGCACGATCTCGGGGACACCGGACGAATAGTCGACCACTGTGGTTGGTTCAGTTCCGCAATCACCCGAGTCGATGACCGCGTCGAGCTGGTGGTCGAGTTCTTCCTTGATCTGCCAGCCGTCCGTCATCGGCTCCTCGGCGCCGGGCAGCAGAAGGGTGCTGGAGAGGATCGGTTCTCCCAATTCCTGCAGGAGCGCACGCACTACCGGGTGGCTGGGGATGCGCACCCCGACGGTCTTCTTCTTGGCGTGTGCCAGCCGCCGCGGAACTTCCTTCGTGGCGGGAAGGATGAACGTGTATTGGCCCGGGGTGGCGGCTTTCACCGCGCGGAACGCCGAGTTGGTGACGTGGACGAAGTGCCCGAGCTGCGCGAAGTCGGCACAGACGAGTGTGAAGTGGTGATCCGACCGCAGATGACGGATCTCGCGGATCCGATCGGTGCCCGAGTGATTATCCATTCGGGCGCCCAAGGCGTAGCAGGAATCGGTGGGGTAGGCGATGACCGCGTCGTTGCGCAGCATTTCGACGATCTGGCTGATCGCGCGCGGCTGCGGGTTTTCGGGGTGAACGTCGAAGTATCGGGCCATCAACCCAGCTTAGTTCAGTCGGCAGATCACGAATGCAGTTCACCGTTCAGACTGTGGTCGGCGAGTAATCCCGTCAGTTCTTCGGCGTAGGCGAGTTGCTTACGTAAGTGTATGCAGCTTTCTTCCGCTCGGGTATGGCAGGCGGTGACGAATTCGGTTGCACCGGTTCGCATCGACGCGTCCGAACCTTCGTCACCGAGCACTGCCAGAGAATCGAGGAGTTGTTTCATTTCTTCGAGACTGAATCCGAGCGGCTTCATTCGTCGGATTACCAGTAGCCGCTGGACGTCGGCCTCGGTGTACAGGCGGAAACCTCCGGCGCTCCGCTCGGACGGGGTCACCAGACCGACCTCGTCGTAATGACGGATCGTCTTGATCGACAGTTCGGTGCGCTCGGCAACCTGACCGATCTGCATGTTCTGCCCCTGGCCCGCGTGTTCCGGCTCAGACATCACTCCCACTTTCGTCGCGCTGAGCCTCCATACTCTCAATGACCATCACCCAGGCGACCGGACAGGCGCAGATGGCGCTCGGCCGACGCGCCGTCGAGGCCCACGATCTCGACTTTCTTGCCTCTGGCGGCGTACTTGGTGGTGATGGCGTCCAGAGTCGCCACGGTCGACGCGTCCCAGATATGAGACTCGGAAAGATCGATGACAATGCTCTTCGGGTCGCCGACGTAGTCGAACTGATAGATGAGATCGTTGCTCGATGCGAAGAACAACTCGCCTCGAACCGCATAGACACGGGTGTCCTCGTCCGGATGCGCTACGTCGACAACTTCGGTGAGGTGCGCGACGCGGCGGGCGAAGATCACCATCGCGGTAATCACTCCGACGATCACGCCGTAGGCGAGATTATGGGTCGCGACGGTGACAGCCACGGTGACCAGCATGACCGTTGTCTCGCCGATCGGCATGCGGCGCAAGGTCTTCGGATTGATGCTATGCCAATCGAAAGTTCCGACCGAGACCATGATCATGACGGCCACCAATGCGGCCATGGGAATCAGCGCCACGATGTTGCCGAGGCCGACCACGAGTATCAGCAGGAACACGCCTGCAAGGAAGGTCGAGATCCGAGTGCGAGCGCCGGAGACCTTCACGTTGATCATGGTCTGGCCGATCATCGCGCACCCTCCCATGCCTCCGAAGAAGCCGGTGACGATGTTCGCGACGCCTTGGCCCCACCCTTCTCGGGTCTTGTTCGAGTGGGTATCCGTGACGTCGTCGACGAGCTTGGCGGTCATCAACGATTCCAGGAGTCCGACGAGCGCCATGGCCAACGCGTACGGAGCAATGATCGACAGTGTGTGCATTTCCAGAGGGACGTCGGGGAACAGTAGCGTCGGCAGGCTCGACGGAAGTTCGCCCTCGTCGCCGACGTCGGGAACATCGAATGCGAAAACGACTGTGGCGGCGGTCAGTAGCACGATCGCCACCAGCGGAGCCGGGACCGCGTTCGTCAGTTTCGGCAAGAACACGAGAATCAGCAGGGCGATCATCAGGAGTGGGTAGACGAGCCACGGAACATCGATCAGGTGGGGGAGTTGGGCGATGAAGATCAAGATGGCCAGTGCATTGACGAATCCCACCATGACGCTGCGCGGGATGAAACGCATCAACTTTGCGACGCCGAGGAGGCTCAACACGATCTGGAGGAGGCCGGCCAGGAGGACTGTCGCGATCAGGTAGTCGATTCCGTACTCGCGCGTCAGTGGAGCGACGACCAGTGCGACGGCGCCGGTGGCCGCGGAGATCATGGCAGGTCGTCCGCCGACGACGGCGATGGTCACAGCCATCGTGAACGACGCGAACAGCCCCACCCGCGGATCCACCCCGGCGATGATCGAGAACGAGATCGCTTCGGGGATCAATGCCAAGGCCACGACCAGTCCGGCCAAGACTTCGGTTTTGAGTCGGCGAGGTGACCGAAGCGCGGTTCGTACCGAGTTGTCGATGGTGGATGAAGCGGTGGTTACTGCCATGAGATTCCGTCCTGACGAGGTTCTCAGACTCTACCCTCCCGTAAGGGTAGAGTGTGAACGAGAATTTGACAGCGATGCGAGTGTCGGTCGAATTCTATTTCGCTGCAATGAATCTCGATTGTTTCGATTCAGCGGAAGGGGAAGGCTCGCGTTGGCTGTCAGATGTGACGGCCGGTAACCCTTACCAAGTATTTACCTACTGTGTGGTTTTTGTTGATCGAAAACTGGCCAATTCGGGCGTTCGCTCCGTTACAGTTCGGCGGCAAACGTCAATCAGGTTGTTCCGAGAGGACATCATGTCAAAACGCTTACTGAATGCTGCGCTGCTAGCCGGCCTCCTTGCCGGTGGAACCGCGGTGGCCGTGATTCCGGCGACCGCGGCACCCGTTGCAGAAACCACGTCGACAACTTTTCAGGTCACGTGCCGCGCAGTTCCGAGTGCGTTCTCCGGGCCGTCGTCAGACGGAAAGCCTGCCACGGTGCGGGTCTCGGCTCCGTCGGTCGTAGCGCCAGGTCAAGTCTTCGACATCGACGTCGATCCGGGTAGCGTGCAGATCCCGAACGATGTGAGCGGCGCAAGTGTCAAGAAGATCTCACGTCTGAAGATCGATCTTCCGATTCCGGCCAACGCGGAGTTCGTCTCGGCGGTGGTCACCGATCCGGGCAATGTCGTTGCCGGGAAACCTGCTTCGGTGATTCGTGTAAACGAAGACGGCACTCCCACTCCTGACGGCTCGATACTCCGGTTGTCCGGCGCAAACGAAGCGATCGGCAACAGTCCGTCATCGTCGTCGGGAGCGCACGGTGGTCTCGCGATCAATGCTCAGTCCGGTGCCGAGACGAACATCGTCTTTCCGAAGATCAGAATTACCGTGAAGGCCGGGTCTTCCGGCGTGGTCGAGACCAATGTCCGGACCTCGGGCGCTGCAGGTACTTTCGGTGGGCCGGAGTCATTCTTGACCTTCCTCCCTCAGGTCGGTCACTGGCTCGCGGGAACGATCTGGGCGCCTACGTCCTGCTCACCCCGCGACAGCGAGACCGGCCCTCTCAATGCCGGTGCCGGCAGCCTGGCGTCGACAAAAATCGACGGGGACCTGGGACCGGTCGATCCTGAGCCCGGTACCGACATCGTGACCACACTCGAGGGACCGGCTACCGCCGTAACCGGCACCAAAGTGTCCTTCGCTACTCACGTCGAACCGGAAAATGCCACGGGAACAGTCCAGTTCATGGTCGACGGCAAGCCCGCCGGCGAACCGCGGCCGGTGGTTCGCGGTATCGCCCGCCTGGATCTGACCTTCGGTAAGGCCGGAATCAAGTCTGTGACTGCGGTGTTCACCGCTACCGGTGACGAGGCGAAGCACATGTCGGCGGCACACATTCTCACCGTCACCGGCGATTCAACAGGTCCGGTCGATCCTAACCCGACCGATCCGGGCACGCCGGGCGGTCTCGGCAGCCTCGAGTCCGTTCTGCCGCAGCTGCCGACGGGTTCGCTCGGCGGCAAGTGATCACGGATCTACTTCACCGAACACTCGATGCCCGAGTTCTTTTGAAAGGCAATACATGAACCCCCGTTCTCTGGCTGTTTGCGCAGCCGTACCCGCTCTCGCGGCCGGACTCCTCGCTGTGTCCGCGCCGACAGCAGCAGCATCAGATGCCGTGACACGAACAGTTTCCTTCGAACACAAGTGCCGGGTCGACGGCGCCACCGATTGGGATTCGTCGTTCTCCGACAACATGGAGGTCACGGCGCCCACGTCCGTGCGTCCCGGCGAGCAGTTCACGGTGAAACTCCATCCCGGCACCATGCGTAGTTCGGATTCGGACACCGGTCGAATCAAGTACGACATTGCGCTTCCGCAAGGGGCAACACTGGTTTCGTACTCTCTCGTCGGTGATTCGTCGTCCAACTTGACCGGCGAAGCTGCGGTACTGCTCCGTGTGGGTGCAGACGGAAATGCGAACGCCACCGGTGAATATTTGCGCATTACCGGGACCAGCAACAAAACTGTCAACGACGGTCCGAGCGCGAACGACAACAAGCCCAAGGAAGGGCTGCAGGTCAAGGCCAACACGGACTTCCGTCTGCCGGCAGTCGAATTGAAACTCGAAGCTCGCTCCGACGAGGGCAATGCGACGACGCACCTGCGCGGAGGGGCTGCGAGCCCGACTATCAAGATCAAAGACACAAGCATGAGCTTCGGCGAGTCCCGATGGGTCAATGCCGCTGGGTATTGTGTTGCTTCGGGCGACGGACGCGGCGCCCTCTCGACTACAGAGGTCTTCTCGACCAACCAGACCGAGACGACGGTCGCTGTCGCACTAGAGGCACTGACGGGCGAAGACGTCAAGATCGCGGCGAGCATCGACCCGAATCCAGGTGAGGGAACAGTCGAGTTCTTCGACGGCGATACCAAGATCGGCAGCGCCGCAGTCGATTCGAATGGCCATGCTGAACTGGTCTGGCCGTTCCGCGACCAGGGCGAGCATCGCATCACCGCAAAGTTTCTGGGTACCAAGAAGTTCAGTTCTTCGGAATCTGCGGACAAGACCGTGACCGTCACCGTGCCTGGTGTCATCGTCGTCGAGCCGGTGGATCCGACGGATCCGGAAACACCGGGCGGAACCGGAAGCCTCGGTGACATCTTCTCGAAGCTGCCGACGGGCTCACTCGGAGGCTGAGTCACCCAAACGGCAGGGGAGCGTCGACGTTTCGGCTCGAATCTGGGTGTGTGGTCGAATACTGGAATGACAGGTTCGAATCATGTCGAGAGCCGCAACGCCGGCGTTCCCTGTTTTTCTCAATGGGAGTCTCCGTCACGGAAACCGGGCCGGAACCACAAAAGGTAGCTCACCAAAACTCGTGCCCTTTTACTACCGTTGGTTGAAGAACTGCGCGATCCGCGGGTTCTTACATCAACAAGCCTTCGAACTCGCCGCTGCGGTTCAGGTATGAACAAGGTAGGGAAAATGCGCAAGGTTGGTTTGCTCGCGTCCGCTGCGGCAGTAGCTGTCAGTGTGGCAATGATCGGGACGTCTACGGCTTCAGCAGCGCCGGGAAGCATTCCCGGACACGGGCTGTTCGACGTGCCGTGGGAGGTGTTGCCGGGAACCTACACGACTTCTGGACCCGAATCGGCTGACATGCCATGCATTTACGGCCGAGCAAAAGTTGACGGCGACGGTGAATTGAATGTCCTCGAGTTCGAAAGCACCCTCGAACCGGCGACGGTCACGATTCTCTTGACGGATTCTCGCTTCACCACCGCATATTGCGCTGATTGGAAGAGAGTGTCGTCAATCGGATCGTTGGACCTCGGATCACTTTTCGGGTCATAGACGTCTCCTGGTTTGACATGAATATCGGATATGGCTGTTCTTGCCATTTCGATTAAACACTCGGCTCGCGGATGCGCTCGTTCGTCTCGAGTTGCCGACCACTCGTCGCATGAGTCGACGACCAGGGACTTTGGCCCTCGGTATTTACCTACCACTCGGTATATTCTGCGAAGGTACGGACTTCGTGAACCGATGTGAGTTGGCTCCGGGGACGTGCCGGCCTCGCAGGACCGCCCGCAAAGTCAGCCCGGTGAGGCCACCAGAAGTTCGCGCATTTCGACAGATTGCCGCTGGGTCCGTCCGCTACGAGGGGAGCGGACGGACCTGACAGCACGAGAGAGTGCCATGCCTGAACGTGGTCAAAGCAGAGTGGACGCGGGGATCATCGCCGTTGTCGCGATCGTTACCGGTGTGTTCGTTGCACTGACCGGTCACGGTCTCGTTGCAGCGCTGGCCACCGTGTTGGGGCTCGCGCTCGGAATGGCGATTGTGCGGTATCTGATCAAGGGCCGCTGATCAAGGGCCACTGATCAGCGGACTCTGATCACCGTAAGAGTTTCAGCAGGTCGTGAGAATGTCGGCGATGGTGTCATGTTCGGCTTGGGTGACCCACAAACCGTATGCCGCTTTGACTTCCACTTGAGCAGTCACGTACTGGCAGCGGTAGGCCTTGTTGGGTGGCAGCCACGACGCCGCGTCGGAATCCGACTTCTTCTGGTTCGTGGGTCCGTCGACAGCGCGCAGGTTTCGAGGGTCGTTGGCGAGATTGGTTCGCGTTTGCGTATCGAGCTGCTGTGCGCCCTTCTGCCAGGCATCCGAGAGTGCGACCACGTGGTCGATCTGGACTGCAGAAGACGTGTCCTGGCCGCGAGTGAACGCGATGGTCTTGTTCGTGTACGGGTCACGGAGCGTGCCGGTTTGGACGGAGCAGCTTTTGGAGCCGTCCTTGAATGTCAGGTCGGTGAGGTCACGCCGCAGGATGTCGTTGCGCGTATCGCAGCCGTTGTGGCCGAACTCGACGGTGACGTCGTCCGTCCAGGCCGTACCGAACAGTGCGCGGTCGTAACCGGTCTTGGGTGCGCGTCCTTTTACGGGGATCTGTGCCAGCAGTTCAATTGCGGCGGACGAAGGAGCCGAGGCTTCGGTCGCCACCGTCGTCGTGACGCCGGATCCGATTCCTGAACCGAGAGAAGATGTTTCGGGTGCATCGGCGTTGGAATTGGCGCAGCCTCCCAGCACGATCACGGCAGCGATGCCGATGGTGACGCCGGTGATGCCGCGCCTGTGATGTGCCGTGCGTGCCATGTGCGAGAGTCCATTTCTTCGAGAGATGAACTACAAGTATGTCATTCGCGACATTTCGGGCTGAGCCGGCACCTCCCGTCAGTCCGGTCGAAGTAGCCACCGCTTCACCGGGACGGAGACTAGAACTCGCGGGCCGTCGCGAGTCTCATCTGCGGCGTCCCATCCGTCGTACTTCTTGCCGAAAAGTCGCGCGAGAGCACGGAACTCGTGTGCGGCGAGCCGTCAGTTCGAAGGGTGGTCAACCACGCGCAAGGAGTGTCCGCGATAGTCACGGTCTCAGTATCGGTGCCCGCCGGAGGTACACAAGTCACGATGCGAAACAAACAAGGCCCGGTTGTCGCCGTGCGGCGATCTCCGGGCCTTGTCGGGAGGTGTGGAAGCTTCAGATCTCGATCTTGGGGGTCTGTTCGCCCAGCTTGTGGCGAGCGAGTGCCAGGTTCGCACGTGCGCGGTCGAGGACGAGGTACACGAACAGCGTCGAGAGTCCGGGCGTCTCGAGGACACGAATGAGGTGGTACTGGTTGCTCAGGGTAATCAGGATGTCTTCCAGGGTGTCGGTAATCCCCAAGTTACTCATCGTGCGGAGCTTTGCTCGCACAACCTCGGAGTTGCCGGCGCCGGCGTACTCGAGGCTGAATGACGGGTTGCCGCTCATGCCGAGAACCATTCCGCTGTCGGCGTCGACGACGGCTACACCGCTGGCACCGTCGATGCGCATCAATTCGCCGAGGATTTTGTCGATGTTGCTCATTACTTCTCCTTGGTTGGACAGAGCCGCGCGGGGCGACTCCAGGTGATGCTTCGGTGGTGAAGTCATCGGTACATTTCGAGGTGGAATCGTTGGTTGCGGCGTCGGGGGTGGGCCGGGCGGCAACTGTTCAGCCTGTGAGATTTGGGGGCTTGCTCCGCTATGCGCAGATGAGCGGCCGTTCGACGACTCGAATTCGTCGATGCGGTCTGCGGGCAGCCAGCCGTCTCCAGGGGGTGCGTTGAGCGGCCATCGCGTGTCTGTCTCGTAGTCCGGGACCGGCGGCTGGAGTTGTGGATACACCGGCGCAGTCAGTGGTCGCTTGTACGGAATCGGTTGACCGCCCGCGTCGCCGACGTTCGCGAACCAGGCGGCGTACCCGGGATCGCTGCGATCGAGGTTTTGCCCGCGATCGTCATCATCCTCCCGGGAACCTCGTCGACGAAAAAGTCCCACTCGTTCCAGCCCCTTAAAGACGAACTCTTTCCGATCGGTGCGTTCCGGATGAACGCGGCAGACCGGACAATCCCACCCGTAGTTACTTTGCAGTTAAATCACCGTAGCATGGGTTTGCGAAGGCGGTATACGGTCCAATACCGCAGACGGGAGGACGAGGCGCTCGGATTCGGCAGGCTGCGCGGGCGATTGTCGCTGATCGGCGATGCCGGTCCGTTCGAACCTCAGTGGCCCTCTGGCATCCTTGAGGGATGAAGAAAACGATCACCGGGTTCATCGGTGCCTGCTCGCTGGTGGCGCTGGTTGCCTGCGGTTCTGACGGAGACAAGCCGACCGAGGTCGGAACACTCACTTCCTCCGCTTCGGCGACCACCACGGCGACGCCGACGGCGTCATCCGAGGCTCCGGCAACGTCGTCGGACATGACTACCGAGGCACCTTCGGTCGAGTCGAGCGCTCCGGTGGAGGTTCCTTCGGACCCGAACGCAAGCTCGGCGCTGCCGCGGACATACGCGCAAGCCTGCGCCGACGTTCTCCGGTACCTCGACGCGTACCAGCCGGCAATCGACCAGTCGGGCGAGGAAATGGGTATGACGCGTGAATCATTGGCAAACGACATGATGACGTCCATCCAGGCTTATCCCGAATGGTCGAGCTTGTCTGCCGACGAGCAGGCCGAGGTCACTCGCGGATTCGCCGCAGCGACCGCAGGAAGCTGCTGACTTCCCTTCAGAACAACGATTCCTGAATCGCCACGCCAGGGGATACGAACTCGCCGACGGTGATGGTTCGACCGACCAGTCCGGACACGTCCGCGACAAAGCGTGGTGATTCAGGGTCGGTGTCGATCCGCAGCGATGCGATCGACCCGGCAAGGCCCTCCAAATACAGAGAATGCTCCCCGGACTCGAAAGTGTGCGGATACGCGATCAACGGTGCCGCATCGAAGACCACGTCGGCGCACGCCGGCGCCGTCCATTCTTCGGGAGCCTCCAGGATCTCGATGCCGTCGATGTCCGCCCCGATGTCCTTCAACTCGTCTTTGATCGACGATACGAAGTGATGCAAAGACTTTCGGAGTTTCTCGCGATCCAAAGAACCCGTCAGTGCTTCGATCTTTCGAGACGTACGGATGGCCTGGCTCAAGTGGAACTCTTCCGACACCCGGGCTTCGAGCGAACGGATGCTGTAACCGTCTGTCGACCGCGCGACGAACAACGCGCAGACTGCTCCCTGCTCGGCGACTCGCGGATGCTTGCGAAACTCGGACGCCGTCCCCACCTTCATCTGACCGCCGGCGAATACGTCGACGTAGAGCCATTGTGGTTGTGCGAGGTAGGTACGCACGTTCGGATGAATGTGCGCACCGCTGACGTGTGCCTGATGAACTGTGGTGAACCCCTCACGGTTTCGGCACCGATCGCATTGGCGTCCGGCAACGACGGTGGCCCCGCGGTCACACGGCGAGTGGCCTGAACCTTCTGCGGTGAGATCTCGCCACCCGAGGCAACGGCGGCCCTTCGCTTTGTCGACGGAGAATCGCAGTACCGAGTCGTGAGTGAAGAACGTCGTAGCGGAAGTGGTGTCGTCGACGCATCGGATCCGTGGTGCTGTCGGGTTCGACCATTCGATTCCGCGGACGAGCAGGGTCATGATGAAGTGTCGATTCCTTCTGGACGAGACGTCGTCGCGGTTGGCGCGGTAGTTCGCAGGTCGACACTTATGGTAGTCAGTGCACGTGCGGTTCAGTGCAGTGGTTGTGCCCCGCGTTGCCCGAGCATCAGTGTCATCAGCCCGGATTCCTGACTCTGGGTGTTGATCATGTCTCGGGCGGACTGTTTTACCGGCCCACTCTCGAGTAGTGCATCGGCGGCCTGCGCCATGGCGATCCCGCCGCGGTGGTGACGTTCCATCAGTTGAAGGAACATGACCTCGGCATCGCTGCCCTGAGCGGCGCCCAATCTCTCGAGTTCTTCGGTCGTAGCCATTCCGGGCATGACCTCGGTGTCTGTGTCGGGCGCATCGGGTGCCGGGTGATGATGGCCATCGCCGGTGCCGCTGACGGATGCTTCCATCCACCCCATCGGCGTTCTACTGTTCGGTGGTACACCCGCCAGTCGGAGCCAACCGAGCATGACGCCGATCTCGGTTCGCTGAACGTCGTCGATCTGTTGGGCCAGCCTCGTCACTGCCGGGTCCACATCGGGACTCAGACGCGCGAGAATGAAGAGGGCCTGCTGATGGTGGGTCGCCATGTCGTGCACGAATCCGATTTCGGTTTCGCTCAGAACGGCTGTCTGCGTATGGTTCTCGGGCGCAAACAGGGGGCGCAATGCTGCGCCGAGTACGAGCAGCATCAGGGCCGCCGCGACCAGCGCGACGGCTTTGACCGATCGCGTAGCCGTCATGATCCGACAGTTGTTTTCTGGTCGGTGGGAGGTGTGTAGACGCCGTTTTCGAGCTGCATGGCAACAAAGCCGTTGTCGGCGCACGTCGCCCACAACGTGGTCCCTCGCCATTCGGGTGGGGAGAAGCACCAATCGGTGGAGATGTCGCCGAGAGCGACCATGCCTGACCGCGAACTCAGCGCTTGGCCGGGGTCGAACTGACCTTGCGCGATCGACTGCGCAATTGCCGGCGTGCTGAGAATGGGTACCCCGATGAGCGAGGCGAGAGCATGCGGCGAGTTGGCGAGTTGGAGATTGTCGCCGGTTCGGGCGGGTGGGTTGAAGTACGCAATTTCGTGGACGTCGAAGGGATCTCGAACATCGAAGACCCGAATCCCGCTCGAGATCCATCCACATGCCAGCGCCGTCGGGTCGACTGGGCGATCGGCGGAACAGTAGTGCGATTCGTACGCGAACAGCGATCCACCGGCAGCGGACGCCAGCGCGGTGTCTTGATTCTCCGGCAGATTGATTTCCAGCTTCACCGAGTTGACGACGGTCGGTTCGTTGTCATTCGAGATGTCGATCAATTTGACGCCGCCGGAACCACCCTCGTCGACGGTGAACAGGTACGGCGAACCGTCGTAGGTGACCGGAATGCTGTGTTGGGTGGCCCAGCCGTCGGTCCACGAGAGCTGGGACAGTTGGCGCACTCGCGGATTCGGGACGCGGCGCTGAACCTCACTGATGTCGAGAACATGTATTCCGCCGAGATTGTTCGACAGGTACATGCGATTTCCGTCGGGACTGATGCCGAAGCCGTGGGTCGACAACCCGATGAGGTCCTGCCAGATGACGCGAGGGTTGGCGGGATCGGTGAGATCGACGGCACTCACAACACCGGGCGCGGTGCCGGAAGACCAGTATGTGTTGCCGTCCGGCGAGAATCCGCCTTCGTGATTGGTGATGGGCAGCAACATTCCCAGATCGGTTCCGGGGCCGGGGTTGAGTAGTTTCGGGTGCGCGCAATCGGAGATGTCGTAGACCGACATCAGGCCGACGCCGGTCAAGAGCGGAACGCCCGTGCCCACCAGCAGCTTTCGTGCGGTGTTGACTTTGAGACTCTCCCACGTTCCGGCGAGCATCGCGGGTTCGGTCAGGGTAGCGGTGAGTGCGGGGTTGGCAGGATTCGATACGTCGAGAACTTGGACACCCTGCGCGGGGCCCAGGAGGTTTCCGGGGAAGAAGCTGCCGACGTACGAGCAGTGTTCGAAGTTGGTGGACGTGATTCCGCCGCCGCGACCCGAGTAGCCGCCGATCTGAGACATGTTGCAGCTGTATCCGTCTCGGCTGCGTCCGCTGTTTCGGTCCTCGGCGGGCACATCGCCCTGCAATCCTGTCTCGGGCATCGACCCGGGCCCGCATTCCGCGCGACTTGCTGCATTCGAGCCGACGCCCGAAGCCTCGAGGATGGAGCCGGGGGCAGCGGCGGGTTCGGCAGCGGCAACACACACCGGAAGGATGGTGATCAATGCGACGAGCGCGATGGCAGATCTGGTTCTGATGGTCGTGAACGATTTCATCGAGTCCAACTCCCGGTGCGGGATTGCCTTTCGTATCTCTCACGGACAGACGTGCCTCACGGACAGGCAGCACGGAGGGCAGGCGCGTGTTCGAGCGCTCACGACGGTCGGGTCGGGGTGTGAACCGGTGTCGGGCCGCAACCAACCGGACAATGCTGTCCGGTTGGTATCGTAGTGTGCGTGACATCGTCTGGCCGCGTCAATAGCGGATCCCTCAACAGAGGGCCGAGAGATGCGGCGCGCAATCGTGCGGCGCTCATCTCGGCAGCTCGCGAGGTGTTCGCCACTCATGGTTTTGCTGCTCCGCTCAGCCTGATCGCCCGCACGGCAGGAGTCGGCCAGGGCAGCCTCTACCGGCACTTTCCCACTCGCGAAAGCCTTGCCCTCGCGGTGTTCGACGAGAACCTCGTCGAACTGCAAGACCTGGCTGCCGATCCGGATTCGACTCTCGACGATCTTTTTCGTTTGTTGGTCGACCAGATCACCACCTCCATCGTGTTCGTGGAGGTCATCAAGCCCGTCTCCTTCGGCGACTCTCGACTGAATTCGGCAGGCACCCGCCTGACCGATCTCCTCGAAGGACGCCTCGCGGAGGCGCGTCGAGCTGGGAAGATACGCGAGTCCGTCACTGCTGAGGACGTGATCCTGGCGATCGCCATGTTTGCCGCGATCATGGAACGGACCGCCGAGAGCTCGCGAAGAGAAGTCGCGCACTCGGCGTGGAACCTTCTTGTGCAGGGACTGGCCGGACCGGCAGCGGCGGGCTGAGACGCGTTCGCCTCGCGCTTCGAAGTGATCGCCTAGGCTCGTGCCATGGCTATTGTCTGGACAGTTCCTCGCGCTATCGGCTCCACCCTGCTCGTTGCTCCGTTGATCAAGGAGTTCCTTGTCGAGGGTGACGGCACCCTCGATGCAAAACTGAATGCGGTCGGTACGGTCTCTGCCTCTCTCGAGAAGCAAGTCGGTCGCACGTTCACCTCGATCAGCGCTGCTTCGGCGGCAATCTTTTCCGGTGTTGCCGGTTCAAGTAGCGTGCCCGACGCCCTCCGTCTGGCCGTGATGCGCACTCTGTCCACCGATGTCGTCGTCCGGAAGCCGGCTCCGCAGCCGTTTACCGAAAAGGTCGGGAAGAGGCTGGGGCAGTACGTCTTTGCCCTGCGCGACCCACGTAACCACCAGGTATTCCATGTCGGGCACGGCACGGGAAATCAGGTCTTCGCGCCGGTGTTCGAAGCGCTCGGTGAACTCGCGAATCTCGAAGGTGCGGACGGCCCGGCCGAGACGAATGCTGCCGTGACCGCGGCCAAGATCGCTCGGATCCGCGAAATTTATGACGCGGGTTCGGCGGTGGAGCACTTCGTACTCCTCCGCTCGGTCTCCGCCGCCACCGATTCGGCCGCCACCACCGGAGAGGTCGTCCGCGGAATCGCGGAAGCTTTGCGGATCACCGACGCGGGAGACGGTCTGACCAACCTCGCCGGCGACACGTCGGACAAGGACACCCGTGCGACCCGCGTCGAGGAACTCGCCTTGCGGTACTCGGCGGACCCCGCGCCGGAACTCCCGACACCGAGCATCGTCCTTCATGTACCGGCATCGGCTCGTCCGGGAGCGACGCAGGAAGAGATCTACGAACTCGCGCGCGCCGAGTGGTCTGCCGGGGCGGCTGTCCGCGCCGAGATCGGCATCCCGGTTCTGGTGTTTGCGGACAGCATCATTCGTGGTGCATTCCGCGCTCAGTCGTGGGAGGTGTCCACGCGCAACGCCGACGGAAGCCAGCTGTGGCGGTTCAACGGAACCGTCGACGACGAGCTTGCTGCCAAGTACGTCGGAACCGAAGTCACCCCGCACAACGTCGGCCTGAAGAAGTGGCCCGTCAGTGGTTGGGTCACGCGGTTGACCACCGCCCGCCCAGGTGCGGTTATGCCGGGACCTCGTAAGTCCAAGTAAGGCAACAGTTCCAGGTAGGCAACACTGTGGGGCGGGATCCGACCGGATCCCGCCCCACAGTGTTGTTGACGCCCTCGCCAGCGTCGCTATCCGAGCAATCCGCTTCCCAGATAGTCGTTCTCGCTGCATCCCGGCGGAATGAGATACACCGCCGAACCGATCGGCGTCGTCCACTCGTTGAGTGCGTCGAAGTCACTCAACCGCTGTTGGACCGGTAGATACTGCTCGGCGATGTCCCGTTGGAACGCTGCGAAGATCAATCCCGAGTTCGAGGTCTGCCCGCTCTCGGGTGCGTCGTCGTAGTTGTACACCCGACGGAAGAACTGCTCCTTCTCGTGTGTGCGGTGGGCTCTGGCGATGTGTGATCCTGGCGGGATAACCGGAATGCTGAACTTGTCCGTGAGAGTGAAGTCCGCTTCGTCGAATTCGTTGGTTCCGTTGAGCGGAGCGCCATTGGACAAGGTGCGCCCCATGGTGAGTTCGCGCCCCGAGCGGTCGAGTTCGTCCCACGTGTCCATTTCCATACGAATGCGTCGCAGTACCAACGAGGTTCCACCCGCCAGCCACGACTGACCGGCGCCGTCGTGCCAGATCAGTGAATCGAAATCCACTGTTCCCGGAGCAGGATTGACCGTCCCGTCCACCTGGCCCATGAGATTGCGCATCGTGGTTCCCTCAGGCATGGTGCCGCGAGCATTGCGGAATCCCTTTTGCGTCCACCGGATGGTCGTCAATGATCGGACGTTCTTGGTCAGGACTCGCACAGCGTGAGCAATGGTTACCGGGTCGTCGCCGCAGATCTGCAACAACAGATCCGAGGCGCCCCATCGATCGTCGAGTCGATCGATCGCGTAGCTCGGCAACGGTTCGAACCAATCCGGTTGACGTTCCTGTAATCCCAGTTTGGAGAACAGGCCAGGGCCGTAGCCGACGGTCACCGTCAAGCGGGCCGGATCCACAGCCAGTTCCCGTTCGGTGTCCGCCAACGCAGGGTTGCCGGCGGTGAGCCGTGACGCATCCTCGGACCACATCTTCATGATTCCGACGACTACAGCTCGATCGGTTCCCGGCAAGAGGTCGAACCCGATGAAGGTGCCGTGCGCTTGCGGCGTGGTGTCGATGCCGGCTTGGTGGACTCCGTAGAACGGTTCCACAAGCTTGCCTGCTTGCTGCTCGTGTTCGCTGCGCTCGACCACTGTGGTTGCGCCCCAGGTTATTCCCGCGACGCCGAGCGCGGCGGCGCCTCCTCCGAGAAGGCGCCGCCGGCTGAGAGCTCGGCTGGGCGGGTTCGTGTTCTCAGCCACCGTGATTCGGGTCGTAGTTCTCCTGATTACCGGAGAAGTCGCGAATCTGGGCCGTGAACGTGGTGCTGGAACCGTCGTCGTAGATCAAGGTGAGGTCGGTTTCTGCGCCGGGGAGCAGTGGCGCGGACAGGTCCATGAACATCAAGTGGTCACCGCCCGGCGTCAGGGAGGCGGAACCGTTGGCGGGGACCAGGAAACCGCCGTCCTTGGGGCGCATCGTCATAGTTCCGCCGTCGCCGGTCACAACTTCGTGCAGTTCCAGTCGCGACGACGCGGGACTGGTTGCCGAGACCACGCGAACGTCCTTGTCACTGGAGTTGACGAGTTCGGCGAATGCCGCGCTCATTCCTTCCGGCGCCGCCTTGACCCATTGATCCTGAACGGTGATCGATTGTGCCGCTTCGGTTTCCTTGTCGGAGTTGGAAGAACAACCGGTCAGAGCGAGAGCCGCGGTGAGCGCAACAGCTGCGAATATCTTTGTACGAACAGTCATGTGTGTCTCCGTAATTAGTGAATGGTCAGGTGGTGGCACGGCGTTTGAACGCCGCAACACACACGTCGATCAACAGGAAGGCGAGCAGGCTGATGCCCAGTAGCGGCACGAACCAGCCGACCGCCGCCGTGATCGCGACGAGCGCAACGAGGCTGATCGGGGAGAGGTTGCGGATTCCGCCGCGGACGGGAACCCGGCCGACTGCCCAGTCGGAGCCTCGGGTGGGGCGTCGGCGCCACCACATGATGTAGCCGCGGATCACCACGCTGACCAGCGCGAGTGCCAATGCGGCGAGTGCGATCTGGTTGGCAAGGCCGAACAGCAGACCCATGTGGAGCTGGATTCCCCAGGCCGAAAGTTTGGCTGCGAGTGGCCAATCCGAGAACCACAACTCGTCGGTGACCTTTTGCGTCGCTCCGTCGATTGCGATGGTGTTGTTGCTGTACACCCAGGGCTGACGTGTCTGGGCGACGGTGAACGCTGTCTCGGCGTTCGCGGGTATCGATACTTCGACCGGACCGGTGATCCCGTTGTATCTGGCGATACCGAGGACGGTGTCGACGCGTCCGACGTTGGTGTCTGTCAGCGTGCCGGTGGCGGCGGGGGCCATGTCGTGACCCTCGTGCCCGCCCGTTGCCGGTGGGGGAGCGTCGCCGAGAGTCTTCACGACGGAGGGCGTCGTCCAACTCAATGCGGTTCTCAGATTGCTGACGTTCTCTCCGGCGTACGTCGACCACGTGAGGCCGGTCGCCGAGAGAAAGACCAATGCAACTGCTATCCAGATGCCGACGACACCGTGCCAGTTCAGGGTCCGGCTTCGTCCGGTGGACGCTCGATCGATCGTGAGCAGTCGAGCGTTCCGGGCGGTGCGGTATCGACGGAACCAGAGGTAGACACCGCCGAGGGCGACCACCCACATCCACGACGCGGCCAATTCGCTGTAGAGGCGGCCGGGTTCGCCCAGATGTAGGTGGCGATGCAGTTGGGAGATCCAGGTTCGTAGTGGCAGCGAACCACTGCTTCCGTACACCGCCAACTCGCCGACCGGCTGTGCGAGCACCGGATCGACGAAGACCGCGAGCCTCTCCGATTCGCCCAGTGACGGATCGGTGAACAGGACCCGGGTGGTTTCGCCGGCGCCAGGCGACGGACGTACTGCCGAGACAGTCAAGTCGGGGCGGTACTGCTGAGCGGAACGGATCTGGTCGTTCAGAGACGCGATCTGTCCGGTGGTGTCGGTCTGGAGGTAGTCGTCGTAAACGAACTTCTCGATGGTGGGCGCCATCGCGTAGATACCGCCGCTCAGCGCGGCGATGAGAATGAACGGTCCGATGAGGATGCCGGCGTAGAAGTGCAGGCGCAGGATCAGGGGTCTGGCGCCGCCAACCTGCTTCTTCGGGGGAGAACTGTCGTTGGACGCGCGCGTTTGTGCGCGCTCCAATTCGGGTGCGGACATGCGTGTACTCGATCCCGCCGTGCGCCTTTATTAACCGCGGGCGGTTAATAAAGGCGCACAGCAAAGTGCGCACGTATTCACGTGCGTGAAGTGAAAAGGGAAGGTGAGTTACACGAATGCCGGTGGGCCGCGAGTGCCCAGCCCGGAGGTGAGAAGTTGACGCAGAACAACTTTGGCGCGGTATCGAGTCCGCGCAGTGAACGGCGAGGGCTCAGGTGCCCACGGGCGCAGAAGCACTGCGACAATGGCGGCCACCGTCGACGCTGCCACGACGTATCCGCGTTCTGCGCCGCGAATCAGCACTGCGCACACTCCGACGGCAGCGATGTGCGCCGCAAGCATCGGAAGTGACAGGAGCAGCCCGTGTTGATGATCCGAAGCGATGGTCAAAGTCGCGTGACCGATGGCCTGACCCGCAGCGAGCATGAGGGTAAGCAAGAGCGCGGGGGAGCGACGGGTGTCGATGGACGTGACCACCGCGCCGACGCTCGCGCACGCGAGGATCAACAACACCACCGCGCTTTCGGACGGGGCCATGCCGCCGCCACCGAGGGCGTGGGCCGCGACAGAGACCGCGCCGGATGTACCGCCCACGAAGGCGCCGCGCAGCTGCGCGACATCTTTCGGACCCGGCGTCATACGCGAAAGGATACAGGCAGCTACTACGACGGCTAGTAGTCGAGTCCGGCGCATCGGATTGACGCCGTCGACGGACGCCGTTACGTTCGGCAGACATTCAGGTTTCAATGGGGGAGTGAAATGTCCAGAATGAGATTATTTGCCGTGTCAGCAGTTCTGGGGTTGATGTCATTTTTGATCAACCCACCATCTGTGACTGCCGCGCCAACGGTCTGTCCGGTCAGTGACTACGGCATCGTCTACGCGAATCAATCGTCCGCCCAGCGGTGCGTGAAGCTGCGCTGAACCTGATCGACAGCGCAGGCGTGAGTTGGGTTCGTATCGATGCGTTTTGGTCGCAGATTCAATCCGGGGGCGTTAATTCCTATAGCTGGGGTCCGCTCGACACGGTCGTGAACGAGGCTCTCGCTCACGGAAAGAAGATCATTCTCCTGCCACATACAACGCCGGCGTGGGCTCGACCTGCAGGTGCTCCTGCGGACGACAAGTACGCACCGGCCGACATTTCCAAATATGCGACGTTCGTGAACAAGCTTGTTGCACGCTATGCACCTAAAGGCATCATGTCTTACGAGATCTGGAACGAACCGAATATCAGTATGTTCTGGAAGGACTCGGTTGCTAATCCGAAGCCTAATCCCGTGCGATACGCACAATTGCTGAAAGCGGCTGCTACCTCGGCCCGCTTGGCGAATCCTTCGATCACGATCATCAGCGGCGGTATGTCACCTGCCGCGGACGCTGCCGACGGCAGCCAGGTCGCGCCGCTCACATTCTTACAATCCCTGTATACGAATGGTGCACGGTCATCGTTCAACGCTGTCGGGCATCATCCGTATTCGTATCCGGCGCTGCCTACAGACGAACATGACTGGAACTCGTGGTCTCAGATGAGTGTCGAGTCGTTCGCGGGCGGCGGGATCGTTCGGCCGAGCCTTCGCGGAATCATGACTGCCAACGGAGATTCTGCAAAAAAGATTTGGATTACCGAGTTCGGGGCGCCGACAAGTGGGACTCCGGACAGCGTCAGCGAAGCGCGTCAGCTCGAGATCTATCAGTCGGCGATGGCGGACAAGCAAACCAAGCCATGGTTGGGGCCGCTCATCTTCTACCGGCTCAACGACTACGCGCCATACGGAGCAACGACGGATCGAGAGTCGTATTTCGGTGCAGTGAGGTCGGACGGCACCGTCAAGCCGAGTGCTGCATACGTGAAGAGTGTGCTTTGCCCGTGATGAAGGTCGAATGGTAAGAGTGATCCGGTCGGACTGGCAGGAACCTGAAGGGGCGGGCAATTCGCTCGGAAGCCTGGAATCCTGCAGCAGCTGAACACTTGTCCATGAAGGGTGGGTGATCGCCCAGGCGATCACCCTCCCTTTTCTCGTTTGGTACCAAGGGATTTGCCCTGGCATTGCGGAGGGCTGTTTTCGGCGGCAGATGAAGATATATGTGCCGCATATCGTTACGACGTTCGTATTTGCTGAGAATGGCACCGGCGGGGGGACCAAAGTCATCGAAAGGCGGGTGTAACGGTCTGTAGTGCTGTGACGGTATTGAGCAGAGAACGGCAAGCCCGCCAGAGTGATAGCGTCCGAGAGGCTATGTCCGAATTGATTTCGACCTCGACCTAGGAAAACGGTGCGCAGCGATAACAACGGTTCGAATGGCGGAGTCCTGGGGAACAACTCGGGAACGACTAGAGGCGACGGCCTTTTCGACGCGTCCGACGACGGCTACTCAACGTCGATTCGAACTGTCACGTTCACACCACAATTCGACGAACCAGCCGCAAAACCGTTGCCCAGCCAGCGGATGCGCCAGCAACGTCGTGAAGAGCCGACCGATTTTCGAACCTCGACGCCCAGGCCTATGACCTCCGTCGACGACTTGGACATCATCAAGCGGGCGAAGCGTCCACCCGAACGCGGTTTGGGCAGTGTGTTGTTCAAACTCACCGGCGGTCGCATCAACACTGGGCAGTCGGCTGCCGAACTCGAACACCAGGCTCTCGTGCGCCGTGCCAACCGCACGGTGCGCGGCGTGTACAAGATCGCTTTCATCTCGCTCAAGGGCGGTGTGGGAAAAACGACGGCGGCCAAGACCGTCGGGTCCACGTTCGCCTCGATCCGTGGCGATCGGATCGTAGCCATCGACGCCAATCCCGACCTGGGGACTCTGGCTGATCGTGAACGACGTGAACATCATCTGACCGTTCGTGATCTGTTGGCCGACGGCGACATTCGTACGTACAGCGATGTTCGCTACTACACGTCGCAAGGCGACAGCCGGCTCGAAATCCTTGCGAGTGAAGCAGATCCGGAAACTTCGGAGTCGTTCAACGAGCAGGACTACCTCGATACCCTGCGGATTCTCGAGGTGCATTACAACATCGTCATCACCGACTGTGGCACCGGAATCATGCATTCGGCCATGTACGGAATTCTCGACGAAGCAGATGCATTGGTTGTCGTCAGCCCGACGGCGCAGGACGGTGCGCGTAGTGCAGCAGCAACGCTCAGTTGGCTGACCAAACATGGATACGCGGATCTGGTGAGCAGGTCGGTTGTGGCGATCAATTCGACGCGACCGGGTTCGTCTTCGCTCGATCTCGACCAGCTCGAGGACGTTTTCGCTCAGCGTGGAGTGCGCGCGGTCAAGACCCTGCCCTACGACGATCACCTCGGCGAGGGCGGTCCGATCGACTTGAAGTTATTGAACAAGCGCACTGCGCGGGCGTATCTGGAGCTCGTGGCAGCGATTGCCGATGGTTTTCCGGACTCGGTGGGCAAGCACGCTTCTCGCTGAAGGTGCTCGCCCACTGAATCTGATCAGCAGGCCGGTGTTCAGGGGTGCCGAAGTATCGCGCCGTAGCCGTCGGCGAGAACCAGGCGTTCGTCGATCTGCACCAGTTCGGTGCCCGTCCCGATTGCGATGTAGGGGAGTACGCGATCGGCGGGCCCGATCAACTTTCCGCTCGTGACTTCCTTGTCGTCGGGGTCGGTGAGCAGCAGCGTTTCGACCTTGCCCTGCTCGAGTGCGTCTAGGACGCGTGCGGTCCCGTCGATGGAGAGGCCGGAGTCCCGTCCCTGCTCTGCGACGTAGCGTTCGGTTTCCGTATCCATTCTGCGCAGCCGCTGCGTGTCGATCAGTTCACGAATCGACTTCGACACCTCGGCGGGTGTCGAACCGACTGAACGCGAACCCTTTTCGACGTCCACCACCCGTAGCGTCGACGGTAGGAGCTGAGCAAAAGCTTTGCGTGACTGTACTTCTCCGATCACGACTACCAATGCAACCTTGTGTTCACGGGCGAGCGCCGCCGCGCGCTCCACGGCCAGTGTCAGGTTCTTCCGGATGTTCTCCTCCACGAGGCCTTGGCTGTCGGTGTACCGCTCCTGACCGCCGACGTGTGCCTTGTGGACCGGGAAGCCGTCGCCGTCGACCGATTCGCCGTACACGTCACGCCCGCGCGCATCACGTACGCACAGGTCTGCGCCGGTGTGGTCGACCTTGGCGATGAGGAACGGCTCGGTGTCGTATCCATGTGCGATCAGTGGAATCAGGTAGGGCAACTCGCCCAAGGTTGCGATGGTCGATCCGGCAGGTTCGAGCAGAATGTCGTCGATCAGCACGGCCTCCGGCGTGGCGACGATCGCTCGCCCGGCGCGCCCCGAGATTCCGTGATGGTTGTCCTTCACCTCGTCCAGCCGTGCGATCAGTAATTCGGATGCTCCCTGCTTCGAGAGTTGATTGCGCATCGAGCGCCATTCGAGTTCGAAGCGCTCGCGCGCATCCTCCCGGTTGCGGACGTCCTCGAAGTACACGGAGGCAAACGGGCCGTCACTCGAACCGACCTTCTTCAGTCGCCCAGCATGCATGTCGGCTCCCTTCTGTAGTGGTCCTATGCCGCGTACCCGACAACTGGTGATTCGACACGACTGCTTTCAGTTCGCACGTTTGTTCGACTGCTGGTACTGTCTGTGAACGTGAGGGTGGTGCAGAGGGAAGCCTGCATCACCTTCACGCCAAGAACCCGGGACCTGCCGCCGACTGCCTTCGGTGGCAGGTCCCGATTCTGTTCACTCGGCGTCGTCGGCGCCCTTTGATCTGTCGGAACTCTTGCGCCAGTGGGTAAATCGTTCCTTGATGTCCGACGCCACATCGCCGACGCCGTTTCCGACGGCGCCCACCGCGCCGCCCAGTCCGCTGCCGATGTCGCGCACCATTCGGATCAGAGGGTCTTCTGATTCGTCGAAGTTCTGCTTGTAGGTCTTGGCCGCATTCTTGAACTCGTCGCTGATCTTCGCTCCGTCGTCTTCTCCTCGCCGCGGGTAGTTTCCGCGCAGAATTGCGGCGTAGTCTCCGCTGTCCACCCACTTCTTGAGTTCTGCGGCGCGAAGTACCGAGAACGGATGCGAGAGCAGTTCGATGTTGAGGAGCTTGAGTACACCGTCGCGGAGGTCACCACTGGCGTCGTACTCGGCGGCCTGGGCCAAGAATGCGTCGATGTCGATTTCACTGACTCGTGATCCGCCCGCCAATTTCATCTGGACGCGGATCGCGGTGTGGACGTCTTGCCCGCACAGTAGTCCGGCGCGATCACCGGAAAGTTCGGACTTGCGCTGCCATTCCATGAGGGCCGCGATGATCGCGCGCAGCGCCCACCCGCCGACGGGCAACCAGCCGATGGTTCCGGCCAGCCGCATCAAATGCATCAAGATGGTCCGATACACAGCATGACCGGACAGTGCGTGGCCGAGTTCGTGGCCGATGATGAACCGCTGCTCCTCGTAGTTCATCACGTCCAGTAGGCCGGTCGTGACCACCATGAACGGTTTGTCCATGCCGATGGTGAAGGCGTTGACCATCGGGGTTTGGAGCACGAACAACTCTGGTGTCTCGTCGGCCTGCAGAATGTCGACGCAGTCGCGTCGCAGGTCGTTGAGGTCGCTGAACTGGCGTTCGTCGACTCGCACGGACGTGGCGAGATACATGAGGCGATGCTGACGTTCTTGGAGCAGACCGGACAGCGTCCGCAGAACGGTGTCGAACCCCCGAAGCGTCCGGAGCGTCACCAATGCAGCCCGATCGGCTGGGTGTTCCCATGCACGCGAGCTGATGTCCGGGAACTCGATTCGGGTGCGATCTGGTGCAGTGGTCATGGTGGCCCCTCACTTCGATGTGTGTCGACTCACCTCCAGGGTAACGACTAGTCGGTTTAGCGTGGATTTTCGGCAGTTCATTCGGTTGGTTGAGGAAGCGTGCAATCCGTAACCTTGGGATTGACGCCGAAGTAGTTCAGCGGGCCGGCGATGACGGTGAGTGCGATGGTCCCGACCCCGGCACAGTTGGTCGGCGAACTGCTGTAGTAGCCGCGCTGGCCGGCCGCGACGGCCCCGACGATCAGCCAGATCAGAACGATCAGAGTCACAATTCTCATCATGGCGTGCTCGATTCTTCAAATATTGTGGTGCCCAGCGAAATACCCGGTCAGAGTGGGTATGAAACGCTCGGCCGACGGGTATCCACGGTGTATGCGGCTCGAGGCGGGCGTATCCGCCCGAGTGAACGCACTGAAGGAGCTTGTCATGATCATCCTCGGCGTAATCCTGCTGATAATCGGCTTCGTGGTGAACATTCCGATCCTGTGGACGATTGGTGTCGTCTTGCTGGTGATCGGCATCATCCTGTACGCACTGGGCGCGGCCGGGCATGCCATCGGTGGTCGGCGGCATTACTACTGATCCGGAGTCGGGCCGCCATACGCATCCATGTCCGTCGGCGCGGTCGGGAGGGTGCGTCGAACGGCACGCGCGATCAGTTCCCGAAGGCAGACCTGGCGCAGCGTTCGATGTTGCCAGTCGCTGCCGCTACCGGTGACCAACTTGTGGCGCAGCGCCGACTCCACACTCGCGTACTCACCCGTCTCGTCGAGTGAGTCGCGGAGATGGATCAGGAGTCGGCGAAACAGCTCCGTGGCCGAAATTCTTTGTGCGGTAACCGGATCGATCAGCGTTCCCAGGATGCCCTCCTTTGCGGACACCCATGTCGCGATGCGAAGACTCTCGAGAGAAGCGCGCGGTGCGGGCACGCCTTTGTCTACGGCGCGCAGCGCAGTGGCGACCAGGGCACGCACAAGTGTCGCAAGCAGCACAGCGTCGTCGACCGTAGGTTGAACGTCGCAGACCCGGATCTCGACGGTCGGTAGGTGGCAGGACGGTCGGATATCCCAGTAGGCCATCCGCTTGTCTAGCATCACTCCGCAATCCACCATCATCGCGACCGCGGTGTCGAAGTCCTCGGCGGTCTCGAAGTACGGCGGCGGTCCGGCCACGGGCCACCTGGACCACTGAACCGCTCGCCAACTCGAGAATTCTGTGTCGACTCCTTGGTGGATACGGGAATTGGCGCTCAGGGCAAGCAAGGCCGGTAGCCAGATGCGCACGTGATTGCAGACCTGCACTGCCTCAGCTTGATCAGCGACGCCTACATGGATGTGGCAACCGCAGATGCTCTGTTCGGCAGCGAGGGCGCCGAAGTGTTGCCCCATCTGCCGGTAGCGAGGCGAGTCGCTTATCTCGAAACGGGAAGGTCCCGAAAGCGGTGCGCCGACGGCCAACAGCCTGCAGCCGTTCAAATCGGCCGCCTTCCCCGCGAGCCGACGCATGTCGATCAGGTGGGTTCGGAGCTCGTCGATGCCCTCGCACACGGGAGAGTTGGTCTCGACTTGGCAGCGGGACAGTTCGAGCTGAAGATCCAAACCCAGTGTCGACGCGGTTTCCGCAACCGCGGCATTGTCGGTGGACGGCAGCCACGATGTCGGGTCGACGAGGATGAATTCTTCTTCGACGCCGATGGTTGGGGTCGTCGATTCGTAGCGGCCAGCGGTGGATCCCGTCGAGCAGGTGGCGCTCATGCTCGCGTCTACCCGGTCGGTGGAAGGCGGAAACAGACACGAGGAAGCCCCGTTCTCGTCGGGAGAACGGGGCCTGTGGTCGGTCTTGCCAACATCTCGGAAGCGTCAACGAGCCCTTGCACACCGTGTGAATCTGGGGACTGGCGTGCCTGGGAAAACGTACTGTGCCGGACTCGGTAAAACGAGACCCCCAGGCATGTCTCACCCCCTATTTCACCCTCGGGTGATCTTGCCCGCACGCCCGCACACCTGTCGTCGAGTCGCGGATCGTGTCCTGGCGTACTGCCGTGGGGCAGCCTCGGTTCTGTCCTTGGAGTCGGCCAGTTATCGGGCCGATCTCGGAGAAATGTGAACTCATCTAAACTAACGTCCAACAATTGGATATGAAATTTTGGTGGAGCATGCGCGCTCGGTGACTGAGTGCAGGCGCGATCAGTTAATCGCGCGCACAGTATCAATTGAAGCTCTCGAATTCTTGAACTGGTATTGCGTTCGATCAGCGGGAATCGCTAGTGGTTACATGTGAATTCCAAAGATGTGGAGAGGTGCCAAGGATAGTGGTGCAATCGATTCGTTATCGCGGTCGAATGTCCGACAGAACTGCATACCTTCTATGTCGAAACTTCGTCTACCTTGCAGTCTCTGATTCAGGCTTTCGCCAGGAATATCTATGGGAATCGACGCGCCCAGAAATTTTTCTCAAAGATTACCCATCTGTGAATTGGGAACTATTCGTAGGTCGTGGATGAGGGGAATATTGCTTGTGGGGCTGTTATTTGCGGCAATTTGCTCACATCTTGCTGAATGGGGCATTTGCAGTCGAAGTGTTGCGTGGTCGAGAAAAAATCCCATTGATGCTTTACATTGGGAATTGCAAGATGCACGTTTCATCCTCCAGTGTTAAACGAAAGGACGAACGCAATGGGTAGCTTGGAAGATTTCGACATCGCGGCACTTCTTCAGAAGGTCATCGCATTCTTCGACGGATTCTCGTCGGACGGGACTGAGCCTCCCACGGGCTAAGACTTACCGAAGCCGCTGCGCATCCTGGTGACACCGGATGCGCAGCGGTTCTCTGTATCCGGCCATCTCCACGGGTCAGGCAGGAGTCTGTGTCCGTGTGTTTGACCCGCCCGGTGCGCTCTAGCTGGTTGCATCCTTCTGGATCAAGAGCATCGCGTCGTCGACCGGACCGAAGTACAGAGCCGGGTCGGCAACCAGTGCAGCCTCGTCACCATGAGTTTGCATGGTGACAACCCAGGCACGATCGTCGTGTTCCACGTAATAGGCACCCGCAAGGACTCCGATGGAGCTGCCACCCTTGAATCCGCCGTAGGTAAACCATTTCGCAGACTCGTCGCTGAGCGCCGGATCTTCGGCGAGAATGTCTCTGACCGGTGCGCCGCTCTCGGTCTTCGCCATCTCTTGTAACGAGACCAACGCGGCACGCAGGTCGGCGGGCGAGGCGAACCAGTCGATGTCGAAAGGCCATGCGGGGGTAGTGAATGCTGACGCCGGGATGTCCACCAGACCACCCGGCAGCGCCGCGAGTATCGCTCGACGCTCATCAGGAGTTCCGTCGCGCCAAGCGATACGTTGTGCGCCTTCGTCACCCCAGCCGAGTTGGAACAGTGCGCGGGTCGGCTTGAGCGGGATGTTGAGGGAAGGATCCGCCATGCCCATCGGCGCGAATTCGGCTTCGACCTGCTCGCGCCCGACAGCAGCGATCAACATGTCGGTGGCGGTGTTGTCGCTGATCGAGATCATCTTGCCGGCGGTTTCCCGGACCGTGACTTCAGTTCCCGATGGCAGATCCTGCAGGGTCCCACCGGGCATCGATTTGAGGTCGTCGGTGATCGTGAGCTTCTGATCCCAGGAGAGTGTCCCGTTCTTGACAGCCGTCGCGACCGCGCCGAGAACGTACAGCTTGATCGTCGACCCTGTCGGCTGGGGTGCGGTGTCGCCGACACTGAAGACTGCGGCGTTCTTTCCGCCGGTGACCTCGGTGACGGTCAGATTGGTCGGCGCGGGAAGCGCTTTGACAACTGCCTCGAGCTCTGGCCACGATGCGGCCGGCACATGATCGGTCTTGGTCGGTGTGATCGCCATTCCCAGGATCAGCCCGCTGCCGTCGACGACGACGTTGATGTCGAACGCACCGCCGGTGGTGCTGGTGATGGAAACAGTGCCGTCGGTGTCGCCTCCCCTGTAATTCACTGTGGTCCATGGCTGTCCGGCTCGGATGGAGTCGAAGTCCGGAGGTGTCAGGACAACAGGTGCGGTGGGCCCGAAATGCTCGGCGATTCCTTCTTGGGTCAAGGGTGTGCTCGTGTTGACCGCGCTGAGAAGCCAGGTGATCTGCTTGCCGACGGCGCTGTCAGGGATCGTGACCGTTGCGGGTGCCTCGGTGGCGGAGACCTTTGTGCTGTTTTCGGAGGTTTGTGCGGAATCGGTCCCGGAAGTACATGCGGCAAGGGCGAATACCGCTGCGGAGGCAAGTGCCACCAACGTGAGTGGGCGACTCTTCCTGCGTGTGTGTTCGAGTTTCATGGACTCATTTCATCAGTATCTTCGCCGGCGCGCGTCCGTCTGAGGTGTAGACATTCTCAGCCTGAAGTACTGAATCGGTTCATCCTCGAGTACCGTCTACGGCTCGTAGTGGTGACACGCAGGGTGAAGGTGGACAAAAGGGAGAAATGCTGCACCCGAGGCGTTTTCGTGAGGACTGCGAGAGTTAGTTCTTGGTCGCGGCCAGGAAAGACGGTTGCGCCGACAGTGCCGCGATTTCTTCGGGGAGTTCGGGGATCCGGCGATCGTAGAGTTCTGCCAACTCGACCGAACTGAAGCGACGGACGGTCCAATTGTGTTCAGCTAACCACTGACCCGGATCGGATCGTGTGTCGCTGTAGAACAGTTGCGAGATGTCCAGGTCGCCGAACGGGTTCTTGGCGAAGTACTTGGATCTGATGGCCGCAAGCTTGCTCGGGTCGGTGCCGGCCGGAAAGTCGTTCACCGCCAACCGACTACCGGTGGTCGAGAGTTCGTCGATCCGTTCGAACAGGGCGTCGTGGGCCGGGCCGGGGAGATAGGCGAGCAGGCCTTCCGCCGACCAGGCGGTGGGGTTGTGCGGATCGAAGCCAGCTTCCTCGAGTGCGGTCGGCCAGTCGTTTCGCAGATCGGTGGCTACAGCGCGTCGATCGGTTTTCGGCTGGGCGTCGTGTGCCGCGAGCACTTCGGCCTTGAACTCCAACACCTTTGGCTGATCTACTTCGAAGACTGTCGATCCGGACGCCCATTCCAGTCGGTACGCACGCGAATCCAAGCCTGCCGCGACGATGACCGCCTGTGCAACGCCGGATTCAGTTGACGACAAGAAGAATTCGTCGAAGAATCTGGTTCGCAAGCCCATGAAACCGCCGAAGGGTGTGTCGTCGAGGAGTTCAGGATCTTTCAGCAGAGCTGTGAAATGTGGCTCTGCTGCGGCTTCTACGAACCACGATGCAAACTTGTCTTCGATGATCGCGTCCGGACGGGTGCTCTCCAATGCGCGAAATGTTGCCACTGCCAGTGCGGTGAGTCCAACGCTACTGACGATGTCCCACGTATCTCCATCGCTCCGCATTGTCTGGGTGTCCTTCCGCTCTTGACGACTGAGCCGAACTCTCTCGACCTTACGCCCGTGCGACCCGTCGCCGCCTGGAACGGAACGGTCGGACTTGAAGCAGAGAAGACAATCCACCGATATCGAAAAACTCTGCAGTGCAAGGCGTTCGGTTTGAATCAGCACCCTGCCAGGAATTTGCCAGGTTAGTGCCAGTCGACGGCCAGGATGCAGGACTTCACTGGTGTGCGCCCCATTCATGACTGCGAGAGACAGTCTCGAGAAATCTACGGAGAGTGGTGTCAGGACAGCCAGAACCAGTGGCAAAGCTGGCAGGATCAGGCACCCGCGCCGACTGTGAACCTCTTCGCCGGACTGTTCGGTTCCAGCTGATCCCTCGGACTGCAGGACAAATTTCCCGTCGAGAAAGAGAGAATGTGAGCCCATGTTGAAGGAAGGCTCGCTGGATGGGCTTGCCACCGCGGCGCGGAGCGGTAACCATGAGTCCATGGCCAGTTTGTATGCGGCGTTTCGTCCGATGGTTGTGCTGCGGTGCCGCGCCGAGCTTGATCGGGCCGTCTCCGACTCCGCCGCGGATGCCGCGTGCGTCGCGGTTCTCACGGCAGTGTGCGACGGATCGGAGACGAATCAGCCCTTCTTGCGTCTGCTGTACGCGAGTACGAGCGTCGCGATTGCTCGCGCGGTATCCGACGGTTTCGCCGTCGGGCCGCTCCCGCCTCCGACAACGCTTCCGGTTGTCGAGCGCGACGTCTTGGTGTTGCGGTTGATCGTCGGCCTCGACAACGAGGAGACTGCAATATCGCTTGCCCGTACGACCGACCAGGTGTCACTCGACCTGCATCGGGCGCTCCAGCGACTGCGAAAGTTGCCTTCTCCGAATGCAATCAGGGAGATGTTGGTGTCAACCTGAGGGTAGTCGGAGTGCGCAGATTCAGGCGGGAATGGAACCCGTCCTTACTGGCCGGCGATGTATTCGATCGACGGTCCGGCAGTCCAGCCACCGTCGACGGCGATCTCGGAACCCGTTGTGTACGAGGCATCGTCGGAAAGAAGGTACGTGACCGCACCGACCAACTCTTCCGGGCGACCGACGCGGCGATACGGATTGTTGGGGAATGCGCCTTCTTCGAGGCTGATGCCCGTCGGTGCAGTCATGGGCGTCAGGACCATGCCGGGGTGAACCGAGTTGACCCGGATCTTGTCGCGACCGAGTTCGACGGCAGCAATCTTGCTCAGTCCTCGCACGCCCCACTTGGCTGCGCCGTAACCGCTGGTCAGAGCCATGCCCATCAGGCCTGCAGCCGAGGAGATGTTCACGATGGATCCGCCACCGGCGGCCCTCATGAACGGGACCACCGTGTGGATTCCGGTGTGTACGGACACGAGATTGATCTGGATGATCCGTTGGAATGTTTCGAGGGGCTCGTCGGTGACAGTCTGGCCGGAAGCGGAGATTCCCGCGTTGTTGACCAGGCCGTTGATTGCGCCGAACTCGGACACGGCGAAGTCGACGGCGGACTTCCACGATTCCGGGTCGGTGACGTCGAGATGAACGTAACGCGCTGCCTCGCCGAGAGATTCGGCTACCGCTCGGCCGTCGTCGTCGAGGATGTCGCCGATGACCACGCGCCCGTTGCCTGCGACTATGCCGCGCGCAAACGCTTCACCGAGGCCGCGGGCGCCACCGGTGACGAGAACGATTTTTCCGGAGAGATCTTGAGTCATGATTGTTCCTTACCTGTTGGGTGCGCGAGATACGACGTCGAAAACGCGTCGAGCGCGCGGTTGATTGCCGTGAGTGCCGGTGTGCGGAGGTCTGCCATTTCCCGCAGTGCTGCGACCACAGCGAGGGTCGATTGACCCGCCGCCGCAGTGGTGTCGAGCGAGGTTTCCGGTCGATCGATCAGCCGGGCCACTTCGGGGCGAATGAGCTCCATCGTCTCGAAAGTCGCTGATTCCCAGACTCTCCGGAGTGTGGCATCGCCGAAGATGATCGGCATCAGGGATCGGGTCATGTCTTCGAAAGACTCACCGACCGAGGCGACGAAGGCGTTTCGGACAGCCGGCGCCAATCCGGAATCGCGTGGCTGCTCACCGAGTGCAGCGGCGAGACTCCGGTTCCCGTCGTCGAGCATCGGCCAGATGCTCTCCTCTTTGGTGGCGAAGCAGCGGTAGAACGTGCGCTCGGAGATTTCTGCTCGCGCCGCGAGTTCAGCGATGGTTGTCGAAGTGTCACCGCGTTCGACGAAAGCGGCAGCACAACTCTGCGAGACGCGGAGAAGCAGTGCAGTGCGGCGGGCTGTTGCCATATCCACACTGTACCAAAAGTGGCAGAAACTGCCACAAAGGGTGTCGGCTGGTCAGTCGGCATTACCTTCGATGGCGGAGACCTCCTGCTCAACTGCGTTCTTGAGGTTCAGGAGCGTCTTGTGAATGTTGCCGCGCTGAAAGTCGGCAAATGTTTTTCCTCCGGTGGCAATTTTGTCGAACATGTCGGCTGCGAAGTCCGGCCAGCCGCGTCTGTCGTCGGTCCACGTTTCGGTAACGCGAGTTCCGTCGGGCACCGGTGAAAATCGATACTGCCAGGTTGCGATGGAGGCGGGGATCCGGGGAGTGCCGAGGCCGATCTTGTGGACACGGAATTCGAAGAGCTTCCCGGCGTTGGCAGCGGTGACTGTGCATCTCGTGGTCCACTGCGCGCGCCCACGCTTGTTGTGCCCGTCGAACTCCATGCCCAGGAAAGCGCTTTCGCGGTCTCCTCGCAAGGTTGCGCCTGTGTTTTCGGGACTCCAGGCACCCATACGAGTGGGATCGCTGATGAGCTCGTAGAGGGAGAGCGCGTCGGCGTTGACGACGACGCTGTCGGAGACGGTAAGTTCGCGAGCCATTTCGGTTTCAGTTTCTTTCTGTCGAGCGTGTGTGAAGCGAGTGCGACGATCGGTGGTGTCGGTCAGTTGTCTTTCAGTATCACTTGCTTGTCGATTCCGGCTACTGGCGTTCGTAGGAGGGCCAACGGCTCGGCATACAGCAGTTCCTTGATCTCATGGAGCGTGCGTCCACGAGTTCGAGTCAACGTGCGTGCGTAGTCGACCGCTGTCGAAAGTACATCGTCCGCAGCCGCGACTTGATCTACGAATCCTGCTGACATTGCCTCGATTCCGCCGTACCGCCTACCTGTGACGAGCGCGTCGTGGACTGTGCGTGTCGGAAGACGTGATGCCAGTAGGGCGATGCTTCCGGGTGCGTAACTCGCGCCGATAGTGATCCCTGGCAGGCAGAAGAAACCGCGATCCTCACGCATCACGATGTGATCGTGCGCGGCGGCCAGAATGGCACCACCGCCGAAGGCATGTCCCGGAATCGCGGCGACGGTGGGCATCGCAAACGTCAACAGTCGCGCGAACAAGGTTTGAACGCGGTCGATGTACCCGTTGACCTGATCGGCGTTGTGCAGAATCCAATCTGTATCCAGCCCAGTGGAATAGAACTTGCCCACAGCTGTCGTGACCAGCGCTCCCGGACCGTCGAAGTTCTCGACTTCGGTGAGGAGTCCCTCGACCTCGTCGAGCCACCGGGGATTGAACGGATTCGGCGTATCCGGCTCGCCTTCATTACCCAGGTGGAGGACAAATACTTCTCCGACGCGATCCAAATACGGCATATCGGGCGACAATACTGCGGAGTTGGATTAACCGTGCGGTTTCAGTTGGATCTTGACCGCGCCTTCCTGCTTCTTCTGGAAGATCTCGTAGGCGTGTGGCGCCTGATCGAGCGGGAGCTGATGAGTGGAAAATGTGTCGACGCCGAGTGGGTCGTCGTCAGCGAGCAATGGCATGATGTCGTCTACCCACTTCTTGACGTTCGCCTGGCCCATCCTGAGCTGAATCTGCTTGTCGAACATGGTCATCAGCGGCAGTGGATCAACCATTCCGCCGTAGACACCGATCAGAGAAATGGTTCCCCCGCGCCGAACGATGTCGATGGCCGAATAGACGGCACCGAGGCGATCGATCCCTGCGGTGCGCATCGCCGGCGCGGCAAGAACATCGGGAAGGAGTCCGACGAACTGCTGCGCGAGCTTTCCGATCGGAGACCCGTGCGCTTCCATGCCGACAGCGTCGATCACCGAATCGGTTCCGCGTCCGTTTGTCGCGTCTCTGACAGCATCGCCGATCTTGCTGCCGTAGTCGTCCAGGTTGAGGGTCTCGATACCGCGTTCGGCAACGCGCGCAAGGCGTTCGGGTACACGATCCACGCCGATCACCCGAAATCCCTTGTGGTGCGCGATGCGAGCAGCCATGTCGCCGATCGGTCCGAGGCCGAGGATTGTCACGGATCCACCCGGCGGGATGTCGGCGTATTCGACTGACTGCCAGGCAGTGGGAAGCACGTCGGAGAGATAGACGAATCGTGAATCCGCCGGACCTTCGGGAACTTTGATGTGTGTGAAGTGTGCCTGCGGGACTCGTAGGTATTCAGCCTGACCACCTGGCACCGATCCGTACAGCTCGGAGAAGCCGAACAACGCGGCGCCCGTTCCCTGATCACGGACCTGAGTCGTTTCGCACTGGGTATAGAGACTCGAATCGCACATGAAGCAATTGCCGCACGAGATCTGGAACGGGATCACGACGCGATCGCCTATCTCGAGATTCGTGACATCCGATCCGACTTCTTCGACGATGCCCATCGGTTCGTGACCGAGAATGTCGCCCGCATTCATGAAGGCACCCAGAGTCTCGTACAGATGCAGATCCGATCCGCAGATGTTCGTCGTGGTGACCTTGATGATCGCGTCGGTGGGCTCGATGATCGTGGGGTCCGGAACCGTATCGACGCTTACTTTCCGTTTGCCTTGCCAAGTCACTGCGCGCACTGGGATCGACCTCTCATCGTGGAAATGCTGTTCGCTGTCACCTGCCCGAAAGTGCTGAAATGCAAACAAATCGGTGAGGGTTGCGAGAAGTGCTGAGAGCATTAGATTGAGAGGGCGGTGGGCTTGACGTTCTTGCAAGGCCTCGCGCTGTGTGACTGACACGACCAGATGACGGGGATGACCGCATGACCGAGAAGGACAATAACGACCAGTCGCCCAAGGGCGGGCACCCAGGGCCCGTCGACAAGGGCGGCGACGGCGGAATGGCAACTCGCGAACAAGCACCTGAACTGGTCGAGGAGACCTCCGACAAGAAGTCTGGCGACAAGTAGTTTCCTTTTACTCCGTGTTGGGTAACAACGGGGATAGGCCGCATCGGACCGTCCCGGAATCAATGCGGGCGAGGTTCCTCGAGGTTGAGCAGCCAGCCACGGGAACCGCCTTGGACAGATCCCTCAGCCCGGTCGCCATTCAACCCTGTTGTCGTTCAACCCTGTAACAGCAAGTGATCGAATCGGGTCCGCAATGGTGTCGGTACCCGGAATTCGTCCAGCGTTCGCACTATCAACTGCTCCGCAACGTCCCTCAGTTTCACGTTGGTCTCTTGAGAACGCCACACGAGGATGTCGAAGGCGCGGTCGGCCGAAATTCCGTAGATCAGCATGAGCATGCCTTTGGCTTGCTCGATCACTGCGCGAGAAGCGGTGATTTCGTTGACCAGTACGTCGACCGATGCTTTCACTGTGCTGTCCAGGGTTTCGGTGACGTCGATGTAGAAGCCGGAGCTACCCACCACTTGACCTGACTCGGCCACGACGCTGTCTCCGACGACGATTACCGAGTGCGTGTCCCCGGCAGTGTCGATGATGCGGTGCCGGCTACTGAACGGGCCGCCTGAAGTGCGGATGGCGAGCAGTGTCTGGGCAACGTGACTTCGGTCGTCAGGATGCTTGTGCGAGAGCATCAATTCAGTCGTGGGGTCTACTTGTCCGGGTTCGTAGCCGTGAATCCGCGCAACTTCGTCCGACCACTCCCACCGATCGCCGCTTCGGTGATAGAGAAACCCGCCCACTCTGTGTGGGGCCCCCGATTCCGAGGTCTGTCCCAGCCCGTCCTCACTTACCACCCACGCCCCCTCGTTCTCGACCTCGTCCCAACCGGCGTACTCGACAGTTAGTTATATCGGACAAATCCGGCGGAGGTGGTGTCGGTCCCACATTTCGGAGCAAGGTCTGGGTCGCTACCGCACGCGTTGGCGAAACGACGCTCGGAGCGCTTGGGCGACGGAGTCCGGTCACTCGCGGCTGAAACGGTGTTGCCGCTGTGTCCATTCGGTGATTGCCGCGGCGATTGCCGAGGGCTGATCCTCGGGGGCGAGATGCCCTGCGGGACCGCACTCGGTCACCTCGAGGTTCGCGATGTTCGATCGACTCCACGCGACTTCGTCGGGTCCGATCATGAGAAGTTCGGCGGGGCCGCTGAAGGTGAGAAGGAGTTTGGGTACCTCGGTGCTTTCCGCGAGCCATTCGCTGTACGCCGACACACGTGCATCCACTTCAGCGGGACTTCCTTCGATGGGGAAGGATCGTGGCCACGCGAGAAGGGGCCGGCGACTCTCACGTGAGGGGTAAGGGGCACGATAGGCGTCGACGTCTGTTTCGGACAGGCCGCCGAGAACTGTTCTGTGAAGCGCGATTTCGAGGAAGAAGTTCTCGTCGAGTACCTTCGTCTCGCCGGTCCCGGGGGCTCTCAGTGCCTCGATCCGTGCTCGTGCGTCTCCCGGGAAGTGCTCGTCCCAGGTCATCGGACGCAGGATCGTTTCGAAGAGTGCCACACCTCGGACGCGATCGGGGTGACGGGTAGCCCAGTCGAGTGCGAGTGCTCCACCCCAGTCGTGCCCGACGAGTACGACGTCGTCGAGCTCCATCGCGTCGAACCAGGCATCGAGGTAGCGGGCGGTATCGAGGAAACCGTAGTCGATTGCGGGCTTGCCGGACGCGCCCATTCCGATGAGGTCGGGAGCAAGTGCGCGGCCGGTATTTCCTATGTGTGGCAGTATGTTTCGCCACACATAGGAAGATGTGGGATTTCCGTGGATCAGCACGAAGGGTGTGCCTTCGCCGCACGAGCTGTAAGCCATGGTCGAGTCGAGCACGGAAATTGTGGGCATTGCGACTCCTCAAATAGTTTCCATATACTCTAATTGAGATAGTAGCCATGTACTCTATATGTATGCAAGATCGAGAAACATGGACTACAGGGTCGCTGGTGTGGCATCTTGCCCTTCGCTGGCGGGCGGGAGTTGACAGAGCGATCGCGCATCTCGGGTTGACTCACGCCCAGTATTCGGTGCTTGCGTCACTCCACGGTCTCGTAAGTGAGGGGGAGAGGCCAAGTCAGCGAGAACTTGCCGCACAGACAGGGTTGCAGCGAATCTACATATCCAAGCTCGTGCGAGCTTTGGAGAAGGGCGGATTTGTTGTCAGCGAACGTGACAGTCGCGATGCTCGCGCCGTTTGCCTCGATCTCAGCGACGAGGGAAAACGGGTTATCGTGCTCGCCAAAGACATTGTCCGCGAATTGGACGCGGAAAATACTCGCGTACTGACAAAAACCGGCGGACGTGAGCTTGCCGAACTTCACCGCGCCCTCGGTGCGCTACTCGACGCCACCGAAGCCGGAGATGAATAACGCCCTGATCCACTTCGAAGCGCAACCGATGGTGGTCGTGTGCGGATCCGCGCCGTCGGACGCTCGTTGGGGGACCGACGGAAGCGTCGATCCCCCACGAGATTTGCTGTCTACCTGTCGATCCTCACGGTGTCACGTTGATCGGCGAGGCCGACGCGAACTGCAGTGTGCCGGACATGGTTGCCGTGCCAGTGGCTGCGGCGGGGCAGACGGGCCCGGTGCCGGTACGCGTGTAGTTCACAGTGCCGGTGTTGCTTGCCACGACGCGCTGGTTGGGAACATCGAACGGCAGCGGTCCGATGGTGCTGGCACCGACGGTAACTGTGCATGTTGATCCAGGCATCGTGACGACTGCGCCTCCCGCAGGAATGACGAGGGATCCCTGAGCCGATCCGGTGTCTGCCGAGACGTTCAACAGCCACGAGCCCGAGGTCGTGACCACGGCGGGTAGACCGTTGGCTTTGCATCCGGTCAGACTGGGGGTGCCGATATTGACGTTGACCCCGCCGGTGCCGGTGTTGGCGTTACCCGGTGCCGCTGGGATGGTTCCGGAGCCCGTCGTACTGGAGCAGGTAAGTGTGATCGTTCCTGTCTTGATGCTGAGATTGCTACTAGAAGCAGTCACGGCTTGACCCGCTGGAGTGACGACGGTCGAAGCCAGAGCGGTGCCGGCTGCGACTGCAATCGCGGCTGCTGCGGCAGCTGTGACGAAGGTGGTGCGGCGAACTGCATGGGACATCGATATCTCCTTGTTGTCGGTGATACTTCGTGAGTCGCCGGTGCTTGCTCTACTGCGTCCGCAGGCTGTCGGCGCCGATGTTGAACACATCGCTTGTGGTGGTCAAAGAGTTGTGACCACTTGAAGACGGAACGTTCGCGCGAAGATTGACGGCCCAATTCAATGCGCCGAACAATCCGCAGCCAGATGCGCCCGGTACTGCGAAAGTCTCGTCGGCGTGCATCACGTTTCTGACGGCGGCGGTATCCGGAAATCCTGGGACTTCCTCGAGGACACCATTTTCGGACACTCCGAGTTTGAACATGATCGGGTTACTCGCAGAACCCAGATAGCAGTTTCCCCCGAGCAAAGGGTTGGAAATCTTCAATCTGGCCGGAAGTGTGACGCCGAGTTGGAATGCGTCGACTGTCGGCAACGCGACCGGCTCGACAGTCGCCTTGATAGTGGTCAGGCCGCCGGGAAACGGTATACCGAGTCCGAAGATCCCGCCCGGCACCTCGATGGGGGTCGAATAGACGCCTTTGGTGCCGTCAGCGGGAGGAATGAAGATCTGGTCGAACCCGAATTCTGCGTCGGGGTTCTCGCGATAGGCGACACCACCGGCGATATTCAACGAGCCGGAAGGAATCGGTACTTTGAGTCCGTTGATGTTCATTTCGCCGCCTTTGACGACGACGTCGACGCAGGTGCTTGTCTCCGGATTGGCAATCGGGCACTTTCCCCAACCTCCGAACGGTGCGTTGGGCAGCGGAGCCGCCGTCGCGGTTGACACCGCCCCGAGAGTGAGGGCTCCTGCTGCGACGACAGCGAGCACGGCTCTGAATCGTATTGTGCGCATGGACAAGTGAGCTCCGTTCGGGGTGAGAAATCTTTCGGCGCTGACGGTTCCGGTTGGTCGGGAGGTGGATTGCTAGTTGGCACTACGTTCGGCGATGACGGCAGCGGGCTCGGGTGAGCCAGCCGGCTGAGGCCTGAGGCTGTCGGCACCGATGTTGTAGACGTCACTCGTTGTGGTCAGGGAGTTGGAGGTGGTGGACGAGGGAAGCCCGGCGCGCCAGTTGACGATGGGATTCAGCACGCCGAACGGGCCACATCCCGAAGCCGTCGGGACCGCGAAGGGCTGTCCGGTGTGTCCGGTGTTTCGAACGACCGCGGTGTCCGGGAAACCTGGAACTTCCTCGAGGACACCGTATTCGGTCACATCCAGGTTGAGCTGGACGGGGTTGCTGTCCGAGCCCAGGTAGCACTTGCCGCCGAGTAGGGGGTTCGCGATCTTCAGTTTGACGGGTAGCTTCACACCAAGCTGAAATGCATCCACGGTAGGGAGTGCGGAAGTCGACTCGACGGTGGCCGAGGCCTTGTTCAATCCGAAGAGATTGTTGAACGGTAGGTCGATTCCGAGTGCGCCGCCGGGGATCTCGATGGGCTTGGCGTAGATCCCCCGACTGTTGTCGTTCGGCGGGATGAATACTTGGTCGAATCCGAATTCAGCCTCCGGATTCTCCCGGTAGGCAACTCCGCCGGCGATGCGCATCGCCCCGGCGGGGATACTGACGGAGAGCTTGCCGATCTTCATGTTTCCGCCGGTGACTGTGACGTCCATGCAGGTGCTGGTCTCGGGATTGTCGATCGGACATGAATCCCAACCGCCGAAGGGAGTCTCCGCAGTTGGGGCGGCGCTTGCAATACCTGCTGACAAGGCTCCCATCGCAGTGACGGTGGCGAGCACAGTTGCGGTGGCGAGCGCGCTGAAAGGCCCACGCGACGTTGAACGTCGGGACATGTAATTCTCCTTAGGATGCAACCTCGTGAGTCGCGACGTCGCGACCAGTCGGATTGTGATGATCAGTGACGGTAGTCACGTGTGACTTGGATGTACAGACAATCCGCAACAATTCCGACAAAAGTAGGACAACGATCGGCTCCGCTACTACTTGTGGGCGTGGGCATTGAAATTCGTTGCAGTGCTATGTGTCTCATCATTCACTCGCGAATCGACGTGAAATGCTTCGGCCGAAATAGCGTTCGTCGACCGGAACATCAGACTCCCGCCAAAATCGAGTAGTCAATGTTTTGCCAGAGTCATCAATGTGGGGAGTCAGGGCGAGTAACTTGTCGAACAGCGGCTGACTGGTGCACCGGTCAGCCGCCTGAGAGAACGGATCGCCATGACGCTGATGCTGCCGCTCGACTCGATGTTCCTGCTGATGGAGTCACGGGAGCACCCCATGCACGTCGGTGGACTGTCACTATTCGTTCCACCGGAAGGGGACGACGGCGAATTCGCCAGATCGCTTTACCGTTCGCTCACCGACGTCGAGGCGATCCGCCCCCTCTTTCGTCGCAAGCCGGTGCAGTTCCTGTCGAACTTCGCGCCGGTGCGTTGGACGGAGGACGAGGACGTCGATCTCGAATATCACGTCCGGTTGCTTGCGCTGCCCAGGCCGGGTCGAGTCCGCGAGTTGTTGGAACTGACCTCGATGCTGCACGGCACGCTGCTCGATCGGCATCGGCCACTATGGGAGGCGTACGTCATCGAAGGCCTCGCCGACGGCCGAGTTGCCGTGTACATGAAGACACACCATGCGCTCATGGATGGTGTGTCCGCTGTTCAAGCGTGGTACCGCAGCCTCTCGTCGGATCCGCTCGATCGGCATTCGATGCCGCCGTGGGCGCAGCGCCCGTCTTCCGGTCGGGTCCGAGCCAGTCGCGGGCTGGACCTGCAGAGGCGGGTGGGCTCGGTGATCGACACCGTGCAAGATGTGGTCGGGGTGGGCCCTGCGATAGTGAACGCTGCTGCCTCGGCAGTGAAGGACCACGTAGCGCCGTTGCCGTTCGCTGCTCCGAAATCGATCTTCAACGTCCCGATCACCGGAGCGAGACGTGTTGCCGCGCAGTCGTGGCCGATCGAGCGCCTGCGCAAGGTCAGCTGCGTGGCAGACGTGACGCTCAATGATGCGGTGTTGGCCATGTGCGCGGGCGCGCTACGACGCTATCTGATCGAACTGGACGAATTGCCGGACAAACCGTTGATCGCGATGGTGCCGGTATCTCTTCGCAAAGGCGAAACAGGTGAGGCTTCCGGCAATGCCGTAGGTGCGGTGTTGTGCGATCTGGCAACCGAATTGGCGGATCCGGCGGCCCGACTCCAGAGAGTTCACGACTCGATGAGTAGCGCCAAGTCCCTGATGTTGGGCCTGACGCCCCTGCAGATCACGGCTCTCAGTGCGTTGAACGTCGCGGGTCTCGGGTTACCGCTGATTCCTGGGTCCTCGCGACTGATCACCGGTCGTCCGGTTTTCAATTTGGTGATTTCCAACGTCCCAGGCCCAACGACGACACGATACTGGAACGGTGCGAAGCTCGAGAGCTGCTATCCGGCGTCGATTCCGTTGGACGGGCAGGCAATGAACATCACCGTCATCGGTTACGCGGACACTATGCAGTTCGGGCTGGTCGGCTGCCGCCGTAATGTCCCCCACTTGCAACGACTCCTAGGTCACCTCGAGGAATCCTTGGGTGAGCTCGAATCTGCCGCAGGCTGAATGCACGAGAAACTCAGCCGGCGGTGGCCTCTCCGCGAGCGTTCGACACCAGATGAGTGCCGATCTGAAGGAACGCAGGTACGAAGTCCGGAGTGCCGATCGCGGGGGAAAGGATGTGGGCTCCGAAATGTGCGACTACGAATTCCAGGTCGCGCGAGATCAAGAGTCTCTGACCATGGATTCCGCTTGCCATGAACGATCCGAACGGATCATTGAGAATCCACCAGTAGTCGTGGTAGCTCATCGTGGCGGGTGAGTCGACAGCGGCACGCGGGCTTCTGACCTCCGAGGGATAGCCTGCGGGCACACCGGCGGTCATAGATTGCGCAATACTCGGCGGGATCACCTGACGGTCCCCGACGGCTCCGTCACAGCGGATCATCTCACCCACTCGGGCCACGTCTCGAAGGGTCGCACTGAATCCGCCTGCCGCCATCTCCGTTCCGGCGGAGTCCACTATGTAGAACGCATCCTCTTCGGCCCCGATCCGTGACCAGACCAGCTCACTGAGTAGTTCGGCGAGTGAAGTGCCGGTCACGCGGCGCAGTATTTCTCCGACAGTCTCGACATTGCCGTTCTCGTAGCGGAATTCGACGCCAGTCGGGCCCGCGGTGCGTGCTGTGGCGAGGTGCTCGAGAATGGTCTCCGGTCCGCGGTAATTTGCGGGGCGCAGCTTCGGGGCGACTACGGCCCAGAAACGGCTGGCTTCGATGGTGCGATAGAACGGCCGACCGCCGTACGTTACATCAGTGCCCATGTGTAGAAGGTCCTGAATCCGATTGTCTCCGAACGCAGTTCCAGCCAACTCGGGGATGAACTTCGATGCCCGATCCTGGCGGTCGAACAATCCTTGTGCTTCGACCAGTGCAGCCATCAAACCGACGTAGGATTTCGCCATCGATGCATTGAGGTGCGGTTCGTGCGGTTTGCAACCGTGCAAGTAGCTCTCGTACACGATGCGTCCTCGATGCAGCACGGCGATACCGTCGCTATGCGCACCCGCGAGGAACTCGGACACCGTCTGCTTCGGCTGATCCGGAAGGTTCAACGTGACACCGGATAGATCCGTTTCGTCGGTCGGGAGGGTCCATTTGGGTCCGTCGCCGCGCCACACACGGCGGGTAGCAACCATCTCTCGTATGGTTGTGGCTTGTTGGCGCACATCGGCGGGGTCGGTGAATCCGCGCGCCCAGGGAATGTCATCCGTTGCGATGTTTCGTGTCATCTGAGGTCTTCTTCCGTCTTGATTGCCGAGTTGGAGTGTTGATTGCCGCGTTCGTAGTTGGCGACCTGAATTGCCTAGTGCCGAAGCGCATTCTGTTCATGTAGGGGGTTGGCGGATGCCTTGGCGAGTAGGGCTGCGCTGTCGCGGGCGTACGGGCGATACAGTGCGCCTGAAGCGACCCCGTTGACGGTGGTCAGCACTACGGTGACGATGAAGAGTGCGCCTTGCAATCCGATTCTGTCGCCGAGGGTTCCGACCAAGACAGCGTATCCGGCGTAGGCCAGCGCTTCGACTGTCGAGACGGAAACCGCAAAGGCCAGGGCTCGCAGTTCCGGACGGACTACAGCCATGATGATCGGCCGATTGACCACTGGAACCTGACCTTGAAGGACGCCCACGATCCCGAACAAGACCGCGTAGACGCCGATGCTGTTCCAGGAAATCTGCGTAGCGATCAGTGCTGCGGCCGCGAATCCGAGTTGGCTGGCCTGCAGCATGATGATGCGGCCGCTTCGGGGTCGTTTGACGTGTACGGCGTCGTTGACTCGTCCGCCGACGAACGTGCCGAGCAGGTACCCGATTGCGAAGGGCGGTGCGATGATCGAAGCAGTTGCGGTCGTGAATCCGTGCTCCTCGACGAGAAATACGATGCTGAAGCTCATGATGACGTTCTGACCGGAGAATACGCGTTGTACGAGTATGTATCGGAATGTCTTGACAGCGAGTAGCTCTCGTATCCCTTCACGCCAGAATCTTGCTTTGGCACCGAGATCGTCAGCGGTCGTCTGTGCATGCGCGTCGGCGGATTCAGGATCGTCGAGGAAAAGCATGATCAGCACACCGATGGCGATGCAGATTGCACCGGTGATTATGTATCCGTAGCGCCATCCATCTTCGAAGCGCGACAAAAGCCCGAATATCGGGGCGGTCGCGCCGGTGATGACGGCGACGCCGCCATATACCAATCCCGTTGCGCGGCCCCTCCTGGCGTCCTCGTACAGATCTCCGAGGATGGACAATGCAATCGAGCCGGCGCCGGCGAAACCTGCGGCGCCGATCGCGTAGAGGACGAGAAACTGAGTGAAGCTGCCGGACAATCCGGCCAGGATTACCCAGACACCCCAGAACCCTGAACAGATGGCAAGTACCGACTTACGAGAATATCGTCGGGCCAAGAACGCCCAGGGGATTGCCGTGAAGACCCCGACGGCCTTGGCCACTGCAACGATCGTGCCTAGCGCCGCCGATGACAATCCCATGGCCTCGCGCATGAGAGGGAAGAGCACGGACGTCACGCTGCTTTCGGCGTTGTCCATTGCCGTCGAACCGGTCAGCAGTGCGAGATTCTTTCCCCGGCGACCGCGTTGAAACTGGGTAGGTGACGCAACTTCTGTGGTCATGGGTTCCCTCTCGAAATACGCCGATGATTTCGTGGCGCGGTGTAGCTGCGCGCGGCGGTCGACTGTGCACTGAGTCACAGCGAGCATTAGTGGAGAGAATATACATAAATAAACACTCTGTCTATCTATGGTTCAAAGTTGGATAACAAGGCTGGAGCCGAGTCCGGCAATCGCGATGCCGGCCGCCAGGGTTGCCATGATGGCGAGTGGCATTTCTCGAGAATCCCTGGGGTTCAGAATGAATCGACGATGTCGCACCCGTGCGCCCACTGTGACGCCGACCGCCGTGGTGAGCAGTGTGACGAACACTGCGACGGATAGGACTGACGGGTGCAGGACGATTTCGCGGCCCGAAATCACTGACACCGACAAGGCGGAAAGTGCGGTGCGTCGCCAGGCGAGCACCGTTCGCTCTGGTTGCAATCCGGGCGGCTCGTTCTCCGCCACAACCTCGTTATCCGTCAAAACACCGTCATCCCTACACACAGGCCGGCGACCAGGCACACCCCGCCGACGACAAGCGCGATCATCGGTGACTTGGGGAGCGGTTGATCACGCCGCATTGCGGTTTGGACTGCTTTCCAATGTCTGAGCGCGCCGAGCGCTATCGCTGACGCCACGACAGTGCACACGATTCCGAGAATTTTGTTCAGGCTGTTGTCATTCTCAGACCCGTAGAATTGGCCGACTGCGACGCCGCCGGCCAACAACCCCAACGCCGTTCGAATCCACGCCAGAAAAGTTCGCTCGTTGGCAAGGCTGAATCTGTAGTCCGGTTCGTTCTCGATCACAGGGATTGCCTCTGGAGCGTCGAGTGCCCGTCCGGCCGCCACATCGAGCGGGAGACGACCTGGCGGGCACGGAGTGGATACGCATTTGGATCAATGATGTTCAGGTGGTGAGTAATTGGCGCGCGATGCCATTCTTCTGAATCTCGGATGATCCGGTGAGGATTCGGAACATCCGCAACCTCTGGAACAGTGATTCGATCTCCGAACCACGGATGACCCCGGCCTTTCCGTGAATCTGAACTGCGTGGTCGGCGATGGTGAAGGCCTTCTCGGCAACGAACAGTTTGCACATGAATGCTTCGATTCGAGGACTTCGACCGGCGTCGAGTGCGGCGAGTGCGTCGTAGGTCATCGAGCGCGCGGCGTAGTAGTCCGTCGCCATGTCGGCGAGTTTGTGTTGAATGGACTGCAGCATCGCAAGAGGAGCGCCCTGCACCTGGCGAGTCTTGCTGTACTCCACCGACAGTTCCAGCGCTCGGCGGGCTCCGCCGAGGACGGTGGGGCAATGCAACAACCGGTTGACCGTGACTCGGCCGAGTCCGATTCGCAAGCCTTCGCCCACATTTCCGAGAAGCTGTTCCGGCCCCACGTAGCAGTCGTCGAGGATGATGTCCGCTTCGATGTGCTGACCGGACATCGGGACGTCACCGTCCGCCACTGTGCAGCCGGGAGAATCCAGGTCGACCAGAAAGGCAGAGTACGAATCCGGGCCGTCGCCGTCGGATGCCATCTTTGCGATCAGGACCGAAAAGTCGGCGAAGGGACCCGCGGACGAGAACACCTTGTGGCCGTTCAGGCGCCATCCGGCACCGTCCGGGGTTGCTGTGGTGAGCATGCCGCGAACGTCTGAACCTGCATCGTTCTCGGTGAGGGAGAAGCAGCACGCCTTCTCGCCGCGCAGTACCGGAATCAAGTACTTTTCCAACTGGTATTCGGTGGCGTACTGAAAGATCGACCCCGCGCGGAGTGGACCGCCCATGTCTCCGAGTACGGACGTCGCGAGGACCCGCGGCGATGCGCCGACCTCTTCTTTGAGCGCGGCGAGTTCCGTAAAGGTGAGGTTCTGGCCGCCGAGTTCAGTTGGGAGGTGGATCCCGTAGAAGCCGAGTTCGCGGCTGCGTCTCCACACTGGCTCGAGCGTCTCACGGATGTAGTGGGATTCTTGAGTGAGACCCAATTCGGCTTCGTACTCGGCGAGTTCGCCGTCGAGATAGTCGCGTAGACGCTCGACGAGCGATTGAAGCCTTGGGTTGTCTTCGTAGGTAGGAGTGAGAGCGAATGACATGTGTTTTTCCTGTCAGTTGACGTGACGGTCAGCGGTGGTCCAATAGGTTGCGCGAATCGCGCGGCGATCGATCTTGCCGTTTCGGTTGACGGGCAACGAATCTGCGAAGTCGACCGAACGCGGCTTCTTCATGCTTGCCAGACGGGTCGAGCAGTGCGCGATCAATTCCATTGCGGTGGTGTCAATGCCATCGCGGGTCACGACAACGGCTTTGACCGCTTCTCCCCATTTCGGATCGGGAACTCCGACTACGCATACTTCGGAAACAGCAGGATGTTCGTACAGGGCTGCCTCTACCTCGCTGCAGTAGATGTTGAATCCGCCCGAGATGATCATGTCCTTCTTGCGGTCGACAATGAACAGGTAGCCGTCTTCGCGGAAATAGCCGACATCGCCCGTGTGGACCCAGCCGTTCTTGAACGTCTGAGCCGACAGTTCGGGTTCGCGGAAGTATTCGCGGACACAGTCCGGACCCCTGGCGACGATCTCGCCGATCGTGCCGGCCGGGACCTGTACGCCGTTGTCGTCGACCACTCGAACATCGGTGTCGTATGCCGGCCGACCGCACGAGAGAAGAAGCTCGGGGTCGGATTCGATACCGCGCACCACGTCTTCAGCGGTCAAAACAGTGACGACGCTGGTCGTTTCGCCGAGCCCGTACCCCTGGATGACGATGGGACCGAACAGCTTTACCGCGTCACGCAGCCGTTGTGGAGAAACAGGCGCGGCGCCTACGCCGATGCAGCGCAGAGAGCTCAGATCGACGTCGGTAACCGACGGATGGTCCATCAGCAGGTTGAGCATCGTCGGGACCACCATGGTGGTGGTGATCCGCTCACGTTCGATGGTCTGCAGGAACGTCCTCGTGTCCCATGCCGGCAGGATCACCACTGCAGCGCCCCTGGCGAACATTCCGAGCATCACCATGCCGGAGGCGTGTGTGATCGGGCCGGGGGCGAGGTAGCGATCACCAACAGTCGGCGCGCCCTCCGGACTCATCAGTCGCTTGCGCATGTTCGCCAAGCGGTTGCCGTGACTCTGGACCGCAGCTTTGAGCTTGCCGGTGGATCCGGATGTGTAGTTGAGGACAGCCGGGGCGTCAATGTCGACGTCCACCTCGACGTTGTCTTCGCTGCCCCTTGCAGTCAGCTCGTGATAACTGTCCGCGCCGGGAGTTGAAGTGCCGTAGTCGATGACCCTGCAGTGCAGCCCGGCGTCGGCGACGACCTTCAGCGCCATGTCGGCGTGGGCGGCGTCGACGAAGAGAACACGCACGTCGGCGTCGGCGAGGATATGCGCGAGTTCGTCGGCGCCCAGTCGTGCGTTGATCGGAACCCTGACGAACCCTCCCTTGTACAAGGCCATTTCGGTCACCACGAGCTCCCCGCAGTTTCCGGCAAAGGTTCCGACCATGTGTCCGGGCCGTACCCCGGTCACTGCGAGAGCGGACGCGAGACGGTTTGCGGCCGTATCGAGCTCGCTGTAAGTCCACCGGCCTTCGCCGCAGACAAGGGCTTCGAGATCGGGGTAGAAGCTGGCGCTTCGGGCGAGATAAGTACCGAGGTTCATGAACACTCCAGAGAAAATTGACATCACGAATGTTAATGGACAGTCTGTCTACATTCGATCGTCCTGTCAATGTTGAACTATGCTGCGTACAACAGTGCGAAGGAAGGGAAGCCAGTGCCTCCAGAAGACAGACGCGTCCGGCGTACCCGACGATTGCTGCGGGATGCCTTGGTCTCGCTCGTTCTGGAACGGGGATATGCGGGGATTACCGTCGAAGACATCACGGACCGCGCAGATTTGGGTCGGGCGACGTTCTACAGCCACTACACCGACAAAGACGACCTGCTCGGTCAAGTCGTGTCCGATCTGGCCGATGACTTACAAGAGCGACTCGGTCCACTCATTCCTGCGTCTTCGATCGGATTCACCGGCAAGCCCGTGCTCGAGATGTTCAGGCATGCCGCCGAGGAACGTGACGTCTACCGTGTGATTCTGCGTGGTGAGGGGGACGGCAAGGCGCTGCGAAAGTTCGTCGAAGACCGCAGCGTCGCCGCCGTGCGGATATTTTCCGCACGGGCGGAGGCGCTCGGAGTTACTCCGCGAATCGACATCGAAGTACTCTCGCGGGCATGGGTGGGTGAACAGATCGCGGTCATGCAGTGGTGGCTCGAGTCCGACCCGCCACCGCTGACCCCGGAAGAAGTCACCGAGATGCTGCTCGAACTTTCGTTGCGGGGTCGCTACTGGTCTTCGGGCTTCGATGGCGAATTGAAAGCGGACTAGTCGCTGTCACGGTTCGCTTCCGTGGCGGCTTCGTTGAGAACAGACTCGGTATGCTCGCCCACGTACGGAGTCGGAAGTCGAAAACTGTTCAGTCCCAAGCTGAATTGTGCCGGGAATCTCATCTGAGGCCAGCTTCCTCCATCGTCGTTCGAGACCTCGCAGAACAGGTTTCGAGCGACGACATGGGGATCGCTCATCAGTTGTCCGGCGTTGGTGAACACCGGCGCCCACGGGGCATTGATCGCAGTCAACGATGTTTCCCACCACTCATATGTTCGCGTACCAATGGTGGTGACCAGGAGTTCCCGCACCTCTTCCTTGTGCTGTGTTCGAGTCCGTCGATCGTCGTAGCACTGTGTGTTCAGTGCCGGAAACTCAGCGCTGAATGCTGTGCGGAACTCGATCCAGAACTTGTCTTCGAAAGTGGCAAGTGAAAGCAAACAACCGTCGGAAGTCTCGAAAATGTCATTGTCTCCCTGGACAGTTGGTGAATCGGTAGGGTTCTCGATATCTCGGATCATGAGCGCGAAAGGCGCGCACCAGGCGGTTGCAGCCTCGGCGAGGGAAATGTCTATGTGTTGTCCGCGTCCGTGCTTGTCCACGCTGGCGAGAGCAACCGAGATGGACAGTGCCGCGTACATCGAACCCACCAGATCGCCGGCCCGGATGCCAGGGCGGGTGACGACTCCGTCGGTGCACCCGGGAACTGCGAAAAAGCCGGAAAGGCCGAGGAAGTTCAATTCGTGCCCAGGCTTGTCGGCATAAGGTCCGGACTGCCCGTAGCCGGTGATCGAACATAATACGATGCGTGGGTTGGCTTTTCGTAGTACGTCATAGCCGAGTCCCATGTGTGCCAGTACCTGCGGTCGGAACCCCTCGACCACTGCATCTGCAGTCTCGACCAGTCGAAGGAACGTCTCGCGATCGGGTTCGAGGCGGAGATCGAGCGCAATCGACCGTTTGTTCCTGTTCAACGAGGCCATCCGTTCACCAGCAATACGGGTGGGATCAGGGCGGCTCGGGTCCTCGACCTTGACCACGTCGGCGCCCAGATCTGCAAGCAGCGTCGTCGCAAACGGGCCGGGCAGAAGTCGAGAGAGGTCGAGAACGCGCTTGCCGTGTAAGAAACTCCATTCCGGCGCGGTGTCACTGTCCATGTTCACACTCCGAAGACTGTCGAGGCAGTAGCCGATAGCGCCAAACCCTCATCGGCATGGCGTTGTTCGTAGCTGCTGGATTCCAGGATGATCAACCTGATCAATAAATGGCAGACTATCGATTAATGAACAGGATGTCTATGAATTGATTGCGGCGAGGTTTTGTTCTGCTTCGTCGACGCGACGCTCTGCGCCACGGAGTTCCTTCTCGGATTCTCGAACCGCAGCATCACGGGTCTTCTCGGCGTTCCGTGCGAACTGTCGTTGCTGCTCAGCGTGCTCGAGTTCGGCGCGCAGTTCTTCAACACGACGTTCGACGTCGGAAATCGTCGTTCTGGCTTCCTCGAGTTCGGCGGTCTCTGCCTTCACCCGGCGGCGGATCTCGTCGGCTTGCGCCGTGGCTTCCTTCAATTCTGCTTTTGCCCTGGCACGTTCGGCCTTCAGGTCCGGAGTTCTCGACTTCGGAGTCTGCGGCTCTTCAACCGCGGCGTGCTGCGGTGATTTCTCCTTCACCACGGCGAGCCCGGAGGGTCCGAAACCGCTGTAACTCGCAGCGGTCAGGACCCGTCCGAGTCGAACCTGCGCGGCAGTCTCCTCGTCGGCCAGGGCGGCATTGAGCGTCTGCGCGACATCACGCAACGAATCCTCGCCGACGCTCTTTCCGCGTGAAGCAGCAATCTCACCGGATTTGTGCGCGAGACTCCGCACCACCTGCTGCCTCTGAGTCGTCAGTCGGCGCAGGTCCGGGCCCGACAGATGGCGCTGGGCGTCGCGTAGCGATTCGCCGAGTGCGAGAAGCGCATCCAGATCTTCCGGTAGATCGCGCGCAATGAGATTGACCAACCATCCCACGGTGGTCGGCTTCCGAAGTTTTCCGATCTCCGTCGCCAATGTGCGGTCGTTGTCGTCACGGGCAGCCTTCACATGATGTGTACGCGCCTCGACGAACTCGCCGGGGTCGAGCCCGTACAGTTCGTCGGCGACATCATCGAGGGTCACGTATCCATATTGGCACTCGGAACGGTTACATGTGGCAAGGCGGAAGGTATCGCACGGTGGGTGCGCCCCCGGGACCATCAAGGCGTACTTCGGCGTCGACCTGATAGACCTCGGCGATCAGGTCGGCAGTGAGGACCTCGGTCGGGCTTCCGTGGGCAACGATGGATCCCCGGTTCAGCATCACTATCGAATCGCAGAACATGGCGGCCAGATTCAGATCGTGCAACGCCATGATCGTGGTGGTGGGCAGGCGTCGCACGAGCGCGAGCAATTCGAGTTGGTGGTTGATGTCCAGGTGATTTGTCGGTTCGTCGAGTAGCAACTCGTGGGGTTCCTGGGCGAGGGCGCGTGCGATCTGGACGCGCTGTCGCTCCCCGCCTGACAGGGTGTGCCACGACCGGTCCAGCATGCCGGCGAGGTTGGTGTGTTCGATCGCTGCGCGGACGGCGTCACGATCGGAATCGGACTGCCCGCCCCACAGACCGCGGTGCGGTGTGCGTCCGAGTTCGACGACCTCGGCAACAGTCAGATCAATCTCGGTGTTGCTGTGCTGGTCGACGGTGGCGATTCGGCGCGCGACGTCGCGCCGTTTCCAGTCGGACAACGGAGTTCGGTCCAGGGTCACCATTCCGGACGTCGGACTATTCTGCCCGGCAAGAAGTTTCAGCAGCGTCGACTTTCCCGAACCGTTTGGGCCGAGGAGCCCCACCGTACTTCCGGTGGTGGGGGAGACGGCGATGTCGTCGACTATGAGCGCCCCGCCGACCCGCCAGCTGATACCGGTAGCTTCGAGCGTCATGGCCTGGCCTTCCGTCTCCAGAGGATGACGGCAAACGCAGGCACACCGACCAGCGCGGTCACCACACCGGCCGGGAGTTCCTGCGGCGCAATGGCTGTGCGTGCCACGGCGTCGACCCAGACCAGGAAGATGGAGCCGATCAGTGCCGATGCGGGCAGGAGTCGGCGGTGGTTCGAACCGACGAGAGCGCGCGCCGCGTGCGGGAGGACGAGGCCCACAAAGCCGATGGCGCCTGCGACGCTCACGATCACTGCGGTCATCAAAGCTGTTGCCAGTAGCAAGGTCAGCCGTACCCGCCACACGTTCACTCCCAGCGACGACGCGGCGTCCTCACCGAAGGCAAACGCGTCGAGTGCACGGGAGTGAGTCAGACAGACCACCAGGCCGATTGCCACCACCGCTGCGCAGAGCGCGACATCGAGCCAGTCGGCGCCGCCGAGTGAGCCTAGGAGCCAGAACATCACACCGCGGGTCTGCTCTGGATCAGCCGAGGTGATGACGATGAACGAGGTGAGCGCGGAGAACAGTTGGGTCGCGGCGACTCCGGCCAGGATCACCCGATCCGGTGTGCCGCCGGCCGCATGGGCGAGCAGCAGCACCAGTGCGAAGGAGATCACCGCGCCGATGAAGGCGCCGCTCGACAGTCCGACCACCCCTGACCCCACTCCGAGGATCACGATCAGAACGGCGCCGGTCGAGGCGCCGGACGAGATACCGAGGACAAAGGGATCGGCCAGTGGATTACGAAGCAGAGACTGCATGATCGCTCCGCACAACCCGAGGCCGGCACCGCAGAGCGCGGCGAGCAGAGTACGCGGCAGACGGAGATCCCATACGATTCCGTCGCGAATAGGGGTGACGTCCGCCGCGGTACCGCCGAGATGGCCCACGACGATCGAGGCCACCTCGCCGACCGACAGACCGGCCGGCCCCAACGTGATCGCCACGGCGGCCGACCCGGCCAGCGCGACAACACCGATCACCCACAGCAGGGTGACGGCTTTCGGGTTGTCACGCAGCCGAACGCTTGTCGTCATCTCACGCCGTAGACCACGTAGTCGTCGAACAGTTGCCAGACCGTTCCCGACTCCCGAAAACCCGCCTGCGCGAGCGCCGCCAACTGGAAGTCGACGGCAGTGGGCGCGGTGGCGTCGCGTCCGGCGAATCTGCGCTCACGCTCGCCGGTCAGTGCCCCGATGCCGGGAGTGGCCCGCAGCCCGTCCCACCAGCTGTCCCATTCGGGAGCACCGGTCGCAAAAGCGGAGCGTTGTGTCTGCTCGTCGTGAGCTTTCGCCCATCGACTCATGACGGGGGAGCGGCTGTCGAAGCGAAAGTGGTCACCGTTGAGCAGCACACCGTCAGGGCTCAGCAGTTCGCGGCACTGCCGGTACACCTCGACGAGCTGCTGCGGTTGCAACCAGTGCAGCGCGGTCGTCGACACGATCGCCTGAACCGGCGCAGTGACCGCAGTCGGCCAATCGGCGCCTGCTAGGTCTGCGTCGATCAGCTGCAGTCGGTCACCGAAACGAGTCGACGACTGGCGGGCGAGCTCCAGCAGCATCGGGTCGTAATCGATTCCCACAACGCCGGCGTGCTCGAACTTCTCGAGGATCCGGGCGCTCAGTGAACCCGGCCCGCAGGCGAGGTCGACGACCGTGAAGGGTGTCTGCGCGTACTGCAATTCGAGAACGTCGAGAATCACGTCGAAGCGCTTCTCGCGATCGGCGATGTATGCCGCTTGCTGGTCGTCCCACTGACACACCAGTTCTCTGATCTCCGCGGACATCTAGACCACACCCAACTGGCGCAGCCCGTCGGAGAGCTGTTCGATGCCACCGACATTGCGGATCGAGGGATCCATCGTCGTGCCTTCGAGGATGATGTAACGCTTGTTCTTCACTGCGGTGAGCTTGCTGGCGACCGGGTCCGATTCGAGGAACGCGATCTTGTCTGCGGCACTGTCGCCGTCTCCACCGCGGTCGAGATCTGCGAGCACCAGCACGGTCGGGTCTCGATCGAGCACACTCTCCCAACCGATTTCGGGCCAGTACTGCTTGTTGTCGTCGAAGGCGTTCTTCGCACCCACCGCGTCGGTCATGATTCCCGGTGCACCGCAGCACCCGGCGAAGTACGGAGTCTTCGTGGCGGCGTACCACCACGCCAGCGTTACGTTTTCGGCTCCCAGTGCCGCCGTGGCGGTGGCCGCGCGATCCTTCAAACTCTCGGTGAGCTCGACACCTTTGTCCTTGACATCGAACAGTGTTGCCACGTCGTCGATTTCGTCGTACAAGTCGTCGAGCGTGAGGGCCTTGCTCTGCTCGGCATCCTGACCGGTGCACTCGCTGGGAGACTGATATGTCGCGACACCGAGGTCGGTGAACTTGGTCCGGTCGGCGATGCCTTCCGAGGTGAACGTGTAGTTGAAGGTCGTGTAGACCATGTCGGGTTCGCGTTCGAGGACACTCTCGAATGACGGGAACTCGGTGTCGAAGGCCTTCACCTGACCACGCGCCTCGCGCAGTTCGGGGAGGACGTCGTCATCGCTCATGGCGTAGCCGGCCATCCGGTCCTGCACTCCCAGCGCGAACAGCATTTCGGCCGCCGGTTGATTTACCGCGATCGCCCGTTCGATCGGTCGCTCCACCGTGACGTCTCGGCCACAATTCTGGACTGAGGCGCTGGATTGTTCGGCACCACTGTCGTCGGAGGAACAGGCAACCAACGATGCGCCCAACAGGGCTGCAACGGCAGCGGCGGGTAGGCGAAGTCTGGACAGACGCATGGAATCTCGTTCTCGCAGGGGCTCGTACGCGGAGCCCGTTACCGTGTGAACAGGCGCCTGTTGACCCCTGCTGCCAGCCGGTATTCGGACTCGAGATCGCCCCACCCGAGCGCCTTCCCAGATTCTCATCCAGTGGCGTAAGCCCGGGCGGTCACCCTCACCGCTGCGCGTCAGTTCCGGATTCACACCGGATTCCCTGACCCCCTGTGTGGAGGTCTGCTGGCACAGAGGAACTTATCACCGCAGTGCACTGCCGGTCAGGTCGGCCAGTGTGAGGCAATCAGATCTCGATGGCCAGGTCGTCGATGTCGGTCAGGGATCCGCCGTCGGCGAGGATGCGCTCGTAGTTCTCGCGTCGACGGAGGTCGATCTCGGTGTTGCTGATGCCCTGCTTCCAGTACCCGAATATCGCAACGTCGTCCTTGTCGAGTCCGACGGTCGAGCGAAAGTGCTTCCGTATTGCGCGCATCTCACTGCGTTCACCGGCGCCCCATACGACGTAGCTCTCGGGATCGGTGAGCTCGCGCGCCCGCGTCGTCAGTGGGCCGTCGGGCTCGGCGAGATCGACCCTGACGCGGTGAAGTTCCAGCCCGGGGAGGGTGGGTAGTTCGGCGAAGGCGACCTCGTCATCTGTTGTGACCCAGCCGATTCCGGCGACGTCGGTAGGCAACTGCTCGATGATCGAGTGCAACGCAGGTATTGCGGTGCCGTCCAGAAAGAGTGCGATACGTCGACCGGGAACATCAGGGATCAAGAAGTGTGGCCGCGGACCGGTGAGGCCGAAGGTGTCGCCGACGGTCAACGCCGCCGCCCATCTCATCATCGGACTGGTCTGTCCGTGCAGGACCACGTCGATGACGATCGATCCGCTCGCTGAATCGTAGGAACGCACCGTGTACACGCGCGAAGCGTCGTCGAAGGCCGGCCCGAGATTCATCCGTACGGTTACATTCGGGCGTGACCAGGTCGGATCGTCGGTCGACTCGCTCAAGCGAGCAGTGATCCGCAGCAGATGGTCGCTCGGTCGCTCCATTGCCTCGACGATCGCGAGAACGTCGTTGAGTCCGCGATTGTGGTCGGCGGTGCGTAGGACGGTCGTCGGGGAAGTTGTTGTACTCGTGGCGTCTGCATGTGTCATCGGTTGCGCTCCTGGATCGGATTGTCGAGGTGCCATCAGGTTAGTGCTGCCTAAGTAATTGAAGTTGTCCGAAAGCGACATCTGCTTACCTGAAATGACACGCTCCGCGAACAACGCGTTTGAGCGACCTGTGCTCGCGCTGCTACCGTGCTTGTGATGTCCATACGCCGCTCTTCTCTCGCTTCCGGCCGTGCACTGCGCACGGCCCGATTCGGCGTAGCGACATTCCGACGGGGGCGTAAGGCGATCGACCGCCGCCCCTCTGGTCTCGTCTGGATCGAAAGAGCCTTGGCCGCACCGGCCGGATCCGTCTGACATTCGCCACTTCGGCGGGCATTGCCTCGCTGAGATTTCGCAGTGCCACACCTGTTGCAGTGCTGCGCATTTCCCGTACCTGAAGTTTCTCGCGGGTGAGTTTGTGAGTGTCGGCGCCACCGCGCCTGGAATACCAGCCAACTCGTTTTCGTGAAAGGTACACAGCAATGAATCGTTTCGAAGGTCGTCGTATTCTCGTCACCGGCGCAGGATCTGGAATCGGGCAGGCCACCGCGCTGCGGTTGCTCGCCGAAGGTGGCCGAGTGGTCGCTGCCGACATCTCCGAGCAGGGTTTGGCGAACACCCGGAAATCGGCAGAACATGCTTCGACGGAGGATCGCCTCGACACCCTCGTCGTCGATATCGGTAACGAGAGTTCCGTCATCGAGGCTGTGGGTCAGGCGATTTCGACTCTCGGGGGATTGGACGTACTGGTCAACGCCGCCGGGATACTGCGTGGTGGGCACACCCACGAGACCTCGCTGGACCTGTGGAATCAGGTGCTCTCCGTGAACTTGACGGGCACTTTCCTCGTCACTCGTCAGGCACTGCCAGCTCTCCTCGTCACCGGCAACGCAGTCGTGGTGAATTTCAGTTCCACCTCCGCTGCCTTCGCGCACCCGTACATGGCCGCGTATGCCGCGAGTAAGGGAGGAATCCAGTCCTTCACTCACGCACTGGCTCTCGAATACGGCAAGCAGGGTCTGCGTGCCGTCGCGGTGGCTCCAGGCAGTGTGAAGAGCGGGATCACCGACACCACGGCGTCGTACTTGCCGGAAGACACCGACTGGTCGCTCTTCGGCAAGTTGTCACCGATTCTGAGCACTGATCTGGAGTCCAGTGGTGCCCCCATGGCCGGGCCGGAAAGTGTTGCGGGAGTTATCGCGATGCTGGCATCCGACGATGGTGCCTTCATCACGGGCACGGAGATCCGTGTCGACGGCGGCACACACGCCTGATTCTGAGTCCGTCTGACGGCCTACCCCCAGGCAGGCCGTCAGACGCGAGCCGTCATTCTCGCGAGCGAGTGATGGCGGGGACGACGTAGGACTGATCGAGCACGGCGGGCGAAGGTTCGTACATTCTCAGTACCGGTCGGAAATCCCCGCGCGGGGCGGGCAGCCAGTTCGCCTTCGCCGTGGGATCTTTCGGCTCCTCGTGGCTGATCGTGATCGTCAACGCACCGTCGGCGTCGTGGACGATTCCTGGAGTGCGGTCGCCGATCGAGTATCGGTCTACGGGGTTCGCCACGAGGAAGAAGTCCGGCACCGAGTACATCGTCAGCGACCAGAAGGCGCGCACCGGCGGAGTGGGGTCGAGTTTGATTGTGTAGGTATGCGTTCCGTTCAACTGCTCGCCCTGATCGTCGACGTAGGTCATGATGTACGCCGCTTCGTAAGGGTGGTTGCCCCACAGCCCGCCCTTGGCAGCCGCGGCGCGTTCGACGATGCGCAACCTGGGATCGGCGATCTTGAATTGTGGATCGTCGATTGTGCCGACCTCGAAGTAGTCGAGGTTGTAGTCGAAGGCGTGGAATGTGAGCTTCCATCCGTTGACTTCGGGGCTGGAGCCTTTCGTGAGGGCCTCGAGCAGGTTCTTCTCGCCGATCGTCAATCCGTCAGCCAACGCGGCCGCCTCGTCGGCAGAGAGTGAGTCGGCAGAGAGCGAGTCGGCAGAGTGTGAGGTATAGGGAGAAGCACCGGGCTCGTTGATGCCGATCGGCGAGAACGATTCCTGGAGTTCTCGATCGCGCGGGGCCGGCGGAAAGGCCTGTGACCAGATGCGGAGTTTCTCGAGGAACAGGAGGTCCTGGCTTACCCCGGCGTCGGGGACTGGGAGACCGGCCGGGGTCCCGGTGGAGTCGGCGACGGTCAGGGTGGTGGCGTCCTGCAAGGCGTGCACCGCGGGGAGGTCGTCGCCGCCACCGCATGCCCACCGGCCCACGATGGACGCAATGTTCGTGGGAAATCTGATCACCGTGGTCTGGGCCGCCGGGGTTCCCGTCCAGGTGGGTGGGACGAGAAGGAAGTCTCCGCTCTTCGTACCGGTGGCACGGTGCCCGACGTAGGCGAAATTGTTTGTCCAGGCATCGACGAACTGGAGGACGTAGTAACGGCCATCGGTATCGGGGACGTGCAGAGCAACGGGGCCGACAGAGAGATCGATCTGCGCCATGGAATACACGGTGTCGTTGTTGATCGTGACAAAAGTGTCTGCCGGGCCGGCGAGTGTGCGGGCGTGGCTGAAGGTGTTGAAAGGTGCGGCGGGGTTCGCTCCGACACCGTCGTGAACGTACCGATGGACCTGGTCGAGATTGAAAACGAGGGGAAATCCGTAGATATACGCCTGAGCTGCAAGCTCGGTGCGGCTGGTGTCGGTCATCTCTGCCCTCTCGTCGTTCACGTCGGTTCGAAGTCCACCTTGCGGGAACCCTGTCGTCGGGGCATCACCCGCCAGGGGTGACGCCCCGACGACAGGGAGAAGACATGTCGGATCAGGAGAGTGCGGCGTTGATCGCTGTCGCAGACGAGTGGAATGTCGCGATGTGCTCGAACGACGCCGAACGGATCGGCGACTTCATGGCGGACGACTGGGTAATCGTCTCGGAATCCGGGGTGTCGACCAAAGCGGAGTTTCTGGGCTTCGTGGCCTCGGGTGACCTGACGCATTCGGCGATGGACCGCGTCGGGAGCGCTCGCGTGCGTTTCTTCGGTGACGTTGCACTGTTCACCACGCGGATCACCAATACTGCGCACTACGACGGCAGGCAGTACGACGCCGACGAGTGGACCACCGACGTGTTCGCGCGACGAGACGGTCGTTGGCGCTGCGTATTGAGCCACATCACGCCGGCGGTCGAGGCGAAGATCGAGGACGTGGAGCCGTGACGGAAAAGTAAAAGAAGGGCTGATGTTTTAACGGAGACACTATTGGGTAGTAAAACGAGTTTCGTATTTGTGAATGTATTTATCGGATTTATCGATTGCGAAGTTTCTGTAGTAGCGTCAGTTGAGTAGATCATTTTGATACGCATACCGGATGAGGTTCTCACATGATTGTTCTCGGCATTATTCTGGCGTTGATCGGCTTTTTCACGGGGTTGAGCATTCTGACCACTGTCGGCATCATCTTGGTCGTCGTAGGTGCAGTTCTGTCTATCCTCGGTGCTACGGGGCGTGCAGTGGGCGGACGAAAAGTCTGGTATTGATCGATACTGCGCGAGTAGCTGAGAAAGCGGTACCCGATCTCTCCGGAGATCGGGTACCGCTTTTTCGTTCTCGATTTACGTGTCGCTGCATCCACCCCGAAACCTGACTCTGAATGGCGTCGGGTAAACATGAAGGATGCTTTCTCGAGATCATGACGAAGAGAAATCTGCAGAGAGATTCAGATTCCCTCGCAGATGGAATCAAATTGACGAATCGCGCCGCGGTTTGGTGCTGGCGTGGGTGGCCTTCACGCTGACGTTCGGCGGAGCACGTCTGGTGACCTGGTTGATCCAGATCGATACCAGGGATGTCGGCGACATCAGCGCCGGTGGCACTCATCTGCATCACTACCTGTGGGGAATTCTCCTGCTGGCGGGAGTAGCGATCTTCGGACTCGTCGACCGAAGTCCTCGCGCAAGAACCTGGATGGGCATCGCGCTGGGCATTGCGCTCGGACTCATCGTCGACGAAGCCGCACTACTGATCACTCTCGACGACGTCTACTGGCAGAGCGACGGTTGGCCGAGCATTGCCATCGCCGTGTCGATCATCGGTGTTGTGGGAACCGGGCTCGCGCTGACACGAAGCGGAGCGGAGAAGCCTCGAGGTTGATCCGACTGCGGCACGGGTACTCACCCTCGAGCCGGGAAGTCGCGCGGATCGTGAGGTGGCTTGGATGGATCCCAGTTCCGCGGACACATCACCGGATTCCGAAAGCGGAGTTCAACCGATAGATCCGATGGCGGAAGCCGAACGTGAAGCCGCAGCATTGGCGACGCCCGTCCGGCCGCTGGGCGAACCCGGACCGAGATTCGATCGTCGTTCACCGTTCTTCATCGGACTGAGCGCCGCGGCCGGAGTTGCCGTGACGTACGCGGTGATCGAGGTGTTGCTTGCGGCGCGGGGCATGTTGATCCTGATCGTGGTCGCATTGTTTCTCGCGGTGGGCATCGAACCGGTGATCGTCTGGCTGGAGCGGAGAAATTTCCGACGCTGGATCGCGGTCACCGTGGTGCTCCTCGGAATTGCCGTGATGTTGGCTCTGTTCCTCGTTGCTGCGATCACTCCGCTGGTCGAGCAGGGACGCCAGTTCGCATCGCACGCTCCCGAACTCCTGACACACATTCGTGACCGGTATCCGATCGTGAGCGACCTCGACGAGAAGTATCACCTCGAGCAGCACCTCACCACACAACTGGATGGTTCGGGTTCTGCACTCGCGACGGGTTTGCTCGGTGCGGGGCGGGCGGTGTTCAGCGCAGTCGCCGACGCCGGAATCGTTGCTGTACTGACGACGTACTTCTTGATCGACTATCCACGAATCCGCACGAATCTGTATCGGCTGGTGCCACATTCGCGCCGGCCGCGAGCAATCGCCATCGGTGACCAGATACTGGCAGGTGTGGGCGGGTATGTCCTCGGCAATGTTCTGATCTCTGTGATCACCGCAGGATGCACCTTCGCCTGGTTGGTGATCTTCGACGTGCCGTATCCGTTGATCTTGGCGCTGCTGGTCGCTCTGCTCGATTTGATCCCGGTAGTCGGTTCCACGATCGCAGGGGTTATCGTCGCCCTGGTCTCCCTGACAGTCTCTGTCCCAACGGCATTGGCGACTGTTGCGTTCTTCGTCGCACTACGCCTGCTCGAGGACTACCTTCTCGTCCCGAAGATCATCGGGAAGACGGTGGCGGTCCCGGCACTGGTGACTGTCGTCGCGGTTCTGTTGGGCGGAGCGTTGCTCGGTATTGTCGGTGCGTTGCTGGCAATTCCGGTCGCTGCGGCCTTGCTGCTGCTCGCAAGGGAAACTCTCTTCCCTCGGCTCGACGCTTCTTGACTGGCTTCTATCGGACAGCTCGCGCGTGACGCCGCGAACCAGGATTCGGCTTGGGGCACATCCGAGTCGGGATCGTTTCCCCTTCGTCAGTGATACGGAATACCGACACTTTTTCGCTGCAACCGTGATTCAAATCGACCGCGTATGCGATCGCGGCGCGATCCGAGACGAAATCTTCCATCACCGTTGTACCGTCCGGTAGTTCGATTCTGTAGTTTTCCATGACTTACACAACCTTCTTTCGCTAAGACGATCTTACCCGGCTCGAGAAGTGGTAAACCCGTGGAACATAACGTGCGACAGTCGACTTCGCGTCTCGCCGCTGCGATGTTTCGACAACTCGCCTGCGGGGTAGTGAGAGTCGGTCAGCCGCTCAGGCGGTACGTGTCGAACGACGGAGGATCCGCGCAATGAGCGCAGTATCGAAAGCGATGTACAAGCCACTCTCGCTGGCCACGAGCGTCCTGGGCGGCATTTTGGCGGGTGCAGTTTTCCAACAGGTGTGGAAGCGCATCGGTGACGACAAGAATGCGCCCGAGCCCAAGGACTTGAGCAGGTCGAGTAGGGAAGTCCTGATCGCCGCTGCCCTGCAGGGCGCCATCTTCGCTGTTGTGCGCGCCGCCGTGGATCGTGCAGGGGCAAAGGGCTATCAGGCGCTTGCTCACGAAGATCCCCGGTAGGAACGCCCGGTTCGGTTCGAGTTCAGTCGACGACGGCCGCGATTGCCTCGATCTCGACCAGTTGATCGTCGTAACCGAGAACGGTCACACCCATCAGAGTGCTCGGGGCGTCATGATCGCCGAACGCGTCGCGGACTACTTCCCATGCCGCAACGAGGTCTTCTTGACTGCTCGACGCCACCAGAACGCGGGTGTTGATCACATCGGTGAAGGACGCGCCGGCGTCCGAGAGGGCGGTTCTGAGGTTGTCGACGGCCTTGGCTGCCTGTCCCGCGTAGTCGCCGACGGCGGCGGTGGAGCCGTCCTCGTTCAACGGGCAAGATCCTGCGAGAAAGATCAGTCGAGCCTCGGCGGGAGCCGTTGCTGCATAGGCATATTCAGCGACTGAAGAGAGTGATGTGGAACGGATCAGAGTTACCGACTTCGCCATAGTTTCCCCAAGGAATAGTAAAGGTTTGCAGCGAGTCTTTCACAGCGCACCTGGGGTAGCCAATTCGTCATCGGACCCGTCCATTCGGGCTGCGGCTACGAATGTCTGTCAATGAGCCGAGAAGAAGAGCACACAGCACCTGTCGATGAGTGGCTGACGACCAAACAGGTTGCGGCACTGTTCCACGTCGACCGGACCACGGTATCCAGATGGGCGAGGGAGGGCAAAGTCGGAACTCTGAGAACGCTTGGCGGACATCGGAGATACCGACGGTCGGAGATCGAGAAGTTGTTGCGTAACCGCTTGACGACACTCGACCCGACGTAACCTCCGGCGTGAAGCAGACAGGTCGCCGAGCACGATGAGGGCTCGGCGACCTGTTTGGTCAGCAGAAACTGATTACACCTTGGGGACGCGGATGATGAGTGCGTCGCCTTGTCCGCCGCCGCCGCAGAGTGCGGCTGCGCCGATGCCGCCGCCGCGGCGTTGCAGTTCGAGGGCGAGGTGCAGGGCGATGCGGGCACCGGACATGCCCAGGGGGTGTCCGACGGCGATGGCGCCGCCGTTGACGTTGACCTTGGTGGGGTCGAGGCCGAGTTCGCGGGTGGAGGCGATCCCGACGGCGGCGAACGCTTCGTTGATTTCGACGAGGTCGAGGTCGGTGGGGTCGATACCTTCCTTGGCGCAGGCCTTCGCGATGGCCCGGGCGGGCTGGGACTGGAGGGTGGAGTCCGGTCCGGCGACGACGCCGTGGGCACCGATTTCCGCGATCCAGGTCAGGCCGAGTTCTTCGGCCTTGGTTTTGCTCATCACCACGACGGCGGCGGCGCCGTCGGAGATCGGGGAGGCGGAGCCGGCGGTGATGGTGCCGTCCTTGCTGAACGCGGGACGCAGTGTGCCGAGGGATTCGGTGGTGGTGTCGGCGCGGATGCCTTCGTCCTGCGCGAAGACGATGGGGTCGCCCTTGCGTTGGGGGATGGAGACGGGGACGACTTCGTTGTCGAAGTAGCCGTCTTTCCAGGCGCGGGCCGCGTTCTGGTGTGAGGCGGCGGCGAAGGCGTCCTGCTCGGCGCGGGTGATGTGGGTGCTCTCGTGTTGGTTGACCTGTTCGGTGAGCAGGCCCATGGCCTGGTCGGTGAAGATGTCGTGGAGGCCGTCGTAGGCCATGTGGTCGCGCATCGTGACGTCGCCGTACTTGAAGCCTTCGCGGCTCTTTTCGAGCATGTGGGGTGCGCGGGACATCGATTCCTGCCCGCCGGCGACGACGATGTCGAATTCGCCGGCGCGGATGAGTTGGTCGGCGAGGGCGATGGCGTCGATGCCGGACAGGCACACCTTGTTGATGCTCAGGGCGGGCACGTTCATGGGGATGCCGGCGGCGACGGCGGCTTGGCGGGCGGGCATCTGGCCGGCGCCGGCGGTGAGGACCTGTCCCATGATGACGTACTCGACCTGCTCGGGTGCGACTCCGGACTTGTCCAGGGCGCCCTTGATGGCGATGCCGCCGAGGTCGGACCCGGAGAGGTCCTTCAACGATCCGAGGAGTCGACCCATCGGGGTACGAGCTCCCGCAACAATCACAGTTGTCGTGTCGGTCATGCCAGTTCTACTTTCAGTTCGGTGCCGGTTGCGGCGACAACGTCTTCGACGCTGACATCGGGGGCGAGTTCACGCAGGACGAGTGGACCGTCTTCGCTCACGTCGATGACGGCGAGGTTGGTGATGATCCGATTCACCACTCCCTGGCCGGTGAGCGGCAGGGTGCAGGCGTCGACGATCTTGGGGTTGCCGTCGCGGTCGTTGTGCTCCATGACGACGATGACGCGTCGGGCGCCGTGGACCAGGTCCATTGCGCCGCCCATACCCTTGACCATCTTGCCTGGCACCATCCAGTTGGCAAGGTCGCCCGTCTTCGACACCTGCATACCGCCGAGGACTGCGGTGTCGATGTGGCCGCCGCGGATCATCCCGAACGAGAGGGCGGAGTCGAAATATGCCGCACCCGGATTGACGGTGACCGTCTCCTTGCCTGCGTTGATGAGGTCAGGATCGACGTTGTCCTCGGTGGGATACGGTCCCGTGCCGAGAATTCCGTTCTCCGAGTGCAGGACCACACGAACGTCCGAGCCCAGGTATCCGGGAATCAGTGTGGGAAGGCCGATTCCGAGATTGACGTACTCGCCGTCGATCATCTCTGCGGCCGCCCGTGCTGCCATCTGCTGGCGCGTCCAACCCGTCACTGTCACTGGTGCGGTCATCGTGTGGTTCCTTCCGAAGCGCTGACGGTTCGCTTTTCGATTCGCTTGTTCTGAGGTCCGGTGTGAACAATGCGCTGGACGAACACCCCAGGCAGATGCACTGACGCCGGATCGATCTCGCCGGGCTCGACCAGGCGTTCCACCTGCGCGATCGTGATGCGACCGGCCATAGCGGCGAGGGGGTTGAAGTTCATCGCGGTCTTGTCGAACACGAGGTTGCCGTCGGTGTCTCCGAGAACAGCGTGCACGAGTGCGTAGTCGGCGTTGATCGCCTCTTCCATCACGTAACGCTTGGCGCCAAAGACGCGAGTCTCCTTCGGGGGAGAGGCGATTGCGATCGAGCCGTCGGCGTCGTAGCGCCACGGCATTCCGCCGTCGGAGATGGGGCTACCCACTCCGGCCGGTGTGAAGAACGCCGGGATTCCGGTGCCGCCGGCGCGAAGACGCTCCGCGAGCGTGCCCTGCGGCGTCAGTTCCACTTCGAGCTCGCCGGCAAGGTACTGCCGGGCGAACTCCTTGTTCTCACCGACGTACGACGCGGTCACCCGTCGGATACGTCCCGCGCTCAGCAAGATTCCGAGGCCGTGATCGTCGACGCCGCAGTTGTTGGAGAACACCTCGAGGTCGGTTGCACTGGTAGCTGCGATCGCGTCGATCAGTACGTCGGGGATGCCGCACAAACCGAATCCGCCGACTGCCAGCGTTGCGCCGTCGACGATGTCGGCGACCGCGTCTGCTGCGGACTCGTACACCTTTGCTGTCATGTTCTCTCCCTGCCAGGCGTTCATTGAGTAGACACTCACTCACTTCGGTATCCAGTGAACTATCTCCAGTTCACAGGTTCAAGCAATCTCGAACATCGACAGAGAACTGATCGACTACTGACCATCTGAAGTAATTTCGTTCACTCAATGGACGCTAGGATGAAGGCATGCCAACTCACGAGCAATCGCCGGCCATGGTCGCGCGGGTGGCGGCACTTCTACGAGCCCTCGGCGCGTCCGAACCAACGGGCTCTTCCACCACGGAATTGGGCAAGCTCACTGGCCTCGCTCGGCCCACCGCGCACCGACTGCTTACGTCCTTGGCTGCCGAAGGACTGGTCGATCGTGACGCACGAACCGGTCGGTGGTCTCTCGGTCCGGAGTTGTACCTCCTGGGGGCGGCGGCCGGAAATCGGTACGACATCACCGACCGCGCTCGTGACGTCGTCGACGAACTTGCCCGGGTCACGGGGGAGAGCGCATTCCTGTCGGCACGTCGAGGTGACGAGACTGTCTGCGTCCTGAGTCAGGAAGGCAGTTTTCCGCTGCGATCTCACGTGCTGCACGAGGGGAAGCGTTTCCCGTTGGGAGTCGCTTCGGCCGGCCTTGCCATCTTGAGCCACCTACCGGCGCGCGACGTCGACGACTATTTCGCCCGGGTGAATCTGGAATCGGAATGGGGTGAGATTCACAGTGAGACATCGATTCGAGAGCGAATCGAGTCGACGCGGGTCACCGGCTACGCCGTCAATCCAGCCCTCATCGTCGAGGGAAGCTGGGGGATGGGTGCCGCGGTGTTCGACCGCAACGGTCGCCCGGCCTGGGCGTTGAGCCTGACCGGAGTGGAAACTCGCTTCCGGCCCGCGCGTCATGCCGAGTTGGGAACGCTGCTCCTCGAGCACGCTCACACACTGTCGAACCGATTGAAAACGCATGCAGTGAACTAGCTTTCGGAAACCAGGTCTTGTGCAGCAGTAGTTTTTGCCTTCGTGCGCACATGTGCCTTCTCGCCTTGCGGGCCGAAAAGATGCAAGATTTCCACCACCTGTTCATCGGCAGGCCCGAACCAATGGGGCTCGGCAGTGTCGAACTCCGCGACTTCACCGGGGTGTAGGAGAACCTCGTTCGCCCCCAGGATGAGACGCAGATCCCCGGCGAGGACGTAGAGCCATTCGTAGCCGGCGTGGGTGACCAGCTTCGGTGGACGCGGACCGATCACCTGCTTGAAGACCTGCACGCGGCCGGGATAGCGCGTCAATGGAACGACGGCACTGCCGTTCTTGCGTCGGCTCGGGGTGAGGTGAACCCGGGGATCGCCCGTAGCGGGAGCGCCGACGAGTTGGTCCAGCGCGACCCGGTGCGCCCGGGCAAGCGGCAACAACAGATCGAGGGTGGGACGACGCTTCCCCGATTCGAGGCGTGAGAGTGCGCTGACGGAGATGCCGGTGGCCTCGGACAGCGCGTCGAGAGTCAATCCGCGATCGCGTCGAAGCGTGCGCAGCCTCGGCCCGATATCGGTGATCAACTGCTCGAATTCAGCATCCATGCCGTCCATCTTTGCAGTTTCCGCAAAATTCTTACCGACTTCGGACGCTGGAGAGCAACGATCCTTTCGACAGTCGAGTACGGCAGAGCACTTCGAGAGATGGAGTCCGACCATGAAACCTTCGAGCGGGATCGAACCGCAAGTGATCGGACTTGATGCAGGGCGGCGATGGGGCATCCTGGCGATCTGCTGCACGAGCCTGTTCGTCGTCGGGTTGGACACGACCATCGTCAACGTAGCCCTGCCGGCGATCGGTGAGGGATTTCGCGTCGGAACCCGTGGTCTGGAATGGGTCGTCAACGCGTACACACTCGTCCTGGCCAGCTTGCTGATCTCGTCCGGAGCGGTGGCCGATCGTTTCGGCAGGAGACGAGTCTTTCAGATCGGGCTTGTCGTTTTCGGGGTGGCGTCGATTGCCTGCGCACTCGCTCCGTCCGTGGAGGTGCTGATCGCGGCGCGGGTCGTCCAAGGCGTCGGTGGGTCGATGCTCAGTCCGGTTGCCTTGGCGATCGTGGTCAACGTGATGACCGACCCGAAGGAGCGGGCCAAGGCGATCGGGGTGTGGGCCGCGGTCTTCGGCCTGAGTATGGCGGCAGGGCCGATCGTCGGCGGCGTGCTCATCGAAAGTTTCGGCTGGCGATCGGTTTTCTGGATCAACGTGCCGGTGATCTTGGCCGTGCTCGTCTTGACTGCTGTGTTTGTACCGGAGTCCCGAGCGCAGCTGTCGCGACGTCTCGACCTTCCCGGTCAGTTGCTACTGGTGATTCTTGTCGGCGGGGCGGTCGCCCTTCTGATCGAGGGTCCGCGAATCGGATGGTTCTCTGCCGCGGCGACGGCCGGGTACGTCGTTGTTGCTGCAGCGTTGGCCGCATTCATCCGCGTCGAAACACGCAAGCGCGAGCCACTGATGGATCTCGCACTCTTCCGCCGCAGACCGTTCTCGTCGGCTGTGGTCGGCGCTGTCGTGGTGTTCGTGGCGTTGAACGCGACGCTACTGCTCGGCACGTTCTACTTGCAGCACTCCCGCGGTATGAGTCCGGCCCTGGCCGGCGCGATCACCCTCCCGATGGCTGTTGCGGCAACGGTCTGCGCGCCGTTGTCCGGAATACTCGTCGGACGCTTCGGCCCACGGCGGCCGCTGCTGATCGCCGGTAGTTTCACGACGCTCGGTGGACTGTGCCTGGTTTCGCTCGACAACAACACGGCGATTCCGATGCTGTTGGCCGCTTACCTGTTTCTCGGTATCGGATTCGGGTTCTCGAATGCCCCCATCACCAACACCGCCGTCAACGGGCTGCCGAGATCGCAGGCGGGGCTTGCCGGTGGAATAACTTCCAGTGCACGCCAATTCGGTGCCGCTCTCGGTGTGGCGCTGGCCGGTGGCATTATCGGCGGCAGTGCACCGGTAGACGTCGCACAGGCATCGCGGCTGGGATGGATCCTGGTTGCCGGATGTGGGATCGCAGTCCTGTTAATTGCACTCGCATCTCGGAATTCCGAGGAACTCCCCGGCTGATCACCTCCCATGTTCGTGCGAGCTTCACCCTGCGCGGGTGATTCCAAGCGCGCGCCCAACCGATACAGATGATGGGGTATCAGATCGTCGTATCCGAGCGGGGAGTGCCATGTGCCAGACACCTAAGGACGCAACACCGGCCACAGTCACGGCGAATCGCGAGGCAGTCGCGCGGTATGCCATGGATGACCAGCAGGATTTTGCCGACGCGGATCGAGGGTTGATCGCTCCGTTGCCGGGCAATGTTCTCGGCGACGACGGGCATGTGGTCTTCGACCCGGACGCTTTGGCGTACATCGGTGACGACGTCCCCGCACCCGACACCGTCAACCCCAGCCTGTGGCGCCAGAGTCAGGTCATACGCCGAGGTGGGCTTTACCAGGTGACGGATCGCCTCTACCAGGTGCGGAACAACGACATCGCGAACCTGACGGTCGTAGAGGGCGACGAGGGACTGATCGTCATCGACTGTATGGCTGGAGTCGAATCGGCACGGCAGGGAATGAAGATGATTCGCGAGCACGTCAGCGACAAGCCGGTCGCGGCAATCATCTACACGCACACCCATATCGACCACTACGGCGGCGTCAAAGGAATCGTCGACGTCGAGGACGTTGCGTCGGGAAAGGTGCCGATCATCGCACCCGGCACGATCGCATCGTTCGACAAGTTCGCAATCGGTGAGAACGTTGTGGCCGGCAATGCCATGGCCCGGCGGTCTTTCTATGCCTTCGGTGGATTGCTCGACCTCGGCCCGAAAGGGGCAGTCTCCTGCGGAATCGGTGTGCTCAGCACCAAAGGCCCTCAGATCTCGTATATTTCGCCGACCGACAGCATCACGGAGACCGGAACGAAGCGTGAGATCGCCGGTCTGGAATTCGAGTTCCTGTATGCGCCGGATACCGAGGCCCCGGAGGAAATGCACATCTGGATCCCCGAACTCGCCGCGCTGACCTGTGCGGAGAACGCCAATCATTCGCTCCACAACATCCAGACCCTCAGAGGCGCGCGCACTCGCGACGCTCGGAACTTCGCTCGGTATCTGGACGAGACTCTCGAACGATGGGGAGACGAAGCGGCTGTTCACTACGGACCGCACACGTGGCCGGTGTGGGGTAACGAGAACCTGGTGCCGTTCATCGAATCGCAAAGGGACACTTACAAGTACATTCACGACCAGGCGCTCCGTCTCGCGAACAAGGGGTACACACCGCTCGAAGCTGCCGAGGTGATCGAACTGCCGGACGAACTCGGGCGCAAGTGGTACAACCGCGGATATCACGGAACTCTGCACCACGACGTTCGCGCCGTGTACACCAAGGAACTGGGAATGTGGGACGGCGATCCGGTGTCGCTTCATCCACATCCGCCGGTCGAATCGGCGAAGAGGTTCGTTGATCTCCTTGGCGCGCAGAAGATCCTGGACGAGGGCAAGCGGGCATTCGACGCCGCGGACTACCGATGGGCGGCAGAGATCCTGCACAAGTTGGTGTTCGCGCAACCGGAGAACACCGAAGCGAGGAACCTCCAAGCCGACGTCTACGAGCAGATGGGCTATCAAGCCGAGGGGCCACAGTGGCGTGGGATCTATCTCTCGGCCGCTCTGGAGCTCCGTGAAGGCGCCCAGCCCGCCCCCTATGTCACCGCGAGCCAGGACAGTGTCCTCGCGATGCCCATCGACATCCTCTTCGACTTCGTCGCAATACATCTCATCGGCGACAAGGCCACCGACGCGGAACTGCGGATCGATTTCGTGTTCACCGATCGCGGCGATGAGGCATGGACTGCGTGGGTCAAGCGCGGCGTCCTCAATGCACGTAAGGGCGCGTCACCGAACACACAACTGACGGTCTCGGGCCCGAAAGCGGCACTCGTGGGAGCGCTTCTGCAACCGGGCGCGGCCGCCGAACTGGCCAAGGCCGGGAAGATTTCGCTCGACGGAGACGAATCAGCGCTCGAGACGCTGGGAGGGTTGCTCGATACCTTCGATCCCAGTTTCAATATCGTCACGCCGTAACGAAGGGATAGTTTTCGATGTGTACACGCTTGGTCTACTTGGGGCCCAACGACACTGTGATCACTGCTCGATCGATGGATTGGAAGGTCGATCTCGGAACAAACCTCTGGGCTTTCCCGCGCGGCATGACCAGAGGGGGCTGCGCAGGTCCGAACTCGATACAGTGGACGTCGAAATATGGAAGTGTTGTCGCGACGGCCTACGACATGTGCACGACCGACGGGGTCAACGAGGCTGGGCTGTCTGCCAATCTCTTGTGGTTGGTCGAGTCCGAGTACCCGACGTATGACGGTTCGACCCCGGGATTGTCGATCGCGGCGTGGGCGCAATACGTCCTGGATCGCTTTGCGACAGTTCAGGAAGCGGTCGAAGTGCTCGCGTCGGAACCGTTCACGGTAGTGACCGCTGCCGTTCCCGGCGAAGACCGCCTCGCAACGCTGCACATGTCGCTCTCGGACGCTGGGGGAGACAGCGCGATCATCGAGTACGTCGGTGGACGCCCGACGATTCATCACAGTCGCGAGTACCAGGTGATGACCAATTCGCCGATCTTCGATCAGCAACTCGCCGTCAACGAGTACTGGAAGCAGATCAACGGAACCGTCATGCTGCCCGGAACCAACCGTGCCGCTGATCGATTCGCGCGGGCATCGTTCTATGTGGATGCGATACCGCAGACGGACGATCCGCGGTCGGCATTGGCATCCACCTTCAGTGTTATTCGGAATGTGTCTGTGCCGCTGGGTATTTCGACTCCCGACGAGCCCAACATCTCGTCGACCCGTTGGCGTACGGTCGTCGATCACAAACGCACGCTCTATTTCTTCGAGTCGGCGATGACACCGAATACTTTCTGGGTGGACGTGGCGTCGATGGATCTCGCGGAGGGGACGCCCGTCCGAAAGCTCGGGCTCGGCGCGAACGAGAGCACCGTCTATTCCGGTGATTCCACTGACCAGTTCGAGCGGGCGGAGGCATTCACGTTCGCGGGAGCATAGGGATTCCGGGGCCGCAAAGATCCAATCGTGAAACTTCTTGACATTTACACTCCGTTCAGATGAAACTTTGTTGCATATTCGGGTTTCGTCAACGGAGGACGGCATGGGCATCACAGTGCAGACACGGAACGATGGTGCGCAGCTCAAACGGCGCAGGGCGCTCGTCGCCGGCTCCGTCGGAAATTTCATCGAGTGGTACGAGTTCGGTGTGTACGGGTTCTTCGCGACGATCATCGCGTCGAACTTCTTCAGCGCCGACGGTTCCGGCGATCTCGAAAGCCTGATCAAGACGTATGCGTCGTTTGCGTTGGCGTTCTTCTTCCGCCCCGTGGGTGCCGCGCTGTTCGGTCGACTCGGTGATCGCATCGGCCGACGTCCCACCCTGGTGATCGTTCTTCTGCTGATGTCGGCTGCGACGACCCTGATCGGTGTGCTCCCCACCTACGAGAGCGTCGGAATTCTGGCACCGCTTCTCTTGACGGTCCTTCGAATTCTGCAGGGATTGTCGGCCGGTGGTGAGTTCGGCGGTGCAGTGTCGGTGATGACCGAGTTCGCTCCGCCCGGACGACGTGGGCTGTACGGCTCGTGGCAGTCGTTCACCGTCGCACTCGGACTGCTCGCCGGTGCGGGTATCGCAGCACTCCTCGCCACTGTCCTCGACCCGTCACAGCTCAGTGACTGGGGCTGGCGCATCCCGTTCCTCCTTGCACTCCCGATGGGGCTGGTTGCCCTGTGGCTCAGGCTCCGGCTCGAAGAAACGCCGTCGTTCGAGCGTGCTCGATCAGTCCAGTCCGAACCGACAGCTGATGCGCCGGCGCCGGTCGTGCAGCCGACTGTCCGAGAGACGGCCAAGGCGATTCTGCTCGGAATCGGGCGGTTGATGGGGTGGTCTGCTGCCGGTTACACCTTCCTCGTCGTCATGCCTACTTATCTTCAGAGTTCGCTCAACGCGACTTTCCATCAGGCACTTGTTGCTTCCGTGCTCGCCAATGCGGGCTTCGCGGTGACCATTCCGATCGCGGGTGGACTCAGCGATCGCATCGGACGACGCGCGGTCATGCTCACCGGCACCGTGATAATTCTGGTCTTGGCTCTGCCGCTGCTCAACGTCCTGCAGAACGAGCAGACGTCTCTGACAGCCAAGGGATTTGCAGTGTTTGCCGCCGGCGCCGCAGTGGGACTTGTTGCCGGGCCCGGACCCGCCATGCTCTCCGAGATGTTCCCCACTTCGGTTCGGTACACCGGATTGGGACTCGCATACTCCCTGTCCAACGCGGTCTTTTCGGGCTGCGCCGGTCTGATCATCACGTGGCTGATCAAGGAAACTTCCAATCTCGATATTCCGGCCTACTTCGTGATGGCAACGTGCGCCGTCAGTGCGATCGCCTTGAGTACCTTGCGAGGAAATGCCCACATGCGGGCACTCGTCGACTGACCGCAGCTTTTCCGAATGCCGAAACGATCCGAGTAAGGGATATTTCATGAGAGTCATCGGCCTGATGTCCGGTACTTCGTACGACGCTATCGACGCTGCCGCAGCAGACATCCGGATCGACGGGGACACTCTTGTGCTCACCCCACTGGGGATGGTCAGCGAACCGTATTCCGGTGAGTTGCGGGCTGCGGTGGCGGCTGCGGTACCGCCGGCGTCCACGACTGTCGGTCAGATCTGCCAACTCGACACCGAGATCGGACAGGCATTTGCGGCCGTCGCCGCGCGGGCGAACGCGGAACTGTGCGGTGGCAATGCGGAATTGATCTCCTCACATGGTCAGACGATGTTCCACTGGGTCGAAGGAGTGCAGGTAAAGGGCACTCTTCAGCTCGGGCAGCCGGCCTGGATAGCCGAGAAGACCGGATGCACGGTCGTGTCGGACCTGCGCTCTCGCGACGTGGCGACCGGTGGTCAGGGTGCGCCACTGGTCAGCGCGTTCGACGTATTGTGGCTCAACGGAAGAACTTCGGGTTCCGTCGCGCTCAATCTCGGTGGCATCGCCAACGTCACTGCTCCGGGTGGCGCCCCGACATCGACGGCAGATGGTGCCGCAGTACCGATTGCCTTCGACACCGGCCCCGCAAATGCGCTGATCGACTCTGCGGTAAGCGAATTCACGGCGGGGGAGCAGTGGTTCGATCTCGGTGGGGCTCTGGGCGCAGCCGGCACACCGAACGTCGATCTGCTGGCACATCTACTGAGCGAACCGTATTACGCGCAGCCCGCTCCCAAGAGCACGGGCAAGGAATTGTTCCATCGGGACTATCTACTCGCAGCTCTGCGGGGCTACGAATCCTTGTCTCTGGCTGACATCGTCGCGACACTGACTGCACTGACCGCCCGGACGGTAGCCGATTCCGTCAGAGGGCTGGCAGCCACCGAGGTAGTGGTGTCAGGTGGTGGCACCAAGAATCCGACGTTGATGGCGATGCTCCGTGACGAACTGGGCGACATCGCGCTTGTCTCTTCGGACGAACTCGGCGTCACCTCCGACATCAAGGAAGCATTGGCTTTCGCGGTTCTCGGCTTTCTCACCGCACACGGATTGCCCGGAAGCATTGCTTCGTGCACCGGTGCGCGTCACGCCAGTGTGCTCGGATCTCTGACGCCAGGAAGCCGTGGGCTGCCTAGAATCACATCGGTGCCGTCAGCTCCGAAAACGATGCGAATCGAGGCGTTATGACTTTGGACCGGAGTGCTCCGGCGTCCGTCGACCTGCTTGCTCGTATTCGTGCATCACTGAGCAGCCTCTCGCCTGCCGAGTTGCGGATCGCCGAAATCATCGAAGCCGACCCCAGCCTGGCCTCCGCCCTGACGGTCAACGACCTCGCCGAGCGAGCGTCGACAAGCACGGCAACAGTGGTCCGCACAGCAAAACGACTCGGTTTCGAGGGTTATCCACAGCTTCGTCTCGCGCTGGCGGCGATCAGCGGGTCCGGTACAGAGAACACGATCCCGCTCGGTGTGGACATCGTTGCTGCCGACTCGGCTGGTGAGGTGATGGCCAAGCTCGCCGAGTTCGAATCCGAACAACTCAAGGGCACGGCGCAATTGACAGATCCTGCTGCGCTCGAAGAAGTTGTGTCCCGGATTCGATCCGCCCGCCGCGTCGAGGTGTACGGCATCGGCGCGTCTGGCATCGTCGCGCAAGACCTCACGTTGAAGCTCTCGCGTATCGACGTCAATTGCCGGGTTCATCTCGACCGCGACGCGGCGATGGTCAGTGCCAGCCTGCTCGGGCCGGACGACATCGCAGTGGGGATCTCACATTCAGGTGAGACTTCCGATGTCGTCGAGCCACTTGCTCTTGCCCGTCGTACCGGGGCGTCGACGGCTGCGATCACCGGTGGGGCGCGATCGACGCTCGCCGTGCAGTCACACCACGTTCTACTCACTGCCGGTAGAGAATTCGGTTTCCGATCGGCTGCGATGGCAAGCCGCACCGGCCAGCTGTTGGTAGTCGACACAATTTTTGCGATGGTGGCGCACTCGCTGCCCAGCGCACTCTCTGCTCTACAACGAAGCCACGATGCAATCGCTTCGAAGCGACACTGACGAGGAGTCGTCACTGTGAGATTTGATCTAGGAGGACTCGTCACAATGCAATTGGAAATGCTCTCCACCGAGAGACCCAACCCTCTCACCCGCGATCTCGACGTCATGTCGGTGTCAGACCTGCTCACGGTGATGAACCAGCAGGACGCAATCGTGGCCGACGCCGTCGCGGCGGTAATACCCGCCATCGAAGCCGCAGTCGACTTGATCGTCGCCGCACGGGCACAAGGTGGTCGACTGATCTACCTGGGAGCCGGGACAAGCGGGCGTCTAGGAGTGCTCGACGCAGTGGAATGCCCTCCGACGTTCGGGACAGATCCGGGTGAGGTGATCGGAATCATCGCCGGTGGCCCGGGAGCGTTTCTGAACGCAGTCGAGGGAGCAGAGGACGATCCGCGAGCGGCTGGGGGCGACCTGGACGCAATCTCGTTGAACGCCACCGACGTCGTCGTGGGCTTGGCGGCCAGTGGTCGTACCCCCTATGTCATCGGTGGCCTCGATCATGCCCGCGAACTCGGCGCCGCAACAGTGGCAGTCTCGTGCAACCGGGGTGCGGCAATGAGTTCTCACGCCGGCGTGGCCATCGAAGTGGACACCGGCCCCGAGATCCTCACCGGATCGACGAGGCTCAAGGCCGGGACTGCGCAGAAGATGGTGTGCAACATGCTCTCCACGGCCAGTATGGTCCGATCCGGGAAGGCATTCCACAATCTGATGGTCGATCTTCGGCCGACCAATGCCAAACTTGTCGATCGCGCAAACCGGATCGTCGCGGCAGCCACCGGAGTCGATACCGAGATCGCTTCGGAGACCATCGAGAATGCCGACGGTCATGTGAAGGCAGCGGTCGTCATGTTGTTGGCCGAATGCGACTTCGCCGAAGCAACCGAACTGTTGGAACGCGCTTCGGGTTCGGTACGCAATGCCATCGTCGGAGCCGGCAAGAGCAGTGAGGAAGCCTGAATGGAAATCGTCATCGTTCCCAGTCCGGAAGACGGCGGGCGAATTGCTGCCGATATCGTGTGCGGCGCAATGGAGAACGGAGCGCGAACGCTCGGCCTCGCGACGGGATCGTCACCGCTGCACACGTATCGAGAGCTGATCAGGCGGCATCGAGAATCGGGAGTGTCGTTCGCGGACGTGAGCGCGTATCTTCTCGACGAGTACGTAGGTCTCACGTCCGATCAGCCACAGTCCTATGCGCACACTATCCGCACGGAACTCGTGGATCACCTCGACATCCACAATGCGCGAGTGTTCAGCCCCGACGGTGGAGCCGCGGATCCCAGTGAAGCTGCCAGGCGCTACGACGCTGCCATTGCCGAAAACGGTCCCGTCGACGTGCAGATCCTCGGCATCGGCCTCAACGGACACATCGGTTTCAACGAGCCCTCCTCTTCACTTGCGTCGCGCACCCGAGTGAAGACCTTGACCGAGAGGACCCGCGCCGACAACGCACGGTTCTTCGCAGACCCGGCCGACGTGCCGCATCATGTGATCACACAAGGACTCGGAACCATCAGTGATGCACGGCATCTCGTCCTGATCGCGGACGGCGCACGCAAAGCGCCCGCCGTCCGGGCGGCGGTCGAAGGTCCGGTCTCGGCGTTCTGCCCGGCATCAGTGCTTCAGCTGCATCCACACGTGACCGTCATCGTCGACGAGGCAGCTGCCGGTGAACTCGAACTCGCGGAGTTCTACCGCTACACAACCGAGCACAAGCCTGCAGAGCAGGGCTACTGACTGAAAAGCGGGGGACTTGATCTCTAGCGCAGTTGAGCTCCTAGCCTCGGTGCATGATCAGTGTGAGAGCGGTATCCCCGCTTGCGTCGCCCCGGGTTTTCTCACCTCCGCGCAGTGTTGCGATCGTCGGAGCGGGGCCGGCGGGAATCCACGCTGCGAGCGCTCTCGCTGAACTGGCGCCCGGCACCAAGATAGACGTGTTCGAGCGTCTACCCACGCCGTACGGACTAGTGCGTTACGGTCTCGCGCCAGGGCACGCCGAGTCCGAGAAGTTCGTCCATTCTCTGCACACCGCGCTGGGCGCCAGTGACTTCCGGCTGTTCTGCAACGTAGAGATCGGAAAGGACCTTTCCGTCGAGGTTCTACGTTCTTCCTACGACGCCGTGATCATTGCAACCGGTGCGCCAAGGGATGTGCCGCTCGACATTCCCGGCGTCGACCTTCCAGGCTCTTTCGGTGGCGCCGATTTTGTCGGTTGGTACAACGATCACCCGGACAGTTCGCCGCAGTGGCCGCTGAACGCCGAATCGGTCGCCGTGATCGGGGGTGGCAACGTCGCACTCGATGTCGCGCGCATGATCCTCGCCGAGGAGCAATCACTACAGGCCGCCGACGTATCGGCCGACGTTCGGGAAGGGATCGCCAGCAGTCTCGTTCGGGAGGTGCACATCTTCGTCCGGCACGGACCCGCCGACGCTCGATTCTCCCCGAACGAGTTGCGCGCTCTCGGTGAACTGCCCGGAGTCGATGTTGTCGTCGACGCTGCCGATGTCGCACCGGATCGGCATATCGAGCGGATGACCAAACAGTGGGTGCATACCCGACTGGCTGTCGAGACGCTCCGCACTTTCGCAGGCGCTGCTTCTGCCGACCGAATCGCCCAGCGCCGAGTTCACCTGCACTTTTACCGACAGCCGGCGGAGATTCTCGGTAACGGGAAAGTCGAAGCACTTCGCGTCGAGCGGACTGATCCCGACGGCTACGGTCACGTCACCGCTTCGGGGGTCTGTACCGACTATCCGGTTCAAGCGGTGTACCGGGCAATCGGATTTCGCGGCACTCCACTTGCCGGGGTGCCCTTCGATCACGGACGCGGCACGGTTCCGCACCGGAGCGGCGCGGTGGTCGACGAGAGCGGTCTTCCCATTACGGGCCTGTTCGTGACCGGATGGATGAAGCGAGGTGCCGTCGGGCTGATCGGTGCGGCACGGCCGGATGCTCGCCAAACCGTCGAAACTATGCTGCGGCAGCTGGATTCGGATGTCGAATGTCGATCGGACCGCAGCCGGATCGCTGCACTACTCGCGGCCGGAAAATTACTGCCCGTCGATTGGGACGGATGGCTTCGCATCGATGCCGCCGAACGCGACCTCGGTGCGCGGCACGGGCGTGATCGCGTCAAGATCAAAGATCGCGAAGACCTTGTCCGCATCGGCGCGAACGTGGCCGTTCACCCCGAATAGAATCGCTGGGGTCTGGGGTACCACCGGGGTTACGCTGAAGTGAGTCACCTCGATTCATCGTGCTCGAGGTGCGGAGCAGAAGTGTCATGAATGAACGTGGTGCGCAGGCCAGTGACGCGACAGTCGCGAGCGGGCCCCTGACCGAACGGGGCACCGTCACCGAGTTGCGCCCGTCAGCACCGCCGGTGGGGCATGACGGGCGCAACGGTGCCGACGGGCTCGGTCGCCTGGTCGGAGACTGGGAGGCGGGGACCCCTTCCGAATTGACCGATTATCTGCCCGATCCAGCCAAGATTCGCCGGGCCGCACTGATCGAACTGGTCGGAATCGACATGGAGTACCGCTGGCTGAAAAGCGATCGCCCGAAGCGGCTCACGGAATATTGCGTCGAGTATCCGGAATTGCTCGAAGAACCACTACCGGCCGAGCTCCTGTACGAGGAGTTCCGGCTACGGAAGCAGGGCGGCGAGGACGTCGTGGCGGCTGAGTACGTCGCCGAGTTCCCTTTGCAGGCAGAGAGTTTCGAGCAGATGTTCGACCGTGATTCGATGGCCGGTCGCGAAGACGTCATGATGTTGGGTCTCTCGGGTTTCGACGAGTTCGAAATCGGGCAGCACCTCGACGATTTCGAACTGGTGTTGGAACTCGGGCACGGGGCGTTTGCTCGAGTGTTCCTCGCTCGGCAACTCTCGATGCAGCGGTGGGTTGCGTTGAAGATTTCCCGCAACGTCGGAGTCGAGCCGCAGACCCTCGCCCAGCTCGACCATCCCAACATCGTCCGCGTCTTCGATCAGCGACTGCTCGAGGAACGCGCGTTGCGAGTCCTGTTCATGGAATACGTGCCAGGTGGGACTCTGCTCGACGTGGTCAAACTTGTGCGCGTGACACCGCAGGCCCAGCGGTCCGGACAACTTCTTCTCGACGCCATCGATCAGACTCTGGCGAAGAAGGGCGAGATGAAGCCGAGCGAGACGAGCCTGCGGAGCGAGATCGCTGCGATGTCGTGGCCGGAGACCGTGGCCTGGATCGGAATGAGACTGGCCGACGCTCTCGAGTACGCGCGTGAGCACGGCGTACTACATCGGGACATCAAGCCGGCGAACGTACTTCTCAGTGTCGAAGGCATCCCGAAACTCGCCGACTTCAACGTCAGCTCGAGCGAGGAGGTCTCGACCGAGGACGCGGCTTGTTTTGTCGGGGGTTCGCTTGCCTACATGTCTCCAGAGCAGTTGGAGGCCTGTGCGGTGGGTGCGCCCGGCACACTCGACACTCGCAGCGACATCTATGCACTCGGCGTGATGCTGTGGGAGCTCCTCACCGGGAGTAGGCCTTTCACTGACGACGGAACGGGGGAGAACCCGCCGTCGCCCAAGAAGGCCCTCGAAGCTCGTCGGCGCGGAGTGGACCCCGCGGCCGAGGCCCGATTACCGGACGACTGTCCGCCGGCGCTGCGCCGAGTTCTGGTGAAGTCTCTCTCGCCGGAGCGAGACGGTAGGTGGTCTGGTGGCCGAAAGCTGGCTCGTCAGTTCGCTCTGTGTCTGGACCGGTCTGCCCGCAATCTGGTGGACCCACCGGAAGGGAGCCCGCGTTCCACGTTGTGGAAGTGGGCGCTGCCGATTCTGCTGGCGGCGATCGGAATTCCGAATCTCCTTGCGGCGGGTTACAACTACTATTACAACAAGATGCTGATCATCTCGGGGCTCTCGCCGCAGGCTCAGCAGCATCTCGAGCAGGTTCATCTGGTCATCGGGGTGGCTGCGTTCTCTCTCGGCGCCGCGGCGATCCTGTATTGGTGTCGGCTTGCGCTCACCGTGCCTCACGGACTGCGTAACGGTCAGACGTACAGCGCGGAGGTCTTGAACAAGGCGCGTACCGCGACGCTGAACGTCGGACACCGAGCGGTGGTGATCGCTTTCGGTCTGTGGGTGCTGGCCGGTATCGCATATCCAGTTGCGTTGCAGATTGCGGCTGGCGGTATTCCGCAGCGAGCCTACGTGCACCTGATGTCGTCGCTGGCCGTGTGCGGAGCCGTCGCAGTCGCCTATCCGTTCTTCATCCTGACCTACTACTCGGTTCGATGTCTGTATCCGATCTTGTTGTCACACGGCGAGTTACGAAGCGACGACGGCCGCGATATTCGTTCACTGGGTCGGAGCAGCACGAGGTACCTCGCGGTCGCAGCCTCGGTTCCCCTGGTGGGAATCGCAGGGCTCAGTTTTGTCGGTTCGGGTGCCGGTGAGGAACTCAACGCAACCGTCCGCGCTCTGTGTTTGGGCGGTATCGCCGGATTCATCGTTGTCTACCAACTGTTTCGACGAATCGAAAGGGATCTCCGGGCACTGCTGCGCGTAGTATCTCTCGAGGTGTCGGCGTCTCCTTAAGTGCCTGTCAACCGAATTCGAGTCGGCCTATTTGGCAGTGCTCTTGCGTGGTCGGCTGCGACGGACGGCTTTGGCGGGAGGCGGAGACTTCACTTCCGATTCTTCCTGAGGGTCGTCGCGCCAGTGGATCTCGATTTCTATCTCGACGTCATTGCCGTCGACTTCGATCTCGAGTTCCCACCGAACCTGCTCCGGAACACTGATTTCGATCGAGTCCCCGCCAGATCCCAGTTCCACTTCCGATCCACTGGCGAGCGCTTGGCCGAGGGCGATGAGTCGGTCGGCGACTTCCTGGCGCGAGAGTTCTGACTTCCTCTTGATCTCCAATTTGGGCACGATCACTCCTGACCTCGGCGGATTCTCCCTTTCACGGTAGATGGAACAAACGAAAGATTGTCGGAATTTGTGGAACCGCGAGGTGGCAACAGGCTTCAACGCAACGCTGATCTCGAATGTTCAGGACTCTTGCGTGCCATCGACGAGGCGGTGTATTTCCTGGGCGATGATTTCCGGATCTGTGATGGGGACGTAGTGGCCGGAGCGCTCGGCGATGACGTGGCGGCCCTGTGGAGATTGTGCGGCCCGGTACTCGTGGGAAGCATTCGCAGCCGCCCTGACTGTGGCATTCATGCCGGATCCTGTTCGCGCGCCGGAGATGACGGTGACCGGAATCCCGCCGAGCGCGGGTGGGTCAGCTCTGAACTTGTACAAGTCGTCGATGAAGGTTTCGGCTTGCGAGGCATGCGTGCGGACCATCGTGACGGTAAATCCCTCCAACTCCATATCTCTGCGCGCGTCGTCCGGCAAGGCGTCGGTCATCGACTTGTACAGTCGCGGCATCAGTTTGGTTCGGGCCAAGACCATGTTCGCTGCGATGGCCACCCGCTCCATCAGACGGAACATCCGGCTGAACAGCAGATCTGCAGCCTCGTCAGTCGGATCGACAAGCACGACGCCCGCAATCCGTTCGGGGCGAGCGGCCGCTGCAGCCCGGACGATGGGTCCGCCGGCGCTGTGGCCGACCAAGACGAACGGGCCCGGGCCGAAGTGATCGAGTACGTCGCCCAGATCGTCAGCCATCCGCCGTAGCGTCCGCGGCTGCGCATCGACGGCACTGCGTCCCAGTCCGGAACGGTCGTAGACGACGGCGCGAGCCCAGTTTCCGACCGCTGGTTGAACCAAAGCCCACCCGGATCGGCTTGCCGCAGCACCGGCTTCGAAGACGACGGTGACCGACCGATTGCGAGGCCCTGGCAGCACCATCGTGTGCAGGTATCGGCCGTCGCGGGTGCGGACTGACTCGGAATTCCCCTGGCAATGATTCTCGCGTCGTTCGTCCGGTTCGGTACTGCTGAACTCCACTTGTCGCGCTCCCCTGAGTTGACTGTTCAATCCGCCGGAACGTAACACGCCTGAAGACGCAACGGGGACGCCCGAGGGCCAGGAGGCGTTCGATCGGAGTTCTCGCGTTTCCTCATGCGGATCGTTCAGGGGTCCTGTTCGGTTCGTGGAATGCGGGCAGTGCAGGAATGAGGAGGTCGGCATAGTCGCGAATGCGCTGTGGTGGAAAGGATTTCGGTTCCGCCAAAACCAAGCGACCGGCCTCCCAGAAAAGTGCATACATGGTGCGGGCGGTGAGGTCGACATCGACGGCGGGAAGTCGATCCGGAGGTGTTGCCGCTCGTACGAAGTCCGTCAGTGCTGCGATGAGCGCCTGGCGGCCGTGCTCGAGGCGTCTACGAAAGGTTGGCGTGCTCGAGTCGGCGAGCTGGAAGACTGCTCGCCACCGGTTGGGTGCGGCCAGGACGGCCGTAAGGAAAACTTCGAGGCTTTCTGTCATCGCGTGGATCGGGTCCTGCGTGTGAAGAGGCACCACGTTGGCGAGTTGCGTCAGTGCTGCGTTCTCCTCGCGGTCGAGGCAAGCGCGCAGCAGTTGGTCGGAGTCGTCGAAGTGGCCGTAGACGACGGGGCGACTGACGCCCGCTTCCTTCGCCACCGTGTCGATGGACACCTTGTGGACGCCTTGTTCGACGATCACCCGCAGGACTGCGTCCAGTAACTGCTCCCGACGTTGTTCAGGAGCCATTCGCGGTGCATACGCCCGGTTCCGTCGTTCGGTCATGATCGTTTGCCGCCTCTCCGTCACCGCGTTGCTTGACATGCAACAACGCCTTGGCAAATACTACACTGACTGTAGCTACACTGACTGTAGCTTTGAGGGAAGGTTGCAACCGTGACTCGGTACTGCATCATCGGAGCTGGATACACCGGGCTGGCGGTGGCAAAGGCCTACGCGGATCTCGGCTTGGACTACGACCACGTCGAGACCGCCGTTGCGATCGGCGGAAACTGGTCGCACGGGGTGTACGACTCCACGCATCTGATCAGTTCGAAGGACGTCACCGGGTATCCGGACTATCCGATGCCCGACGACTACCCGGACTTTCCCAGCGCCACACAGATGTGCGAGTATCTGCGCGCCTTCGCTGCCGAGTTCGGCCTGGATCACCGGATCGAATTCAACACGCTGGTTGTCGATGTGGCGCCACTCGATACTTCGGGAAGAGCCGGGTGGCTGGTGGAATTCGGAGACGGCACGGTGCGCGAGTACGCCGGCGTCGTGATCGCCAACGGTCACTACTGGGATGTCAACATTCCCGCGTATCCGGGCGAATTCACCGGCAAACAGATCCATTCCAAGAACTACAAGCGCCCTGCCGACCTCGACGGCTCGCGCACCTTGGTGGTCGGCGCGGGAAACTCCGGTTGTGACCTGGCGGTAGAAGCCGCGCTGACCTTCGGCGCCGCGGAGATTTCACTGCGCCGTAGCTACTGGTTCATTCCGAAGTACGTCCTCGGTGTCCCTAGCAGCAAGTTCGACGTGGGCTCGATCCCAGTTCCAAAAGTGTTGCAGGAGCTAGTCTTCCGAATGATCGTTGTTGTCGGAATGGGAAGTTTTCGCAGTTTCGGGCTGGAAAAGCCGAAGCACCGTATCTTCGACCAAGATCTGGTAGTCAACCAGCAACTGCCTTACTTCCTCAAACACGGCCGCATTGCAGTCAGGCCGGAAATATCCCGGTTCGACGGACGTACAGTGCATTTCACCGACGGCACCAGCGGCGAATACGACACCATCGTCTGGGCCACCGGCTTCAAGACCACCTTCCCCTTCCTAGGCGACGGACTGCTCACGTGGGATAACGGGCAACCGCGCCTGGTGTCACACACCTTCGCCCCGGGGTTGGCCAACTTGTATTTCGCGGGACTGGTCGCCCCGCGCTCGGGTGCAGGAATGCTGCTGATGAACAGTTCACGCCTGCTCGCCGAGGCCGCGATACTGCAGCAACAACTGCATACACCGGTCGGTGATCTCTACTCGTATCTGTCCAAGCCATCCGGAGAAATCCTCGCCGGTGGCCCCGAATTGCGCTGGGAAATGCGGCGCGGCCGGTGGTCGGTCCGGATCATGACCCAACTGGCCACACTCCGCTCGAAGCTCCTCGGTGCACTCGCCGGCCCACCGACCGCGCGGAGAATTCCCGAGCCGCGACCTGTTGTGCCCGGCAACGTCCGGCGACCGATCCTCGCTGCCGCGCACCGCAACGCCTGACCTCCAATTCTCCACCACGACAACAGGAGTAACCATGCCACCCAAGAAACACGCACCCCGCACTGCTACCGCTGCCAGTTCACTCACGCTGCCATGCGGCGTTACCCTGCCCAACCGCATCGCCAAGGCCGCGATGAGTGAACAACTCGCCGCGATCGACGGCTCACCCAGCCAGAACCTGACCCGCCTCTACAGCGCCTGGGGACGAGGCGGTGCAGGCCTGCTCATCACCGGCAACGTCATGATCGACCGTCGCGCCTACGTCGAGCCACGCAACGTGACCCTCGAAGACGACCGCCACCTCGAAGCCGTCGGCAACTGGGCCCGGGCAGGATCCCGGGAGGGTGCGGTGATGATCATGCAGATCAACCACCCCGGACGAGTTGCCGTCGGACCACTGCACCGACGCCCGGTCGGCCCGTCGGCGCTGCGGCCGCAGGCGCTCGGATTCAATCTGCGCAAACCCCGGGAACTCTCGCTCGGCGACATCGCCTTCCTGCGTCGCCGCTACGCCCGAACCGCGGAACTGGCCGTGGCAGCCGGATTTTCGGGAGTGCAGGTCCATGCCGCACACGGATACCTCCTGTCGCAGTTCCTCTCACCTGTCGCGAACAAGCGCACCGACAGCTACGGCGGAAGCCCGGAGAACCGGCGTCGCCTGTTGCTCGAGGTGATCGCTGACGTTCGCGCAGCCATCGGCCCGGAGGCCGTTGTGTCGGTCAAGCTCAACTCGGCAGACTTCCAGCACGGCGGGTTGGGGGAAGACGAGTCGCTCGATGTCGCGCTCGCTTTGGAAAAGGCCGGCATCGACCTGCTCGAGGTCTCCGGCGGCAACTACGAAGCTCCAGCCATGACCGGCGTCGTGCAGGACAGCACCCGAGTCCGGGAGGCTTACTTCCTGCGCTACGCCGAAAGCCTGCGCGCCCGTACTGCTATGCCGCTCATGTTGACCGGCGGTGTACGCACCCGCGACTTCATCCGCGACGTGCTCGCTCAGGGCGTCGTGGATGTGATCGGGCTCGGCCGACCATTCGCCGTGCGGCCGACGATCGCGGCCGACCTGCTGTCCGGGACCGGTGAGCCGCAGGTGCTTCCGACTGCGCCACGCATTCCGCTGGCCGGCGCCACACCAATCAATTCCTACCTCCAACTCGCCTGGCATGCGGCGAATTTCCGCCGGATTGCGGCAGGCAAGGAGCAAGTACGTGAACCGGGTGCAGTTCGCACTCTGATCGCTGCTGGTACCGCCGTGACTGCCCGCGCGCTCACCCAATTCTGATCACCGAGGAGCGAACCATGAGCCTTCCCCCACCCACATCAACCACGCGAGCTGTCGTCACCGGTGCGTCCTCCGGTATCGGTCTCGCCCTCGCCGAAGGCCTGGCGCGGCGTGGATACTCGTTGATCCTGGTAGCCCGCCGCGAGGATCGATTGCGTGAGCTGGCCGCGCGGTTGGCCCAGCGTTACGGCATCGAGGTCGAGATCCGAAGCGTCGATCTGTCCGACCGTGCCGAGCGCGCGAAGCTCTGTGACGAGCTCGCGACCAGAGATGTCGTAATACTGTGCAACAACGCCGGATTCGCCACCTACGGCGAGCTCGCGACCGCGAACCCGGAGCGGGAACGCCAACAGGTGGAACTGAATTCCGTTGCAGTGCACGACCTCATCCTCGCTGTACTGCCACCCATGCTGGCGCGCGGCGTGGGCGCGATTCTGATCACCGGATCCACCGCAGGCAACCAACCCGGACCGAACAACGCTACTTACGCGGCGAGCAAGGCATTCGCGAACACCCTCGCCGAATCGCTGCACAGTGAGCTCGTCGGCACCGGAGTGCAATGTACGCTACTCGCGCCAGGCCCAGTACGTACGGAATACGCCGAGGTAGCCGAGGTCCCGAAGCTCGACCGCCTGTTGCCAGGCCCGCTGTGGGTCAGTGCCGAACAAGCCGCAACGGCAGCAATCGTCGGGCTGGCGGCTGGTCGCCGCCGCGTGGTCCCCGGCGCGTTCGCCAAACTGCAGACCGTCAGTGGCCAATACACCCCGCGAGGGCTGATCGGGCCGATTCTGCGTACCGTCTACCGAAGGGTCAAATGAGATGAGCTGGGAACCGGCCGTCAGGACTGCGGGTCGCTCACTCTGGACGGACCTGCGCCGCACACTGACACTCGGCGATCCGCGGCGCAGCCTCTACCGCGACGCCCACTACTTCAGCGCCACCGTCGAAATCGACCCCGACATCATGAAGCAGTGGCTTCCTGCGGGGGTACGGTTGGCCGAACCGGCGCGCGCCGACCTTTTCACCGCCTGTTTCCCGGACAACAATTTCGAGTCACCCGGCTATCACGAGGCCGGACTGTTCGTTCACATCAAGACAGTGCAGGGCACCGGAATTCACTGCCCGTGGATGATTCTCGACGACGACGTAGCCCTGATCATCGGCCGTGAGCTTCTTGGCTACCCGAAGAAACTGGGTGAGATCGAGTGGACGGTCACCGATACCGATATCCGCGCTGCGGCAACCCGGCGTGGGCACAAGCTGCTCACCATGAGCGGCCGCATGGGCGACGCCATCACCGACCCACCGCCGATCCTCGCCCGACCGCACCGCAATGTCGTCGGCGTCGCGGGCATGCTGCCGCCCTGGTTGGTCGCCTTCACTCCACGTGAGAGCGTGCTCGAGGTACGGCGCATCGACGAATTCGCGCTGGAAGTGTTTGGCTCAGAACGAGACCCTCTGGATCAGATGGGAATCGGCCGGGTGGTCGAAGCGCGGCTGCACCGCGTCGACCTGCCGGGCGTGTGGGTGCCGCCTGTCCCGGTACGCCCACTTACTCCGTTGTTCACGACCAGCCGTCTACGGCCGCGGGTCCTGTGACCTTCACATACTCGAGCGCACCCGCGGGAAATCAACGTGAGCTGCCGCCACCTACAGAATCCCTCTGCGAGAGAACTTCAGGACCGTCATGAGCGATATCTATCGTCACATCTTGCGTGCCCACAAATGGATCTACATGCGTACCGGTGGACTGGTCGGGCATCGTCTCCTCTTCGGCAACCCCACCCTTCTGATACGCACCCTCGGTCGCAAATCCGGTCTGCCGAGAACTTCGGCATTGACCTACGCACGCGATGGCGGAACCTATCTGGTGGTCGCCTCCGCCGGAGGAGCAGCCAAGCCACCCGACTGGCTTGCCAACCTCACCGCACAACCTGTGTGCGAGATGCAGATCGGCTTACGCAGTACACGAGTTCGCGCGCGCGTCACCCTGCCGACCGATCCGGATTACGCGCGACGGTGGTCGACACTCGACGTCGTGAACAAGGGGCGATACTCCGCCTACCAGAACAAGACATCTCGCACGATCCCGATCGTAGAACTGGTCCCGATGAAGTCTTGAACACCGCCGTCGCTGCGCTGAATGCGGCGAAGTCACGACGGTGAACGGAGTTGCCCGACCACCGTCGCATTAGGTTCAGGTGTCGGACGATAACTCGGGGATCGCAGGCGAGCCCGCCTTTTACCTGTTGAGGTGACGGGTGACCGGACGGATTGTTCACAGGGCCGATTAGCTCGATCGGGCAAGAATTTCGCGAAAGTCTGGGTTCAGTCCAGAAGATTGCGCAATAGTGGAAAGGTGCCTTCGACGCCGGATTACGCAGCCCAATTGCGTGACGCTGAGCTTCGCGTGACTCGCCCCCGAGTCACGGTGCTCGAGGTTGTGCATGCACGCCCACATGCAGCCACCGAGACGATTTTCGATGCTGTGCGGGCGGTTCTGCCAGGGGTATCTCGGCAGGCGGTCTACGACGTGTTGCACGCTCTCACCGACGCCGGATTGATACGGCGAATACAACCGTCCGGATCCGTGGCGCTGTACGAGTCTCGCGTCGGTGACAACCACCATCACGTGGTCTGCAGGTCGTGTGGCGTTGTCGAGGACGTCGACTGCGCCGTAGGTGAAGCGCCGTGTTTGACGCCGTCGACGCACAACGGCTTCGTCCTCGATGAAGCCGAGGTCATCTACTGGGGCCTGTGTGCCGACTGTTCGACAACTCAGAGTTTGCGATCACAAACGTGATCGAAGTCCGTTCTACTCGCTCATGGAGGGATTACCGTGTCCGATAGTTGCCCGGTTGCTCACGATGGAAACACCGAGAGCACCAGCGAAAGTGAAAACCCCGCAATCCCGTCGCCGACACCCACCGGGAACCGTCCGAGAACGAACAGCGACTGGTGGCCGAATCAGCCGGATCTCTCTGTCCTGCATTCACATTCGTCGAAGTCGAATCCCATGGGTGCAGACTTCGACTACGCCCAGGAATTCGCCAAACTCGACGTCGAGGCACTCAAGCGCGACGTCATCGCGTTGATGACGGCGTCGCAGGATTGGTGGCCGGCCGACTACGGCCACTACGGCGGACTCTTCGTGCGTATGAGTTGGCATGCTGCCGGCACCTATCGCATTGCAGACGGCCGCGGGGGCGGCGGTCAAGGCGCTCAGCGTTTCGCCCCGCTCAACAGTTGGCCGGACAACGCCAGCCTCGACAAGGCACGGCGCCTGCTCTGGCCCGTGAAGCAGAAGTACGGAAAGCAGGTTTCCTGGGCCGACCTGCTGGTGTTCGCGGGCAACTGCGCCCTGGAGTCGATGGGGTTCAAGACCTTCGGCTTCGGATTCGGCCGAGAAGACATCTGGGAGCCCGAGGAGATCTACTGGGGTCCTGAGGACACCTGGCTCGGCGACGAGCGTTACAGCGGAGACCGTGAGCTGTCCGGACCGCTCGGCGCCGTGCAGATGGGCTTGATCTACGTCAATCCCGAAGGGCCCAACGGGCAACCGGATCCGGTAGCGGCCGCCCGCGACATCCGAGAAACATTCGCGCGCATGGCGATGAACGACGTGGAGACAGCTGCGCTGATCGCCGGCGGCCACACCTTCGGCAAGACACACGGAGCCGGACCGGCCGACCTCGTCGGACCGGAACCCGAAGGCGCACCCATCGAGCAGCAGGGACTGGGCTGGAAGAGTGCCTTCGGCACGGGTGTGGGTAAGGACGCGATCACCAGTGGTCTTGAGGTCGTGTGGACTCCCACTCCGACGAAGTGGGACAACACCTTCTTGGAGATTCTGTACGGCTACGACTGGGAGCTGACCAAGAGCCCGGCGGGTGCGTGGCAGTGGATTCCGAAGGACGGCGCGGGGGCGGGCACGATCCCGGACCCGTTCGATTCGTCGGCCGGACGCACACCGACGATGCTGACGACCGACCTCTCCCTACGCCTGGATCCGACGTACGAGAAGATCACCCGGCGTTGGCTCGATCATCCGGAAGAATTTGCCGAAGAGTTCGCCAAGGCTTGGTACAAGCTCCTTCACCGTGACATGGGACCGGTCACGCGCTACCTGGGACCTTGGGTTCCCGAGCCGCAGCTGTGGCAGGACCCCGTTCCCTCGGCCGATGATCAACTGATCGGGGACGCAGACATCGCGATCCTCAAGAGTCGACTTCTCGACTCCGGGCTGTCCATTTCGCAGTTGGTGTCGACCGCGTGGGCGTCGGCTGCGAGCTTCCGCAGCACCGACATGCGCGGCGGCGCCAACGGTGCGCGAATTCGACTGGAGCCGCAGAAGAACTGGGAAGTCAACGAGCCCGCAGCCCTCGCCGCGGTGCTTGAGACTCTCGAGCGGGTTCAGCAGGACTTCAACCAGGCTGGTGGAGCCAAGGTTTCACTCGCCGACCTGATCGTTCTGGGTGGTACAGCGGCCGTCGAACAGGCCGCGAAGAACGCGGGACAGGACATCACGGTCTCGTTCACTCCGGGACGTACTGACGCAACGCAGGAGCAGACAGACGTCGACTCGTTCGAGGTACTCGAACCTCGGGCCGACGGATTCCGGAACTACCTCAAGGGTGGGGAGAAGATTCCGGCAGAGATTCTGCTGGTGGACCGCGCGTACATGCTGTCTCTGACCCCACCCGAGGTGACAGTGCTGGTCGGCGGACTTCGCGCGCTGAACGCGAACTTCGGCAAGACCGGCCACGGGGTGTTCACCGACCGTCCCGAGACCTTGACCAACGATTTCTTCGTCAACCTTCTCGACATGGGTACCGAGTGGAAGCCGTCGAAGACGAACGAGAACGTCTACGACGGGGCTGATCGTGCGACGGGCGACCCGAAGTACACGGCAACTGCAGTGGACCTCGTCTTCGGATCGAATTCGCAACTGCGCGCACTCTCCGAGGTGTACGCCAGCGAAGACGCGAAGCAGAAGTTCGCCGAGGACTTCGCCGCCGCCTGGACCAAGGTGATGAACCTCGACCGGTTCGACGTCAACTGATCCAGCAGATCGTCGACGGCGCCCCCGGGGGGGTTTGTGCCGGGGGGCCCGGGAGTGACCCCCCCGCGAGCGGGGGGGGGTGGGGGGGAAGATTTGGCGGGTGG
>NZ_JBHWUF010000007.1:0-349421 GCF_042738325.1 Rhodococcus sp. NPDC059969 | reverse complement strand
AACATCCGTTCTGTCTTCACCTTAACGTTCTGGCGACTCCCGACGTGAACGCTTAGGGTTGCGGGCTCGTGCCCAAGGCCCCCGGCTGTGGGGTCCGTTCCGTCGACACCGTCGACGATCCGACGCCCGGTGAACGGGTTGTACCGCTCCTCGGTCACCGGAGTGCTCACAGAGTGTCGTTCAGTGCTTTGATCGGCATCTGCAGATCGACCAACAGATCCAGATCCTTCTCGGCGGGACGCCCGAGCGTCGTCAGGTAGTTGCCGACGATGACGGCGTTGATTCCGCCGAGGATGCCCTGCTTGGCACCCAGGTCGCCGAGGGTGATCTCGCGTCCACCGGCGAAGCGCAGGATCGTGCGAGGCAGCGCGAGACGGAATGCCGCCACGGACTTGAGCGCCTCGCTGGCGGGCAGCACATCCAGATCACCGAACGGGGTGCCCGGACGCGGGTTGAGGAAGTTGAGCGGGACCTCGTCCGGCTCGAGTTCAGCCAGGTTGGCCGCGAATTCTGCGCGCTGCTCCAGCGATTCGCCCATGCCCAGGATTCCGCCGCAGCACACTTCCATGCCTGCTTCGCGAACCATCCGCAGGGTGTTCCAACGCTCTTCCCACGAGTGCGTGGTGACGACGTTCGGGAAATGCGACTTCGAGGTTTCCAAGTTGTGGTTGTACCGGTGCACACCCATGGCGGCCAGTTGGTCGACCTGTTCCTGGGTCAGCATGCCGAGCGAGCAGGCTATCTGGATGTCGACCTCGTTGCGGATCGCCTCGATGCCGGCCGCGACCTGAGCGAGCAACCGGGCGTCGGGTCCGCGGACAGCGGCCACGATGCAGAACTCGGTAGCGCCCGACTTCGCCGTCTGCTTGGCAGCTTCCACCAGGCTCGGGATGTCCAACCAGGCCGCGCGAACCGGCGACTGGAAGAGTCCGGACTGCGAGCAGAAATGGCAGTCCTCAGGGCAGCCGCCCGTCTTGAGGCTGATGATGCCCTCGACCTCGACCTCCGGTCCACACCACTTCATACGAACATCGTGGGCGAGAGCCAGCAGGTCTTCGAGCCTGTCGTCGTCGAGCCGGAGTACGTCGAGTACCTGGCTTTCGGTCAGGCCAACTCCTCTGTCGAGAACTTGCTCGCGCGCCTGGTCGAGGATGTCGACCGTCGCAGGGGCCGTGCTAATCGGGGGCGGGGTCACAGACGTCTCCTTCAGAACCAGCAAAATTGAACACCGTACAAGTTGAACGGTGTTCACGTTAGAGACGTGGTGGAATACTGTCAAAGGCGGGGCCGATCGACATCTGATCGCGAGCGGTCAACAGCGAGGCGAAACGAGGGGAACAACAAGTGCAGTTGCGACGCGGCGACGTGCTGGACGGCGCCATGGCGATACTCGACGAGTTCGGGCTTGCCGACCTCACGATGCGTAGGCTCGCAACCTCGCTTGGCGTCCAACCCGGCGCTCTCTACTGGCATTTCCCGAACAAACAGACCTTGCTCGGCGCAGTCGTCGACAAGATCCTCGAAGACCTCGACGCCCCCGTTGACGCGGACACGTGGCAAGAGGCGTATTCCGAACTGGCACACAGACTTCGATCTGCCCTGCTGGCGCACCGCGACGGCGCCGAGTTGGTCAGCGCCACCTTCGCCTCACGGATGACAAGCAGCAAGGTGCGCGAGCACTTCGTGCAAGCCGGGCAAGAATCCGGCCTCTCACGCGAGCACGCCCAACTCGCGGCGTATGCCCTGCTGTATTACGTACTCGGCCATACCGTCGACGAGCAGTCCCGAGCGCAGATGGAAGAAATGGGGGCACTCACCCGAGCTCCCATCTCCCCCGACTCTCCCGAGGTCATCGGCGGCGGTTCCGACGAGGACCTCCTCGACGGCGATCCGACAGTGCGATTCCAGTTCGGCCTGGACCTCTTCATCGACGGCATTCGCACTCGCCTGAATTCGATCCCCGATTCAACGCCCATCGAATCGGCTCTACGACACTCCTGACAGTCGCAGCAATGCAGTAGCGCCGGCCGCGACAATCACCACGACCACCAACGGGGCCTTGAACCAGGCGCAGATACCTCCGGCCACCACGCCGAGCATCCGCGCCGGACCCGCAACGTCATGTCCGGCGAAGATCGTCGAGGTCGCAACCACTGCAAGCAACAGCACCACGACAGCACGATCGAGGGACTTCTCGGCGAAGCCGGAGAGCGTCACCCGAGCTCGGAGCAGAACACCACTGACCCGCAAAGCGTAAGAGCCGCAAGCGAACACCACAATGCCGATCCAGACCGATGCAGCATTCATCGAACCTTCTCCCGGAACGGTATCGTCACCGCGATACTCAGCAGAGCTACGAGCGGCGCGGTACCCGACGGCAGGAACGGTGACGTGGCCACTGCAACCGCTGCACCGATCACAGCGGCAAGCAATGTGACCTTTTCCCTCAGTGCGGGCAGGACCAGGGCCAGAATGACGACCGGAAAAGCGGCATCCAATCCCAACGCGGCCGGATCTTGGACGACGCTGCCGAGCAGCCCGCCCAGGAGAGCTCCGATCGGCCACGACACCGCGATCCCGATCCCACAGAACCAGAAAGCCGCACGCTTCTGCTTCACCGAGCCCTGCGCCATGGCAACCGCGACGCTTTCGTCGTTGACCAGGTGCGCGCCGACCAACTTGCGCCAACCCGAGCACCTGCGCCAGCCTGAATCCGTGTGACGAGCCTCGCCGAGAAAAGATCCCGCTGCCAATCCGTAGGCGAAGTTTCGAGAGTTGATCAGCAAGCCGGCTACAACTGCAGCGAGGGCGCCGCCTCCGGCCGCGATGATTCCGATGAACAGGAACTCCGACGAGGCACCCAGAACGAGCACAGCCAAGGCAAGCAGCTGCCACAGCGAGAATCCAGCCGATCCTGCCGTCACACCGTAGGACACGCCGACGATGGCCACGGAGAGACAGATCAGCACACTCACTCGGATCGTGTCGCGATCAACTGTTCGCCATAAAGAACGCATGTATTCTATGTTGAACGAAATGGAACCGTTCGTCAAGAAAAACGATCGATCGGAGAATCGAACGATGGATAGTGGTGAAACCGGCACGGATCAGAGCCCTCAGAAGCTGGTGGCCGTCGCGCTCAAACGCGAGCGCACCCGAGCGGGATTGAGCCTCTCCGAGGTCGCCCGGCGCGCCGACATCGCCAAATCCACACTCTCCCAACTCGAATCCGGCCTCGGAAACCCGAGCCTCGAAACACTGTGGGCACTCGGCAACGCATTGGGTGTGCCATTCTCACAACTTGTCGACTCGCAGGCACAGACCGTTCAGTTGATTCGAGCCGGAGAAGGGCCCGCGATTGCGTCGGCAAACGCGTCGTACATCGCGACTCTCCTGGCGCCCAGCCCACCGAACGCACGCCGCGATCTGTATCGGATCGTCGCCGAGCCGGGCGAGCCTCGCATTTCGACTCCGCATGCCCGCGGCACCACCGAACACGTTGTGATCGGTACGGGTCGGGCCGAGGTCGGGCCGACCGCAGATCCGATCGAGCTCGGACCGGGCGACTACCTCGCATATCCCGGCGACGAGGAACACATCTTTCGGGCACTCGAACCAGGCACGACGGCGATCATGGTTTCGGAGCACACCTGAGCCTCGATCAGTTTCACCGATGAGTTTCGTCGCTGCGGGAAGTCTGTATCTGCAAGGTGATGTGGCCAGCGCCTCGATCACCGACGCCAGTAACGACCAACAGCAGGAGGACACATGTCCGGATCCAGCATCAGCAGCATTTTGCTCTCGAGCACCAACCCCGAACGCTTGCGCGACTGGTACGCCGAGGCGTTCGCCCCGAAAGTCGACCGCACCCCGGGCGAACCCGGCTACGACGTCCTCGACTTCAACGGTTTCTACGTGATGCTCGACAGACGCGACGACGTCGGCGATACCAACCCGCAGCCCGGCCGAATGTTCCTCAATGTCGAGACCGACGACGCCCGGTCGATCGCGCAGCGCATCGATGCACTCGGCGGAAACTGGTTCGCCCCACTCGAAGACCGCGGGGGCAGTTTGTTCGCCACCGCTATCGACCCCGACGGAAACTACGTTCAGATCATCGAGTTCAGCGAGGAAGCCAGGACCGAGATGGAATCCGGAATGACGGATTCCCACACCACCTAGTCCGGCAACCGCTGGGAACGGAGATAGTCATGCTTGCAGACACGAAAGCATTCAGCGGATTTTCGGTGACTGACATCGACGCTGCAAAGAAGTTCTACGGCGAAACACTCGGGCTGAAAGTGACCGACGAAGACATGGGACTCATTCGCCTACATCTTGCCGGCGGAACCGAGATCCTGGTTTATCCGAAACCGAATCACGAAGCGGCGACGTACACGATCCTCAACTTCGTCGTCGACGACATCGACACAACCGTCGATCAACTGACCGCACGTGGTGTGGAGTTTCTGAAATACGACGGATTCCCCCAGGATGCGCGAGGCATCATGCGTGGCAACGGCCCCGATATCGCGTGGTTCACCGACCCCGCCGGCAATGTTCTGTCGGTAATCAAGGAGTCCTGACGCGCTTAACCGCTGAACAGCTGTGACTGCCGCTGTTCAGCGGTGTCGGTATTGGAGCGTTCCGCTGCCGCAGTTTCACGCTCGGCCGCCAATTGCTCGGCGCTTTTTGCGTCGACAACGGGCTCCGACGCACTGAGGTCGGAAAACAAGCCACTGTTCGATTCGTTCACATGCCACCCTTTTGCCTGGTCATCGTTGCCGCGCGCAGATAAACCTGCGTTAGAGATCGGTCGATGGCTACTTAAATACTGCCGCCCGTACGGCGCCCACAAGACGCCGATGACTCAGCAGTTCTTCACCCAGTCTTGCACGCCTGTGTTTTCCACGAGAAATTCGGTCCAGACGGGTTGTCATCGACCGCACGGCGGAGCAATGTGAAAGATGAGCGCGGAGCAGGTCGGCAGCACTTTCGTCGGACACCTGGCCCCTCAATTCACCGCACAATTTTTGGAGGAATCATGTTGGGAATTGCTTTGGGCCTCGGCAGCGCTGCTGTCGGAATCGGCCTCGGACTGCTCGGCGCAGGAGCGGGAATTCTGCTGAGCGACAAGACCGTCAAAACCGCACGACGTGAACTCACCGCCTGACGAGGGCGAGCGCACTGAAAAGGGCGAGCGCACTGAAAAGGGCGAGCGCACTGAATACCTCGGCGTTGGAGTCAGCACTCGAGTGAACGCCGCGATGCGCCATCCCGCGCACTGGGTGTTCTCACGGGCCACGCGACGACGGGGCGTGCATACGGACGCGGTTGTTCCGACCAGCGCCCAGGATGTGCTCGACAGGTTGACAGCCCTTCGAATAAGCACGTGGAGTTACGGTTTCGACCACAAGTCGATCCGCCACCTGGGTCCGATGGCGCAGGATTTTGCAGCGATTTTCGGCTTGGGATCCAACACCCGTCGTATCTCGGCCGTCGATGCGAACGGCGTGTGCATGGCGAGCATCCAAGCCTTGAACCGCAAAATAGGCGCCCTCGAGACAAAAGTCAGCGGGCTCGAGAAGGAACTCGACACACTGCGCACGGAGACGGGAGAGGCGAGAACGGATCGAAATACGTTAGAGATGAACAACAATCACAAATCCTCGGCGCTCGACGAATTCGGCGGTTCCACCGGTCTGTAGTTTGTTCGGTGTGACCGCCCCTGATTCAGACTCCGACTCAGCTTCAGACTCCGACTCGGACCCCAACGAGATTGCCGCACTGTTCGACGTGACATCCGACGCTGTCGGAGACGAACATGTCGAACAGGCACTTTCCGAATTCGGCCTTGGCACAACGGAGATCACGGAGACCGCGGCCCGCATCCGGGCCAGTCGGTCGGAATTTCGTCGACTGCGCCGCCGTGAGAACGAATTGGCGGTCCTCTATTCGAGTGCGCGCGAGCTTGCGCAGGTTCGCGACGTCGACACACTGCTGCAGAGACTGGTCAACCGCGCACACGACATCATGGGCACCGACGTCACGTACCTGTCCGAGTTCGATGTGGTCACCAGAGATCTGAACGTTCGAAAGACAGCCGGCGCGGTCTCGCCGGAGCTCCAGCATCTGCAGGTTCCTGCGGGCGCCGGCTTGGTCAGCGCGATTGCCGAATCTCGTGCGGCCCAGTGGGTCCAGAACTACAGCGAATACACGCAGTCGCGGCACGACGAGGTTGTCGATGCCGCGATAGTCGCCGAGGGTCTGGTGGCGATTCTCGGTGTGCCGATGCTCTCGGACGGCCAGATCCTCGGTGTCCTGTTTGCCGCCGATCGCCGGGAACGACGATTTACCGCAGATCAGATCGCCCTGCTCTCTGCTCTCGCCGATCACGCCTCGGTAGTCCTGCAAACCGCACGGGCGCTGGACCGCGCCGAGGAATCCGCCGCCGAGACCGGGCGAGCACTCGACGAGCTGCGCGAGCACGTGTCCGCACGGGACAAATCGAACATCGTCCACCAGGATCTGATCCATGCCGTTCTCCGCGGTGGTGGCTACGCCCAGGTAGCACGAACTCTCAGCAGCGCACTCGAGCGCAGCACCGTCGTCGTCGACAACGAGCTACGCCCTCTCGTCACATCGTCGGGTGAGCAGATCACGACGGTGCCGTTGTCGCTACCTCGCGCCGTGTCCGATGCCATCGACCAGAGTCGCCGCAGTGGCCGATGCACGTTTGTCGCCGATAACAGCGAGACCGTGATCCAACTCGTCAGCGCCGTCACCGCCGGAGAATCATTCCTCGGGGCGATCTTGCTGAATCGATCGGACGCGGCGATCGGACCGGTCGAACTCAGGACCGTGGAACGGGCAGCTCAAGTTACAGCGATTCTCGTGTTGCAACACTCGGCGGCGGCAGCAGCGGATCGGCGCGCACGTGACGAACTGGTCGCCGACCTGTTGAGCACTGCGCCCGAGCGGAGGCGCGATCTCGAACGTCGGACCCGCAACCTCGGTATCTCCCTCGGCGAACTCGACACCGTCCTCGTGGTGTCGGTCGCTCCGGAACTCCGCACCGCCGCGCTCCGTGCAATCGGGCAGAGTCTGCCGGTCGGAGCTCTGGCGTCGCAACACGCCGGATTGATCGCGGTGGTCTCGCGCTCGGGGAACCCTGCAGCCGCGGCGACCGTCGTTCACCGCCAGATCACCGGTTCGGTAGGACCCCACGCTGTAGTGATCGCGCCGGCAACGGCGGAGCGCCCCGAAGAGCTCCCGGCGCGCTTCACCTCTGCGCTGCGCACCGCCCGCCTGCTGTCGGCGTTGGGCAAGACCGACGGAGCGGTCACGACTGCGTCGTACCTGCCTTACACCGTTCTGTTCGGCGAGAATCCGGAATCACTCCATCAATTCGTCGACGAAGTAATCGGCCCGGTACTCGCCTACGACCGAGACAAGGACACCGATCTCACGGCGACCCTTCGGGCTCTGGTCCGCAACGACGGGAGCCCGACCAAGGCTGCTCGCGCACTCAACTACCACCCGAACACCGTCGTTCAGCGACTCGACCGCATCCGCACCCTCCTCGGTCACTCCTGGCGTGAAGACGAGAACTTCTTTCGCGTGTCCATGGCGACGAGGCTCGACGAACTTCGAGAAGTGGGAGCCGAAGAGGGTGGAACCGACATCAACGACAGCGGCGATGGTGCATGACACTACAATTTCGACCGATCGATGTGTTGTGAGCACGTGGCCTGGCAGGCATCAACCTCCCTACTGTGAAGCGGAGCACAGAACCACTTCAGGAGGACGACCCCCCGTGTCATCAACCAACAGCCGATCAACCAACAGCCGCATCGCCGATTTCCGGTCCTACGACGTCGCCGCACGGCGCGCCGAGATCGTTCGCCAGACCGACCTGACCGAAGCAGACATCGCGGTCTACGACGCTGCCGACGGCCTCACTCTCGATCAGGCCGATCGCATGGTCGAGAACGTCCTCGGCGTCATCGGCATCCCGGTCGGCGTGGCCACCAACTTCACGATCAACGGCAAGGACTACCTGATCCCCCTCGCCACCGAGGAGCCGTCGGTGGTCGCCGCCGCGAGTAACGCTGCTCGCATCGCACGCGGACTCGGGGGCTTTCACGTCTCGAGCACCCAGCCGATCATGCAAGCCCAGATTCAACTCGTCGACGTAGCGGATCCGGCAGCTGCCCGCATCCGACTCCTCGAGGCACGTGAAGAAATCATTGCACTCGCCAACGAGCAGGACCCGAAGCTGGTCAGCGTCGGCGGTGGCGTGAAGGACATTTCGGTTCGCATCGTGTCCTCGGACAAGGCCGCCTACGTCGTCCTCCACCTTCACGTCGACGTACGAGATGCGATGGGCGCCAACGCAGTCAACACGATGGCAGAGGCAATCGCGGATCGAGTAGCCGAGATCGGCGGCGGGCACGTCGTTCTTCGCATTCTCACCAACAAGGCAGATCTGCGGCTGACGCGCGTTCGTGCCGTGTTCGACGCCGAATTGATCGGCGGTGCAGAGGTAGTGGACAACTTGATCCATGCCGCACGCTTGGCAGAGCTGGATCCCTACCGCGCCGCGACACACAACAAGGGCATCATGAACGGCATCAGCGCCGTGGTGTTGGCGACCGGAAACGACACGCGCGCAGTCGAAGCCGGGTGCCATTCCCATGCAGTCAACGCCGACGGAATCTACTCCTCACTCTCGCATTTCGAGAAGAATGCCGACGGCAACATCGTCGGCACCCTCGAGCTACCCATGCCGGTCGGCCTCGTCGGCGGCGCCACCAAGGTGCACCCGGTAGCGCAGGCCGCAATCAAGATGCTCGGCGTCGAGAGCGCCGAAGAACTCGCCGGCATCATTCTGGCAGTTGGCCTCGCACAGAACCTGGCTGCTGTCCGCGTTCTCGCCAGTGAGGGTGTCCAGCGCGGGCACATGGGACTACACGCCCGCAACATCGCTGCCACCGCCGGAGCCCAGAAGAGCGAGATCGACGCCGTGGTTGCACGCCTGATCGCGGACAAGAGCATTCGCGTCGAGCATGCCGAGAAGGTTCTCGCCGAGATCCGCGGCGGAAACTGACCACGATGACCGAAACAGTTGCAGGATCACCAGTGTGGAAGCCGGCGCCTCATCGAGTGTCGGCGACGGGTCTACCGACCGCGGTCCGGGTCTACGAAGTCGGACCACGCGACGGACTTCAAGCCGAAACGGCAGTGATCCCGACCGAGACGAAGGCCCAGTTCATCGAACGCCTGGTCGCGGCCGGTTCCCGCACCGTCGAATTGACGAGCTTCGTCTCGCCTCGATGGATCCCGCAACTTGCCGACGCGGAAGAATTGATGGGTCGGCTGCACCTACCGGACTCGGTACGCACGGTCGTCCTTGTCCCGAACCGCAAAGGTCTCGAGCGGGCCGTTGCCGCAGGGGCGAGCGAAGTTGCCGTATTCGTCAGCGCCACAGAAGAATTCGCGAGACGCAACCTCAACTCTACGGTGGACGGCGCAATCGCCGCGGCCGCCGAGGTCACTGCCGCCGCGCGAGCCCTGGGACTTCCCGTCCGCGGGTACATCTCGATGTGCTTCGGCGACCCCTGGGATGGCGCCGTGCCCGTCGAGCGTGTCGCCGACATCGCGAAAGCCTTGATCGACTGCGGTGCCCTCTCGCTCTCTCTCGGCGACACCATCGGCGTCGGCACGCCTGGCCATGTGCTCGCCTTACTCGGTGCGATCCGCGAACGTGGCATCCCCACTTCGCAGATCGCGATGCACTTTCACGATACCTACGGCCAGGCACTGTCGAACGTCTACGCGTCGCTGACTGCGGGTGTCTCCGAATTCGACAGTTCCGCAGGCGGTCTCGGACGGTGCCCGTATGCCAAGGGCGCGACCGGAAATCTCGCCACCGAGGACTTGGTGTGGATGCTCCACGGCCTCGGGATCGACACCGGCATCGACCTGGATTCCCTTACCGACACAAGCAGTTGGATGGCCGAACAGATCGGACACCCGAGTCCGTCCCGAGTTGTCAGCGCCCTCCGCGCAGCACGCACCTGACACTCGTCGCGCAAGCCCCTCATCTCGCAAGTCCCCCACCTCGCAAGCCTCTCGCCATGCATGACACTGGAGAAGACTGATGTCACCACCGCAGTCGGCAACGACGCCGACCACCACCACCGAACCGACCGAGCAGCAGACGTACCTCGAAGTCTGGGGCGACACCGTCAACGGTCGACACCTCGCGATCTCCGTCCTGGTCGGCAGTGTCGTCGGCGCTTCGGCCCTTCTCGCGGCCCAGGCACTGTTCGAACGGGTCGTCAGTGAACCGTCGTTGGCCCAGGCGTACAGCCTGCTGGTCGGCATCGCGGCCTGCCTGCTCGCCGGCGTCGTCTGCGGAATCTTCATCAAGCCGAAGAGGATAGTCGCGTTGGCAGCCGCCGACGCGGAGTCGATCGACGGCGTCATCACGATGATGAGTGAACAACGCCAGGGTCTGGGCACTCTCGCCGACATTCCGGAACAGAGCCAACAGGAACTTCGCGAACTCGGTCTGTACGACCATTTCGCCGCCGCCGAGGCCGAGCACGCACCGGCCTCGAATGCACCGAAGGACGGTGGGCGCGCATGAGTTCGGTCCTGACCAACGAAATTCTGATTGCCGTTCTCTTCGGCATCATCGGCGCGGTCGCATTCACGTTCATCGGATTGATTTCCGGCACGGACGAGACCGCCACCATCGCGCCACTGACGCTGCTCGTGATCCTGCTCGGCGCTCCCCCGGCCGCGGTGTTCACGTTCTTCCTCTCCGGCGCGATCGCCAAACACATGACGCACGCGGTGCCGACGATGCTGCTGGGCATTCCCGGTGACACGATGGCGATTCCGCTTTTGCCGGAGGCGCAGATGATGCGCTCACTCGGCATCCCGCACATCGCACTCCGCAAGGCGATCTCGGGAGCGGTGATCTCGGCGTTCGTCGCTGTGCCGGTTGCCGTGCTGTTCGCGACCATCCTCGCGCCGTTCGCCGATACCGTTCAATCGATAGCACCCTGGCTGTTCCTGGTCGCCGCCATCGGTATCGCCTACGCCTCGCCGGGCCGCTGGGCCGGGGTCGTCGCTCTCGTTCCCTTCGTGATCTTGATCCTGGGCGCACGCGCGTTGACGTCGAATTACGATGTGTCGCTCAACATCAGCTACTTCCTTGCCATCGCAGTCGGGCCGCTGATCGCGGACCTCGCACTGACCTTGGGTCCGTCGACCCGTAAGGACATGGAGCGCAGTGAACCCAAAACTGTTGCACTGGCCCCGGACATCAAAGGGTGGAAGGGATACTTCCCCAATCCCCTGAAGGTCCTCGATCGCAAGCAGATCGGTTTCACCGCAGCCGCTTCCACGGTATCGAGCGCAACGTTCGTCTTCAGCCCCGTCGCCATGACCGTTCTGATGGGTGAGCTGGTAGGTGCGCGAATCAAGAACGGCTATCACCGACTGACCACGATGGTCTCGGCGAAAAACGGTACGACGGAATCCACCTACATCGCAGAAACCCTCATCCCGCTCGTCGCGTTCGGCCTTCCGCTCAGCCCGCTCGCGGCAGGTCCCGCGGCACCTCTCTTCAACGCTCCGCCGGTTTTCGAGACCAATCAGGAAACCGGAGTGATCAACAATCTCTCCACGTACCTGACGCAGTGGGAGTTCCTGCTCTACGGCCTGCTGGCAGTGGTCACGGCAACGGTCATCGCATATCCGTTTGCCATGAACTACGCGTACCGCGCAGCGTCAGCGGTGGTCAAGCACATCAGTCACGAAGCTGTGATCGCGGTGTTCACGGGACTCGTCGTCGTCATCAGCATCTGGGAGGGCGGCATCCTGGGCCTCCTGATCACCGTGACCGTCGGCTTGGTCGGTGGCCTTCTCGGGCGTCTGTTCAAGATTCACGGCGGTGTCCTGTTCATGGGTTACTACGTCGCCCTGTTCAGCGTTCCGGCACTGATCAACCTCTTCTGAATCGCTCGACACCACCAGCCCGTGCGGACCTGCAAACACTGCGGGTCCGCACGGGTTACGTGACTTCTCCGAGCGTCAGCGAGACCGTTCGATTCCGGTCGAGTTTCTTCGCTTCGTACAAGGCTTCGTCGGCGCCGTCGACCAGTTGCGTCAGATCCGCGTCGCCGTGGGGTGAACACGCGACACCGATGCTGACGGTCGGCCCGAGGTCGCCCAACACTGCCGACGAATTCTCCGCCTGCGCGCGTCGAATCATCTCGGCCGTTGCGGTCGCACCTTCCAGATCGACACCTGTCATCAAAACGACGAACTCCTCGCCGCCCAAGCGGGCGAAGAGATGCTTGTCGTCGAGGTTCCGCCGCACCTGATCGGCAAAACTCACCAACGCGGTATCGCCGGCACGATGACCGAGGTTGTCGTTCACCATCTTGAAGTGATCCAGATCCATCATCAGGACGCTGACCGGACGTCCGGAGCGTCGACGCGGATCGGTCGCACCCGTCACGCCGCCGCCTCGCCGGAAGAACTCGTCCCGACGCAACGCACCGGTGAGATCGTCGTGGGTCACGGCTTGTGTCAGCGCTTCGAGCGCGCGGCGGCGCTCGAGGATCACACATGCCACCGCGATCGGCGCTACCGCCAGCAGCGACAATCCGATCTGGACCGACGCACTGACGGGCGAGAGGCCTTCGCTGGACAATCCGAGATGACCGTCGGCCGTCAGCACCAACGTCCAGGCAGTTGATACGGCTGTGAGCATCGACGTGACAAAAACATTGGTGAGCAAGGCTGCAGTCACGAGCGCGGGCATGGCGAACGCGATCGCTCCGGCGCCGCCGATCACCCACTCCAAAATGATGCAGACCGCCAGGAGCGCTGTCGGAACGAGCGATCGACGCACAAGTGCGGCAAGGGCTTTCGGGTCTCGATCAACTCGCCGAAGCGAGGGGAACGTCAGCACCAGTGGGACGATGGTCATGTAGTTGACGAACTCACTCGAGAACCAGAGCAACCAGCCGTCCCACCATTGTCCGCCGAACAGCACGCGGTTTGCGATTCCGCCGACGAGCGCTGCCATCGACGCGCCGACGACCGTCATCGACACGAGATATCCGACAGACTGAATACTGGTCAGACGACGATCCTCACCGTCAACCCAGCGAAAGGCGTAGAAGGCGCTCGCGACCCCGACGATGTTGGCCGCGTTGAGCCACACCGTGGACTCCCACGCCCCGCCGGTGATCAGGTCGGCTCCGACATAACCTGCCACTGCGCAGATCCAGGTGAGCGGTGTCGCGGAACGCGGTGACCGAAAGAGAATCCCGAGCAGCAGCGCGTTGGCCGGCCAGAAGACAGCAAGCGTGCCGGGTTGGCGGCTCAGAATTCCGACAAGGCACGAGACGAAGACGACAACACCGATGAGCACTGCGCGGCGTACGGCCGATGACGACAATCTTCCGACCGTACTCACCACCTACATTCGACTGACCAACTCACAATTCGACAACCACGATCGGTGACTCGGGCCCAGGACGCCGGCCGAAATATACCGACCGGAATCGTACGCGAGGGACGCCGAATTCAGGGCGCCCCGCTGTGCCTTGGCTATCGATGCAGACAAATCGGATGTTACGGCTCTAGTTGGCCAAATGAGACTTGCCGAGCGCGGCCCAAGCTGTCTGAGCAAACTCTCGGGCACTCACGCTGCCGCTACCGGCCGGCATTGCTCCGACAAGGGAGACGCCGCTGACCGAGACCAGATCCTCGCGATTACACCTCTCGGCCAGGTCCGGTTCCTGCGGCCACGAACCGATCACCAACCCGGCGCAGTCCACGCCGGATGCCCCGAGCGCTTCCACTGTCAGAGCAGTGTGATTGAGCGTGCCCAGACCGGAGGCAACCACCAGCAAGACCGGCGCTGACAAAGCCGCGGCAAGATCACGCGCGGTGAATCCGTCTGTCCCCAACTGGACCAGCACGCCGCCGGCGCCTTCAATCAGAGTCAGGTCGTGAGTGGCGTCCAGGTCGGAAGCGACCCGGACCACGTCGTCGAGCGCCAACAACGGGAGACCACTTCTACGCGCAGCAGTATCGGGCGCCAAAGGTTCGGGATACCGCGCCAACTCGACCAGCGTCACACCGCCACCGGTCAGACGGTCGACCTCGGCCAGATCACCCGCACCGTCGACGTCGACGCCGGTCTGCGCCGGTTTGAGCACAGCGACCGACTTACCCGACTGCAGGGCCACCGAGGCCAGTGCTGCCGTCACCACTGTTTTCCCCACGTCGGTCGACGTTCCGGTCACTAAGAGAATGCTCATGCTCGGGCACCTGCCAATACTTCGCGTAGTACGAGTGAGATCTGCTCCATTTCGGCAGCGGACAGCGTTGCTCGAGCAGTCAGGCGCAGGCGCGACGTTCCTTCCGGTACCGACGGTGGCCGGAAGCATCCGACATGCAGCCCCTGGTCCCGGCACGCCGACGCGGCATCGAACGCCCGTTGCGGATCACCGAGAACGACCGAGACGACGGCAGATTCAGGCGATGGGGCCCCGGTGACGTCGGCGAGTTCGGTCGCCCGGGCAAGGACGTCGAGCGCTCGCGTCGGCTCGCGCTGGAGGACGGCGAGTGCAGCCCTGGCCGCGCCGACGGCGGCCGGGGCGAGACCGGTGTCGAAGATGAACGTTCTTGCCGCGTCGATGAGATGCGCGCGGATCTTGTTGTCGCCGAGTACAACTCCGCCCTGGCTGGCGAGCGACTTCGACAACGTCGCCGTCACGACGATGTCGGGTTCACCGGCCAGGCCCGACTCGTGAACGAGTCCGCGTCCACCGGCACCGCGCACACCGATGCCGTGCGCCTCGTCGACCAGCAGAATCGCGCCGTGTTCGCGGCACACCTGATGCATCTCCCGCAGCGGAGCGAGATCTCCGTCGGCACTGAAGACCGAATCGGTGACGACCAGCGCTCGCTCTTCGGATCTGGCGCGCAGCGTGTCGGCGAGAAAGTTCACGTCCGAATGTGGGGCAACGGCTACCCGAGCGCGTGACAGTCGGCAGGCATCCACGAGCGAGGCATGCGATCCCGCGTCGGAGACGATCAACGACCCGGGCCCCGAGAGGGCCGTCACCGCGCCGAGATTGGCGGCGTATCCAGAGGAGAACACGAGACCGGAGTCCGCCCCGACGAACTCGGCCAGTTCGACTTCGAGCAGTTCGTGTTCGGTGGTGGTGCCGGTGACCAGACGCGAACCCGTGGCGCCTGCGCCCCAGCGGCGCAGCGCCGCCGTAGCACCCTCGATCACGTCGGGGTGCCGCACGAGTCCGAGGTAGTCGTTCGACGCCAGGTCGATCAGCGGGGAGTCGACCGTGCGCGGACGGAGTTCGCGGCGCAGTCCAGCGGCCCTACGGTCCGCTTCGACGGCAGTGAGCCAATTCAGCGAGGTGTTCACTTTTCCGACCATACTTGAACACCGTTCAACTCAATGGTTAGGGTGCATCCGTGCTCACAACCGGACTTGATCCTCATGACGTCTCCGCCATCGATGCCGATGTGCTCTGGCATCCGTACGGATCGTTTCCCGCGTCGACTCGTCCGCTGATCGTCGACTCTGCCCAGGGGGCCACCCTCACGCTCTCCGACGGCCGGCGACTCGTCGACGGAATGAGCTCGTGGTGGGCCGCCATTCACGGCTACCGCAATCCCGTGCTCGACGCCGCCGCCGCGCGGCAGCTGGGCAAGATGAGCCATGTCATGTTCGGCGGACTGACGCACGAACCCGCCGCTCGCCTCGGGCGAATGCTCGTCGACATCACACCACCTCACCTCGACAAGGTGTTCCTCTCCGATTCCGGTTCGGTGGCCGTCGAAGTCGCAGTCAAGATGTGCCTGCAGTACTGGCGGAGCCTCGGAAAGCCGTCGAAAAATCGTTTGATGACCTGGCGCGGCGGATACCACGGTGACACCTTCACCCCCATGAGCGTCTGCGATCCCGACGGCGGCATGCACTCTCTCTGGACCGACGTCCTTCGCCCTCAGGTCTTCGCCCAGACACCCCCGGCGGACTATCTCCCCGAGTACGTGCAGGAGTTGGAAGCGCTACTGGCCGAGCATCACGACGAGCTGGCCGCGGTGATCGTCGAACCGGTAGTTCAAGGCGCCGGCGGAATGCGCTTCCACGACCCCGCGTACCTGATCGACCTACGTAACCTTTGTGACAAGTACCAAGTCCTCTTGGTCTTCGACGAGATCGCCACCGGATTCGGACGCACCGGAGAGCTGTTCGCCGCCGATCACGCTGGCGTCAGTCCCGACGTCATGTGCGTCGGCAAGGCACTGACCGGCGGATACATGAGTCTGGCGGCAACGCTGTGCACCACGGAGATAGCGGAGACCATCACCGCCGGTGAGGGCGGCGGGCTGATGCACGGCCCCACCTTCATGGGCAATCCACTTGCGTGCGCCGTCGCGGTCGCGTCGACCGGACTCCTGCTCGCGATGGACTGGCGGCGTGACGTCGCTGCCCTCGAACATGGTCTCGCTCGCGGCCTCGCCGAAGCGGTCACCATTGCCGGGGTCGTCGACGTCCGCGTCAAAGGCGGAATCGGAGTGATCGAACTCGAGCAGCCGGTCGACATGCAGAGCGCGACCGATGCAGCCGTCGACGCCGGCGTCTGGCTACGACCGTTCCGAAACCTCGTCTACGCGATGCCGCCCTACCTCTGTTCGGAGGCAGAGGTGGAACAGATCACAGCCGGAATGCTTGCAACCGCCCGCAGCCAGGCAAAACGGTGATCAGCGGCGTAGACAGTCAACGAGATTCGATCGGCTGCACCCGATAGGGTCTGATTCATGGATCAACCGCCGAGCGCGCCCTCAGCCACTCCCATCCCGGTATGGCCTGGCAGTGCGTACCCACTCGGTGCAACCTACGACGGCGCGGGAACCAATTTCTCGCTCTTCTCCGAGGTCGCCGAAGCTGTCGAACTGTGCCTGATTGCCAAGGACGGAACCGAAACCCGCATCAGGATGGACGAGGTCGACGGTTACGTCTGGCATGCGTACCTTCCGTCGGTATCCCCCGGTCAGCGATACGGCTACCGCGTGCACGGGCCGTACGATCCGGCGGCAGGTCTGCGATGCGATCCGAGCAAGCTCCTGCTGGACCCGTACGGAAAAGCGTTCGACGGAGACTTCGACGGAGACCGTTCGCTGTTCTCCTACGACGTCGAGTCGGCGGGTGATCCCGAACCTTCAGCGGACGACGACACTCCTGCGGTGGAGTCGGAAGAAGTTACCGACGAGACGAGTTCGGAAGCCGAATCGGACGAAGCTGAACCGACTGAAGGCGTGTCGACTGAAGGCGTGTCGACTGAAGCTACATCGACCGAGGTGGACCTCGAGGACGAAGACGAGGGCTCCACCGGCGATCAAGAGTCGGACGAGGCCCTGGGCTCCGACCCCGAACCCTTCGACCCGGAACCGCTGGTCGACGAACCCGCCACCATCCCTTTCCCCCAACATGATTCGCTCGGTCACACGATGTCGACCGTCGTCATCAATCCGTTCTTCGACTGGGCATCCGACCGCTCACCGAAGCGTCCGTACCACGAGACGGTTATCTACGAAGCGCACGTCAAGGGCATGACCGCGACGCACCCTGGAGTTCCGGAGGAGTTGCGCGGCACCTACGCCGGACTCGCGCATCCGGTGATCATCGAGCACCTCACCAATCTGGGTGTCACGGCGATCGAACTGATGCCGGTCCACCAGTTCATGCACGACCAGGTGCTGCTCGACCAGGGGCTGCGAAACTATTGGGGTTACAACACCTTCGGCTTCCTCGCCCCGCACACCGACTACTCCTCGGCGGCAAAACCCGATGCGGCCGTAGCGGAATTCAAGGCCATGGTGCGTAGCTTCCACCAGGCGGGTATCGAAGTGATCCTCGACGTGGTCTACAACCACACCGCCGAGGGCAACCACATGGGGCCGACCATCAGCTTCCGCGGTATCGACAACGCCGCCTACTACCGCCTGGTCGACGGCGACGAAGCGCACTACATGGATTACACCGGAACGGGCAACAGCCTCAACGCCCGTCATCCGCACACTCTGCAGCTGATCATGGACTCGCTGCGGTATTGGGTCACGGAAATGCATGTCGACGGTTTCCGCTTCGACCTCGCCTCGACACTCGCCCGTGAACTGCATGACGTGGACCGACTCTCCGCCTTCTTCGATCTGGTGCAACAGGATCCGATCGTCAGTCAGGTGAAGCTGATCGCCGAACCGTGGGACGTCGGCGAAGGCGGTTACCAGGTCGGCAACTTCCCCGGCCTGTGGACCGAGTGGAACGGCAAGTACCGCGATACCGTCCGCGACTACTGGCGCGGTGAACCGGCGACCCTGGGCGAGTTCGCTTCCCGCCTCACCGGTTCCTCCGATCTCTACGAAGCAACCGGACGACGCCCCGGCGCGAGCATCAATTTTGTCATCGCCCACGACGGTTTCACCCTGCACGATCTCGTCTCGTACAACGAGAAGCACAACGAAGCCAACGGCGAGAACAACAACGACGGCGAGTCACACAACCGATCCTGGAACTGCGGCGTCGAAGGCCCCACGGACGACCCGGAGATTCTCGAACTGCGTGGACGCCAGAGCCGGAACATTCTCGCAACGCTGATGCTCAGTCAAGGCACCCCGATGCTGGCTCACGGCGACGAGATGGGTCGAACTCAGCAGGGGAACAACAACGTCTACTGCCAGGATTCGGAACTGTCCTGGATGGATTGGACTCTCGCGGAAACCAACGCGGACCTCGTCGAGTTCACCAAGCGCGCAATTGCCTTGCGCGCCAAGAACCCGGTATTCCGGCGTCGTCGATTCTTCGAGGGCCGACCCATTCGAAGTGGCGATCAGAGTCGCGACATCGCCTGGCTCACGCCGTCGGGCGAGGAAATGACTCCGGCCGACTGGGACAGCGGTTTCGGCAAGTCGTTAGCTGTCTTTCTCAACGGCGACGCGATCCCGGAACCGAACTACCGCGGCGAGCGCGTCACCGGCGATTCGTTCCTCCTCTGTTTCAACGCCCACTACGAGGATCTCGAATTCTCCACCCCCAACGCGGACTACGCGTCGGAGTGGACTGTCGTGCTCGACACGTCGATCCCGACCGGTGAGAGCGACACCGTGATCAAAGCCGGCACAACACTGGATGTAAAAGCGCGAGCATTGACGGTACTTCGTAGAACCGCCTGAGGGAGACGTGCACATGGCCCCGATAACCAGCACCTACCGACTGCAGTTGCGCCCGGACGCGTTCACCCTTCGTGATGCGGCCGCACTGGTGGACTACTTCGAGGCGTTGGGGGTCTCGCATCTTTATCTCTCCCCCATCCTCACGGCAACGTCCGGGTCGACGCACGGCTACGACGTCACGGATCCGACAACCGTGTCCGCTGGACTCGGCGGCCGCGAGGCCTTGGTGGAGTTGTCGCACGCGGCCCGGGCACACGGAATGGGCCTGATCGTCGATCTCGTCCCCAACCATGTCGGGGTTGCCAAGCCACGCGAAAATGCCTGGTGGTGGGACGTTCTCACGCATGGACGGGGGTCGGAGTACGCGGATTTCTTCGACATCGACTGGGCCGAGGACAACGGAGCCAACGGCGCGGACGGCGCCGACGGAAAACTTTCGCTCCCGGTACTGGGCAGCCAGGACGATCTCGAAGCCCTGACTGTCGAAAAAGATGGCGAGGAAACACTTCTCGCGTTCTACGAGCATCGGTTCCCTGTCGCGGCCGGTACCGAATTCGGATCCCCACAGGAGGTCCACGCCAGGCAGTCGTACCGACTCGTACCGTGGAACGCCGGAATCATCAACTACCGACGGTTCTTTGCCGTCAACGAACTCGCTGCCCTGCGCCAGGAGGATCCCAGAGTCTTCGAACTCTGCCATCGGGAACTGAAGTCGTGGGTCGACGAAGGACTGATCGACGGAGTTCGCATCGATCACCCGGACGGACTCGCAGATCCGGCAGAGTATCTGGGGCGTCTGCGGGCACTGCTCGGACCAGAGCAGTGGCTTGTGATCGAGAAGATCCTCGGCCACACGGAACCACTCGATCCGCTGCTCCCGATCGACGGCACCACCGGATACGACGCCCTCAATCAACTGGGCGGCATCTTCGTCGATCCCGCCGCCGAACTCGAATTGACCGAACTCTCTGCAGATTTGACCGGCGACGACGGGGACGGCGCATGGTTGCATCACACCGAACGTCAGTTCAAACGCGACACCGGGCGCGGTGACCTGGCACCCGAGGTTCGCAGGCTCGTGCGCGCAATCCAGCGCGAAACCGGAAGTCGTTGCAGTGAGACCGAACTGAACGACGCAGTTGTCGTCGCGATCGCCCGGATGCCGGTGTATCGATCCGACTACAGTCCCCTTGCCGGTTTGGCCGCTCGTATCGTCGGCGACATGCACGAGTTGGCCCCTGGGCATGAAGCAGCGTTCAACGTGTTGGCGCAAGCGCTGGTCAACGGCGGTGAAGCAGCGGTTCGTTTCCAGCAGGTGTGCGGCGCTGTCATGGCCAAGTCCGTCGAAGATCGACTCTTCTATCGAACGGCGCGCCTGGTCTCGCGTCAGGAAGTCGGCGGCAACCCGGCATCGCTTGCTGTCTCCGTCGCCGAATTCCATCTCCACAACGCAGACCGAGCGAAGCAGTGGCCGCGTGCGATGACGAGTCTGTCCACTCACGACACCAAACGCGGCGAGGACGTGCGGGCGCGAATCGGTGTTCTGTCCCAGGTGCCGACCCTGTGGTCCCGGCTTCTTCGCGACTGGGAAGACGTCTGCCCCAGCCCTGATCCACTGACCGGATTGTTCTTGTGGCAGAACATCATCGGCGTGTGGCCGGCCGACGGTCGTTCCGCGGCCTCGGTTCCCGAGTTGCGCGAGCGTATACACGCCTATGCGGAGAAGGCTGTCCGCGAATCCGGCGCGAAGACTTCCTGGAACGATCCGGACGCCGGCTTCGAATCGGAGGTGCACAGGTGGATCGACGAGGTGATCGACGGTCCGGTCGGCGATTCGGTCAGCGAGTTCGTCGGCCGGATCGCTCGTCACGGCTGGTCGGACTCTCTGGGCCAAAAGCTGCTCCAACTCCTCGGGCCGGGCGTTCCCGACGTCTATCAGGGCACTGAGCTGTGGGAAGACTCGTTGGTCGATCCGGACAACCGGCGCCTTGTCGACTACGGAGCGAGGCGATCACTCCTCGAAGCCGACGCCGCGACGATCGACGCGACGGGAGCTGCAAAGTTGCACCTCGTTCGCACGGCGCTGACTCTGCGGCGCGCGAATCCCTCGTGGTTCGACCGCGGTGAGTATCGGCCGATATTCGCTTCGGGTTCCGCGTCCGGTCATCTGGTCGGGTTCTCGCGCGGCCCCGTCGGCGAATCGGCCAGAGTCATTGCTCTGGCGACGCGGCATTCACTCGGACTCTCGGCGCATGGTTGGCGAGATACGCGAGTCGACCTGCCAGATGGCGAGTGGGTCGATGCTTTGAGCGGACGGCCCGTCACGTCCGCGGATGCGCGGGACATTTTCGCCGCCGGGCACTGTGCGCTGTTGACCGGAGCGCACTGAGCGATTTCCGCTGACTGGGCATTCCCGCCCGAAAAGAACTTCGTCGCGCTAACTTCCGAAGAGCAGATTCTCACCACTACTCGGAGGTTTGAGCATGACGGCCAGTCGATTCACCGGGAAAGTCGCCTTCATCACCGGGGCAGCCCGCGGTCAGGGACGCGCTGAAGCGGTCCGTCTGGCAGAAGAGGGCGCAGACATCATCGCCGTCGACGCGTGCGTTCAGTTCGAATCCACCTCTTACGCCGGCGCCACCGAAGACGACCTTGCCGAAACCGTAGAACTGGTCAAGGCACTGGACCGTCGAATTGTCGCCACCAAAACAGACGTCCGCGACTTCGCTGCTCTGTCCGCGGCTCTCGAAGCCGGCATCGACGAACTGGGGCGCCTCGACGTCGTCGTCGCGAACGCCGGAATCTGCTCTGCCAACATGTCGTGGGAAATCACGCCCGAGCAGTGGCAGGAAACGCTCGACGTCAACCTGACCGGCGTCTTCCACACCGCAAAGGCAGCAATCCCGCACCTGATCGAACAGGGCACCGGCGGCTCGATCATCTTCACCAGCTCCGTGGCAGGCCTGCGCGGGCTCCCCTTCCTCGGCCACTACGTCGCGAGCAAACACGGCATCACCGGCCTGGCGAAGACGATGGCCTCGGAATTGGGGCAGTACAACATTCGGGTCAACACCATTCACCCGCACGGCGTGGAAACCGGCATGCAGGTGACCGACATGCGGCCTCTCATCGACGCGAATGCCCACACGCTCGGCCCGATCTTCATGCAGACCTTGCCCGATCCCGTCAGCCAGCCCGAGGACATTGCCGCCGCCGTTGCGTTCCTCGGTTCCGACGAAGCCCACCACATCACGGGGATCGCGATGCCACTGGATCTGGGAACGCTGATCCGCTGATCGAATCTTCTCGAGTTTTTCCCGTCCTCGGGGAATATCGCTTCCCCGAGGACGGTTGCGCGACACATGACCAAAACTGTTGTAGCGCAGACATACGGAACGCCCGAGGTCCTGAAGCTCGTTGACGTGGATCTACCGTCGCCTGGATCAGGAGAAGTCCTGGTCGATGTCAAAGCGATCGGCGTGAACCCCTTCGACTTCAAGCTCTACAGCGGCGCTTTCGGCACCGACCCCGAGAAACTTCCGATCCACCTCGGCGGCGAGGCTGCGGGTGTCGTCTCGGCCGTCGGTGACGGTGTCACCGACGTAGCCGTCGGCGACGAGGTGATCGTCAGCCCTGGCAACGGTCTTTACGCCGAACAGGTAGTCGTGCCGGTCTCCTCGGTCACCGCGAAGCCCGCCGGCATCAGCTGGGAACAGGCGGCCGGCCTCCTTCTTGTCGGCGGAACTGCAGTCGACGCCCTCGACACCATTCGAGTCGGCTCCGGGGACACTGTCCTCATCCACGGCGCGTCCGGCGGTGTGGGCGCGATTGCCGTCCAGCTTGCAGTGGCTCGTGGAGCCACCGTGATCGGCACCGCGGGAGCCTCCAATCAGGACTACGTGCGTTCACTCGGCGCGACGCCGGTGCTCTACGGCGAGGGACTCGAAGCGCGTGTTCGTGAACTCGCACCGAACGGCGTCGATGCGGCGTTCGACACCGCCGGAACGGACGAAGCCGTCGATGCATCTCTGGCTTTGGTCACCGACAGGAGTCGCATCGTCACCATCGTCGCGTTCGGGCGAGCTCAGACCGACGGCTTCGCTTCCGTCGGCGGCGGTAATCCGGCGAGCGCCGAAGCCCGGTTGAAGGCACGATCCGAACTGGTCGAACAAGCCGGTTCCGGACACCTCATCGTGAAGATCGCCAAGACCTTCCCGCTCGCGGACGTGGCACTCGCTCACACCGAGTTGCAGAGTTCGCACCCCGCCGGCAAGTTCATCCTCGTTCCGTGACCTTCAGCTCTGTCTTGCCTAGGCCTTAAGGGCGAGTGGAACCAACAGGGTGGTGCCGAACGCGACAAGCACCGATTCGCCTTCGCGTTCGGCATGTACCTCGGCAGTGACGAACACCTGCTTTCGTCCGGCCTTGACCGAGCGCGCCGTAGCGACAAATGCGGTTCCGACGCCCGGACTCACGAAATTGACCGCGCAGTTCGACGCCGCCACGACACCTACCTGGGTGAAAGCAGCAAATCCGCACGCGGTGTCGACGAGTCCCGCCACGAGCGCAGCGTGCAGGTGTCCCGAGTACTGGCCCAGATCCTCACGCCATTCGAGACGCAGACAGACGCGACCCGGTTCGGCCTCCGTGACTTCGAATCCGGCCCACCGGTTGAAGGCCGCCGAGGCGTTGACCGCGCGTAACTGTTCGAGCATTTCAGAATTTCCCATGTAGACCAGTCTACATAGATTGTGATGGATCACCGGGGTGTTTAAGCTCCAACTCGTGGCAACTCCCCCGAAACACCGCGAAGCGCTAGTCCGAGCAGCGGCCGATCTTTTTCGCCGCCAGGGGTATGCGGCAACAGGACTCAACGAGATCCTCAAGTCGAGTGGGGCCCCGAAAGGTTCGCTCTACCACTACTTTCCCGGTGGCAAAGAGCAGATCGGCGCGGAGGTCGTTCGTGTCGGCGGGAAGTTGGTAACCGATACTCTGACAGAACTCGCCGAGAGCCAACCGGACGCCGGATCGCTTCTACGCGAGTACGCGCGGTTGCTGGTCGGATGGGTGAGCGAATCCGAATTCCACGAAGGCTCACCGATCACGACGGTGCTGCTGGAACTCGCCCCCGATTCGGAGAGCGTCACCACCGCCGGGCAGGCGGTCTACCGACAGTGGTCATCGCTACTCAGCGACTCACTGCTCGGGTCCGGTGTCACGCGCACCCGGGCGGAGCGCCTTGCCGTCCTGGCGGTGTCGGCGCTCGAGGGTTCGCTGGTTCGGGCTCGCGTCGAACAATCAGGTCAGCCGATTCTCGATTCCCTCGGCGAAGTCGCCGACCTGTTCGATGGCGCGATCGCGACGGCGAACTCCCGCTGAGCGAACGGCACTCTCGGTCTCATGAAGGCGCCGAAAGGTACGTTCGCTCGGAATCGGAGGGTGGGTCAGCCGGCTTCTGGACACCCCGAGCATCATCCCGAGGACCACCTCGACCACCACCTCGGGCCGCGCCGACACCGGCGACGACGACGCAAGCGATACCGGCCACCGCCAGAATGCTGGGGACCTGGTGCAGCACAACCAAACCGATGAGCTGAGCAAACGCAGGCTCGAGACTCATCAGCGTGCCGAACGCCGCCGTGGAGAGCCGGCGCAACGAGACCATCTCCAAGACGAAGGGGACGACGGGCAGCAAAATCGCGAGCCCGAGTCCCACGAGAATCAGGTGCGGGGTCAGTCGCCCGATAGCCGAGTGCCCCACGGCAATTGTCGCTGCCAGTCCGGCAACCGCCATCGACACCGCCAGCCCGTTGATACCGGCAACCTCGTCGCCGACACGCTGGGTGAGCAGTATGTACATCGCCCAGCAGAGTGCGGCACCGAGTGCACAAGCCACGCCGACCAGGTCGACCGTTCCCGCCCACGGCTCGGTCAGAAGCACTACTCCGGCGCCGGCCAGAACCGGCCACAGAACGCGGCCACGCCCCCGCAGCAATGCAACTGTCAGCGGACCCAAGAACTCCAACGCGCTTGCCGTTCCCAGCGGAAGGCGCTCCACGGCCGCCATGAACAGGAGCGTCATCCCCGCGGTGACCACACCGAGGACCACGCAGGCCAGAAACGCCTTGCGGGTGAACGCGGACGGCCGGGGCCTGACGATGATCAGAAGAATGATGCCCGCCCAGGCAAGGCGCACCCACGCCGCCCCATCCGCGCCGAGCTGATCGATCAGACCCACCGACACAGCGAGGCCGAGCTGCACGCACAACATCGCCAGAACAGCCAGGCCGACGCCGGCTCGCGCTCTCGTTTCCATAGCTGAATTGAACGGGACAGCGACCGTTCGCGTCCACGCGATTTTGACCCACATAATGTTCACGATTAGTGAATGATCGAAGGATGGAAACCCGTCGACTCCATCTCCTCCTCGAACTCTCGCGTCTTGGTTCGATGCGCGCCGTCGCCGAAGCTCACAACCTCACGACGTCGACGGTGTCCCAACAGCTCGCGGCCCTGACTACGGAAACCGGCACTGCGTTGATCGAGCCGGAAGGCCGACGCGTTCGCCTCACACCTGCCGGGCAACGACTCGCCGATCATGCCGTCACTATCCTGGCGGCTCTCGACGCGGCTCGACTGGACCTCGATCCTGACGCAGAACCGGTGGGAACTTTGCGAGTCGGCGGGTTCGCGACTGCCATCCGAACGGCGATGCTCCCGGTTGCGCTAAGCCTGAAACACAGCCATCCGCAGGTGGACGTGAGGATCTCCGAATACGAACCAGTTGAGGCCTTTGCACTCCTCGAACGCGACGACCTCGACCTCGCACTGACCTACGACTACAACCTCGCCCCCGCGTCGCCTAGCCCTCTACTCGAAGCAATTCCGATCTGGTCTACGCCGTGGGGACTGTGCGTTCCCGACAACGCGAACACTCCCGACGAGTCCGGGGGATCCGGGATCGATCTCCGCGCCTACGCAGACACGCCGTGGATAGTGAACTCACGAAACACTGCAGACGAGCGAGCCGTCCGAACTCTCGCATCGCTTGCGGGATTCACCCCTCGGATCACTCACCAGATCGACAGTCTCGACTTGGTCGAACTCTTGATCCTCAGCGGTTACGGCGTCGGACTGATGCCTCTCGAACGCAAGACTCGCGAAGGCGTGCGCGTCGAACCACTCATCGATCCGCCTGTCATCCTCACTGCCTATGCGGTGACCCGTCGTGGCCGAACATCATGGCCGCCACTTCGTCTCGTACTGGACCAGCTCATGACGTACCGGTAACTCACATCCGATCGGCGTCGCCGTCGCGGCGCTGCTGCTTGGCGATTCGCCGCTGCTCCTCCGCCCGCTCGCGGCACTGACGCAGGAAGGCTTCGTCCGCCGCGGGATCTTGGGCCACCGCGCGTCCCGGACGCTCGTATTCGCCGTAACCGGTTGGGCCGACGTACCCACGCGGTGCGTTCTGCCCGCGACCGACCACCAGCCACAGCACCGAACCCAGCGTGGGAAGGAAGATGATGATCAGAATCCAGACGACCTTGGGTAGGTACTGGATGTAGGCGTCGTCTCTCGTGATGGCGTCGACGATGCAAAAGATCCAGAGCAGCATCGTAATGAGGCCGAACAAGGCATAGGGCACGCTGGCGATTCCTCCCGAGTATAAAAAACCCTCGCCATGCTAACTAAAACAGACCAATTAGTACATTAGATTCTGACGAATGTTGAACTCGAGCCACGTTCGATACGCGTCTACGTCCCAACCGCTGACACGACGCAATTGCTGGTGAAGCTGAGGCGAGACGAAGGCGGCAAGGATTCCGGCAGCCTTGTCGAGCGAAATCTCCGGCCTCAGCAAACCGTGCTCCGACAGGCCCTCCGCTATCGACATCGCGTTGACTGCCGATTGCTCGGCTGATTCCTCGGACAGACGACGCATATCGGAATCGGCACCGGAGGATTCCACTGTGACCATCATGAGCGCACCGGCGCGTTCGAGCAGCCCGATGCCCTGCGCCACGATCTGGGAGACGATCCGCCGAACGTCGTCAGGGTCCGAGGCCGAACTCGGCGCGCCGAGAGGAACCGGATCGGCGTCGAGAGCCTCGGCTAGCGCCGCTTCGAAGATCTCGAGCTTTCCACCGGGGAACGCTGTGAACACGGTCCGATTGGCCACGCCGGCGGCGTCGGCAATCTGTTTGACAGTGGCGCTGACGTACCCGTCTCGCACGAACAGAGCCTGTGCCGCATCACGAATGAGTTCTCGGGTTCGCTGCGCCGAGGCCTCGCGCACACGGGAGTGATATTGGCGTTTGCCCTCCATTGCGCACACTCTAGCCGCATTCGATGCAACAGCCATGCATGGAAAGAACTATGCAGATCAGGAGCCTTTTCCGGGGTGGTCGATCCAACCGTCACTACCGGGAAACACAAGCGCCTCGTGCCCGTTGTCGTACCTGACCAGGTATGGCGGTCCACCGTCATCGCCATGGACCTCGAGAACCTCGGCGGTCACCTCGGACTGACCGACCACTCGCCCCTGAACATGAAGGCGGTCACCTACTTCGGCACGCATCACTCCTCCTTGCCGCCCGCCCAGTGCAGGCACAGAACACCACTTCCGTTGTTCCCGCGAAACCGGCAAGGAAACCACCTGCGTCGCCACAGTCGTGACCGAAGACACAAGCTGCCAGCGTGACATCAAGGGGTGAACAGTGGTTCACTCTGAGGTGAATTCTCGTTCACCCCGCGCCTCGTGAAGGACAAGACTGTTGGCATTGCACTCGTCTCAGACCCCTCGCCGTTCGAGTCGGCTCATCACCGCAATCCTCTGTCTGTCCGGCACCGTGGTCGCACTCCAACAAACGATGGTCATTCCGTTGTTGCCCGAGTTTCCGAAGATCCTCGGCGTCAGCGCTGACGACGCGTCCTGGCTCGTCACCGTCACCCTGCTGACCAGTGCCGTCGCCACCCCGATCGTGACCCGGTTGGCAGACATGTTCGGCAAACGACGCATGATGTTGGTCTCGATGACGACAATTGTGATCGGATCACTAGTCGCAGCGATCGGCGGCAACTTCGTCGCGTTGCTCATCGGGCGCGGGCTTCAAGGCTTTGCCATTTCGATGATCCCGGTCGGGATCAGCATCATGCGCGACGAACTCCCCAAGGAGAAGGTGGCGTCGGCGACGGCGTTGATGAGCGCCACTCTCGGAGTCGGTGCCGCACTTGGACTCCCGTTGTCGGGGTTGATCTTCGAGCACCTCGGCTGGCCGGCCATCTTCTGGCTCTCGGCAATCGTGGGCGTTCTGCTGATCATCGCGGTAGCGGTCGTAGTCCCGGAATCAAGTGTTCGTACCCGTGGCAAGTTCGACTTCCTCGGCGCAGTCATGCTCTCGGTTTCGCTTGCCGCACTCCTTCTGGCAATTTCCAAGGGCGCCCGGTGGGGATGGACCAGTGAACCGACATTGCTGATGTTCGTCATCGGGATCGTGACGCTCGCGCTGTGGTTTCCTTACGAGCTCCGCGTCACCCAACCGATGGTCGACTTGCGAACGTCGGCGAAGCGGCCGGTTCTACTGACCAACGTCGCCTCGATCCTCGTGGGCTTCTCGATGTACGCCAACAACCTCTCGACCACCCAACAGCTGCAGATGCCGAAAATCTCCGGGTACGGCTTCGAGCTCGGAGTGATGGCAGCCGGACTGTGCATGATTCCGGCAGGACTCGCGATGGTCTTCTTCGCTCCCGTGTCAGCGAACATCACCAAACGATTCGGCGCCAAAACCACCTTGATCGTCGGTGGCACGGTGCTCGCCCTCGCCTACATTGCGCGAGTGTTCCTGACCGGCTCGATCGCACTGATCATCATCAGCGCGGCGGTGGTCAGCATCGGAACTGCGATCGCCTACTCTGCAATGCCGATGTTGATCATGCGCTCGGTCCCGATCACCGAAACCGCGTCGGCAAACGGCCTCAACTCGCTCCTTCGCTCGGTCGGTACCTCGATTTCCAGCGCAGTGGTGGCCGCCATGTTCACCTCGATGCTGATCCCGTCCGGACCCGGCGAGGGCCTTCCGTCGATCGACGCTTTCAAGAACATCTTCTGGCTCGCTGCCCTCGCCGCCGTGGCTGCTGCCGCGGCCGCCGCGTTCATTCCTCGCCGCGGTGCGAAACCGGAAACGGCTCTTCGCCCGGTGACGCCGGAGGGATTCGAGCTTCCCGACGCGGCAGTGAGCGATACCGAGATCGTGGTTGCCGGTCGTGTCGTCCGAGCGGACAGTCGACCGATCCGGCAGGCAGTTGTCACCGTGATGGACATGGAGGGCCGACCGATCGACTGGAGTCGCGCCGACAACGAGGGCAACTTCTCCCTCGCTCTACCTCAGCCAGGACGGTACCTGGTGGTCACGAGTGCCGACGGCTGGTCCCCGAGGTCGCAGGTGATCGCTTTCGACAGCGCACAATCGACGCACACCGTCGAACTCGGTGAGCGCCTCACCATCTCCGGCAAGGTCGGCGTGGACGGGCAAACAACTTCGGGAACTGTCGTCACACTCACGAAACCGACCGGCGAGTTCGTCGCATCCACCGTCACCGACGGAGCCGGACACTATGGAATCGCGCTCCCGACATCCGGTCGATACATACTGACCGCCTTGACCGAGAGCGGACACGGCACACTGGCACGTCAGATCGCCGTTATCGCACAGTCCACCGTCATCGACTTCGACGTTCCCGTCGACGCGGAGCCACTGACGACCGCATGAGGGAACCGACCGCACGAACATCCGACCGTACGAACATCCAGCCATGAGAAGATCCCGACATGAGTACCGCCGAAGACACCATCCTCACAGCAGCGAAAGCACTGTTCGCCGAACACGGATACTCATCGACGAAGATCAAGGACGTCGCAGCCGCGGCCGGCTACTCCCCTGCCTTGGTCATGAAGATATACGGCAGTAAAGCTCGGTTGTATTCGGCGGCAATTCCATCCACACCTCCGATGGACGAGGCCCCGAACGCCGATTCCTCCGGTGACGTCGGCTACCGACTGGTCGAGAAGCTCGTCGGCCGCAGGGAAGCCGACGAAACCGATCCATGGGCGATGCTCGCCATACTCGTGCACGAAGCCCCGGACCCGGACGCCGCCCGGGCCGAGATCAAAGAACGCTACGTACACGGGATTGCACGACACATCGGTGACACATCGCCCGATCTGGTGCGCAGCCAACTGGTTGCTTCACTGATGCTCGGGCTTGCCACCGGTATGCGGACTCTCGACCTCCTCGGAGAGGACTCGTTGTCGTCGAAAGATCTGGTCCGGCATTACGGGAGACTCATTCAAACGGTCGTCGACGAAAGTTACCCGGTATCCGAGCACGAATCGGACAACAGTGGCACGGTGGAGGGATGACGACCTACCGATACCTCGACGCTGATCGAAATCTTCTCGAAGAGAAGGATTTCGAAACCGAGCAGGATGCACAGGAATACCGACTTTCGGTCATCGGCGCCGAACACATCGAGCCCGCCGACGAATGATCCGGCTCGGAAATACGGCGCTGCCTCTCGTCATCCGGAGACGGGCGAGTACTCGACAGGTATGAAAAGTCAGGGCCTCGCACCCACCTTCTTCGCGACGACGGGCGACGAGCAGGACGGATTCGACTCTGCTGGGCTGCCACATCCGACCGAACAAGGCATGCTGATCGTGTGCATACTTTCGAGGTTTGGGCGCCCACACCGGAATCGGTCCGGGTCGAAGTCAACGGCATCACTCACGACATGGACCGCACGGACGACGGATGGTGGCGAGCGGAGGTCGACTGCGACAACCAGGCTCGCTACGGATTTGTCGTCGACGGCGACATCCTTCCGGATCCGCGGTCACCACGCCAGCCCGAAGGCGTGCACCTTCTCTCCCAACTGCACCAACTGCACGAGGCGTCCTGGACCGACTCTCAGTGGACCGGGCGGCAGCTCCCAGGATCGTCCGTCTATGAACTGCACATCGGAACATTCACCACCGAAGGAACTTTCGACGCCGCGATCGAACGTCTCGATCACCTGGTGGACCTCGGCGTCGGGTTCGTGGAGATCATGCCGGTCAACGGCTTCAACGGAACTCACAACTGGGGCTACGACGGTGTGCTCTGGTACACGGTCCACGAGATCTACGGTGGTCCGGACGGATTGCAACGCTTGGTGAATGCGGCCCACGAACGCGGGCTCGGCGTGATCTTGGACGTGGTCTACAACCATCTGGGCCCGTCGGGCAACTATCTCGAACGATTCGGTCCCTACATCGCGGACGGCGCGAACACGTGGGGCCGAACGATCAACATCGGTGGTCCTGCGTCGGGCGAGGTTCGCGAGTACATCATCGGCAATGCCTTGCGATGGATGCGCGACTTCCACATCGACGGCCTACGTCTCGATGCCGTCCATGCATTGGTCGACCACACCGGAACGCACATCCTCGAGGAACTCGCGGTCCGAACGGAAACACTGTCGGCCCATCTGGGTCGACCGCTCACGCTGATTGCCGAAAGTGATCTCAACGACGCCACTCTGATCACGCCGCGCGCGGCGGGCGGGTTCGGCTTGCACGCGCAGTGGGACGACGACATCCACCACGCCGTTCACACGGCCGTGTCGGGCGAACGCCAAGGCTATTACGCCGACTTCGGATCCTTGGAATCCCTTGCAAATACATTGCGGCGCGGTTTCTTCCACGCCGGAACGTATTCGTCATTTCGAGGGCGGGTCCACGGCCGTCCGATCGACATCACGCATCAGCCGGCCAGCGCCCTGCTCGCGTACACCTGCACGCACGATCAGATCGGCAATCGCGCGACCGGTGACCGCCCCAGCGCCTATCTGACGCCAGGACAGTTGGCGATCAAGGCGGCGCTGGTCCTGCTCTCGCCGTACACGCCGATGCTGTTCATGGGCGAAGAATGGGGAGCCACTACCCCGTTCCAGTTCTTCACCTCGCATCCGGAACCGGAACTCGGGGAGGCCACCGCCAAAGGCCGCAAGGCGGAGTTCGCAGCCCACGGTTGGAACAGCGACGACATTCCGGATCCGCAAGACCCGCAGACATTTCTGCGATCGAAACTGGACTGGGACGAGCGAGACGACGAGACACGCGCTCGCGTCCTGGCCTGCTATCGCGATCTACTTGCCCTGCGCAGGAAGCGAATCGAGATCACCGACCCTTGGCTGGGGCACCTGCACGTCGACTACGACGAGGACGACCAGTGGATCACCCTGCGCCGCGGCGCATTACAGATCGTGTGCAATCTGGGAACGGACGCGGCCTCGGTCCCGGCCGGCGGAACCCCCATCCTCTGGTGGGATCCGCCGACACAGGACGAGACCGCGTCCGCAACCGTCGTGCCTGGGCACTCGTTCGTCGTACTCGAAAACTGAGCGACCCTCGAGATTCCGGTATCAACGCTTCGCGTTCTACTGTTTCACGCGCTAACGCTTCGCGTTCTCTGGTGTACTCCGCAGCATCCGCAAAACCAATGCGGCACTGACGAACAGAACCAGAGCAGTCGCACCGGCAGCAACGTGCATACCGTCGACGAACGCCGACTTCGCGGAATCGGCAAGTACCGAACCGAGTTCACCCGGTAGGTACGTTGCTTCCTGCAGCGCACCGCCGAGGGTGCCCTGCGCAGCGTGCGCCTGATCTGCTTCGAGCATCGAGGTGTCGATTCCCTTGCGGAAGATCGCCATCACCACGCTGCCCAGGATCGCCACGCCGAGCGCGATGCCAAGTTCGTACGCGGTCTCCGACACAGCGGACGCAGCGCCGGCGCGTTCGGGTTCCACCGAGCTGACCACGAGATCCGATGTCAACGTCAACGCGACACCGACACCAGCACCGGCCAGACCGAAGCCGATCACGAACATCAACGGGCCGCTGTCGACGCCGAGCGCGAGCAGCATCGCAGCACCGATACCGGCAACCGCGAGGCCCGCGCTGAGCACGTGAGACACCGACCACCGGCGAATCAACCAGGCCGCCGCAACCGCGGTGAATGCGCTGAGCAACATACCCGGGAGCATCAGCAGGCCGGCGTCGAGCGCCGAGTTACCGAGCACCAACTGCAGGTACTGCGAACCGAAGAACAGGACACCTGCCAGCGCGAAGATCGAGAGCAGGTTGGTGATGACGGCGGTGGAGAACGACGCGTTGGCAAACAGTTTCAGATCCAACATCGGATCCTTCAGCATCCGCTGACGACGCACGAACACGTAACCCGCCGCGAGACCAACGAGGCCGATCACCAGCAACGTGATGCTGACGCCGTGCACCACGGATTCCTTGACCGCGTACACCAGCGGCAACATGGTCGCCATCGACAGACCAGCGCTGATGAGGTCGAATCGACCCGGATTGGGGTCCTTCGACTCCGGGATCAGGATCGGGCCGAGTACAACCAGCGCGATCATGACCGGAATGTTGATCAAGAAGACCGAACCCCACCAGAAGTGCTCGAGCAACCAACCACCGACCAACGGGCCTGCCGCGGTACCACCACCTGCCATCGCGCCCCAGACACCGATCGCCTCGGTGCGCTGACGCGGGTTGACGAAGATCGTGCGGATCAGACCGAGGGTGGCCGGCATCAGCGTTGCACCGGAAATACCCTGCAGCACGCGGGCGGCAATGAGCATCTCGGGACTGACAGCGAGAGCGGCGATGATCGAGGCGAGACCGAAGCCGACTGCGCCGATCAGGAGCAGTTTTCGCCTACCGATCCGGTCGCCGAGCGTACCCATGGTGATGAGCAGACCGGCGAGCACGAACGAATAGACGTCGATGATCCACAGCAACTGCGTGCTGCTCGGTTCGAGGTCGGCGCTGATGAACGGAAGCGCAAGATCGAGCACCGTGCCGTCGACTGCGATGAGCAACACAGCAAAGGCAAGGACTATCAAGCCCGCCCAGTCACGCTTTGTCGCCCGAACCTCGTCGGGATTGATTGCAGACGTGTGATCTGCCGACACTGACATTGCTCCCCTGCGACTTTCTCTGAGTTCTCGTCGAAAAAAATTCACTGCACCGTCCAGCCGGTACAGTATCTCTACGGTAACAGTGAACCGTCTGAGCGGTAAAGTTATTTCCGGGTAGGGTCACATCACATGGCTGCCGACACTCGCGATCGAATTCTCGACGCACTGGAGAAGCTGCTGCTGGTCAGCGGCGTCGCCCAAGTCACGCTCGAAGGCGTTGCCGCCGAAGCCGGGGTTTCCAAGGGCGGACTTCTCTATCACTTCCCCAGCAAGGAAGCCCTCCTCGCGGCCATGGTCCGCAGACTCGGGGAACGCTCGGATCAGCAACTCGACGACGCCGTAGCCGGCGGTACCACGGTCACCGAGTTCTACCTGCAGATCCCCGATGCGAACGAAAGCGAAGAACTCTCGCTCTTTCGCTCGATCATTGCCGCGCTCCGAACAGTCGACGGACAACACGACGAAATCCAGAAGGCTGTCACCCATGTGATGCGAAGCTGGGACAAGGGCCTTCAGACCGAGATCGCCGACCCGGTGCAGGCCGAGATCATCCGACTCGTCGGTGACGGCCTGTATCTGGCAGCCATGCTCGGACTCCCCCAGCCGGACCCCGAACTGCATCGACAGGTGGTCGAGCGACTGCGGCCCTGACCGGGGGCGTCCCTTACGTCAGATAGCGGTACGCCGGGCTTCCCGGCTCCAGCCTCTCGGACTGCATCGGCGCGTGCTCCATCCGCTCGAGCAACGACGCCAAACCGTCGGCGGAACCGAGTTCGATACCCACCAACGCGGCACCCGTTTCGCGATTGTTTCGCTTGACGTACTCGAAGAGCGCGATGTCGTCGTCCGGCCCCAGCACGTCCGAGAGAAACCGGCGCAACGCTCCCGGTTCCTGCGGAAAGTCGACCAGGAAGTAGTGCTTGAGCCCGAGGTGAACGAGCGAACGCTCGAGGATTTCGCCGTAACGGGAGACGTCGTTGTTGCCACCGGAGATCAGGCACACGACGGTCGAGCCCGGCTCGAACGTCAGATTCTGCAGTGCCGCAACGGAAAGCGCGCCCGCAGGTTCGGCAATGATGCCCTCGCTCTGGTACAGCTCGAGCATCGCCGTGCAGATAGCGCCTTCGTCGATCTGATTGACGACAAACGATCCCGAACCGGACCGCGTCTGAAGTTGACGAGCGACGAGCGGCAACGACGCGTGTGACACGACGGCAGCACCCAGACGTGAGACGACCTCGTAGGGAACGTCACCAATGCGCTTGACGGCGGCACCATCGACGAACGGATCGACGTCGGGAAGGGTCACCGGGCCGCCGGCAACAAGCGCGGCCGTCATGGATGCGGCCCCGGACGGCTCGATCCCGACGATCGACGTCTTCGGCGACCGCTCGTGCAGGTAGGTGGCTATGCCCGCGATGCAACCGCCCCCACCGACCGGCACGACAATCGTGTCGAGAGGTGCGTCGAGTTGCGTGAGGATCTCGGCTGCGATGGTTCCTTGCCCCGCAGCGGTGCGCACGTCGTCGAACGGCGGAACCATGGTTGCACTGGTTTCGGCTACGTCCTCCGCAGCCGCAGCGGCGGCGGCGTCATAGGTCTCACCGATCATGAACAGTTCGACAAATGCTCCGCCGTGAGCGCGGATGCGATCACGCTTCTGCTTGGGCGTGTTGGCCGGCACGTAGATCCGACCCTTGATCTGCATGGTTCGGCAAGCGAAGGCAACGCCCTGTGCATGGTTGCCGGCACTGGCGGTCACGACGCCTGCCGCGCGCTCGGCCTCGTTGAGCTGCGCGATCAGGTTGTACGCGCCGCGAATCTTGTACGAACGAACGCCTTGGAGGTCCTCACGCTTGAGGTACACGTGTGCGCCGGTCAGCGCCGACAGACGGTCGCTGTACTGCAAGGGTGTCGCCGCAATGACGTGCTGAATTCGCTCGATGGCCGCGTCGATCTCCTGCGCGTCGAGCGCGGGGACGGTGGACTTCGTTACTACGACATCGGGCGAGTTAGACACTCCGCCATTTTCGCACGTCGGGGATCAACCTTCCCACCACCCCGCCCCGCATCGTCTGCGAGGCAGGGCGGGGGCAGGTCAGCCGCGCGGATCCAACTGCGAGGGACGTGGCACGTTCCGCAGATTCGACTTTGCCATCTGTACTGCCTCGCCGACGCCGCCGTTCATCACCATCTTCGACATCGCCAAGGCGAAGCCCTTCATCTGACCGCCGGTGATGGTGGGCGGCAACGACAATGCCAGCGGATCGGTCACCAGATCCACGAGGGCCGGGCCGTCGTGATCGAGCGCGGCGCGCAGACCGGATTCGATGTCGGCAGGATTCTCGATGCGCCGCGAGAAGATTCCGAGCGCAGCGGCGACCGCCGCGTAGTCGACCGCGGGCACGTCGACCCCGAAATCCGGGAGGCCGTCGACCAGCATCTCGAGCTTGACCATTCCGAGCGTCGAGTTGTTGAACACCACGATCTTGACCGGCAACTTGTACATGGCGACGGTGACCAACTCACCGAGCAGCATCGACAATCCACCGTCGCCCGACACCGAGATGACCTGTCGCCCCGGGCTGGACCATGCCGCACCCATCGCATGCGGGAGTGCATTGGACATGGATCCGTGCAGTGCCGACGAGATGAAACGTCTCGATCCGTTCGGATTGAGGTAGCGTGCCGTCCACACATTGCACATGCCGGTGTCGGCGGTGAAGATTGCGTCGTCCGCAGCCAGATCGTCGAGGATCGAGGCCGCATACTCGGGGTGAATCGGCGTGCGCTGCTTGACCGGATCCGTGTATGCACCAACCACTTTGGTCATCAGAGTGTTGTGCTTGGCGAGCGTGTCCTCGAGGAATCCGCGGTCGGCCTTTCGATCGAGCTGCGGAATGAGTGCACTCAAGGTACTCGCGACGTCACCGTGCACGGCCAGGTCCAGGCTGGTTCGACGCCCCAACCGCTCCGCCGCGATGTCGATCTGAGCAGTGCGAACGTCGTCGGGCAAGAACTGATCGTAGGGAAAGTCCGTACCGATCAGGAGCAGGAGATCGGCGCCGTGGATACCGTCGTGCGCCGCACCGTAACCCAGCAATCCGGTCATCCCGACGTCGTACGGGTTGTCGTACTGGATCCATTCCTTGCCACGCAGTGAATGCCCGATGGGAGCGCCGACGGTTTCGGCCAGCGCCAATACTTCCGCGCGTGCGTCTCGAACACCGGCGCCGGCGAAGATCGCGACTTTGCGCGAGCCGTTGATCACATCTGCCAACGCCTTCACATCACCGGCATCCGGAACGACTGTCGGCCTTCGCGTTTCGACGAGCGTCGGCGGCGTTCCTTCGGCCGGGCAGTCGGCAATGTCACCGGGAAGCACGATCACCGAGACGCCGTTTCGAGCGACCGAATGCTGAATCGCGGACTGCACCACGCGGGGTGATTGCACTGGCGTGCTGACGAGTTCGGTGTAACTCGAACATTCGATGAAGATCCGCTCGGGATGCGTCTCCTGGAAGTAGCCCATACCGATCTGCGCACTGGGGATGTGTGAGGCGATCGCGAGGACCGGGGCGCCCGAACGATGAGCGTCGTACAGGCCGTTGATCAGATGAAGGTTTCCGGGACCGCAGGATCCTGCACACACCGCGAGCTTCCCGGTGATCTGGGCATCTGCTGCGGCGGCAAATGCGGCTGCTTCCTCATGACGGACGTGTATCCAGTCGATTCCGCCCTTTTCGGAACCACCGGTGCGACGAACCGCATCGACGATGGGATTGAGACTGTCACCGACAATTCCGTAGATCCGACTGACACCCGCGTCAACGAGCTGCTGAACCAATTGATCTGCAACGGTTTTCGGACTCATCAGACCTCCATGACACACTCACGGGAGTCGGGATCGCCGACCCCCGCGAGTGACGATTTACTTGTGGTTTGTGCAGTGCTTCTTGTGGACTGCAGTGCTTTCTTGTGGACTGCGGCGTTACTTGGGTTCGAGGACGAACACCGGGATCTCACGATCGGTCTTCGTCTGATAATCGGCGTAGTCGGGGTACGCAGCGACAGCGCGCTCCCACCAGATCGCCTTCTCGTCGCCAGTGACTTCACGAGCAACCAGGTCGAAGACCTGCGTCGCGTCACGCAGCGTGACATGCGGATTGGCTATGACGTTGTAGTACCAGACCGGATTCTTCGGGGCACCACCAAGCGAAGCCACTACGGCATACGAACCGTCGTGCTCGACGCGCATCAGCGGCGTCTTCCTGACCTTGCCGGACTTTGCCCCGATGGTCGTGAGAACGACGACGGGCATGCCGTTCATGTCGTTTCCCTCGGTGCCGCCGGAGTTCTCGATGCGTGCGACCTGATCGGCGGCCCACGACGCTGGACTGGGTTCGTACTCACCTGTGATTGGCATGTGTACCAGTGAACACCCACTCGACTGCCTTGGCCACCGAACCACGCCGACCAGGTCCGTCGTCGGCGCACTCCCCTGGTTGATCGATTAAGTGAGCTGCCGATCAATAAAGTTCGCTTGCCCGAACTCTCATCTCTGGCTACTCTGAAACCACAGCTTCGAACAGCCGTATCAGCTAGCCGCGCCACATCGTGAAAAAGACTGCACCGGGAAAGGGACGAGATGACCACCGCAGATATCTCCACTCGCGAATCACGCCCCTCAGCCGACCATTGCGTCGATCTGGCCGGTACTCGGTGGCCGCTGTACAAGATCGAAGCTCTCGTAGTCGGTTTCGTGCTGTTCGTCGTCGCAGGTGCCGTCACGCAGTCGATGCAGGTGGCCGTACTGACTGCCGCAACAGCAACGGTGATCACCTGGTGGACGCGACGTGTTCACTACTCACGCACCACCTGATCACCGCACTCCCCGATCTCTGACGGACCACGAAGGGGCCTTGCTGCATCAGCAGCAAGGCCCCTTCGTTCGATTCAGGTCCGCTCGGTCGGCGGTCAGACCGTCAGACAGCTCGGTCCGAGCAATGCCTTCAGGTCACCCATCAGCGCCGAGGACGGTTCGACCCGAAGGACGTCGTCGACCTTCCACAAGCTGATTTCGGTTCCTCCGATCAGCCGGACATGGACGTCGGACGTTCCCGGATGCCTGGTCAGCACCTGCTTGAGAGCACTGAGCTTGTCCTTGGTGCATTGTCGCAGCGGCAACGAGACCGACAGCGGACGCGCAACCCCGATCGCCGAAATATCAGGCACCGCAAGGTCGTTGCCGATCAACGACATCCGATCGTCACGGATCGAGACGCGAGCCTTGACCAACACGATGGCATCCTCGGCGATGTCCATTCCGTACACGGCGTACGCCTGCGGGAAGAACAGCACCTCGATTCCACCCACGAGATCTTCGAGTTGCACGATGCACCAGGTCAGACCGTTCTTGTTGACCCGGCGATCCACCGAGGCGATGATGCCGCCGAGAGTGACCTGGGCGCCGTCCTGAACGCCGCCTTCGAGTATCGCGGCGATGGACGTGTCGGACTGCTGCCGAAGAATGTGCTCGACACCGTTGAGCGGATGGCCGGAGACGTACAGCCCCAACATCTCTCGTTCGAGCGCCAGGCGATGCTTGGAGTCCCACTCTTCCTCGGGAATCTTGACGTCGAACACCGAGGTGATCGACTCGTCAGCCTCAGCCCCGCCGAAGAGGTCGAACTGGCCGATCGCCTCCGCCTTCTTGGTGCTCATCACGGAATCGATGGCGTCGGCATGAACCAACATCAGACCCTTGCGCGGATGACCCAACGAGTCGAATGCACCCGCCTTGATGAGAGATTCGGTGACCTTCTTGTTGCAGGCCATCGCGTCGATCTTGCCGAGGTAGTCGGAGAAATCGGTGAACTTCGACTTCTCGGTACGCGCCTTGATGATCGAGGCGACGACGTTGGCGCCGACGTTGCGCACCGACCCCATACCGAAACGAATGTCGTCGCCGACGGTCGCGAAGTCGACTCGCGATTCGTTGACGTCCGGCGGAAGCACGGTAATGCCCAACTTGCGGCAGTCGGCGAGGTAGATCGCGGACTTGTCCTTGTCGTCACCGACAGAGGTGAGCAGACCGGCCATGTACTCGGCCGGGTAGTTCGCCTTGAGGTACGCCGTCCAGTACGACACGAGACCGTATCCGGCGGAGTGCGACTTGTTGAACGCGTAGCCGGCGAAGGGAAGGACCGTGTCCCACAGCGCCTTGATGGCCGCCTCACTGAAGTTGTTGTCCAGCATTCCCTGACGGAACCCGGCGTACGCCTTTTCCAGCTCGGACAGCTTCTTCTTACCCATGGCGCGACGCAGCAAGTCGGCCTGACCCAGGGTGTAACCGGCCACCTTCTGCGCCAGTTGCATGATCTGCTCCTGGTAGATGATCAGGCCGTACGTCTCCGAGAGAATCTCCGCGAGCGGCTCCTCCAACTCGGGGTGAATCGGCTTGACGTCTTCCAAGGCGTTCTTGCGCTTGGCGTACGAGATGTGGGCGTCCACACCCATCGGTCCCGGTCGATACAGCGCCAATGCGGCCACGATGTCGCCGAATCCGGTGGGCTGCATCAGTTTCAGCAACTCGCGCATACCGCCGCCGTCGAGCTGGAACACGCCGAGAGTGTCACCGCGGGCGAGCAGTTCGTAGGTTGCCGCATCGTCCATCGGCAACGTGTCGAGGTCGAGGTCGATGCCGCGGTTGGCTTTGATGTTCTCGAGGGTGTCACCGATGACCGTGAGGTTTCGCAGGCCGAGGAAGTCCATCTTGAGCAGACCGATGGCTTCACACGAGGGGTAGTCCCAGCCGGTGATGATGGCGCCGTCCTGGGCGCGCTTCCACACCGGGATAGCGTCGGTGAGCGGTTCGGACGACATGATGACCGCGCAGGCGTGCACACCGGCGTTACGGATCAGCCCTTCCAGACCCACCGCTGTCTTGTAGATCTTCGCGACGTCCGGGCTGGAGTCGATGAGCGCCCGAACCTCGACGGCCTCCTTGTACCGCTCGTGCTTCGGATCGGTGATACCGGAAACCGAGATGTCCTTGGCCATGATGGGCGGCGGGAGTGCCTTGGTGATCTGATCGGCGATGGCAAAGCCCGGCTTGCCGAACTGGACGCGAGCCGAGTCCTTGATGGCTGCCTTGGTCTTGATGGTGCCGAAGGTGATGACCTGGGCGACCTTGTCGTTGCCCCACTTGTCCGTCGCGTAGCGAACCATCTCGCCGCGACGGCGATCATCGAAGTCGATATCGATATCGGGCATGGACACGCGCTCCGGATTGAGGAATCGCTCGAACAGCAACCCGTACGGGATGGGGTCGATGTTGGTGATACCCATCGCGTAGGCCACCAACGAACCGGCAGCCGATCCACGACCGGGTCCGACGCGGATCCCGACGTCCTTGGCGTGGTTGATCAGGTCGCCGACCACGAGGAAGTAGGCCGGGAAGCCCATTTCGTTGATGACGCCGATCTCGTAGTCGGCGCGGGCGAGGTACTCCTGCGGAGGTCCGCTCGGGAACCGGCGGTCCAGCCCGCGCATCACCTCGGCGCGCAGGAAGGTCTGCTGCGTGTGGCCCTCCGGGACCGGGAAGATCGGCATGCGGTCGTGGAACGCCCAGACGTCCTCGTACGACTGCACGCGCTCGCCGATGGCAACGGTGTTGTCGCATGCCCCCGGTACTTCGTTGTCCCAGATGGCGCGCATCTCGGCAGCGGACTTGAGGTAGTAGCCGTCGCCGTCGAACTTGAAGCGCGTGGGATCCGAGAGCGTCTTGCCGGTCTGGATGCAGAGCAGCGCCTCGTGGTTCTCGGCGGCGTCCTTGGTGACGTAGTGGCAGTCGTTGGTGGCAAGCGGCGGGATACCGAGTTGCTTGCCGATGTCGAGCAGGCCCTCGCGCACACGGCGCTCGATCGAGAGACCGTGGTCCATCAGTTCGAGGAAGAAGTTGTCCGGTCCCCAGATCTCCTGCCACTTCGCGGCAGCTTCGAGAGCCTCGCGATCGTGACCGAGACGAAGACGCGTCTGGATCTCACCCGACGGGCAACCGGTGGTGGCGATGATGCCCTCGGCGTGCGATGCGATGAGCTCCTCGTCCATGCGGGGCCACTTGCCGAGCTGGCCTTCGATGGACGCGAGCGAGGACAGCTTGAAGAGGTTCCGGAGCCCGGTCGCGTTCTCGGCCACCATCGTCATGTGGGTGTACGCGCCGCTACCGGAGACGTCGTCGGACTTCTGGCTGCGGTCTCCCCACAGAACTCGCTTGGTGTTGAAGCGGGATTCCGGCGCGATGTAGGCCTCGATGCCGATGATCGGCTTGATGCCGGCGCTCTTGGCTTCGTTGTAGAACTGGCTGGCGCCGTACATGTTTCCGTGGTCGGTCATGCCGACGGCGGTCATTTCGAGACGAGCGGCCTCCTCGAACATGGCGCCGACCTTGGCCGCACCGTCGAGCATCGAGTACTCGGTGTGATTGTGAAGATGTACGAACGAGTCAGCCACGTGCGCCTCTCTGAAGGTCTGGGAGCGAGATCGAGTGTATGCCGCGCTGCCGACACGGTCGGCGACCGCCATCGTGGAGTCGCAGCGTGCCGCCTCGGATCACGTGACCGGAACCTCAGGTTCGACGCTCGACCTCATCGAACGCCGAGAACGCCGGCTTGCGACGAAGGTGTCTGTCGTGAAGATCACCAGCGCGGCCCAGATCAGAACGAAGCCGATCCACCGTGACGCCGGCATGTCCTCGTGCATGACGGCCACGCCCCACGCCATCTGCAGCGCTGGGGTGAGGTACTGCAGCATGCCCATCGTCGCCAACGGAACTCGCTGAGCGGCGACGCCGAAAAGGAGCAGTGGCAGCGCGGTGACCGGGCCGGCCGCGAGCAGCAACAGGCTGTGTCCGGCGCCGCTGCTGATGAAGGCGCCGGCCCCGGTCAGGCCGAGGAACACGAGGTAGCCGACCGCGAAGGGTGCGGCAACAACTCCCTCGGCGGTCAAACTGGTTCGAGGATCGAGCGGAACGACCTTCTTGACCAACCCGTAGGTGGCAAACGAACCGGCGAGCACCAATGCGACGATCGGTGGTTTGCCGAAGTCGACCGTGATCACGACTACTGCCGTGGCGGCGAGGACGAGCGCGGCAACCTGAGCGCGGCGCAATCTTTCGCGGAAGATCACGACGCCGAGCAGAACGGTGACCAGCGGGTTGATGAAGTACCCGAGGGCCGCCTCCACGACGCGGCCGGACACCACGGCATAGATGTACGTCCCCCAGTTCACCGCGATCGCCGCTGACGCCGCGGTCACCAGCAGCCAGGTGCGCGCACTGATTCCGCGAAGTGATCCGAGGCGGCCGGCGCAGGCCAACACGATCAGCATCAACAGAAGGGTCCACACCACTCGGTGCGCCAGGATCTCGACCGGATCTGCGAAGTCGAGAAGCCCGAAGAAAGCCGGGAACGTTCCCCACAACAGGAAAGCCGCTACTCCGTAGAAGATCCCCGAGGACGAACCGGATCTACCGCTTTTGTCCTCGCTCACGGGACCGGGCCGTCGTCGGGGCCGGGAGCAACGACGTCCACGTACTCCGGCAGCAAGGGGCGAACAGCCGCGAACCACGGCGAGGCGTCGGACGGCAACGCCTCCACTGCACGGACATTCGACTCACGTCCGATCGCTTCGAGTCCTTCGGGAGTAGCTCGCACCAGCACACCCACCGCGCACGCGCATCCGGCGGACAATTGCTTAGCCGACGCGAGCGCCACCTGTTGCTGTCGATCGGTGTCGCCGCCGAGCGCGACCAATCGCGTAGCTGCAACACCGGGCGATCTGCGTACTGCCTCGTCGTTGTCGGGAACGGGTACGGACATGAGCGGCGTCTGGACGCGCTCGATCGGTACTCGAAACATGACCCTCGCCACCCGAACATCGGACACGTGAACACTCGAAACCTGAGAGCTGCTGGTCGTCGTGATGACCTCGTCGACGGTGAGTGCCTTCGTGAACGAGACCAAGGCCCACACCGGCCCGTCGACCGACGCAACAGAATCTCGCGCTCGATCGAGGTACTCCGGCACAGCTTCCCCGCTGTCCGGACCGAGAGTGTCCGTCCTGATCGGCGGGGCCGGCACGGGATTCGCGAACCCCACACCGACCACCGCCGCCACTGCGACGACGGCCAACGCGGGAACAAGCCCGCGCGGTGTCATGAGGACCGGAGAACTTCGAGTGCGTGTTCGAGATCCTTCGGGTACTTGCTCTTGATCTCGACCCAGCGACCGTCCGCCGGATGTGCGAATCCTAGAGACACGGCGTGCAGCCACTGGCGCTCGAGGCCGAGCCTTTCGGCAAGTCGAGGGTCCGCGCCGTACGTCAGGTCGCCGCAGCACGGATGGCGCAATGCCGAGAAGTGCACGCGAATCTGGTGTGTACGACCGGTCTCGAGGTGCACGTCCAGCAGACTCGCGGCCTGGAACGCCTCGATGGTGTCGTAGTGCGTGACGCTGGGCTTGCCGTCGGCTGTGACCGTGAACCGCCAGTCGTTACCGTGGTGGCGTCCGATCGGGGCGTCGATGGTTCCGCTGCTCGGGTCGGGGTGTCCCTGCACGAGAGCGTGGTAGCGCTTGTCGATTGTCCGCTGCTTGAATGCCCGCTTGAGCAGCGTGTACGCGCGCTCGGACGTGGCAACCACCATGACGCCCGACGTACCGACGTCCAGACGGTGGACGATTCCCTGGCGCTCGTGGGCACCGGACGTCGAGATGCGGAAACCGGCCGCGGCAAGTCCACCGATGACGGTCGGTCCTGTCCAACCGACGCTGGCGTGCGCAGCAACTCCGACGGGCTTGTCGACTGCCACGACGTCGTCGTCGGCGTAGAGGATCTCCATCCCCTCGACCGGCGTCGCCTCGATGGTCAAGGGCCGCGGTGGTTCGGGCAAGACGACCTCGAGCCATGACCCAGCGGTCAGACGATCGGACTTGCCGACAGCGACACCGTCGACGAGTACCGAGCCTTCCTCCGCGAGTGTCGCGACCACGGTGCGCGAGAGTCCGAGGAGGCGCGCCAAGCCCGCGTCGACGCGCATGGCGTCGAGGCCGTCGGGCACTGGCATCGAACGGGATTCCCTCACTTGGTTTCCCCCTCGGCTGCTGCCTTCGAATCGGTGAGCTTCTTGTCGTCCGTCTTGTGATCACGCAGACGTTCACCGTTGGGTTCGAAGCCGAACAGTGTCAGGACGACGAGCAGGATCGCGCCACAGACGATCGCGGAATCCGCGATGTTGAACACCGGCCACCAGCCGACCGAGACGAAGTCCACCACATGTCCGCGCATGATTCCGGGAGAGCGGAAGAATCGGTCGACGAGGTTACCCAGCGCGCCGCCGAGAACCAGGCCGAGACCGAGCGCCCACCACGGTGACCGGAGCGTGCGACCGATCTTGATCACACCGATGACCACACCGATTGCGACGAGGGTGAGGATCCACGTCATCGACGTCGCCATCGAGAACGCTGCCCCCGGATTGCGCACCATCGTGAATGTGACCACGTCACCGATGATTTCGATCGGCTGCCCCGGCTTGACCGCGGCGACAGCCCACACCTTCGTGAGAATGTCCGAGAGCAGAATGACAGCGGCGATGGCAATGAGCATGGTCAGCCGGCGGGGCTTTGCGACCGGCGCAACCGCCAGGTCACCGTCTTCCGATTTCGCGGCTTCCGGTTTCACGGTTTCGGGCTCGTCGGCCTTCGAGATTTCGGTAATCGGCTGATCCTCCGCGTTGACATCTCGGTCTGGGTGGTCTGTACTCACGCAACCATCATCCCTCATGTTCACCGCACCGGGTCACGCACTCTGCAACTGCGGCTAGCCTGGAGCGCGTGCCACTGCTGTCCACGACCGGCCGACGCGTTCCGTTCGCCCTCGCTGCCCTCGCTCTCACCACCGTTCTCACCGCTTGCGGCGACTCGGATCAACCCCCGAACACTCCGACCTCCTCGCCGAGTGAAGTCACTGTTCCGGTGACCGCCGCGACGGTCGAAGTACTCGATGCGGGAAGCGAGCCGCGCGAGGTATTGCGTACGAACTTGCCTGTCGGCACCACGCAGACGGCGACGCTCGTCACCCAGGCCGTCGTGAGTCAGCAGATCGATCAACAGCCGGCGCAGGATTTCTCGTCACCGGAGATCACGATTCCGCTCTCGGCAAACGTGACAGCCGACGATCCCACCGCGGTCGTAGACCTGACGCTGTCGTCGATGACTTCGCCGGATGCAACATTGCAGGCAGCACTGAGCGGAGCGGACGGATCTGCGGCCGGGTTGTCCGTCACGGATTCGGGCGCCATCACCGCCCTACGGCTGAAGCCGTCCGCAAACTCGGCCAATGCCGCCCGCGCCGCGATCGAGCAGGCGCTCGGCCAAGCGGTGTACCGGACCGTTGCACTTCCCGACGCTCCCGTCGGTGTCGGCGCGCGTTGGGTGGTTCGCCAGCAAGTCAGCAGTGAAATCCTGCTCGACCAGACAACCACCGTCACTCTCACCGCACGCGAGGGCAATCGGCTCTCGCTCGCCGTGGACGTATCGCAGACCCCGCAGAGCCCGGTCTGGAACCTGGCCGGTGACGCCGGAACGCTGAACATCGATCAGTACGTCATGGCCGGCGCCGGAAACCTCACCGTCGACCTCGCACTCCCCTTGCCGATCGACGGACAGATGACCGTCGGCGGAGACCAGGCATACGGCGATCCGGACAGTTCCTCGGTGATCCGGCAGACCATCTCGAACAGCATTCGGTGGGAATCGTGAACAGTCGATCGCTTCTCTCACTGGGCCTGACGGCGACGGCGGCACTGTTCGTCGTGACCGGCTGCAGCTCGGACGAATCCCCGAGCAGCGATACGACTACGCAGGTTTCCGCACCCCAGGTCGGCTTGGCGCCGTTCACGGTTGCTCCGGCCGCACCACTGAGCGGGGCACCCCTCGACCGTGACGGCCTGCAACGCGCAGCGCTCACCCTCTCCGAACTACCCGCGGACTTCGACATAGTTCCCGATCCGGTCGACGACCTCGGCCTCGCACCGGCGTCGGAGAGTTCGGAGGCGGACAAGTCGAGCACCGATCCGGCGGTGTGCGCTCAGGTTCTGGCGCCGATAGCCACCCAGGCCACCGGATCCGTCGCCGACCTCTCCGACATGTTCACCGGCCCCGATTTCACGAGCATCGATCAGGACTCGGCCTCGTACGCCGACGGCACTGCGGCAGCAGCAGCTTTCGAGAAATTGCAGACGACTCTGGCCGGGTGCACAGAGTATTCAGGAACAGATGCCGACGGAACGAAAATCACCTATCGCGCCGGTGGATCGTCGGCGCCGAATGTCGGTGACGCATCTTTCGCCTACCGAATCATCACGGAGAGTGGCGGATTCACCTTGGTGGCCGATGCGATAGTCGCAGCCGTGGGGACGACGTTGACACAGGTGTCCGCGACGGCGCCGAGTCCGATCCCACCCGACGTTCTGCAGTCGATGGCCTCGGCTGCTGTGGATCGACTGCGCGCGCAAACGCCGTAGCAGCGAGCGGCCCCTGCCCGGTCCGGGCGACTCGCGAATGATTCGGGACCACAGACCCTTTGACAACTGCCCGTCCACACTGAACGGTGAGAGTAGGTACGAAACAGACCAACGCGACACACTGATGTGAGGAGCCAGAGTTCATGCCGGAACCCAGAAGGTCAGATCACACCGATTACGTAGCCGTCAATCCGATCTTCTCGAGGCCAGGCGAGGATTCGGTTGCGTCGAAATACACACTCGAACCCGACGGCATGCTTCCCGAGACCGCCTATCAGATCGTCCACGACGAAACGATGCTCGACGGCAACGCGCGACTCAATCTCGCGACGTTTGTCAGCACGTGGATGGACGACCACGCAACCAAGCTGTATACCGAGTCGTTCGACAAGAATATGATCGACAAGGACGAGTATCCGCAAACCGCCGCGATCGAAACCTATTGCTGGCGCATCCTTGCCGATCTCTGGCACTCACCCTCTCCCAAGGACGCAATCGGCACTTCGACGATCGGTTCGTCCGAAGCCTGCATGCTGGGTGGCCTCGCGATGAAACGACGCTGGCAGCACGCGCGAAAGGCCGCGGGTAAGTCCACGGAGAAACCCAATCTGATCATGAGTTCCGCCGTACAGGTGTGTTGGGAGAAGTTCTGCAACTACTGGGACGTCGAAGCGCGCTACGTACCCATCAGCGAAGAACATCGGACCCTCGACGGTCATGATCTGGACAAGTACGTCGACGAGAACACCATCGGTGTCGTCGCGATCATGGGTGTCACCTACACCGGTATGTACGAGCCTGTCCTGGAAATCTCGAAGGCGCTCGACGCCATCCAGGAGAAAACCGGCCTCGACGTCCCCATCCACGTCGACGGCGCTTCCGGTGCGATGATCGCACCGTTCCTGCAGCCCGAACTCGAATGGGATTTCCGACTACCGCGCGTGCATTCCATCAACACCTCGGCGCACAAGTACGGACTCGTCTACCCAGGCCTCGGATGGGTGGTCTGGCGATCGCAGGATCTACTTCCCGACGACCTCGTCTTCAAAGTGAGCTACCTCGGCGGCAGCATGCCGACCTTCGCACTGAACTTCTCGCGCCCCGGCGCTCAGGTGATCCTGCAGTTCTACTTGTTCCTGCGTCTCGGTCACGACGGCTATCGCGCGATCCAGCAGTCCTCGCAAGACGTGGCGAAGTTCCTCGCCGAAGGGATCGGGAAACTCGACGCCTTCGAGCTGTGGAACGACGGGTCCGACATCCCGGTCTTCGCGTGGCGCCTCGCCGAGGGGCACACGTCCAACTGGACGCTGTACGACCTGTCGGACCGACTCCGCGGCAAGGGCTGGTTGGTGCCGGCCTATCCCATGCCCGATGATCTCGCGGATCTGACAGTGCAGCGCATCGTGGTTCGTAACGGGCTGAGCATGGACCTGGCGGCAAATCTGCTGCGCATCATCGAGGAGGAAACCGCGTTCCTCGACGAGTTGGACAGCCCGATGCCGCGGCCGCGCGTCACCGAGGGATTCCATCACTGACGTCGCTCATCGCACAAACGAGCGGCCGTCGACTCCCTTTCGGAAGTCGACGGCCGCTCTGGTGTTTCAGGTGCTACCGAGAGATCAAGCAGCGCAAGCCGGCGAGGTCAGACCTGCAACGCCGACGATCTGGCAAGCGGTGGTCTTCGAGAGCTTCCAGACGCCGTCCTCGTAGACGAACGAGGCCTGCAGGCCCTGCTGCAGCGGCTGGCCGTTGACAACGATGTTCAGCGAAGCGGCTGCCGTCTCGCTGCCTGTGTCGGTGACCGGGTCGAGGATCTCGACCTGCGCGCCGGCAGCCTTGGCGGCAGCGGCGACCTGGTTGATCAGCTCGGGATCCTGCTCAGCGCCCTGGACGAGGTTGACCTTGTCTGCGGCCGGAACGGTCTCGTCGAGCGCCTGGGCGACCTTGCCGTTGAGCTCAGCAGATGTCGGAAGTTCGGGAGCTGCAACGTCCGTGGTGCTGGTGGTGGCCGTCGCACTCTTGGACGTCGTGGTGGGTGAGTCGGTCTTGTCATCCGAGCCACAAGCGGTCATCGTCAGGGCTGCTGCGATCGCCACGGCTGCAACGGTCATCTTCTGAAGCTTCAACTTCTCAGTCCTATCCATTCGGGTGTTCACATTCGAGCGTCAGTCGAACAACGTGCTTGCTCGAGGATCGTCGACAACATTACCCAACGGTAAGCGGAAAAAGTCTAAGGACATCCTCAGAGAAGGCTGTCGACCGCATCTGCCACCTCGAGCACCTCATCGGATTCGGCGAAGGTTTTGGCGATTCCCGTTCCGCTGAAACGGGTTTCGAAGCGAACCGTCACCACACCGTGCCCCGCGCCTTGCACCCAACCGTGTCCGTATTCTGGATGCTTGACGTCCAAACCGGGGTGCCAGTAGCGCTGAGGGACACGTGCAGCCACTGGAGCGTCGAGTTCGGCCTCATCGAGAGCGCCGGTGAGAGTCTCGACCGGATAGCCGGGAACGTCCTGATCCAACTCGGGAAAAAGTGATCCTTGGCGAACCGTGGACAAACCGGCGAATCCCACACCGACCAGGCGAATCGGCCCCAACTCCTGCGGGTCGATGACCTGCTTCTGCGCGGTGGCGACAAGGATTTGGCGGTCGATGGTGGCAAACGGCAACGTCACGGACCGAGTCAGGATGCTCATGTCGGACTTCTTGAGCTTCAGTACGACGGTACGGGCGGCTCTTCCGTCCTTCTCCAGCCTGGAAAATGCTGCACGACCACTACTTTCGACGGCCGCGCGCAGTTGCGCCATCGTGACGATGTCGGCGGCGAACGTGGATTCCGCGCTGATCTGCTTTGATTCGGCACGCTCGGCGACCGGCCGGTCGTCGATCCCCTGCGCAAGCCGATGCAACCCCGGACCGACAGTGGTTCCGAGTATCGACGCCACCTCCGCTATGGGTGTGCGGGCAAACCCACCGATGGTTTCGATGCCGAGACGCTTGAGTTTTTCCTCGGCGACGGGGCCGATCCCCCACAGCTTTCGCACGGGAAGCGGATCGAGCAACTCGTGCTGCATCCCGGGAGGAATCACTGCGACCCCGTCGGGTTTGGCCAGTCCCGACGCAATCTTGGCCACCTGCTTACCTGACCCAGCGCCGATCGAGGCGACCAACCCGGTCTCGGCTTTGATCAACGCCCGCAAATCCTCGCAAAACGCGCGGACCTCGTCGGCGCCGACACCGGCCAACTCCACCGGTTCACCGAAAGCCTCGTCCACCGACAGTTGCTCGAGGATCGGCATGCGAAGGCGCAACGCTTCGAACGTTCGCTTGCTCAGAACCGAATACAAGGACATCCGTGGCGGCAATACCACCGCTCCGCCGCCGACCATGCGGCGCGCTTGATGCATCGGCATTGCCGATCGCGCACCGAAAACTCTCGCTTCGTAACTTGCCCCGGCCACCACCCCGCGCCCGCCCAAGCCGCCGACCAGCACGGGGCGACCTCGCAGCGTGGGACGGGTCAGCTGCTCGGCGGAAGCGAAAAACGCGTCCATGTCGAGATGCAGCACCCACCTGCGACTTCGTGTGGGGTCATCTTGATTCATCGGGAGTTACGGTTCTCTCAGAAGTGGGCGCCGAATTTAAGTCCGTGCCTTTTTCTTGGGCGTCTTCTTCTTCGGCAGGGGTAATACGTCGGCTGTCCGTTGGATGAAGGCGTGCAGATGATCGATGTCCTGCAGCTTTTCTTCCGGAACCCGGTAATAATCCTTTGCCCCCGGATACGGCGGAGCCAGATCAGCGGCTGATCCGAACTCAGGGCTGACCTCGGTGGGTTTGACGAACAGTACGTCTGCGCAGATCAAGCCCACGATCTTCTCGTCGCAATACAATCCGTATTCGCCGAACATCGCCCTTGCCCGCACGTCGAGCGGTTCCAACTGCTCGAGAATGCGCGCCACGGTTTCCTTGCTCGTACCCATGAGAGCAAACTACTCCGGCACCCCGACATGTAGATATTCATCGGGGAGCCGGAGTAGTTGCGTCGGTACTAGACCTTCGTGATCGCAGCGCGGATACCGTCGCCGAGATCGACGGCGTCATCTCCCGCTTCGCCCACCGAGAACGAGGTGGCCAGAACCTCACCGGCGATCAATTCCCGATGACGCTCGGCCCACTCCTTGCAGTCCTGCGGAACCTCGAGCACGACCTTGATCCGGTCCGAGACGTCCAAACCGGCGGCGCGGCGCGCGTCCTGCAGTTGACGGATACGGTCCTTCGCCCAGCCCTCGGCTTCGAGTTCTTCCGTCACGACGGAATCGAGTACGACGAGTCCCGCACCGTCCGGCAGTGCAGCTGTCGAATCCGGCTCGGCCGCAACCAGTTTCTGCGTGTACTCCTCGGGCAGCAGTTCGATGCCGGCTGCAACCACGACGCCGTCCGCGTTCTCGGTCCAGTCGCCCACCTTGACCGCCTTGATGACGGTCTGAACGGACTTACCCAGACGCGGGCCGGCAGCACGCGCGTTCACCGCTATTTCGAAGCGCCCGTGCACGTCGACGTCATCGGTCAGATCGACCTTCTTGACATTGACCTCGTCGGCGATCAGTCCGAGGAACGGACGCAGACGCTCGGCGTCGGGCGCCGCAACCGTGACCTCGGGCAACGGAAGACGAACACGCAGATTCTGCGCCTTGCGCAGGCTCAGCACCGTCGAGCACACGGTCCGTACGTCGTCCATCGCCGCTACCAACTCGGGGTTCGCGGGTAGCTCCGACTCCTCCGGCCAATCAGCCAGGTGAACCGAGCGTTCCCCGGTCAGTCCGCGCCAGATCACCTCGGACACCAGCGGCAACAGCGGCGCAGCGAGTCGCGTCACGACTTCGAGCACGGTGTGCAGGGTGTCGATCGCGTCGCGATCCTCGTCCCAGAACCGCGAACGAGACCGTCGCACATACCAGTTGGTGAGCGCGTCACAGAACAACCGAAGCTCGTCGCACGCGCCGGCGATGTCGTTGACCTCGAGTGCCTCGGTGATCACGTCGCGGGTGGTGGCGAGCTTGGCCAGGATGTACTGATCGAGGATGTTCTCCGAATCGGTACGCCACACACCGGATTCCGGCGCGTACAACTGCAGGAAGCTCCAGGCGTTCCACAACGGGAGCAAAGCCTGACGTACGCCTTCACGGATGCCCTGCTCGGTCACGATGAGGTTTCCACCACGCAGGATCGGCGAGGACATCAGGAACCATCGCATCGCGTCGCTACCGTCGCGGTTGAACACCTCCTTCACGTCCGGGTAGTTGCCCTTGGACTTGCTCATCTTCAGTCCGTCGTCACCGAGCACGATTCCGTGTGCGGCAACGGTTTTGAACGCCGGACGATCGAAGAGGGCGGTGGCCAGTACGTGCAGCGTGTAGAACCAGCCGCGAGTCTGCCCGTTGTACTCGACGATGAAATCGCCCGGGAAATGACCCTCGAACCATTCACGGTTCTCGAATGGGTAATGCACCTGCGCATACGGCATCGAACCGGATTCGAACCAGCAGTCGAGCACCTCGGGAACGCGGCGCATCATCGACTTCCCGGTCGGGTCGTCCGGGTTCGGGCGGACCAGGTCGTCGATCATCGGGCGATGCAGATCGGTCGGACGCACACCGAAGTCTGCCTCCAACTGGTCGAGCGAACCGTACACGTCTGTGCGCGGGTACTGCGGATCGTCCGACACCCACACCGGGATCGGGCTGCCCCAGTAGCGGTTTCGGCTGATGTTCCAATCGCGTGCACCTTCGAGCCACTTGCCGAACTGGCCGTCACGGATGTGCTCGGGCACCCACGTGATGTCCTTGTTCAGCTCGACCATGCGATCGCGGAACTTGGTGACCGCGACGAACCACGAGGGAACCGCCATGTAGATGAGCGGTTGCCCACTGCGCCAACTGTGCGGGTAGGAGTGCTCGATCGTCTCGTGCCGCAGCAGCTTTCCAGCGGCCTTGAGGTCCTTGATGATGACCGGGTTGGCGTCGAACACCATCAGGCCTTCGTACGGCGGAACCATCGAGGTGAACTTTCCACCCGGATCGAGTGGCTGCACGACCTCGATACCGTTGGCTGTGGCCACGTCCATATCCTCTTCACCGAAAGCCGGTGCGAGGTGGACGATTCCGGTTCCGGAATCGGTTGTCACGTAGTCGGCCGAGAGCACGACGTGCGCGTTCGGATGTCCGAGGAAGAAGTCGAACGGCGGTGTGTACGACAGTCCGACCAACTCGGCGCCCTTGTGACGGGAAACGACCTCGGGGTCCTCCCCCAGCTCGCGAGCGTAATGACCCAACCGCGCTTCGGCGAGTACGTACCGCTTTCCGTCCTCGCCGAGCACCTGGACGTAGTCGACCTCGGGGTGCACCGCAGTGGCCAAGTTGGACGGCAGCGTCCACGGAGTCGTGGTCCAGATGATCGCGTTTGCGCCGTCGAGTGGTGAACCGGGAGCGAACAGCGGCATGTCGACCGTGACGGCGGGATCCTGACGCATCTTGTACGCGTCGTCGAGGCGAGTCTCCTGATTGGACAGCGGAGTCTGCTCGTACCAGCTGTAGGGCAGCACGCGGAAGCCCTGATAGATCAGGCCCTTGTCGTGCAGCTCCTTGAAGGCCCACATGACGGACTCCATGAAGTCGACGTCCAGGGTCTTGTAGTCGTTGTCGAAGTCGACCCAACGTGCCTGGCGGGTGACGTAGTCGCGCCACTCGTCGGTGTACTTGAGCACCGAGGCCTTGCAGTACTCGTTGAACTTGGCCAGACCCATGACTTCGATCTCGGCTTTGTCCTTGATACCGAGCTGCTTCTCCGCTTCGAGTTCTGCGGGAAGGCCGTGGCAATCCCAGCCGAAGCGTCGTTCGACCTTGCGTCCACGCATGGTCTGGAAGCGCGGCACCAGATCCTTGACGTACCCCGTCAGCAGGTGGCCGTAATGCGGCAAACCATTGGCGAATGGCGGTCCGTCGTAGAAAACGAACTCTTCGCTACCGTCGCGATTGGAAACCGATGCCCGGAAGGTGTCGTCGTCGTCCCACTGTTTCAGGACCTTCTGTTCCAGATCGGGGAACTTGACTCCGGTGTCGGCGGGGACACCGTAGTCGACTTTGGGATACCCGTTACTCGCCATGGCGATCTCCTCGTGCCAGTCGGACTCGGCACGGGGACGACGTGGCGCTTGTGCGCCGACACCGCGGTACCACCCCGTTTGCACCCCACAGATCCGCGCTTGGATCTCGAGGTGCCACTCGATCGAGCTGTGACGGGCTCACCCGTTCGGTTCTACTGGGTTCTCGGCACGCGTGAAAGCGTAGAGAACCGTTCTTCCGAAAGCTCCCCGGTGATTGCCGGATCAAAGCCAGGTATTCGTGATCGACAGTCTAATACTTGCCCTGGGACGTGTCGGTACTGCCTAGGACTTGCCGCCCGACGATTCGCCATGATTGCCCGGATTGTCATCGTTGGCAGCGGCTGCATCACCGGTAGAGGAATCCGAGGAACTCTCGGCTCGGCCGTAAGGCGACGACATCCCGCTACCCGATACCGGGTCATCCAACGAAGGAACCGCCTTCCTGCTGGTCAGCGCACTGACCAGCAGGAGGACGGCACCTGCTACACAAATCGCGATACATGCCCACGCCCAGATCAGCGACCCTGTGGTCAGGGCAACGATCAGGAGCGCGAAGCCAACTCCCGCGAGAACCAACGTCACGACCAGCACGTATCAACCTTTGTCCGGTCCGATAGCTGAGCCGACGGGGCGCTCTCGGTCAGCTGTTTCCCTTGGCGAAGGACGGACTGTAGGAATCCTGTCCACCGTCGACCGGAACGGCCGAGCCACGCTGTTCGAGCTCTTCGAGCTGCGATTCCAGGTAGGACTTCAGGCGCACCCGGTACTCACGTTCGAACGTCTTGAGCTGCTCGATACGGCCTTCGAGGACCGAACGCTGCTGGTTGATGGTCGCCATGATTTCGGTGTGCTTCTTCTCGGCGTCCGCCTTGAGAGCGTCTGCCTTCTCCTGAGCCTGGCGAAGCTGGGTCTCGGAGCGAGTCTGAGCGTCGGTGAGCATTGCCTCCGACTTGTTGCGCGCATCCGCGATCATGCCGTCGGCCTTGCTGCGAGCCTCGCTCATGAGCTGCTCGGAGTTGGTGCGAGCACTGCCGAGCAGCTGCTCGGACTCGGTCTTGGCATCGTTGGTGAGGCGATCCGCCATCTCCTGAGCCAGTCCGAGGACCTTTGCGGCCTGCATGTGGGTGTCGCCACTCTGCGGCGCTGCAACGGCAGCGGCGGCGGGAACCGGAGCTGCAACGGGTGCAGGCTTGGGCGGTTCGACGACCCGAGCGGGCTCAGGCTTGGGCTGCGCTGCGACGGGTGCTGCCTGCTGAGCAGGTGCCGGCGACTTCTTGGCAGCCGCGAGCTCCTGATCCAGCTCACCTACGCGCTGGCGCAGGTCCGCATTCTCTTCGATGAGCTGCGACAGCGCCTGTTCGACGAGGTCGAGGAATGCGTCGACCTCGTCCTCGTTGTAGCCACGCTTGCCGATAGGCGGCTTGCTGAACGCAACGTTGTGCACGTCAGCTGGAGTCAGTTGCGGCATGGAAGGATCCCTTCACGCGTCATTTGGCGGTCTAGCAAGCATTCAGTTGCAACACAGTCTACGTAGTGGCGAACCACCGTATGAGTTATGGGTTCCATTCTGGCACACCACACACTCGGACTGCGCTCAGCGAACAACCGACATCAGGATGATGACGATGAAAAGCAAGACCATGATGGATAGATCCAAGCGAACTCCACCGAGGTTGATCGGGGGGATCAATCTGCGGAGCAGTTTCACCGGAGGATCGGTGATCGTAAAAATGGTTTCGAGAATGACTGCGACCAATCCGGTCGGTCGCCAATCTCTGGCAAACGAACGAACGAACTCGACGATCACTCTGCCGATCAGCAACAGCCAGAAGACAACCAGCACCAGATAGATCACAGAGAGAAGCGCGTCCACACCCTCACTCTGCCTGACTTCTGCGTTGTGTCCAAAACAGACACACCGCAGCAATTCCGGAACCGGTCCGCATCGAGTCCGTCTTGTAACGGCCGGCGATGGGTCCGAATGCGGCGCCCGCCGAGACGGGCCGCCGTTCGAATGTGCTCACGTCACCCCTGCTCAGGGGCCGGACTGCGGTCGAGACCATCATTTCTGGCTGTAGAAACCCGTCTCGGCGATCCGACGACGTTCCTCAGCGGAAACGTCGATGTCAGCCGGTGAGAGAAGAAACACTTTGGTGGCTACCTTGTCGAAAGAACCACGCAATGCGAACGCCAAGCCGGCCGCGAAATCGACCAGACGCTTCGCGTCGGCGTTGCTCATGTCGACCAGATCCATGATGACGGGCGTGCCGTCGCGGAAACGCTCACCGATAGTGCGGGCCTCTGCGTAGCTCTGCGGACGCAGTGTCGTGATCTTGGCGAGCGGGCCGCCGTCGTCGACAACCGGCGCACGTCGCGCTTCGGGTCGCTCGGCGCGCGCGTCGACCGCAAGGTTGCCGCGGCTGGCCGGACGCGGCGCCATCGCCGGGCGGCTACTGCGACTGGGAACGGTGTCGACGCGGGGCCGGGAATCGTAACGATCGAACTCCGCGTCCTCTTCGTCACGACGACTGGGCGCGTAGCTCGCCTTCGAGAAGGCAGGTTCGACGAACTCGCGGTCGTCGCGCTCGGCATAGCCGTCGTGACTACGACGGGGTGCGCGGCGAGCCTGATCGGGCTCCTCCACGTATTCGTCCTCGTAGTCATCGAGGGGAACCATGCCGAAGTAAGCCTTGAACTTATGCAGGTTGCTCATTGATCGACCTTCCTTGGCGCGGCGGAATCAATCCGACTGCGACCGGTCGCAGCGGTGTGGACGGGTTGGGCGATCACCTGAGCGATCACCTCGAGATTACTGGTCGTGAGCCGAGCAGTGCGGTTCCGACACGCACGCACGTGGAACCGTGGCGCACTGCAGCCTCCAGATCGCCGGTCATACCGGCGGAGAGTTCGGTTGCCCGTGGATGCGATTCGAGAATCAAAAGATGTGCCCTGCGGAGGATTTCGAACTGCTCGTCCGGATTTGATCCAAGTGGCGGGACGGCCATCAGTCCCGCGAATTCGAGACCTTCGGCTGATTCGATCCGCTCGGCAAGAGGGGTTAACTCCCCCGTCGGAACTCCGCCACGCGCAGGGTCTCCGTCGAGACTTACCTGGATAAGCACCCGCAGCGGCGCCTTGCGCTCGCCGTCGGCCAAAGCGCCGAGCGCCGCCCGATCGAGTGCATCAGCCAACCGCGCACTGTCGACCGAGTGAATTGCGTAGGCCCACTTCGCTACCGACCGAGCTTTGTTGCGCTGCAACTGCCCGATCATGTGCCAGCGAACCGGATCGTCGATCGCACCGCTGCGAGCAGCGCCGTCGAAATCCGCGACCTTCTCCACTGCTTCCTGCTCACGAGACTCACCGAATTCACGGCAGCCAAGTTCGTACAGGATCCGGGCGTCGGACGCCGGAAAGAACTTGGTAACTGGCAGCAGTGCGACGTCGGAAACTTCGCGACCGGCGGCAAGGCACGCGGCGGCCAGTCGCGCCCTCACCGAGTCGAGTGCCGTCGATATTTCTGTCAGCCGCATTTCCGTCTGTCGCATTTTCTGCCTAGACGGTTTCCTGCGCTGCGGGCGCTTCCATCCAGATCACTGCAGCTTGACGTCCGGTCAGTGATTCTCGGCGATGACTGAACAGCGCGCGGTCCTCGATCGTGCATCGCGGGTCCTCGGCGACACCGGACACACCCGCGGCGAGCAACTGCTTACGCAGTCCCGCACGCAGATCGAGTCCCGGTGTGCCCTTCTCGGTGCGAGTTGCGCTGCCCGGCAAGTGCTTTTCCACGTCGGCACGCATCGCGGCGGGAACCTCGTACTGGCGTCCGCTCGCCGCCGGACCGAGGAAGGCGCCGATACGCGAGACGTCCGCGCCCTGTCGCACCATCTCCGCGAGGACGCGCGGGACGATACCGATGCGGGCACCGATCCGTCCGGCATGAACAGCCGCGATGACACCGGCCTCCTCGTCGGACAGAAGTACAGGAACACAGTCTGCGCTGAGAGTGGCGAGCGCCAGGCCGGGAACGGTGGTGACGAGAGCATCCGTCACCGGAACGACCTCGTCGGTCGGTTCCGTCACGACAGTGACGTTGCGCGAATGGATTTGTTCCATCCACACGAGATGGTCAGGCTCGACGCCTATTTCGCGTGCCAGACGACGGCGATTCGCATCGACGGCTGCCGGATCGTCTCCGACGTGATCGCCGAGATTGAACGACTCGTACGGCGACGCGGAAACACCACCGGCTCGGCTGGTCACGACGCGGCGAATGCGGGTGCGGGTGGTCGACTTCTCGGTACTCAAGATAAGTGTGCTCACAAACGTCGAAAGTTGTCGTCCGGCTCAGACGTGACCGGACATCCAGTCAAGAACAGGGTACCCAGAAATTCCGGGCACCCTGTTCTCGAAACTGTTTGTAGCCCTACGTCAGCGACGCATGAAGACGGGCACGTCGACGTCGTCGTCGCCCTCGTCTTCCTGGACCGGCGCATGGCGTGGGCCACCGATCGGAGGCAAGCTGCCCGAACCGATGGTCTCGCGCGCTGCGGAAATCGGCTGCTCGCCAGCAGGTTCGGCGGCAACCGGTGACCGGCCGACCTCACCTGCACGCCCCGCGCCGATCGCTCCACGTCCCTGCGCGGTCGACTCCACGGGACGACGAGCCGGAGCTCCACCGTCGAATCCCGCAGCGATGACCGTCACACGAACCTCGTCACCGAGCGAATCGTCGATGACCGTTCCGAAGATGATGTTGGCGTCGATGTGGGCAGCTTCCTGCACCAGCGACGCCGCCTCGTTGATCTCGAAGAGGCCGAGATCGCTGCCACCGGCGATCGAGAGCAGAACGCCGCGGGCGCCTTCCATCGATGCTTCGAGGAGAGGCGAATTGATCGCGGATTCCGCCGCCTTGATCGCGCGCCCCTCACCACGTGAGGAACCGATGCCCATCAACGCACTGCCGGCGCCGGACATGACACCCTTGACGTCCGCGAAGTCGACGTTGATCAGACCCGGGGTGGTGATGAGGTCGGTGATGCCCTGGACCCCGTTGAGGAGTACCTCGTCGGCGCTGCGGAACGCGTCCATCAGGCTGACTGCGGCATCACCCAACTGAAGCAGGCGATCGTTGGGAATGACGATCAGCGTGTCGCAGGACTCGCGGAGCGCCTGAATTCCGGTATCCGCCTGTCCCCCACGACGCTTGCCCTCGAAGGAGAACGGCCGTGTCACGACACCGACGGTGAGTGCGCCCAGCTTCCGGGCGATGCTTGCCACGACAGGGGCACCACCGGTTCCGGTGCCACCACCCTCGCCTGCGGTCACGAACACCATGTCGGCGCCCTTGATGACCTCTTCGATCTCGTCCTTGTGATCTTCGGCTGCCTTGCGACCCACTTCGGGATCAGCACCGGCGCCGAGGCCACGGGTCAATTCACGACCGACGTCGAGCTTGACGTCGGCGTCACTCATCAGAAGGGCTTGCGCGTCCGTGTTGACCGCGATGAACTCGACTCCCTTGAGTCCTTGTTCGATCATGCGGTTGACTGCGTTCACGCCGCCGCCGCCGATGCCGACGACCTTGATTACGGCGAGGTAGTTGTGCGGGGGCGTCATCGGCTCTCGCCTTCCGTGTCGTGTTTCACGCTGCTTGTCAGTGCTGCTGTCTTTGTACTGCTGCTGTGTTTTTACTGCTGCTGTTGTTCGAGATAAACTCTAAACCTCAACCACAGGGTTAGAGTTATGTCAAGTATTCGATCTGAAACGAAACGCTATGCACCGTCGTCGCGTTCCGCCATTAGGCGCGCCGAGACACACCGAAGTATTTGCCACGCACTGACGCACGAGCGCACCGTGCGCTATCGCACCGTCGGAAGATCGGGACTGGACACGTCGTACGTCTGCCCCGGCTGGGTCAACAGCGGAAGCGTCACGGCAGCCTTACGATCCGAGTGCTCGACACCACCCCAGTTTACGACGCGACCGTCGAGCAGGGTCAGCGAGACACTCGAAATCGACCGAGCGGCAACCTCTCCCACCTGAAACCTCAGATCCGGCGGCAACACCGACAACACCTCGAGTGCGGCGAGCGTCGGCTCGTCGTTCCACCCGGGTGTCGGTGTCACCAGACGCGGAACCCCAGGCGGTGGGACGCCCATCTCGATGTCGACGCCCTTCGCGTCCAGCAGGTGTGCGCCCTCGGGTGAGTCGACGAAGACAACCGGTACCCGCTCGGTGACCGTGACGCGGATGGTCGACGGATACATCCGCTGCACCCGGGCCGAGGCGACCTTCGGAATCGTCGCGACACGTGCGGCGGCTGCGCCGGTATCGACCCGCATCAACGGCTGACCGGTCGGTACGGCCAGGAGTGAAAGGATCTGTTCCTCACTGACGGTCGTCGCACCGAGAACTTCGGTGCCCCGGACCGAGAGCACCGGAGACAACCAGGCCGTCAGCGCAATTCCCACCACCAGCACGATTGCCAGCGGTGCCATGATCAGCGGTCGCTTGAACCACTTACGAGTCGGTGTGGGTTCGGGAGCCGGCTCCGTCGACCGCGTCGAGTATCGCGATTCGGTGCGAGTACTGCGCCGACGCGTACTGGTGGCTTGTCTGGCTCGAGGATCTCGACGCCCGCGCCGACTTCGTGCGTCGGGTGTCATCGCGGCGCGGGATGCGGCGCCGAACGCAAAGCATCGAGGATCTGTTTGCCGAGCATGGTCACATCACCGGCACCCATCGTGATGACGATGTCGCCGGGGTGAGCCAACGCCGCGACCTGCTTCGGCGCCTGGGACAGATCAGGTTGATAGTGAACGGGTTTGGTGACCGATTGAGCGACCAGCGCACCGCTGACGCCCGGCATCGGCTCTTCGCGAGCGCCGTACACGTCGAGAACAACTACCTCGTCGGCCAAGTCCAGTGCCTGCGCGAACTCCTCGGCGAACGCGGCTGTGCGCGAATAGAGGTGAGGTTGGAATACCACGATTACACGCCCGGCTGCCGAATTGGTCGACGACGAATCGTCTTCCGGTCGAACCAGATCCGCGGCCGCGCCGAGGACCGCGCGAACTTCGGTCGGATGGTGGGCGTAGTCGTCGAACACCCGGACACCACGCTCGCGACCGGTGAACTGGAACCGGCGGTGGACACCACCGAATCCTGCGAGCCCTTCGACGATTTCCTCCGTCTCGGCGCCGGCGTCACGGGCGGCCAGCAGAGCGGCCAGCGCGTTGAGCGCCATGTGCCGACCCGGCACTGCCATCCGCACGGTTCGCGCAGCGCTCTCCCCCGCCAGGTGGAACTGCAGGACTCCGCCGACGTCGTGTGCGTGGAAGCCCAGCAGTCGGACTCCGACCTCGACACCGTCGACAGGCTCGAAGGCAGTGCCCGCCTCCACTTCCTGCGCATCCGCGGATCCGTAACCGAGCACCCGGATGTCCGAACGACCCGAGGCCACGATTCGCTTCGCGAGATCCGCCGATCCCGGATCGTCGAGGCAGACAATCAGGAGCCCGCCCGGGCGTAGCTTGTCGACAAAATCGTCGAACACCTTCACATACGCTTCGACGCTGCCGAAGTAATCGAGGTGATCGGCCTCGATGTTGGTCACGACGATGACGTTGGGGTCGTACTGCAGGAGCGACCCGTCACTTTCGTCCGCCTCGGCGACAAAGACGTCACCGCTGCCGTGATGGGCATTCGTTCCCGCTTCGTTGAGCTCTCCGCCAACGGCAAACGAGGGGTCGAAACCACAGTGCTGCAGGGCGACCACGAGCATCGAGGTCGTCGACGTCTTGCCGTGTGTACCCGAAACCAGGAAGGTGCGATTGCCCTGCATCAGTGATGCAAGGACGGCCGGCCGAAGGATCACCGGGATTCCGCGGCGAGCGGCCTCGACGAGTTCCGGGTTGTCCTTCGGGATGGCCGCGTGAGTCGTGACGACGACGGTCGGTCCGCCTGGTAGCAGGTCGAGAGCATCGGCGTCATGACCGATCCGGACCTGCGCCCCGCGTGCACGAAGCGCCAGGACTCCACGGCTCTCCTTCGCGTCCGAACCCGAGACGAGGCCTCCGCGGGAAAGCAGGATTCGCGCGATGCCGGACATGCCGGCACCGCCGATTCCGACCATGTGTACTCGCTCGAGGTGGGCGGGCAGCGCGGTCATCGGTTTCCCCTTGCGTTTTCCTGGACGGCGTTTTCCTTTGCCGCGATGTCGAGCACGATCCGTGCGATCTCGGTTGCCGCCGTACGGTGTCCGACGTTGGCAGCGCCACTGCTCATCTTTTCGAGGCGCGCGCTGTCACTGAGCATCGGGACGACGGTACCGGCGACAAACGTCGGCGTGAGGTCGTTGTCGGAGACGATGATCGCGCCGCCTGCTGCGACAACGGGTTTCGCGTTGAGCTCCTGCTCACCGTTGCCGTGCGGCAGCGGAACGTAAACGGCCGGAAGCCCGACCGCCGAGACCTCGGCGACCGTCATCGCACCAGAACGACAGATGGTCGCGTCGGCTGCCGCATACGCGAGATCCATCCGCGAAAGATAAGGAACAGCCACGTACGGTGCCGTCTCCGAGTACTGCGTGACCTCGAGGGAGTTCTTGGGTCCGTGTGCGTGCAGCACCGAGATCCCCGCTTTCGCGAGTTCCTGGGCAGCGCCGGAGACCGCGTCGTTGAGCGACTTCGCGCCCTGCGATCCGCCGAAGACGAGTAGAACGGGACCGTCCTGCGGCAGTCCGAAGTACTCGCGCGCTTGCGAGCGAAGTCCCGCTCGATCGAAATTGGCGATCGACGCCCGGACCGGAATGCCGACGATCTCGGCGTCCTGATCGCCGCGGTTCTTCACACCCGACCCCGGAACGGCGGCAAGCACGCGCGTCGCCAGGCGAGCACCGATCTTGTTCGCGATTCCGGCACTGGCGTTTGCTTCGTGGATGACGATCGGAATCTTGCGTCGGCGCCGAAGAACACCACCACGGGCGGCAAGGTACGCCGGAAGCGCAACGTAGCCACCGAAGCCGACTATCACGTCGGCGTCGACGGAATCGAGTACCTCGCGGGTCTTGCGCACCGACGCGAGGATGCGTGTCGGAAGTTTGACGAGATCCATCGTGGGCTTACGAGGAAGCGGAACCGGCGGAATGAGCTCGAGCGTGTAGCCGCGGGCAGGCACCAAGGTGGTTTCGAGACCACGCGCAGTTCCGAGTGCCGTGATCCTGGTGTCGGGCGCAGCGGCCTTGACCGCGTCCGCGACCGCAAGAGCGGGTTCGATGTGACCAGCCGTGCCTCCCCCTGCCACCACTACCGACAGAGCCGATTTGTTGCCGCTCACCTACGAATTCCTCGCTCTCGAACTTCTCGTGGATCTTGTGCCCTACGTGTCGGCGCCTGCCGACGCTGACCATTCTGCCCTCCCACGGTGCGCTTCCGTGACCCAGCGGCCGCACCTCGGGTGGAATCCGCGGAAGTACGAGCGCCTTGATCTGCCCGCTTGCGTCGATCACCCGTCTCGATCGCACGCCGGCCGTCGCGTCCGCGAGCCGGTTCGATCTGCCGCGTGGGCTTCGGTCGACGGATCGGCCGACCCCCTGACGGTGGGTGGTACAGCACCGGCTTGGGGAGTCTGAGCAACTTCGAGATCTTGCCGTCCTGCCCGGAATTCAGAGCGGCAACCGCTTCGGGCTCGTGGCGAGCAGCATTGGCGATGACACCGAACATGAACAACGTGATCGCCAAGGACGAACCACCGGCGGAGACCAAGGGCAACTGGAGTCCGGTCACCGGCAGCAGTCCGATGACGTAGCCGATGTTGATCATTGCCTGGCCGACGATCCAGGTAGTTGCGGTGGCGGACAGGAGCCGCCAGAACGGATCGATGCTGCGGGCTGCGATGCGCAATCCCGTGTAGACGAATACGGCGAACAACCCGATCACGACCGCACAGCCGACAAATCCCAGCTCTTCGCCGATGATCGCGAAGATGAAGTCGTTGTGAGCGTTCGGCAGGTAGTTCCATTTGGCGACGCTCTGCCCGAGTCCGCGTCCGAGCAAGCCTCCGTCGGCGAGGGAATACAGAGCCTGCTTGGCCTGGTAGTTGTTGCCCTGCAGGTCATCGCTCTTGTTGAAGAAGGCCTGAACTCGATCGGAACGATAACCGGCCGTCATGGCCAGCACGCCTGCCACGACAACGCCCGTCACCGCGATCGAGCCGAAGAGCTTCAGTGGCAGCCCACCGAACCACAGCAGGGCCCCGACGATGATTCCCAATGCGATGGTCGTACTGAGGTTCGGCTGCGCGACGACCAGCGCGAAGACCAGCATCGCGGCGGGCACGAGCGGAATCAGGATCGACTTCACGGATCGGTCGTCCGCTCGCCTCGAGGCCAACAGATGGGCGCCCCAGATCGCCAACGCGACCTTCATGATTTCCGAGGGCTGCACCGAGAATCCGCCGACGTTGAACCAGCGACGCGCGCCCTGCGCTTCGGTGCCGATTCCCGGAATCAGGACGAGTACCAGCATGATCAGCACGACGACGAACAGCGGAAACGAATACTGCCGGAGCACTCTCGCCGGAATCCGCAGCGCGACGTAGAAGAGCACCGCCCCGAGAATCGCGAAGATCAACTGCTGGGTGAACAACGAATATGCCGAGCCGCCGGACACGTACTGCTCGACGCTCGACGCCGACAGAACCATCACGAGCCCCAAGACAGTCAACATCGTGGCAATCGTCACCACCAGGTGGAACGACGCCAACGGCCGCGCCAACCAGGCACCGATTCGGGTCTTGGGACCCTTGGTCATCGCAGGTTCCCGGCTTCGCCAGGCGAATCTGTATACGGATCGGGCAGCGCGGCTACTGCGGCGGCGAAGCTGTCACCGCGATGCCCGTAACTGACAAACATGTCCAAGGACGCGGCGGCCGGCGCGAGTACGACGGCGTCACCCGGGGATGCCAAGTCGGCAGCTTCGACTACCACTGCGGCCATGACGGCATCCGCGTCGGCACCCGACGGCAGCCGGATGGTGAGAGTCGAGTTGCTGCTGTTTTCGCTCACCACTGCATCGTCCCCCGACATCACGTGCACCACGGGAACATCGGGCGCGTGTCGCGCGAGCGCGTCCTCGATCACACCAGCGTCACGGCCGAGAAGGACAGCGCCGGAGAGTCTCGGGCCGACTTCGCTCACCAACTGGTCGACGCTTGCTCCCTTGAGTAGACCGCCTGCAACCCAGACGACGCGATCGTGCGCGAGTATCGACGGTCTGGCCGCGTGCGGATTGGTGGCCTTGGAATCGTCGATGTACACAACGGACCCGACACGGCCGACCAGCGCCCCGCGGTGTGGGCCGACCTTGTGTGCGGCCAGTCCACGCTCGACGACGCCTGCGTCGAATCCGAGTGCCCGTGCCAAGGCGGCAGCGGCCAGCGCGTCCATGACGCCGGCCGGACCGGCCGGATCTATGGACGCCGCTTCGGCCAAGCGGACGTGATCGCCGAACGCATTGTCGACGAGGTATCCCCCGTCGACACCGAGTTCTCCTTCGCCCGGTTCACCCAATCTGAACCCGGTGACTTTGTCTGCAGTGGCGCGAGTTCCCAGCTCGGACGCGATTGCGTCATCGAGGCCGACCACCGCGACCTTTCCACTCAATGCCCGCGACTTGGCCTCGGCGTACGCACTCATTCCGCCGTGCCAGTCGAGGTGATCCTCGGCGACGTTGAGGACCACGCCGGCATCCGGACGTACCGAAGGCGCCCAGTGCAGTTGGAACGAGGACAGTTCGACAGCGAGGTACTCCACGCGCGGCGACGTCTCGGCGAGCGCGTCGAGAATCGGCAGCCCGATGTTCCCGCAGGCGCGGCCGACAACTCCGGCGGCGTCAAGAATCGAGGCCAGCATCGACGTCGTCGTGGTCTTTCCGTTGGTCCCCGTCACGACGAGCCACTTGCGCGGCGAGCCGAAGTGCCCGCTGTGGTCGACGCGCCAGGAGAACTCGACGTCTCCCCAAATGGGAATCCCGTGACCGGCGGCGGCTGCCAGGATCGGTGCATCCGGACGAAAGCCGGGACTGGTGACAACGAGCCCGTAGTCGGTGATCGAATCCGGGGCATCCTCGATCGAGGTGGTGGTCACCATGTCCGCGCCGAGTTCGGCGCAGCGCTCCGCGAAGTCCAGAGTCGAATCGGCAACCGTCACGACGGCGCCGAGTGCGACAAGAGGCTCGATGGTGGCTTGACCGGACACCCGCCCACCGGCGACCAGCACTCGCGTACCGCGGAGCCAGGACAGATCGTTCTCGGAATCCGCTGAGCTGGTCATGGTTTTCAGCCTCCGAGCGCTGCGAGGTATTCGCTGTAGAAGAGTGCCAATCCGATTGCCGACGCGATAGCCGCCAGCAACCAGAATCTGATGATCACCGTGGTTTCAGCCCACCCGGCGAGTTCGAAGTGGTGATGGAACGGTGCCATTCGGAACACCCGCCGTCGGCTGGACCGGAACACCGCTACCTGGATCACCACCGACGCGGCCTCCGCGACGAACAGTGCGCCGATGACAACCATCAGCAGTTCCGTGCTGGTGGTGATCGACAACCCCGCGAGCATGCCGCCGAGGGCAAGAGAACCGGTGTCGCCCATGAAGATCTTGGCAGGTGCGGCGTTCCACCACAGGAAACCGATGCACGCGCCGGCGCCGGCCGCGCAGAGCACCGCAAGATCGAGTGGATCGCGGACGTCGTAGCAACCCTTGCCCGGGTTGGTCTCACACGAGTAGCGGAACTGCCAGAACGTGATGATGACGTAGGCGCCGAGAACGAAACTCATCGCCCCGGCGGCCAGACCGTCCAGGCCGTCGGTCAGGTTGACGGCATTGGACCAGGCGCTGACCAGTAGGTAGCAGAACGCGATGAAGACCACGGAACCGAGTGAGACGGTGGCGATGTCACGAACGTACGACAGATGAACACTGCCCGGAGTCAGCCCGTCGTCACCGCGGAACTGAAGGGCCAAGATACCGAAGGCAATTGCTGCGACGAACTGTCCGACCAGCTTCGCTGTCTTGTTCAGTCCGAGATTGCGCTGCTTGCGGATCTTGATGAAGTCGTCGAGGAAACCGACTCCGCCGAGAGCTGTGGTCAGACCCAGAACGAGGAGCCCGGACGCCGATGGCCCCTCCGCGTTGTCCATGCCGAGACCGATGAGGTGCGAGCCGAGATAGCCGGCCCAGATTCCGGTCAGGATCGCGACGCCGCCCATGGTGGGGGTGCCGCGCTTGGCCTGGTGACTGGCCGGACCTTCGGTTCGGATCTCCTGCCCGAAACCTTGTTTCGAGAACGCCTTGATCAGGATCGGCGTGAGCATGATGGAGACCGCGAGTGCGATGCCTGCGGCGAGAAGAATCTGGATCACTGCGAATCCCCGCTGTTCTCGCCGTCAGTGTTCTCGTCACCAGTGATGTTCTCGCTACCGGTGTTCGCGCCGTCGCCGCCGGACGTTGCGGCCAGAATCGCTTCGGCGACCGTCCACAGTTCAACCGACTTGGACGCCTTCACCAGTACGAGATCGCCGGGTTCGAGTTCTGCTTCGAGGATGGCAATTGCCGCAGCTGCGTCGGGCACGACGACGGACTCGTCACCCCACGACCCCTCCATCACCGCTCCTTGATGCATCGCACGCGAGGTGCGGCCCGTTCCGACGACGATCAACTTGCTGACGTCGAGCCTGACGGCAAGGCGACCGATCGCGTCGTGCTCGACCACCGACTCCGGCCCGAGTTCACCCATCTCGCCGAGCACAGCCCAGCTTCGACGCCCGAAGTGCCGATCCGATCGTGCCATGGACACCAACGCCTTGAGGGCGGCGCGCATGGAATCGGGATTGGCGTTGTAACTGTCGTTGACAACGGTGACGCCGTCGGCGCGCTCGGTGACTTCCATTCGCCTCGCGGACGCTGCCTTCGTGCCCTCGAGGACACGCGCGATGTCTTCAACCGCGAGGCCGTTCTCGAGTGCGACAGCCGCAGCGGCAAGAGCATTGCTCACGTGATGTTCGCCGTGCACGGCCAGACGAATACGTGCCGAACCCTGCGAACAGTTCAGTGTGAAGGAAGCCCGGGCCTGATCGTCGACGACCACGTCGGTCGCCCGAACGTCGCAGTCTTCCGACTGGCCGACGAATACGATCCGGGCTTTGGTCCGGCTCGCCATTGCGGCGACCATGCGGTCGTCGGCGTTGAGGACCGCGACGCCACCGTCGGCTGCCGACGGGAGTGCTTCCACCAGTTCACCTTTGGCGACAGCGATCGCTTCACGCGAACCGAATTCACCGAGGTGAGCGGTACCCACGTTGAGAACGACGCCGATCTTCGGCGGCGCAATCTCGGTCAGCTCGCCGACGTGGCCGACCCCGCGTGCCGACATCTCGAGGACCAGGAAGCGAGTCTTCGCGTCCGCGCGGAGGACCGTCCACGGCAAACCCAGTTCGTTGTTGAACGATCCGGGCGGCGCAACCACCTCACCGCGCTCGCGCAGCAGCGCTGCAATCAGATCCTTGGTCGAGGTCTTGCCCGCAGAACCGGTGACACCGACCAGCGTCAGCCCACCATCAGTTGCTGTTCCGTCAGTTGCCAGTTCGTCGACAACTGCTCGGGCCAGAAGACCGAGGGCGTGCAGGACTGCGGCCCCGGATCCGTCGGTGTCGTGTTCGAGCAGCATCACCGCACTGGGACCGTCGTTCGGCACCGAAGGAACGACGATCGCCGGCACTCCGACCGGCCGCGCCGCGAGTACCGCGACGGCGCCTGCCGCCACCGCAGCTTCCGCGTGATCATGGCCGTCGACACGTGCGCCGGGTAGTGCGAGGAAAAGCCCACCTGGACCGACCTTGCGCGAATCGAATTCGACGGTTCCAGTCACCTGCGTCGACGAATCGTCGACGTCGTGCAGGGTTCCTCCGACGATCTCGGCGATCCGAGAGAGCGTCATCGGGATCATTACTTGCCTCCATGTGCTGTGTTGATCGCGAATCGGCCGATCATTTCGCCCAACACCTCGCGGTCGTCGAACGGGTGCTTGACCCCGTCGATTTCTTGACCTATTTCGTGGCCTTTGCCTGCCACCAGGACGACATCTCCTGGCTGTGACCACCGGACCGCTTGCTCGATCGCGGTGGCCCGGTCCCCCACTTCACGAACCTCGCCGCGTTCCGATTCGGGCACGTCCATGGCGCCCTGCATCACCGAAGCACGAATCTTCGCCGGATCCTCGGTACGGGGGTTGTCGTCGGTGACGATCAGCAGGTCTGCACCTCGCGCACCCGCTTCACCCATGAGAGCCCGTTTGCCGGCGTCGCGATCTCCGCCCGCGCCGACCACCACCGCAACTCGGCCGGGAACCTGGTTGCGCAGCGTGGCGATCACGGCTTCGAGCGCTGCCGGCTTGTGCGCGTAGTCGACCACAGCGAGAAAGCTCTGTCCACGGTCGATCCGCTGAACTCGTCCGGGGACATCCACAGTGCCGAGCGCCCGAACAGCGGCGTCCGGGTCGAGGCCGGCAGCAAAACTGACGGTCAACGCCAGCGCAGCGTTGGCCACGTTGTATCGCCCGGGGAGGCGAAGCGAGACCGGCCATGATTGTCCGTCGGGCCCGACCAACTCGAAAGTCTGTGAGCCGTCCTCGGCAACCTCGACCGCACCGACCTTCCATTCGGCCTCGGCCGTCGAGGTCGAGACCGTGGTCACTGCATCGCTCTCGTCGGTCGCGGCCAACTCGGCCATCCGTCGACCCCATACGTCGTCGACGCAGACGACGGCATGCTCGGCTCGCACCGTCGAGTCTGGATCGAACAACCGAGCCTTGGCCTGGAAGTACTCCTCGAAGTCCCGATGGAAATCGAGGTGGTCCTGCGAAAGATTGGTGAAAGCGCCGATGTCGAAGCGGATGCCGTCGACGCGTCCGAGGGCGAGCGCGTGACTGGACACCTCCATGACGACGGTGTCGATCCCCTGCTCCGCCATCACGGCGAACAGAGCATGCAGTTGCGGAGCTTCCGGCGTGGTCAGCGCGCTGGGGACCCGGCGGCCGTCGATGCGAGTCTCGATGGTGCCCACCAGGCCGGGCTTGCGGCCGGCTCCGGCAATCGCTGCTTCGAGCAGGTACGACGTCGTGGTCTTGCCGGACGTGCCGGTGATGCCGACGACCTGCATCTTCTCTGAAGGTCGGCCGTAGATTTCCGCTGAGATCTCGCCGAGCACGTCCCGCGGATTCGGATGAACCAGAACCGGAACGGGACGGTCGGGCGCCTTGTCAGCGGCCTCTATCAATTCCAGGCCGGCCTCGTCGGTCAAGATCGCGGTCGCACCGCGCCCCAGAGCGTCGACGGCGAACTGAGCGCCGTGCGTCCTGGCACCGGGCAGAGCAGCGAAGAGGTCATCGGTCACGATTCCCTGCGCACGCAGGTCGACGCCCTTGACGACCACCTCCGGTGACTGTGATCCCGGTTGTCCGACCCATTCGAGGCGAGCCCCGGACAGTTCGGACAGCGCCGTGACCGCGGTAGCAACCGGTTGTGTCGGACGCGTCCCGGGAGCGCCGTCCGAGTTCGACGATTGCAAACGATTCGGCACTGTCACTCGACTCCTGGGAATTGTCGTTGGTCTACGGCGGTCGTTGGTCTGTCGTTGTTCTATGGCGATCGCAGCGCCAGCAAGGTTCGGCGCACTGCAATGAATGAGATTACTGCGGCGTTTGAGATTACCGTGTCCGGGATTAACCCGAAGACCGTGTCGAACCCCACACCCCGCAATCAGTCCGCCTGCAACACCAACTTGCGACCGGGGTCCGGCGACATCGGAACACTGTCACGCTGCAACATCCACGAGGCGATGTTGTGAAACAACGGCGCTGCCGATTGACCGCCCCCGCCGTCCACGCCGCGAACCGGGGCGTCGAGCATGATTCCGATCACGAATCGAGGGTTGTCCGCGGGCGCGATTCCCGCGAAGGTGATCCAGTAGTTGGAGTTGGAGTAGCACTTGCACGCGGGATCCACCTGCTGCGCGGTCCCGGTCTTTCCACTGACCTGGTATCCCTCGACGCCCGCGGCAACACCGGTTCCTCGTTGGTTGCCGGTGTCTTCCTGAGTGACCGATCGGAACATGTCCCGAACCGTCGAGGCTGTCTGGGCGCTGACCACCTCGACGCCCTCGGGTTGCGGCGTCTCGGTTCGAGCGCCGGAAGAATCGACAGTCGACTTCACGATCCGCGGAGGAATTCGCACACCGTCGTTGGCAATAGCCTGATACATCCCCGTCATCTGCAAGGTTGTCATCGACAGACCCTGACCGATCGGCAAGTTCGCGAAGGTTCCGCCGGACCACTGGTCGCGACTCGGAACGCTGCCCGCGCTCTCGCCGGGAAGTCCGACGTCGGTGCGTTGTCCGAGGCCGAACCTGTTCAGCATGTCTGCGTAGCGATCCTCGCCTACTCGCTGAGCGAGCATCAAGGTGCCGACGTTCGAGGACTTTCCGAACACGCCTGTAGAGGTGTACGGAGCCACACCGTGATCCCACGCATCCTTGACTGTGGCGCCGGCCATCGTGATGCTGCCCGGGACCTGCAGAACTTCGTCCGGAGTTGTCTTACCGTCCTCGATGGCCGCTGCAGCGGTGACGATCTTGTTCACCGATCCAGGTTCGAACGGTGTGCTGACCGACGGATTGCCCATTTCGACTGTCGGCGCGTTCTTGTCGATGCCGATCGCGGGGTTGAAGGTGCTGTCGTTGGACATGGCCAACACCTGCCCCGTCTTGGAGTCCATGACCACAACCGAAGCGTTCTTTGCGCCCGACTTGTCCTTGGCAATCTGAACCTGCTGCTGAACGTAGAACTGGAGATCCGAATCGATGGTCAGTTCGACGCCCGAACCGTTGACGGCCGGTTGCTTGTCACGCCAGCTACCGGGGATCACTGCCCCGTCCGAACCGCGGTCGTAGGTCTCGGATCCATCGGTTCCGGCGAGTGTGGAGTCCATCGAATCTTCGAGGCCGAGCAACCCGTGCCCGTCCCAACCGGTCGCGCCGACGAGATTCGCGGCCAGAGAGCCACCGGGGTACTCGCGGATGTCCTGTCGCTCGAGCCCGACCTCCCGGAACTTGTCCGAGATCTCGGCGGCAACGGCCGGATCCACGCTGCGCGCGAGATACGTGAAGGTCTCGTTGCTGTTCATTTTCTGAAGCAGATCTTTTTCCGGAACGGTATCGCCGAGCTTGGCGTGGATTCCGGCTGCGATCTCAGCGAGGCGATCGCTCACTTCCGGCGCCTGCTTGGCGCCCTCGGCGCCCTGCTCGATGCTCTTGGCGCGTGCTTCCTCGAGTTCCTTGCGTACCCGCACCGGCTGGAAGGTCAGCGCCTTGGCTTCCATGGTGAACGCGAGAGGATTTCCGTTGCGGTCGGTAATCGAGCCGCGTACGGCGGGATCAACCTGCGTCGTGGTTCGTTGATTAGCGGACTCCGCGGCCAGACTCGGCGCGTCGATGCCCTGAATCCACAAGAGCTGCAATGCCGCAACGGCGAGCGCACCACACATGGTGATACGACCGACTCGCTGGCGAAACGGGAAGGAGGCGGTAGCCGAGCGGCGCGGACGCCGACCGGGGTTGTTACGGGAGTTCTGACTCACCGACGTTCCTCAGGCGGAGCAGGCACCGCCGTCGTGGTGGCGGGTGCTGTCGTTGTGGGGATCACAGGAACCAATTGTTCACTCTGCGCGAGGTTTCGCGTGTTATTCGGAACGCTCGGCGTGGCTCCTGGGACTACCGGCGGCGTGGTGCGCGGTGGCGTCGAGGTCGGTGCGGGGACCGACGTGGGCGCATCAAGCGGTGGCATAGCTCCGGCAGTCGCGGGAGTCGGCGTTCCGACGACCTCGACCGAACCATCCGGATGCACCACCAGGCGTGCAGGATCCTTGGCCGGAACCATGCCGAGAGCGCTGGCCTGATTTGCCAACTCCGGAGCCGAGTTACGCGACTGGAAGTCACGTTCGAGCGCTGCTTTCTGCTCAACCAAAGACTGGTTGTAGGCACGCGCATCACTGAGTTGGTACGAATCCTCGGCAGCGCGAGTGGTCAGCAGCAAAGTCACCGCAAGACCGATCGACAGCAGTCCGATGACGGAGGCCACGAACGGTACTCGTCCCTTGAGCATCGCCCGAGGGGAGATCGACGGGCCGGCAGCAGCGGCAGTTCCGGTCCGACCAGCCGCCCGTGCGGTGCGCTTCTCGTATGCGCGTTGCGCTGCACCGGATTTGCCCTGACCACTCATGCTCGCCTCCTGGAAATGCGTTCTGCGGCACGCAAACGCACCGGAGCTGATCGTGGGTTCTCTTCGATTTCCTGCTCGGACGCGCGTTCTGCGCCACGGGTGAGAATGCGGAATTCCGGTCCCATTCCCGGCAACTCGACCGGCAGACCTTCAGGACTGGTGGACTTGGAGCGGGGAACCAACTCCGCCTTCACAACTCGATCCTCGAGCGACTGGTAGGACATGAACACCACTCGTCCACCGACTGCCAGTGCGTCGAGCCCGGCAGGCACCGCTGCACGAAGCGAGTCCAACTCGGCATTGACTTCGATCCGCAGCGCTTGGAAGGTGCGCTTGGCCGGGTGTCCACCGGTACGTCGCGTGGCTGCCGGGATTGTCCGGTAGAGCAACTCGACCAGAGCTGCACTGGTGGTGAAAGGTTCACGCTCACGCTGCCGAAGGACCTCGGACGCAATCTTTCCGGCGAATCTCTCCTCGCCGTACGTGCTCAGAATGCGAGCAAGGTCGCCGTGACTGTAGGTGTTGAGAACCTCGGCCGCGGTCAGCCCGACCGTCTGATCCATTCGCATGTCGAGAGGGGCGTCGATCGAGTACGCAAAACCTCTGTCGGCTTCGTCCAGTTGCATCGACGACACACCCAGATCGAAGAGGATCGCGTGAACCGACTCCGTTGACGGCAGACCGGCCTGTTCGAGCGCGTCTTCGATCCCGTCATACGTGGTGTGCACGAACGTGGTTCGGTCTGCGAAGGGCGCCAGACGCTCGGAAGCGATGCGGAGTGCATTGGTGTCACGGTCGAGACCGATGAGATGAAGGCCCGGGTACTTGCCGAGGAAGAATTCGGAGTGGCCGCCGAGCCCCAACGTCGCATCGATCATGTAGGCGCCCGCACCACCGTCACCGACAGCTGTGATTGCAGGGCCGAGAAGATCGTCGGCGCGATGTAGAAGTACAGGGACGTGTGCGAAGCCATCGGCATCCGAGGGTTCGTTCACCTCGTGATCCACCATGATTGCTCCGGCTCCTACTTTCATGATTTCCGATGACTTTTCGAAAAGTTGCTGACTTTCCGAGAAGGCGATGACTGTTCGAGAAGGCGAATGCTTCGAGGTCCCTGCCCGAAGGAGAACCTGGCGCTGGGGAAGTGCGTCAGGGTCTTTCCGGGCAGAGGCCTCGCGGCATTCGCCGGGGGCTCTTCGCCTAGACGATCTCGCTGAGAGATTCGCCTGTTGCCTGCGAATAGTCCTCTTCGTTGTCTCCGAGATACCTCTCCCAGGCTGCTAGATCCCAGATCTCGAGGTAATCGACGGAGCCGGTCACTACGCATTCTTTCGACAGGTTTGCGTAACGCCGATGATCAGCCGAGAGGGTGATTCGCCCCTGGGCATCGGCGTGCTGTTCATCTGTGCCGGCGGCCAGGGCACGTACATACGCCCGAGCTGCCGGATCATTGCGTGGAGCTGCCGCTGCCTTTCGAGCGAGCTTGACGAACTCGTCCCGGGGGTAGATGGCGAGGCTGTGATCTTGACTCTTGGTGATCATCAATCCTCCTGCCAGTTCGTCTCGGAACTTTGCCGGCAACGTGAGCCGACCTTTGTCGTCGAGCTTCGGCGTGAAGGTACCGAGGAACACTCGACACCTCCTGCGAGCTTGCGCTGAAACCCTCCCTATCGAGCGGATCGTGCTTCAGCTCTCCGCCCGAACCCACAGTACCCCACTTTCCCCCACAAACAAGGAGCACATGGTCCCTATTCAGCATCATTTGCTGATAAATAGCAGGTCAGCGCAGGTGGGGAGACGTGGGGGAAATTTGCAACCGTGTCCCGGCCCACACCACCGTCATATCGAGCCTTCACGCCACGATTTGTCGCTCCCCCGGACAAAATCGCAGTACAAGCACGGTTTTCGAATAGACGTGAGCTGGACGAGGTCTGGTCGAGCGTGGCAGTTCGGCCAGGGTGGAGGAAAGTGGAGGACCGGGTGGAGCGAAGTGGAGGAAGCCCCTGGGCACGTCTACGGGTAGCCAGGGTGGCGAGTGATTCGCTCGCGCGTCACTGATTCGCCGGTAACCCCGCCAGCGCGCACGACAACACCCACACCAACGCGTGTGGTCGTTCGTGCCCTGTAAAGGGCGACATGTCCGAACTGCATCACTCTCGAAGTACGCCCCGAAGGAGGGCAGGAGAGCTAGTCCTGCTCGAACCTGCGTTTGAATCGATCTTCCATCCGCGACGAGAATCCACCGCCGGACTTCCGGCCGCGTCCCCGTCCGGAACCACCGGGGGTACCCCTACCCGGCGGACCGGACGGATGATTGCCGCCTTCGGAAGCGGGGTCGGCAGATGCTGCGGACTTACGTCCACCACCCCAGAGGAACAAAACCCCTGCGCCGAACATGAACAAGAAACCGAACAGGCTGATGATCGGAAAACCGCCCGGCTTGAGCGGGAGGGCAACCCCCGCGATCAGCAGGACCAGACCCAGCACGAATAGAGCCGCTGCTTGGAATCGCCGTCTACTCGACGGCGCCCGCATACGGCCGCCCCTCACATTGGAGGCGAACTTGGGGTCTTCGGCATAGAGAGCGCTCTCGATCTGATCGAGCATGCGCTGCTCGTGCTCGGAGAGTGGCACGGTACCTCCCCCGGCACTGGAAGTTTGGCAACCACCTCACGGTGTGAGGCGGCGGGTAATCAACTTGGACGATTACCTGTTTTCATAATACGAGCAGTTTAGGTCTCGGACCACCAACTCCGGGTACGAGTTCCGCCACAAGCGTACGTATTCGTGCCGAAGGGCCCCGATTCGGCTCCATTTGCCCGCGCAGACCAGGAATTTCCCCGGAAATGACTGCCGGGACGGACCATTTGTTCACGACGCTTGCAAATGCGCGGACGTGTCCTGACCGATGAAATCTTCGACGGCTGTGAGAAAACGACCGACCTCGGCAAAAAATGCGTCGGAATCGGAGTCTGTGATCACGATCGACACACCGGTTTCCACGGCCGCACGCGTAGCGGACCACCCCGCGAAGAACTTCGACCACGCACCGAACGCGGGCGCTGCGGCGTCCATCAGGACCCACGCGTTTCCGGTTCGCTTACGCTTCGAGCCGGCACCGGCGGGAGCCGCCGCCAACACCGCCCCGGCACCACGCAGCGCCGCCAGGTAAGCACACCGGAACCGGTCGGCAGGATCGCCCGCCCCGATCGCTTCCTCCAGAAGCGCATCCGCCTTCCGAAGCAGTCCCCATGCCACACCGGACTTTCCCACTTGAACACTGCTGTGGCTGGTGGCCGTCGCACCGAACGACCGCCGCGCCGACATAGGCAATCGAGAGATTGCGGCCTCCGACGGACTCGACAACTCGGCAGGAAGAGTTCGTACGGATTTCACACGTTCAGGCTTCACACGCTCGGACATCGGGGCACCTCCTGCACCGTAAGGATCCAAGACCAGGTGGGCCGGAGATGCCCGCTTCCCTTCGGGCATCTCCGGATCACCCACATCGAACATCTGTTCGACCTATTCAATATAACTGCACCCACCGACACGCCGTCAAGAGAAGAGGTGAGACCGGTCGACCCGCAGATCGCCTGGACACCACATACGGTCGACCTCGACCGCGAAGAATTCGCGAGTCGACTCCACGAGGCACTGGCCGTGTACGTCACAGCGATGGACTATCCGCGAGGAACCGAGTTCCATCGCGCACCGATGTGGCAGGAGCATGCGAACCGGCCCGGCTGGAAAGCCGTCGGCGCATTGGCAGTTCCCCAGCAACCGTCGCACGAAAATCTGCCACTGGTGGGGATCGCTTACGGGTATCGCGGGAGCCCGGACCAGTGGTGGCATCAGCAGGTACTGCACGGGCTTCGGCGCTCGGGTCGCCCCCAGAGCGAGATCGACGCGATTCTGAGCGACTACTTCGAACTCACCGAACTTCACGTGCATCCGAACGGACAAGGTCACCGGTTGGGCGAATCGCTCTTGCGCCACCTTCTCACCGAGCGACCCGAACGCAGTGTTCTGTTGTCGACCCCCGAGGTGTACGACGAGGACAACCGTGCCTGGCGGCTGTACCGTCGCCTCGGCTTTCGTGACGTGCTCCGCAGATTTCGTTTCGCCGGCGACAACCGACCGTTCGCGGTCCTCGGCCGCGGACTGCCGCTGTGAGCGCACTTCTCGACGCCGTCGTCGTCGGCTCCGGACACAACGCCCTCGTTTCGGCCGCCTACCTCGCACGCGAGGGTTGGTCGGTCGAGGTGCTCGAGAAGGACACGGTTCTCGGCGGCGCCGTCTCGACCGTCGAACGATTTCCCGGATACAAGGTGGACCGGGGGTCGTCGGCGCACCTCATGATTCGACACAGCGGCATCATCGAGGAGCTCGGACTCGCCGCGCACGGGCTGCGCTACATCGACTGTGACCCGTGGGCGTTCGCGCCGCCTGCGCCGGGCACCGACGGGCCGGGCATCGTGTTTCACCGCGACCTCGACGCAACCTGCCGGTCCATCGAACGAGCTTGCGGGACAAAGGACGCCGACTCGTATCGACGGTTCGTCGCAGTCTGGTCGGAGCGCAGTCGACACGTCATGAAAGCGTTTTCGGCGCCGCCCACGGGATCGAACCTGATCGGTGCGTTCGGAGGTCTCGCCACCGCACGCGGCAACAGCGAACTCTCGCGGCAGTTCCTCGCGCCCGGCGACGCACTGCTGGACGAGTATTTCGACAGCGAGGCACTCAAGGCTGCATTGGCGTGGTTCGGCGCCCAGTCCGGGCCTCCGATGTCGGAACCGGGAACCGCTCCGATGGTCGGCTTCGCGGCCCTCATGCACGTCTTGCCTCCCGGGCGGGCAGTCGGCGGGAGCGGCGCGCTGAGCGCTGCGTTGGCCTCCCGCATGGCTGTCGACGGCGCCGCAATCTCACTCGGTGACGGTGTGGCGTCGATCCGCCCTAACTCGAATCACTGGACCGCCACGACCGAGAACGGTCGAGAGATTCACGCTCGCAAGGTAATTGCCGGGTGCCACATCCTCACCACGCTCGAACTCCTGGGCCGCGGCGGCTTCGACGGCGAGACGCTCGAACGATGGCGTCGCCGTATCAGGGTAGGCCCCGGTATCGGTGCGGTACTGCGACTGGCAACATCGGCGCTTCCGTCCTACCGCGGCGACGCCACGACGCAGGAAAGCACGTCGGGATTGCAATTGCTCGTTTCCGATCGCGCCCACTTGCGCACTGCACACGGCGCAGCACTGGCTGGGGAACTTCCTCCTCGCCCTGCGGTTCTCGGAATGAGTTTCAGCGGAATCGATCCCACGATCTCCCCGGCCGGCCGACATCAGGTGACGCTGTGGTCGCAGTGGCAACCGTATCGCCTCAGCGGACATCGTGATTGGGCGTCGGTCGCGGAGGCGGAGGCCGACCGGATCGTCGGCGAGATGGAGGCCGTCGCGCCCGGATTCGCTGATTCCGTCCTCGACCGCTTCATTCAGACTCCCCGCGACATCGAGTCGGAATTGGGGATGATCGGCGGAAATGTCATGCACGTCGAGATGTCACTCGATCAGATGATGTTGTGGCGACCGCTTCCGGAACTGTCCGGGCATCGCGTTCCGGGAGCAGACGGGTTGTATCTGACCGGTGCGTCGACGCATCCCGGTGGTGGGGTGTCCGGAGCCAGTGGTCGCAGTGCCGCTCGAATCGCACTGTCGGACAGCCGCCGGGGTGCGACTGGTCGTTGGATGCGTCGTTCGAGCAGGTCGTGAAGGTCACCCGCCGAACTTCATCCGCCGACACGCCCCCGCCTCGATGACTGGCTACGCCACGGCTGGCACGATGACCACTGTGCAACAGTCCACCGATCCCGCCGCCAAGCCGACCAGTCGGAAACGTTTCCTGACGGTTGCCGCGCTCGCCCTGATGCTTGTTCCCTTGCTTGCCGGGTGCATCCGCGTGCAGGTGTCGATGGGAGTGTCCGCGAACGATCGTGTGACCGGACAGGTGGTAGCTGCTGCTATTCCGGCGAACGAGGCGGACAAGGGTCCGCAGCTGACCCCACCTTCGTCACTGGAGGACAAGATACGGGTTCAGGAGTACAAGAAGGACGGATACGTCGGCAGCCAGGCGTTCTTCAGCGATCTGTCCTTCGGTGACGTCGCCCAACTGGGCTCCATGTACGCCGAGGGGTCCGGGTCGTTCCAGATCACCCTCAAGCGATCCGGGGACACCGTCACACTCGACGGCAAGGCAGACCTGAAGACGGTTCCAACTCAGGGCGCCGACGTCCAGGTCAGCATCGCCTTCCCGGCACGGGTCGGCACGACCAACGGAACACGAGACGGCGATTCCCGGGTGTCGTGGACCTTGCCCGCCGGCGAGGTGTCCACGATGCGCGCCGAGGTCAACTACGCGGACCCCAGCACCCGAAGCTTCGCCGGGTGGGCAGGAATCATGGCCGGGCTGGCGCTCGGTGTCGCGATTATCGTCGGTGCGATGGCCTGGATGGCGCGCAATCGAGCACCGATCAAGCGCGCGCCCGCCGCGAAAGCACCGGCCATGAAGACGCCTGTTACGAAGTCACCCGTCACGAAGCAAGCTGACACCAAGAACCCGAGAAACACCACGAAGTAGCGTCTGGCGGTTGCCCACTCGATCGTTGTCGAGCGAGGCAACCGAAGATCAGACGGCTTGCGCTGTCCCGACCGAGGTGTCGGGGGTGAGACCGAGGCGATCGAGGACCTCGCTGGTGGCACGCGCGAAGTTCAACGTGATGAAGTGCAGGCACGGAGCGCCTTCGGCGATCAACCGCTCACCCATCTCGGTGGCCAGATCGATACCGAGTTCACGGACCGCTGCACGGTTCTCTTCCTGACCGCTTCCAGCCGCGGCGTCGAATCGACGTTCGAGGGCGGGAGGCAGAGACGAGCCCGACAGTTCGAGCATGCGCCTCACCGAACGCAGCGAGGTTACCGGCATGATCTCCGGGATGATCGGCTTGGCGCCCTGTTCTGCGTCATACGCACTCACCCGGTCACGAAGACGCAGGTAGTCCTCCACGTCGAAGAACATCTGCGTGATCGAGTACTCCGCACCGGCACGCAGTTTCGACACCAGGTACTTCGTGTCGTATGCCAAGTCCGGAGCGCGGTAGTGACCCTCGGGGAACGACGCCACACCCACGTGGAAGTCGCCCAGATCACGGACCATCCGCACGAGTTCCTCGGCGTACTCGACGCCCTCGGGATGCTTCTTCCATTCGCCGAGCGGATCGCCGGGCGGATCGCCGCGCAACACGAGGATGTTGCTGATCCCACGATCGGCGTAGGCACCGACCATGGCACGAAGTTCTTCGGTGCTGTGCGACACCGCAGTCAGGTGAGCAACCGGCAGCAGGGTCGTCTCTTCGGCCAGTTCACCGGTGACGCGCACTGTTCGATCGCGCGTCGACCCGCCTGCGCCGTACGTCATCGAGACGAATGCCGGTCCGAGCCGCTCGAAGGTACGCACCGCACGCCACAGACGAGCTTCGGCGTCGGCGTCGCGCGGCGGCGAAAACTCGACCGAGAACGGAATGCGGCTACCTGTCGAGGAAGCGATCCGATCGACGATCGACGGTGTTCGGGTGGCCCACCCCTCGCTGGAGCGGCCCCTGACTGGATCGAATGTCACCGGTCAAGCATATGTTTTCCAGCCGCAAACAAGCTCATCGCCCAGGACTGCGCATCCCGAATGTCAGGATCACGCAGTTCACGGCCCGACCCGCCGTTGATTCCAACCCCCACTAAGCTGGGCTCCAAGCTCGCTTCCGTGTAACCCTCCGGCGCGAGAACATACCGATCTTGGAGGCCACCCTGTCCGCAGGAACCGCGCGCGTTGGACAGAGTTCGACCAACACCGCACCGCATCCGACCTCACTCGAACTGCCAGGCATGTTCGAAGGAGCGCTCCGCGACTTCTTCGCTTCACGCCGCGAACTCGTCTCGAACATCGGCGGTGGATACGAGAAGGCCGTCGATACCCTCGAGGCCTTTGTCCTGCGTGGGGGAAAGCGGGTCCGGCCGTCGTTCGCCTGGACGGGTTGGCTCGGCGCCGGAGGCGACCCGAACGGGAGCGACGCGGACGCGGTGATTCGTGCGTGCGCGGCCCTCGAACTGGTTCAGGCCTGCGCGCTCGTCCACGACGACATCATCGACGCATCAACGACCAGGCGCGGCTTCCCGACCGTTCACGTCGAATTCGAGGACCAGCACCGCGGCGAGAAGTGGAGCGGCGACTCCGCGCACTTCGGCGAGGCCGTCGCCATTCTGCTCGGCGACCTGGCGTTGGCCTGGGCGGACGACATGATCCGAGAATCCGGGATCAGCCCCGAGGCGGCCGCAAGGGTCAGCCCGGTCTGGTCGGCAATGCGCACCGAGGTGCTCGGTGGCCAGTTCCTCGACATCAGCAACGAAGCCCGCGGTGACGAAACCGTCGAGGCGGCCATGCGGGTCAACCGCTACAAAACCGCCGCGTACACGATCGAACGCCCACTGCACCTCGGCGCCGCACTGTTCGGTGCAGACGCCGAGCTGATCGACGCTTACCGCACGTTCGGAACCGACATCGGCATCGCGTTCCAACTTCGCGACGACCTACTCGGAGTGTTCGGAGACCCGTCCGTCACGGGCAAACCCTCGGGCGACGATCTCATTGCAGGCAAGCGCACTGTGCTGTTCGCGATGGCACTCGCCCGCGCCGACGCCGCGGACCCGGCGGCGGCCGAACTACTTCGCAACGGAATCGGCACCGACCTGACCGCCAACGAAGTGGACACCCTGCGCGAGGTGATGACCGATCTCGGCGCCGTCACCGACGTCGAGACGCAGATCGACACTCTCGTCGAGGCAGCGTCGAACGCTCTCGGTGCAAGCACAGCAACGGCGCAGGCCAAGGCTCGTCTCACCGACATGGCGGTCGCGGCCACGAAGCGAAGCTACTGACCGTGGCAGACGTGCACCGCACTCGAACTGTCAGCTCGCCGACCGATCGGGTCGTGATCGTCGGCGCCGGACTCGCCGGACTGTCTGCAGGGTTGTATCTGCGGGGCGCCGGGCGCGAAGTCACGATTCTCGAGAGCAACAGTTCGGTCGGTGGACGAGTCGGCATCTACGAAGGCAGTGACTACAGCATCGACAACGGCGCCACCGTGCTGACGATGCCCGAACTCGTCGAAAACGCCCTTGCCGCCGTCGGCGCCGACCCCGACTCGACGAACCCCAAATTCGTTGTGCACAAGCTCGATCCGACGTACCACGCGCGATTCGCGGACGGCACCGCTCTCGATGTTCACGCCGATCCCGAAGACATGGCTGCCGAAGTAGCCCGCGTCTGCGGGCCGGAAGAAGCGCAGCGATATCGCGTGCTGCGCCGATGGCTGAACCGAATCTTCGACGCCGAATTCGATCGCTTCATGGACGCCGACTTCGATTCTCCCCTCGGACTGGTCAATTCGCGTGCCGCGGTCAAGGATCTGAGCCGACTCGTCGCGCTGGGAGGATTCGGGAAACTGGGTGGGCAGGTGGATCGCAAGATCCGCGACCCTCGCCTTCGGCGGATCTTCACCTTCCAAGCGCTGTATGCCGGCGTTGCTCCGTCTCGAGCCCTCGCGGTGTACGGGGCGATCGCGCACATGGATACCTCGCTCGGCGTCTACTTCCCCGAGGGCGGGATGCGCACGATCGCCGAGTCCATGGCCGACGCCTTCACCGAGGCCGGTGGAATTCTGCATCTCGGCCGCACTGTCGAACGCCTCGAAGTGAGCGATCGGCGCGTGCAAGCCGTTCACACACGCGACGGTGAGCGCTTCCACTGTGACGCCGCTGTCCTCACTCCCGACATGGCCGTCACGGACTCGCTCTTGCGCCCACATACCCGATTCCGCCCGCGCCGGGTGCGTACATCGCCGTCCGCGGTCGTGATTCATGGCACTGTTTCCTCTGCGGTCGCCGACGGATGGCCCGCGCAGCGACACCACATGATCGACTTCGGCGAGGCGTGGAAGCGTACCTTCGCCGAGATCACGGCACGCCGCGGCCGCGGGCAACTGATGAGTGATCCGTCACTGCTCGTCACCCGACCGGCACAGACCGATCCGGGCTTGGCCTTCTCGCGAGACGGCCGGATCCGTGAACCGTTGTCAGTCCTCGCGCCGTGCCCGAATCTGGACAGTGCGCCGCTCGACTGGTCGACTCTCGGCATGCCCTACGTTCGCGAAATCCTCCTCACGCTGCAGGAACGCGGTTACACGGGACTGGTCGAGTCGTTCGAGATCGATCACGTCGACACCCCGCAGACCTGGCTCGAGAAGGGCATGGCCGCCGGTAGTCCGTTCGCGGCGGCACACACCTTCACCCAGACGGGGCCGTTCCGACGCAAGAACCTCGCCCGCGGCTTCGACAACGTCGTTCTCGCCGGGTCGGGAACCGTTCCGGGGGTAGGAGTACCGACCGTTCTGCTGTCCGGTCGGCTCGCCGCCGAACGTATTACCGGTACACGCGAGCGAGCCAGCGCGGTGGGCACTCGTGCGAGCAACTAAACTAGCCCCTCGTAACCGACCATTCATCCACGATTCACCGACTCGGGCGCTGCACGCGCCGATCGACACCGATCTCCTCGGGGGAGGAACCTGCACCGATGACGTCCTCTGCCGCAGCCACTGAAATACCGTGGCACCTAAGGGCCGCCAATTTCCTTCGGACTCCCGAAGGTCACAGTGCACTGCTCGGTTTCTTCGGCGCAGTCATGATCACTTTCGGTGGATTCGGCGCCGGTAGCGTCCGGCGCCAGGATCCACTGCTCGAGTCGATGCATCTGTCCTGGCTACGTTTCGGACACGGATCGATCCTGTCGGCGGCCATCGTGTGGATCGGTGTTCTCTGCATGATCGGCGCCTGGGTTCGACTGGGCCGCTCGACTCTGCGCGGTGACGTCTCGCTGCGCGGTCTGCGCTACGTCGTCCCGGTCTGGACGTTTCCGCTGCTGTTCGCGGTTCCCATGTTCAGCCGTGACGCCTACTCCTACCTGGCACAAGGCGCTTTGTTGCGCAACGGCTTCGACCCGTACGCCGTCGGCCCCGTCGTCAATCCGGGCATCCTGCTCGACAACGTCTCCAACGTGTGGACGACGACTACTACTCCGTACGGGCCGGTTCACCTTCTCCTCGCCGACGCCATTGTTCGTCTGACCGGTGAGAACGTCATCGCGGGCACGATGCTGTTGCGGATCACGATGCTCCCCGGACTCGCCCTGATGATGTGGGCCGTCCCCCATCTCGCGACGAAGCTCGGCGGAAACACCTCGATCGCTCTGTGGCTCGCAGTACTCAATCCCCTCGTCCTGATCCACCTGATCGGCGGCGTTCACAACGAAATGCTCATGGTCGGCCTCATGGCCGCAGGCATCGCGCTCGCTCTCGAACGCAAGCATCTGTTCGGAATAGGGTTGATTGCACTCGCCGTCGCGATCAAGGCAACCGCGGGCGTTGCGCTCCCGTTCATCGTCTGGATCTGGATGATCCACGAGCGGGAGGATGCCGCGGCCGCCGGCCGCGAACCGGCGTCACCGATCCGGTCGTTCGTCAAGACGGCCGGTGCCGGTTTCGCGGTGTTCGTGGCAGTACTGGGATCCACCTCACTGATTGCCGGCGTCGGCCTCGGCTGGACAACAGCGCTCTCCGGCTCGGCAAAGATCATCAACTGGCTCTCGCTGCCCACGATCGTGGCGCACATCGGAACCATGGCCACCTCCTGGTTCGCCGGCGACCATTTCAACGACATCCTCGAAGTCTCCCGGACCATCTCGGCAGTTGTGTTGATCGCGATCATCGCCGTCGTGTGGTGGCGCTACCGCAAGACCGAGCGCGACGCCGTCATGGGCATCGTGATCGTGATGGTCGCCATCGTCATTCTCTCCCCCGCCGCACTCCCCTGGTACTACTCCTGGCCGCTGGCAGTAGCGGCCGGTTTTGCAATGTCGCCGACCACCCTCGCTGTACTCACCGGCCTGTCCACCTGGCTGATGCTCGTGTTCCAGCCGGACGGATCCATCGGCCTGTACACCTTCCCGCATGTGGCTCTGGCCGTCTTCGCCGCCGTGATCGCGGCGATGTCCTTGCAGACGGAAGACCCACTCCGACTTCGTGGTCGCCGTCATGAAAAACCGGCCGAAGTCTCTACACCAGCCTCGGCGACCCCGGCGCCTTGATCCGCGCGATCCACTTGTCATGAACGCACTGTCCGCGTCCTACGGATTCTGCGAGGGCGTGACGAAGGAACACGGCCGCACGTACTTTCTGGCCGCCCGGTTGCTACCCGAGCCACGACGCCGCGCAGTTCATGCCCTCTACGCATTTGCTCGCGTCGTCGACGACATCGTGGACGAGCCGTCGGGTCCACATGAACGCGGCACTGTCCTCGCCGACGTCGAACGTGCGACGTTCACGGCACTGCACGCCACCGGAATCCGTGACCTCCCGGCGACGGTTCCCGCGGACCTGAACCGGGTACTGCCGGCCTTCGCCGACGCCGTGAAGACGTTCGACATTCCTCGTACATATTTCGAAGCCTTCTTCGAGTCCATGCGGATGGACGCCCCCGACACGGCGAAGTTTCGACCCGTCTACAACACCATGGACGAACTGGGCGAGTACATGTACGGCTCGGCCGTCGTCATCGGTTTGCAGATGCTCCCGATCCTCGGAGTGAGCGTTCCGCAGCAGGAAGCAGTGGTGCCCGCGTCGAATCTCGGTGAGGCGTTTCAGCTGACCAACTTCATCCGCGACGTCGGCGAAGACCTCGACCGCGGACGCCTGTATCTACCGGCAAGCGAGTTCGCCGCATTCGGCGTCGACATCGAGATGCTCGAGCACGGGCGCAGAACCGGCACGGTGGACGTTCGCGTCAAGCGTGCACTGGCACACTTCATTGCCGTGACGCGAGGACGGTATCGGTCTGCCGAATCCGGAATCCCGATGCTCGACCGGCGAGTCCAGCCGTCGATTCACACAGCTTTCGTGTTGTACGGAGCAATTCTCGATCAGGTCGAGCGCGCCGACTTCCGGATCCTGCATCGACGAGTATCCGTTCCCGGACGCACGCGACTTCGAGTCGCGGCGCCCGGTCTCGTCCGGTCGGCTACGTACGCGGCGAAAATCCGGCGCGGTTGAATGCGCAGTGGGTGAGTTGTCAGAAAGCCGGCAAGTTAGAAAGCCATCGCCTGCGCGCGGCGGATGACCTCACGCGCGAGATGACCGTGCAGCGCGTCTACCGGGCGGCCCGGCAGGGAGTCGTCGGCCAAGAACAACCAGCGAAGGATTTCGATGTCGGTGTAGCCGCCGTCGTGCAGTACCGCCAGGAGACCGGGCAGCCACTTGACGATCTGGCCGTCCTCGCCGAAGAACACTTCGGGAACACCGAGAACACCGTGACGCTTGACTGCGATGATCTTGTGATCGCGAAGCAACTGGTGAACCTTACTCACCGGCAACCCGACGTTCTTCGCCACATCCACCAGTTGAAACAGGGAAACCGAAGAATCCAGGACATCATCACAATAAGGAATCGCGCTCACCGCGGGAAGTTTATCCGGTCCGGCGTGCCCGCTGTGTACCGCCCGGCGGCGTGCTCGAAACCGTCGCTCCGGTTCGGCCAATACGCTCTGTGACGTTCTCGAGACTTCCGCGTCGGTATCGCTGGCTACGATGGACGGGATGCGGCGTATCAGTAACCGGGAATGCGCGGTGACCGTGAATCGGCGCCCGTACGGCGGGGGCCATTGCGCCGCATACAACCACTTACTTGCCGATAGCCACCACACAGATCGTAAACACGCAGATCGTAAACACGGAGGAACAGTCATTACGGAGGTCGAGGGTTGATCGGCGAAATGCTCGAGCGCCGCTATCGAGTGGACGCACCGATCGCGCGCGGCGGTATGTCGACCGTGTATCGAGGCCTCGATACACGGTTGGATCGACCTGTCGCGATCAAGGTGATGGATCCGCAGTTCGCCGGTGATCCAGCGTTCCTGACTCGTTTCGAGTTCGAGGCCAGGGCCGTGGCCCGGCTCAAGCATCCGGCCCTGGTGGCCGTCTACGACCAGGGCAGCGATCGCAATCACGTGTTCCTCGTGATGGAACTCGTCGACGGTGGAACTTTGCGCGAACTCCTTCGTGAGCGCGGACCGATGCCGCCTCACGCCGTTGCAGCGGTCGTAGCGCCTGTCCTGGACGCGCTGGCGGTCGCGCACCGAGCGGGACTGGTTCACCGTGACGTCAAACCGGAGAACATCCTCATCTCCGACACCGGTGAAGTGAAAATCGCCGACTTCGGATTGGTGCGTGCGGCCGCGGCAGCAACCACCACATCCAACAGCGTGATCCTCGGCACCGCGGCCTATCTGTCGCCGGAACAGGTGACGTCCGGAATTGCCGACACTCGAAGCGACGTCTACTCCACCGGCGTGTTGATGTTCGAACTTCTCACCGGTACAACCCCTTTCACCGGTGATACGTCGCTCTCCATCGCTTACCAACGCATCCACGACGATGTCCCGCGCCCCGGTTCCCGCATCCCCGGTGTACCGGCGCAGTTCGATCGCCTGGTTGCCGAAGCCACTCATCGCGAGCCGGCACATCGTTTCGCCGACGCCGGTGAGATGGCAGCTGCACTTCGCAGCGTGAGCGAACAACTGGAGCTTCCGTCGTACCGCGTTCCGGCGCCGCGCCGAAGCGCCCAGCACCAAAGCGCACAGGTTGCCCCGGCTCGGCCACAACCGGCGCCGGCGCCCCCCGCGGATGCGCGCCCGAACTCTGCTGCGCGCCCGAACTCTGCTGCCACGACGGTGTTGGCATCCGGCGTTGCCCCTGCTGCCGCAGCCACGACGGCGCTCGGCACGGGCTCCCCTCCCCCCGGCGGCATCCAGCACACTCGCGCGGTCACCGCTCAAACTGCTCGTCCGGCGACGGTCGACGGCGACTCGGATTTCGACGACGGTTCCGACTTCGGCGACGACCAACTGGGGCCCCACGATCCGCATGCTCATTTTGTCGAGGCACGACGCAAATCGCGGCGAGCCACCCTGATCTGGCTGCTCGTCATCGCGGTCCTCGCGCTTGCATTGGGCTTCGGCGGATGGTGGATGGGCTCGGGCCGCTACACAGCCGTTCCTTCGATCGACGGGCTGACCAAGGACACTGCGGTCACCGCCCTGCAGGACGCCGGGCTCACTCCCGACGTCCAGGGTCAGTACTCCGATGCCCAACCCATCGACACGGTGATCGGGACAGATCCGGCCTCCGGATCCAGGGTCACCAAAGGCTCGACCGTCGCGCTCCTGACTTCGCTCGGGCGTCCGACGGTCCCGCCCATTCCGGCCGGCGGCGACGTCACGGCGTTGGGCGCACAACTCTCCGACCGCACCCTCGTGGCGGTCGACGGCGGGGACACCTTCAGTTCCAAGATCCCGATCGGCGGCGTGGCAGCCCTCGACCCGGCACCGGGAACCGAAGTTGCCGTGGGCTCCTCGGTCAAGGTCATCACGTCCAAAGGGTCACCGCCAGTCGACATTCCCGATGTGAAGGGCATGTCCGAGAACGCGGCACGCGCCGCCCTCGACAAGGTTGGCATCTCCGTCAGCACCACCAGAACAACGTTCGACGACGCCGTCGAGGGCGGCAACGTGATCGGCACCGATCCCGCTGTCGGATCCTCCGTCAACGCCGGCACCTCCGTTGTTCTCCTGATCTCCGACTCCGTCAAGGTTCCCTCGCTGATCGGCCGCTCCGTCTCCTCCGCACGCGAAGAACTCGGCCGCCTCGGCCTCGAGATCACCGTGCGTCAGCTCACTCAGAACGACAGCTCGGTCATCATCAGCCAGAGCGTCAAGAACGACCTCGTTGCCAAGGGCACCGACATCAGCGTCGTCGCAATTCCCTGACAGTTCGCTTCGGCCTAGTCTGAATTCATGGTCACATGGGAACCCGAGAGCTTAGGGATACTCGACCTGCCGACGGGACGATCGATCCGGGGTCGAGGACTCCGCAATCCACTTCCTTCCGGACCTCTCCCCACCTTCGGCGTCTACCTGACCGGTAAGGAACCTCCCGCTACCGAGTGGGATTCGGTGTGGGTCCGCTGGCGGGATTTCTGGTTGCCGAGCGATCCGGCTGCGCTGCGCAGCGCTCTGCAGGAAGCGTGGGTGCGTTCGGAAACCGAACGAGTCGAGATCGCGTGCGGTGGTGGATACGGCCGCACCGGAACAGCTTTGGCCGCTCTCGCCGTCGTGGACGGCGTGCCGAGTCAGGACGCCACCGCGTACGTTCGCGCACACTACTCACCTCGCGCCGTCGAAATGCCGTGGCAGCGCCGATTTGTCACGCGATTCACGAAATAGCGAACGCCCCCACCTGCGCGAGCGGGTGAGGGCGTTTACCGGCGAATCAGTACGGGCGAGGTGTCAGCCTCGCAGCATCTCCGCCACGAGGAAGGCGAGCTCCAACGACTGCTGCGTGTTCAGTCGCGGATCGCACGCCGTCTCGTAGCGACCGCCGAGATCGAGGTCGGAGATATCCTGTGCGCCGCCGAGGCACTCGGTGACATTCTCGCCGGTCAGCTCGACGTGGATGCCACCCGGATGCGTGCCGAGACCGTTGTGGACCTCGAAGAAGCCCTGAACCTCGTCGACGATGCGGTCGAAGTGGCGCGTCTTGTATCCGGTGGAGGCTTCGTGCGTGTTGCCGTGCATCGGATCGCACTGCCAGATGACCTGGTGGCCGGTGGCCTGGACCTTCTCGATGATCGCGGGCAGCAGGTCGCGGACCTTGCCGTTACCCATGCGCGAGATCAAGGTCAGTCGACCCGGCTTGTTGGTGGGGTCGAGGCGCTCGACGTATTCCACCGCCATTTCCGGCGTCGTGCTCGGACCGATCTTGAGACCGATCGGGTTGGACACCAATTCGGCGAAGGCGATGTGCGCGCCGTCGAGCTGACGGGTGCGGTCACCGATCCAGAGGAAGTGAGCCGACAGGTCGTAGAGCTTGGGGTGATCGCTGTCGTTGTCGAGACGCAGCATCGCGCGCTCGTAGTCTAGAACCAGAGCCTCGTGGCTGGCGAAGATCTGTGCCTGGTGCAGGCTCGGATCGGTGACGCCACACGCGTTCATGAACTGCAAGCCGCGGTCGATCTCGGCAGCGAGTTGCTCGTAGCGTGCGCCGGCGGGAGACGCTGCGACGAACTCACGGTTCCAGTCGTGCACCTTGTGCAGGTCGGCCATGCCGGCGCCGGTGAGTGCGCGAACCAGGTTCATCGCGGCGCTGGCGTTGGCGTATGCACGCACCAGACGTGAAGGATCGTGCGCGCGGACTGCCTCGTCGGCGACGAGCGAGTTGATCATGTCGCCGCGGTAGGACTTCAGACCCAGCGAGTCGATGTCGGCGGAACGCGGCTTGGCGTACTGGCCGGCGATGCGAGCGACCTTGACGACCGGCATCGAGGAACCGTAGGTGAGCACGACGGCCATCTGCAGCAACGTGCGGATGTTTCCCTTGATGTGCGGCTCGGTGTTGTCCGCGAAGGTCTCGGCGCAGTCACCGCCCTGGAGCAGGAATGCCTCGCCACGCGCGACCTGCGCGAGACGCTCTTGCAGCGCCTCGACTTCGCTGGCCACCGTGATGGGAGGCACGCTCTCGAGCACAGTCCGCATGGCGGCGGCCTGGTCAGCGGGCCACGAGGGCTGCTGAGCAGCGGGCTTCGCGAGCGCCTCGTCGAGCTGCTTACGCAGTCCGGCAGGCAGCGGCGGGAGTTCGGGTAAGCGGTCGATCGGCACGTCGACAGTCCAGTTCACCTCTACAGGATATTCGCTCGCCCGTCGGCGCGTCACACAGGCTCTCGATCGCAGCCCAATCGGGACACTTCTCGCGCACCGAAACCTGGGTCAGCGAAGTGAACGTGCTGCCGAAATCGCGTCGAACTTCACGAGGTTGTGCCTGGCGTCGGCAAGTGCGTCGTGTGCGTCGGCAGGCGCTGACGGGAGGGCAGGACTGCCGTTGTCTTCCCAGAACTGTCGCAGTTCGCGGGTGTAGCGCGGCATCGACTGCGGTAGTTCGGTCATATCGCCCCACAGTTGGCACAGCGCGACGTGGTCGTAGGCGGCGACCCACGCCCAAAGTTCCGGAACGACCATCGGCCGCGGAACGAAGAATTTCAGTATGTCGTCGCGGATCTTCTCGCGTGATTTCCACAGCGGCGACGACGGCTGCGGCAACTTCGGAAGCACGTTCTTGCGCACCCAACTACCGGCGCGGGCGGGATCGAACTCCGTCGAGACCGCGTAGTACTCCCGGCCGTCCTCGCAGACAACGCCGATGGACACGAGATCGATGGTTCGACCGTCTTCGATGAATTCACAGTCGTAGAAGTAGCGCACGTCCGAAAACTATGCCGCACGCGTAGGCCCTGGAGCCAATGCGCGTGCGGCAGATGTGGGAAATCTCTAGCTGGCCTGTGCGTCCCGGACCGAATCCTTGTCGGTCTTCGAGGCTTCCTTCGACTCCGCCGAGGTCACGAGATCAACAACCGACTCACCGTTTTCCGACGGAACGTCGACGGCAACTTCGGGTTTCGTGGGCGCCTGGTTTTTCAGGCTCGCCGCGTAGATGTCCACGTACTCCTGGCCGGAGAGTTTCATCAGCTTGTACATCACCTCGTCGGTCACAGCGCGCTCGACGAAGCGGTTTCCGCCCATGCCTTCGAAGCGGGAGAAATCGATGGGTTCGCCGACAATCACGGTGACCTTGGCGGGGCGCCACATCCGTGAGCCGATCGGATTCATCTTGTCGGTACCGACCATCGCAACCGGGATCACCTTGACACCCGATTCGAGCGCGAGGCGCGCCATTCCGGTCTTGCCCTTGTAGAGGCGACCGTCAGGCGAGCGCGTTCCCTCGGGGTAGATACCCAGCAGACTGCCCGAACCGAGAACCGTGAGACCGGCGTTGAGCGCATCCTGCGCGGCGTCTGCGCCGGTTCGGTCGATGGGGACCTGACCGACCGCGGTGAAGAACCACTTCTGAAAAGCGCCTTTCAGGCCGGAACCGGTGAAGTACTCGCTCTTGGCAAGGAACGTGATGCGGCGGTTGACGCGAAGCGGAAGGTAGAACGAGTCCAGAACCGCCTGGTGATTACTGGCCAGGATGGCCGCTCCGTCAGTCGGAATGTTCTCGTGACCCTTGACCGTCGGACGCCCGAGCAGCCAGAGAATCGGCCCCAGCAACACATACTTGAAGAGCCAATACCACACGGCGTCCCTCCCATTCACAACTGAATTTCGCTGAGTACGACCTTACTGCCGACCCGTAACCCCCGCTACACACGCCCCTGCAGGATCGCGCCGATCACAGTCCGGCAGATGTGGTTCCAGCGCCGTCGACCCCACCGAGATCCTGAGGCACTACCGAGCGAGCCAAGGCTGCGGCGCCGACCATCCCCGCGGCTTCGCCCAGCTGAGCCGAACGGATTCGTGCCAGCGGGCGGTGCTTCGCGCCCGTCAACAATGTCGCGTACTGCTCACGGGCGTCGTCGAGAAACAGTGGGGCCGAACTTGCGACGCCGCCGGCGATCACCACCAGATCGGGGTCGTAGACGTCGCCGACCATCGCCAATCCGACGGCCAGCCAACGGGTGAACTCGGCGATGGTCGCCAGCGCGAGTGGGTCACCGTCCTGCGCGGCGTTCGCGATCCGACGACCGGTGAGGGACCCCGGATCCACCGCTACCTCACGCGCCAGAACCGTCGACGCGGCCGGGTCGGCGGCAAGCAGTTCGATTGCCGTGTCCACGAGTGCCGTTCCGCTGCAATAGCGCTCCCAGCACCCACGTTTGCCACACGCGCATTGCCGCCCGCCTGGCACGACCTGGATGTGGCCGAGTTCGGGGGCGACGCCGTGACTCCCCCGGTACAGCTCGCCGTTGATCAGGAGCGCGCCGCCGATTCCGGTCCCGATTGCCACCATCACGACATTGCGGCCCCCTGCGGCCGCGCCGAATCGATGTTCGGCGAATGCTGCTGCGTTGGCGTCGTGCTCGAGAACGACCGGCAGTCCGAGTCGCTTGCTCAAGTCGCTTCCGACAGGGGCGTCCACCCACGGCAAGTGCGGCGCGAAGCGTACCGAGCTTCGATCGGACGTGATGAACCCGGCGACCGCCAACCCCACGGCCGATACCTCGTGCCTGGTGACCAACTCTCGCACGACGCGATCAAGACCGTCCTCGAGAGCTCTCGCCGACTGCGGAGTCGGAGCTTGAATCATCTCGAGCACTTGTCCGTCCACGTCCACGACGGAGGCCCTGATGCTCGTCCCGCCGACGTCGATGCCGACCGTCAAGATGTCGTCCATGGAGGAGTCGGAGACCGCTTTCAAGCGGCGCGCGCTCATCGCGACAATTCCCGCGCGAGCGGCGCCCGCTGGAGTGCGCACCCGGTATCGGTGCCTCGTGCGTCGGTGACCATTGTGTCGATTGTGCTCAACGCGAGCCGTTCGTTCTACCCGGGGTACTAAGTCAGTCCTTGACCGTCACGTTGATCGGGACAAATGCTGCCGTCCGAGTTCGCTCGGCCCCTGATGTCGTCGCACCACTGTCAGGTCCACGATCCGGGCCGGACGGCCCCCCGAGAAATTCGTCGAGAATCTCGCGCAGCAACGCAAGGAACGCTGCTGCCTGACCCGCGAGAAATGCCAGCAGTTCGTGGTGCTCACCGCGAACCAGTGCAGCGAGGGCGCACACCGGGCACCAACTGCAGCCGGTGAACACCGGCTGCGTGTCCGTGGACGCCGAGTCACTCGCAACGTCGGCCGTTGCTGCGGCAGCCTTCTGCAACATCGGTTCCAGCCGTGTCAGAACGGTATCCGCCAGCGCGCGAAATTCCGCGACGAGGCGCTCGTGCTCTTCGCTCATACCGGCCACACGGCGGGATCCGGGCTGAACCGGATGATCAGATAACTGCCGTCCAACTCCGCCCCGTTCACGACACAACGACGCAGCACCGACGCCAAACGAACTCTGCGTCGTACGCCGTCTGCTCCCACCAGCACATCGTCCTCCACCCGGCCCAACGACAACGACGACGGATCCACGAGCGGAAGGTACATCCGCATCACGTACACCGAATCGACTCCGGCCCCCGACTCCAACGAGACCACGATGTTGTCCGCGGTATCGACGGTGTCGAAAGTGCCCGTTTCACCCTCGAAGGTGGCCGCGATCTCGCCCAGAGCCGCCAACCCTACCGGTTCGACGCGGGCGCGTTCGACCGTTGTGACGGACATTCCATCGGTTGATCCACGAAATTCGTCGACGACGAGTTCTTGTGACGCCCGGATCGAAGCGAGCCACTGCGCTGCTGGCGAATCGTCGACACTCTTTGCAACTGGCGAGTTGAACTGCGGGACAAGGTTGTTGACCACAATCGCGTCCACTCGCAAACCTGCGAGAGCCAGCCCTGACAACGTCCGACGAGTCGCCGCGACCGACACGCCATCCGCCGACGTCACCACACGGACGCTGGTGTTCTCCCGATCCGTGAGATGCACTGCGATTCGATCCACCGACGCGAGCACCCGTTCGATGACGGACACGAGCAACAGCAATCGCATGTCCGTGCCCGTCACGGCGACCATCCGCCTGTGCCGCGGCCACACTCGCTCGAGGTACTCCGACACCATCGACGGCGACCCGAGGATCCGCAGCGCTTCGGCTGCGGCCGGGCAGTCCACGATCACCAGGTCGTAGTCGCCGCTGTCCGAGAAGTCGACGATCTCGGAGAGCCCGAGTATGTCCTGGACGCCCAGGGATCCCGTCAACTCTTCCGGTTCCAAGCCCTCGAACGACGAACCGTGTTCGTGATCTCCCGCTCCGAAAGTTCCTGCAGCGTCGATCAACCCCGACAATCCTCGGAACTTGTCCGCGAGGAGCGCTGACGTGTCGAGTTGCCGGACATCGAGACGCTCAGTGAGAGATGTGGTCGTTCGCGGATTCGGCACGCCCAGGACGTCTGCGAGAGAACCCGCCTGATCGATCGACACGAGCAGCACTCTCGCCCCGTCGGCCGCAGCCGACACAGCAGTCGCGGCGGCAAGCGTCGTCGTGCCTACTCCGCCTTTACCGACGAACAGTTGGACGCGCGATCGTTGCTCCGGCACTCAGCCCTCGACTCGCTTCTTCAGTTCTTTCAGAGCTGTGTCGGTGATGATCTTCTCGGCCTTGCGCTTGAACAGACCGATCATCGGAATCGTCAGGTCGACCGTCAACTCGTAGGTGACCGAGGTGGTGCCATTCGGGCCGGGTTCGAGTGTGTACGAACCGAATTGGGACTTCTGGATCTCACCCGAGATCAGCTCCCAGCTCACCGCCATACCGTCCGGCGCCCACGAATACTGCAGTTCGTAGGTGTCCTTCACCATTCCCGCGTCGAGGACAAAACGCACTCGGTCCGCGCGGCCGCCCTGCCCCGGCGCCGTCACCTCGACAGACTTCGCCGCGGCCACCCATTCGGGGTACTGCGCGAAATCGGCGATGACGTTCATCACGGCGTCGGCAGGGGCGTCGATGCTGATCAACCCCTTGGTCTTCTCGGCCATACGACTGCGCTACCTTCCTTCGTCAAGAGTCCAGAACCTGCACTGCTTCGATTATCAGTCCGGTGCCACTCCGGCGGCACGCCCTGCTTCGAGTTCGCGCTTGAGCTCGAAGGACATGACCTTGCCGTCGACCCGACGCTTTCGGTTCATCCCGGCGAGGTCGAGGCTCCCCAGATCGGACGGTGATACGCCGACCGGTTCACAGTGCAGGAAGTAGTGCGCGATCGTCCCGTCCATGACCGGTTCGAGCCACACCTCCATGGTGCCGACCAGTTGACCGGACACTCCCCAGCGAAATCCTGCGGGGCCACGATCTTCCCGGACTTCGAGCGCAATATCACTGAACCAGCGACGCCACCGCGCACGCGAGGACAACAGTTCGGCGACCCGCTCGGGCGGGGCGGCGATGAAAGTCTGGTCTGCGACCTGGATGCTGCTCACCGAAGTAGCTTCACATATCGCGTCGGCGAAGCGTCGAGGGGTGTCGCACCACTGCATACCGGACAGACTGTAAGCCTGGCCACAACTGCGTCGGACATGCGACTACAGTAGGAGACGAAAACCCTACTCGTCAGTATTTCGCAGTGTCGGAGGTATTTCGTGCCTGAGTTCAGCGCACCCCAGACGTTCACCATTCCCGAGGATGCCTCCGCGGTCGACTCGGTCTTCGCCTTCGCGAAGACGAAGCCGGCGGCGGTTGTCTACAAGCGCAAAGTCGGAAATGCATGGGTCGATGTCACTGCGGGCGATTTCGCCGCTCAGGTGACCGCCGTCGCCAAGGGGCTCATCGCGATCGGCGTCAAGCAGGGAGACCGCGTCGGCCTCATGTCGGCGACTCGCTTCGAATGGCCGCTCGTCGACTACGCAATCTGGGCAGCCGGTGGCGTGACGGTTCCGATCTACGAAACCTCCGCAGCCGAGCAGGTTCGTTGGATTCTCGAGGACTCCGAGGCAATCGACCTCATCGTCGAGAACGACACGCACGCCGCGACCGTGAAGGACGTCGCTGCAGCCGCACCCGCGCTCCGCTCGGTCTACCAGATCGATGCCGCGGCGGGCGGTAAAGGTGTTGTCGAGGAACTGACAGCACTGGGCGTCGACATCTCCGACGAGGACGTCCGCGCCCGCGTCGCTGCACTGAAGGCCTCCGATCCCGCCACCCTGATCTACACCTCGGGCACCACAGGCCGACCCAAGGGTTGCCAGCTGACGCACTCCAACCTCATTGCCGAGTCGAAGGGCATCCTCGACTCCAACCTCGGCACGCTGCTCAAGACTCCCGGTGTTCGCACCCTGATGTTCTTGCCGCTCGCGCACGTTCTCGCTCGCGCAGTGAGCATCGCGTCGTTCGATGCCGGTGCAACGCTGGGGCACACGAGCGACATCCCGAACCTCGTTCCGACGTTCGGTGAGTTCAAGCCCGACTTCATCCTCTCGGTGCCGCGTGTATTCGAGAAGGTCTACAACAGCGCACGTGCCAAGGCTCACGGCGACGGCAAGGGCAAGATCTTCGACGCGGCCGCAGACACTGCGGTTGCCTGGAGCGAGGCCCAGGACAAGGGCGGCGCCGGCATCGTCCTCAAAGCCAAGCACGCCCTCTTCGACAAGCTCGTCTACTCGAAGCTGCGCGCTGCACTCGGCGGACAGTGCCAGCTGGCCATTTCCGGTGGCGCACCTCTCGGCGCTCGACTCGGCCACTTCTTCCGAGGTATCGGCGTCACGATCTACGAGGGCTACGGACTGACCGAAACCACCGCAGCGTTCGCCGTCAACACCATCGGCGCCCAGAAGGTCGGCTCCGTCGGAAAGCCCTTGGCCGGCAACTCCGTTCGCGTTGCCGAAGACGGCGAGATCCTCCTCTCGGGACCCGTGGTCTTCACCGGCTACTGGCGCAACGAGAAGGCGACCGCCGAGTCGATCGAGGACGGCTGGTTCCACACCGGCGACCTGGGCACCGTCGACAAAGACGGCTACATCACCATCACCGGACGCAAGAAGGAAATCATCGTCACGGCAGGCGGCAAGAACGTCTCTCCCGCTCAGCTCGAAGATTCCCTTCGTGCCCATCCGCTGATCAGCCAGGCCATCGTGGTCGGCGACCAGAAGCCCTTCATCGGCGCTCTCATCACCATCGACGCCGAGGCTCTCCCCGCCTGGAACGAGCGCAACAACAAGGCCGCGGGAACCACAGCTGCCGACCTGGTCTCGGACGGCGAACTGGTCGGTGAAATCCAGGACGCCATCGACGAGGCCAACAAGCTCGTCTCACACGCCGAGGCGATCAAGAAGTTCCGCATTCTTCCGGTCGACTTCTCCGAGGACACAGGCGAACTCACGCCCACGATGAAGCTCAAACGCAACGTCGTGCACGAGAGCTTTGCCGCCGACATCGAAAAGATCTACGCCAAGTAGTTTTCCGGCAAGTAGGTCTCCGCCGCAGTGAACGGCCCGCACCGGATTCGGTGCGGGCCGTTGGCGTTCGAGTCCGCAGTAGCTCAGCCGAGGAGATTACGCAGCTTCGAAGCGAGCGTGTCCCACTTCCATTCTTCGGCAACCCACGCCCGGCCGGCCGCTCCCATCGCGGCCGCTCGATCACGATCGGACAGAACCTCGATCACCGATTCGGCCACGTCACGAACCGAGGTGCCGTCGACCACGAGCCCGGTCTTGTTCTGCTGCACCGTTTCCGGGGCGCCACCACTGCGCCCGGCGATGACCGGAACGCCGGTCGCCGAAGCCTCGAGGTAGACGATTCCCAATCCTTCGACGTCCAAGCCGGCGCCTCGGGTACGACACGGCATCGCAAACACGTCGGCAATCGTGTGGTGAGCCGACAACTCCGCGGCGGGCACCGTGCCGGTGAAGACGACGTGATCGTCCATCCCGGTTTTACGCGCCAGTTGACGGAGGTGGTCTTCGTAGGGCCCACCGCCGACTATCACCAGTACCGCCCCGTCGATGCTCTTGCGAATGGCCGGAAGCGCCTTGATAAGCATGTCCTGTCCCTTGCGGGGCACGAGCCGCGACAAGCACAAGATCGTGGGCCGCTCCCCCAACCCGTATCGCTTGCGCAGTTCTGCCCGGGCGACCGAGTCCGGGTGGAACACCGACGTGTCGACGCCCGACGGCAGGTGCTCGAGTGCCGCTTGCGGGCCGAAAGCCGCCGAGAACCGTCCACGGGTGTACTTGCTGACAAACGTCACCGCATCCGTGTGGTCACCGATCACGCGCAACGACTGCCGCGCACCGGGAATCATCGACCATCCGACCTCGTGGCCGTGGGTGCTCGCGATCACTCGGCTCGCCCCGGCGCGCCGAACAACCGGCGCCAACAATGCCAACGGCGCCGCCGCACCGAACCAGACCGACTCACAGTCGTGCTTCTTGACCAGCTTCGCGGCCCGACGAGCGACAAAAGGCGAGGGCAGCATCAGCGTCGTCGGGTGCCGAACGACCTCGAAAGGCTGTGCCGCGTCGAACTTCTTGTGCGAGTCGCCCCGCCACCGCGGCGCGTACACCACCAACTTGTCCGCCGGCAGGTGCCCTGCGAACGTGTGGAGATAAGACTGGATACCTCCGGGGCGAGGAGGAAAATCATTGGTCACCAAGAGGGTCCGGCGCATCCGTCCACCGTAGGGCACCCGGTTCGTCGAGACGTGACAAGGTCACCTCGCAGTTACGGACGACAGCGCCGCGAACGACCGAACCGCCGACTACTCAGCCCAGATGGCTGTTGGTCCAGTCGACCCATCCGGTTCGTAGTTCCTCGGTTCCGACGCCGAGCACCGCTCGGATCCGCGAGTCGAGGTCTTCGGCCGTCATCTTTCCGGAGGCCAGGGCCCGAAAGAGGTCGGTCAGCTTGGCCTCTCCGAATCGATCAGCGATGTACGCGTTGATCGACCACGCCGATTCGTACGCCAGTGAACTCACGACCGGTACACCGCCGAACTGCGTGTCGTCCGGAAACTCGGTAGGAGTGTCGCCGGCGCGTACCGCTGCAGCCAGAGTCGGCGCGATCTCGCCCCAGGCCCGCGAGGATCCGCGGTTACCCGCGTATTCGGCGAACCCTTCCAACACCCACATCGGTGACCCGTCACGGGTTTTCGATCGGGCGGCTATGTGCATGAGTTCGTGGCGCAACACCGTTCGCCTGGTGATGTCGGTCAACCTCGAAGCCGCGGCAGGCGAGAAAACCACCCGCTGGCCGCTCACGTCGGAAGACCCGTCCGCCGTCGCATCCGCGACCGACACTGCGGCAATCGAAGCGCCGTCGTGATGGGAGCCGACCAGTGCGGTGAATTCCTCCGCCGATCCAGCCACCATGAGCACCGCTCGCTCGGACCACCATGGACCCCACAATTGCGTCGTGTTCTCGATGGCCGAGTCCACATCGGACGCCAAGGCATCGACAAACGCCTGCTGACCCGGATGCCCGATCACCAGCGCGTTACCCACAGAATTTTCGGCGACGGCCAGCGGGCCGAAGTCCCAAGGGCCGTTCCAGGATTCGCCCGTCGTTCGGGCTCCGTCCAGTCCGACGATCGCCCCGTCGGCAAGAACCGACCACTGATCACCGCGTTTCGCCAGCGTCATGGACACGCCCTTGCGAGTGGGTAACGCGTCGACGCCGTCGAGGGCGTACCGCAACAGGACTTGCGCATTCCATACTTCGACGTCTCCGTCCGGCGCACCGGTTCGCGGCGCCGCAGTCAGGCCGCCGCTGGGAATCTCGTATCCCCAGTCGGAGAAGTCGAGCGCTCCCGCTGCGGTGGCCCGTCGAATTTCCGCTTCGAGCACACCGGGTGCGGCGGCATCGTCGACGAACTTCGCCAGCCCTGACGGATCGTCGGACATCTGCGCCGCAGCCCAGGCATCGAGAAAGGCCTGTACCTGAGCGGTTCGTTCGGCATCCTGCTCGCTGGCTGCATTTTCGTCGGAATCGGACCTGTTCGTCAGGAAGATCGTCAATCCGAGAACGAGCACCACGGCAACACCGAGTGCCACGAGAGCTGGGTACTCCCAACGGCGTTTTCGATCTGCGCCGACGTCGGGCGTCGTCATCGGTTCAGTCGGCACGGTGCCGAGTGTAGGAGAACTCGACTCGACGCTTCACGGCGGCTGGCCACACGTCGCCCGGACGTAGCAAGCCGTCAGTAACGACGCGCAGTGGAAAACTCCATGCCTGCCATCGACTGAACCTTTACCGGTACGCCGAACGTCGACGCATGCAGAATGTTTCCGTCGCCGGCGTAGATACCGACATGCGAGTTGTCGCTGTAGAAAGTCACGACGTCACCGGGCTGTAGTTGGTCCCTCGAGACCGGAACACCGCCCTGCGCCTGCGCTTGGCTCGAACGGGGCAGAGACTTCCCGATCTGCTTGTAGGCCCAGACCACCAGACCTGAGCAGTCGAACTCGTTCGGGCCGGTTGCGCCCCAGACGTACGGATCACCGATACGGGTCAGGCCTGCCTGGAGCGCCGCGGCGCCGGAACCTGGCGTCAAGTTAGCTAGAATTTTGCTGAGATCGACGTCCGGCGGGAATGGCGTACCGCTCAGTTGGTTACGCTCGGCATCGGTGAGGTTCTGGAATGCCTTGGTCACATCGGCGATCTGCGTCTGCAGTTCACTCTGCTTGCGCTGCAAGTCGTCACTGAGTGCACGGGCTTGATCGGCGGCGGTTCGAGCCTCTTCGGCCGATCGCTTCGACGCTTCCGAGGCAGCACGCGCATCGGCAGTAGCTTGGTTGAACTGGGAGACCTGCACTGCGGCGTCGTTGGAGATCACGTCGAGCGCGGACATCTGGTCGAGCAACTGCTGCGGCGAATCGCTCACCATCAAAGCGAAGAGGCGATTGGTCCGCGCACCCTGGTAATTCGCTGTGGCAATGCGGTTTACCGCCGGAGCGAACTCCGCGACGCGTGCCGAAGCCGCGTCGAGAAGGCCTTGATCGGCTGCCGATCGCGCGTCCGCATCGTTCGCGACGCCCAGCTTCGCGTCGAGATCGATCTGCGCGTTGTGCAGCGCTTCGTTGGTCTGCTCGGATACCCGGGAGAGCTCACCCAGCTTGTCGAGTGCCTCGGTCGGATTGGTGATGACGGGATCGGCACCGGCCTGCATCGAAGGCCCTGCGACGAGTCCGAACGCCAGCACTCCCACTGTCAATGCGGCGCGTACTCGACTGTTGTTTTTCGATGAAACCACGGAATGCAACTCTCCGTCTCGATGAAGCGACGTCGACCGGGACCGGTCGACGATCTGTTAGCTGGCTGTCAACTATCCACAGTACCTGTCTCGGCCGCGAAATGTCTCGGTAAGGTTACGGAACGGCATACGTTTGTGTCTACTCGCCGGTAGGCGTGTCGGGGTGAAGTACCGGCGGATTGTCGAGAAACCAAAAATGTGGGCCTCGAATCAGAAGATTCGAGGCCCACATTCGAAGATCCGGAGCTCCCCCGAGCTCCGCCGCCTTGCAGCGGCGGATCGTTCCGACTGCCTACCGGAGACAGCCGTCGAGCGTGATCAGAAATCAGTAACGGCGAGCACCGTCGTACGGCATCGAGGACACCGGTGCGAGCTTCACGGGCTGACCAGCGGTCGACGCGTGGATGACATTGCCGTTGCCGGCGTAGATGCCCGAGTGCGATCCGCCGTAGAAGGAGATCACGTCGCCGACCTGGAGATCGGACTGTGCAACGGCAACGCCGGCTGCAGCCTGGTCGTAGCTCGTGCGAGGCAGGTTCAGGCCGGCCTGCTTGTATGCCCACTGGACCAGACCGGAGCAGTCGAATGCGTCCGGGCCCGATGCGCCGTACACGTACGGGGAGCCCAGCTTGCTCTCTGCGGCGCGAACTGCCTGCTCACCAACACTGGAGATGGGAGCGGCCGGTGCGGCCGGTGCGATGTCGGTGATGCCCGGGATGACCGGCAACTGAGGAATAGAAACGCCCGGAACCTCGAAGGTGCCGACGCCGGGGATCGTGATGGGGTCTGCCGAGGCAGGTGCAGCGGTTGCAGCAAATGCACCGACTGCGAGCGCGCCGGCTACTGCCAACTGCGCTGAACGCTTGAAACTCTGTGACGCCACTTAAGGGGTGCTCCATTTCTTCCATTCATCCGCCGACCGAGTTAGCTGACGGGTTCGGGCTGGGAAGATCAGCCCTACCCGCGTGGTCTGCAGCGATCGTGCGTGCTGCACCCCAGGCGGGATTCACCCCAGTGGAAACTTGGGTTCCCGGTTCGGGTTCCTCGCGGAGATCCCGATTAGGCGGTTCCTGACGATGCCGGTCCTGTTTGGTCCGGCAAGACTTCGTTAGGTCTCAGGAAGGTTACGAAATGATCGCGACGATGTCGACCGCTTCGTGACAATCGCGCCTGATTCGCCGGAAATCGTGCTGCCGCGCCCGCGATACTCCCAACGGGTCACGAAGAGATAACAACAGGTCTGTTCGGCGAGGCTCACCTGGCCCGCAAACCTGCGCTTGGTACCCACTGGCAAGGGTCACCAAACCCGACAATCCGATCTTCCATGCAGTTCAACGCCGATTACTTGAAACTAGAACCTGTTTCGATCAATCCAGCATTTTCGGCGGCTGATCGTCGTAGCAACAACCTCACGAATCGCCCTACCGGCAAGTAGGTGCGAGGCCGCATTCGCGAGTTCCCACCGCAAGTGTGATCCTCGTCTCTCATACTTTTGTCGGGGGTCAATCCGCTGCTTTCCCAATGGAAGTCGGAGTGAGCCGGATTCCGCGTCAGCACTCGCCAATTCCTGTCGGGGGGTCCTTCTACTGTCTGCGATGTGAGTCCCGCCTCGGCCCGAGAATTTCCGTCTCCGCCCCCGTTCTCCGACGGGGAGAAATTCGACGTCGGGCGGCAACTGAGCTTCGACGAGTTGGACACACCGCTGAGCGAGACAACGTTTGTCGTCGTCGACCTCGAGACCACAGGTGGAAGCGCCGACCAGGACTCCATCACCGAGATCGGCGCCGTCAAGATCCGGGGCGGCGAGGTCCTCGGTGAAATGGCCACACTCGTCGACCCCGGCCGGTCGATTCCGCCGTACATCGTCGAGCTGACCGGAATCACCACGGCCATGCTGATCGGCGCACCGCCGATCGAGCGTGTCCTGCCTGCATTTCTCGAGTTCGCCGAGGGCGCGGTGCTGGTGGCACACAACGCGCCGTTCGACATCGGCTTCCTCAAAGCAGCGGCGTCACGCAGCGCACGCCCGTGGCCGGCATTCCGTGTCCTGTGCACCGTCAAACTCGCCCGACGGGTACTCACACGCGACGAAGCACCTTCGGTGAAGCTCTCCGCACTCGCCCATCTCTTCCAAGTGACCACCCAGCCGACGCACCGGGCTCTCGACGACGCGCGTGCGACCGTCGACGTCCTCCACGGACTGATCGACAGGGTCGGGAACCAGGGCGTCCACAGTTACAGCGAACTCATCGACTACCTGCCCAATATTTCCTCGCATCAACGGGCCAAACGGTCCTTTGCCGCCGACCTGCCGAGAAGCCCCGGCGTCTACCTTTTCCGAGGTCCTTCGGACGAAGCCCTCTATATAGGAACTGCTACCGATCTACGACGCCGCGTCCGCAACTACTTCACCGGTTCGGAGACGCGCGGCCGTATGAAGGAAATGGTCGCGCTGGCCACTCGCGTCGACCACGTCCAGTGCGCGCATGCTTTGGAAGCCGGGGTCCGCGAACTGCGCCTGCTGAGCGCGCATGCGCCGCCGTACAACCGCCGCTCCAAGTTTCCCAAGCGCGGTTGGTGGATCACCATCACGGACGAGGCATTCCCGAGATTGTCCGTGGTTCGCACGCCGACGGCCGATTCCATCGGCCCGTTCACCTCTCGCGCCGATGCAGTAGACGTCGCCGAAACGGTCGCAGAGTTCAGTCGTCTACGCACCTGCACCAAGCGACTGGGGCGCGGCGCCGTCCACGGCCCTGACTGCCCCGCTCGCGAATTGGGAGCGTGTCCGGCCTCCTGGGCCCCGGAAATCACTGCAGAGGACTACGCGGCGGCCCCTGAGGCTGTGCGTGGTTTCTTCCGGGGGACCAACGACGCTCCTCTACAACAGATGCAGGCGCGGATAGACGAACTGTCCACACACGCGTTGTTCGAGAATGCTGCTCGTCTACGTGACCGAACCGTCGCAGTCGCTACCGCAGTGCGGCGCACACAGCGGCTCGCCGCAGTCGCGGCGATCGAACAACTCGTTCTCGCCCGCCCCACGGGGGACGGCGGCTGGGAGCTGTCCGTGATCCGCTCCGGACGGCTCGCCTCCGCGGGACTCGCCGGGCGCGGAACACACCCGATGCCCGTCGTCGACGCCATCACAGCGGCGGCCGAAACCGTGTTGCCGGACGACGCCCCGTTTCGCGGCGCCTCGCCCGAAGAACTGGGACTGATCGCCAGGTGGCTCGGATCGGACGGTGTCCGAATCGTGTCGGCGACATCCGGCTACGTCGAACCGGTGGGCGGCGCCGGCAAGTGGGAAGCCTGGTGCCGACTCGCGCGAGCCGGTACCGAATCCGAACATCGATGACGTAACGGCGGGGCGGCACCCCTAAGCTCGATCGAAACCACCGGGTCATCACAACCCGCCGGGAAATCGAGGAGAGAAATGATCAACGCCATCGTCATGATTCACGCCGAGTCCGCCCGGATCCCGGAAACCGCTCAGGCCGTCGCCGACCTGTCCGGAGTGACCGAGGTCTACTCGTGCGCAGGTGACGTCGACTTGATCGCCATCGTGAAAGTACGTGACCACGCCCAGATCGCCGACGTGGTCACCGGAGGAATCAACAAGGTGCCCGGTGTTCTCCGAACCGCCACACACATTGCATTCCAGTCGTTCTCCAGCGCTGACGTCGAAGCCGGTTTCTCGCTGGGCGAGTAGCCCGTCGACCGAGCCTGATCGACGCCTCTTCGACTGACGTCGATCAGGCTTGGTCGGCCAGATCAGCGGTGAGTGCCGCCCACTTGTGAAGCAGTTCAGCGCCCGCGCCGCTGTCGATCGCGGCAGCGGCGGCGTTCATCCCGGCAGAGATCGCACCCTCGAGGTCATCGCCGACACCGTTGAATGCCGCGATGGCTGCTCCCGCGTTCAGCAAGACCGCGTCCCGGACGGGGCCCTTCTGCCCGGAGAGCAGCGTTCGCGCGACCGTGGCGTTGACTTCGGCGTCTCCTCCGCGCAACTCCTCGAGAGGAACGCGATCGATTCCGAGATCACGCGGATCCAACGTGACGGTTCGCACACTTCCGCCGCCAACGATATGGACCGTCGAAGTCGTGGAGGTGGTCAGCTCGTCGAGTCCGTCGTCTCCGCGCACTACCAACGCCGAATTACCGCGCTGCGCAAGCACTCCCGCGACAACCGAGATCAGCTTCGGAAATGCGCACCCGATCAGGCCGGCGCGCGGGCGAGCCGGATTGGTCAGTGGACCGAGCACGTTGAACGCCGTCGGGATGCCGATTTCCTTGCGAGGCACCGCTGCAAAGCGCAGTGCGGGATGAAAGACCGGCGCGAAGCAGAAGCCGATGCCGACCTCCTCGACACACCTCGCCACCTGCTCCGGCCCGAGGTTGATGCGAACGCCGAGTGCCTCGAGCACGTCGGCTCCACCGCTCTTGGACGACGCAGCGCGGTTGCCGTGCTTGACAACTCGCACACCGGACGCGGCAACCACGATCGAGGCCATCGTCGAGATGTTGACGGTGTTGGAGCGGTCACCGCCCGTACCGACAATGTCGACGACGTCGGAATCGACCGGCACACGCCGGGAGTGTTCGAGCATCGCGGCAGCGAGCCCTTCCAACTCCGCGGGAGTTTCGCCCTTCATCTTCAGCCCGACGCCGAAAGCTGCGATCTGCGCGGAAGTGGCGTTGTCCGACATGATCTCGCCCATCGCCCAACGGGAGTCCGCTTCCGACAAGTCACTGCCGTCCGTGAGCAAACCGAGAATCATCGGCCAGGACCGCACCACAGCACTCGAATCGACGTTCACGGCGTTGGATGCGTCGGTGCCGGCCATAGTGCCTTGGTCCCCTGTCGTTCATGTGGGCTGGATTTCGTGCTGTCTTTACGTGCTGTCTCTGACCCTCGCAGCCTAGTCAGTGAGGTAGCGAGGACACCGAATAGGGCCGCTCAGGACTTTCGGCGGCCGCGCTTGGGTGTCGCCTCCGCAAGGGGTGGGGGCTGAAGCGCATCCCACCCGGCTACCGAACCACCCAGTCGCTGGGCCAGACCGGCCATTCGTGATCGCTCCTGGGAGCAATGCAGGGCGTCCAGCACCTGGACACGCTCGAAGATGACGCGAACCGAATTCTCGACCGCCTGAGCCACGTCCTCGGGCCGACTCACGCCTCGCACATAGCCGTCCTGGGCGACGATGTTCTCGGCATCGACAACCGCACCCTCCGGCAGGTCCAGATGGTGCCGCAGAACCACTTCGGACTCCGCCTGGAACTCCGGCTCGGTGGAGCCGGCACGTTCGAGAGCGGTCGAACTCGCCTCGGCGTCGTCGAAGCCCTCGGCGACGACGACCAGATCCGACCGCCCCGCGTCGAGCGGCGTCGGAATCTTTGTGCCGAAAATTCTCAGGAACCACGGTCTACTCTTGTGTGTAGCTGCCATCGCGCCAGCATATTCCGACCACGCCACCAGCGCGTTCGCCGCCCGATCCCGCGAACCCGAGCCGAGCGACGCGCCGATGGTGGACCCGAGTGGTCGTCTCTTACGACGAAGCGTCATACTTCTGTCTGTGACGAGCGCAGTAGGGACTTCAGGATCGGCAATCACCCAACGCGTGCACTCGCTGAACCGGCCGAATATGGTCAGCGTTGGCACCATCGTGTGGTTGTCAAGTGAGCTCATGTTCTTCGCAGGGCTCTTTGCCATGTACTTCGTGGCACGAGCTCAGGCGAACGGAAATTGGCCGCCGGAGCCAACCGAATTGAACCTGTATCTGGCCGTGCCGGTGACCTTGGTGCTGATCGCATCTTCGTTCACCTGCCAGATGGGTGTCTTCGCGGCTGAGCGTGGCGACGTCTTCGGACTTCGTCGCTGGTACACCATCACCTTGATCATGGGGGCGTTCTTCGTCTCCGGCCAGGGTTACGAGTACTACCACCTTGTGCACGAGGGCACCACGATTTCGAGCAGCGTGTACGGCTCGGTGTTCTACATGACCACCGGCTTCCACGGTTTGCACGTCATCGGCGGTCTCATCGCCTTCGTCTTCTTGATCGCACGTACCCGGGTCAGCAAGTTCACGCCCGCCCAGGCCACCGCCGCGATCGTTGTTTCGTACTACTGGCACTTTGTCGACATCGTGTGGATCGCGCTGTTTGCCACGATTTATTTCATCCGTTAATCAGCTGTACGCCCCAGGCAGCCCCTGACGTCCAGTTCCGTCCCGACATACCAAAGGGATACAGATGAGTTCATCCCCCCCTCCCGCATCCGATAACTCAGCGAATGCCGCGAAGTCGCGTCGCCAGCGGAAAATCCGCCGGCGCGTTACCGGCGCGCTCGTATTGATGATGGGATTGATCAGCGCAGGTTTCCTCGCTTCGGCGTTGACACCAGCTCCGCAGGTTGCGACCGCCAGTGACGATTCAGCAGCCCTGATTCGTGAAGGCAAGCAGCTCTACGACACGTCATGCATCACGTGCCACGGCGCGAACTTGCAGGGCGTGCAGGACCGCGGTCCCAGCCTCATCGGCGTCGGCGAAGCAGCCGTGTACTTCCAGGTCTCCTCTGGTCGTATGCCCGCAGCTCGCAACGAGGCCCAGGCTGCACGCAAGGACCCCAAGTTCGATGCTGCGCAGACCGACGCCCTCGGCGCTTTCATCCAGGCCAACGGCGGCGGCCCGACGCTCATCCGCGACGAGAACGGCGAAATCGCCCAGTCCTCGCTGCGCGGTGGCGACATCGGACGCGGCAGTGAGCTCTTCCGGCTCAACTGCGCTTCCTGCCACAACTTCACCGGCCGCGGCGGCGCACTGTCCTCGGGCAAGTACGCCCCGGTCCTGGATCCGGCCAGCGAGCAGCAGATCTACGCTGCCATGGTTACCGGCCCCCAGAACATGCCGAAGTTCTCGGATCGTCAGCTGACGATCGAGGAGAAGAAGGACATCATCGCCTACGTCAAGTCGTCGGGCGAGTCGAAGGACCCCGGTGGGTACGGGCTCGGTGGCCTCGGTCCGGCCTCTGAGGGTCTCGCCATGTGGGCCGTCGGAATCATCGCTGTCGTCGGTGCAGCATTGTGGATCGGAGCAAGGTCATGAGCGACGCTGGCCAGCATGGCGGCGATACGCCTAAGAAGTACACAGATGAAGAGCTCGACGCGATGTCACGCGACGACCTGGTCAAGCTGGGTACCAATCTCGATGGCGTCGACGTCGTCTACCGCCGTGATCGTTGGTCGGTAAAGGGCACCAGGGCGGAGAAGCGCGCAGAGCGCAACGTCGCCTTCTGGTTCGGCCTCGCCGGCGTTTCGGCGATCGCGTTCATCGCGATCTACCTGTTCTGGCCCTGGGAGTACGCCGGTGCCGGTGACGAGAACTACGGCAAGTACAGCCTGTACACCCCGCTGATCGGCTTGACCATGGGTCTGGCGATCCTCGGCGTCGGTATCGGTGCCGTTCAGTTCACGAAGAAGTTCATCCCCGAAGAGGTTTCGATCCAGGACCGCCACGACGGTGGTTCCACAGAGGTCGATCGTCGCACGATCGTTGCCGAACTCGGCGACACCCTCGATACGTCCACCCTCCCCCGCCGCAAGGCCATCAAGCGCAGCTTGATGTTCGGTGGTGGCGCACTCGGCGTCATGATGGTCATGCCTCTCGGCGGACTCATCAAGAACCCGTGGGCCAAGGGCGACGACTCACCCCTGTGGGTGTCCGGCTGGACCCCCAACTACCCGGGCGAGACCATCTACCTGCGTCGTGACACCGGCCGTCCCGAGGACATCGTCCTCGTTCGCCCGGAAGATCTCGATGCCGGATCGATGGAAACGGTCTTCCCGTTCCGCGAGTCCGACCGTGGCGACGAGCATGCTCTGCTCGCAGCACTGCGCGGCATTCGCAACTCGGTGATGCTCATCCGCCTGCGCACGGAAGACACCGCGCGTGTCACCAAGCGCAAGGGCCAGGAGAGCTTCAACTACGGCGACTACTTCGCGTACTCGAAGATCTGCACCCACCTGGGTTGCCCCACCTCGCTCTACGAACAGCAGAGCAACCGTATTCTGTGCCCCTGCCACCAGTCGCAGTTCGACGCACTGACCTACGGCAAGCCGATCTTCGGTCCCGCTGCTCGCGCACTTCCGCAGTTGCCTATTACAGTGAACGAAGAGGGCTTCCTGGTCGCCGACGGTGACTTCATCGAAGCACTCGGCCCGGCATTTTGGGAGCGTCGACCGTGACCACAACAACAACCAAACCGTCCAAGATCAGCGCGGCAGCGGCTGGACAAGCGGAGGCTATGGACTCCCGCTACCACCTCGCTGCAGGCATGCGCAGGCAGATCAACAAGGTCTTCCCGACGCACTGGTCCTTCATGCTCGGCGAGATCGCGCTCTACAGCTTCGTGATCCTGCTGATCTCCGGTGTGTTCCTGACGCTGTTCTTCGATCCGTCGATGGCACACGTCGTCTACCAGGGCGCATACCAGCCGCTACGCGGTGTGACGATGTCTCGCGCCTACGAGACGACCCTGAACATCTCCTTCGAGGTGCGCGGCGGTCTCTTCGTTCGCCAGATTCACCACTGGGCTGCACTGATGTTCGCGGCGTCGATCATCGTTCACCTCGCTCGCATCTTCTTCACCGGCGCATTCCGTCGCCCGCGTGAGGCGAACTGGGTCATCGGCTGCCTGCTGCTCATCCTGGCGATGTTCGAAGGCTTCTTCGGTTACACCATCCCCGACGACCTGCTCTCGGGCACCGGCCTCCGCGCCGCCTTCGGTGGTATCACGATGAGTATCCCGATCGTCGGTACCTGGATGCACTGGCTGATCTTCGACGGCGACTTCCCCGGCGACCTCATCATTCCGCGCCTCTACGTCGCGCACGTGCTGCTGTTCCCGGGCATCATCTTGGCCCTGATCGCCGGCCACCTCGCGTTGGTCTGGTACCAGAAGCACACGCAGTTCCCCGGCCCCGGCCGTACGGAACAGAACGTCGTCGGCGTTCGTATTCTCCCGGTCTTCGCGATGAAGGGTGGCGCGTTCTTCGCCATGACCTTCGGCGTGCTCGCACTGCTCGGCGGTCTGTTCCAGATCAACCCCGTGTGGAACATCGGTCCGTACAACCCGTCTCAGGTCTCGGCTGGTTCCCAGCCCGATATCTACATGATGTGGACGGACGGCCTTGCTCGACTGTGGCCGGCATGGGAGATCTACCTGTTCAACCGCTACACGATCCCCGCTGTGTTCGCCGTCGCCCTGATCATGGGTCTCGTGTTCGCACTGTTGATCGCGTACCCGTGGATCGAGAAGCGCCTCACCGGAGACGACGCTCACCACAACATCTTGCAGCGCCCGCGCGACGTGCCGGTCCGTACCGCTATCGGTGCAATGTCCATCGCGTTCTACCTGGTGCTCACGATCTCCTGCATCAACGACATCATCGCGTACCACCTGCACATCTCGCTGAATGCAATGACGTGGATCGGCCGTATCGGCATGGTCATCCTTCCGCCCATTGCTTACTTCGTGACGTACCGGTTCTGCATCGGCCTGCAACGCAGTGACCGTGCAGTCCTCGAGCACGGCATCGAGACCGGCATCATCAAGCGGATGCCGAACGGCCAGTACATCGAGATCCACCAGCCGCTCGGCCCCGTCGACGAGCACGGACACCCGATCCCGCTCGAGTACCAGGGTGCAGCTGTCCCGAAGAAGATGAACAAGCTCGGCCTCGCCGGTAAGCCCGGTAGCGGTAGCCTGATCACCGCTGACCCGGTCGAGGAGAGCGAGGCTCTCGAAGCCGCTCATCACGAAGCTGAGCACGAGCAGCTTCAGATCCTTCTGGACTACCAGAATCGAACCAACGGCAAGACCAACGGTTCCAGTGGAGAACTCCACTAAGAACGACAGCTGACCAGTGAGGCCCCGAACCGGATTCCGGTTCGGGGCCTCACTGGTTCTCTGAGCGATTCAGTTCGAAGAACCACCAGGTGTTCTGCCACTCCCCCGATTCGCCGTATGCGGCCGGTGTGAAGGGCAGTACGCCCAATCTCAGACCTCGAAGACGGACGAATAGTGCTCGACCGTCGGGAACGGTTCGTAGAAGTGATGGAGAAGTTCTCGCCACTTCTCGTATCCCGCGGACTGACGGAACCCGATGGTGTGAGACTCCAAGTCCTCCCACTCGACGAGCAGGAGGTACCGTTCCGGCGCTTCCACGCAGCGCGAGAGCCGCAGCCTGATGAATCCGGGAACCTCGGAGATGATGGCGCGGGCCACGTCGAACGCGGACTCGAATTGCGCTGACTGCGCCGGATCGACCTGCAGGACGGCATGTTCGAGGATCATAGGCGAAGTGTTTCACGTTCTCGAGAGTCCCCACGAGGCGTTGCCGCCTGGTGAGATACTCGGACCATGACATCCCATGCGCGCGGCACCTTCGAGATCGATCTCCGCCCTGCCGATCCTGAGCTCGCCGGACGCGTCGGCCGCTTCGAGTTCGACAAGACATTCGTCGGCGGCATCGAAGGTACGTCGTCCGGCCTCATGCTGTCCGCGGGCGACCCGACACACGGTGAAGCCGGGTACGTCGCATTGGAGGTTGTCACCGGGCAAGTCGACGAAGCGGTGGGGTCGTTCGCCCTGCAGCAGTTCGGTCAGATGATCGACGGAACGCAGAAGCTCCTGTACGAGATCGTGCCGGGGTCCGGAACCGGCGAATTGAAGGGTATCTCGGGCACTCTCGAGCTCGAGGTCGTGGACGGTCTGCACCGCTACGACCTCGAATACCTGCTCCACGACTGACAGACAGCGGTTGATACTTCGCACGCTCGTCCTACACCTGCACCTAACATCTGTTTCAAGGACAACCCTGTATCGACGACAACAGAGGCGCCGAACCCGGATGGATTCGGCGCCTCTGTTCGAGTGCAGGTGAAACTAGTGCTTCTCGGGTCCGGTGTAGTACTCGAACACCAGGCCGGCAGCTGCGGCCAGCACACAGACAACTGCGACTGCGATGAGCCACGGCTGGAAGTACGCCAGCGACACTGCCGCCAGAGCAGCAGCGGCGGCCAGCAGGATCGGCCAGAAGCTACCCGGGCTGAAGAAGCCCAGTTCTCCTGCACCGTCCGAGATTTCAGCGTCGTCGTAGTCCTCGGGACGGGTGTCCAGACGACGAGCAACGAAGCGGAAGTAGGTACCCACGATGAGCGTCAAACCTGCAGACAGGACGATGGCCGTCAGTCCGGCCCACTCGATACCTGTGCGTGACAGAGCGGTGAACACTCCGTAGATGATCGCGACGAGAATGAAGAACATCGTCAGGATCTCGAAGAGCTTGGCTTCGATCTTCATATCAGCACTTGTCCTTGTTCAGTGAAGAGGCTGGCCGGCTCAGTTGCCTGCAGTGGCGACGGTTGCCTGACGGTACTCGCGGTCGGTGTTGAACGGCGTGGTCGACGTAGCCACCGGCGACTGACCGATTGCCTGCAGAGCCTCAGCGGTCGTCAGACCACCCTTGCCCTCCGCGTCACCCTTGCGCAGTTCGATGTACTTGGCGAAGTCCTCCGGCGAAACCGCACGAACCTCGAAGTTCATCATCGCGTGGAACGTGCCACACATTTCTGCACAACGCCCGACGAACGCGCCTTCCTTCTCGATCTCACTGATCTGGAAGATGTTGTCCGAGTGGTTCTCCTTGGGGTTCGGGAGAACGTCGCGCTTGAACAGGAACTCGGGCACCCAGAATGCGTGGATGACGTCCGAGGAAGCGAGTTCGAACTGGATTCGCTTGCCGGTGGGCAGAACGAGGATCGGGATCTCCTGGCTGGAGCCGACGGTCTCGATCTTGTCGTAGTGCAGGTAGCTCAGGTCCTCGGTGCTGTTGCCGTGGATCGGGCCGGGAACTTCTTCGCCGTGTTCGTTGACGGTGGAGCCCTCGGTCTTGGCAGCCTCTTCGGCCTCGACGTCGATTCCGTTGTACTTGGCGGAACCGTCACCGAACTCGATGGAGCGGTAGCCGAACTTCCAGTTCCACTGGAAGGCCGTGACGTCTACGACGACGTCAGGGTTGTCCGTCTTGTCCAGAACATGGTTCTGAACGATGACGGTGAAGTAGAAGAGAACCGCGATGATGACGAAGGGAACTGCCGTGTAACCGAGTTCGAGCGGCACGTTGTATGCCGTCTGACGCGGGAATTCCGGCGAGTCCTTCTTCTTACGGTGGAAGATGACGGCCCAGAAGACCAACCCCCACACCAGCACACCCATGACGAGGGCGGCTACAACCGACCACGTCCACAGCTCACGCATGCGCGTCGCTTCCGGGGTGATGCCCGAAGGCCACCCGAAACGAAGCACTTCGTTGTCGATGGAGCAACCCGACAGCAGCAAGGCAGCAATGCCCAGAGATACTGCCAGCCCCGCTCGCCGAAGGATCCGACCTTGCGCCACGTTCACGCCTTCCTGATCGCCACAAAATTCAACTAGGGCATGCCCGGAGGGAAGGCCCAATTACTACGCAGCGTAGACCAAAGCCGGGCGCTATCCATCCTCGGGTCCTCGCCCGTGTCGCGGCGGACGTCACACAGCTCTCTCAGGTGCTGCTCAGGAACGGCTCAGGTCGTTTGGGCGACGCACATCACGTCGATTCGTTCCGCCGCGATCGGCAGAGACGTCGATCTGCGGCATACTTTCGACAAGAGTTCGTTGACCTCTCCCCGACACTCGTGTCCGGGAGCCTTCTGTACGAAAAATTCTGAATCGAGGAACCGGACGCTGTGTGTGGACTGCTCGGGCTACTGACATCTGGCGGAACCAGCGAGGACGCCGTCTCGCGGGTCGACCAGGCGATGCATTGCCTTCGTCACCGCGGGCCGGACGAACACGGGACGTGGAATGACGACCACCTCGTCTTCGGGTTCAACCGCCTGGCGATCATCGACATCGCTCATTCCCACCAGCCGCTGCGTTGGGGCCCGCCGGAGAACCCTGAGCGTTACGCGCTCACGTTCAACGGCGAGATCTACAACTATCTGGAGATCCGCGCCGAGCTGGTCAAGGACCACGACGCGAAGTTCTTCACCGAGGGCGACTCGGAAGCCATCGTCGCTGCATTCCACTACTGGGGTGAAGATGCAGTCCGGCGCCTGCGTGGAATGTTCGCGTTCGCGATCTGGGACACCGACACACGTGAGCTGTTCATCGCGCGCGATCCGTTCGGTATCAAGCCGCTGTTCATCGCGACCGGCGCCGGCGGCACCGCGTTCGGCAGCGAGAAGAAGAGCCTGCTCGAACTCACCGATCTGATCGGCATCGGTACCGAACTGGATCCGCGCGCCATCGAGCACTACACCGTTCTGCAGTACGTACCGGAGCCGGAAACACTGCACAAGCAGATCCGACGCCTGGAATCGGGCAGCTTCGCGCGGGTGCGTCCGGGCGAGGAGCCCACGTTCACGCGGTACTTCACGCCGAAGTTCCCGGCCAAGCCTTTTGCGCCGGGCACGGAGAAGGCGCGCTACCAGGAAATCGCCGAGGCACTCGAGGATTCGGTTGCCAAGCACATGCGCGCCGACGTCACCGTCGGTTCGTTCCTGTCCGGCGGTATCGACTCCACTGCCATCGCGGCGCTGGCGATGCGTCACAACCCCAACCTGATCACTTTCACGACCGGTTTCGAACGAGAGGGCTATTCCGAGGTCGACGTTGCTGCAGAATCCGCCGAAGCGATCGGCGCGAAGCACGTCGTCAAGGTGGTCTCCCCCGCCGAGTTCGCCGCTGCCATTCCCGAGATCGTCTGGTACCTCGACGACCCGGTGGCCGATCCGGCATTGATTCCGCTGTGGTTCATCGCGAAGGAAGCTCGCAAGCACGTCAAGGTGGTGCTGTCCGGCGAGGGCGCCGACGAGCTGTTCGGCGGCTACACGATCTACCGTGAACCGTTGTCGCTCAAGCCTTTCGAGTACCTCCCCAAGGGATTGCGTCGGGCCGCGGGCAAGTTGTCCGAACGCATCCCGGACGGCACTCGCGGCAAGAGTCTGCTCAACCGCGGTTCCTTGACGCTCGAGGAGCGCTACTACGGCAACGCTCGTAGCTTCAACGACGCTCAGCTTCGCGCCGTCCTGCGCGACTTCCGACCCGAGTGGACTCACCAGGACGTCACCGCGCCGATCTACGCGCAGTCTCGGGACTGGGATCCGGTTGCCCGGATGCAGCATCTCGACCTGTTCACGTGGCTGCGAGGCGACATCCTCGTCAAGGCCGACAAGATGACGATGGCCAACTCGCTGGAACTGCGTGTGCCGTTCCTCGATCCCGAGGTCTTCGACGTCGCGTCACGCGTTCCACTCGATCAGAAGATCACGAAGGACACAACCAAGTACGCGCTGCGTCAGGCCTTGGAAGGCATTGTGCCGCACCATGTTCTGCACCGCGCCAAGCTCGGATTCCCGGTTCCCCTGCGCCACTGGCTTCGCGGCACCGAACTCTTCGACTGGGCACATCTGCAGATCGAAGAGTCGGGAACCGACCACATCTTCGACAAGCAGGCCGTCGTGAAGATGCTCAACGATCACCGCGAGGGCGTTTCGGACCACAGTCGACGCCTGTGGACCGTCCTGACCTTCATGGTCTGGCACGGAATCTTCGTGGAGAAGCGCATCGTGCCGCAGATCCAGGAACCGGTGTACCCGGTCAATATCTAGGCCTTCGGCCCCGTGAGCGGTTAGGGAGTCTCCGGACTCCTCAACCACTCACGGGGCGCAGCCCCCTAGGGCAGAATCGTTGCGATCTCGTCCGCTGCCGCGCTGCCGTACGCCTCGGTGAGACGCTTGAGAGCCTCGTCGCGGTTGAACACCCACTCCTGGGTTCCGACGGTCTCGAGGATCAACACAGCGACCAGCGATCCCAGCTGGGCGGCACGCTCGAAGCTCAGACCAGCGCCGTGTGCGAGCAGGAAGCCGGCACGGAAGCCGTCGCCAACACCCGTCGGATCAACCTTGCCCGTCTCGGGCACTACGTCGACGCGCACCCAGTTACCTTCGGCATCAACAATTTCCACACCCTTGGAGCCGAGGGTGGTGACGCGGATGCCGACCTGTGCGCGGATCTCTTCCTCACTCAGACCCGTCTTCTGCTGAAGCAGACCCCACTCGTACTCGTTGGTGAACAAGTACTTCGCACCGTGGATGAGCGCCTTGGCCTCGTCACCGGACAGGCGGGCAAGCTGCTGCGACGGATCAGCTGCGAACGGGATTCCGAGCAGGCGGCATTCGTCGGTATGGCGAACCATTGCTTCGGGGTCGTTTGCGCCGACCAGCACAAGATCCAGCGCACCCGCGGTCTTGGCCACTGCTGCGAGTTCGATCTCGCGGGCCTCGCTCATCGCGCCGGGGTAGAACGACGCGATCTGCGCCATGTCCTCGTCGGTGGTGCACACGAAACGCGCGGTGTGTGCCTTGTCCGAGATGCGGACCGCGCTGCAATCGACGCCGTTGTCCTCGAGCCAGGTGCGGTATTCGGCGAAGTCCGCGCCGACCGCACCGACGAGCAGCGGCGATCCACCGAGCACGCCCATTGCGTAGGCGATGTTGCCGCCGACCCCGCCGCGGCGGATCACGAGGTCGTCCACCAGGAAGCTCAGCGAAATGTGGGCGAGCTGATCAGCGAGGAGCTGATCGGCGAAGCGGCCGGGAAAGCGCATCAAGTGGTCGGTGGCAATGGAACCGGTTACCGCAATAGTCACGGATCGTGGCCTTTCAGCGAAGTGAGTACAAGAATGAAAGAGGAGCAAAAGTTCACGTTACTGCCCGTAGCGCCGTCTTTGGCACCCGAGCCGTCAGATCGGAACCGCCTGGGTACGAGTCACCACAAACAACTGACGCGAAACCGAATGTCGGTTCCGCGTCAGTTGTTTGCGAATTGAGTTGTGATCGACGGACTCAGTTGAACGAGTCACCGCAGGCGCAGGAGCCTGTTGCGTTGGGGTTGTCGATCGAGAAGCCCTGCTGCTCGATGGTGTCGAGGAAGTCGATGGACGCACCTTCGACGTACGGCGCGCTCATCCGGTCGACAACCAGGTTGACGCCGTTGAAGTCGACGGTGAGGTCACCGTCGAGCGTGCGGTCGTCGAAGAACAGCTGGTACTTCAGTCCGGCACAGCCGCCGGGCTGCACTGCGATACGCAGCGCGAGGTCGTCGCGACCCTCCTGATCGAAGAGTGCCTTCGCCTTGGCGGATGCGGCCTCGGTCATCTTGACGCCGTGGGTGGCGGTCTCGTTCTGCACAGTCATGGGCTCTCCCTAATGTTCGTACCAACCCGTGAACGCTTCAACGGTACGCCGCTGCCGACTTATTCCCGCCAGTCCTTACCGGGTGCGATTCGTCTTCATCCTATCCGGTCTTCCCGTCACGGCAACGGCGCGTCGACGCTGGTGGATTCTGCGCTCTGTTGACCGCGCCAGATGTTCCACTCGCGCGCCGTATGTTCGGTGAGTCCCTCGAGACACGCCGACGCTTCATTCATCGCACGTTCCACCGAACCCGCGAACTCTGTCACCGATTTCGCATCGACGATTGAGGTCGACGCATAGTCTGGCTCGTCGAGCGTCACCTGGCCGGCAAAGACGAGCGTCGGAACGCCGTGCGCTGCCCCGGCCGAAGCGAGCGCTGTGACGAGTTTGCCTCGCAGAGATTGGTGGTCGAACTTGCCTTCGCCGGTGATCACCAGGTCGGCAGACGCCAATAGCGCTGCCTGCCCGGTCCGATCTGCGACGACGTCGGCCCCGGATTGCCGCTGCGCACCGAGCGCGAACAGCGCAGCACCGATACCACCTGCGGCGCCGGCACCCGGGAAACCCGACACTCCCTCTCGGCTGACAGACTCCAACTGTTCTGCCCACATCGCATTTCTCGCTTCGAGGACGGCGATTGCCTCGGCGTCGGCGCCTTTCTGCGGGCCGAACACCGCTGCCGCACCGTGCTCGCCGAGAAGGACGTGTTCGACGTCGGTGGCCGCGACCAACTGAACGCCCGCCGCAGCCGCCGTTGCAGCCTCCAGGCCGCCCAGCGCCTCCACCAGTCCTCGTCCCCCGTCTGTGCAGCAACTCCCACCAAGTCCGACGACGATCGTCCTCACGCCTTCCTCGAGCGCAGCCGCGATCAGTTCTCCGACACCGCGACTGTGCGCGGCGAGTGCGCTCTCACGTGTCGGTGGACCTCCGAGCAGGCCGAGCCCGACTGCCTCGGCCGACTCGATGTACGCCGTGCCCGAATCGAGCAGCCACCTCGCGTCGACGCCCGCGGTCAACGGTCCGGACACCCGCGTGGACCGGATGTCGCCCCCCGCCGCGGCCAAGACGTCGACAAATCCCGGTCCCCCGTCGGATTGTGGCGCGGTGACGACGTCGTCATCGGGTCGGCCGCGTCGCCAACCGGCAGAAATGGACTCGGACGCCTCGACGGCGGTCAGGGTCTCGCCGAATGAATCTGGAGCAACTATTACTCGCATAGCCGAAGTCTAAGAGTGCCGAATGACCCCGATGTTTCGGTTTCTCGAGCGTTTGAGCGTCTTGCGCGATTGTGATTTTCAGAAAGACCGAGGTCGGTTTCCCAGACCGTGCACTTATCCAATAGCCTGGAGGTGTGAAATTGCTACGCCGCGGTGACTCAGACAACTCCGACAAACGTGACGTCGAGGGCACTGAGGCATCCTCGGCCTCCGAAGAGGCGCCCATCGAGCAGGTGGGCAAGGGCCGCCCAACACCCAAGCGTCGTGACGCCGAGGCGAAGAGGCGTGGCCCGGTTGCGCCTGCCCCGCTGACCGCGAAGGAAGCCCGCGCCCGCCGCAAGGCGACCCGCGGCTCCAAGGAGGACCGCAAGGCCGAAGCCGCCGAGCGTCGCGCATCGTCCGCAGACCGCCGCGCCCGCATGCTCGCCGGCGAGGACAAGTACCTGCTCCCCCGCGACAAGGGCCCGGTTCGCGCCTACGTCCGCGACTTCATCGATGCTCGCCGCAACCTCGTCGGGCTGTTCATGCCGCTCGCATTGATCCTCATCATGACGATGTTCGTCACGCCCGCACTCCAGCAGATCGTCACGCTGGCAATGCTCGTGATGATGCTCTTCATGGTCGGTGAAGGCATCTGGCTCGGACGCATGATCAACAACCGCGTCGCCGAGCGCTTCCCCGACAGCACCGACGGCGGATTCAAGCTCGGCTGGTACGCGTTTGTTCGCGCGTCGCAGATCCGTAAACTGCGCGCACCGAAGCCTCGTGTGGGGCCGGGCGACGCAATCTGAGTGTGACGAAGACGTATAGAACTTTGGTCCTCGGCGGCGCGCGGTCTGGCAAGTCCGCGCACGCCGAGGATTTGGTTTGTGCAGGCCATTTACCCGAAGATTCGGCACCGATCCGGTACCTGGCGACAGCGAAGCGCGATAACTCCGACGCCGACTGGGAAAGCCGGATCGATCAGCACCGGAGCAGACGGCCTTCTCACTGGTCGACCGTCGAGACCGCGGATGCAGGTGACCTCGCGGCACAGCTCGAAAGCGATTCACACACAGCGACGTTGGTCGACGATCTGGGAACGTGGCTGACCACGGAACTGGACCGTCAGAGCGCCTGGGACGCACCGCGCGGCACCATCACGCCCGCTGCGGACAGCCTTGTCGCCGGCGTCGAGAACTACCGCGGATCCCTGGTACTGGTCAGCCCCGAAGTGGGTTTGGCCGTGATTCCCGAGACCCGGTCAGGACGATTGTTCCGCGACGAGATCGGCACTCTCAACGCTCGTATCGCCGCGGTGTGCGATCGTGTCGTACTAGTGGTTGCAGGGTTACCGCTCGTCTTGAAAGATACTGCTGCACAACCGGAAGGCACGATGTGAGTACCGACGCCAATTCAGGGGCCAATCCAGGGGCGAATCCAGTTGCCGACCCAGAATCCAACCCTGACGTCGCGCCTGCCAGTAGCGCCGACTTCGAACCCGTCACCCCGCCCGACCGCGAGGTGCGTGCGCAGGCCGATGCGCGTCAGCGTGATCTGACCAAGCCGGCCGGTTCGCTGGGCCGACTGGAGGCTCTCGCAGGCTGGGCATCAGCCTGCCAAGGAGTTTGTCCCCCAAACGCATTCGCTCGGCCTCGCGTCGTCGTGTTCGCGGGTGATCACGGAATCGCCCGCAACGGCGTCTCCGCCTATCCGCCGGAAGTGACCGCACAGATGGTCGCCAACTTCCTCGGGGGCGGCGCGGCAGTCAACGTCCTCTCCGAGGTTGCCGGCGCCACCGTTCGCGTCGTCGACATCGCGGTGGACGGCGATACCGATCCGGCCGTCTCGAACCACAAGGTACGCAGGTCTTCCGGGTCCATCGACCGCGAAGATGCCATGTCGAATGAGGAAACCCTCCAGGCCATCGCTGCCGGCCGAGCGATCGCCGACGAGGAAATCGACGGGGGCGCAGACCTTCTCATCGCCGGCGACATGGGCATCGGCAACACCACACCCGCTACCGTGCTCATCGCCGCCCTGACGGACAGTGAACCTGTGGCGGTCGTGGGTCGCGGTACCGGTATCGACGACGCCGGGTGGATCCGCAAGACTGCCGCGATTCGCGATGCCCTCCGACGCGCTCGTCCGCACGTTCGCGACACAGTCGCGCTGCTGCGCACGTCTTCGGGTGCCGACCTCGCAGCGATGGCCGGCTTCCTGGCCCAGGCAGCGTCGCGTCGTACGCCGGTGATCCTCGACGGCGTCGTCGTCACCGCAGCCGCCATGGTCGCCGACGAGCTGGCTTTCGGCGCACGTGAATGGTGGGTCGCCGGGCACCGCTCCACGGAACCCGCACACACCATCGCGTTGACGCGAATGGGTCTCGAACCGATCGTCGAGTTCGACATGCGACTCGGCGAAGGGTCAGGCGCAGTCACCGCGCTCCCGATCCTTCAGGGCGCAGTGGCGATCCTGAGCAAGATGGCGACCTTCTCCGAGGCCGGTGTCAGCACTCAGGGCAGCGCGCCCGCTGAAGAGCCGGAGTCGATCGACCTGACCAAAACCGTTACGGCGGAGTGAGCGTGGCGGGCCCGCTGTCCGGTGTGCCACTGGCCTTCTCGTGGCTGACGGTCCTCCCGGTTCGTGGCCCCTCCGACATCGATCGCACTGCCGGGCGTCGCGCCATCACCGCCGCTCCGCTGACCGGCATCGCTCTCGGCATTGCCGCGACGTTCCTACTCTGGGGCGCAACCAGCATCGGCCTGAATCCCTATCTCGCGGGCTTACTGACGGTCGGCGCACTCGCTCTCGGAACCCGCGGGATGCACGTGGACGGACTGTCGGACTCCATCGACGGACTGGGTTGTTACGGTCCACCGGAGCGCGCCCGCGAGGTCATGCACAGCGGCGGCGCCGGACCCTTCGGGGTCGCCGCACTGTTCATCTTCCTTGGTCTGCAATCGGTCTCCTTCGGCGTCCTTGCTGTTGCCGACTCCCCCACGCAGTGGATCGCGGTCCTCGTATCTGTCGCTGCGGGCCGAGTCGCCGTCGTTTTTGCCTGCCGCCGAGGCGTTCTCGCGTCGAGCCCGAGCGGATTCGGTGCGCTCGTCGCCGATTCGCAACCGCTGTGGGCCGCACTCGGATGGTCGGTTCCGCTGATCGCCGTTTCTGCCTTTGCCACCGACCGGTGGTGGCTCGGCCCTCTCGTCACCGCGTCGGCGCTGCTGATCAGTGTGCTGTGTGTGCGTCACTGCGTCCGGCGATTCGGCGGGCTCAACGGCGATGTTCTCGGATTCGCGCTCGAACTCACGGTGACGCTGACGGCCGTCGGCCTCACTCTCGGACTGTGACCTGACGTCGTGCGAGTCGGAGTCCTGGCGTACGAGGGTTGCCTGGCGGCCGAGATCTTCGTTTTCACGGATCTTCTGCTGATCGCCAATCGCGTCGCCGATGGAGCGTCCACCGACCCCTTCGAGGTATCGGTCATCGCCGCGTCCGGCTCGCCCGTCGTTGCGGCGGGCGGATTTTCGATCGGCGCACAGGAGGGGCATCACGACATCGATCACCTGGTGGTGCCGGGGTTCGAACTTGTACCGTCCGAAGATCCCGCGACGCGCTTGTCGCTGTGGGACAGAGAAATCGAGTTCATCCGTGCCTGCGAGGCGCGGGGCGTTCGTGTGTCGTCAGTGTGCGTCGGCGCATATCTGCTGGGCGAGGCCGGACTTCTCGACGGACGCCGCGCTACGACGTCGTGGCTGTACGGTGCCGACCTCGCGAGTCGATATCCCGATGCGACGATTCGAACCGATTCGCTGATCGTCGATGACGACGGCGTCACCACCACTGCGGCGTTCACTGCAGCGCTCGACCTCGCCACAGCACTCGTGCGCGAGCATCTCGGCGACAAGATTGCGCGAACGACGGCAAGAATTACTCTGGCGCCGGAGAACCGAACCAGTCAATCTCCGTACGTCGTCGACTCGATGCTGCCCGTGAAACACACACAGTTTGCCGAGGCCGTCGGAAGCTGGTTGGTCGAACGGATAGCGGAGCCTTACGACTTGGATCAGCTGTCGGCAGCTTTCCGCGTCAGCACCCGAACAATGCTTCGGAAGTTCGGAGACGAGACCGGGGAATCGCCGCGCGCCTACCTACAGCGTGCACGGGTGCGAAAGGCCAAACGCCTGTTGGAATCAACCGATTGGCCACTCGGAAAAATCTTGGGACACATCGGTTATCAGGATCCTGGAACCTTCCGTCGACTGTTCGCCGACCGTGTCGGAATCAGCCCGGCGGACTATCGAAAGCGGTTCCGCGACGGCGGCACCCGATAAGTCGCGCGTGGCGAGCCCGCCCGCAAACGTGGCGAACCGCCCTCTTCTGTAATTGATCCCGCACCGAAAGACTGTGCAGAGGAGAAACTTCGACCAATTGAGAGGGCCCGCCGTGCCGAACCGAAGCATGACAAAAGATGATCCGATCGAAGACTTCGACCGGCGAACCATCACGATCGACGCGGTGTCGAAGTCCGTGTACGTGGCTGGCACCGGACCCGCAGTAATCGTCATGCCGGAAATGCCGGGCATCAGCCCACATGTTGCGCGATTCGCCCGCTGGGTGCGCGACGCCGGTTTCACGGTGTTTGTTCCGTCGCTTTTCGGCCGCGACGGCGCGGTTCCCACAGTGGACGAGGGAGTCTCCGTTTTCAAGAGAGCCTGCGTCAGCGCAGAGTTCCGCGCTCTCGCTGCTGACGAACCGAGTCCAGCGGTCCGTTGGCTGCGTTCGCTCGCCGCTTCGGCCCACGAGGAGTGCGGTGGCCCTGGAGTCGGCGTGATCGGGATGTGCTTCACCGGTAACTTCGCGCTGTCGATGATGCTCGAACCATCAGTTATCGCGCCGGTCCTCGCCCAACCGTCGTTACCGCTCGATCGACCAGGCGAAACCGACAGCGGGCCCGAAGAACTCGACGCCGTGCGCTCGAGACTCGAGGCCGAAGACCTCACGGTGCTTGCCTACCGCTTTCAAGGTGACTCGTTCTGCCGCGCACAACGATTCGCGGCCTACAGGGCGGCCTTGGGTAAGCGCTTCGTCGGGAAGGTACTACCCGACGAAGCGGCCAACGCGGCAACGTCGCCGTTCTTCGAACACGTCATTGCCAATCCACACAGCGTGGTGACGGCTCACCTCGTCGACGAGGCGGGATCACCCACCACCGTCGCACGAGACGAGATTCTGCAGTTCTTCTGCGAGCGATTGCTCGCGGAACGAACCAGCGATCAGTGAAGCTTGGTCATCCAGCCGTGGGTGTCGGCGAAGGTACCGCGCTGGATACCCGTGAGGGTGTCGCGCAGTGCCATCGTCACTTCACCCGGCTCGCCGTCGGCGATGGTGAACTCGCCCTCGGCGGACTTGACTCGTCCGACAGGAGTGATGACTGCTGCTGTGCCGCAAGCGAAGACCTCGGTGATTTCACCGCTCTTGCACTTGGTGCGCCATTCGTCGGTGCTGATCTTGCGCTCTTCGACGGAGAAGCCGGAATCGGCGGCGAGGGCGAGCAGCGAGTTGCGCGTGATGCCGGGCAGCAAAGATCCGGACAGCGACGGCGTCACGAGGCGAGCGTCGGGACCGGAGCCGAAGACGAAGAACAGGTTCATTCCACCCATTTCCTCGACGTACGTGCGCTCGATGGCGTCGAGCCACACCACCTGGTCGCAACCCTCGTCGGCGGCTTGCGCCTGGGCGAGGAGTGAAGCGGCGTAGTTGCCGGCGAACTTGGCCGCGCCGGTGCCACCGGGCGCCGCGCGAACGTATTCGGTGGACAGCCACACGCTGACCGGCTTGACGCCACGCGGGAAGTACGCGCCGGCGGGCGATGCGATCAGCAGGTAGCGGTACTCGTCGGCGGGACGGACACCGAGGCCGGCTTCGGTGGAGAACATGAACGGACGGAGGTAGAGCGCGTCCTCGCCGCCGGCAGCGGGAACCCAGTCGAGATCGACGTCGATCAGTTCGGTGATGGAATCGACGAACATCTGTGCCGGCAGTTCGGGCATCGCCAGACGGCGCGCAGATGCTGCGAAACGCTCGGCGTTGGCCTCGACGCGGAACGAACTGATCTCGCCACCCGGCTGACGGTATGCCTTGAGGCCCTCGAAGATGGCCTGTCCGTAGTGCAAAACCATTGCGGCCGGATCGAGCTCGATGTTTCCGTACGGCAACACCTGGGCGTCGTGCCAGCCCTTGCCCGCGGTGTAGTCGATCGAGACCATGTGGTCGGTGAAGTGCCGCCCGAAGCCGGGCGCCGCCAGAATGTCACGGCGCTCGGCGTCGGACTTCGGGGACGAGCTCTGAACACGAACGAAATCGGCGGCACCTGTCATGGGCGCAATCCTATCGAACGTGAAAAAGCTCTCTACTTGGTGTTGGTCTCCACGAAAGGAGGAGACACCACGACGCACCGAAGAGCACGACCACGGACGTCGACTTCGATCTCGTCGCCGGCTGCGATATTGGCGCCGGAATCCAGGAGCGCCAACGCAATTCCCACTTTGAGCGACGGTGAGAACGTTCCGGAGGTGGTCTCGCCGATTGCCTCGCCGTCACGCAGAACACCGAGGCCGGCCCGCAGCACACCGCGGTCGAGAGCCTTGATCCCCCAGAGTTTGCGGGCCGGACCGGCGGCCTTCTCGTCGGTCAGGGTCTCTTTGCCCCAGAATGTCGGCTTCTTCCAACCGATCGCCCATCCGCAGCGCGCTTCGAGCGGGGAAATCTCGAGCGAAAGCTCGTGCCCGTGCAGCGGATAGCCCATCTCGGTACGAAGAGTGTCGCGGGCTCCGAGCCCGGCGGCCTGCCCACCCTCGGCGCGGACTGCCTCGAGAAGCGCGCGGAACAACGGCTCGCTGTCCTCCCAGCGCGGCAGGAGTTCGTAGCCGACCTCACCGGTGTAACCACTGCGGCACACACGCACGGGCACGCCGTTCCATTCCGCGTCTTCGTACGCCATGTACTCGATCTCGGTGGGAAGCCCGAGAGCCGTCAGAACCGCCACCGATTTCGGACCCTGCACCGCCAGCACTCCGTACGCACGATGCTGATCCTCGACGGTGATTCCGTCGGGTGCGACGGCGACCAGAGCCGCAACGACGTCCGCGGTGTTGGCCGCATTCGGGACGAGGAAGATCTCGTCGTCGCTGACGTAGTACGCGATGAGGTCGTCGATGACGCCACCGGACTCGTTGCAGCACAACGTGTACTGAGCCTTACCCGGTCCGATCTTGTTCAGATCGTTGGTGAGCGCGGAGTTCACGAATTCCGCGGCGCCCGCCCCACGCACGACAGCCTTGCCGAGGTGACTGACGTCGAAGAGTCCGACATTCTCACGCACAGAGGTGTGTTCGGCCACGACGCCCGCGTACGAAACCGGCATCTGCCACCCCCCGAACGGCGCGAACGTCGCGCCGAGTTCGACGTGGACGGGGTGGATCGGGCCCTGCAACAGTTGTTCGTCGGTCATGGCCCACAACCTATCGGACTTCGCCGATCGAAACATGTCCGCAGTGAGAGCTCACCTGGCCGCGACGATCCCCCGTCCGGAATCCGCCAAGGGCCTAACATCGACTCAGGCATCCGCCAGAACCGGACGCATCGCACTCACCTCACAGGAGACACCTTGAGCACTCGCACAGCCCGATCGTTGGGACCCGACCTCGTTCTCGCCGGCACAGTCGCCAAGCGCGCAGAGATATTGGTCATCGGCCTGACGTCGGGTCCGGACGGCCCCGAAATAGCACTCAGCGAAGGCATCGTCGACGAAGACGTGCTCGCCGAGATCCTCGACAGCCTCATCGCCGTCGGCGCCACCGGCAAGCCCGAGCAGCTCACCCGCGTCCCGGCACCGAGCGCACTGTCGGTCACCAGCGTCCTCGCCGTCGGACTCGGCTCCGCCGACAAGCTCGGCAGTGAGCAGATCCGCAAGTCCGCCGGCGCCGCAGCTCGCTCGCTGTCCGGCATCGACACCGTCGCAACCACGCTCTCGATCCTCGACCTCGGTGCAACCGCCGAGGGATTTGCGTTGGGCGCGTACAGCTTCACCGAATTCAAGTCGTCCATGACGGCTCCCGGTCCCGATTCGCAGCCACTTGCCCGAGTCGAACTTCTGGCGCCGTCGCCGCGCGCCAAGGAGACCAAGGCAACGTTGGCACGGTCGGCTGCCATCGCCGAGGCCGTCGCCACCGCACGCGAGTTCGTCAACACTCCCCCGAGCCACCTCTACCCTGCCGAGTTCGCCGCGCGTGCCAAGGCACTGGGCGTCGAGGCCGGGCTCACCGTCCAGGTTCTCGACGAGAAGGCACTCGAGAAGGGTGGCTACGGCGGAATCATCGGCGTCGGCAAGGGCTCGTCACGCCAGCCGCGTCTCGTCCGCCTCGAATACGCGTCGAAGAAGCGTGGCGCCCGCAAGGTCGCACTGGTGGGTAAGGGCATCACCTTCGACACCGGCGGAATCTCCATCAAGCCCGCCGCCGGAATGGAGAACATGACCTCGGACATGGGCGGCGCCGCAGCCGTCATCTCCACCGTCGTGCTTGCCGCCAAGCTCGGCCTGCCCGTCAACGTCGTCGCATACGTACCGATGGCCGAGAACATGCCATCCGCGACCGCGCAGCGTCCCGGCGACGTGTTGACCCAGTACGGCGGAATCACCATCGAGGTCGTCAACACGGACGCCGAGGGCCGTTTGATCCTTGCCGACGCGATGGTCCGCGCGGGTGAGGACAACCCCGACTACATGATCGACACCGCCACCCTGACCGGTGCGCAGATGGTGGCGCTCGGCAACCGCACGCCCGGCGTCATGGGCACGGACGAGTTCCGTGACCGCGTCGCCTCCATCTCGCAGAACGTCGGCGAGAACGGCTGGGCCATGCCGCTACCCGAGGAACTGCGTGGAGATCTCGACTCCAAGGTCGCCGACATGGCCAATGTCACCCCGCACCGTTGGGGCGGCATGCTGGTCGCGGCTCATTACCTCAAGGAATTTGTTCCCGAGGGTGTCCAGTGGGCGCACATCGACGTCGCGGGTCCGGCGTACAACACGTCAGGACCGTGGGGTTACACCGGCAAGGGCGGCACCGGAGTTCCGGTTCGCACGATGATCTCTGTCCTGGAGGACATTGCGGTCAACGGCTGACCCCTTGCTGTGCGCCTTTATTAACCCCCCGCGGTTGATAAAGGCGCACAGCGGTTCAGGCGCCGTCGCGCAATTCCTGCTCGCGGGCACGCTTGCGTTCGATTCGCTTACGCTCGTCGTGATCGCGCATACGCTGCGGATATCCCGTTTTACGGACGTCGTAGACCGGGATCTTCAAGTCCTGTCCCAATTTGCGGGCACCGCGTTCACCGCCGACGCGACGACGAGTCCACTCCCCGTCCTTCGCGACGAGGACGACGGTCACCTCGGTCACCGTCGTCTGAGGTTCCACGTACGCCTCGACGCCTTCATGTGAGTGCGCCCAGTTCGCCAGATGATCCGCATCACTTTGCGCTGCGGCCTGAGCCGCACTCGGCGGACGCTTGAAACGATCGAACAGTCCCACGGTCGTACCCTCCTCGGTACCGACGCCGCGGATGCACCCCGGCGATATGTCAAGTTTGCCAGGCAATGTCCGTTGTGCCTGCGCACGACATACCGTTTGGTCCGCTTACGACGTTACAACCGAACCCCCGACGCATACCTACTCGCCAGTAGCCGACACACCCGAAACGGACGGCATCCCCCTCATCGGACACGCCCGGCGTATCAATGGAAAGATGAACGACGGTGACGCCGCGTCCGCGCGTCGACATCGGCAAAATAGCTACAAGTAGCCGCACGTCGCGCGCCACTCGAGCACAATGCATTACGACCACAAGTCGACAAAATTCAACAACCCGAACACAACTGTCGAGGAGTCAAAAGACATGGCCTTCTCCGTCCAGATGCCAGCCCTAGGTGAGAGCGTCACCGAGGGAACTGTCACACGGTGGCTCAAGCAGGAAGGAGACACGGTCGAAGTCGACGAACCCTTGCTCGAAGTCTCCACGGACAAGGTCGACACCGAGATTCCGTCTCCCGTCGCCGGCGTCCTGACCAAGATCGTCGCGCAGGAAGACGACACCGTGGAAATCGGTGGCGAGCTCGCCCAGATCGGTGAAGCCGGCGAAGCCGCAGCTCCCGCGGCAGAGGCACCCGCCCCGGCCGCAGAAGAAGCTCTCGCCGAGGAAACTCCGGCTGCCGAGGCACCCGTCGAGGAAGCTCCCGCTGCCGAGGCACCCGCTGCTTCCGGCGGTTCCGCTGAAGGTACCGCCGTGACGATGCCCGCCCTCGGCGAGTCCGTCACCGAAGGCACCGTCACCCGCTGGCTCAAGGCCGTCGGCGACGAAGTTGCCGTCGACGAGGCGCTGCTCGAAGTCTCGACCGACAAGGTCGACACCGAAATCCCGTCGCCCGTCGCCGGAATCCTGCTCGAGATCAATGCACAGGAAGACGACACCGTCGAGATCGGTGGCCAGCTGGCCGTCGTCGGATCCGGCGCACCCGCCGCGGCTCCGGCACCCAAGGCTGCTCCCGCCGCGCCCGCAGCACCGCCCGCTCCCAAGGCCGAGGCCCCGAAGGCCGAAGCACCCAAGGCTGAGGCACCCAAGCCTGCGGCCGCACCCGCACCGAAGCCCGCTGCGGCTCCCGCACCGGCGGCTGCACCCGCAGCTTCGGGTGACAGCAGCCCGTACGTCACCCCGCTCGTGCGCAAGCTCGCAACGGACAACGGCGTCGACCTCGCCACCGTCACCGGCACCGGCGTCGGCGGCCGCATCCGCAAGCAGGATGTGCTCGCCGCTGCGGAGGCCAAGAAGGCACCCGCAGCCGCTGCTCCTGCTGCTGCAGCACCCGCGGCCGCACCGGCTGCCTCCGCAGCTGCCGGCGTCCGACCGGAACTGGCACACCTGCGCGGAACCACGCAGAAGGCCAACCGTATTCGGCAGATCACGGCCACCAAGACGCGCGAGTCGCTGCAGAACACCGCTCAGCTCACGCAGACCTTCGAGGTCGACGTCACCAAGATCGTCGCCCTGCGGGCCCGCGCCAAGGCCGGCTTCATCGAGCGGGAAGGCGTCAACCTGACGTTCCTCCCGTTCTTCGCCAAGGCAGTCGTCGAGGCACTGAAGTCGCACCCGAACATCAACGCCAGCTACGACGAAGCTGCCAAGCAGATCACCTACTACGACGCCGAGCACCTCGGCATCGCAGTGGACACCGATCAGGGCTTGCTCTCCCCCGTCATCCACAACGCCGGTGATCTCGGCCTGGCCGGCTTGGCCCGCGCCATCGCCGACATCGCCAAGCGTGCACGCTCGGGTGGCCTGAAGCCGGACGAGCTCTCGGGTGGCACCTTCACCATCACCAACATCGGCAGCCAGGGCGCGCTGTTCGACACCCCGATCCTGGTACCGCCGCAGGCGGCCATGCTCGGAACCGGCGCTATTGTCAAGCGTCCGATGGTGGTCACCGACGAGAACGGCAACGAGTCCATCGGCGTTCGTTCGATGATCTACTTGCCGCTGACCTACGATCACCGTCTCGTCGACGGCGCCGACGCCGGCCGATTCCTCACCACTGTGAAGCAGCGGTTGGAAGAAGCCTCGTTCGAAGCTGATCTGGGCCTGTAAGCAACTGCTCTTCCAGCCGGGGCGTCATCTCCATCAGGAGGTGGCGCCCCGGCTTTTTCAGTACGGTCGGAGATATACGTTCGGATATCGAAGCAGGCTGAATCGAAGGAGGCTTTCCGAATGCGAGTAGTCATCGCCGGCTCGTCCGGTTTGATCGGAACGGCCTTGGTGTCATCGTTGCGCTCCGACAACCACGACGTGGTACGTCTGGTGCGACGGTCGACCGCCGGCCCCGACGAATCGCGTTGGGACCCGGACCACGACCGTCTGGACCTCTCCGTCCTGCAAGGCGCTGACGCCGTCGTGAACCTTTGTGGTGTCGGCATCGGCGACAAACGGTGGTCGGGTTCTTACAAGCAAGCGATCCGTGACAGCCGCATAGTTGCCACCGACGTCTTGGCCGAAGCTGTCGCGAGCCAGAAGGTTCCCGTCCTCGCCAACGCCAGCGCCGTCGGCTATTACGGCGACACCGGCGACAAGATCGTCGACGAGGATTCGCCGGCAGGCACCGACTTTCTCGCCACGACGTGTCGAGACTGGGAGCTTGCCACCGAGCCCGCGCGCAGGGCGGGTGCTCGCGTCGTCAATCTGCGCTCGGGCGTCGTGATTTCACCCCACGGCGGCATGCTCGGTCGACTTCGGCGGATCTATTCGTTCGGTCTCGGTGGGCGACTGGGCAACGGTCGTCAGTACTTTCCGTGGATCTCACTCGAGGACGAGTGCGACGCGATCAAGTTCGCGCTCACCAATCCCGAACTCTCCGGTCCCGTCAACCTGACCGGTCCGGCGCCTGTCACCAACGCCCAGTTCAACGACGCCATGTCCCGCGCAGTTCACCGCCCGGCGCCGTGGATCGTGCCCGGGTTCGCCCTCGAAGCCTTGATCGGAGAATTCGCCAAGAGCGGCATCCTCGGTGGCCAGCGCGCCATTCCCGCAGCTTTGGAAAAGGCGGGATTCTCCTTCCGCCACAACACGATCGGCGAAGCGCTGGCGGCCGCACTGGGTTGAGTCCGAAGTCGGGCGTAATCTCTACTTCCATGAGCAGCGCTGCCGTCTCCGCCCGGTTCTCGAAACTGCCGATCGCCGTCGAGCAACTCGGATCGATCGACTACAACGCCGCGTGGGACCGTCAGCGTGAGCTCGCGGCAGCGCGGGCAGACGACATCGGGCCGGACACGCTCCTCCTCCTCGAACATCCCCCGGTGTACACGGCTGGGCGACGCACGGAACCGGAAGATCGACCTGTCGACGGCACACCGGTCATCGATGTCGACCGCGGCGGGAAAATCACCTGGCACGGCCCCGGTCAACTGGTCGGGTATCCGATCGTGAAGCTGGCCGAGCCCATCGACGTGGTGCGATATGTGCGCCGCATCGAGGAAGCGCTGATCACGGTGTGCACGGAACTCGGCCTGAACTGCGGGCGGATCGACGGCCGCTCGGGCGTCTGGCTGCCTGCAGAACTCGCCAACGGGCAATGGAAGCCCGAACGCAAGGTGTCAGCCATCGGCGTTCGCGTTCAACGTGGTGTCGCGCTGCACGGTTTCGCCCTGAACTGCAATTCGGTGCTGACCGGATTCGACAACATCATTCCCTGCGGAATCCGTGACGCGGGGGTGACGACGCTGACACACGAACTCGGTCGCGACGTCACAGTGGACGAGGTCACTCCCGCCGTCACCATGGCCGTGATCGCTGCTCTCGACGGAACGATGCCCGTCACCGAATGCAACGTCGAGCGCGTCACCTTCGAAAGCGCCTCGCCTACTCCGACTTTTACTACCGTTCAGTACAGCTGACGGGCTCGCCCGAACCCCGTTGCAGTAATCACCGGGCGTAGGATCACTGTCGTGACTATCGCCCCAGAAGGACGTAAGCTGCTCCGTCTCGAGATCCGAAACGCGGAGACGCCCATCGAACGCAAACCCAACTGGATCAAGACCCGAGCAAAGATGGGCCCCGAATACTCGGAGCTCAAGGGCCTGGTCAAGCGTGAAGGTTTGCACACCGTCTGCGAGGAAGCGGGCTGCCCCAACATCTACGAATGCTGGGAAGACCGCGAAGCCACCTTCCTGATCGGCGGCGAGCAGTGCACACGCCGCTGTGACTTCTGCCAGATCGACACCGGCAAGCCCGAAGCCCTCGACCGCGACGAGCCCCGTCGCGTCGCCGAAAGCGTTCAGGCCATGGGACTTCGGTACTCCACGATCACCGGCGTCGCCCGCGACGACCTCCCGGACGGCGGCGCCTGGCTCTACGCCGAGACCGTCCGCAAGATCCACGAACTCAACCCGGGCACCGGCGTCGAGAATCTGGTTCCCGACTTCAACGGCAAGCCGGAACTGCTCGACGAGGTCTTCGCCTCTCGTCCCGAGGTGCTCGCACACAACCTCGAGACCGTTCCCCGCATCTTCAAGCGGATCCGTCCCGCTTTCCGGTACCAGCGCAGCCTCGACGTCATCACTGCGGCACGCGAGTACGGACTGGTCACCAAGTCCAACCTGATCCTCGGCATGGGCGAAACCCCGGAAGAAGTCACCGAGGCGATGGCAGATCTCCACGCCGCCGGCTGCGACATCCTCACCATCACCCAGTACCTGCGCCCCTCACCTCGGCACCACCCCGTCGAGCGGTGGGTCAAGCCCGAGGAGTTCGTCGCACACTCGAAGGCTGCAGAAGAGATGGGCTTCGCCGGCGTCATGGCCGGTCCGTTGGTTCGCTCGTCGTACCGTGCCGGCCGCCTGTATGCGCAGGCCATGGCACATCACGGCCGTGAACTTCCCGAGGCGCAGCGTCATCTCACCGAAGGCGGCGACGCTTCCCAGGAAGCCAGCTCACTCATGGCGCGCCTGAATCGCTGATCCACTTTTTGCTGTGCGCCTTTATTAACCGCGGGCGGTTAGTAAAGGCGCACAGCAATGGACGTATCCTGGGTACATGGCGAACGGCAGCAAATCCGGTAAGGGCAAACCCACCAAAGAGGCAAAGGCTGCAGCGAAGGCTGCCCGCAAGCAGGCTTCCAAGGAACGCAGAACTCAGCTCTGGCAGGCGTTCCAGATGCAGCGCAAGGACGACAAGCTCCTTCTGCCGCTGATGATCGGCACCCTGGTGGGTGCGGCTCTGGTCTTCTTCCTGGTCGGTCTCATCTGGGGCCTTCAGTGGTTCCTGCTGCCGATCGGCATCGTTCTCGGCCTCCTCGGCGCCTTCATCATCTTCGGTCGCCGCGTCCAGAAATCGGTGTACAAGAAGGCTGAGGGCCAGGCCGGCGCCGCCGCGTGGGCACTCGACAACATGCAGGGGGCGTGGCGCGTCACGAACGCCGTCGCCGGCACCACTCAGCTCGACGCCGTTCACCGCGTTGTCGGACGACCGGGTGTCATCCTCGTCGCAGAGGGCTCGCCGCAACGCGTCAAGGGCCTCCTCGCGCAGGAGAAGAAGAAGACTGCGCGCCTCATCGGCGACACCCCGATCTACGACATCATCATCGGAAACGACGAAGGTCAGGTTCCGCTCTCGCAGCTCCAGCGTTACCTGAACAAGCTGCCGCGCAACATCGACACCAAGCGCATGGACAACATCGAAGGCCGACTCGCTGCGCTCAGCGCACGCGGCGGCGGAGCAGCGCTTCCCAAGGGCCCGATGCCCGGAGGCGCGAAGATGAAGGGCATGCAGCGAACCATTCGTCGTCGCTGACACTCCCCCACTGCAAAACGAAAGACCCGGGCCCATACGGACCCGGGTCTTTCTTCGTTCGAGAAGTTCGTGTCAGCGCGACTTCACGAGCAGAGTGCCGGTCGCTCGGTCCTGCATACCGCGACCGTCGATGTCGGTGATCGTCGCGGGAATCACGAACACGAGAAGTGCCTGACGCCCGAGCGCGCGCACGAAGCCCACTCGGATCGGGCCTTCGATTCGCGCAACCTGAAGTCCGAGTACGAATTGCCCCGGTGTGAAGTTGAACAGCGCCACGGTGACGACGCCGACGGCGAACCACACCATCAACGTGATCGTGGAGGTCATACCGTCGAAGAAGTCGCCGGTGATGAGCGAGGCCACTCCCACGGCCATAACCCAATCCACCAACAGTGCGGCGATACGACGGCCCGAACCGACCAGCGATCCGGGGCCCTCCTGGGGGAAGCCGAGAAACTCGCCGCGATAAGACTGCTCACGACCGTCCGCATTCTTCGGCAAAGCTGCTTCAGGCCCAGAGAGCCAAGTTCCGGTGATTCGTGCCATGCTGTCCAGGATAGGCGTCGCAGCACCGTAGTCCAGATTTGCCGGGTTTTAACTGTGTGGCCGGTCACATGGACTTCGGAAATCCCCAGGATGCTGCGACGCGTAACACTGCCGAAACAAAGGGTTGACGAGCGGGCAACACCAGCTCCCTACCGTCTGCCTCGACGGATTCAACCGACATCACTTGGCTGAAGCGACTTAAGGAGCACAAGCGTGGCGTTCACCACGGCCGAAGAGGTCATCAAGTACATCGCGGACGAGAACATCGAGTACGTCGACATTCGGTTCAGCGACCTGCCCGGCGTCCAGCAGCACTTCTCGATCCCGGCGTCTGCTTTCAACCAGGACGTGTTCGAGGACGGCCTCGCATTCGACGGATCTTCGGTCCGCGGATTCCAGTCGATCCACGAGTCCGACATGATGTTGCTTCCCGACGTCACCACGGCGCAGATCGATCCCTTCCGCAAGGCGAAGACCCTCAACATCAACTTCTTCGTGCACGACCCGTTCACCCGTGAGTCCTACAGCCGCGACCCGCGCAACGTTGCCCGCAAGGCCGAGGAGTACTTGGTCAGCACCGGCATCGCGGACACCGCATTCTTCGGCGCCGAGGCCGAGTTCTACATCTTCGACTCGGTTCGCTACGACTCCGGCATGAACTCCGCTTTCTACGAGCTGGATTCCATCTCCGGTTCCTGGAACACCGGCGCAGAGACCAACGCCGACGGCTCCCCGAACCTCGGCTACAAGGTTCGCGCCAAGGGTGGCTACTTCCCCGTCGCTCCGTACGACCACTACGTGGACCTGCGCGACGAGATCTCCACCAACCTGACCAACGCGGGCTTCGAGCTCGAGCGCGGCCACCACGAGGTCGGCACCGGCGGACAGCAGGAGATCAACTACAAGTTCAACACGCTGCTCGCAGCGGCCGACGACCTGCAGCTGTTCAAGTACATCGTCAAGAACACCTGCTGGCAGCACGGCAAGTCCGCCACCTTCATGCCGAAGCCGCTCTTCGGTGACAACGGTTCGGGCATGCACGTCCACCAGTCCCTGTGGAAGGACGGCAAGCCCCTCTTCCACGACGAGTCCGGCTACGCGGGCCTCTCGGACATGGCTCGCCACTACATCGGCGGTATCCTGCACCACGCTCCGTCGCTGTTGGCCTTCACCAACCCGACGATCAACTCGTACCACCGTCTGGTGCCGGGCTACGAAGCCCCCATCAACCTCGTGTACAGCCAGCGCAACCGCTCGGCAGCTGTCCGTATCCCGATCACGGGCAACAACCCGAAGGCAAAGCGTCTCGAGTTCCGCGCACCCGACTCCTCGGGTAACCCGTACCTCAACTTCGCTGCACAGATGATGGCCGGCCTGGACGGCATCAAGAACAAGATCGAGCCGATGGCTCCGGTCGACAAGGACCTCTACGAGCTTCCCCCGGAGGAGGCTCGCAACATCCCGCAGGCTCCGACCAGCCTCGAAACGGTCATCAACCGCCTCGAAGCCGATCACGAGTACCTGACCGAGGGTGGCGTCTTCACCACCGACCTGATCGAGACCTGGATCTCGCTCAAGCGTGAGCAGGAAATCGCTCCGGTCAACCTGCGTCCGCACCCGTACGAGTTCGAGCTTTACTACGACGTGTGATCCGCATCCTGACGTAAGTCAGACCTGCGAGTACCGAGTGCACCCGTCCCACGTCTGCGGGGCGGGTGCTCTCGCAACTGCCCTCGTGGGCCTTTCCTATTCCGTGACGGCAGCACGGATCGTCGTGGTGGCCGGGGCGGTAGGGATCGGTTTCTGCGGACTATGGGCGATGCTGCAGCACCTTCTTGCGACTTTCGGCAAAGAAGCCGTGAGATCAGAACGGGAAGCGCACGAAGCGTTGCTCCAGGCCGAAGTCGAGGAAGCCGCGCAGAAGAGCAATCAGAGGTGGATGGACGCGGGGCTCGAGTCGGCGATCAATTTGCTCGACGAGATCGGGCGGATCACTAGGGATCCAGCTTCGCAGGCGACGCGTCGAGCGTGTGGGGTCGAAGAGCGGTACCTACGGCAGCTTATTCACATCAGTCCACATCTTGTAAACCTCAGTAGGGCCTTTCCTGCGACTCTCGCACGTGCCCGCGATCTCGGCGTGTCATTCTTCTTGCAGCTCGGCGATGTTGACATCAGAGATGAGGAAACCGCCCAATCCGTAGCTACCTACATTCTGGGCCTCCTGGTGAAGCTCAATCCAGGGGACGAACTGCGCGCATCGTTCTTTCCTGTCGGTGATGCGCTCCAGCTAACCCTCGTGGGTGAATCGATCACCTCGCCCGACTTTCCCTTCGCAAAGGTCACTCACGCCGACCTGGGAGCCGTCAACCTCGTTGAAATGACGTTCGCCTGAGCCTGAGCGTTCGTGCGTCCAGCGGAACAGGTGCGGGTCTCGCAGGCAGTGGTGGCGCGGAAGTCAGCGTGCGACCGGTTTGGTACCGGAGATTGACGGATGTCCCGCCCAATCCAATTTTCAGGTGAACTGACGGACGCGGACGCCCGGTGGGATCACGGATGGGACGGCCGGGTACCGACCAGTTGCCTTGAAAAGACTGAATTATCTGTTGCGGTCCGCCTCGACACTCTTCCCGGGAACTCTGTGCAATCGCTCCGTCGCGGGTCACGCATTTCCGCAATTTTAACAACGGTTCCAAGGTGCGGCTGGTGCTCGTCTCGAAGTCAGAATTCGCGCGCCGGATGGCGCATCGGAGAGAACCCCAATGTGGCTACGGCGATAGCGAACACAACAGCGACGCCGAGCAGGGTTAGGCGTTCACCGATCGCGCCGACCAGCAGACCTGCTATCACTGCGCCGAGCGCAGCCATGGTGCGGTTGACGGAGCGTCGGGCGGCATTCACACGCCCGAGAAGCTCATCGGGGGTGAGTGTTTGCCAATAGCCCATCTCGTTCGCGTTCTCCGCGCCTGCTGCCAACCCTTGCAGGCCCAGTGCTGCGAAGAGCAGCACATGGCCGACACCTGTGTCCGGCGCGAAGGCAACGAGAAGCCAGGTGACGGGGTATACCGTGCGGGCGAGGATGACTGCTCGTCCTGATCCGATGCGCGTGCCGAGCGCGTGAGCGCAGGATGTGCCGAGGAGGCTTGCTACACCGAACGTCGTCAGCAGCAAACCGTATGTGTAGGCGCTGAACCCGAGCGAGCGGAGAGCGAACAGCGACAGCACAGTCAACGCAGCTCCGTTGGCAAGGAACCACACGTGTGTCGATATCGCGAGCGGGTTGAGAGTGCGGTGGCGATACGTGAATCTCAGACCCTCACGCACTTCGTTCATCAGGTTTCGGGAGCGAGAAACGGATCGAGGCTCGTCGACGTCGAGCCCGAAATTGAGTGCGGCATCAGCGAAATAGCTGATTGCGTCGACGGCAATCACCACGGGAGCGCCGAGCAAGCCTACGAGTGCGCCTCCAACCGTTGGCCCCAATGTCGTTGCCGCTGCGTCGGCTTGGTCGAGTCGAGCGTTTGCTTTCACCAGTTGACTGCGTGGAACCAGCCGGGGCAACAAGGACTGCATCGCAGCGAAGCCGAACACCGAGAAGGAGCCGAACAGCAGCAACACGATGCCCAGAACCCAGATGTGCAGAAGCCCGGCGAGCCACAGAAGCGGGACGGCACCGAGCACAACTGCCCGACCGACGCTGGCCCACACGAGAATTGGCTTGCGCCGCCACCGATCGACGTAGACCCCCGCGACCAACCCGAGCACCGCATACGGGATCAAATGAGCCGCGTTCACCACACCCACTTCGAACGGCGTCGCGTCCAAAAGCTGCACTACCAAAATGGGCATCGCCACAGCTGTCACCGACGAGCCGGCCGAACTGATCACCGCGGCCGTGAGAAAGCGTCGAAATGATGAACGGTGACCTGCCGGCGAAACGTCACTCATCGCTGACATCCACGACGCCACACAGCCGACTGCACCAGTCTGTCCCGCTCATGCACGGCACTGTAACCGAGCACGCCCGATATCGGTGCTGAGGACGAGGCGGCTGTTGGCATTGCCAAATTGATAGAAGCACTCAACCGTGACCAAGGACTAGAGCGGACACAGCCCCTCACCTCGTCCGCGTAGGTGGGGTTACCCGTCTCGACTTGCACTCCGCGATGCTCACCGAGTGGACATTGCACAGCGAACACGTTGGCTGTCACTCATTGTTGCGTTTCTTCGACCCAGTCGGGGTGTTCGCGGCTGTCGTCGAGCACCCAGGTACGGGATTCGTCGCCGATGCGGTCGGGGTCAGTGAGCCAGCATGTTGCGTCGGGCGCCCACCCGGCGATGACGCTCGCCGTCTCGTCGTCGACTCCGATCGCGGTTCCCGCCGCGGCCAGGTATCCCATAACGGTGAGATGCACGCCCGTGTAGCTCTCAGCGACGAGCTGCCAGTTGGGGATGACCCAGCGCCCTGATCGTCCGGTGGTCCGGTACCAGTCGTGTCGTTTATCCGCGGTGACCTCGAGGGGGAACCGTCTGCAGAGTTCCGCCCACGCCTGCGCGCCGTCGATCTCGTATATGCGAGCGCCGGCGGGTGCGTCGACTTGTCGCACGGCGATGCGTTTCCAACCCATGCCGTCTTCGACGAACCACAATTCTGCCGGGGTCCCGTCGAACAGTGCCCGTGTCGAACACCGAACAGACGGATTCGACCACCAGTAACCGGACCAGTTCGCCTTCGGATCGGTCGCACGATCAGCGGCTCGCGCTTCCGCTGAGAGAGTGTGCTCGTGCCAGTCGCTCAGGAGTTCTGCGGCCGTCGACTCAAAGGTATCGGGGCTGTCGTCGTCGCGGCTCACTATCAACCATTGGTCGGTCTCGGCGAGCGCGGTCGTCCACCACTGCGTGTGTGGGGATCGTGCGATGTGCTCGGCGACTCGTCGAAGCTCACGCCGTACCGGCTCGGTTGCGACGAGGATGTCTTCACCGTCGGGGTCCTGCCAGTAGCGCGCTGTGTCCGTCGCTGCGGAGAGGGCCGAACGGAGTGCAACCTCGGTCACCTCGGGAAGCGGTACCTCGGACAGGCGGTGCGCCACATCGGCGGCAGTGACAACGGCACGTACAGGCTCTTCGGGAGGCTCTTCAGCGCCGGACTCGTACGCCACGCGTGAATACGTCACGCTTGAGTCTCGCTCGGGGTCGAGGTGATGCGACGCCAGAAAAACCGCGGAACGGAACGAGTCGTCATGCGGCTCGGGTCGCCGGATCCGTTCGGCATCCATCACGTAGTCAAGCAGCATCCGCCGTCCGCGTGGCCCCGACAACAACGTATCCGCTGCACTCGTTGTGCTCACTGCCTCAGGCTCCTCGATTTCCGTCATGACTGTGTCTACCAGTGTCGATCTCTCGGTGTTGTGCGCTGGGGTCCACACACCCCGGCGGCCCCAGCGGATCGGGCATCACTCGTCGAACACGAAGGTGGCGCTGCCATCTCCTGGTAGCTCGTGAACGATCACCTCGTTGCCGATACCCGTGACAACGGACACGAAAGTGGCCGCCTCCCTGCCGATCCCGACGAGCCAACTGATCCCGACACCCTGCTGACGGGTACTCGACGGAAGAACGATTCACCCCCTTCTATAGCCGCTCCCGGGTGCAACGATCGGGCTGTGTCCAACACCGCTTGCCGCACGGCACCGAGGTCGATCAGGTCATCGTCCGGTCCGATCTGTGACGGCTGAAAATGCGTCAGAGCGAACGGCAGACGGATCATCACCTTGGGCTCGGGCGCGGACCCCTGCACCGGGACAAAGTAGAAGCCCCACCCCCGTGGGGAGGGTGGGGCTTCCTTCGGTCCGGCACTCACGCACAGTGGGAGGGTGGTGGACATGCCGGACCGACGACACGGCAGGGAGTCAAGCTGCCGCGCCCAAGCGCTGACCGGAAGGAATGCGCCTGAGATTGTGGTTCCGCGACCATCAAACCAGACAAACTGGACGCATGTTCAGGAATCGAAGAATTCGACTCCACCCGTCAGAAAGATCTCACTGCACCCGATAGGTTTCGCTGCGGACAGGATCCACCAACCGCCGCATGACCTCGCACGCGCGGTCCGGATCCGTGTACGGCGGAATCATCATCAAAACGAGTTGACGACCATAGATGTCGTCGAGATACATCAAATCGTGGGGCTGGCCAGGGTACGGACCCTGCACTTCCAGTCCGTCGACCTCGTCGATACGTCGCTGCGCGCTACTGATCGTGTTCCAGTCGAACGCAACTCTCGCGATCGGCCCCAGCCGCAACGAAAGTGCGGATATCAGATCGTGAAGCTCCGCCGTGACGTTCGTGGTCCACGGGAACCACGCGCCGTCCACCGAAGCCTTGAGGGCACCTTGCCCACGAAGCAGGAACCGCGGGGTCCGCGTCGGCGAAGGGAAAGGTTGCCCGACATGGCGCTGCGGTGCTTCCATTGCATAGTCGAGAGTGCTGATGTGCGCCATGACGAGGCTCCTTGACGGAGGATTCGTGGAACCGTCAGGCAGAGGCGCCCGGTCGTGGGTTCCATGCCTCCAGGTTACTCCGGTGCACAACGCCGACTATGGATCGACGGAAATGATCACGCCGGTATCGCCGTACGGGAACGGCCCCTTACCGATGTGACCGAGTGTGTTGAAGAATTTCGAAATAGGCACCATCACACCGTATTTCGCCTTGACTTTGCTGCGGATCTCGTCGAATTCTGCTCCACCGCTCACCAACTGCGCGGTCCCGGCGACCGGCGAAGTGCCGTCGACAACCTTCCCGCGATTGCTGCATGGCACGACGGTAACCCGTGTGTTGTTCCGCAGCCGCTTCGCCTTACCCGATTTCGAGGAAGTCCAGAACCCGATACGTCCGTCGGACAGCGGCACGACCCAGGTCGGCGTGGCCACACCGTCACCACCCTTACGGAATGTGGTGACCGAGATCGTCTTTTCTTCGCCCAGGGACATGAAACGAGCGTATGCCTCCACAAACTCCACGACCATGCACGCGAATGAATTTTCTCTACCCCAGGAGTTTCAAAACGGACAATTATCCGGACGAAGATGAACAACAAGTGCCGAGTGGTGGAAATGTCGCGGAACGACCCCATCTCAGGTCGATTTGTGGCCCGCCGATGTTGGAACATGACTTCTCGTGAATGCGGAACTCATCGTTCTCCTCGTCGTCGTCGTAACCGCTCTGGGGTTCGACTTCACCAACGGTTTTCATGACACTGGCAACGCTATGGCCACGTCGATTGCAACCGGCGCCCTCAAGCCCAAGGTGGCAGTCGCTCTGTCTGCTTCCTTGAACCTGGTCGGAGCTTTCCTCTCGGTAGAGGTTGCTGCCACCGTGGCCAAGGGCGTGGTGAACCTCGGAAATGTGGGCGGCCAAGCGCTGCTCACCATCGTCTTCGCCGGCCTTGTCGGCGGCATCATCTGGAACCTGGCAACGTGGTTGCTCGGAATCCCCTCGAGTTCCTCGCACGCGTTGTTCGGCGGTCTGATCGGCGCCGCCATCGCATCTCTCGGAATGAGCGGTGTCGCCTGGAGCGGCGTCCTCAGCAAGGTTGTCATCCCCGCAGTTCTCGCCCCCGTCGTAGCCGGCTTGGTTGCCGCGGCCGGAACCTGGCTCATCTACCGCATCACCTCCAACGTCGGTGAGGAAACCAAGGACAAAGGTTTCCGACTCGGCCAGATCGGTTCGGCTTCGCTCGTTTCCCTCGCCCACGGCACCAACGACGCTCAGAAGACCATGGGCGTCATCTTCCTCGCCCTAGTCGCCCACGGAACCATTTCCGCCGACGCGGACATGCCGTTCTGGGTCAAGCTCACCTGCGCGCTCGCGATCGCTGCCGGAACCTACCTCGGTGGTTGGCGAGTTATCCGCACACTAGGCAAGGGACTGGTCGAGATCGCTGCACCACAGGGAATGGCAGCCGAAGCATCCTCTGCTGCAATCATTCTCACGTCCAGCCACCTCGGCCTTCCTCTCTCCACCACCCATGTGGCGACGGGTTCCATCATGGGAACCGGTCTGGGACGCAAGGGTGCCGAAGTTCGTTGGGGTGTCGCCGGACGTATGGCGGTCGCCTGGTTGATCACTCTCCCGTCCGCTGCGATCGTCGGCGCTCTGTGCTGGGGACTGGCCGACATCGTCGGCGGCCTACCCGGTGTCCTGGTCGTCTTCGCCGTGCTCATCGCGTTGGCCGGCTGGATGTACCTGCGCTCCCGCAAGGAGCCCATCGATCCGAGCAATGTCAACGCCGAATGGGACGGCGGCCTGGTACCCGCAGAGGTCCCCGGTCCGGACGCCCGCGTCACCACCGACGTCAAAGCCTGAAAGAGGGAATCGACATGGATATCTTGAAAAACACCGTCGACTCGCTCTGGCAGGTCGTACTGGTCGGCCTCCTGCTGGGCGCCGGACTCCCGGCAATCTTCGCGATCGGCCTGAAATCCCTCGACGCCGGGCAACGTGGCAGTGGGGGCGGGAGCACTGCAGTCGCGGCTCGCAGTCCGTTGGCCGTGGCAGGTGCAGTGGTGTGCTTCGCGGTAGTGCTGATCGCGATCGTCACCGGAATCCTCTTCATCATGCAGGGCTTCCTCAGCCACACATTCGGCATCGAGATCTTCTGATCCCGTGCGCCCTCACGAGCGGAAGGACATCACCGTGACTGCACCGACTCCATCCCTGCCCCAGTCCATACTGGAATGGCTTCGCGCCGGCTACCCCGAAGGCATACCGCCCAAGGATCGCATTCCGTTGGTCGCATTGCTACGACGCAAGCTCTCTGACGCGCAAATTCGAGAAATCGCCATCGGCGCTGCACTCGCAGAACTGAGCGATATCAACAGTGACCAGGTGATCTCGAGCGACGAGATCAGCGCTCAGATCGCAGATCTGACGAGCCAGACGCCCTCGGACGAGGACATCGCGCGCGTTGCCTCGGTCCTGGCTGCCGCCGGGTGGCCACTCGCTGATCTCGACAACGACTGAAGCTCGCTCCGTTGAGCCTTCCACCACTTCTGGCTTCGATACTCGGCTGGCTGCGTGCCGGGTATCCGAACGGTGTGCCGGAGCAGGACTACGTCCCTTTGATGGCCCTGCTCCGGCGGCAGTTGTCCGACGCAGAGATCGCCGTTCTTGCCGACGATCTCGTCGCCGAGTTTCCGGTCCCTGTCGATCCGATCGACTTTCCGATTCCGGTCGATCCGATCGACATCGGCGTCCTCATCACCAAAGTCACCGACGACATGCCGCACGAATCGGATGTCGCTCGGGTACGGGAACATCTGATTCGTGGAGGTTGGAAAATCGACGCTCAACCTCCGGTAGACGACTCCTGACGGCACTTCGTAAATCGGACCAGTTTGATAACGAACCGATAACGGAGCCGTCGGGGCCAATACAGACCACTTAGTGTCATCAGGAATTCCGTGCCTCGGGGGGCTCGGTCGGATTTCGGTGTGCAAGCACCGTTGGGGCGGGAGTGATTTATGCACGAGGTACGTAGGGATCTTGCAAACAACCGAGATTCTTCGAAGAAGCGAATTTCGAAACGAATCAGGCGTCGGATCCTCGGCCTCGCAGCGACAGCACTCGCGCTCCCCCTGACCGCAGGCCTGATCAGCGGATCAGTAGCAAGCGCGGCACCTGCTCGCACCGCCCCGGCCGGTGGTTACGAGGACGTATTCGTCGACTCCTCGATGGGCCCGATCAAGGTTCAGATCCAGTGGGCTTCGCGCGGCGGCAACGCGGCTCTCTACCTTCTCGACGGTTTGCGTGCACGCGACGACCGAAACGCATGGAGTTTCGAGACCAACGCTCTCGAGCAGTATCGCGGCGACAACGTCACCCTGGTCATGCCGGTCGGCGGGCAGTCCAGCTTTTACTCCGACTGGTATGCGAACAGCAATTTGAATCGCCAACCGGTCACGTACAAATGGGAAACCTTCCTCACCCAGGAACTTCCCGCCTATCTGGAATCGCGCGGAGTCTCCCGAACCAACAACGGTGTGCTCGGATTGTCCATGGGTGGCAGCGCGGCACTGACGCTCGCCGCCTATCACCGCGATCAGTTCAAGTTCGCCGGATCGCTCTCGGGATACCTCAACATCTCGGCTCCAGGCATGCGTGAAGCAATCCGCGTGGCCATGGTCAGCGCCGGGTCCTTCAATGTCGATGCCATGTGGGGACCGCCATGGAACCCCGCTTGGCTCCGCAACGACCCCTTCGTGTTTGCACCCGAACTGGCTGGGCTCTCCCTGTACATATCCGCTGCGAGCGGCCTGCCCGGGCAGTTCGATCAACCGCGTCGGCCCGTCGACTTCGTGAATACCGGTAGTGCCATCGGGCTCGAGGCCCTTGCCCTGATGAACTCACGGGCATTCCAACTGCGCATGAACTCCCTGGGAATTCCGGCAACGTACAGCTTCCCGGCCAACGGCACTCATTCGTGGCCGTACTGGGGTGCAGAACTGTGGAAGGCCCGAGGCCAGATCCTCGACACCCTGAACGCTTGGTGAACTGACAACTACTCGATCACCGACAACCGCAGGCCTCGACCGACAATCGGTCGAGGCCTGCGTCGTTCGAAATCAGAGCGCGGCAAAGAGATCCACGGTATTGCCGTCGGGATCGAGAAGAACGGCGTAACGCTGCCCCCACACGGCATCGAACGGCGCCTTGTGTCCGGGGAAGTCGGCTGTGATGCGCTGATACGCCTCGTCTACGGCAGCAGGTGTGCCGAAATCGAATGCCAAAGCGACAGGGTATCGCCCCTCCCCGACAGCGAAGTCAGGATCGAAGCTTGCGATGGTGGACAGCGCGTCCCAGGCCAGCCGAAGCCCACCGTCGAAAGTGAACTCCACATGGGGAGCATCCGCGGGCGTTTCCGGAATGTCAAGCCCGAGGGTTCGGTAGAACGCGAGGGAACGAGCGAGATCGTTGGTGACGATTCCGACGAGATCGAGTCTCGGAGAGACGGACACGGTATTTCTCCTGTTTCGGGTCGAGAAGTGATCGGCGAGTGTGTGACGATGATCTGATGACCGGCACTGACACCCTCACTCTTGACGGTAGTCGGACGGTAGCGTCGAGTCTTGAACAAAACGGCCACACCTATGTCGAAACTCGGATCACCGATTCCGCCGGCCTCTTCAGTTGCACGTGGAAAAGCACTACCGAAGCCCATACGCCCACGGAAGCAAAGCGAATTCTTCCCGATCTCTGCGCCGACTTCATCGTCGACAGCACCGGAAAGTCGTGGCTCGTCGGACCGGCCACCGGTGCCGATCTGGTTTCGGTCGCCGCCGGTACGACGATGTGGGGCATCCGCATCAAACCGCCCGCTCTGCGGAGCCTGCTCGGCGCCGCGGCCGACGCGGTGCAGGATTCGAAGATCGCCTTCGACGACATCCTGACTTCCCGACAAGCTCGGGTGCTTGCCGATGCCCTTCGCCACGAGGCAGTCGACGCGCACCTTCTGGGCGAGTTGTGGCGCGGACTGGAATCCGACCAGGGAATCGAGCGTGGATACTCCGCGCTCATCTCCTCCCCTTCGACGCCGATACGAGAGATCGCCGCAGACCTCGGTGTTTCCGAACGTCATTTCCGACGCTCGATCACGTCTTCGGTCGGACTGTCCCCCAAGCTGATTCAGAAGGTACAACGCATGCAGAATGTACTAGCTCTCAGCCGCAGCGCAGATCTCACGTTGTCCTCGCTGGCCGACCGCGCCGGATACGCCGACCAAGCCCACCTCGCGCGCGATACGCGAACGCTGGCCGGTCTGACGCCGACTCAGCTACTGCGCGAGCACCGGTAGGGATGAACGAAGATCTGTTCTCGGCCCTCGATCACCTGGCTGCCACGTCGACCGTCGTGATCGATCGGCCCCGCGGGTCGGCACACCCGCGGTACCCCGCGGCGATCTATCCGCTCGATTACGGCTATCTCGACGGCACGGTCAGCGCGGACGGCGACGGGATCGATCTGTTCCGAGGCTCGGCCGTCGGAACCGGCGTTATCGCCGTGGCTGTTATTGCCGACATCGTCAAGAAGGACGTGGAAGTCAAAATCCTTCTCGAATGCACTGCGGATGAAATCGACACTGCTGCAGCATTTCTCCGTGACACGTTAGGCCTCGGTGCCACGATCCTGCAACGCGCTGTCAGCTGAGTTCGTCGAATCGCGGAACAAGATACTCCGCAACCCACTTCGCTTCCTCGATCAGCGGCCAGCCCGCCAGAATCAGTGCAGTCAAACCGGTTCGGCTGCGAAGCGTGCGCACCGAGTCCGTGATCGAATCCGGATCACCGACGTAGTACACCGCCGACGACCCGGTGCCGAAGATGTCGAGCGGCGACCACGCCGTGATACCTGCGTACAGACCGTCACCGACGTACAACTCCTCCGGTTCCGGAAGTCGGCCGGCCGCAATCTTGTCCGCCCAGCCCTGTCGCTGTGCGTCGCGAGCAGTGAAAGTTTTGAGGTCCTGTTTCCCCTGAGTACGACGACGCACTGCGTTGTCCAAGACATGGGCGATCTGCTCGACGCCTGTTTTCTCGAACAAGGAGCGGAACCGGTCGTGCGCCTGCGCCTTGGTGGGGCGAACGATCACTCCGGTGAGCGCACCGAAGTCGATGAATTCGCGTCCGGCGGCCTCCGCCGCCACCCGTGCGGCAGAGAACTTGTCCTCGATGAACGAAGTTTCGCGCAGCATCGCCAAGTAGGTATCGAGAACCTTGCCTGAATTCGCCAGGCCTGCAGGCGAATCACCGGTACCCCACAGCGGAACCTGATGCCCCGTGGGCGCGTCGATACGCAGCGGCGTGTTGGGAAAGTTCGACTCGGTCCCTTCGGAGTAGATGCGGCGGAAGTCTGCCCAGTACTGCTCCCCCAACTCGTAACGCTCGTCGTGGGGCACGTTCATGTCGTACTTGGTCAGGATGTTCTCGCGTCCGTTGACCGAGTTGATCAACAGTCGGCCACCGCTGAAGGCGTCGAAGGTCAATGCCTTCTCCGCAAGCAGTCGAGCCGGAGTCATGTTCGCGTATACAGCGACAAGGAACTTCATGCGCGTGGTGTGCGCTGCGGCCCAGGTCGCCGAGATGAACGGATCGTTCGGCCAGGTGGCAACCAGAGCGCCTTCGAATCCGCCGTCGTCGATGGTCTTTGCGAGCTCGATCTGCCTGGCCCCGTCCACGGGGAACAGCCCACCGGGGCTCCACGGGTAGTCCCCGTCGGCCTGGGTGAGATACCAAAATGTCTTGACGCCCATCAGTTCTGCACTCCAGCCGGCAGGTCGAACGATTCGATTCGGGCCCGCGAGCGGATGGTGTCCGCATTCACGTTGTAGAGCGCATCGAGGTATGCGACTGCGAAAGACCCGGGGCCCGAGGCATTTTCCTCGGCGATCTCCGATGCCACGGCAACATGCGTGTGCGCAGCAACCAATCCGTCCAGCGCGGTCGGCGTCACGGCGAGGTAGGCGGCGACCAGGCCGCCCAGAGAGCAACCGGTACTGGTCACGCGCGGCAACAGTGCGCTGCCACCGGAGACTCGGATGCCCCGGGTGTCACCGCCCGCATCACGTCCGACGATGTAGTCGACCGGTCCTGATGCCGACACTGCGTCGGCATGCTTCAGAAGAGACAGTGCGGCCGGCACGGCATCGACGGAGTCCGAGGCACTGTCGACGCCGCGAGTGTCGCCACCGAGTCCGGCCAGAGCGATGATCTCCGAAGCATTTCCGCGGATTGCGCTGGGGTGAAAGCGCAGCAGGTCCAGTGCGATACCGCTACGCCAGGGCAGTCCGCCGACACCGACGGGATCCAAAACCCATGGCGTACCGGCAGTTCTGGCCGCTTCTGCAGCAACCAGGAAGGCCTCTGCCGTTCCGTCGTCCGGGGTTCCGAGGTTGACCAGAACTCCCCCGGCGATGGCGGCGAACCCACCCGCTTCGTGGACATTGTCGATGTGAGCATTGCTTGCGCCGGCAGCGAGCAGGACGTTGGTCAAGAAGTTTGCCGAAACGATGTTCGTCAGCGATTGAACGAGCGGTACCTGATCGCGGAGTGCGTCGATCGCCGACGCCACGGTTTCGACAGAGACAGTGTCAGACATGAGAATTCCTTCAGGACGGAAAGTAGTTGGGGACTGCGGCGATTCAGGACCGCGGACATCGAACATCTGCAATCGCGCCGTCAGGCTCACTGCCGACAACCATCGGCAGGGTCGGATCTGCAGTCCATTCCTCCAACGAGCCGTCGTAGACTTTGACATCCACGTGGCCGCTTCGGATCAGTGCAAGTGCGGTCAAGCACGCCGAAACTCCACCGCCGCAATAGATCACGACAGGATCGGTGACGGCTGGCAGAACGTCGGCCGATCTCGACAAAACTTCGTCCACCGGAAGCATCCGGGCGTCGGCGTCGAGAAGGCTCTTCGCGGACAAATTCACACTTGACGGAATGTGTCCGCGTCGCGAATACCGCGTCTTCTCCGTTCCCTCGTACTGCTCAGGCGCCAGGGCGCACACCAGCGTTCCGGCTTCGCCGCCGCTGGACAGCGACGCAACGCGAGGTAAATCGACCCAGAGGCCCAGATCCGTCACGCTCCAACGCGTCGACGCCGACGTGTGGGTTTCGTCGTCGTCGCGCGCGAGAGCGAAGCCGCGTCGAGTCCAGTCGGCGAGGCCACCGTCGAGGACTCTTGCTTCGATGCCGGCGTTGCGAAACACCCACCAGAGCCGTGATGCCCAGGTGGTCGATCCCTGGTCGTAGATCACGATTGTCGCACCCGGCTCGATACCGCTCGATTGAAGATCGGTAACCAACTGCTCCGGTGACGGACGCGTGAAATGCAGCGCCGCTTCCCTATCGGAGAAGACGTCCATGAGGTCGACGTGCCGAGAACCCGGAATGTGAGAAGAGGCCCAGCCGGCGTACCCGGACTCAGGTCGGTAGTCACCATCGAATCGTGCGGGAGGAAAGTGAACCGTCGCGTCGAGCACAGAGACGCCTCCCTCACGCAGCATCGCGTCGAGTTCAGCGGCACCCACCAGCGGCGACGCGGTCTCTCCAGCCACTTCGGACCCTCTCCCTCGGAAACGAACAATCACGAACCTAAATGAGTACTAGCGTATACGCAAGTACTCACTCGTCGTCGATGGCATAATCGAACGCGCTCTACTTGCATGCACAGGAATGGGGACACATGGATCTCGACGCCGATACGAGCACCACCGATCTACTGGTGCCGGAGGCTGCGCTCGGGCGGTCCGATCAGACCTCGCGGCAGTACCTGCGCCTGCGTGCCGACATCCTGGCCGGCAAGTTCCCCCAGGGCGCTCCGCTGCACGAGACTCAATTGTGCGAATCGTACGGCGCATCCCGCACCCCGATCCGTGAGGCACTCAACTGGCTCGCACACGACGGCCTACTCGAACGAGCCGCCCGCGGTTTTCGGGTCCGCTCCGGCACTCCCGAAGACGTCATCGAAATCTACGCAGCGCGGGTTGCCCTCGAATCGGAAGCCGCCGGCGCGGCCGCACTCCGTCACAGCGATCTCGACCTTGCCCGCCTGGACGGATTGCACGAGTTCTGCTGCACTGCAACAGAAGGCACGGAGGTTCGGTCCGGGAACTTCAAGTTCCACGAAGCCCTCTGGCAGGCCGCCCACAATTCCACGATCACCTCACTGCTGATCCGCCTCACCACCCAATTGCGAATCTACGACAGCGGACCGCCGTCGAACTACGGCGAACCGGACCTGCTCAATTCGGAGCATCAAGAGATCCTGAACGCCATCCGCGCCAGGGACGAATCGTCAGCTCGTGGTCGCATGCGCAACCATCTCGAGCGCAGCCGTGACCAGCGGATAAGGATGTTCGCCAGCCGCTGATCTCAGACAGTCCAGAGTCGCGGACTCCAGACAGCCCAGAGTTCTGCGCGCCGACGCCTACGCCGCCCGTCTGTCACGCGGGGAGCGTGCCGGTCTCGACGTCGTACACGCTCTCGGCCGGGCTCGACATCACTCGGTCCGCCATCTCCTGCTTGAGCACTGTCAGCCGCGCCTCGTCTTCGACCGTCCGGTCACCTTTGCGGGCGAGAGTGATGAACTCTTCGACGACAAATCCCTCCCGAACAGTCAGCGTGACGCTCGCGCCGCGGTAGTCGACCCGAAATACATACAGTGCGAGTGCATTTCCACGTTCAGGTCTGGCCAGGGAACTGTCGACGGTGTACCGTCCTTCTGTCACCGCGCGCGTGACCAACTCGAACGCATCGCGCACTCCTGGTCCGCCGTGTGCGGTGGTGACGACCAGCTCGCGACGCTCGACGGAGCCTTCCCCACCGAACACACCGAGAGCGCGCTCCAGAACCTTGTAGGCATGCGCCACGCCGCCCGGGGCCTGCGGACCGTGATAGCGGAGGGCATCCTCGTACGTGAAGTCGAGCGTCGTCCCGTGATCGGTCACGGTGAGCGTACTGGTCATGATGGGCGTCCTTGCCGGTCAGTCCTGGTCGATCGGATTGTTCCGCGAGACGATGAGCGGATCGATCGGAGTGAAAGGGAAGTGTGGCAGATCGCGTTCCGGAACGCCGAAGGAGGCCGAGAGAACGCTGCGTGAGAACGCGGAAGCCGTTGCACGGTAGCCTATGTCGCCCGGCGTCGGCTGGTCGAAGAAGATGAGGAAGTTGATGTCCTCGTCACCTAGAACCTCGATGTGATGAGGATAGGCACGCGGAACGAAATACACCTGACCCGGTTCGAGCAGGTAGGTGTCGAGGGACCCGTCGGGATCGAGGACTGTCATCCGCCCATGACCACGATGCACGTATCCCATTTCGGCAGTGACGGGATGCCAGTGTGGCTCACGCATCCCACTCTCGCGAATAGTCAACGAGTACATCGAAAGATCCTCCAGTGCCGCCCAATACTGCTTGCGCGCCACCTTCGCCTGTCCGTACGCATAGGCGAGAGGGGCAATCTGGCCGTCGAGGTCGAAGAGATGCGCGTTGGGAAGGCCGGCGGTATCGGGAATTACGGCCGCACGGCCGCGCCGCACTATCTGGGACGCATCGGCTCTACCGAAGACATCGAAGGCTGATGCGGCGAGGTCGTAGGTATTGCCGAGCACCGCGTTCGACATTGCGCTGACGCTACTCTGCAACGAGAAGTGCTGCGGGAGAGAAGTTCGCAAGGCAGCGATGATCTCCGCCTCTCCCTCGCCGACATTCTCGATGTGATAGATCGCCCCGGATTCGACGTGATACATCTGCCCCGCTCGCACCACGAAACTTGCGAACTCGTCGGCATTGCCCAACATCGAGACAAGAACAGTTCCGCTGGTGACGTAGGCGATCTGGTTCGCGTTGACGTTCCATTGTGGTTCGCGGATCGCGCCGGCGCCGAGAACAATTCGTTTGATCGACAGACCGGACAGGATCGGCAACGAACTCGTGTCGAGCTGCGAGATCGAGCCGAGTTCGTTCTCGAAGACGCTGGGACCATGGCGCAGCGAAGCAACGTGTGTGGTCATGGCAATTTGATCCTTCCGACTGTGGTCCTTCCGACTCCGGTCCTTCCGCCTCGCTGACGTCAGTCCTCGATGAAGGCGAGAATGTCCTGGTCGAGGGTCTCCTGATACGAGCCGTAGATCCCATGCGGTGCACCCGGATATACCTTCAGCGTGCCGTTCTTCACCAGCTTGATTGCTTTCTCCGCCGCCGCGCCGATCGGCACGATCTGATCGTCGTCCCCCTGAGCGATGAAGATCGGAACGTCGATGGATTCGAGATCGGCAGTCTGGTCAGTCTCCGAAAATGCCTTGACGCAGTCGTAGGCCGCGGCGAGGTTAACCAACATCCCTTGTCGCCAGAAGTCGTCCTTCGCTCCCTGCGAGACATCGGAGCCTTCGCGGTTCGCGCCGTAAAAGCTCTCGCTGAGGTCCTTGTAGAACTGCGATCGGTCCCCAAGCACGCCCTTGCGGATTCCGTCGAACACCTCGATCGGTGTGCCTTCGGGGTTGCTGTCCGACTGGACCATGATCGGTGGAACGGCGCCGGCAGTGACCACCTTGGCGACGCGCCCTTTGCCGTGCTGCGCCGCGTAACGGACCACTTCTCCGCCGCCGGTCGAATGGCCAACCAGGATCAGGTCTTTCAGGTCGAGGGTGTCGATCAGCTCAGCCAGGTCCTTGGCATATGTATCCATGTCGTTGCCGGTGTACGTCTTCGACGAGCGACCGTGTCCTCGACGATCGTGGGCAATTGTCCGGTAGCCTGCGTCGGCGAACAGCTTCATCTCGACCTGCCATGCGTCGGAACTCAGCGGCCACCCGTGACTCAGGACGATCGGCCGGCCGGTGCCGTGCTCGGTGTAGTAGATCTCGGTTCCGTCGGAGGTGGTGATGTAGGGCATGTTCTGCTCTTCTCTGTCGAGTCGTGGACTGAAGCCCGGACACGCTGCCCGACTTCCTCACCCTGCGAGTGCCCACTACGGGCGCGATCGACGCATCGATCGACAGAAATGTGCGTGGGGGCAGAAGGCTCCGGCCCGACACCACGAAGCGTGGTGCCGGGCCGGAGCCTTCAGTCAAAGGGAAACGATCAGTAATCGTTCTCCGTGTAGACGATCATGCCGCGCAGGTTCTTTCCCTCCAGCATGTCGGCGTAACCCTCGTTGATCTCCTCGAGCTTGTAGGTCTTGGTCACCAACTCGTCGAGTTTGAGTGCGCCGCTTCGGTAGTGATCGAGCAACTTGGGAATTTGGGACCGTGGCCCGACCCCACCGAAGATGGCTCCCTGCAAACGCTTCTGCAGAAGGGTCAGCTCGAAGAGACTGAGCGTCACCTGCGAATCCGCGTAATGCCCCATTCCGACGACAACAACCTGGCCACCCTTGCCCGTCGCACTGAGCGCGGGCTGAATGATGTCGCCGTGAATCTCGCCCACGGTGATCACGGTGACGTCGGCCATCTTGCCCCAGGTGATCTCGCCGATCACCGGTAGCGCTTCCTCGAGTGAGGCAAACGTATGTGTGGCGCCGAATTCCTTTGCCTTGTCGCGTTTGAACTCGACGGGATCGATCGCGATCACAAATCGTGCTCCGGCAGACGCCGCACCCTGCACCGAGTTGATTCCGACGCCGCCGACGCCGACGACCACCACCGTGTCGCCGACCTTGGCTCCACCGATCGCGGTGGCCGATCCCCAGCCGGTGGCGACACCGCAGCCGAGCAAGGCCGCCTTGTCGAGCGGGATGTCCTTCTCGATCTTGATCACCGACGCCTCGTTGACGGTCACGTACGGCGAGAATGTTCCGAGCAGGCACATCTGGATGACCGGCTCGTCGTTAAGGGTGACGCGGTACGTCTTGTCGGAGATCGCCTGCCCGGTCAACAGGCCGGCTCCCTCGTCGCAGATGTTCTGTAGCCCCTTCGCGCACGACGGACAACGTCCGCACGCCGGTATGAAGGCGAGAACCACGTGGTCGCCTTCTTCGACGCTCGCGACACCCGGGCCGACCTTCGTCACCACTCCGGCGCCTTCGTGCCCGCCCAAGGCCGGGTAGAAGGGCAGCGGGCTGGCGCCCGTACGCAAATGTTCGTCCGAATGGCACAGTCCCGATGCGGCGAGTCGGACCTGCACCTCACCCGAGACCGGGTCGCCCAGCTCGACCTCTTCGATCTCCCATGCCTGACCTGGCGCCTTGACTACCGCTGCCTTGACCTTCACCTGCACTCCTCGAAATTCTTCGTGATGCACGGACGACGAAAGAACGCGCCGGCATTTGTGTCACCGATCACACTCCAGGTACGAGTGTGCCTGAAGTAGCGCGAGAATACTGCCCGTCTGTGCGCCTTTTTGGTAGAGGGCGCCACCAAAAAGGCGCACGGCTAACATGGACACAGTGGCCAAGGGAACTCGCAAGACCAGAACTCGCAGCAGTGCTCCCGAGCGAGGCGAGTCCGGCCCAGTCGCCGGCACTTTCCCCATCGATACCGGGACGTGCGAGCTTGTTCGCGATCAGTACTCCGACGACAGTTGGATCATCCAGATCAACGGAGTGCCCAGTTCCCACGTGAACGTCGCGGATCCCACGGTGCTCGATTTCGAATACATGCGGTGGATCGCGCATCTGGTCGATTCCGAACGTGACAAGGCCGAGCGTCTGCGGGTCCTGCATCTCGGCGGCGGTGCCTGCTCCATGGCCAGGTACTTCGCCGCCACTTACCCCGACGCACGTCAGGTGGTGGTCGAAATCGACGGCGCTCTGGCAGAACTCGTGCGCGATTGGTTCGACCTTCCGCGCGCACCACTGCTGCGCATTCGTGTCGGCGAGGCCCGCGCCGTCACGGAAACTCTCACCGAGTCCACCCGCGACATCGTGATTCGAGATGTCTTCGCCGGCAGCACAACTCCGACTCCGCTGACGACGGCTCAATTCACCACCCATGTACGACGCATACTTGCCCCGGGCGGTATCTACATCGTCAACTGCGGCGACACCCCGGATCTGCAGGGCGCTCGGAGCGAGGCCGCGACCATCGGCGCACAGTTCGAACACATGGCGATCATTGCTGATCCCGCAATGCTCAAGGGTCGCCGCTACGGCAACATGATCATCGCGGGCAGCGCCCTACCGATCGGCGGGCAACCCGCGCTCGCGCGCGAGCTTCTCGGCGGCGGCGTTCCCGCCCACGTATGGCAGGACGCCGAAGTGCGTAAGTTCGCCGCGAACGCACCTGTTCGGCAGGACTGAGCGAGAGCTCTACTCGCCGCCGAACACCCTCTCCACCACAGCTTTTGCCCGACGCGTGATGCGCAGGTAGTTGTCGAGGAACTCCCCTGCGTCGTCGCCGTATCCGGCGACCTGCGCCACGGCCGCGAGGACGCGTCCGGGGCCGGGAAGCTGATCGGTCGGCTTACCGCGGACCAGAACGAGGCAGTTGCGTGCCTTCGTTGCGGTGATCCAGGCGTCACGAAGCAGTTCGACGTCGCCTTCGCTGAGCAGTTCCGCGGCGCCGATGGCGTCGAGAGTCTCCAGCGTCGACGTGTTGTGCAGCGACTCGATCTTGTCGGCGTGCCGCAACTGCAGCAACTGCACAGTCCACTCGATGTCGGCCAGACCGCCGCGACCCAGTTTGGTGTGCGTTGCCGGATCGGCTCCGCGAGGAAGCCTTTCGGAATCGACACGCGCCTTGATACGCCGGATCTCGCGCACCGCCGCGTCACTGACGCCGCCTTCGGGGTAGCGGGTCTTGTCGATCATGTGCAGGAACCGCAGTCCCAATTCAGGATCACCGGCCACCGGGTGCGCACGAAGGAGTGCTTGAATCTCCCACGCCTGAGCCCACTTCGCGTAGTACGCGTCGTAAGACTCCAGCGTTCGTACCATCGGTCCGTTGCGACCTTCGGGGCGCAGTCCGGTGTCGACCTCGAGCGGTGGATCTGTACTCGGTGCCCCGAGAAGCTTGCGCACCTTGTCGGCAATGCTGTTGGCCCACTTGACCGCAACGGTCTCGTCGGCGCCCTCGCGGGGTTCGCACACGAACAGAACGTCCGCGTCGGATCCGTATCCGAGTTCGCCGCCGCCCAATCGGCCCATGCCGATGACGGAGAAACTGGCCGGCGCTTCGCTCCCGAGTTCGGTGACACTCGCCTTGATCACCGCGGAGAGCGACGCGTTGAGCACCGCAGCCCAGACCGAGGACAGTGCCTTGCAGACTGCAGGAACATCGAGCATGCCGAGAATGTCGGCAGAAGCGATGCGTGCAAGTTCGTGTCGGCGCAGCGAGCGGGCCGCGGCAACAGCGCGATTCGGATCACTGTGTCGACCGGAGGCTGTGAGGATCCCGCGAGCGACATCCTCGGGCTTCGGCTCGACCAGGCGCGGTCCACTCGGTGAATCCGCGAACAAGCGAATCACGTCGGGAGCCTTGATGAGCAGGTCGGGCAGGTACGCGGACGAGCCCAGCACGGTCATCAGACGCTCGGCGACCGCAGCCTCGTCACGGAGCAGGCGCAGGAACCACGTCTGGTCGACGAGCGCATCCGAGAGCCTGCGGTAGGCGAGCAGACCGGCGTCGGGATCCGGTGTGTCCGCGAGGGATTCGAGCAGAGTCGGCAGCAGGAGCGCTTGAATACGACCCTTGCGCGAAGCGCCACTGGTCAGTGCGGTCAGATGTCCGAGTGCATGCTCGGGCGCCGTGTAACCGAGAGCGGCCAACTGCCTCACCGCGGCTTCGGGCCCCAGGACCAGCGCTTCCTTGTCCATCCGCGCTACCGATTCGAGAAGCGGGCGGTAGAACAATTTGGCATGCAGGCGGCGAATACGATGCGAATTCCGCTTGATCTCGGCGCGCAGGACTCCGAGGGAATCCAGCCGACCGTCGGGTCGCATGTGTGCGGCGCGCGCCAACCAGCGCAGCGCTTCCTCGTCGTCCGGCGGCGGCAGAGTGTGCGTGCGCTTGAGCTTCTGCAACTGCAGACGGTGCTCGAGCAGACGCAGGAATTCGTACGACGCGGTCAGGTTCGCGGCGTCGTCGCGGCCGACGTATCCACCCGCGGCCAAGGCGGTCAGCGCATCGACAGTGCTCTGCACGTGCAACGAACTGTCGGCCCGTCCGTGCACCAATTGCAGGAGCTGGACGGCAAATTCGACGTCGCGCAGGCTTCCGCGGCCGAGTTTGAGTTCACGCTCACGCAGTTCGGGGGGAACCATTTCCTCGACGCGTCGACGCATGGCCTGAACTTCGGGGACGAAGTCCTCGCGCTCGGAGGCGATCCACACCATCGGGCTCATCGCCTCGGAGTACTGGCGACCGAGCTCCATGTCGCCCGTCATCGGACGAGCCTTGAGCAGCGCCTGGAACTCCCAGGTCTTGGCCCAACGCTTGTAGTACGTGATGTGGGATTCGAGCGAGCGAACCAGTTCTCCGCGCTTACCTTCGGGACGCAGCGCAGCGTCGACCTCGAAGAATGCGGAGGTTCCGATACGCATCATCTCACCGGCAACGCGGCTTGCCGTCGCGTCGGCCGGTTCGGCCACGAACACGACATCGACGTCGGAGACGTAGTTCAGCTCGCGCGCACCACATTTGCCCATGGCGATCACTGCGAGCCGGATCGGACAACTACCCTCAGGGCACACCGTTGCAATGGCTACCGCGAGTGCAGCGGTCAGCGCAGCGTCAGCCAGGTCGGAAAGCTGATGCCCCACAGTCTGATACGGCACCACCGGTTCGTTCTCGACGGTCGCTGCAAGATCAGCCGCGGCCAGAAGCATCAGCTGATCCTTGTAGCTCTTACGCAGAGCCACAACAGCTTCCGGTCCGGTCACGGAGGCACGGTAGGTTAATGAGCCTTCGGTGGCGCCTTCGTCCAGCGTGGCACCCACGGCCTCGAGCAAGGCCGCAGTCGCCTCGTCCTTGGTCGGCAGAGCGGTGCCGTCGAGCAGTTTCCAACCGATCGGATCCGCCGCCAGGTGATCGCCGAATGCCGACGACGCACCCACCAGCGCGAACAAACGGCCGCGCAGGCTCTTGTCCTTGCGCAATGCCTGATCGAGTTCGCGCCACCCGTCGCCGAGCCCGTCCTTGATCCGCACAAGGGTGCGCAGAGCGAGGTCGGCGTTCGCGGCACGCGACAGCGACCACAAGAGTTCGATGCTCTCGGCGTCGACCCAACCGAGCTGACGCAACTCGTCGGCAGCGGTGGGCTCGACCAGCCCGAGTCGACCCGGTCCTGGAACTGCTGATCTCGCAGCGGGCGGTTTCACCGTCACAGACCGAGGTAGGTCTTGAGCTCGAACGGCGTCACGTGGCTGCGGTATTCCTCCCACTCACGACGCTTGTTGCGCAGGAAGAAATCGAAGACGTGCTCGCCGAGTGCTTCGGCCACCAGTTCCGACTTCTCCATCTCGCGCAGAGCGCTGTCCAAGTTGCTCGGCAGTTCCTTGTAACCCATGGCGCGACGCTCGGCGGAGGTCAACGACCACACGTCGTCTTCTGCCTCGGGCGGCAAGGTGTAGCCCTTCTCGATGCCGCGAAGACCGGCAGCAAGCAGGACCGCGAAGGTCAGATACGGGTTGCAAGCCGAGTCTGGGCTACGGATCTCGACGCGGCGCGAGGACGCCTTGTTGGGCGTGTACATCGGGACGCGGATGAGAGCCGATCGGTTGGACGGGCCCCACGACGCGGCGGTGGGAGCCTCTCCCCCGTGAACGAGCCGCTTGTACGAGTTGACCCACTGGTTCGTGACCGCACTGATCTCGTTGGCGTGCTCGAGGATGCCGGCGATGAATGCCTTGCCGGTCTCGGAGAGCTGCATCGGATCGTCAGGATTGTGAAAGGCGTTGGTATCGCCTTCGAACAAGCTCATGTGGGTGTGCATCGCGGAGCCGGCCTGATCACTGAACGGCTTGGGCATGAAACTCGCCCGCACGCCTTCACCGATCGCGACCTCCTTCACGACGTACCGGAACGTCATGACGTTGTCGGCCATCGAGAGTGCGTCGGCGTAGCGCAGATCGATCTCCTGCTGCCCCGGCGCGGCCTCGTGGTGGCTGAACTCGACCGAGATGCCCATCGACTCGAGTGCGTCGATGGCATGGCGGCGGAAGTTCGGAGCCGAATCGTGGACGGCCTGATCGAAGTATCCACCCGAGTCGGCCGGGATCGGCGGGGTGCCGTCGATCGGACCGTTTTCCAGCAGGAAGAACTCGATTTCCGGGTGAACGTAGCAGCTGAAGCCCAAATCGCTGGCCTTGCTCAACTGGCGACGCAGGACGTGGCGCGGATCTGCCCACGACGGTGAACCGTCGGGCATCGTGATGTCACAGAACATGCGCGCGGAATGCTGCGCACCGTCCTTGTGGGCCCACGGCAGGATCTGGAATGTCGAAGCGTCGGGTCGGGCGACGGTGTCGGCTTCGGAGACTCGCGAGAATCCCTCGATGGCGGAACCGTCGAATCCGATTCCCTCCTCGAAGGCACCTTCGAGTTCGGCGGGGGCGATCGCCACCGATTTGAGGTACCCGAGAACATCGGTGAACCACAAGCGGACAAACCGAATGTCGCGCTCTTCCAGGGTACGAAGCACGAATTCTTTTTGGCGATCCATGCACGCGAGACTAAGCAAGCCACGTTAAATCTGTGTTACATCAGTGGTCCCGGTTAACAGAGTGATTGGTCACCATCGAATAGGCGCAGCGTACGGCCTCGCGCCGGCTAACATGTGAGACCTTCTTCCGGAGCCTTCAAGTAAACGAAGTAGTCAACGACGGCATCGTCGACGCAGGAGTTTCCGTCCAGAACCACCGTGTGCTGGGTTCCGTCGAACGTGATGAGGGCGGCGCCCAACTGCTTCGCGAGATCCACTCCGGCCTGATACGGGGTCGCCGGATCCTGCGTCGTGGATACGACGACCAGCTGCGGCAGACCGGCGTCAGCGAGCGCCTGAGGGTCGAGCGCGTGGGGGCTGCCGGTTGCCGGAACGGGCCAGAACGCGCACAGGTCGAGCGGCGCTTGACCGGTCCCCCGTCCGTCGTCGAGGAACGGTGCCGCCTCGCGGTACCGAGTGTCGGATTCGCCGGCCTCGGCGCGGTCGGTGGTTGCCGGATCGTCCACGCAGCGAATGGCGTTGAACGCGTCGTTGATGTTGGAGTAGCTGCCGTCGTCTTCACGGCCTTCGTACATGTCGGCGAGATTGAGCAGCGAGTCCCCGCGTCCGTCGGCCAGACTCGACAGACCTCCACGCAACGGAGTCCACAACTGCGGCGAATACAGGGCCTGCTGGACGCCGGTGATCGCGTCGGAATAGCTCAGCCCGCGTGGATCGGTGGTCTCCGCCGGCTTCTCGATCAGCGGATCGACGAGTGCCTGGAAGCGTGCCTGCGCCTGCGCCGGATCGTCACCCAACGGGCAGTCCGTTCGCGAGACACAGTCGGCGACAAAGGCGTCGAATGCGCCCTGGAAACCCTGCCCCTGCAAGACCACCTCGTCGATCGGATCCTGCTCGGGATCGAGCGCGCCGTCGAGGACCATCGCTCGAACGTTCTGCGGAAAGGTCTCGGCGTAAGTGGATCCGAGCCGGGTGCCGTACGAGAACCCGAGGTAGTTCATCTTCGGATCACCGAGAACGCCCCGAATGACGTCCATGTCCCGCACTACCTCGTAGGTACCGACGTGGGCGAGGAACTCCGTACCCGTCCGCTCGGCACACTTGGCGGCGTAGTCCTTGCTGTCCGCCTCGGCGAGGGCGATACCTTCCGGCGTCATGTCGACGTTGACCTCTGCGCGCTCCGCATCGATCTCCTCCGGCGTCAGACACCGCACCTGCGGGGTCGACGCACCGATTCCCCGCGGATCGAAACCGATCATGTCGAAGCGTTCCTGCAATTCGGTGCCCGACCCCGACGTCGCCATCGACAGTCCGGACCCACCCGGTCCGCCCGGGTTCAGCAACAGCGAACCGATGCGGTCACCGGTGGCCTTCGAACGCGAGATCACTACCTTCGCGGTGTCGCCGTTCGGATTCGCGTAGTCGACGGGAACGCTCACCTCGGCGCAGTCGACCCCACGCCCTAGCGGCGCAGTTCCTTCTTCGACGAATTTGTCGCACGATCCCCAGTCGAGCGTCTGCTCGTAGAATTTCTCGAGGCCGGACGGCACCGCGGACGCGGCAGAACCAGTAGATTCCACTGATTCGGGCGCGCCTTCCGAACTGGTGCAACCGACAACCAACACGAGTACTGCTGCGCTTCCGGCGAGGGCACCGGAGAGGCGAACGAACTTCGACATGCCATTGATGGTGCCAGGAAACCTCGGTAGCCAGCGGTTCGCCTCGTTTCGGCGCCTACCTGGTACGCGCGCGGTGATGTGACCCATTGCACCCTGTCAGCTATTCGTGTCGGCGACGTCCGGTGGCAGACTGAACACGTCATCACCCACACCCGGGGACCCGAAGGCGATCAACGCTCAGGGCCTCGAGGCCAGAAAGGGACAACGATGTCCGAGACACCTCTCTATGGTTCTGTACCCACTGCAAGCTCTACCGATGCACCGAAGCGTAAGACGCGCATTCACCACCTCGCCGAGATGAAGCAGAACGGCGAACGCTGGTCGATGCTCACCGCTTACGACTACTCCACGGCACGCATCTTCGAAGACGCAGGCATCCCGGTGCTGCTGGTCGGCGACTCTGCCGCCAACGTCGTCTACGGCTACGACACCACCGTGCCGATCACCGTCGACGAACTGCTTCCGCTCGTTCGCGGCGTCGTGCGCGGCGCCCCGCACGCACTCGTCGTCGCCGATCTCCCGTTCGGCACGTACGAAGGTTCGGCCGAGCAAGCCCTGGCGACTGCGACGCGATTCATGAAGGAAGGCCTCGCGCACGCCGTCAAACTCGAGGGTGGCGAGCGGATGAGCAAGCAAATCGCGGCTATCACCTCGGCCGGCATCCCTGTCATGGCTCACGTCGGATTCACCCCGCAGTCCGTGAACTCGCTCGGCGGATTCCGCGTCCAGGGTCGCGGCGACGCGGCCGAGCAGCTTGTGGCGGACGCCATTGCAGTCCAGGAAGCCGGAGCGTTCTCCGTCGTCATGGAAATGGTCCCGGCCGAGATCGCAGGCCAGGTCAGCCGCAAACTCACCATCCCCACCGTCGGCATCGGGGCCGGTTCCGAATGCGACGCTCAGGTACTCGTCTGGCAGGACATGGCGGGTTACACGAGCGGTAAGACAGCCAAGTTCGTCAAGCGTTTCGGTAACGTCGGTGACGAACTGCGTTCCGCAGCCGCAGCCTATGCATCAGAAGTTCGCACAGGCGCATTCCCGGCCGCAGAACACAGTTTCTGATCCGAGACCGGCGAACGCCGCCTGTCTCTCAACCAGCCAGGGGTGCGTTCAATGATCGGTAACCGTCGAAGTTCTACTGCCGCAGCTGTAGTCGGCGCGGCAGCTCTCGTCACGGTGCTGAGCGGATGCGCGGGAGGGTCCACCAACTCTCCCGCGCCCAGCAGCACTACGCCCGCGAGTTCCACCACGACGGCGCCGGCAACAACGTCCGCGTCCGGCACCACCTTCACCGACGCGCAGGTCCAGCAGTTGTGCTCGGATATGGAAGGGCAGCTGCAGAACTGGCGTACCGTCACCCCGACGCTCGGCAAGGGCGGACTGAACACGATCGTCATCACGTGGGCGACGCAGAACGGCATCAACCTGCTCGATCTCGCCCAGAACCGCGAAAGTATCGACGCGGCAACCTCGGCCGCGTGCCCCGACGTCCGTACCGGCGCGATTTCCGCACTCGAGATCCCCGATCTCGCCTCCGGCCTGGTGGGCTTCTGATGACCGAAACATCAGCACAGCCGTCTGTTCGTCGGAATCTCTATCCTCCGATCGAGCCGTTTGTGACCGGTTTCCTCGACGTCGGTGACGGCCAGAGCATGTACTGGGAAGTCAGCGGAAATCCAGACGGCAAGCCGGTGGTGTTCCTGCACGGCGGTCCCGGCGGCGGCGCGCAACCGGCGGTACGGCAGTTCTTCGATCCGGCCGCCTACCGCATCGTTCTGCTCGACCAGCGCGGCTGCGGTCGATCCACCCCGCATGTAGCCGACGGCGCCGATCTGTCGGTGAACACGACGGACAAGCTGCTGGGCGACATCGAAGCGCTGCGCGAACATCTTTCGATCGACAAGTGGATGGTCTTCGGCGGGTCCTGGGGTTCCACACTGTCCATCGCCTACGCCGAGGCGTTTCCCACGCGTGTCACCGAACTCGTCCTCCGCGGGATATTCCTCCTGCGTCGCAGCGAGATCGACTGGTATTACAACGGCGGCGCGGGAAACATCTTTCCGGAGCGCTGGGACAAATTCCTCGAACCGGTACCCGAGGCGCAGCGCGGCGAAGACCTCGTCGCGGTCTATCACCAACTGCTCCATTCCGAAGACCCCGACGTCGCGGCCCGCGCAGCCATCGCCTGGTCTGCCTGGGAAGGATCGACAAGCTACCTGTACCCACAGGCAGACAAGATCGAACAGAACTCCGAGACCAGGTTCGCCTTGGCCTTCGCCCGCATCGAGAACCACTACTTCGTCAACGGCGGGTTCTTCGACGAGAACCAACTCCTACGCAAAAGCTCCGCACTGCAGGGCATTCCGGGGACCATCGTCCAGGGCCGCTACGACGTCGTCTGCCCGGCCACCAGCGCCTGGGCGCTGCACAAGGCGTGGCCCGAATCCAAGCTCGTGATCGTCGACGACGCCGGACATTCCGCCATGGAGCCCGGCATCGTGCATCACCTGGTGGAAGCCACCGATTCTTACCGGTAACTCCCTACGCCGGGAACGTGAATTCCACCGTCCTTTTGAGAGTGTCGACGGCGGTGAGCCGCACCTTCGCGCGCTCACCGTCGTCGGGCGTTCCGACGCATTTCGCGATCACCGCGACCGACGGGACAAATACTTCCGCCGAGCGCTTTCCGTCCTTGGCGCGCATCACCACCGCGTCGAAAACCTCGCCGATCCGGCCGTCGAGCAAGGTGGATTCGGTGAGATCGATGCACGCGCGGTCGACCTTGTTCGCCAGTGAGTCGGACCCACTCATGATGTCGGGCAACTCGGGAAGGGCAGCGCGCACCCATTCCGGTACCGGCGTACCAGCTGTGATCGCCAGACACACCTCGGTGCTGAAGCGATCGGACAAGCGGCGCAGCGGAGCAGTCACGTGAGCGTAGGGCGCTCCGATCCCCGCATGCACCGTCAACTCCGGTAGTTGGCCGTCGAAGGCCGCGTAATCTGCCCCGCGCAGCAACGACGGCGCAACCGACATCAGCGCCATCGTCGACGGCTCACTCGAATCGAGGCCGGCAAGAATCTGCCCGACGCTGTGACCCTCCGGCCACGTGATACCCAGCGCCACTGCAGTTCTCCGCAGGGTCCGAACCGCGGACTCCTCGGCCGGCGGCAGGGTGCGAAGCAACCCGATACCTGCGTCGATCATCATGCGCCCGGCGCACATGCCCGTGAGCAGCGAGACTTCGGCGTTCCAGTCGTCAGCTTCGGTGCGCGGCTCCAACTCGATCCGCCAGCGGCCCGAAGACTCGTCCTCGGGCTGCTCCCGAACCACTGACTGTTCGGGCAATTTCAGCTCGATTGCTCCCCTGGCAATCGCGGAGGCACTACGGAGACGGCCGAACTCGGGCAACGCCGTGATCGACGGATGCAAGGTTCCCGCGTCGGCATCGCGCTGCACGGTCGAATAGTCCAGACGTGCCACCGATTTCACCAAAGCGCGTCTCACCTGCCACGACGTCGGCTCGGCCTGCGCGTCGAGTTCGATCCGCCACAGCGCGGCGGGGCGAACCACGTCCGGCAGCAGACTCGCAGAACCCTCGGACAACGCACGAGGATGCAGCGGGACGGAACCGTCCGGGAGATAGAAAGTTTGGCCCCGCTTGCGGGTTTCGATGTCGAGGGCGCCGCCCGGCGTCACTACTGCCGCGACATCCGCGATCGCGTAGTGCACCACAAAACCCGTCGAAGTCTTCTCGATGTGCACTGCCTGGTCGAGATCCATCGATCCGGGCGGGTCGATGGTCACGAAGGCAATTGCCGTTTCGTCGACACGCCCGTCGCCGAAACGATCCACGGCATTCTCGGCCTCGGCTTGCGCCGGGGCCGAGAATGCTCCTGGCAAATCGAACTCCGCCCGAACCACTCCGAAGTCGATTCCCTGCACCATCATTCGACTTGCGGGCACGCATCCTCCATGATCGGTTCGGGCCGGTGTAGCAGCTGTACCGGTCCCAGTTGTTCCAGGCTCAGTTGTTCCAGTCTTCGTCTGCCCGATCGGCCGCCTTGTTGCGTTCGGCAGCGATCTTCAAAGCGTGCTCGGCAGAGTCCCGATCAGGGTACGGCCCCATCCTCGTCAGCGAGGACGCACCCTTTCCCTGCGTGACAGAACCGTCGGACACGTCGAAGTACCAGAGTCGATCTTCATCAGTCATATCCACAGTGTGACATCAGAGTGAGATAGAAGCTTGTAGATCGCTGTGAGACTGATATTCTTTCTACTTGGCCTGGCAGGTGAGAACCGGACATTCGAACGGTGAGTTCTGCTTGAATGCCCAACACAAGCTACGAACAGAAAATGGAGTGCGCATGTCCGCAATTCTTTACGATTACCTCCTCCCGCTCATGGGCCATGACGCGGCAACGTACTGGGCTACGCTGCTGGTCATCAAGCCTGTCTGACAGCTTTTCGAACAAAGAAGACCCCCACCGATCCGGTGGGGGTCTTCTTTTTCTCACTGTGCAGATCGCGGGCGGACGAGTCGGCGTGTAAGCCGGATCCTGTCCTGCGGCACCGAAGTGCCGAGTGGCGACCATCCATCTGGGCACACCGTCGCCGGGTGCCTCGAGCGGTTCACCCGCAGGCTCGGGCGAGCAGCCCTCGAACACCTGCGCAGCCGCACCGCGAGCGATGCGACCTTCAACCTTGCTCCGGGCGGGGTTTACCTAGCCACCCCGGTCACCCGAGGTGCTGGTGCGCTCTTACCGCACCGTTTCACCCTTACCTGCCTCGAAAGGCAGGCGGTCTGTTTTCTGTGGCACTGTCCCGCGAGTTGCCTCGGGTTGCCGTTAACAACCGCCCTGCTCTGTGGAGTCCGGACTTTCCTCGGCCCCAGGCCTGTGCGCGATACGCGCTGGTTCCAGAAGCCGCGGCCGCCCGGCCAACTCGTCCGCCCCCGTATGCTACCGGGCGCCTGTCGGCGGCCGGCACTATGGTCACCTTATGACTCGGTACGTGGCCCTGCTACGCGGTATCAACGTGGGCGGCATCAACATCAAGATGGTGGACCTCGCGAGAGTCTTCACCGACCTCGGATTCGAAGGCGTGAAAACCGTCCTGGCCTCCGGCAACGTGCTGTTCGACAGTCCGAGCACCGACATACTTTCACTGAAGAAGCAGATCGAATCCGCCCTGGCCCGTGAGTTCGGCTACGAGGCTTGGGTATTCGTCCTCGACATCCCGGCACTGCAGGCGATCGTGGACAACTATCCGTTCGAGCGCGAACGCGAAGGTTGGCACGCGTACGCGATGGTTGCCTCCGAGCCGGCAGTCCTCGAGGAATTGAGCGCTGCGGCAGCGCAACTCGATGCCTCGGTCGAACGGGTCGCGGCCGGCGACGGGGTCCTGTATTGGGAGGTCGAAAAGGGCCAGACTGTCAAGAGCGCGTTCGGCAAGAACACCGGCAAACCGAAGTTCAAGGCGTTCACGACAACCCGAAACCTGAACACGCTCAACAAACTGCTCAAATGACGCTCGCCCCGACGCGGAGCACAAACGCGTGACTCTTCTTCCCATCCTGCTCGTCGCCGCCGTCCTCATTTTTGCGATAGTGCGTCCACGCGGACTTCCCGAAATCACCGTTGCCGGCCCAGCAGCCGTGATCGTGCTTCTGACCGGTGTCGTCACTATCGACGAAGCCCGCGAAGAACTGACAAGCATGGCGCCTACCGTCGTGTTCCTGGTGGCCGTGCTGGTTTTGGCTCACGCCGCGGACGCTCTCGGTGTCTTCCGCTGGGTCAGCCAGGTCCTGCAGCAACGATCCCTCGCCGATCCGCACCGGTTGCTGATCTATGTGTTCGGCGCCGCCGCCCTGACCACGGCGGTCCTGAGCCTCGACGCCACCGTCGTGCTGCTGACACCCGCGGTGATCGCGGCCGCACGATCCATCGGAACAAGTCCCCGGCCGCATTCCTATGCCAGTGCGCACCTGTCGAATTCGGCGTCGACCCTGCTGCCGGTGTCCAACCTGACCAACCTCATCGCATTTGCCGCAACAGGATTGACGTTCTTACACTTCACCGCATTGATGGCGTTGCCGTGGGTCGTGACGATCGCTGTCGAATATCTGATCTTCCGACTGTTCTTCCGATCCGAACTCGTCCGCCCCGAAAAAACAGAGCCACCGGCGAGTAAAAGCTCCTCGCCCGCGCCGCTTCTGCCGCTGACGGTGATCGCTATGACGCTTCTCGGTTTCGCGGTTTCGGGTTTCTTCGGGATCGAACCCGCCTGGATCGCTGTGGTGGGTGCCGGTGTTCTGGGAGCGATCGCTCTGGCTCGGCACCGTACGACCGCCGCCAAGATGGTCTACGCTGCCGACCTCTGGTTCTGCGCGTTTGTCCTCGTCCTCGGAATCATCGTCGCCGGGGTCGCGAACGGGCCCGTGGGCGAATGGATTGCGCAGATCCTCCCCAATGACACCAGCTACGGTTCACTGCTCTTTGTCGCCGCGGTAGCGGCTGTTGCGTCCAATCTAGTCAACAACCTGCCGGCGACGCTGCTGATGATCGCCGCGCTCGGAACGGCGGCACCTCCAGCTCTGGTGCTTGCAATGTTGATCGGCGTCAACCTCGGCCCCAACCTCACCTACGTGGGTTCACTGGCAACGATGCTCTGGCGACGAGTTGCCACCAGCGCGGGCGCACCGCCCACGCTGGTGACGTTCACTCTGCTCGGGGTCATCACGACACCACTGACGCTGCTCGCCGCGGTGAGCGCCCTGTGGTTGGTGATCTGATCCGCGGCTGATCAGCCGTCTGGGCTTTTTCAGCGCAGGTGTGACGTGTCGTTGACCAACCGGACCGAGGCTCCCCCGTCGGGATAGAACTCGGCGATACTCAGCGACGCCAGATCCAGATGCAACCGGTACAGCAATGAAGGCCCGGCATCGAGAGCCAACTGCACCAAAGTCTTGATCGGGGTGACGTGAGAGACGACCAACAGCGTTGCGCCGCCGTAGGTGGCGATCAGGTCGTCGCGCGCGGCGAGGACTCGTTCTCGCACCTCGTCGAAGCTCTCACCGCCCGGTGGACGCACCGAAGTGTCCGAGAGCCATTCGCGATGCAGCTCCGGGTCACGCTCAGCTGCCTCACGGAACGTGAGTCCGTCCCAGTCGCCGAAATCGGTTTCGATCAAACCCTTGTGCTCGACGACGGGTAGGCCGAGCACGCGGGCCGATGCCTCTGCCGTCTCGCGGGTTCGGCCGAGAGGTGAGCAGACGATGGCGTCGATACCGCCGCGGTTCCCGAAGCGTCCGGCAGCGCCGGCGGCCTGCGCTCGGCCCAGCTCCGTGAGCTCCGGATTCCCGCGACCGGAGTAGCGGCGATCGACCGACATCGCAGTCTGGCCGTGACGTAGCAACAACATGCGTGTCGGCTTGCCGGTGGTAGCGATCCATCCCGGCGAGCCGGCGATCTGCGGCTCCGACGTCTCTTCGGACGGCGCGGCGGGTGCAGCAGGTGCGGGGGCCGAAGGTGCGACTGGGCCGGTTTCGATGCCGGCAGCCGCGTCCATCGCCTCGTTGGCAAGACGATCGGCATGAGAATTCTCGCCGCGCGGAATCCACGTGTAGGTCACCCGCGAGAACTGCGTCGCCAACTCGGCAGCGCGTCGCTGCAGCGGAATCATGTCCGGGTGCTTGACCTTCCAGCGCCCGGACATCTGCTCGACGACCAACTTCGAGTCCATACGGACGTCGACCGTCGACGCGCCGAGTTCACCGGCAGCGGTCAACCCGGCGATCAGTCCGCGGTACTCGGCGACGTTGTTGGTCGCGATTCCGATGCTTTCCTTGCGTTCGGCCAACACCGAGCGAGAGGCGTCGAACACCACAGCTCCGTAGCCGGCCGGACCGGGATTGCCCCGCGATCCACCGTCGGCCTCGACGATGACCTGCGAGAGACTCACAGACCGGACTCCTTGGTACGCACCATGATTGCATTGCACTCAGGGCAACGAACGACGACGTCGGCCGGCGTCGCGGCGATTCGGGAGATCTCACCGCGGTCGATCTCGATCCTGCAAGCGCCGCATCGGCGGGCCTGCAGTAGCGCTGCGCCCGGTCCGCCCAGGGTGCGCTGCTTCTCGTACACCGCGAGGAAATCGGCGGGAAATTCGCCGACGAGTCGTTCACGATCGGCGGCGCAACGTTCCTGCGCCTTGTCCAGATCAGCGACGGCATCGTCGCGGCGACGCTTGGCGTCGATCAGTTCTTCTTCGGCCTGGGAGAGCTGGGCACCGGCGTGATCGTGATCAGCCTGCAACGCCTCACGCTGCTCCATCACTTCGAGCAACTCGTCTTCGAGGAGTCCTTGACGCCGAACCAGGCTGCCGAGTTCGTGTTCTAGTTCGGTGAGCTGCTTCGCGCCGACCGACCCGCTCTGCAAAAGCGTGCGGTCACGGTCCTCGCGCTGACGAACAGCGTCGACCTCGCCCTCGAGCTTGCGAATGTCGCGATCGATGTCGTCGATCTGGATTTCGACGGCTACGGACGCGTCTTTACGGCTGATCCGCTCGGCCTCGAGACGTTCGACTTCCTGCTGCTCGGGAAGCGCTCCGCGTCGGTGGGTGATCCGAGTGAGCTCAGCATCCACCCCGGCGAGGTCGAGAAGCTTGGATTGCACCTGTGGTTCGACGTTCACGCTGTATAACTCCTGCTGTAAGTCCGATGTCGGCAGTGCTCGCGAAGGACGGCTCTCGAAGAACTGCTCTTGAATTGTTCGTGCAACCGTACCTTGCACAGCCCTGCACTAATGCGCACTCAAACACCACGGATCGGTGCGAATTGTCGAAACCCGGCTTTCCCACCCCGGATTGTCGGCAAACGCGGCATCGACCACAGATTTTGCCTGCGCACACCACGGGTATTCGCTCGCCCAGTGTGCGACGTCGACCAGTGCCGGGCCACCGGCGCGAAGATGCTCGTCCGCGGGATGATGCCGCAGGTCCGCAGTGACGTAGACGTCGGCGCCCAGTGCCGCCACCACGTCCAGATACGAGTCGCCGGAACCGCCGCAGACCGCCACCCTGCTAACGGTCGCGTCTGGATCTCCAGCGGCGCGAACGCCCCACTCGGTCGAGGGCAGTGAGCGCGCCACTCGCGCAGTGAACTCTCGCAAGGTTTCGGGGTGCTCGAGCTCACCTACCCGACCCAGACCGAGCGAACTGGGAAACGCTGCGAGTTCGAAGACGTCGAAGGCCGGTTCCTCGTACGGGTGGGCAGTCCGCAGCGCGCCCAGTACCGCGCCTCGCTTTCCGCGCGGGGCAATCACTTCCACACGATTCTCGCGAACCTGCTCCACAGCGCCGACAGTCCCGATCGTCGGATTCGCTCCGTCGGCCGGAAGGAACTGACCCGTACCCGTGACGGTCCAACTGCACTGGCTGTAGTCACCGATCCGCCCAGCCCCGGCCTCGAAAAGTGCGTCCTGCACGACCGACGCATTCTCCACCGGAACCATGACGACCCACTTGTCGAGCGGCTGCGTCGGCTTGGGTTCGATCGGGCGCAGCACGGTCAGGCCCAGAGCCTGCGCCAGAGCGTCGGATACTCCGGGGTCGGCGGAGTCCGCATTGGTGTGCGCCGAGAACAGCGCACACCCGGCCTTGATGAGCTTGTGGACCAACGCGCCCTTGGGGGTGTGAGCACCGACGGTATCCACCCCACGCAGCAGCAGTGGATGGTGAACAACGAGAAGGTCGGCGCCGGAGGCGATGGCGTCGTCGACCACGGCCTCGGTCGGATCCACCGCGAAAACCACTCTCGTCACAGCGTCGGCAGGATCGCCGCAGACCAGACCGACCGAATCCCACGATTCCGCCAGGGCAGGCGGATAGGCGGATTCCAGCACGGCTATGACGTCCGCAAGAGTTGGGCCGCTCACAAGATCTCCTTCATCGCTTCGATCAGAACCGAGACCTGCTCGGCTGGACGGACCGCTACACGCAACTGATCCGGCCCGAGCCCTGGAAAGGTGTCGCACCGGCGGACGGCGATACCGCGGGCACGCAGGTGCTCTCGCATCGCGGCACCGTCGCAGAGGTCGATGAGCACGAACGGCCCCGCCGCGGGTTCGTGCACGACAATCCCGATCTCGGTCAGTCGCCGGACCATGTCTCGGCGGTCTGCGGCAATCGCTTCGGCTTTGATCCTCGACTGCTCGACCGCGAACGGTTCGCAGCACGCCGTGATGGCTTCGATCTGCAGACTGCCCAGTGGCCAGTGCGCTCGACCGTGCGCCAATCGAGCCAGAAGATCCGGAGAGCCGATCGCGTACCCACACCGCAATCCGGCGAGCGCCCACGTCTTTGTCAGGCTGCGAAGCACGAGTACATCCGCCGACTCGACACCCGCGACGCTCTCCGTTTCGCCGGGGACCGCGTCGCCGAAGGCTTCGTCCACCACCAGGATCCGGCCGGGCCGACGCAGTGCCAACACATCGGCCTCGGGGTGAAGCACGGACGTCGGATTGGTCGGATTACCCAGAACGACAAGGTCCGCGGATTCCGGTACCTGCGCAGCCCGAAGCTCGAAAGGCGGCTCCAGAATCACCTGCGTCACCGGTACACCGGCCTCTCGCAGCGCCAGTTCCGGCTCGGTGAATGACGGATGGATCAGTGCTGCCGAGCGAGAATTCAGGCGCGGCAACATCGCAAAACCCTCGGCACCGCCAGAGAGCAGCAAGACTTCTTCGGGTCGGCGCCCGTGCCGCTGCGCGACGGTTTCGCGGGCCTTCAGTTCCGCTGCAGCCGACGGATAGGAACCGAGCGTCGACAGCCGCGCCGCCAACCGATCCCGCAGCCACTGCGGTGGGCCGGCGCCTTGAACGTTGACGGCAAAATCGAGCAACCCGGGCTCGGCTTCGACATCTCCGTGATGTCGCAAGCTCTCCAGGTCAACCGTTCCGGTACTCACCCGGCCAGCCTACGGTCGGGCACTGCGCGCGGACATCACCCCCACCGTCCGGGACAATGAGAGCCGTGACGACACCACCGCTCGACCGTTTTCCCGTAGTTCTGTTCGATCTGGACGGAACCATCACCGATTCCGCGCCCGGTATTCACGGCGGCTTCCGACATGCATTGGCCACCGTCGGCCGGCCGGAGCCGACGGAGGAGATGCTGGCATCGGTCATCGGCCCGCCGATGGTCGACACTTTCAGATCACTCGGCATGCCCCCGGCCGACGTCGACCTGGCGATCGCCGCGTACATCGAGCGATACGACGCGACCGGGTGGCAGGAGAACTCTGTGTACGAGGGGATGGACGTCGTCCTGGGCAAGGCTCGTGCGAACGGGACCCGGCTCGCCGTCGCCACCTCGAAGTCGGAACGGTTCGCCATTCGCATCCTCGAACATTTCGGCCTGGCCGAGCACTTCGAGTTCATCGGCGGGGCGAGCGACGACGGAACGCGCCGGGCGAAGCCGGACGTGATCGCGCACTCGCTGACCTCACTCGGGATTACTCCCGTCCTCGCCGCCGACGGCGGAACCCCCGACGTGCTCATGATCGGCGATCGTGACCACGACGTGCTCGGCGCCGCGAAGTACGGCATTCCCACCGTCGTCGTCGAATGGGGCTATGGCTCCGCCGACGAAGCGCGGCAAGCTCTTTGCTCCGTATCGTCGGCATCCGAACTGGGAGGACTACTCGATGGCCGCGCCTGAACCGCTCCATGTGACTTTCGTGTGCACCGGCAATATCTGCCGGTCTCCGATGGCAGAGAAGATCTTGCTCGCGCATCTGGGCCGTGAAGGTCTCGCTGACAGGGTTCGTGTGAGCAGCGCCGGTACCGAGGGGTTTCACACCGGTAGCGAGGCCGACGAGCGGACCAACATCGTGCTCCGCGCGGCCGGATATCCGACGGGCCACAGCGCCGCGCAGGTCAATGCAGATCATCTGGCGGCCGATCTGGTCGTCGCCCTCGACACCGGCCACGAACGTGAGCTTGCTCATCTCGGCGTGCCCACCGAGCGGCGGCGGCTACTGCGATCGTTCGACCCCGAGGCCGACGGCGAATCTGTGCCAGACCCGTACTACGGGGATCAGGAGGACTTCGAACTGGTTCGAGACCAGATCGAAGCGGCCATTCCCGACATACTCGACTGGATCCGTGAGCGGGCCTGAACCAGTAGCAAAATTCACTCCCGTTCGGGCAACGGATACCGTGGACGTGTGCGAAGACTGAAATTCCTGTTGCGGCCCGGTTGGTTGGTACTGGCAGCTGTGGTCGGGCTCTTCGCCTACCTGTGCTTCACCGTGCTCGCTCCGTGGCAGCTCGGCAAAAACACGAAGACCGAGCATCGCAATGATCTGATCTCGAACTCGATCAACGCGGAAACCGTGCCGATCGGTGATGTCATCTCCGATTCGACGATCGCACCGGACGACGAATGGCGAAACATCACCGCGGCAGGTTCCTATCTGCCGGACGCCGACATTCTCGTCCGCCTGCAGTCCATCGAGGGCGCGCCGTCGTACGAGATCCTGACGCCTTTCCGCCTGGACGACGGTCGCACGATCCTCGTCAATCGCGGATACGTTCGGCCGATCAACGGCGCCGAGGCACCTCCCATCGCTGCGCCGCCGACCGATCCGGTGACGCTCAACGGCCGCGTGCGCCTCTCGGAAGGCACTGCGCCCGGCAGAGTTCCGATGTTCGAGGACGGCGCGAAGCAGGTCTACTCCATCGACGCACAACCCATCGGCGAGTTCATCGGAACGGACCTGATCGACGCGTACATCCAGCTCGAACCCGACCAGCCCGGCGGTCTCGGCACGATTCCGCTCCCCCAACTCGACGCGGGCCCCTACCTCTCGTACGGGTTCCAATGGTTGGCTTTCGGCATCATGGCGCCGCTCGGACTGGCCTACTTCATTCGCGCGGAGTGGCGCGAACGTCGCAAGGAGAAGGCAGCTCAAGCAGCTGTCGAGGGCTTTGCGACCGACGACGCCGCTGCCGAGAAGACCCCAGAGGCAACGGCGTCCGCGCCTGCCGCACCCCCCGCTGAACCGGCTCGTACCTTCACCCGCCGTAAGAAGCCGGAACCGGAGTCAGTGCCGCTGACGGCGCAGGAAGCCAAACTTGCCGATCGATACGGCAATACCCGCTGAAATACCCGCTGCCACCACTGCTGCACTGATCTGCACCGCCGCCGAAAGCCTCGACGCACGGCGCAGATCGTTCGGCGCCGGCGCAGGCCCACCTCCGAGGACGGGCCGCATCTCCACACCGTGCGCGTACTCGGTCCGGCCTCCCAGCGAAATGCCCAATGCCCCTGCCGCCGACGCTTCCGCGACGCCCGCATTGGGGCTTGGATGAGCCGCTGCGTCGCGTTTCCACGCTGTCAGTGATTCGCGCACCGAGCCGCCCACCACCGGTGCACACGCGGCCGTCAGCGCTCCCGTGAGCCGAGCGGGGACGATGTTGACCAAGTCGTCGAACCTCGCCGCGGCCCACCCGAATCTAAGGTACTTCTCGGAGCGGTAACCGATCATCGCGTCGAGTGTGTTGGCGGCGCGGTAGACGAACAGACCTGGCACGCCCGCAATTGCGCCCCAGAACAATGCGCCGACGCTCGCATCGGAGGTGTTCTCGGCGACCGACTCCAGTGCAGCTCGTGTGAGGCCCTCTTCGCCAAGCACCGAGGGATCACGTCCACACAGTGAAGGGAGAAGCTCACGCGCTGCCGTCAGGTCGCCATCGACGCGTGAGGCCTCCAACCTCGCGGCCATGTCGTTGCCGGTGCGTGCGAGCGACGTCCCGCCGAGCACGGCCCAGGTGGCTAACGCCGTCGTACTCGTCACGGCAACCCAACCTGCCCGGCGCGACGCTGTTTCGGCTGCGAGGCCGAGCCCCGCGGTCCCTGCCACGAGCACGGCGACATGAAGCGTTCCGGCCATCCTTGAGTCTCGGTAGGAAATCTTCTGCAGCGCGATCGCTGCGGTACCGAAGCCGGCAACCGGATGGAACCGCCCCGGATCGGCGAACACCCGATCCGCAGCGAAGCCGAGGAGAAGGCCGGCGGCTCGCGCACTGAACCGAGATTGGGACGAACGAACCGAAATTTGCACGAGCGTAGTTGTAGCAGCGTCGCTCGTTCTCTGGCCAACCGTCACGTGTCTGCGCTAGCTGATCTCTACCCGTCCCAGTCGATCGTGAGATAGATCAAGCGGTGCATGCGATTGATTTCCCAGACACGGGCAATCCCGGTCGCCAGTGCGTCGCTCTGGGAACGAACCCGGATCGTCTGCCCCGGGAACAACGCAACACTCAGAATGGGCATCTCGGCGATGTGTATGTGCGGACGGGTGGGATGCACACGCCTCGGGTCGACGGCTACTTCGATCACAGAACTGGACATGCGTCCAGAATGGCGTATTGAAGACAATTCGTTGTCGGAAATGAAAAACCCCGATCTGCATCGACATGCAGATCGGGGTTTGAATTCTTCGGTGGGCGCGGAGGGTTTCGAACCCCCGACCGCTGGTGTGTAAAACCAGAGCTCTACCACTGAGCTACACGCCCGAACTCCCGGTGAGACCCTCACCGGGAGTGCTCTAAGACTCTAGCGCGGCAAGCGCGTTTGCCCAAAGTCCGTGGTCACGGGCTTCTCCGGGGCCGTTCATCTCGGCAAAGCGAATGATTCCGTCTTTGTCGATGACAAAAGTGCCGCGATTCGCGAAGCCCAACTTGTCGTTGAACACGCCGTACTTCTGAGCGACTTCACCGTGCGGCCAGAAGTCCGACAGCAAGGGAAAGGTGTATCCCTGTTCTGCCGACCAGATCTTGTGGGTCGGCGAAGCACCAACAGAAATCGCGAGAATGGCAGTGTCGTCGTTCTCGAACTTCGGAAGCTCGTCACGGACCTTGCAGAGTTCACCCTGACAAGTTCCGGTGAAGGCCAACGGATAGAAGACCAACAGAACATTCTTCTTGCCACGGAAATCTGCGAGCGAAACTTCCTGGTTGTTCTGGTCCTTCAAAGTGAAATCCGGTGCCTGGGCACCAACATCGAGGGGCATGTGCGATTCCTTGGGAAAGTACGGAAAAGGACCGGGTCAGCGCTTGTTGGCCGGACGGGCCTTCGGCTGAACCAATCGACTTCCCGACCAGTCACCGAGGTTGGCTGCCGATGTCTGGGTCAGGCCGGCAGTCGGCGCAGATTCGGCGATCTCGCTGGGCTCGACGTGACCGTCGAAACCGGTCTTCGGGGTGAGGACCCACACGAAGCCTTCATCGGCGAGCGGCCCGATGGCATCCATCAGAGCATCCACCAGGTCACCGTCCTCGTCGCGCCACCACAGCAGCACGACGTCGATGACCTCGTCGGAATCCTCGTCGAGCATTTCCCCGCCGATGGTTTCCTCAACCGCGGCACGAATGCCGTCGTCGGTATCCTCATCCCAGCCCAGTTCCTGCACCACCATGTCAGTGGTAATCCCGAGTTTCTGAGCGTAGTTCTGGGCATCCGCCGCGGCGACCACGGTGGGGTCCTCCTTTTGTTGATGGTGTGTGGCGACCCCGCACACCTACCGTTTGACGATCAATTAGGGAAAGCGAACATGGTCTGAGGCGTTAGCGCAAGCCGACCACGCCGAAAACTTTCGTCAAAGATCGTCTTCTGACACACGCCGAACCATACGCCTGCGGATTACCGCAGGTCACAGGGATCCACATTCGTCGAAGATCGACTTGCGAATCGAATTGCTCGCATCGCTGATCGAATTGATTTCATCCGCCGAATGATCACTCTCGATCACCGAAGCAGACGAACGTAGGTTCGCGGCCAATTCGTCGAACAGTCCGGAAAGCTCCGCTGGAAGTTCACTCGAGACCGAGTCGAACCACGAGGCCGTTTCCCGTGCAGACGAAGCAGCGGTGCTCGCTTCGGCCCTCAAGTCCGACGCGCCTTGATTTCCGGCGTCGACGTAGGCGTTGAACGCGACCACGTCGTTTTTCGATCGAGAGACCGCTTCCTCACAGATCGTGAAGGCTGCTTCGGCAGCATCCGCTGCCGCTTTCGACGAAGACGCCGCGGCTACCGAAATGCTCACCTCGGATTGATACGCAGCGGCTTGCGATTCGTTCGGAACTGCAGATCCGGTCACCGCGGCGGAGCACCCCACGATCACCGACAACCCCACTGCGATCGATCCGATCGAAACCCACGCCCCGACCCTGCCGCAATTGATTTCTTTGTTTATTTTTCCCCACCCCTTCATACGTTCCGATCCATCCCCCAAGCCTGTGACTACGGGGAACCATCATGCCCCTGCGTCACGCCGAAAAACGCTACCCGAGAGTAACCAGAGGCGAGGTGTGCCGCACCGACCGGGATGGTGAAAGATGAGGTACGCGCCATATTCACGATGGAAGTGCGTCGGACCTAACAAGGCCTCGATCACCTATGTAAGGACGCCCCACCACGCGTCCCCAAACCAATGAGGAGCACACGTTGTCTGACCTGATCCAGGGTCCCGCGTCCGGGCAGAACGCCGATTCCGGCGCCGCCGGCGAGTCGGGTCCGCCCGCGTCGAATACGCCGGGAGGAACCGACGGTCGCGTTCGCGTCATTCGCGAGGGTGTTGCGTCGTACCTGCCGGACATCGATCCGGACGAGACCACCGAGTGGCTCGAATCATTCGACGGACTTCTGGATCGATCCGGACCCACGCGTGCCCGCTACCTCATGCTCCGCATGCTCGAGCGCGCCGGTGAGAAGCACGTCGCACTCCCCGCGCTCACCTCGACCGACTATGTCAACACGATCCCGACCGAAAACGAGCCGTGGTTCCCCGGCGACGAAGAGGTCGAGCGCCGCTATCGCGCCTGGATCCGTTGGAACGCCGCGATCATGGTCCACCGCGCGCAGCGGCCGGGCGTCGGCGTCGGCGGACACATCTCGACCTACGCATCGTCAGCAGCGTTGTACGAGGTCGGCTTCAACCACTTCTTCCGCGGCAAGGACCACCCCGGCGGCGGCGACCACATCTTCATCCAGGGTCACGCCTCCCCCGGCATCTACGCACGCGCCTTCCTCGAGGGCCGCATCCCCGCGGAACAGCTGGACGGATTCCGCCAGGAGAAGTCGCACGCAGACTTCGGCGGCGCACTGCCGTCCTACCCGCACCCGCGACTGCTTCCCGACTTCTGGGAGTTCCCGACGGTCTCGATGGGCCTCGGCCCGATGAACGCCATCTACCAGGCCCGGTTCAACCACTACCTCAACGATCGAGGCATCAAGGACACCACCGATCAGCATGTGTGGGCATTCCTCGGCGACGGCGAAATGGACGAGCCGGAATCACGCGGCTTGGCTCACGTCGCAGCAACCGAAGGCCTCGACAACCTGACGTTCGTCGTGAACTGCAACCTCCAACGCCTCGACGGCCCGGTCCGCGGTAACGGAAAGATCATCCAGGAACTGGAATCGTTCTTCCGTGGCGCCGGCTGGAACGTCATCAAGGTCATCTGGGGTCGCGAGTGGGATGCGCTGCTGCACGCCGACCGCGACGGCGCACTCGTCAACCTGATGAACGTGACGCCGGACGGCGATTACCAGACGTACAAGGCCAACGACGGCGCGTTCGTGCGCGATCACTTCTTCGGCCGCGACCCCCGCACCAAGGAACTGGTCAAGGACCTCACCGACCAGGAAATCTGGAACCTCAAGCGCGGTGGCCACGATTACCGCAAGGTCCACGCCGCATACGCAGCCGCCATGGCTCACAAGGGCCAGCCGACGGTCATCCTCGCGCACACCATCAAGGGCTACACCCTGGGTAAGCACTTCGAGGGCCGCAACGCCACGCACCAGATGAAGAAGCTGACGCTGGACGATCTCAAGGCGTTCCGCGACATGCAGCACATCCCGATCTCGGACGCCGAGCTCGAGAAGGATCCGTACCTGCCTCCGTACTACCACCCGGGCGCCGACGCACCCGAGATCAAGTACATGCTCGACCGTCGTAAAGCACTGGGCGGGTTCCTGCCTTCGCGCAACACCGACGCGGCGCCGCTCAAGCTCCCCGAGGACAAGACGTACGACGTCATCCGCAAGGGTTCGGGCAAGCAGGAAGTCGCCACCACCATGGCGATCGTGCGCATCCTCAAGGAACTGTTGCGCGACAAGGAAATCGGCAAGCGCATCGTTCCGATCATCCCGGACGAGGCTCGCACGTTCGGTATGGACTCGTGGTTCCCGTCGCTGAAGATCTACAACCGCAACGGTCAGCTCTACACGTCCGTCGACGCCGAACTCATGCTCGCCTACAAGGAGAGCCCGATCGGCCAGATCCTGCACGAGGGCATCAACGAGGCCGGTTCGACGGCTTCGTTCACCGCAGTCGGCACGTCGTACGCCACCCACGGTGAACCGATGATTCCGCTGTACATCTTCTACTCGATGTTCGGTTTCCAGCGCACCGGTGACGGTCTGTGGGCGGCCGCCGACCAGATGGCTCGCGGATTCGTTCTCGGCGCGACCGCCGGTCGTACCACCCTGACCGGTGAAGGTCTCCAGCACGCCGACGGACACTCCCTGCTCCTGGCATCCACCAACCCCGCCGCTGTCACCTACGACGCCGCGTTCTCGTACGAGTTGGCGCACATCGTCAAGGACGGCTTGCGCCGCATGTACGGCGGCACCGAGGGTGTCGACGGCTTCGGTGGCGAGAACATCTTCTACTACCTGACCATCTACAACGAGCCGTACGTTCAGCCGGCCGAGCCCGAAGGTCTCGACGTCGAGGGCTTGCTCAAGGGCATCTACCTCTACAAGACTTCCGAAGCCGCCGGCCCGAAGGCACAGATCCTGGTATCCGGTGTCGCGATGCCCGAGGGGCTGCGCGCGCAGAAGTTGCTCGCCGACGAGTGGGGCGTCTCGGCCGACGTCTGGTCGGTCACGTCCTGGGGTGAGCTGCGCCGCGAAGGCGTCGAATGCGAACGTCAGGCGCTGCTCAATCCGTCCGAGGATGCGCCGGTTCCCTTCGTTACCACGGCGCTGTCCTCGGCTCAGGGTCCCGTCGTCGCGGCTTCGGACTGGATGCGTGCGGTCTCGGATCAGATCCGTCAGTGGGTTCCCGGCGACTACACGACGCTCGGCACGGACGGGTTCGGTTTCTCCGACACTCGAACTGCGGCACGTCGCTACTTCAATGTCGATGCCGAGTCCATCGTCGTTGCCGTGCTGATCGGTTTGGCGAAGGAAGGATCGATCGAGCGGTCCAAGGCCGTCGAAGCAGCGAGCCGTTACCGTATCGACGACGTGAACGCTGCCCCCGAGCAGACCGGGGACACCGGTAGCGCGTAAGTCCTAGCGCAACGGTCCTGGCGCAACGGTCCTAGCGCTCGAAAACAGACCTACGCCCATCGCCGCGGGTGTCATCTCGACATCCGCTGCGGCGATGGGCGTAGGTTTTTCTCATGCCCGAACCTGATCCCGAGAAATCCGAAGAGGGTGTGCGCCGCACCCGACCGCAGTCGTCCGGGTTGCAGGCTGTTCTCGCCCGCCGTCGTCAGGTTCGCGATCCACTCCCCGAGGCCCTGCTCCGCCGCGTCAAACAGTTCTCCGGTCGGCTCTCCACCGAGGCCGTGACCGTGATGGAGGAGCAGCTTCCTTTCTTCGACAGTCTCGACGCTTCGCAACGCGCCGACGTTCAACTCTTGGTGCAGACGTCGGTGGTGAACTTCCTCGAATGGCTGCGGCAACTCGACTCGGAGATCAGCTTCGGATACGAGTCTTTTCCGGTCATCCCTCAGGACCTTGCTCGACAGCTCACGTTGCGCCAGACCGTCGACATGGTCCGGGTGGCGATGGAGTTCTTCGAGAAATGGCTACCGGCTCTCGCCCGCAACGATCAGCAGCTGATCGCGCTGACAGAGGCCGTCCTGCGCTACGGACGTGAACTCGGCTTCGCGGCGGCAACGGTCTACGCAAGCGCTGCCGAATCTCGTGGCGCCCTGGACACGCGGCTGGAAGCGCTCGTCGTCGACGCCGTCGTGCAGGGAGACACCGGGTCGGACATGCTCTCCCGCGCCGCCACCTTGAACTGGGATGCCACTGCTCCGGCCACGGTCATTGTCGGGTCTCCCCCGCCGGACGAGCGAGTCTCGGTCGCCGGCACCGTCCACGCGACTGCCGCCGCGCACGGGCGCGCGGTTCTCGCGGTGGTGCAGGGTCCGCGACTGGTGATGATCGTCAGCGGCGAACTGAGCAGTAAGACGGAAGGCAGCCAATTCCTTCAAGACCTGCTCATGAGTTTCGCGGACGAGCCGGTGGTGATCGGTCCGACGACGCCCTCGTTGAGCGCAGCGCACTTCAGTGCTTCCGAAGCTCTCGCGGGAATCAAGGCCGTTGCCGGATGGCGCGGCGCACCTCGTCCGGTTTTCGCGACTGAACTGCTCCCGGAACGGGCACTACTGGGAGACGCCGCTGCCGTAAAGGCGCTTCGCGATTTCCTGGTCGCACCTTTAGCTGAATCCGGCACAGTCTTGACCGATACTTTAGACAGTTATCTCGACTGTGGAGGTGCGGTTGAGACTTGTGCACGTCTTCTGTTTGTTCATCCAAATACCGTTCGGTACCGCTTGAAGCGAATCGCGGAAGTTACCGGCCGGGATCCTACGAATCCTCGGGACGCATACGTACTACGGATCGCCGCTACCGTGGGCCGATTGACACAAATCGATCTCAAATCGAACAATTCGGTTACTTCAGTCACATCTTTAACATCCGGACAAACAAACCTGTAACCCCCGAGCGTCCAATTTCGATGGCCGAGCGCGACGTGGGATTTTGTGGGAACCCTACAAAACACTTCGCCAGAGTTCATCGCGACCGACATCTCGCAGGTTGCTCGCGGCGGTGTTCTCTTAATAAGTGATTTCGTTGCTCGCCCCGGGACAGGGCTCTCAGACACCCGGCATGCTCAGCCCCTGGCTGGCATTGCCCGGAGCGCAAGACCGCCTCGAAGTGTGGTCGAAAGCAGTCGGCCTGGACTTGGTCCGCCTCGGCACGACCGCAACTGCCGAAGAAATCACCGACACCTCGGTAACACAGCCCCTCGTCGTCGCCGCTGCTCTGCTGGCATACGAGGAAATCGAATCGCGTGGATTGCTCGGCGCCGACGTCATCGCTGCCGGCCATTCGGTGGGTGAACTTGCCGCCGCCGCGGTCGCCGGAGTGATCTCCGCTGACGACGCGGTTGCACTTGCCGCAATTCGCGGCGCCGAGATGGCCAAGGCCTGCGCACTCGAGCCGACCGGCATGTCGGCAGTTCTCGGCGGAGACGAAGCCGAAGTACTCGCACGACTCGAAGAACTCGGACTCGAAGCGGCCAACCGCAATGCAGCCGGCCAGATCGTGGCAGCCGGAATGCTCACCGCACTCGAAGAACTCGCGGCGAATGCGCCCGAAAAGGCACGGGTCCGAGCACTGCCTGTCGCCGGCGCATTCCACACCCGATTCATGGCACCTGCACAGGACGCCGTCGCAGCTGCTGCCGCCAAGATCACCCCGTCCGATCCGACGCGCACGCTGCTTTCCAACTCGGACGGCGCACCGGTTTCCTCCGGCGCCGACGCCCTCACCAAACTTGCCGCGCAGGTTACCCGCCCCGTTCGCTGGGATCTTTGCTCCGCTTCGTTGCGGACCGCAGAAGTTACCGCGATCGTGGAACTCCCGCCGGCCGGAACCCTCGTCGGAATTGCCAAGCGTGAAATGCGTGGCACACCGACGGTGGCCCTCAAGAACCCGGAGGATATCTCCGCACTGTCCGAGCTGACCTAGCTCGGACGCCCCACCGGCCGATCAGCCCCACCGGCGGCCGGACGTTTCACCCCACCTCAATCGATCAAGAAGGGAGCCACACCAGTGGCCCACACTCAGGAAGAAATCATCGCGGAACTCGGCCAGATCGTGGAGGAGGTCACCGGTATCGAGCCTTCCGAGGTCACCGTTGACAAGTCCTTCGTGGACGACCTCGATATCGACTCCCTGTCCATGGTCGAGATCGCTGTTCAGACCGAAGACAAGTACGGCGTGAAGGTCCCCGACGAGGATCTCGCAGGCCTGCGCACCGTCGGCGACATCGTCGCTTACATCCAGAAGCTCGAAGCCGAAGGCGCCGAAGCCAAGAACGCAGAGTGAGCCGACCGTGACTTCCGCTTCTACCCGCAAAGGGAAATTCCCCGACATCGTCGTCACGAGCCTCGCGACGTCGACGTCGGTGGCTGGTGATGTGGATGGCACGTGGAAGGCGCTACTCGCCGGCGAAAGCGGCATCGGAATCCTCGATGACCCGTTCATCGACGAGTTCGACCTTCCCATTCGCATCGGCGGGCACCTGAAGGTTTCACCGGACGAGGGCTTGTCCCGCGTCGAAATTCGACGGATGAGCTGGGTGGAACGCCTTGCCCTCACGTTGAGTCGCACGGTCTGGAGCAACGCCGGCAGCCCTGAAGTCGATCAGGACCGCCTGGCCGTTGTCATCGGCACCGGACTCGGCGGCGGCGACACGCTCATCGACGCCGTCGACAAGCTCCGCGGCGGCGGATACCGCAAGGTGTCCCCGTTCTCGGTGCAGATGGTCATGCCCAACGGACCGGCCGCAACGGTCGGGCTCGAACTCGGAGCACGCGGTGGCGTCATCACCCCGGTTTCGGCATGTTCGTCAGGTTCTGAGGCAATTGCTCACGCTCACCGCATGCTCGTCATGGGTGACGCGGACATGGTTGTAGCTGGTGGAGTCGAGAGCTTCATCGACGCGGTTCCGATCGCGAGCTTCGCCATGATGCGTGCGATGAGCACCAACAACGACAATCCGGCCGCAGCTTCACGTCCTTTCGACAAGGATCGCGACGGATTTGTCTTCGGCGAAGCCGGCGCCCTGATGATCCTCGAAACCGAGGAGCACGCAAAGGCACGCGGGGCAACGATTCACGCCCGCCTGCTCGGTTCCGGAATCACTTCGGACGGGTACCACATCGTGGCACCGCATCCGGAAGGCCTGGGCGCGGCGCGAGCCATGACCCGAGCAATCGAGATGGCCGGACTGACGAAGTCCGACATTAAGCACATCAACGCCCACGCTACTGCGACGCCGATCGGTGACATCGCAGAGGCAAAGGCAATCAACGCAGCGGTCGGCAATCACGCTGCGGTGTACGGCCCGAAATCCGCGCTGGGACACTCGATCGGCGCTGTCGGCGCCCTCGAATCAGTCCTGACGGTTCTGGCAGTGCGTGACGGGATCATCCCGCCCACGCTCAATGTTGACAGCCAGGATCCAGAGATCGATCTCGATGTCGTCAAGGGTGAACCCCGAACCGGCTCTTTCGATTTCGCACTGAACAACTCGTTCGGTTTCGGTGGGCACAATGTCGCGCTCGCCTTCGGTCGGGCCTAGCCCGAACCGCGGTTTGCACCTGTCCGCGGGTGTCGTTGCAACACAACGTCACCCGCGGACAACACCGACCTTTCGTTCCACCCAAGGCTCGTACTGAAGGAGGACGCGATGACCATCCTGGCCCCCGTGACAAAGTCCGAATCATCGACAGACCCGCGCGATCCTCTTGCGCGCCTGGAAAATCTGTTCGACCCCGGCACCACAGTTCCACTCCACGCCCGTGACAAGTCCGGTGTGCTTGCTGCGTCCGGAAACATCGACGGCGTCCGCACCATCGCATACTGCTCCGACGCCACCGTCATGGGCGGCGCAATGGGCGTCGACGGCTGCAAACACCTCGTCAAAGCCATCGATACCGCCATCGAGGAAGAGTCCCCCATCGTGGGCCTCTGGCACTCCGGTGGCGCGCGTCTGGCTGAAGGCGTCGAAGCACTCCACGCAGTCGGACTGGTCTTCGAGGCCATGGTCCGCGCGTCGGGTCTCATACCTCAAATTTCCGTCGTGCTCGGCTTCGCGGCCGGCGGAGCCGCGTACGGTCCAGCCCTCACCGATGTCGTGATCATGGCCCCGGAAGGCCGAGTGTTCGTCACCGGCCCAGACGTAGTTCGCAGTGTCACCGGCGAACAGGTCGACATGGTTTCACTCGGCGGTCCGGAGACACACACGAAGAAGTCCGGTGTCGCGCACATCGCCGCACACGACGAGGCTGACGCATTGCACCGTGCACGCCGCCTGGTTTCGATGATGTGCGAGCAGGGCGAATTCGATCAGCGTGCGGCCGAACTCGGCGACAGCGATTTGCGCGCCATGATGCCCGCGTCCGCAAAACGTGCGTACGACGTTCGTCCGATCGTTCACGAAATGCTCGACAACGTCGAAGGCGAGTCGAGTTTCGAAGAACTGCAAGGCAATTACGCGCGGAGCATCGTCACCGGATTCGGTCGAATGGCCGGACGTACCGTTGGCGTCATCGCGAACAACCCACTCCGACTCGGCGGGTGCCTGAACTCCGAAAGTGCCGAGAAGGCCGCTCGATTCGTGCGACTGTGCAACGCATTCGGCGTGCCGCTCGTGGTCGTCGTCGATGTTCCCGGGTATCTGCCGGGCGTCTCGATGGAGTGGGAAGGCGTTGTCCGACGCGGAGCGAAGTTACTTCACGCCTTCGCCGAGGCAACGGTCCCCCGCGTCACCGTCGTCACTCGAAAGATCTACGGCGGCGCATACATCGCGATGAACTCGAGAGCCCTCGGAGCAACGGCCGTGTTCGCTTGGCCCAACTCCGAAGTTGCCGTGATGGGCGCGAAGGCTGCTGTCGGCATCCTGCACAAGCGGGCCCTCGCAGCTGCACCGGACGACGAGCGTGAAGCATTGCACGACCGTCTCGCTGCCGAGCACGAGGCAATCGCGGGCGGCGTCGACCGCGCGGTCGAAATCGGCGTCGTCGACGAGGAAATCGACCCGGCGAAGACTCGTAGCATCGTCACTGCTGCGCTCGCGTCTGCGCCGTCTGTCCGCGCGCGGCACAAGAACATTCCGCTCTGACAACCCTGGACAGCAAGGTGGGCCTCGCCGATACGGCGGGGCCCACCTTTGTCATTCAAGTCTTAGTCGTTCAAGCCGCGAGAGCACTCAGGGTTCAGGATGGACCTCGGTCAGCTGACGCGCCTTCGCAGCCATGTCACTTCGGCACCTTCGCCGGAACTCCGGAAGGGTTCGAGTTCCTCGTCCCACGGTGCGCCTATTGCCCGACCGATTTCCGCGGCGATGTCTCCACCGGAATTCATGATGGACCGCAGCTTCATCTCCCCGACGACGACATCACCGTTCGCACTGGTGGATCCGCGCCACAAACCGAGACCAGGTACATGGCTGTACCGTTCGCCGTCGACGCCGTGACTCGGATCCTCGGTGACCTCGAACCGCAACATCGGCCACGCGCGTAGCGAATCGACCAGGCGGGCACAGGTTCCGACGGGACCTGTCCAATCCGTCGTTGCACGGAGAAGGCCGTCGTAGGCGGGCTGGGAGGTCCATCTGAGTTTGGCAGGGCTGTCCAACGTGGCGGACAGAGCCCAATCCACGTGCGGGCACAGCGCCGCGGGCGACGAGTGGATGTAAACCACACCAGTCGTCACGTCCGCGAATTGATTCATTTCGCGCACTCGAGCCTCCTGCTTCGACGAGGGACGTCTTCCCCAACGACCTCTGTCGAGTTCGTGCAGCACGCTCGATTGAACAGTGTGCCTTGTGTTACCCGTGTTGCGCCAGTGGAAGGAGAGAAATTTGTGCTCTATCGAGAAACTTCGCCGATCACGCCGTCGGACAATTCAGTCCACAAAGGTTTGGCCCAGTCACCGAAGTCGCGATCGGTAAGTACGACGCACGCAGTATCGATCGCGGGATCGACCCACAGGAAAGTCCCCGATTGACCGAAATGACCGAAGGTTGCCGGCGAGTTCTCGAGACCGGTCCAATGCGGACGCTTGTCGCCGCGAATTTCGAATCCGAGTCCCCAGTCGTTGGGGCGCTGAGAGCCGTATCCCGGAAGAATTCCGTTGAGCCCCGGGAACTGGACGGTTGTCGCCTCGGCGAACGTCTGCGTCGAGACAAGGGTCGGTGAGAGCAGTTCAGCCGCGAACTTGGCCAAGTCGTCTGCCGATGCCTGCGCACCGTGGCCGGCCGGGCCGACGAGAGCCGCACTGGTCATCCCCAAGGGCGCGAACACGGCCTCGGCCAGATAGTCGGCAAATTCGATCTCGGTCTCCCGGGAAACCAACTCGGCAAGTACCTCGAATCCCGCACTCGAATAGATCCGCTTCGACGCCACCGGCGCCTGAACGACACGTTCGGCGAATGCCAACCCCGACGCGTGCGCGAGGAGATGTCGAACGGTCGATCCTTCAGGTCCGGCCGGCCCGTCCAGCTCGACCGCCCCTTCCTCCACCGCGACGAGAATCGCGTAGGCGCACAACAGTTTTGTCACCGAGGCCAGAGGGAAAACGTGCGACTGATCGCCGCTGAAACCACGAACGCGGTCGCCCTCACCCGAGTTCTTCCCGGAGAGGACGACCGCTGCCGCATTGTCGACCGGCCACTGCTGAATTACGTCGAGACTGTGAGTACTGGGCACCCGATCAGACTACTGGCACAAGCGTTGCGCTTCCGATCACCAGTCGGCTTCGGTGTAGCGGATGACGCCGCGGATGTTCTTGCCATCCAACATGTCCTGGTAGCCGTCGTTCACACCTTCGAGGGTGTAGGTCCGAGTGACCATGTCGTCGAGGTTCAGCCTGCCTGCCTTGTACATCGCGAGGAGGTTCGGCACGTCCTGGCGAGCGTTGCCACCGCCGAAAATGTTGCCCTGAAGATCCTTCTGAAGCATCGACATCAGGAACAGGTTCAGCTTTACGTCCATGTCCGTCAGATGCCCCATTGCAGTGACAACACAACGACCGGCCTTGGCCGTCAGAATCATCGCCTCTTCGACGTACTCACCCTTCATTTCGCCGACGGTGATGATCGTCTTCTGCGCCATGCGTCCATACGTGGCGTCAATGATCGGCTGAATGGCAGCGGCGGCGCTTTCGAATGCATGTGTTGCGCCGAACTTCAGAGCCTGCTCACGCTTCCACGGCACAGGATCGATGGCGAAGATGTAGCGGGCACCCGACGCAACAGCACCCTGCAGGGCACTGATACCGACGCCGCCAACGCCCATGATCACAACGTCTTCACCCGGCTTCACATCAGCGATGTGTGTTGCCGATCCCCAACCGGTGGGAACGCCGCAACCGACGAGTGCTGCAACCTCGAACGGAATGTCCTTGTCGATCTTCACAACCGACGACTGGTTCACGACCATGTAGGGCGAGAACGTCCCTAGCAGGCACATCGGGATCACGTTTTCGCCGCGAGCCTGGATTCGGTAGGTGCCGTCGCTGATGGCCTGGCCGCTGAGCAGGCCCATCCCGAGGTCACACAGATTCTGATGGCCGGCCGAACACGCCGGACAGGTTCCACAAGCCGGAATGAAGGACAGGACGACGTGGTCGCCGACCTCCAACCCCTTGACCTCTGGGCCGAGCTTGGTGATGACGCCCGAACCCTCGTGCCCACCCATGACGGGGAACGACGGCATCGGGGTCGCGCCGGTGACGATGTGGTGATCGGAGTGGCACATTCCGGCCGCTTCCATGCGAATCTGAACTTCGCCGGCTACCGGCTCGCCGATCTCGATCTCCTCGACGGACCACTTCTCGTTGAGGCCCCACAGGATTGCACCCTTGGTCTTCACGTCACTTCACCCTTTCATTCGCACACCCGCATCTATCTCTGTGACCATAGCCACAAATCTACGAAATTGGAACGTGTTCTAACGAAAGATTTTGCGGTGCAGGTCAGCCGTCCAAATGACCTGGCACAACCGGCGTGGCAACGACGAAAAAATGACCCACTGAGTGGGACACGTCTTCCTGCCTCACCGAAATCACAGTCTCGCCGAAACCGCGGTCGCGCCGAAACCACGGTCATCACGAGAGCACGCACCTTGGACTCCGCCTCCGGCAGTCAAGTCGGATGCGGAGCCTGGGCGTGTTCTGTTGTGCCTGAGGTTGGACCCTCTCAAGTTTTGAAGGTGGTGTTCGCCGGCCGCGGGTGCCGCTGCGGGTCGATCGAGGGTGGCGGGATGAACCAGGGTTTGTTGTCGACGCCCATTCTGATGTCCCATTTTCCGACGAACCCGGATTTGCGGTGCATCAACCGGTGATGCGAGCGGCACAGCAGGACAAGGTTGTTCATCACCGTCGGACCGCCGTTCGCCCAGTGCCGGATATGGTGCGCGTCCGTCCAGGCCGGCACGCATGTGCAGCCGGGGAACGCGCAACCCTTGTCTCGGGCAATCAACGCCACCCTCTGTTCCGCGCTGACCAACCGTTTCCCAGGTTTCGCATCCAACGGCGCCCCGTGGCCGTCGAGCAGAACGGAGGAGAGGAAGCAGTCGCAGCCGAGAAGCCTCGTCTGCGACACCGAGAGTGGTCCGAGCCACGGCATGTGCCCGACGTCGAGATCGGCCGGGCCCAGAGAGCCGTCATCACCCGAATCCGAAGACTGTGCGGCACAATCCCGATGCTCAGCGAGGTCGCGGGCGTTGATGTGCACGTTCACGTGCGGTCGTTGGCCGCCGTCGGTTCCGGTTTTTGCGCAGTCCAGATATCGGCGGATCAGTTCGGTGAACCCGTCCGCGGTCCGCTTCGCCGCCGACCGGGCATCCGGCGTTCCGTCCGGTGCTGGGGTGGGCATCGTCAGATTCGACAGCGCCGAGAGCAGCATTTCGCCGGTGAGAGCGTCGAAATCACCGCGCACCACCACCCGACCATTAAGTGTCGAGGCGATCCGAAGCTCATTGCGATCGACATCTTCGGCAGGTGGAATCTCATCGGACTCGAACACCCGCTCCAACGTCGCGATGACATGCCGCACCTTCGTCGTCGTCGCTTCCACACCCGAGGCTGCTGCGAGCAAGAGGTCGATACAGCGAGGCAACGCTTCCTCCGACATCCCCTTCGGCGGCGATTCACAGAACGCCACGATCAACACGGCATGATCGAACGAGCAATCCCCGCAATCGAATTGCGCTGCCACCGCGGGAAACGGCCGCAGCGCGGCGCCCAGGGCGGCGATCTTCTTCCCGTCCCGAACCTGCAGCATCGTGTTTGCCGCCAACCATGACCCGAGGCCGCGGCTGGCAATCACCTGATCGTCCGGACGCATCGACAGTTCGTCCACCACCGCCACCCGCACCGCTTCCAGCCGCAGAATCTCCGCACTCGCCGACACCGCAGCCTCACGCAACTCGGCAGCAGATAACTGCCACAGGCGTCCGCGTAACCCCACCGCAGAACCCGACACCACGTCCGACAACAAAACAGTCATTGAATCCCCCGATCCCCACCCCCAACCGTACTCGAACACACATTCGAGTCAAGAGGGTTTCTCGAATCAGTCCACCGAGCGCCCCGGAACCACTAGACCGCATTGATAGGCCAGAACCACCAACTGCGCGCGGTCCCGAACATCAAGTTTTGTCATCGCCCGGTTTACGTGCGTTTTTGCCGTGACAGCGCTGATCACCAACTCCGTGGCGATCTCGTCGTTGGACATCCCCAGGGCCACGAGAGTTACTACTTCGAGTTCGCGCGGGGTCAATTGACCGAAGATCCCAGAAGTCGAGTCTGCCCGCGACGGGATGGAAAGGAATCGAGTAATCAACGCACTGGTCGCAATCGGCGACAACAACGAGTTGCCACTTGCGACCGTCCGAACAGCATCTAGCAGATCTTCAGCCCGGATCCCTTTGCCGATAAAGCCGCTGGCACCCGCCCGGATCGCCTGAGCCACATGCTCATCCACCTCGAATGTCGTCAGGATCAACACGTGTACGTCGGACAAATCCGGATGATCGGCGATCATGGCGGTTGCTTCGACACCGCTGGTGCCCGGCATTCGAATATCCATGAGTACAACGTCAGGTCGGTGTTCGAGCGCTGCCTGGAATGCCTGCTCTCCGTCCGCCGCCTCGGCGACCACCTCCATGTCGTCTTCAGAACCGATGAGCAGTGCAAGCGTTTGCCGAAAGAGCGCCTGATCGTCCGCCACTACTACCCGAACAGTCACAGCGATTCCTCACGCAGAGAACCGCTCGACACTGACACAAGCGGAAGTTGCGCGTCCACACGAAATCCCCCGTCCGCACTGAATCCTGCTGACACCTCGCCTCCCATTGCCTGAGCCCTCTCCTTCATTCCCAGCAGTCCGTACCCGGGTGGCGAAGTCGAAGGCACTGCTGTTCCGGAGTTTTCGACCGTCAGCACCAGAACCTCAGCTTCGTACGACAACGACACGGTGACGGCTCCTGGCAGCGCATGCTTGCTCGCATTCACGAGTGCCTCCTGGATAATTCGATACGCCGTGAGATCTACTGCAGGTCCGAGTAGGCGCACAGAACCCACAGTGCGCACCTCGATTTCCATTCCTGCACTGACGAATTGATCCACCAGTGCCGGTAGATCCGAAAGCCCCGGAGCCGGCTTCATCGAGCGATCGCCGTCCTGCGCATCACGGAGGACACCAACGGTGGCCCGAATCTCGTCCAGTGCGGCCTTGGATGTTTCTTCCACTCCGCGTAGTGCAGTCGTCGCTTTCTCCGGGTCCTTCCCGATCAGGTGCGACGCGACCCCAACTTGCAGATTGACCAATGCAATGTGGTGCGCGACGACGTCGTGCAGGTCTCGCGCTATCCGCATCCTTTCTTCGACGACCCGGTGTCGAGCCTCGTCCTCGCGCATTCTTTCCGCTTGCACCGCACGCTCTTCGACGGACTCCAGATATGCACGGCGAGAACGGACCTCAGCGCCGGCGAAACTCGCCATCAGCAACCAAGACAACAACCCCAGCGCTTCCTGTAGGAGGTTGTTTCCTACTCCCAGGAAAATCGTGACAAGCATCAGCGATCCGACTGTGATTGCCGCTGCGAAAAAGGTCTTCCGGCGGTCACTCGTGCTGGCAACGTAATAGAGGCATACCATCGCCGCCGAACCTGTGCCGGCATTCGGCGGCGCCGACAGCGAAATCATCAAAACGCCGAGAAGCACTGCCACCGCGAGCGCCGACAACGGATAGCGCCTTCGGAACACGATGGTTGCGGCTGCGATAGCTGTCACGACAACTCCCACAACCGTGACCTCGCGGGTCTCATTGCCGTCGAGCGCGATGCGGTGCGCCGTCCACGTGGCAAGGAGCACGAGGATGGTCAGTGCCAGGTCGATGGTGCGCGGGTGTTCCGCACACCATCGACCCCACGTCGAAGTCGAGGTCATCGATCTACCGTATCCGGATCACACCGACAACTTGTCGTTCGCGGGCTCAGTGGAATCCTTCGAATCTGCGAGCAGCGCAGTCAACTGCTCCCCCTCGACATCGACGTTCGGGACCAACCGGTCCAGCCAAGCTGGGAACCACCATGCCTTCGAGCCCAACAGGGACATGACGGCCGGAACGACTGTCATGCGAATCACGAAGGCGTCGAACAGAACCGCGAACGAAAGTCCGAGTCCGATCTGCATGATGAAGGCGTCGCCGCCGAAGATGAAGCCCGCGAAAACGGCGATCATGATTAGCGCCGCGGCCGTGACCACTCGGGCACCCTGGTCGAAGCCCTTCACGACTGCTTCGTCCGGTCCGTCGCCGTGGACGTACGCTTCACGCATTCTGGTCACCAGGAACACCTGATAGTCCATCGCCAACCCGAAGACGATGCCAATCATGAAGATGGGCAACATCGCGACAACTGATCCGGTTTGACCCTCGATTCCGAGAATCCCGGCGAACCAACCCCACTGGAAGATCGCGACCAGCACACCGAACGTCGCGCCGATGGAGAGCAGAAATCCGAGAGTTGCCTTGAGCGGTACCAGTATCGAGCGGAATACCAACATCAAGAGGATGAAGGCGAGGCCGACGACCAATGCGAGGTAAGGAACCAGGGCATCGGCCAGGCGGTCCGAGACGTCGATCGTCAAGGCTGTCTGGCCGGTGACCGACATCGTGGCCCCGGTCTCGTCGGTCAGCGATCCGGCGACCGCACGAATATCGGCAACGAGCGCCTTGGTTGCCTCGGTTTCCGGGCCACTCGACGGAACCACTGTGATGACTGCTGTGTCACCGGCCTGATTGAGCGCGGGCGGCGTCACTGCCGCCACGTCGGGCAGAGCACCGAGTTTCTCTTGGGCCCCACTCATTGCCGATGCCGGATCTGCGGCGTCGGCAACGTCTACGACCACCATCAGCGGACCGCTGAACCCGGCACCGAATCCCTCGGAAAGTCGGTCGGTGGCTCGGGCGGCAGTGGTGTCAGGCACCAGTGGGCTCGCCAAGCTCAGGTTGATGCCGAAGGTGGGGATCGCCAGCAATCCCAGCCCGAGGACTGACGCGAGCAAAACCGGAACTCGACGCCGGATCACGAACTTGGCCCATCGCGAGCCTGCGCCTTCCTTCGTTTTGCGATGCGTCAACTGACCACCGGACGCAAGCAGGCGACGATCGGATCGGCTCAGAACGCGCGATCCTGCAAATCCAAGCGTGGCGGGCAGCAGAGTCAGTGAAATCACCACGGCAACAGCAACTGCGAACGCCGCAGCCAGACCCATGCTCGTCAGGAACGGGATGTTCACGACGAACAATCCTGCCAGTGCGATGAGCACGGTCAACCCCGCGAACACTACGGCCGATCCCGCTGTCCCGGCTGCGCGGCCCGCTGCGATTTCGGGATCATGTCCGTCACGTAGTTCTGAGCGGTAGCGCGAGACGATGAACAGCGAGTAGTCGATCGCCACGGCCAGACCCAGCATCATTGCCAGGACGGTTGTGCTCGAACCCAATTCGATGAAGCCCGTTGCGATGGTGATCGTGCAGATCGCGATGCCGATGCCGATGAGTGCACTGATCAACGGAAGCCCTGCGGCCACCAACGAACCAAAAGTGACCGTCAGGACCACTGCGGCGATCGCGACGCCGATCACTTCGCCCATCGATTCGGCACTGCTTTCCATCAGCACGTTGCCGGCGACATCGACCGCCAGTCCCGAACCCGCAGCGTCGTGAACGGCGGACTCGAGCAGTTCTTTCGAGCTGTCCGGCAAGTCCATCGAGTCGGCGGTATAGGAGACCTGCATGTATCCGATCGTCCCAGTCGACGACACTCCTCCGGAGGCATACGGATCCGATACCGCTGCAACCTCGGGATCCTTCCCGAGCGCAGAGACCAAGTCACTGACGGATTGTCGAATCGCCGGATCGGTGAGCGTCGTGCCCGCAGGAGATTCGAAGACGATGCGAGCACTGGCTCCGTCGGTGGACGATTGCGGAAATCTCTCAGCCAGAAGATCTTGCGCCGCTTGCGATTCGGTGCCCGGTATCGACAACGTGTTGACCGTCGGACCGGACAGCGTTGCTGCGCCCACTCCGCCCGCCACCAGCAGGACGAGCCAGAAGCCCACCATTGCCCAGCGACGCCGAAACGCGAGTCGCGAGAGTTTGTACAGGAATATCGACATGCGTATCACTGTGCCGATACACGACCCCGTCGCACATCGTGCACAGGTAGACACTTAAGCGTACTGCGCTCGCAGTAGGGCGGTGGTCCCCAGGGCTAGCCGAGCAGGCCCAACTCCCTCGACCACGGCGGATCCGCCCCCGGTCGCGACACCGTGACGGCTGCCGCGCGCGCAGCGAAGATCAACGCAGCCGTCCAATCGGACTCGGAAAACCCACGCAGAACTGCGGCGTCGAGGGCGTCGTGTCGATCAAGGCAAGCCAACAGGGCTCCGTGTACCGTATCCCCCGCACCGATCGTGTCCGCGACGTCAACCGCGGGCGCCGGCACCGAAACATCGAGTTCGCTGGTGATCAACCGCAACCCATCACCACCACGGGTGAGCAGCACGGCGCCGACGCCTTCGTCCAGCCACTCGGTGCCGTCGACCGAACCCAACCACTGGGCGTCGTCGTCGCTCACCTTGAGAATGTCGATGGACGGTAACCACGACCGAAACCGTCGGCGATAGGCGTCTGGGTCCGCGATCACCGCCGGGCGAATGTTGGGGTCCACCATGGTGAGTCGACCGCGGGCATGAGCTTCGTGCAGCATCGCTTCGTAGGCAGAGGCGCCGGGCTCGAGCACTAGCGACAATGTTCCGAACGAGAATGCCCGAGCAGAGGGAAGTTTCGGCAGCGCAAACTGTCGATCCGCCGTTCCCTCGAGATAGAAGGAGTACCGCGCTCCCCCGTCCGCAGCAAGATTCACGACGGCCAAAGTTGTCGGCTCGGGTCCGCGTTCGACTCCGGTTGTGTCGACGTTCGACGCGGCCAGCGAATCGATCATCCGATCTCCGAACGCGTCGGTGGACAAGCGAGAGACGAATCCCACGTCAGAGCCGAGTCGACCTAGTGCGATCGCAACATTGAACGGCCCCCCGCCCAATTTGGGCGAGAAGTTATCCCCCACCGGCACCAGATCGACCAGTCCCTCACCACACACCACGACGGATCGTTCGCGTGTATCACTCATCGGTAGACCCTAACCTTCTTGCCAATCGACGATGGATGTGACCTGCTCGGCACGAACGAATTCGGGTGCCGAGCAGGTCACGATTGTGGAGGGGGGTTCAGCTACCCACGCGCTCGCCGGTCGTGGGGTCGAAGAGGTGAACAGGACCGTCCACCCGCTCGAATCCGAGCGTCTGGCCGTACTGCAACTTCGATCGCCCGCCGGTGCGTGCGACGAGCGAAATCGGATCGGATTCCGTGCCGGGTACGTGCGCGTAGATGTACGACTCGTTGCCCAGTTCCTCGACCAGGTCGATCTGAGCTGCGATTCCGTCTCCGGCCGCGACCACCTGGAATTGTTCAGGCCGAATTCCCACGGTGACCGAACTCAGACCGGCTGCGGCGATTGCGGTCATCTGCTCGCGGTCGAGCGGAACTTCGACGGCACCGAAGCGGACGCCACCCGAACTGACCGGCACCGTCACCAAGTTCATTCCCGGAGATCCGATGAATCCGGCAACAAACGCATTGGCGGGCCGATCGTAAAGTTCGGTCGGAGAGGCGAACTGCTGCAACTTACCACCTTTGAGCACGGCCACACGATCACCCATCGTCATCGCTTCCACCTGATCGTGTGTGACGTAGACGGTGGTGGTTCCGAGACGTCGCTGCAAGGCCGCGATCTGCGTGCGAGTCTGGACGCGTAGCTTGGCGTCGAGGTTGGAAAGCGGCTCGTCCATGCAGAACACTTGCGGTTCACGAACGATGGCGCGGCCCATCGCAACTCGCTGCCGTTGACCGCCGGAAAGCTTGGCCGGCTTGCGGTCGAGATACTCCGTCAAGTCGAGAAGTTTGGCCGCTTCCGCAACTTTCTTCTTTCGCTCCTCGACGGGCACACCGCGCATCTTCAGCGCGAACCCCATGTTCTCACCGACGGTTTTGTTGGGGTAAAGCGCATAGTTCTGGAAGACCATCGCGATGTCACGGTCCTTCGACGGGACATCGGTCATGTCCTTGCCGTTGATGGTGATCGCGCCCGAATCGATGTCCTCGAGCCCCGCCAACATGCGTAGTGCCGTGGACTTTCCGGAACCCGACGGACCGACGAGCACGATGAACTCACCGTCGTTGATGTCGAGATCGAGTGAATCGACAGCGAGAGTGCCGGCACCTTCGTAGATGCAAGACGCTTTCTGGTACGAGATTTCAGCCATGACGAACTCCTGAGAAGGGTGAGGAGAATTATTTGATTGCACCGAAGGACAGGCCGCGCACCAGTTTGTTCTGGGCGAACCAACCGGCCAAGATGACGGGCAATGCCGCCATGGTCGCTGCCGCGGACAGCCGAGCCCAGTACAGGCCCTCGCCCGTGATGAACCCGACCAAGAAGACCGGAATCGTTTGTGCTTGAACAGCTGTCAGATTGACGGCGAAGAAGAACTCATTCCACGAGAAGATCACACAGATCAGTGCGGTGGCAGCGATGCCGGGTGAGATCAGAGGCAGGATCACCTCGCGAACCGACGTCCACAGGCTGGCACCGTCCATGCTTGCCGCCTCGAGAAGTTCGCCGGGAACCTCCAGAAAGAAGGAGCGCATCATCCACACCGCAATCGGCAGATTCATCGAGGTGTACAGGATGACCAGGGCCCAGATGTTGTCGAGCAGGCCGATGTCGTTGACGATCACGTACAGCGGCACGATCGCTGCGACGACGGGGAGCATCTTCGTACTGATGAAGAAGAACAGAACGTCCTGGGTCTTGGCGACCGGCCGGAGCGACAAGGCAAATGCCGCCGGAACACCAAGTAGCAGAACCAGAATGGTCGACATTCCCGTGGCGAAGGCAGAGTTCGCCAGTGTCGTACCGAGGCCGGAGTCGAGGACGGCTCGGAACTGCTCGAGGGTCGGGGTGAAGAACAGCTTCGGCGGATCGGTGTACGCGTCCGCCTCGGTCTTGAACGCGGTCAGGACCATCCAGAAGACAGGAAAGAAGAACCCGAGGGCCGCGATCCACGCCACGACCGACCACGGACTGAACTTACCGCTCTTTTTCTTCTTGACGACGGGCCTGTCGGTCGTCGCACTTGTCGTCTCTACGGCAGTCATCACGCCGCCTCCTCGTTGCCGGTGAAGCTCTTGAAGATCAGTCGAAGCGCAAGCGTGGACACGATGATGGTCGCGATCACTGTCACGACGCCCATCGCCGCGGCTTGACCGACGTCGAAGCCGAGGAACGCGCGCTGGTAGATGTAGAACGGCAGGTTCGAACTGGCCACGCCGGGCCCACCCGACGTCATCATGTACACCGCGTCAAAGGTGTTCACGAGGTAGATCGCGCCGAGAACTGCACCGAGTTCGATGAATCGACGCAGGTGCGGCAGAGTCAGTTCGCGGAACATCGCAAAAGGCTTGGCTCCGTCCACCCGTGCAGCTTCGAGGATGTCTCGGGGCATGGACTGCAAACCGGCCAGAATGAGCAGCATCATGAAGGGCGTCCACTGCCAGAACAGATTGATCATGACCGCGGCGAGTGGAAACTTGCTGACCCAGTCGACCTGGCCGACACCGAAAGGCTGGAGGACGAAGTTCACGATACCGAATACCGGATCGAACATTGTTGTCTTCCAAAGCAATGCACCAGCGACGGGAGTTATGAGGAAGGGCGTGATCAGCAGCGTTCGTACGATGCCGCGACCGAGGAAGGCTCGGTCGAGTAGCAGCGCCAAGGCGAGTCCGAGGATCACCGAAACGACGACCGTACCCACGATCATGATGACCGTGTTGACCGCGACTTCCCGAAACTGACTGTCCTTGAACACATCGATGTAGTTGTTGAACCAGTTGAAGTGCCGCGATCCCGGCCGGACAAGATTCCAGGATTGCGTGGAGTAGTAGAGCGTGAACAGAAAGGGAATCTGCGTGACGACGATCGAGAAGATCAACGCCGGCAGCAACGGACCTCGACGACGCCAACCCTCGGCACGAGAGATCTTCTTGTCGATACGAACCGGTGGTGCGTCGTCCACCGTGGATCTGAGCTCAGCAACCGTAGTCATCGGTTCTCCTGATAGGTCTTGCCGACCACCTCGGCATACTGCTGCGATTGTTCGAGTGCTTCTTTCACACTCTTCTGACCCGCGATTGCCGCACTGATCTGCTGGCTGACGCGAGTGCCCAGATCCTGGAACTCAGGGATGGTGAGGAACTGGACGCCGGTGTATGGAACCGGTTGCACTGTCGGGTTTTTCGGGTCTGCATTGTTGATCGATTCGAGGGTGATCGGACCGAATGCCTTTGCAGCTTCCTGGTACTCCGGGATCTCGTAGGTCGAAAGACGGCTTCCCGGAGGGACTCTCGACCAACCGAGTTCAGTGCCGACTTTTTGGATGTAATCCTTGTTCGTCATCCAGGAGATGAACTTCCAGGCATCGTCTTTGTTCTGTGCCGACTCCGGGATTCCGAGCGCCCAGGTGTAGAGCCATCCGGGATCGGACTTCTCGACCTTCGGGGCCTTCGCATATCCGATGTTGCCGACCACCTTCGACGATGCGGGATCTTCGAGCACCGACACAGCCGAGGTCGCGTCGTACCACATCGCCGTGTTGCCTTGCGCGAATTGTGTTGCGCATTCGCCGAACCCACTTGTGGCAGGCCCCGGCTGGCCGTGCTCCTTGACGGTGTCCACGTAGAACTGAACGGCCTCCTCGACCTGCGGACTGGTCAACTGCGCATTCCAGTTCTCGTCGTACCAGCGTCCGCCGAAAGTGTTGATCACTGTGTTGAGCGGCGCGAGAACCTCGCCCCAGCCCGGCTTTCCTCGCAGGCAGATTCCGGACATCTTGGCATCAGGGTTGTCGAACTGCTCTGCCCAACCTGCAACTTCCTGCCACGTCGGGTCTTCTGGAACTGTGATCCCCGCCTGATCGAACAGGTCTTTGCGATACATCAGGAACGACGACTCCCCGTAGAACGGCACCGCATACATGCTGTCCTCGTACGACAGTGAAGCCTTGATGGACGGTATGAAATCGTCCTCGTCATAACCTGGTGTCTTGTCCGCGTACTCGGACAGGTTCGTGAGCCAACCGTTCGCGGCCCACTGGGGCGTCTCGTAGTTGCTGATCATCACGACGTCGAACTCGCCGCCACCGGTGGCCGTCGACGCTGTGATCTTGGCGCGGGCCTGGTTCTCGGAAAGGCTGACGAATTTGAGGTCGATGCCGGGGTTCTCGGCTTCGAAAGCCGGAGCCAATTTGATGGCGTCCTGCATCTGCGAGTTCGACACCATCGCAATGGTGACTGTTCGTTCGCCGGAACCACCGAGCGCACCAGCACCCGCACATCCCGACACCAGGAGGCAGAGCGCCGCAGCGGCAGCGCCCCACACTCGTCTTCCTGTTTTCACGGATTACCTTCCTTCACACTTGCGTGTCAGTCGCGCGCTCGGACAGCGAAACTCGTGAGAGCGCTACCCTTCGAGCAGCCACTGGGCGCACTCGACATCGGTGACGAGTACGTTTGCCAAACCTCCGCGCAATGCGCCCAGAACGGCCTGGCGTTTGTGTGTTCCCCCCGAAATCAGAATTGTCTGATCGCAGGATTTCACTGCGTCGAGCGGGACGGAGACCGTCCGCTCAGGCAGTGGCCCCTCCACTGGATTTCCGTCGATCGTGTAGAAACGGCCGCCGATCTCACCGACAGCCCCTCGACTTTCCAACTCGTCCAGCATGGTCGAGTCGACGAAACTGCCGGCAAACAAAGTCGTGGCCGTCGAAACAGCACCAACTCCGAAAACCATGATGTCGGAATCTGTTCCAGCCTTCAGTGCCTTCGAGATGACCGAGTCGTTTCGCATCGACTCCACCGTTGCTGGATCGGCATATAGCGGAGCATTGAGGCGAATAGGATTGGCCTGCAACTGTTGTGCGCATCGGCCGATGGTGAAGTCGACACCGGTTTGGTAGTCGGTCACCGTCATGGAGCCGTCAAGTTGTACCACAGCCGAGCACTTCGCCGCCCTGTCTGGCAAAGAACCTGCTACCGCAACAGTTTCCGGGCCCCACGTGAATCCGAGCACGCTCGACGGCTGCAGGCGGCGAACCAGAACTTCCGCTGCACGTCGGCCGAGCGCATCGAAGTCCGGATCGTCCGAGTCCGAATTCGCTTCGGGGACAATCAACACTTCGGCCAACCCGAAGTGCTTCTCCAGCTTCGATTCCAATTCCGTGTTCACCGAACCTTCGAGCTCGGGCGGAACCAAAATCTCGACCCTGACCAAACCTTGCGTCCGCGCCCTGGCCAACAGTCTCCCGGCCGTAGGCCTCGAGACGCCCAACTTCGCTGCAATCTCCGCTTGAGTAGCGCCTTCGAGGTGATACATGGTCGCAGCCCGCAACGCGAGCCGCACATCCTCGGAAGCAGGCAACTTCGACGGCTTGAGTCCTGTGGGCTGAGCCGACTGGTTCACACGGTCTCCTTATGCATCAGGTTCAAAGTTTCTCGATCGTGAGCAAATGCTCACTAGATGTTCTTATGCTCACTAAGCTAACATCTAGGTTGTGACCCACACAACAGTTTCCGGAGAATCCTTCGATCTACCTGCGACAATTCGGGCAAATGTCCTCGTTGAGACCGGAAAGATGCAGATGGTCGAGAGACCGCGACCGTCCCCGAAGGCCGGTGAAGTTCTCGTCCGCATCCACGCCGTGGGCGTGTGCGGGTCGGACGCGCACTACTTTCGCGAAGGCCGCATCGGCTCTTACGTCGTCAACGCACCGCTCGTTCTCGGACATGAGGCATCGGGACGCATCGCCGCAGTCGGCGACGGCGTCGATCCGGGACGCGTCGGGCAGCGCGTCTCCATCGAACCTCAGAAGCCTGATCCGACAAGTCCCGAATCAAAGGCAGGCAGATACAACCTCTGCCCTCACATGGAGTTCTTCGCAACACCTCCGATTGACGGTGCACTCACCGACTACGTCACGATCGGTGCCGACTTCGCCCATCCAGTCGCAGATTCGGTGTCCTACGAAGCAGCTGCGCTGTTCGAGCCACTGTCAGTAGGGATCGCCTCAGCCCAGAAGGCAGGGATCACGGCTGGCTCTCGAGTGCTGATCGCCGGCGCCGGTCCGGTAGGAATCGTGACGACGCAGGTGGCCAAGGCATTCGGCGCCACGGAAGTCATCGTCTCGGACATCGATGCGGCCCGGCGTGATGTGGCACTGAAATTCGGCGCAACTACGGTCGTAGATCCCCGCGAAAGCGACGTACGCTCTCTCGCCGTCGACGCATTCATCGACGCTTCGGGTGCCACGGCCGCCGTAATCGACGGCATTCACGCCGTTCGGCCGGCTGGGACAGTCGTTTTGGTCGGAATGGGTGCCGACGAGATTCCGTTGCCGGTCCCGATCATTCAGAATCGCGAACTGATTCTGACCGGGGTGTTCCGATACGCCAATACGTGGCCGATCGCCGCCGCACTGGTCGCCGCCGGCCGGGTCGATCTGGATTCGATGGTCACTGCACGCTTTTCACTCGAACAGTCGCAAGAGGCCCTGGTGGCCGACCGCATTCCCGGCAGCATCAAAGCCGTAGTCATCGTCGCCGAAGGAGACTAGAACTTTCATGGAACTCAATACGAAGACCTTGCACGACTTCGACACTTCACTCCAAGTGCCGAACTACGACCGGAGCAAAGTCACTACCGGCATAGTGCATTTCGGTGTCGGCGGCTTTCACCGTGCACACCAGGCCATGTACATCGATACTCTCCTGCGACGTGGCGAGGGCTTCGACTGGGGAATCTGCGGTGTGGGAGTGATGCCGTCGGACAAGCGAATGAGAGACGCACTCCGAGCACAGGACGGCCTCTACACCCTGGCACTCAAGCATGCAGACGGAACGCTCGAGGGCCGGGTCATCGGGTCGATAGTCGAGTACCTGTTCGCTCCAGACGACCCGCAGGCGGTGATCGAGAAGATGGCATCCGAATCGACGAAGATCGTCTCCCTCACCATCACCGAGGGCGGGTACAACATCTCGGACAGCACGGGAGAGTTCGACTCGTCCAATCCCGATGTGGTGCACGACCTTGAACCAGGAACACTCCCCCGCACCACCTTCGCTCTGATCTGCGCTGCACTCGCACTCCGTCGAGACCGGGGTCTGACACCGTTCACGATCATGAGTTGCGACAACATCGAAGGCAACGGATCAGTCGCGAGGAAGGCTTTCGGAGCCTTTGCTGCCCTGAAGGATCCCGAACTTGCGGAGTGGATCGAGAAGAACGGCGCCTTCCCCAACTCCATGGTCGACCGGATCACACCCGTCACGACAGCCGAGGTAACCACAGAGATCGCCGAGACGTTTGGCGTCGAAGATCAGTGGCCGGTTGCGGCGGAACCCTTCACCGCGTGGTTCCTCGAGGACGAGTTCACATCAGGCAGGCCCCCTTTGGAGAATGCCGGCGTGAATCTGGTGCCGGACGTTCGCCCGTACGAACTCATGAAACTGCGCCTTCTCAACGCCAGCCATCAAGGCATCGCGTACTTCGGCTACCTTGCCGGATACCGCCTGGTCCACGAGGCATGCCAGGACGAACTCTTGTCAGGGTTCCTGCTCGACTACATGAATCTCGAAGCGACGCCGACCCTTGACCCGGTACCCGGCGTCGACCTCGATCAGTACAAGAAGACCCTCATCGAACGATTCTCGAACCCTCACGTCCGCGACACGATTGCGCGCCTGTGTGCCGAGTCGTCCGATCGAATTCCCAAGTGGCTGTTGCCCGTCATTCGGGAGCAACTCGACGCCGGCGGATCGATCAACCTGTCCACGGCCGTTGTCGCCAGCTGGGCCCGCTACGCCGAGGGCACAGACGAGAATGGCGACCCCATCACCGTCGTTGATCAGATGGCGGACACTCTGGTACCTCTCGCACAAAAACAGTCGAGCGATCCACTGGCCTTCGTCGGGAACCGCCAAATCTTCGGCGATCTCGTGGACGACCGCCGATTTGTCGCAAGCTTCCGAAAGACTCTCGACTCGTTGCACTCCGTCGGAGCCAGAAAAACTCTCGAGGAGGTACGTGGGCTCTGACTACGCCGATACGTCGTGGAGGTGATGGATCGGATCGTGAATGAAGTAGGCCGCCAGCGATTCGACGGTGAACGCCGATCCGTCACTGCGGAGGCCCCGTCGTTGGCGGCCACCCTCTGGCACGGCTTCGAAAGCGTTCGCGATCTCCGCAGCAGCGTCCGACAATTCCGATGCCACCGTTGCCGGATCCTGGTCGTTGTATCGCTCGGCCTCAGCTGTTGCGTCCTGATCCCAGTTCTCGAATCTCGGATCGTCGAATTCGAGCATCTGTTCCAACCGCACCTTGAAGATCCTGAACACGTCGCGCACGTGGGCGGAATATTCCAACGCCGACCATGTTTCGCTGTCTGGCCGCACCGTCACTTTCTCGCGTTCGAGCACTTCAGCCCAGGAGGCGGCGTTGGCACGCACCAGATCGGGAACGTCCGTGAATGCGACGCTGGATGAATCGAACCCACACTCGGTGCAAGGGCGTTCGAGGACCCAGGTCCAATTCTTTGTGTCCGGGGTGATCGGCATGGATCGAGAATAGTCCGCCAGAGCGGAGTCAGGCTGTTTTGCTTGGCCGATGAAACGAATCGTGCTCAGTATTGCGAATTTCCATAATCGTTTGCGGCATCTGGTTTGATTCGAAACATGCGCTCTTCGCTCGCCTTGGCCACGCTCGCTGCCAGTTTGATACTTGCGGGCTGCGCGGCGCCGGCGGTGCAGCAACCCGACACCGCAACGACAACCACCGAAACGGGCGGAACGTGGGTCCGAAGGCTCGACGTACCAGATTCCATCGAAAAGATATGCCAGTCGATACTCGGACTGGCCGAAGAATTGGGACGTACTCCTAGCGATTCCATGTCGCCGATCGATCGAGTCCGCGAATACATGAGCGGACCATACCGCGACTGGAGGGGATTCGACGCTGAGGGGCGTCAACGCATCCAGGACGCCTTCGAAATGGCAGAATCAGGATCCTGCGGTTGAGCAACGCGGGGCGTCCGGTTCGCCTATCGCACAACGGAATTACAAACAACGATGTATGAATGTCATTCCGTTGGTGACAAATATTCGTCCGTCTGCGACGGGTCGGTCACTGGAAATTTCCCAGGGCTTTCAATTCAACTTCAAAGATTCTGTGACGCGATTGTGGCGGAGACTTGGTCTCGTCAATCCTCACATGAAGGGCGTCGAGTCGACATGTACCCCTTCCGAACGCAGTAAATGCTCGGCCGCGCGAATCAACAGCGAAAGAGATTCGTACGAGAGTCCCTCGGTTGCGTGCATCAACCTGTCAGGCGCCGGAATTGACCGGTCGCCGGGCACACCCTCGGATCTCCGCGCAGAAAGCACGGTCGAGAGTTCACGTTGATTCACGACCTGACCTGTACTGTCCGCTCGCTCGAACATGGCATTCAGCCGCTCGACCAGCTCCTGGCCTTCATTCGATCGAATAGTGTTGCCGAACAGCCTATGTCGTTGTTCAGATTTGGCACCAGTCGGGATCGAGTCCTTGATTGTCACAGCGTGTTCTCCGTTACGTTGACCTGTCAGGTTGACCAGGGTTGCGACCCGACACAAATTCGCCGAGCCCTTGTCTGCGCCGTCCAACGACGTCGTGCCCATCGACAGCAAAGCGATCCCCCGGCGCCACCGACTTCCGACAGCGCGACCTCGAAGTTGCTGTTTGTTTACACTCTATCGTTACACTTTAGCAACAACTGTAACTCATCGGCAAGTGCTTTGTTCCGATTGCCCGGTTTGATCACAGTGCCGCAGAAGCAGCAGCTGTGGCCAACATGCCGACATGATCTGCGCAGTCCCGACCATCTCCGTTCAGGCTGCCGTGAAGTTTGCGCCACCGCCAAAGTACAAGAGCGACTTTCCGCCAACGAGCTCAAAGCGTAGGTATCACCGCGTCAGGTAACTGCCCAGCCGAGGCCGCGCCCAAAGTCCTCGCTAAAGATGACCTAAGTCCGACAGCACTTTTCACGAAAAAGAGGATCCCGCATGTGCGGGATCCTCTTTGTTTTCCTTCGGAGCTAGAGACCGAGCGAGTGAAGGTGCTCGCTGATCTTCTCGAACATGAGCCTCTGACCAGCCGGTGTTGGATGCATGCCGTCTTCCTTGAGTAGCGTCGGATCCGACAGCCAGTTCTCGGTGAGCGCATCGATGAAAGGTAGCTTGTACTGCTCAGCGGCGGAACGGATTCGATCGTTCACGTTGACAGCGGTCTCGGATGGAGGCCGGTTGTCCATGATGGGGCCGATGACCACAACCTTGGCGTCGGGAAGCCGATCTCGTAACTGCGCATACAACTCTCGAGTCGCATCTCGCACTTCGAGCGGGTACGAAACATCATTTCGACCGCCGGCGATGATGACGACCTCGGGATTCACCGCAACGACCTGATCAATTTTCGCACCGAACGGTAGCTTGCCTTTTTCGGCGTTTCCTTGGACGTAACCGGTACCACCGCTCGCAAAATCTGCCAGGTACCAGCGACGATCGAAGGCAAGCAGTGCCGGCCAGTGATCTCCTGTCGTGTTCGGAATCGAGTAAGAGTCGCCCAAAATTGCGACCGTGTCGAAGTCGTCGGTAGGGGCATTCAGCGTCGGCGCCGAACTGTCGGGCTGCGATACAGAGGCAGTTGCCCGACTGTCTCGGGATTGCTCGTACGCAAATCCTACGATCACCGCTACGACGGTGAAAACCACGGCACCGATGACGGCGACAGTTCGCTTGTTGGGTTTGGTCACCCCGTAAACATACGGGGTCGAATCATGTTGCCTCTGAGCGAGTGTCAAGCATCTGTCGTACCGCTTGAATCGAACTTCGACAAAGGAGCGAAATCTCGCTCTCACAGCAGTCCGGGGCCCAGCTTGCTGGAAGTTACGGCGCGGCAAAGCATTCAGGGCACACTGTCCCCCATTCGACGGACCAAAGTCCATTTCCAATTCAACGCCGCGACAATCGGCAATCACGCAGCTATATTTCGTCGACACTTCAACTACTTTCGATACATCTGCACGGACGCGCGACAACACCCAGTCCCGCGCTCGGCAATCCCCTCTATTTTTCTCATTCGAAGAAACCGGCACCAGATGACAGGAAGAACGTCGACATGCCAGAAGAAGCAAAGCGCAGCAGTCGGCGACTGATCGCGATCGCAGCACTCGCGGTCGTACTCCTCGCGCAAGGCGCCTACTCGTTCGGTGTCCGCCCCGAGCCTTACCCGACAATTCGCATGCCCAGCTTCGGTGGCGTGCCCAATGCAGACGGCGAGTTCAGTGGAAGTGGCTTGGATATCACTCTCCATTACACCGACGGATCCACGATGAGTCCCAACCCAGCAGACCTCGCCGGCGATATTCGCTACTCATCCGCGAGAGCATCACTCGATTATGCGTTCCGCCCCAGCGGGGCAGGCGACCGCAACACCCGAACAGCGGACCCTGAATTGGTCGAATGGCTCCGAAACCGCAGCGTCGAAATCGGAAGTGGTGCCATCCCGGACAGTATCGAGTTCTGCTGGCGCAAAACAATTATCGACATCACCGACGGAACCGTTGCGTCAACTGACCCGTGCGAAACGACAAAGGTTGATCTATGAGAGCCCGTGCGGGAACTCTGTTGTTCCTGCGCGACTACATCGATCAGTTGTGCGAGTCGTACCGCGCGGATGCAAGGTTCCTTGCCGTCATTCGAATCCTCTTCGCACTGTATGTGATCGCGTTTCCCATCGATTACTCGTGGGCGGGCAAGGTTCCGGCGATTCTGTTTCATCCGCAGTCCGGTCCGTTTTCCGTGCTGTCGTCACCGCCTTCCGAGAGCTTCCTCGTCGGCCTCGAAGTCATCCGTTTCATCCTGGCATTGGCCCTTCTCGTCGGCTATCGAACGATGTTCGTATCCGTCGCGATGACAGTCGTGCTGGTGACCGGTAGCGGGATCGTTCATTCCTTCGGCAAGGTCGATCACTTCATACTGTTCGAGCTCTTGCCTGTGGCTATGGCCGCTGCTGGATGGGGCGCCGCATTATCCCTCGACGCACGACGCTCACGTGCACAACGCAAAGCACCCCAGACCAGCGGGCTGCCGATGCTCATCTGGGCTGTAACGATCGCCTACGCCCTGTTTACGGCGGCACTACCGAAAGCTGTGTCGGGATGGTTGAACCCTGAATTGCAGGCAACCCGGGGCTATGTTGCACGAGACGTGGCTGACCCGACCAAGCTCGGCCCGTTGACATACGAACTATTCGACATTCACGCGATGTGGCTATGGAAGGCACTCGACTACGCCACTGTCTTCGCAGAAGGATGGTTGATCGTTGCCGTCCTCTTCCCTGCGTTGTTCAGGATCGGGATTGTCGTCCTGCTCGGATTTCACCTCGGGGTTTACCTCGCGTTGGGCATTGAGTTCGACAGCTACATCTTCGTGTATCTGCCGTTCCTGTCGGCACCTGCCGTATGGATAGCCAAGCGAGCCCTAGGCAGAAAGCCCGATAGCGCTAACAAGTCGGCGCCGGATACTCAACGTCAAGTGTTTCCCGCCAGTTCGGACGCACCGTAGATCTACTACGCGGGCGCGGACCTTCCGACATAGTTCGTGAGTACCCCAGCGCAGGTTGGCGATCCTCAGGCCCCTCAGCCGCGGGATCAAACAAACCTGTTGTCTCCCAATTAGATTCCGAGCATTTCTACATTCCATGGACATTCGGTCCGCAGACTGACGCCCTGATCGCCGATTCGGCGCCATTCGGGCTTCACTTCGCCTGTTGAGGGCAGCCGAGCCGCGGGGGGTCGGCTCGACTGCCTGCACCTACACCAGGCGAAGATGGTTTTCGTGCCGGCTAACTGTTTAACCAGCGTAAGTCGACGCTCAGGGTGTCGCTGGAACACATCGTCGTCACCTGTGGGCCGGGCTCGCGCCAGCAGGTACAGACAATTGTTCAGTGAACCCTGAGTTCGATCTTCGAAATCATCTTCGATCGCCGTGCGTAGGTACATCTAGAGCGTGACACTTCGTCAGGTTGAGCACATACGCTGAATTGCCTGGATCGGTACCTATTTTCCTTCGCCTTCCGAGTGGTCGCTGTCTCGGTCACATCCAGAAGCGCTGCACATCCGACTCTGTCGGGAAATTGGTCATATGAATCCGAGACTTTCACCTCATCTGGAATCGACGATCATGATGCGACGATTCCTTGCGTGACCACGAATGCTCGACTCAGGCGCAACCGCAGGCGCATTGCCAGGCGATTCAATCCCAACAACCGGTGGGCAACTGTCCTGGTGGTTGCACTCTGCGCACTTGTCGCCTTGGCGATCGTCTGCAGCATGCTCTTCGACAAAAGTCATTGGGGCTGAGCCGCGGGCTCGCGGCACCTGAACGTGGGGCGGGCGGGGCTCGAACCCGCGACCAATGGATTATGAGTCCACGGCTCTAACCGACTGAGCTACCGCCCCATCCGTGACGCGCTGCATCACGGCGAATCCGAATGTTACCGGCACATCCGACGCGGATCACAATCGGGCAGGCGGTGACGCGTTGCACTCTTTCGAGTCGAGTCTTCCAAGGTTGGTCGGCACAGGCGCAATGAGCCGATACCGTGGGAGTGCACACCCCACGGAACAGGATCACCACATGAAGCTTGCACTGACCGAATTCAAGAACTCGAAGGCTACGATCCGGATCATCATGTCCGACGGCGCCAAGCTGAACGGCACCGTCACCGATTTCACCGAAGACACTCTCGTTCTCAATTCTCCGAACGGTGTCTACTACATCAACCCCAGCCACATCATCCGACTGTTCGAGCCGTCGGATCGCGCAGCGAAGTAAGCGCACCGGCCGAACAGTTCGACGGTTCCACCGAAAGCCCGACGCAGATTCTTGCGTCGGGCTTTCGATATCTTTGTCGCTCGGAGCCACCAAACCCGACCCTACGGCCTTCCTGGCCGCGCTGAAGTTGTTCGATGCGCGCCCTCAGCAGACCTTCTTCGTCGACGACAACCCGATCAACGTCCTCGGCGCTCGACAGCTGGGAATTCGCGGTGCACAAGCAAACAAGGCGGCAGACGTTGAATCGGCACTTCGATCGGTGGGTCTGCTGCAAACGCACTAGCGGAGACGAAACAAGGACGAATACAAGAAAGCCCCCCACCCGATTTCTCAGGTGAGGGGCTTTTCTATGCTCCCCCGGCTGGACTCGAACCAGCAACCGTCCGATTAACAGTCGGAAGCTCTGCCAATTGAGCTACAGGGGATTGTCTTGCTCGCTTCGCCCGTTCCGGCGTTGCCTGAGAAACTGTAGCGAATCCTCCACCGAAGTACCAAATCGCCTGCCCAGCGAGTCATCAGGCAGGATGGAGTCAGGACGATCGGTGCTGGAGGGAAGCAGGAATGATGCGTTTGTTGATCGGTGTTGCAGCTGGGTACGTCCTGGGAACCAAAGCGGGCCGCGCACGATACGAGCAGATCAGCCGGGCCGCGAAGGCGGTGGCCACTAGTCCGGCCACCAAGAAGGTGTTGGATGCGTCACGGCAGAAGCTGGCCGACTCACTGAGTACTCAGCCCAAGCTCGAGCCGATGAAGCCGCTCAACGAGGAGACCACGATTCTGGTCCCCCACGACCAGTTGAAGAAGAACCGCTAGGTCAGACGCTTTGATCGCCGACAGCCTGCTCACGCAGCTGTCGGCGATACTGCTCCAGCGCCACGAGATCGCCGAACAGCGAGTTGTACTCCTCCGGGGCCGCAGCAGGTGAGACGCGCTGAAGCTTGGATTTGAGGTCGGCAACCTGTTCGCCCACCCACGCTTCCTGCAGCCGGGCGAGCACTCCGTTGATGTAGCGCGGAACCGTGTCTTCGTCACAGGGCATGGGTTCGACGGCCAGCTCCGATACAACCGAGGCCACCGTCATGTCTTCGACGCCCTTGGTGACGACTTCGATCCACTCGGCGCCGCCGAGTCCCTTGCTCGTTCCGCCGGCGTCTGCCATTGCCTGCCTGATCACGACGTAGGCGGGGTGGGTGAAGGTCTCGGGTGGCAACGAGTCGAAGACACTGCCGGCGACGCCAGGGTGCTGCAACGCGGCCTTGAGGACAGCTCGCTGCGTCGAAAGCCCCGGGTCGTTGGGCCGTGGCCTCGAGATTCCGATCGGCAGGGCAAGCGCATCGGCGGCAGGTGGGTTGACAACCTGACGGCGCTTGGACGCCGGTGAAGATCCACGCGTCGACGCCCGTTTACGAGCTTCGTCACGCACGCGTCGTCGGACGGATGGAAGATCGTCCCAACCGACCCATCCGCAGAGGAGATTCGCGTAGCTGTCGCGCAGAGTTGATTCCTTGATCTGCGCAACGACGGGGACCGTACGACGCAGTGCTTCGACGCGCCCTTCAGCCGTCTCGAGATCGTGCTCGGTGAGTATCGACTTCACCACGAACTCGAACATCGGCGTACGCCTCGCAACAAGGTCGCGAACGGCGGCGTCACCGGACTCGAGGCGAAGATCGCACGGGTCCATTCCGTCAGGAGCGACGGCCACGAAGGTCTGCCCGGCCATCTTCTGATCGCCTTCGAATGCCTTCATCGCGGCAGCTTGCCCTGCGGCATCACCGTCGAAGGTGTAGATGATCTCACCGCGAAAGTAACTGTCGTCCATCAGGAGTCGGCGGAGCATCGCAAGGTGCTCCTCACCGAAGGCGGTTCCACACGAAGCAACGGCGGTCTTGACGCCGGCCAAGTGCATCGCCATGACGTCGGTGTACCCCTCGACGACGACAGCCTGGTGCCCCTTGGCGATGTCGCGCTTGGCGAGGTCCAAGCCGAACAGGACCTGAGACTTCTTGTAGAGGATCGTTTCCGGCGTGTTGACGTACTTGCCCGGCATGGTGTCGTCGTCGAAGAGCTTGCGGGCGCCGAAGCCGATGACGTCACCGGCAACGCTGCGGATCGGCCAGAGCAGGCGACGATGGAACCGGTCGATCGGACCGCGCCGCCCTTCTTTGGACAGCCCTGCTGCTTCGAGCTCCTTGAACTCGAATCCCTTGGACATCAAGTGTTTTGTGAGAGTGTCCCAACCTTCGGGCGCGTATCCACATCCGAATTGTAGGGCTGCTGCCCCGTCGAAGTTTCTCTCGGTGAGATAGTCGCGGGCCGCCTGGGCATCGGGTTCGCGCAGTCGGGCGGCGTAGAACTCCTGAGCCGCCGCGTTCGCCGCAATCAAGCGTGCACGGGTGCCGCGATCGCGCTGAACGGACGGTCCGCCGCCCTCGTACGAGATCGTGTAGCTGAGTCGATCCGCCAACTGCTCGACGGCCTCGACGAAGCTGATGTGGTCCATCTTCTGCAGGAACGAGTACACGTCACCACCCTCACCGCAGCCGAAGCAGTGATAGAGGCCGTGGTTGGGTCGTACGTGAAACGACGGTGACTTCTCGTCGTGGAAGGGACACAAACCCTTGATCGAATCGCCACCGGCACGCTTGAGTGAAACGTATTCACCGACGATGTCCTCGATGCGAGTGCGTTCGCGAATGGCCGCGATGTCTCTGTCAGAAATTCGGCCCGCCACGTACATCAGTCTAGGCGGTCCCCCGACACCTCCTGACAACGATATGTTGATGGCCGACTCTGCACCGCAGCGATGGGACCGACGATGACTGAAAACGCCTCGAGCTCGCACGAAGGGCGATCGGGAACTCGATTCGGCGTGTACGAGCTGCGTCGTCTGCTCGGTCGGGGCGGAATGGGCGAGGTGTACGAGGCGTACGACACCTCGAAGGATCGCCTGGTCGCTCTCAAGTTGCTCCATCGCGAGCTCGCGGCCGACCCGTCATTCCAAGCTCGTTTCCGCCGAGAATCTCGCGCCACCGCCGCCCTGAACGAACCGCACGTGATCCCGGTCCACGACTGGGGCGAGATCGACGGAGTTCTCTTCATCGACATGCGATTGGTCGAAGGCCACACATTGCGAGCCGAGTTGACCGAGTTCGGCAGACTCACCGCGGCGCGAGCCGTCGACATCGTCTCGCAGATAGCGTCAGCGCTGGACGCAGCGCACGCGCGCGGACTCATCCATCGCGACGTCAAACCAGACAACATCATTCTGACGAAGACCGGCTTCGCGTACCTCGTGGACTTCGGAATCGCATATTTACAGACAGACACGAAAATCACCACCGAGGGAAGCGCGGTCGGTTCGTATGCGTACATGGCGCCGGAGCGATTCGGTATCGAAACACCCACGGCCGCAGCGGATGTCTACTCGCTTGCTTGTGTTCTCTACCAGTCCCTCACCAGAACAACACCTTTCAACACCACAAGCATCGGTCATCTCGTCAATTCGCACCTGAACGCTCCGCCGCCGCGCCCCACGCTGACGGTTCCGTCGCTCCCGCAACACTTAGACGCCATCGTGGCTCGCGGTATGGCAAAGGATCCCGCACACCGCTATCCGACCACCGGAGCGCTCGCACTCGAAGCGCGGCAAGCCCTCTCGGCCGACAGTGCCACCAGCGGGGCCCGCGGATTGCAATCCACAATCGTCGGGCCGCCCACCTACATCACGGTGAATCCCGCTTCCGGGAACTACACGCACATCGCGACAAAGACCAAGCGAAACCGAGCCCCGATCGCGATCGGGGCGGCTGGAGTTGCACTCGTTCTGGCCGCAGGAGGCACGGCGGCTTGGGCGATACTGGGAAGCTCGGGCCCTGAATCATTAACCGCTGTAGCAGCTTCCACCGCCACGACGGAACCGGCACCCATCCAGGAGCCGGTCAGAACACCAAACCTGGAGCCGTTGCCCACCGCCGGACAGCAGGCAACCACGACCACGCGGGCGTCCACCCCGTCCACGAAGAACGGCGATCTCGGGGTGAGCAAGCCGATCACCGTCCCCTCGTGCAAGGGAACCGGAATCGTGGTGTTGGCCAATGCCACCGATCCGGCCACGTATGCCAGCGAGATTCAGAACTACCTTGACGCGTTCCCCGGCTCGAAATACCTACGCACAGACCAGTCCTGCCCGTCACTGCGTCAAGTCTCGGATTCCGGGACTGCGATCTACACCGTGTATCGCGAATCCGGAAACAGCGAGTCGAAGATCTGCAAGGACGTCCGCGCAGCAGGCGGCGACGCTTACGGCAAGTGGCTCGACACCACTACCGATCCGTCGACGCGAATGACCTGCTGAGAGCGCGGCCGGCTCAGCCCCAACTGGCCTGCGCGCCCAGGCTCGCCTTGTCCACCCGCTCCAGCCGACTTTCCGTGTACGACGCGATCTGATCCACCACCACGCGGACCCGAGCACCGTCGTCCGCGGCGCGCTCCCATGCGGGCAGCAGGATCGGATCGAGCCCGGCGGGCGCCGTGGCCAACAACCATTCCGCGACGCGATGCACACGATCACGTTGCCGATCCTGACGCGCCTTGTGCCCGGCGTCGGACATCACGTAGTAGAGCGCCACGGTCTTGAGCAACGCCACCTCGGATGCGACGGCCTCGGGTATGTCGAGGTCGGCTTGATAGCGCGAGAGGGGTCGGTTGCCGTTTGTCTGCCGTGTGCTGGCGATCGCGGCCGTGGCGAAGCGTCCCACCAATTCACTTGTGAGGTTCTTCAACGCGACGGAACTTCCCAGCGTCCCGTCGAAACTTCCGACTCCGCGTACGACGGGGAGTTCGGACAACCGTTGAGCGGCTTCGATCAGGTCGTCGACTACCAAGCCGCGGAACTCGGAGGCCCCCAGTTCAGCCAGTGCGCGTTGCTCGGTCGGATCAGCAAGCGAGCGAAGGTCGATCCGGCCTGCGATCACCCCGTCCTCCACGTCGTGCACGGAATAGGCGATGTCGTCAGCCCAGTCCATGACCTGAGCTTCCAGGCATTGCCGACGCTCGGGCGCACCCTCGCGAACCCAGGCGAGCACCTCTGCGTCGTCGTCATATGCGCCGAACTTCGCGCCGGGCTCAGGGCGGGTCCAGGGGTACTTGATGGCCGCGTCGAGTGACGCCCTGGTGAGATTGAGACCGGCGCTCAGACCGTCGGGGCGCAGGATCTTGGGTTCGAGGCTGGTGAGGATTCGCAGATTCTGCGCATTGCCTTCGAAACCGCCGCAGTCCTTGGCGACTTCGTCGAGCGCCTTCTCGCCGTTGTGCCCGTACGGCGGGTGCCCGATGTCGTGTGCGAGACCCGCAAGGTCCACCAAGTCCGGGTCGCAACCGAGCCCGTCGGCGATCCCTCGCCCGATCTGTGCGACTTCCATCGAGTGTGTCAGCCGCGTGCGAGGTGTGTCGCCGTCGCGTGGGCCGACAACCTGGGTCTTGTCGGCCAAGCGCCGCAAAGCCGCGGAGTGCTGGACCCTGGCGCGGTCTCGCGAGAAGTCCGAACGATGCTGCGCCGCTGCGATCTGCGAACCCGGCAACCCCGCTCGCTTCGGCGCCTCGACGACACGACGTTCGAGGTCGTGTTCGGAGTAGATGCCGCCTCCGTAGGTGGTGTGAGCTGTCATGGTTTCTATTGCCCTGCCGTGTAGGGGAAGTCTGCCGAGAAGTGTGTGAGCTGATACCAGAGCAGCGCGCCGGTTTCGCGAGCGATTCCGTGCAACTGGGATTCGCGGGTGAACACGGCCGGGCCCTGACGAGTCGGTGCGGTCCACGCCTGAAGTCCCGTGTCGCGGGCCATCGTCCGGGTGCGCAACGAGTGCCACGGGTCACTGACCAGGACGGCGGAATTGATGCCCTGCGAGGACATCTCGGCACTCACCGCATCGATGCTGAGCAGAGTGTCCGAACCGGTCTCCACAGCGGTGATCGCACTCGACGGAATCCCTCGATCGGTCAGATACATCTTTCCCGACGCCGCTTCGGTGTACTCGTCACCTTCTTGTTTACCGCCGACGGTGATGATCTGCGGAGCCACTCCGCGCTTGTACAGCTTGTACGCCTGTTCGAGTCTGGCTTCGAAGACAGACGACGGAGTGCCGGAATACTGAGCCGCGCCCAGAACGACTATTGCGTCGGCCGGCCGCGTGTCGTCGATGCGGGCCACCTGCCACACCCGGAATGCGGTACCGCCGACCAGGACCACTGCCATCAACACGGCGCCGGCGATCAATCGCCGCGTCCAACGAGCCAATCCTGCACCGAAGCCGCCCGCCCGTGAGGGTGATGGATCGTGGGGGCGGTTACCGAAAGCAGGTTTCACTCCCGCAATTCTGCCAGTTCGCAGCGATCTCCTCCGATGCCGACGCGCCACAACGGATAGATTTGCGTCATGGCCCTCGCACCACACTTCGCGCAGTTGTCCTCTGTAGAGCAGAGTCGGACAACCACCCGACCCGTTCGGCGCCGGGGAAGCGCCGCCGCCGTCGCCGCGATTTTCGCTTTGTTGGCGCTCGTCTTCAGCCCCGCGCTCGCCTCGGCGGACGCACCGATGGTGTTGCCGAATCACATCACCGACACCTCCGGGGTTCTCGACGCCGGTCAACGCAGCGACATCCAAGCCGCGATCGATCAACTCAGCGAGGACCACCAGATCGACCTGTGGGTCGCATTCGTCCCCGACTTCAACAACCTCGGTGGCCAGGCATGGGCGCAGCAGACGGCCACCAAGTCGACGCTCGGTACCAAGTCCGTCCTGCTTGCAGTTGCCACGGCAGAGCGCGCCTACTACCTCGACGTTCCAGCTGAACTCAGCAACATCACCGATTCCGACATCGAGTCGATCAATTCGGACGCGGTGGAACCGGCTCTCGCCGAGGATGATTGGACCGGCGCAGCTATTGCAGCAGCCGGCGCACTCGGCGACGCGAACAACACGAGCGGCGGAATGGGAGTCGGAACACTCCTCATCGCGGGTGGCGCTGTGGTGGTCGGAACGGGCGGTGTGGTCCTGTACTCACGCAAGCGGAAGAACGACAAGAACAAGGCAAGCGTGGAGGCCGCGAAGAACATCGCCCCCGACGACCTCGCCAGCCTCAACGCACTCCCGCTGCCCACACTCGACGAACGCGCGAAGGAAATCCTCGTCGAGACGGACAACGCGATCGCCGGCAGCCAGGAAGAGCTGGATCTGGCCCGCAGCGAGTTCGGAGATTCCGCTGTTGCGCCCTTCTCCGCGGCTTTCGACAAGGCCAAGGCCACCCTCGCCGAAGCCTTCGCGATCAGGCAGCGGCTCGACGACGCCATCCCGGAAACTCCCGACCAACGCCGTCAGATGCTGATCGACATCATCTCCTCGTGCGGTCGAGCCGACCAAGAACTCGAAGCTCGCGTCGACGAATTCGACGGGCTTCGCGACCTTCTCATCAACGCCCCGGCACGCCTCGACGCTCTGACGCAGAGTGTTGTTGCTCTCAGCGTGCGCTTGCCTGAATCCGAGGCGATTCTGACCAAACTGAAGGATCAGTTCCCCGCGCCGACGCTGGCGTCGGTGGTGAACAACGTCACGATGGCGAGCGAACGCTTGACGCTCGCCGAGAAGTCGATCGAAGAAGGTCGAGACGCCACGGCGCTGCCGGCCGGCAAGCAAGGCGCCGCCGTCACCGCAATTCGGACGGCCGAAGCAGCTCTCGAGCAGGCCCGCAAGCTACTCGACGGCGTCGATCACGCCGCCGACGACATCCGAAACGCCATCGCGACACTTCCGTCCGCGATGGAGGACGTCCAGCAGGGCATCACCGCTGCGGACGCTTACCTGGCGCAGGGCGGGCAGAAATTGGCGGACGCGAAGGCGGCGGCCCAGTCAGCGTTGGCCAATGCCCAGACGTCCAAGGACAGCGATCCACTGACGGCGTTCAACCAGATCGTCGCGGCCGACGCCCAACTCGACGCGCTGCTTGCTGACGCTCAGGAGCAGAAGCAGCAGCTCGAACGGGCACAGCAGCGCCTCGCCCAGGACATTCTGGCCGCACAGGCCCAGGTGACCGCTGCCGGTGACTTCCTAGGAACCAGACGCGGCGCGATCGGGGCCGAGGCCCGCACTCGCTACGCGGAGGCTCAGCGGCACCTGCAAGCCGCCCAACAATTGCAGACTTCGGATCCATCGAAGGCACTCCAACACGCCCAGGCAGCGACCACCTTGGCGACGCACTCACTTCGCGCCGCGCAGAACGACGTCAATACCTGGGAAGCAAACCAGCGACCCCGCAGTGGGGGCGGCGATGCGACCGGAGCGATTCTCGGTGGGATCCTGATCAACAGCATTCTGCGAGGCGGCGGAGGACCCCGCTCGTACGGCGGGCCGAGCAGCAGCGGGCGCTCCGGACGCGGGGGCGGCGGCGGTGGTTTCGGCGGCGGCGGCGGTGGCCGAACGAGCCGAGGCGGCGGCGGCCGGTTCTGACGGATCCCGTCGAGGTAGTAAAATCCGTACTTTGTTCACGACCGCACTCGTCGTACGCTTCATCCGGCAAGTCGGGATCACAGATCATACGAAGGTGTTATGGAAAGCGTCGCCCCGCAGATAACCGTCGTTGTACCTACATACAACGAGCGTGAGAACCTGCCAAAGCTCGTCGATCGCCTCGCCGCGTTGAAGATCCCGAACCTGCACGTCCTCGTGGTGGATGACAACTCCCCCGACGGTACGGGCGAGGTTGCCGACAAGTTGGGTATCGACGGCCCCATCCCGGTGGGAGTACTGCACCGCACGGTCAAGGACGGTCTGGGCCGTGCTTACGTCGCGGGCATGAGCCGGGCTCTGGCGGAGAACGCAGACATCGTCATTCAGATGGACGCAGATCTCTCGCACCCGTCCGAAGCGATCCCCGCCATGATCGAGATCCTCACCACCACCGATGCGGCAGTCGTTCTCGGCTCCCGTTACGTCGAAGGCGGCGCAGTCGCCGGCGACTGGCCGTGGCATCGCAAGGCACTGTCAGCCTGGGCGAACTTCTACGTCAACGCCATTTTGCGACTTCACGTCAAGGATGCGACCGCCGGCTTCAAGGCGTGGCATGCAAAGACCTTGCGCGACATCGACGTCGAATCGGTGCAGAGCAACGGCTACGCGTTCCAGGTCGAGATGAACTACCGAGTTGTTCAGCGCGGCATGAAGATCGCCGAAACGCCCATCCGCTTCGAGGAGCGCACCGAAGGCGTCTCCAAGATGAGTCTCTCGGTTCAGTTGGAGTCTGCTCTGGTGCCGTGGAAGCTCAAGTTCGGCAAGAAGTCTCTGTGACCTCGGCGGCCGATCGAAAGTAGTCGGCCGTCTGCTTGTCCGACGGGTAGAACGATTCGATCGCAATCTCTGCGAGCGTGACGTCGCGCGGCGTACCGAACACTGTGGTGGTGCTGAACATCGCCAGTTCGGTATCGCCGGCGCGTACACGCAACGGAACCAGCAGGGAATTTGCGCGGTCGTCGTGCCAGTCCCCTCCCCTCGGATAGCCGCGCAGCTCGTCGAGCAACGACGCCAACTGCGCATCGGCACTCACCTCCACTTCCCGCGCCAGCCTGGCTAGCAGGTGCGTCCGCCACTGCGCGAGGTTGACGATCCGCGGCGCCATTCCCTCGGGATGCAAACTCAACCGCAAGACGTTCACCGGTGGTTCCAGAAGGAACGCAGCGGCGCCCTCGGTCAAAATTCCCACGGCCTGGTTCCCGGCTACCATCTCCCACTGCTGATCGATCACCACCGCCGGATACGGGTCATGCGCGTCCATGATGCGATCGATGGCCTCACTCACTGCTGACATCGGCGCTTCCACCAACGACTTCTGCGAGTACTCCGGCGCGTGACCACATGCCAGTAGAAGCGTGTTCTGTTGCCGTAGAGGAACATCCAGGCAATCAGATAGGTGAAGAATCATGTCCCGACTGGGTTTGGAGCGGCCGGTTTCGATGAAGCTCAGATGTCTGGTCGACACTCCTGCCGTTGTCGAGAGACCCAACTGAGTGAGCCTTCGCCGCTCCCGCCACCGTTTGAGTTCTGTGCCCACGTCCATCGTCTCGAAGGTCATTCCCCCACGGTAGCGACCCGAGGTAGCCGAGGACATGACCTCACAGGTAATCGACCCGAAGCAGTTTCGGCACAACAGTGATATCAGCCGGCGAGAACGCCGGGTACTGATCAAGGGAGTTACCATGAGCGACTTCGACGCCATTGCCGATGCCTACATCGACATGTGGAACGAAACCGATACCACCGCCCGCAAAGCGCGGATCGAACAACTGTTTACACCAGCCGGTCGCTACACCGATCCGCTGGCGGACGTCACCGGACACGAACAGATCGACGCGATGATCAACGCTGTGCAGCAACAGTTTCCGGGCATGCGCTTCACTCTCGTCGGACCGGTGGACGCACACCACCGGCAGGCGCGATTCGGTTGGGCTCTCGGCCCGTCGGGGGCCGAGTCACTGATCGACGGATTCGACGTACTCGAACGCGACGACGACGGGCGTCTGACGCTTGTCCTCGGGTTCCTCGACAAGGTGCCTTCGGCCTGAAGCGGCCTTCCACCGACAGCATTCGACACGAAGGCTGTCGGTGGTTCGTGCCATCATCGTTGCCGATGAATGCCGACGGATTTACCTGGTCCACACCGATTCCCGAGCTTGAGGGCGCCGAGTACGGCGCTCACACGCTGACCGTCAACGGACTCATGACCGTGTATCGAACCGCCAAGACGACGCCTACCAAACTGGGCCAATTCGTCACGCTGTGGCGCCGTTCCGATGCCGGGCCCATCCGCCCCTTCGACACCACCGACGGCGTCATGCTGTTCGTGGTGAAGGTGCACGACGAAGAACATCTGGGGCACTTCGTCTTTCCTGTCGAGACCCTCGTCGAACACGACATCGTGTCGACCAACTTCTCGGGCGGCAAGCGCGCTATCCGGGTCTATCCGCCCTGGGTCACGCCGACCAGTGCGCAAGCAGTCAGAACTCAGCGCTGGCAGTTGCGGCATTTCGGCGAGTTCCCCGATGTGTCAGCTCAACTGCGTTCAGCTCAACTGCGTTCAGCTCAACTGCGTTCAACGCAACTGTGTTCAGCTCATCTGATAAGTCGCAATGATGACGCCTGTTGTCGTGGGGACGCTGTCGACGAGGGTGAACTGAGCGAGCGCAGCGCCGTCGGGGAACAATCTGCGCCCGGTTCCGAGAACCAGCGGATGAATGAGCAGGGTGTAGGTGTCGACGAGGCGACACTCGGCCAATGACGTGATCAAGTCTCCACTGCCGAGAATCACCAGATCCGGGCCCTCGTTTTCCTTGAGCGCTGCTACGGCATCGGCAGCATCACCTTTCAACAAGGTCGAGTTCTTCCACGGGAGCGGTTCACCCAAAGTTCTTGAAGCTACGTATTTCTGCGTGTTGTCGAGAACCTCGGTGAACGGATTGTCGGTCTGAAACGGCCAGTACGAGGCGAAGTTCTCGTAGGTTCTGCGCCCGAAGAGCAACTCTGATTTCTTCGCCATCCCCTCCCCCATCTTCTGCGCCATGACGGAATCGTTGAAAGGTGCCGCCCACCCTCCGTGCTCGAATCCGCCACGACGGTCTTCGTCCGGCCCACCAGGTGCCTGCATGACACCGTCGAGAGTCACGCTGTTGGTCACGCTGAGTTTTCTCATAACTTCGATCCTGCGCCTGAAGGACCATCGGGGAAAGAGAAAACGGGCGGTCCTTCTCGATTGAGAAGAACCGCCCGTCAGCTTCGAACGAGAATCAGGAACCGATCAGCCGTGCGGCCAGGTAGCTTTCCACCTGATCGAGGGCGACGCGTTCCTGCGCCATGGAGTCACGCTCACGAACCGTGACGGCCTGATCTTCGAGGGTGTCGAAGTCGACCGTGATGCAGAACGGTGTGCCGATCTCGTCCTGGCGACGGTAACGACGACCGATGGCGCCGGCGTCGTCGAACTCGACGTTCCAGTTCTGACGCAGCTGCGCTGCAAGGTCTTTTGCCTTGGGCGTCAGGTCTGCGTTACGCGAGAGCGGCAGAACGGCAGCCTTCACCGGAGCGAGTCGACGATCCAGGCGGAGCACCGTGCGCTTGTCGACGCCGCCCTTGGAGTTGGGCGCCTCGTCCTCGGTGTAGGCGTCGACCAGGAAGGCCATCAGCGAACGCGTGAGACCGGCCGCCGGCTCGATGACGTACGGCGTGTAGCGCTCGCCCGTCGTCTGGTCGTAGTAGTTCAGCTCGGTGCCCGAGTGCTTGGAGTGCGTCGAGAGATCGAAGTCGGTACGGTTCGCGATGCCCTCGAGCTCGCCCCATTCGCTGCCCTGGAAGTGGAAGCGGTACTCGATGTCGGTCGTACCCTTCGAGTAGTGCGAAAGCTTTTCCGGCGCATGCTCGTACAGACGCAGGTTGTCCTTGTTGATACCGAGGCCGGTGTACCAGTCCAGGCGGTAGTCGATCCAGTACTGATGCCACTGCTCGTCCTCGCCCGGCTTGACGAAGAATTCCATCTCCATCTGCTCGAACTCGCGGGTGCGGAAGATGAAGTTGCCCGGGGTGATCTCGTTACGGAAGCTCTTGCCGATCTGACCGATGCCGAACGGCGGCTTCTTACGCGAGGTGGTCAGCACGTTGGCGAAGTTGACGAAGATGCCCTGTGCGGTCTCGGGGCGAAGGTAGTGCATGCCCTCTTCGCTCTCGACAGGGCCGAGGTACGTCTTGAGCATCATGTTGAAGTCGCGCGGCTCGGTCCACTGGCCGACGGTGCCGCAATCGGGGCAACCGATGACATCCATCGAGACGTCGTCCGGGTTGTCGAGCTTCTTCTTCTCCGCGTACGCCTCCTGCAGGTGATCCTGACGGTGACGCTTGTGACAGTTGAGGCACTCGACGAGCGGGTCGTTGAAGACACCGACGTGGCCGGATGCGACCCACACCTCGCGGGGCAGGATCACCGACGAGTCGAGGCCGACGACGTCCTCGCGGCTGGTGACCATGTTGCGCCACCACTGGCGCTTGATGTTCTCCTTGAGCTCGACACCCAATGGGCCGTAGTCCCATGCGGACTTGGTACCGCCGTAGATCTCACCGCAGGGGTAGACCAGGCCTCGCCGCTTGGCGAGATTGACAACGGCTTCGATCTTGGACTTGGGTGCCACTCGATTGCTCTCCATCTGGGTAATAGATGCATGATTTTCGTGCGCTTTTCGCACCATCAGCCTATCTGGCGGCTGCCACGCACTTCCGTCCAAGGTTGACATGCATACTTGTGCATATCAAAATGAAAGTGATTTGCAATAATGTGGTGAGATGGCTATGCCCGGACATCATGATCTACCCCTCGAAGGAGCCTCGCTGTGAGCATTGCGGATACCGGCGATCTCCACAAAAGCCATGATCATTCCGACCTCGGACACACGCATGACCCGTTCGAAGCCGCACCTCCCGCGCCCGTGCCACCCAAGGAGACCTTGGCGGCCGCCGGCGAAATTCTGCGGGCACTGGCTGCACCCGTACGGATCGCGATCGTGCTCCAACTGCACGAGTCGGAGCGCTGCGTTCACGAACTTGTCGGCGCTCTCGGTGTCACTCAGCCACTCATCAGCCAGCATCTGCGCGTTCTCAAAGCAGCGGGCGTCGTCCGCGGCGAACGCAACGGACGAGAAGTTCTCTATCGACTCGTCGACGATCACCTCGCACACATCGTCGTCGACGCTGTCGCCCACGCCGAAGAAGGATGAGATTCCACCGCATGAACACTCCGGGCAGTACGACCTCGAAACGTGGACCGGCCACCGTCGGCGTTCGTTCCACGAAGCAGCGCAGCGCCATCTCCGCCTTGCTCGACGACATCGACGAATTCAAGTCGGCACAGGAACTGCACGACGAACTGCGCAAGCGCGGTGAGGGCATCGGCTTGACCACCGTCTACCGCACGCTGCAGGCACTGTCCGACGCCGGAACCATCGACGTTCTGCGCACCGACACGGGCGAGTCCGTTTACCGTCGGTGCTCCTCCGGCCACCACCATCACCTGGTGTGCCGCAACTGCGGATTCACCGTCGAGGTCGAGGGCCCGACCGTCGAGCAGTGGTCACAGACCATCGCCGAGGACAACGGTTTCACCGAAGTGAGCCACACCGTGGAGATCTTCGGCACCTGCCGCGACTGCGCCGCCTCCTGAGAGCGTCAGGGAATCAAACCCTGCCGGGCGGTATCGGCACCGGTGAGCGCGAGTAGCAACATCGTGGTCAGTGCCTCGTCGTCCAGTCCGGCCGCCGGGAACGTGTACCGCAGGATGACGTCCGCCAGACTTCCGTGACCGAACACCGCGATCGAGCCGAATTGGATGGTCCGATTCCGCTCGGCCACCTTGCGATGCAGTGCCGCGCTGACCGGCCGGTCCCACGCGAGAACACACGTCATGGACAGCACGTCCAGACCCTCGGACAGATTCATCGCCTGGATCGAACACAGCGCGCCCGAGTACTGAAAACCCAGCGATCCGTCGGCAGCCACATCGACCGTCACGAAATGCGCCAGCGAGGCGGCCGCGCGTTCTTGTAGGCGGGCTGCTTCGTCGGTGGTGTCGGTCATGTTCTCCCCTGTCGTCATTTGACGCCACCGAATCTACGGTCGCGTGAGGCGTATTCGACGCACGCGGCCCAGAGGTCGCGGCGGTCGAAATCGGGAAACAGCTTCTCCTGGTACACCATTTCGGCGTAGGCGGATTGCCAGATCAAGAAATTGGACGTCCGCTGTTCTCCCGACGGGCGCAGGAACAGATCGACGTCGGGCATGTCGGGCTCGTCGAGGTACTTGGCCACCGTCGCCTCGGTGATCTTGTCCGGATTGATCTCGCCGGCGGCGACGCGCTTCGCGATTTCCTTTACCGCATCGGCAATTTCGGCCCGGCCGCCGTAATTCACGCACATGGTCAAGTTCATGACGGTGTTGTTCTTGGTCAGTTCTTCGGCGATCTCGAGTTCCTTGATCACACTCGCCCACAGGCGCGGTTTACGACCGGCCCACCGAACACGCACACCCATTTCGTTCATCTCGTCGCGTCGGCGACGGATGACGTCACGGTTGAAGCCCATGAGGAATCGAACTTCGTCGGGACTGCGCTTCCAGTTCTCGGTGGAGAAGGCGTAGGCGGAGAGCCACTCGACGCCCATCTCGATGCAACCGCACACCGTGTCCATCAGGACAGCTTCGCCGCGTTCGTGCCCGGCGGTTCGCGGCAAACCGCGCTCTTGAGCCCACCGACCGTTGCCGTCCATCACCAACGCGACGTGGCGCGGGATGAGTTCGGTTTGCAGGATGGGCGGGGTCGCCCCGGACGGATGTGGGTCCGGTGGCCGGATCACCCGTTCAGCAGCAGAATCAAGCGGAGTTCGCGGTTCGCGTCGTCGAATCACGGGTTCCATCCTGCCTCACGGGCAAGTCGACCTCGACGGCTGCATGCGGCCTTGAACGCTCGATCAGCGGCAACGTCCGCAATTGGCGCTCGAGATGCCACTGCAGGTGTGCCGCGACCAGTCCGCTGGCTTGCGTCCGCAGAGTCGCGGGCGCCGAATCGGTACCCTCCCACTCTCCTCGGAGCAGGGCTTCCATCAAGTCGAGCACTCCGGGTGACGGCGTCGCAGCACCCGCCGGGCGGCAATAGGTACACACGGCTCCACCTGCGGCGACGTGAAATGCCCGGTGCGGTCCAGGAGCGCTGCAGCGCGCACACTCTTCGAGGGCAGGTGCCCAACCCGCATAGCCCATGGCTCGCAACAAGAACGCGTCGAGCACGAACTCGACCGGTCGTGCCTGCTCGGCGATCGCGCGCAGTGCGCCAACCGTCAATCGCTGAAGCTGCGGGGCCGGCGCACGTTCCTCACCGGCCAACCGCTCGGCAGTTTCGAGTACCGCGCACGCCGTCGTGTACCGGCTGTAGTCGTCGACGATGTCGGTGGCGAACGCATCGACCGTCTGCACCTGGGTGATGATGTCGAGATTCTTGCCGGGGAGAAGCTGTACGTCGATGTGAGCAAACGGTTCGAGTCTGGCGCCGAATTTGGAGGTTGTCCGGCGGACACCTTTGGCCACGGCACGCACCAACCCGAACTGACGGGTGAGCAACGTGACGATGTGGTCGGCTTCGCCCAGTTTGTGCAGGCGCAGCACCACCGCCGTGTCTCGATACAACCTCACTCGACCAGTGTCCCACGTTGTGCCGACGAGAATGTGCGATGCCGCGCCTGATCCCGAGCCGGGTGGTGTCCGGATAGACTGACCCGATGCCGAGCGACGCAATTGCGCAACCTGCCACTGCGGAGTTGACCGGTCGCGAAGCTCGGTGGGAGCGGCACAACTCCGAGCGTCAGAAACGGATACTCACCTCCGCTGTCGAACTGATCGAAGAGCGGGCAGCAGGTGCCGAGGTGTCCGTTCAGCAGATCGCCGACCGGGCCGGTCTCGCCAAGTCGGTGGTATACCGGCAATTCAGCGGCCGGGACGACCTCGATCGACGAGTCCGAGCGTTTGTGCTCGGCCAATTTGCCGCTGCCCTGGATGCGTCGATGAGCATTTCGGTGGGCACTCTCGACGAGATCCTGACTCGCACCATCAGCGCCGTCGCCGAGTGGATCACCGAGCATCCTCGTATTCACGAGTTCATGGGTACCGGCCCCACCGACTACGACGACGAGAGCATCGACGCGATCAGCAGTCTGAAGGCGACAATCGCCGACTCGGCCCTGGCCACCATCACCGAAGTCGGCCGATCCGTGGGGATCGATTCGTCGCCCTTCGATTCACTACCGTTCGCAGTGGTGACGATGGTCGAGGGCACGCTCACTCACTGGGTCCGAAGCACTGATCCGAAACCGAGCCGCGCAGAGATCGTCGCCGACCTCGCGAAATACACCTGGTACATGTTCGACGGCGTTGCCCGCTCGAGCGGGCTCACGATCGATCCCCACGTCGAATTGTCCACGCTCATCGCTGAACTGGTGTCCGCCGACGGCCAGTCCTCGCTACCTGACTAGATCCGGGCCGCCTGACTAGATCCGGGCCGCCTGACTAGATCCGTGTTTTGTCGGAGCGCTTCGGCTCGCCGCGATAGCGTGCGTAGTCGCCGTCGATGCCCAGCCTTCGCCACGCCCGCTTCGACACGGGGTTCATGAGACCGAGTTCGTCTGCCAGGGACCGCATTTCACCGAAGTAGTTCCCCAGAATTCGGCGGGAATGCGGGCTGCCCCAGAAAGCACTCGCCATCACGTCTTCGGGAATGCCGAATTCTTCGGCGAATTCCTTGGGCGGTGACATGATTTCGCCTGCGAGCCAACGCATCGCGCCGGGGAAGGCTACCGACGTCATTGCCCGACTGGTACGACTGAGCCTGGGAACGTGATTGCGCAGGAACTCGTGCGCAAACGAAATATGTCTCGCTTCTTCGGCGATGTGAATCTCCATGGTGCGGAGCATCGCCGGCGGGGTGTCCTTACCTTCGCGGATTAAGTCCTTCTGGAAGTGGTCGATCGGCTCTTCTCCGGCAAGAATGCCGATGAAGAAGATGACCGGGAACTTGGCACCCAGCACTCCGATGATGGGCGAGAGTCGCCGGAACATCGGACGCATACCCGGCACGTCGATGTCCATACGATTGACGAGTTCCTGGAACATCTGGATGTGATTGCACTCTTCGGTCATCTCGTGCAGGCAGTACCGGAACTCGGGTGACTGATTGGGAAGCGCCATGATGTACTGCAGCATTCCCCGGATCAAGATGCTCTCGAACGCCGAACCCACCTTGGTCACGTTGGCCTGACGCCACATTCCCATCGCGATTCGACGTTGCAGGGACTGCTCCTGGTACCACTGCGTCGCGCCGAGGGGGTCCGAGACGGACGAGAGCACCCATCTCGGATCATGTGGATCGATCGCGAACTCTGGTGAATCCCAGTCGATGTCGAGGTAGGGATCAAAACTGCGGGCCACGGAGCCCTCGGACAAAGTCTGCAGTACCTCGTGGTACGGCAGTTCCACTTCGATCGACGCTGACCGAGCCATCGGTGTCTCCTCACGGCCAGTCCGCCGATTGCAGTCGACGGACTTGAATGAGGTCAAACATAATGGGACACCGCGTCCCACGCAACCCCTTCGATGGCCTGATTTCAGGCCCGACGGAGTGGAATGATCTCGCGAACCTTCTCATCTCGGAGATACAGTCCAGCCCACATCACGATTCCGGCGTAGACGGCAAACAATGTGGTGCTCACCAGAGGCTGTTCAGCTCGTAGGTTGGTCAACACAGCGCCACCCAGGTAACCGGTGAGCAGAATCGCGCCGAGTACGGACGTTCGCGGAATCACGTACAGCGCAAGGCAGATCAACTGCACGACCCCGGCTGTCAGGGCAAGAGAGTCGGGCAGCCCCAGTTCGGCCGAGGCGTCCTTGACCGTCTGGAGATTGAGGATGTGGATGATGCCGTCGAACAGCATGAAAAGTACGAACAGACCACTCAGGACGTATCCGACCTTGCGCGCGGTCCCCGAAGGTGCCGTTCGTGTTGCATCACCGGAAAGGGTGTCGTGGTGGGCAGGCTGGGTAGTCATCGGAATCTCCCGGGGCGAAGGCGAGCGGCCGGTTGCCACTTCGCTTGCCAATAACGACTCCCCGGCGATCGAAAACTCATCGCGCCGGCAATTACCACGCACCCGGCGTTCAGGTGGGTTCACCTCTCGTGGTCTGATGGACGGCGACACGGGGTGCCGAAAAAGTCGGCTGAGATCAGACCCGATGAACCTGACCAGTTAGCACTGGCGGAGGGATGTCGACATGACCGAACAGCAATTTCAGCGCGCTCTCGAACTCAGCGAGCAGATCGTCCTGATCACCGGTGGTGCCCGCGGGCTCGGAGCCGCACTGAGCCGAGCATTCTCCCGCTCAGGCGCCCGGGTGATCGTGAACTACAACAAGAGCCGTGATGCCGCCGAGGCCCTGGTCGCCGAACTGGGCAGGGATCGCACCTTCGCAGTCCAGGCGGACGTGACGGACCGCAGCTCCGTCGATCAGTTGTTCGCCGCTGCACTCGAGCGATTCGAGGCACCGATCTCGACCGTGGTCGACAATGCACTTGTCGACTTCTCGTTCAACGGTGACGCCCGGCCGAACGCGGACACGATCACCTGGGCCGACTTCGACTCCCAACTACGCGGAGCTGTCGCCGGGACACTCAACACCACCCAGGCAGCACTCTCCGGCATGCGAGAACTCGGGTTCGGCCGAATCATCACTGTCGGAACCAATCTGGTCCAGAATCCGGTAGTTCCGTACCACGACTACACCGCCGCCAAAGCCGCACTGCTGGCACTGACGCGGACATTGTCCGCGGACCTCGGTCCGGACGGGATCACCGTCAACATGGTCTCCGGCGGCTTGCTCCGCACCACGGACGCGAGTGCCGCGACGCCAGAAGCGGTATTCGACATGATCGCGGCAAGCACTCCCCTGCGCCGGGTCACGACACCGGACGAATTCGCCGACGCCGCACTGTTCTTCGCCTCGCCCTGGTCGCGGGCCGTGACCGGCCAGAACCTGGTTGTCGACGGCGGACTCGTCAAGAACTGATGGGCGCACAATTACGGATAGGTGCGTTCCTGCTCGGGTGCGGACATCACAGTGCGGCATGGCGTCATCGCGACTCACCGGTCGAAAGTCTCGGCGACATCACGTATTACGAGTCGCTCGCCCAGATCGCCGAACGCGGAAAGCTGGACGCCGTCTTCTTCGCTGACGGTCACAGTGTTCGCGAACCCGAGTCGGGTGCGTCGTGGTTTCTCGAGCCGATCACCGCATTGACTGCCATGGCGCGGGCGACAACGAACATCGGTCTCGTCACCACCATTTCCACGACTTTCTACACGCCGTTTCACGCGGCGCGGCTGTTGGCATCACTCGACCACATCAGCGGCGGCCGGGCCGGCTGGAACGTCGTGACCTCGATGTTCGACCAGGAAGCGCGCAACCACGGACTGGAGGCGATGCCGGACCACGCGTCCAGATATGAACGAGCCGACGAATTTGTCGAAGTAGCCCTCGCACTGTGGGATTCATGGTCGGAAGACGCTCTGATCCTCGACCGCGGCGGGCGTTTCGCCGACGCCGGCGAGATTTCTCGAATCAATCACGACGGCAAGCATTTTCGGGTGGACGGCCCGTTGACGGTTCCGCGATCCCCGCAGGGTAGGCCGGTGTTGTTCCAGGCCGGGGCGTCCGAGCAGGGTCGCGATCTGGCGGCGCGGCGCGCCGAAGCAATCTATTCGGTTGCCTACGACCTCCCCAGCGCGCAGAAGTACTACGCGGACGTGAAATCGAGAATCGAACGCGCCGGCAGGGATTCCGCCGCCGTCGCGGTCATGCCGGGCCTGGTCACCTACGTCGGCAGCACGGTCGCCGAAGCGCGGGCGAAGAAGGCCGAATTGGACCGCCTTCTGCCCACTGAACAGTCGATACGCCAACTGTCGTTGTTCACCGGACAGAACTGCGAAAACTGGGATCTCGACGGTCCTGTCCCCCCACTACCGCCGCTCGAGGCATTCACCGGGCCGCAGGGACGCTACGCAACGATTCTGCGGATCGTCGAGAAGGATTCACCGACAGTGCGTGAGCTCCTCGGAACATTGGCTGCCGGTGGCGGACACGCAACAATGATCGGAACACCCGAATCCATCGCCGACGAAATGGAAGCCTGGTTGAACGGCCGCGGCGCCGACGGCTTCAATCTGATGCCACCGACCTATCCCCACGGTCTGGAAGATTTTGTCGATCACGTGATTCCGGCATTGCAGGCTCGTGGGTTGTTCCGTCGCGAGTACGACGGAGCAACTCTGCGAGAAAATCTCACCTAGTCCGGAAGCAACGGCACCGACAGATCCGGGTCGCGCCCCAGAAGGACTCCCCTCGTGAGGGCTGCGGAGCCGAACTTCTTCCGGACGCTATCCATCGCCGAGTCGAGGGCGGCAGTGTCCGGACCCGCGAATCCTGGACCGTCGAAGGGCAATTCGAGTTGTTCGGCGCCGTCCCGATCCAGGTTGGAGACTGCCACACCGATCAACGTGATGCCCTTGTCCGCGATCAGCGGTATCGCTTCGTCCAGCAGCACCATCGAGGCGTTCAGCAGTTCCGCTGTGTCGGCCGTGGACCGGCGCAGCGTGTGAGATCGAGTAGCCCGCGTGAAATCGGCGAAGCGGAGTCGGAGCGTGACCGTGCGCCCCGTCCGCTCCGCCGAGCGCATCCGTCGACTGACACGGTCGACCAGCGACATCAACGACGCATCGAGTTCTGTGCGGGGATGGGGTCCGCGACCGAGCGCATGCTGCGCGCCCATCGAACTACGGCCGCGATAGGCCCGGACCGGGCGCGGATCTCGGTTGTGCGAGAGCGCGTAGAGATGCCGGCCGGCGCCGCCCCCGAGAATCGACACTATCGAGGATTCGTCGTGCCGAGCAATGTCGCCCACCGTCACGATGTCGAAGTTTCGCAACTTCTGGGCGGTGATCTTGCCGACGCCCCACAGCTTCTCGACGGGCAACGGATGCAGGAATTCGGTTTCGCCCTCTGGTGGCACCCGCAGCAATCCGTCGGGTTTCGCGAACGCGCTCGCGACCTTTGCCAGGAACTTGGTGCGGGCGATGCCGACCGTGATCGGTAGTCCGACCTGCTCGGCGACGTCACGCCTGAGGTTCGCACCGATCTGCAATGGCGTGCCGACGATCCGGGCCAATCCCCCGACCTCGAGGAACGCTTCGTCGATCGAAATTCCCTCGACCAGCGGCGACGTGTCATGAAAGACGTCGAACACGTCTTTGCTCGCTTGCGAGTATGCGGACATTCGTGGAGGAACGACTATCGCCTGGGGACACAGGGAGCGGGCCTGACCACCGCTCATCGCAGTTCGAACCCCGAAGGCCTTGGCCTCGTAGCTTGCCACCAGGACCACGCCACCGCCCACGATGACAGGCCTACCCGCCAGAGTCGGGTCGTCGCGCTGCTCGACTGATGCGTAGAACGAATCGAGGTCCGCGTGCAGGATCGTTGCGTCACCCGGAGGCCGACTGCCGTCAGAACGAGTAGCGCCAGAACGAGTAGCGCCAGGGTGATCACCTGGCGTTTCTTGCTCGAACGGTTCGTGCGACACGAACATATGTTCCCATGCCCTGCCGACAAAGCGGAAGCCCGCAAATAGATTCCATGGAATTTATAGTGAATCAGGCGTACGGTGAAAAAATGATTCCACGGAATTCATATCGAATCGGGGTCTGGTTATGACGAGGTCGGACCTGAGCAGCCACTTCGACAACCTCGTCCGCTTCGAAACCGAATTGTGGACGGCCATCGACCAGAAACTCCGAACCGAGCACGACCTGCCGCTGAGCCGATTCGAGCCGATGCAGATCATCGGCAGACTCGGTTCCTGCCGGGTCTTCGACATCGCCGAAGCACTCGCGATCACCGTCGGCGGCACCAGCAAGTTGGTGGATCGGATCGAGTCCTCGGGCCACTGCCGTCGACAATCCAATCCCGCCGACAAACGATCCTCACTCATCGAGTTGACCCCCGAGGGCAATGCACTGTTGGGGCGGGCGAAGGCCACGTTCGACGACGAACTGGAACGCCGTCTCGGTTCCGCCCTGACACCCGAGGCTCTCGATCGGTTCGGCGCCGCACTGGCCACGCTCCGCGAGGTCAACCGTCGACTGACACCCGCCACGAAGGAGAAATCATGACTGCCACAATGCGGGCAATCGTGCTCGACGCCCCCGGTCCGCCAGAAGCGTTGACGATCAAGGAGATTCCGATACCGGTGCCGGTCACCGGGTGGGTGCTGATCCGGGTGAAGGCCTTCGGTCTCAATCGATCCGAACTCCACACCCGACTCGGCCTCGCCGACGGCGTGACATTCCCGCGGGTGCCTGGCATCGAGGCCGTCGGTGAAGTGGTGAACTGCCCCGGCGGGGAGTTGGCCGAAGGACAGCAGGTCGCCGCCATGATGGGCGGGATGGGGAGGACGTTCGACGGCGGATACGCCGAGTACACGTGCGTTCCCCTCAGTCAGGTCGTTCCCTTCTCGAGCGAACTGGACTGGTCGACAGTGGGAGCTGTTCCAGAGATGCTGCAGACGTCCTACGGCTCGCTAACGGTAGGACTGGACGCGAAATCCGGTCAATCCCTGTTGATCCGGGGAGGAACCTCCTCAGTCGGCATGGCAACCGCAGTCCTGGCGAAGCAGTGGGGACTCACTGTCCTTGCGACGACCCGAGATGCGAGCAAAGCATCGTCGTTGACCGCGATCGGGTTTGACAACGTTATCGTCGACCACGGTGCTGTAGCCGGCCAGGTTCGAGACATCCTTCCGGGCGGTGTTGATCTGGCCCTCGAATTGGTCGGAACACCAACACTTCCCGACACGTTGCGCGCGACCCGCGTTCACGGCACCGTGTGTTTCACGGGCATGCTGTCCAACGAGTGGACAGTCAAAGACTTTTATCCGATCGACTACATTCCACGCGGAGTGCGATTGACCTCGTACGGTGGGGACGCGTCCGACCTGACTGCAGACGTCCTGCAAGACTTCCTCTCCGCTGTGGCGTCAGGCGAGGCGGTGGTACCGATCGACGAGGTGTTCGCGTTCGAGGACATCGCGCGAGCACATGCCAAGATGGAAGCCGGTACGGCACGTGGCAAATTAGTAGTTGTGCTCTGACCTGGCTTCTCACACCACGAATCGATAACCCATCCCCGCCTCGGTGATCAGATGTTTGGGGTTGGCCGGGTCGTCTTCGAGTTTGCGACGAAGCTGAGCAAGGTAGACACGCAGATAGTGGGTTTCGGTGTCATACGCCGGTCCCCACACCTCCCGAAGCAATTCCTTCTGCCCGACCAGCTTTCCGCGGTTGCGCACAAGCATCTCGAGCATGCCCCACTCGGTCGGCGTCAGGTGCACCTGTTCACCGCGCCGACTCACTGTTTTGGCAGCCAAGTCCACAGTGAAGGACGCAGTCTCGACCGACGGTTCCGAAGTGTCCGCCGCGGAGGTTCCCCGCCTCGCCGCAGCGCGCACGCGGGCCAGAAACTCGTCCATCCCGAAGGGCTTGGTGACGTAGTCGTCAGCACCGGCGTCGAGCGCCTCCACCTTGTCCGCGGAGTCGGTGCGCGCCGAGAGCACGATGACCGGCGCCGTGCACCAGCCACGCAGGCCGGCAAGCACTTCGGTGCCGTCCATGTCCGGCAGTCCGAGATCGAGTACCACGACGTCCGGTGGACGCTCGGCAGCAGCCCGCAGTGCGCCGGCGCCGGTCGACGCGGTCACCACCTCATACCCGCGCACCGAAAGATTGATACGCAGAGCTCGCAGAATCTGCGGTTCGTCGTCCACCACCAGGATTCGACTCATGATCCATTCCCATTCGTACCGGCCGCAGCCAACTCCACGATCATCGTCAATCCCCCACCGGGTGTGTCTGTGGCGCTGACCGTTCCGCCCATTGCGTCGACGAATCCGCGCACCACGGAAAGCCCGAGGCCCACTCCGCCGGTGTTGTCGCGATCTCCCATCCGTTGGAACGGCTGGAACATCGTTTCGGCCTCACCTCGCGGAACACCCGGGCCCGTATCGGCAACACTGATCACCACACGATCACCGAGTTGCGCCGCCCCGACTCGCACCGGGGTTTCTCCCCCGTAGCGCAGAGCGTTGTCGACGATGTTCGCAATCACCCGTTCGAGCAGACCTTGATCTGCTTGCACTGCAACGGTACCCACGTCGACGACTACGCTTCGAGCCCGCGAATCGGAGCGTCCACCGATGCCCAGACCCAGCAATGCACGGTGAACCACCTCGTCCAGATACACCGGCCTCAGCGTGGGTTTCACCACGCCGGCAGCAAGGCGGGACGAGTCGAGCAAGTTCCCGACCAGTGCCGTCAACTGATCCGCCGACTCCTCGATGGTCGCGAGTAGTTCGGCGGTGTCCTCGGGCGAGAACTCGATGTCGTCGCTGCGCAGACTCGACACCGCCGCCTTCACTCCGGCGAGAGGCGTTCGCAGGTCATGGCTTACCGCTGACAGCAGGGCTCGACGCAGTTGATCGGCCTCGGTGAGCGCGGCAGCCTTGCTCGCCTCGACTGTCAGTTTCTCCTGGCGGATCATCCCGACTGCTTGGTGAGCCACCACCGTCAGCACCCGTCGATCCCGCGCACTCAGATCCGGCCCAGTCAGCAACAGCGCATATTCCCCGTCGTTGACCTCACAGACCGTATCGGCTTCGTCGTCCGTGGTTGGCGGCTGCGTACCCACGGCAGCGATGACTCCGTCGTCGTGATGAATGACGGAAACCCCTTGCTGGCGATAGATTTCGAGTGCCTTCGCCAGAAGTGTCGAGAGGTCGGCTCCGCGGAGAACTGATCCCGCGAACAGTGTGAGCAGTTCGGCTTCCTCGGAGGCGCGCTTCGCCTCTCGTGCGCGCTTTGCCGCTGCATCGACCAGAACGGCAACTGCCACAGCCACAATCAGCAGCACGACGGTGGTGATGAAGTTGTCCGGCTCGGCAATAGTGAAGCTGTACCGAGGATCGGTGAAGAAGTAATTGAGCAGCAGACCCGAAATCAGTGCCGACAATATCGCCGGGCCGACGCCGCCGAGGAGCGCAACCAGCACGACTACGACGAAGAACAATGCGTTCTCGCCGTTGACCCCGGAGATTCGGTCGACGAGCCCCATGATCGCGGCCGCGAGCGAAGGCACGACGATCGCCGCAATCCACGACAGGACACGACGCTCCGAGCGCCCCAACACCGAAATGCGTCGTCGCGCCGTCGCTTCCTCATGCGTGACCATGTGAACGTCGATACCACCGGACTGCTGAACCACCGCAGCACCGATCCCCTCGTCGAGAATGCGAGCCAGGCGGGAACGCCGCGACGTTCCCAGCACCAACTGTGTGGCGTTCTCCTCACGCGCGAACTCGAGGAGCGTCGACGGTACGTCGTCGCCGACGACGGTGTGGAGTGTGGCGCCGACCCCGACGGCCAATGCACGCACCTTGCCCATCTCCGGGGCCGAGACCCCGGTGAGTCCGTCACCGCGCACGACGTGGACCACCATCAGCTCGGCGCTCGACTTCGACGCGATTCGAGATGCGCGTCGTACCAGGGTTTCCGACTCCGGTCCCCCGGTCACGGCAACGACGACACGCTCGCGCGCTTCCCAGGTATCGGTGATCTTGTTCTCGGCCCGGTATTTCGCCAGTGCGGCGTCCACCTGATCGGCCACCCACAGCAGAGCCAGTTCGCGTAGCGCCGTGAGGTTTCCGCGTCTGAAGTAATTGCCCAGGGCCGCATCGACACGTTCCGGTGAATACACATTTCCGTGAGAAAGTCTGCGACGCAGCGCTTCCGGGGTGATGTCCACCAACTCGACCTGCGCCGCACTCCGTACTATCGCATCCGGAACCGTCTCCTGCTGCACAACGCCGGTGATGTGTGCGACAACGTCGTTGAGGCTTTCGAGGTGCTGGACGTTGACCGTGGACAGGACGTCGATCCCGGCTTCGAGCAGTTCCTGTACGTCCTGCCAGCGCTTGTGATTCTTGCTTCCCGGGGTGTTGGTGTGCGCCAACTCGTCCACCAGGACCAGGGCTGGACGCCGAGCCAACACGGCCTCGACGTCCAGTTCCGGCATCCGAGTTCCGCGATAGTCCACCAGCTTGGGCGGCACGATCTCGAGGTCCCCGATCTGCGCCGCAGTGCGGGCGCGGCCGTGTGTCTCCACGACGGCCGCGACCACGTCACAGCCCCGATCTCGACGCCGATGAGCTTCACCGAGCATCGCGAAGGTCTTTCCGACGCCGGGAGCAGCGCCGAGGTAGATACGCAATTCACCACGTTTGCGTGCCCTACCGAAAGATTGACCGACCTTCTCCGAAGAACTCACGTGACAATCATCCACCAGTCGTCGGCGTAGCACACGTAGGTGCCGTCAATCCGAGTGCCAGATTCAATTCGAGGACGTTGACTCGCTCGACCCCGAGAAATCCGAGTTGTCTGCCGTCGGTGTGCTCGGCCACCAGATCCCGCACCTTCTCTTCCGAGATGCCGTTGTTCGCCGCCACCCTCGCGACCTGCAATTCGGCGTACGCCGGACTGATGTGGGGATCGATACCCGATCCCGAACCGGTGACCGCGTCGACGGGAACCGATGCCGGGTCGACGCCCTCACGGGCCGCGATGGCGGCCCGACGTTCGATGACGAATCCGGCCAGAACTTCGCTGCTCGGCCCCTGGTTGGACGGCAATGCCGCAGCGGGATCACCGGTGGCAAAAGGATCCTCGTCCGATACCGATCCGACTACACGGTTGTGGAAGAACGGGTCCTGCTGCCCTTCGGCAACCTGTGGATCTACACCCACCCAGGTACTGCCGACCACGCAACCGGCGGCATCGGTGACCGGTGAGCCTTCGGCAGATCCGGAGCTGATCCGACTGACACCCCAGACCGCAGCGGGGTAGATCACACCGAGAACGACGGTGAGCGCGAGCAATACGAGCAGGCCCGCCCACACCTGTTTGGCAAAACCGATAGTGAAACGCATGTCAGGTCACCCAATTCCAGGAATCAAACGTACGACGAGATCGATCAGCCAGATACCGACGAACGGTGTGATCACGCCGCCGAGCCCGTAGACGAGCAGGTTGCGTCCGAGCAACTGCGACGCCGTCGACGGTCGGTATCGAACACCTTTGAGTGCCAACGGAATCAACCCGATGATTACCAGGGCGTTGAAAATCACGGCCGAGACGATCGCCGATTCGGGGGTGGCGAGCCGCATGATGTTCAACGCGTCCAGTTGCGGGTAGATGCCGCTGAACAATGCAGGCAGGATTGCGAAATACTTCGCGAGATCGTTCGCCAACGAGAAGGTGGTCAACGCGCCGCGGGTGATCAGCAGTTGCTTGCCGATCTCGACTACCTCGATCAGCTTGGTGGGGTCGGAATCGAGATCGACCATGTTTCCGGCCTCTTTGGCTGCCGAGGTTCCCGTGTTCATCGCGACGCCGACGTCCGCCTGGGCAAGGGCGGGAGCGTCATTGGTCCCGTCACCGGTCATCGCGACGAGGCGCCCGCCTTCCTGTTCCTTCCGAATCAGGGCCAGCTTGTCCTCCGGCGTGGCCTCCGCCATGAAGTCGTCGACGCCGGCCTGGTCGGCAATCGCCTTTGCGGTCAACGGATTGTCGCCGGTGATCATGATCGTGCGAATACCCATCGCCCGGAGTTCGGCGAACCTGTCGGCCATTCCCGGCTTGACGACATCCGACAATGCGATGACGCCGAGTATCGAGGTGCTTTCGCTGTGCTTGACGGCTACAACCAGCGGTGTACCGCCGGCTTGGGCGATGTCGTTCACGGTGTCGGTCACCGCGGTCTCTGCGTGTCCACCGCCGCTGACGACCCAGTTCATCACCGCATCTGCTGCGCCCTTTCGGATTTGGCGTCCGGAGTGGTCGAGTCCGCTCATCCGTGTTTGTGCCGTGAACGGAACGAACTCTGCGCGTTCCTCGTCCAGCGTGGGCTCGGCAGCGAGACCGAACTCCGCAGCGCACAACTCGACGATGCTCCGTCCCTCGGGAGTTCCGTCGGCCAGGCTCGACAAGCGTGCCGCCGCAGCCAGATCGTCGGCGGATACACCTGGCGCCGGATGGAGCGCGGTGGCCCGGCGGTTACCGAAGGTGATGGTTCCGGTCTTGTCCATCAACAGGGTGTCGATGTCGCCCGCAGCTTCCACCGCGCGCCCCGACATCGCGAGAACGTTGCGCTGGACGAGGCGGTCCATCCCTGCGATACCGATCGCCGAGAGCAGCGCGCCGATGGTCGTCGGGATCAGGCAGACGAGAAGTGCGATCAGCTTGATCGGATCCTGTTCGTGCCCTGCGTACAAGCCCATCGGGCCGATGGCTACGACGGCGAGGAGGAAGATGACAGTCAACGACGCAAGCAGGATGTTGAGCGCAATCTCGTTGGGTGTCTTCTGTCGCGAGGCACCCTCGACGAGCGCGATCATCCGGTCCACGAACGAACTACCCGGTGCCGCGGTGATTTCCACGACGATGCGATCGGAGAGAACCGTCGTACCACCGGTGACAGCGCAGCGGTCGCCACCGGATTCACGGACTACCGGCGCGGATTCACCGGTGATCGCCGATTCGTCTACGGACGCAATACCTTCGACCACGTCGCCGTCGCCGGGGATGACCTCACCGGCAACCACTATCACCCGATCGCCGACCACCAGTTCGGTGCCCGACACCGATTCGATCGCACCGCTCATCGTGATCCGATGTGCTGTGGTGTCCTGCTTCACCTTTCGCAGGCTCGCCGCCTGCGCCTTGCCTCGCCCTTCGGCCACGGATTCGGCGAGGTTCGCGAAGATCACCGTGAACCAGAGCCACAGGGTGATCACCCAGGAGAACACCGAGGGATCGGCGATCGCCATGACGGTGGTGATGACGGAACCGACGAACACCACGAACATGACCGGGTTGCGGGCGAGGTGGCGTGGGTCGAGTTTGCGCACGGCCCCCGGCAACGCGGTGATCATCTGCCGCGGGTTGAAAACGCCTGCGTTTACTTGACGGGACTGCCCTGGATCAACCTTGTCGGCAGCGTCTTGCGCCACCACGGGTTTCTCACTGATACGCACGGTCATTGAAGAGCCTCCGCTAGCGGGCCCAGCGCGAGGGCCGGGAAGAATGTAAGTGCAGCAACAAGAACGACGGTGCCGGTCAACAAACCGGTGAACATCGGTCCGGATGTCGGGAGGGTGCCGGCCGTCGGCGCCACCTTCTTCTGCGAGGCCAGCGCACCGGCCAAAGCGAGAACGAAGATGATCGGCAGGAATCGGCCCAGGAGCATGCAGATTCCGAGAGACGACTGGAACCAGTCGCTGGTGACCGTCAGACCGCCGAACGCGCTGCCGTTGTTGTTCGAGGCGGAAGCGAAGGCGTAGAGCACCTCGCTGAACCCGTGGATCGATCCCGGCGTGCCCGGATCTCCCCCATTGCCTTGATAACCGGTGGTCGAACCGAGGATGACTGTGATGGCGGTACCGATCAAGACCAGCGCGGGCATGACCAGGATCGACAGCGCCGCCAGAGTGATCTCACGGCGGCCCAACTTCTTGCCGAGGTATTCGGGGGTGCGACCGACCAACAATCCGCCGACGAACACTGCGATCAGTGCCAGCACAAGAATCCCGTAGAGGCCGGTTCCCACTCCGCCCGGAGCGATTTCGCCGAGCAACATGTTGAGCAGGACCGCTCCGCCGCCGAGGGGCGACATGCTGTCGTGGGCCGAGTTCACCGCACCCGTCGACGTTCCCGTTGTCGCCACCGCGAACAATGCCGATCCGGGGATTCCGAAGCGAACTTCCTTGCCTTCCATCATCGAACCGGCCGCAGTGGCAGCGACACCGCGGGCACCGGATTCGGCCGCCAGCGTCACCGCGAGCAGTCCGCTCCACAGGATTCCCATCACTGCCAGCAGGGTGAGGCCTTGCCGACGGTCACCGACCAGGGTTCCGAATGTCCGGGTGAGGCAAACCGGGATCAGCAGTATCGCCAGGATCTCGACGATATTGCTCACCGGGGTGGGATTCTCGAACGGGTGCGCCGAGTTGGCAGCCAAGATCCCGCCACCGTTGGTGCCGAGTTCCTTGATCGCTTCCTGGGACGCGACGGGAGCAAGTGCATTGGTCACCGCATTGCCGTCGAGGCCGGTGGAGGCGAAACCGCTGTGGAAGGACTGGATCACTCCCTGGCTCAACAGGATCAGCGCGATCACGAAGGAGAAGGGCAGGAGGATGCGCAGAGAACCACGCGTCAGATCGACCCAGAAGTTGCCGATCTCACCGCCTCTGGCCACACGGATGAAGCCACGCACCAACGCGATTGCCACTGCCATGCCCACTGCAGCCGAGACGAAGTTCTGCACCGCCAGACCGACGGGCTGAACGAAGTTGCTCATCGTGGTTTCCGGCGTGTACGACTGCCAGTTCGTGTTCGCCACAAAGGAAATCGCGGTGTTGAAGGCAACGGCGGGGCTGACACCTGACAGTCCGTCGTTCAGCGGCAGCACACCCTGGATCCGTTGGAGGAAGTACAAGAACAAGGCGCTCGCCAGCGAGAATCCGAGAACGCTTGCGGCGTAGCCGTACCACGTCTGCTCGGCGCGAGAGTCGATCCGGCCGACGCGGTAGATCACACTCTCGACGCGCAGGTCTCGCGTCGACGAGTAGACACGCGCCATGTAGTCACCCACCGGAACGTAGGCGATGGCCAGAACGACGAGGACAAAAGCGATCTGCAGGCCGGCTGCAAGAGCGGGCGACATCAGAACCTCTCAGGATCTACGAGTGCAACAAGCAGATAAATGACCAATGCCGCGGCGACGGCGATCAGAACCACGCTGACCACGCCGGCAACCGTCATTTGGGAGCGCTCGCCTGTAGGGCGCGCAGCACGAGCGCGCACACGAGAAAACCGCCGAGAATCAGAGCAACGTAGGCCAGATCGGCCATGAGCTTCCCTCTTCGAAATCTTTTGCCGTGCTGCTGTGCATCGCAGCCATGACGCTCGGTCGCCTCGACCGGGTGCGCTCTCTCAGCTTCGACCTCGATTCGGGCGAATACCGCCTCTCTGACGATCCACTTACGCACCGACCTGGCGTCTTGACGCGATCTTGACGCGGAACCGAACGTGCCTAATACTGAAACAAGTTACTGTTCGTTCGAACGAACAGTTTTTTGCGAAGGGAAACCGATGACTTCTCGAACCGACCACGATCTCGCCCCCGGTCTCGTCGACCAGGTTGCGAGTCTGGCTTCGGGCGTCACCTCGTCCGTCGCGGCGACCGAGGCAACGCTGGACCGGATCGACGCAACTCAGCCTCATCTCAATGCGTTCAAGATCGTCCGGCGAGAGAAGGCACTCGAGGAAGCCGCCGAGGCCGACAGACGTCTCGCGCTCGGTGAGCGCCTACCGCTACTCGGTGTGCCGATCGCAGTGAAGGACGATGTCGACATCACCGGCGAACCCACCGCCTTCGGTTGCCCTGGCGATTTCCCGGCCAAGACCGAAGACTCGGAGATGATTCGACGCCTCCGAGACGCCGGCGCAGTGATCGTAGGCAAGACCAACAGCCCTGAACTGGGCCAGTGGCCGCTCACGAGCGGCTCCGCCTTCGGTTACACACGCAATCCGTGGTCGCGTCACCACACCCCCGGAGGATCGTCGGGCGGCACCGCCGCGGCTGTCGCGGCCGGATTGGTCAGCGCCGGAATAGGTTCCGACGGCGCCGGTTCCATCCGGATACCCGCGGCCTGGACCAACCTCGTCGGAATCAAGCCGCAGCGCGGGCGCATCTCCACCTGGCCCGACGCCGAAGCTTTCTACGGCCTCACGGTCAACGGCCCGCTCGCCCGCACCGTCGCTGACGCCGCACTGTTGCTCGACGTCGCTGCGGGCAACCACGATGGCGATCTCCACAAGCCGACACCGGTGACGGTCAGCGACGCGGTGGGACGCGACCCCGGAAAGCTGAAAATCGCTCTTTCCCTGCGTAATCCGTTCACCGCCACTCCCGTGAAGCTGGATCCGGAAGTGCGCCTGGCCGTGCATTCGATCGCCGACACTCTGCGGGAACTCGGACATCACGTCGTCGTCGACGATCCCGCGTACGGCCTGATCTTCGGCCTGAACTTTCTGCCCCGCTCACTCGTCGGAGTTCACGACTGGCTCGGACGCGTTCCCGACCCGACACTGGTCGATGCCCGAACACGCGGAAATGCCCAGAACGGCAAGCTACTTCGCGGCGCACCTCTGCGCGCAGCCCGCGCAGCCGAGCCGCGGATGCGAAAGCGGATCGGAGCGATCTTCGACACCTACGACGTCGTCCTGGCACCCACGACGGCAACTCCACCGATCATGGCGACCGCCATCGACGGCATCGGTGGTTGGGACACCGACAAGGTCATGACCGGCGCCTGCCCGTACGCGTGGCCGTGGAACGTCCTCGGCTGGCCCTCGGTCAACGTGCCGGCCGGATTCAGCAAGGCCGGCCTTCCCATCGGTGCGCAGTTGATGGGCAACGAGAACACCGAACCGCTGTTGGTCTCGCTTGCCTCACAATTGGAATCGGTCCTGCGTTGGGATCAGGTCCGCCCCGAGCCGTGGTGGTGAATCGATGAGTAACCGCGACGTTCGCGAGCGAATACTCGATGCCGTTCTGCACGTCGTCGGTACCGACGGCATCCCCGGCGTGAGCAACCGGCGCATCGCAGCGCAGGCGGGCGTCTCACTCGGATCGATCACGTATCACTTCGCGAGCCAGTCGGACATGCTTCGGGCTGCGCTGTCTCGTTTCGTGACAGACGAGACGACGCGCCTGCGAGCCTTGGCCGAGGAGTACCGCGACAAAGGTCTGAGCGTCGAGGACGCCGCGGCGATTGCCGAGAAGGTGACGCGAGACCTGTCGTTCTCCGCCGAGCGGATCGCGCCGTTCGAGATGTACATCGCCGCCGGCCGAGACCACGAGCTACATCAGGTGGCGGTCGAATGCTTTGCCGCATACGACGATCTGACCGTCACGATCTTGACGGCACTCGGCATACCGGATCCGGAGTCGATTGCATCCACTCTCGTCGCCGTCATCACCGGTCTGCAGCTCCGACGCCTGGCCACCGGCGTCGACGAGCAGGACATCGGCGCGGCGATCCTCAGGGTCCTTCGGCCCCTGTGAGCGGTTAAGCAGTCCCTAGACTCCTTAACCGCTCACGGGGCCGGAGGCCCTAGAAGCCCAGTCGGCCGAGCTGTTTCGGGTCGCGCTGCCAATCCTTGGCTACCTTGACGTGCAACTCCAGGAAGATCCGCACACCGAGCAGCTTCTCGATCTGCAGGCGCGCACTGGTACCGACTTCCCGCAGCCGCGCGCCGCCCTTACCGATGACGATGCCCTTCTGACTGGGCCGCTCGACGTAGAGCAACGCATGGACGTCGAGCATCTCGCCCTGCTTCTCGGTGCGACCCTCACGCGGGATGACCTCCTCGATCACCACGGCCAAGGAGTGCGGCAATTCTTCACCGAGGCCCTCGAGCGCAGCCTCACGAATGAGTTCGGCCATGAGCACCTCTTCGGGCTCGTCCGTCAGTTCCCCGTCCGGGTAGAAGGCCGGGCCCTCGTCCATCAGACCGGCAAGGACGTCGACCAGGATCTCGACCTGCTCGCCCGACTGCGCGGACACCGGGACAACCTCGGATTCGGGGCCGAGCAGGGTGGACAGCGCGAGCAACTGCTTGCCGACGGCGTCGCGGCTGACCTTGTCGATCTTGGTCACGATGCCGACCAGCTTGGTCTTGGGCGCCATCTGACGGACCTGCTGCACGATCCAGCGGTCGCCGGGCCCGATGGCCTCGTCAGCCGGGATGCACAGGCAGATGACGTCGACCTCGGAGTAGGTGTCACGAACCAGGTCGTTGAGACGCTGCCCGAGCAAGGTGCGGGGCTTGTGCAGTCCCGGGGTGTCCACCAGGATCAGCTGCGCATGCTCGCGGTGAACGATGCCGCGAATCGTGTGGCGCGTCGTCTGCGGGCGCGAGGACGTGATTGCGATCTTGCTGCCGACCAACGCGTTGGTCAGCGTGGACTTACCCGTATTGGGTCGACCCACGAAACACACGAAGCCTGACCGGAATTCGTTGTTGCTCATAACTGCTCCTCGCTGAACACTCGCTCAGTCATCGGTGTCTTCTGTCTCTTCGTCTTCGGACCGCGGGATGCGCTGCACGAACACCGTGCTGATGCGTACCCGTCCCCGGCCCGTATTGGTTCCCTCGCCGCGCAGGATCAAACCGTCGTACTCCACTTCGGAACCGGGAAGTGGAACACGGCCGAGTACGTATCCGATCAGCCCGCCGACGGTTTCGACCTCGTCGAGTTCGAGTTCGAGATCGAACAATTCGCCGAGGTCTTCGATCGGGAGCCTTGCGGATACGCGGAACATTCCGTCACCGAGATCCTCGATCGGCGGCGTCTCGTCCTCGTCGTATTCGTCGGCGATCTCACCGACGATTTCCTCGATGACGTCCTCGATCGTGACCAGCCCGGCGATTCCGCCGTACTCGTCGACGAGGATCGCCATGTGGTTACGGTCGCGCTGCATCTCGGCCAGCAAGCTGTCGAGCGGCTTCGAGTCGGGAACGAACACTGCGGGCCGCATGACGTCGCAGACGTTGACGTTTCGTCCGCCGTCAGGCAGGTGGTAGGTCTGCTTGACCAGGTCCTTGAGATAGACGACTCCGAGCACGTCGTCGACGTTCTCCCCGATGACCGGCAAGCGCGAGTGACCACTCCGAACCGCCAACGACGTTGCCTGCCCGGCATTCTTGTCGTTCTCGATCCACACCATGTCGGTGCGGGGCACCATCACCTCGCGCGCCGACGTGTCTCCGAGCTCGAAGACGGACTGGATCATTCGGCGTTCTTCGTCGGCCACGACGCCGCGTTCCTGCGCCATGTCCACGAGTTCGCGCAGCTCGATTTCCGAAGCGAACGGACCGTTGCGGAAGCCTTTACCCGGGGTCAAGGCGTTACCGACGAGGATCAGGACGCGACTGATCGGCCCGAGCAGAACCCCGATCCAGAGCAGTGGCAGAGACGCTGCCATCGCGATCGAGTACGCATGTTGGCGCCCAAGCGTTCTCGGTCCGACGCCGATGACCACGTACGAGACGAGAACCATGATCACCGCGGTGACGGTCAGCGCCCAGCCCAACGAGAGGACGTCGATCAGGCCGCCCACGAGTACGACGGTGGCCGTGATCTCGCACAAAATGCGAAGCAGGACCATCAGATTCACGTATCGCGGACGATCGGTCAGGATGCGTTGCACTCGCGCGGCACCGGCTCGCTCTTCCTTTGCCATCTCGTCGATGCGCGCCGACGAAATGGTGTTGAGCGCCGAGTCGACGGCCGCGAAGACACCACCGACCGGGACAAGAGCAATCGCCAGAACAAAGAGCGCTATGGCGCTACTCACTACAGAACCCCCGGATAACTGTTATCGGTCCACTCCGTCGACGAAACCCGTCTTACCTAGCAGCTTCTGATCACGTTCGGCCAGTGCTGCTTCGCGGTCGATACGGCGAAGGTCTTCGTACCACTCTTCGAGGAGGCTGTTCTGCAAGCCGAACATCTCCTTCTCCTCTTCCGGCTCCGCGTGGTCGTAGCCGAGGAGGTGCAACACACCGTGAACGGTGAGGAGTGCCAGTTCGTGAGCCAGTGAATGCCCGGCCTTGTCGGCCTGATCCGCAGCAAAAGACGGACACAACACGATGTCGCCGAGCATCGACGGCCCCGGCTCGGGGGAATCGGGTCGGCCACCGGGCTCGAGTTCGTCCATCGGGAACGACATGACGTCGGTCGGACCCGGCAGGTCCATCCAGCGAACGTGCAGATCCGCCATCGTCGCGGAGTCGACGAGAACCATCGACAGCTCGGCCGCCGGATGGACATCCATCCGAGCGATCACGAAACGGGCAACGCTGATCAACTCCGGTTCGGAGATGTCCATGCCCGATTCGTTCGAGACCTCGATGCTCATGTGCGACGCTCTTTCCTGGGAAAAGTAGGGGTTGATGCGTCGCTCAGCCTACCGTCGCGGTGAATGAGCATGTGCAGCGCGGCGCTGCGCACGGTTTCCGACCGCCAACTCGCCGGACCGATCCGATTCGTGACGCTCGTAAGCGTCGACGATGTGGGAGACCAGCCGATGACGTACGACGTCGCTGCTGTCGAGAGTGGCGAAATGAATATCGTCGATCCCGGTGAGGATTTCGGATGCCGCACGCAGACCCGAGCGGGCTCCGCCCGGCAGATCGACCTGGGTCACGTCTCCGGTGACCACGATCTTGGAACCGAACCCGAGACGGGTCAGGAACATCTTCATCTGCTCGGCCGTGGTGTTCTGCGCTTCGTCCAAGATGATGAAGGCGTCGTTGAGCGTCCGGCCACGCATGTAGGCGAGCGGAGCGACCTCGATGACTCCGGCCTGCATCAACTTCGGAATCGCCTCGGGATCCATCATGTCGTGCAATGCGTCGTGCAGCGGGCGCAGGTACGGATCGATCTTCTCGTGCAACGTGCCGGGCAGAAAGCCCAGTCGCTCGCCGGCCTCGACTGCCGGCCTGGTCAAGATGATCCGAGAGACCTGCTTGGCCTGCAACGCCTGAACGGCCTTGGCCATGGCGAGGTAGGTCTTGCCAGTACCGGCCGGGCCGACTCCGAACACGATGGTGTTCTCGTCGATGGCGTCGACGTAGCGTTTCTGGTTCAGAGTCTTCGGCCGAATTGTCTTGCCCCGACGCGAAAGAATGTCGAGGGAGAGGACCTCGGCCGGAGACTCGCCGACCTCGTTGGTGAGCATGCCGATGGTTCGCCGGACAGCATCCGGTGCGATGGGCTGCCCCCGACCGGCCAGCGACGCCAACTCACTGAACACACGTTCTGCCAGCGCCACGTCTGCAGCCGTCCCCGACAAGGAGATGGTTCCGCCCCGTACGTGAATGTCGGCACGAAGCTCACGTTCGATCGCGGTGAGATTCTCGTCCGTCGCCCCCAGGATTTGACGCACGGTCTCCGGCGCCAGATCCATACTCGAACGGACAGTGCGCTCTGCAGGCAGAGCGCGCTCGGTTATGGTGGTTACACGGTTCCCGTCGAGTTCACTGTGTTCACTCACGTGGTGAATATGGCCTGCTTTCTGGTCCGATCAGCCCACTCGACTCGTGAGCCTCGATACTTCGAAGTCTAGCGCCAGAGTCGGACACGGCCCACTTGTTAATCGTCGCGGCTCAATCCTCGGGGCGACCGGACGGCAGCGATTCTCGGATCCATTCCGACGCTTCGGCGACAATCTCGGCACTTCGCTCCGGACTGATACCAGCGATGACCAGGCACACCGCGGCAAAGGATTCACCGGAGTCCGTGATGAGCCCACTGTTGGCCTGATCGAACAAAGTGATCGTGATCGCCTCGGTCATCGCCACCAAAGTCTCGGCCGGCAGGTAGGTCGAGAACGTCCCGTCACGCTGACCGCGCTCGACGACGCTGATACTCACTGCGCGCGCGGGTTCCATCAGATCGAGAATCCGCTGCTCCCCCAACTCTTTGCGAGCAAAGCTGAGCAGCATCCGGAATCGATCGCCGACCGGCCATGACAGCAATGCCAGTACGGCAGTCGCCAGATCCGGTCGCTCGGGCGGCTCACCGGCTTTGCTCAGCGCGGCAACGAGATCGGTCGACGCCTCGTCCACGATGCCGTTGATCAGGGCCTCACGGCTGTCGAAATGCGCGTAGACGGTTCGCCTGACCACACCGGCGGCCTTTGCGACGTCGTCCATGCTCGCATCCGGATCAGCAGCGAACGCCGTGATCGCCGCCTCGATGATGCGATTGCGATTGGCCGCGGCCTGACTACGACGCTGCCGTCCGCCCGATTCGGCAGTTCCCGAAACGACTGTGCCCGAATGCGTCAACGCGCGTTCCACCTCTTTCGACTGCCCAACTGTGATCTAGGTCAATCATAGTTGCACATCGGTGTGCAAGTTATTAACTTACACACCAGTGTGCAAATGGATCGAGGAGTGTCTTCGATCATCAGGAACGGAGTCGCGCCATGACGACACTCATGAGCAAACCTGTCTCGGAGATGGACCACCCGTACTCACGGCGGTGGGCCGCGCTCGGGGTGTTGTGCCTGAGTCTGCTGATCGTCGTGATGGCGAATACCGCGCTGATCGTCGCTGCTCCGGACATGACCAGAGACCTCGGCCTCACCGGCACTCAACTCCAATGGGTCATCGACGGTTACACCGTCCCCTACGCCGCATTGATGCTGCTGTTCGGCGTGATCGGTGACAAGTACAGTCGCCGCGGCGCACTTCTCGCCGGACTCGCCGTGTTCGCCGGCGGCGCCGTCTTCGGCAGCATCGCGGACACCACCAACGCCGTCATCGCGGCACGAATGATCATGGGCGTCGGCGCCGCGATCATCATGCCCGCGACGCTCTCACTTCTGGTCGCAACCTTTCCCAAAGCGGAGCGATCACGCGCCATCGCGGCGTGGGCAGCGACGTCGGGTCTCGCGATCGCGCTCGGCCCGCTGCTGGCTGGATGGATCCTCGACAGCCATTCCTGGAGCATCACTTTCCTGATCAACGTCCCGATCGCCGCAGTCGCTGCCGTCGCCGCGATCTTCCTGGTGCCGCCGAGCAAGGCGGAGCACCTGGGCCGCATCGACTGGATCGGCGGCGCACTCTCGGTGGTCACCATCGGCTCGCTCGTGTACTCGATCATCAACGGATTCCACTTCGGGTGGAGCGGCGGACCCATCGGTGCCGCTGCACTCGCCGCGATCGGCCTCGCCTCGTTCGTGGTCTGGGAACTGCGCCACCCGCAGCCATTGCTCGACGTCCGTAAGCTCGGCCAGCGCATGGTCGGCGGCGCGACGCTCGCTGTACTTCTGTTGTTCCTGGCCGCCTTCGGTGCCATCTACTTCATCTCGCAGCAATTCCAGTTCATCCTCGGATACGGGGCACTCGAAACCGGTGTTCGTCTGCTGCCCTTGGCAATTGCCGTCTCGATCGGCGCAGTGGTCAGTGGCCGAGTCACCCCACTGATCGGCGTCCGAGCGTCCATCGTCGGCGGCATGGTCGTCGCCGCGATCGGCGTTCTGATTCTCACGCAGGTCGACGGCGATTCGGGCTACTGGATGTTCGCAGTCCCACTGATCCTGCTCGGCCTGGGCATCGGCCTCAGTGAACCGCCGGCCACCGACGCCATCATGGACAACTTCTCCGAGGACGATCTCGGCGCTGCGGGTGGCCTTAACGACACCGCCATCGAACTCGGCGGCTCGCTGGGAATCGCGATCCTCGGCTCGATCCTCGCTGCGAGCTACAAGGATTCGATTGCCGGATTCATCAATGGCATGCAGGTTCCGCAGTTGACGGGCGAACTTGCGCAACAGGCCGCGTACGCGATGGAGGTGTCGGGCGAATCCGTCGGCGGCGCTTCGTTGGTCGCCGAAGAGATGGCAGGCAACCCGTTGGCTGCAGCTCAGGCACAGCCGTTGCTCGAGGCGGCCGGCAGTGCCTATGCCGACGCGATTTCGGCGGCCAGTTGGGCGGGCGGGCTTGCCCTGTTCGTGGGCGCAGTTGTCGTCGCGTTCATCCTGCCGGGCAAGAAAGCCACTGTGCAAGAAGGCCCCGCGTCAGTCTGACGTGATCGGAGCCAGCGGGTCTTCGGCGAGAACCAACTCGCGGGAGACCCGCCAGGACTCGGTCGAGGGTGAAAGAAAGGCATCATGTCCTTCGCCCTCGATCACACGCAGCGCCACGGGATCACCAGCCGCTTCGGCAGCTTGTGCATACCGGGAGCTCACCTTGGCCGGCACCTGCAGATCCTGCGCACCCGTGACGCACACAACGGGAACGCCGATCGGCAGTCGATGCTGCGGCGACGCACTGCGATACAGATCCGGGTCGGCGTCGAACGGAACGCCGAACAGATCCTCGATGAAACTGATCCGTCGTCCACGCTCGCCTGCCGACGCCAGATCGAGTGCGGCAGCCTGGGCAACGACCCGTTCGGGTCGGGTGAACGTGTCTTTCTCCCCCGCCAGCCACACGGCGAGATGTCCGCCGGCCGAATGCCCGAGCAGGCGTACCTGATTCAGATCGAATTCGGCCGAAGACTTCGCGGCAACCAGTCCGGGGATCTCGTCGTACGCGGCTTTCACGTCGGCGGACATCTCCGGCCAACGACCGCCCGCCCCGAGACGGCGGTATTCGATGTTCCACACCGCGACGCCGTGCCGCGCGAGTTCGACGGCAAACGCGGTGCCCAGAGTCAATCCGTACTGCCCGCTCCAGAAGCCGCCGTGGATCTGCATGACGATCGGGATCGGGCCGTCAGCGGCTCCGTCGGGAACGTAGAGATGCCCGAACTGCTGCTCGTGTGGACCGTAAGGAATCTTGAATCGAGGCACCGGAGGAAATCTTTTCTCAGGCGAGGGCGCTGCCTGCGGCCCAGTCGGCCCACGAGAGCGTCCAGTCGCCGTTCTGCCAGACCTCCAGCGGAGCGCCGCCGGTGTTCTTGATCTCGACGACGTCTCCTGGCTGCGAGAAATCGAAGAACCATTTGGCATTGGCCGCACTGAGATTGAGGCAACCGTGCGAGGTATCGGTGTTTCCCTGCGCCCAGACGGTGCTCTCCAACTCGTGAAGATAGATGCCGTCGGTGCTGATGCGGGTGGCCCAGTTGATGGATTCCTTGTACCCGAGGCGCGAGTTGATCGGCAGGCCGTAGGTCGACGAATCCATGATCACGGGATTGGCCTTGTCCATGACCGTGTACGTGCCCGGCTGGGTCCAGAACGAGAGCGTCGTGCCGCCGATCGTCTCGGTGCCGCCCATTCCCATCGAGGTCGGCATTTCCTTGATCACCTGACCGTTTTCGTAGACCGTCACCATCTTGGTGTTGTCGTCGGCGACCGAGACGTGGGAGTCACCGATCTTGAAGGACACGGTGTCGTCCTGCTGGCCGTACAGACCGTTGCCCAACTGCTTGCCGTAGATGTTCGCGTTCACCGACACCGTCGTGCCTGGTGCGTAGTAATTCTGCGGACGCCAGTGAACGTTCTGACCGTCGACCCAGTACCACGATCCCTGCACCGGCGGATTGGTGGTGACCACCAGAGACTTCTCGGCCGCGGCCTTGTCACCGATCAACTCGTCGAAATGGACGGCGACGACCGTGCCGACGCCGTACGTGCCACCGTCCGAAATCGAGGCGCCGCCGGTGGTGTTGATGTACGCGCGAGTCTGATTGCTCGGAGCGACCGTCGTCAGCGTCGTGTTCTTGGTCGTGGCAACACCATTCGCGTCGACGGCGTCGACGATCAACTTGTAGGTCTTGCCGTACCCGAGCGGTTCGCTCGGCTTCCAGGACGTCTTGTCCGGGGTCGTGATGCCGGCGACTTCCTTACCTTCGGGATTGGTCAGCGCGACGGTCGTCAGCGTTCCCTTCGCGACCTGGACCTCGATGGGATCGAGCGGACTCACCGGGGTTCCGCCGTCCGCCGGTGTGACGGTGACGAGCGCCTCGCTGGTCGGTGTGGTGGTGACGGCACTGCTGGAGGAACCCGTGTTGTCTCCGGTGGAGACTGTGCACCCCGCGACCAGCATCATCGCCGCCGCGGCACACACCGCTCCAACGATTCGCATATGCGCACGTGACAACATCTGGCCTCCTGAAATCCCCGAACCAACTCACGCCGAAGGCGACCCCCGACGTCCCTACGATAGTGCGCAAATCTGACACTTCGCTGAGCGCCGGATCCGATTCAGCTCGGGATCACAGCAAGATCAGTGCAGTGGTCGCGGTCCCCAGCGATCGGTCAGCACTCCGATTGCTCCCAGAGCAACGGCTCCGGCGGTCGACGTGCGCAGGACCGTCGGGCCGAGAAGCACCGGAGTGGCCCCGGCCTCCGACAACGCACTGATCTCCGAATCGTCCAGTCCACCTTCTGGACCGACAACCAGAAAGACCTCGTCCGCGCTCGCCAGCGGCAAGCCGGCCAATGGCGTCGTCGCCGATTCGTGAAGCACCGCAACCACAGCGCCGCGGGCAACGGCGTCGCGAACCAACGTGATCACCGCCGCCGTCTTGTGCAGCTCCGAAATCTCCGGGACGAATGCGCGCCGAGATTGCTTCGCCGCAGACACGGCGGCACTTCTCCAGCGTGCGACGCCCTTGGCGAGCTTCGGTCCCTCCCACTTGGCCACACACCGCAGGGACTGCCACGGAATCACCGCGTCGATCCCCGCCTCGGTCGCCAGCTCGACGGCCAACTCGGAACGCTCGGCCTTGGGAAGTGCCTGAACAAGTGTCACCAGCGGCTTCGGCTGCTGCAGAACCTGGACGTCACTGACCAACAGTTCCAGGCGATCCTTGCCGACGCTCGTCACCTCGGCATCGGCTACCCGGCCACGACCGTCGGCCAGAACCAAACGCTCGCCGACGCCGATCCGTCGGACGGTGGCCGCGTGGCGACCCTCCTGCCCGTCCAGAACCGCGATTTCACCGACTCCGGGAACCGGGTCGAGAAAGAAGACCGTTGCGGCCACCGTCAGCGGCCGCTGAATGCTTCGCGAAGACGCGAGAACAATCCACCGCTGTTCTGCGAGTTGGTCGAGACAACTTCGGCCTCGTCACGATCGCGGAGCAGCTTGAATTCCTTGAGCAGCTTGGACTGCTTGTGATCGAGACGGCTCGGGATGACCACCTCGAGGTGGGCGTGCACGTCGCCGCGCACTCCCGACCGCAGTTTCGGCATGCCGTGACCGCGAAGAACAGCAACGTGTCCGGGCTGGGTGCCTGGCTCGATGGTGATTTCCTTGGGGCCGTCGATGATGGTGTCGACGGTGACAGTCGTACCGAGCGCTGCGTCGACCATCGGAACGCGGATCGTGCAGTGCAGGTCTTCACCGTCTCGAACGAAGACGTCGTGCTGCTGCTCGACGATCTCGACGTAGAGGTCGCCGGGGTGTCCGCCGCCTGGGCCCACTTCACCCTGCGCGGTCAAACGGATGCGCATGCCACCGGCGACGCCCGCGGGAACCTTCACGGTGATGTCACGCTTGGCCCGAACTCGGCCGTCGCCGCCACACTTGTGGCAGGGATCCGGGATGGTCTCACCGGCACCGCGGCACGTCGGGCAGGGACGCGAGGTCATGACCTGGCCGAGGAACGAACGCTGGATGGACTGAACTTCACCGGCACCGTTGCAGGTCTCGCAGCGCACCGGCTTGGAGTCGCCGTTGGTTCCGGCACCGGTGCAGCTGTCGCACAGGATCGCCGTCTCGACGGTCACGTGCTTGCTGACTCCCGTCGCACATTCTGCGAGGGTGAGCTTGGTGCGAAGCAACGAGTCGGCTCCGGGCTGAACGCGACCGCGCGGGCCACGTCCTGCGCCGCCACCGCCGCCGAAGAATGCTTCGAAGACGTCGCCGAGGCCACCGCCACCGAATCCGCCGCCGAAACCGCCACCTCCGCCGCCACCGGACTCGAGGGGGTCTCCGCCGAGATCGACGATGCGACGCTTCTCCGGGTCGGTCAGGACCTCGTAGGCCGTCGAGATCTCCTTGAACTTGGCCTGCGCCGCCTCGTCAGGGTTGACGTCCGGGTGCAGTTCGCGTGCCAGCTTGCGGTAAGCGCGCTTGAGCTCCTGGTCTGTCGCGTTCTTGTCGACGCCGAGCAATCCGTAGTAATCCCGTGCCACGTTGAGTCTCTCGTCCTTCTCTTACTTCTAGGTTTTCCTCAGTCCTCGCGAGGAGGTGTGTCGACGAATGTCGACGCCCGTCATCGCTCGGAGAGAACTTCGCCGATGTATCTGGCAACGGCGGCAACCGATGCAATTGTTCCCGGATAGTCCATCCGAGTGGGTCCGAGCACACCGACACCACCGAAAACGGTACCGGCCGCGCCGTAGCCAGTCGAAATCACGGAGGCTCCGCGCATCTGCTCGACCTGCGTCTCTTCACCGATCTGAACGGTGACCGTGCCGGAATTCTGCGTCGCAGCGAGCAGTTTCAGGACCACTACCTGCTCTTCCAGTGCCTCGAGCACTGCGCGCAGCGATCCGGGAAAGCCGGCCAGACCGGAGAAATCGGCGGCGTTGCGCGTGAGGTTGGAGGTTCCGCCCAAGACAAGGCGATCTTCCGGATGCTCGACCAGGGTCTCGACCAGAACGGTTGCCGACCGGATCACGGCGTCGCGCAGGTCGGCCGGAGATTCGTCGGCCAGTTCCGCCACGGCAATCGACGCGGCGGCCAGGCGCTTGCCTTCCAGTGCTCCGCCGAGAAGCGTGCGCAACCGGGACAAATCCTCGTCTTCGAGAACGTCCCCGAGTTCGACGATTCGTTGATCGACGCGACCGGAATCGGTGATGAGAACGAGGAGCAGACGCGCGGGCGTCAGCGCGACCACCTCGAGGTGGCGAACCGACGAAGCGGACAGCGACGGGTACTGGACAACCGCGACCTGACGGGTCAGTTGCGCGAGCAGTCGCACACCTCGACGCAGGACGTCGTCGAGGTCGACGCCTGATTCCAAGAACTCCAGGATCGCTCGACGCTCCGGCCCGGACATGGGCTTCACGTCGGCGATGCGATCGACGAACTCGCGGTATCCCTTGTCGGTGGGGACGCGCCCGGAACTGGTGTGAGGTTGGGCGATGTAGCCCTCGGCCTCGAGGAATGCCATGTCGTTGCGCACAGTGGCGCTCGACACTCCGAGGTTGTGACGCTCGACCAGTGCCTTGGACCCCACCGGGTCCTGGGTGGAGACGTAATCGGCCACGATTGCACGTAAGACCTCGAAACGCCTGTCGTCGGTACTCGACATCGTTGCCACCTCCGTTTCCTGAACAGAACGAACACCGACATTTACACATCGGTTCCCACTGGCAGTCTAATCGCCCGAGCGCCAGAGACGGCTGTTGCCCTTACTGTGGAGTGAGATCGGTGAACGGCCGATCGCACAACCACGGACAAGGCGGCACATGATCTTCAAAGGCGTGATGGACGGCAAACCGTATCCCGATCACGGACTGTCTCTACGCGACTGGTCGAAGTTCCCTCCACGTCAGGTTCGACTCGACGAGATCGTGACCACCACGAAGGTCCTCGAACTCGATCGCCTGCTGTCCGAGGACTCGACCTTCTACGGCGATCTGTTCCCTCACGCAGTGCAGTGGCGCGGCACGCTCTACCTCGAGGACGGCCTGCACCGAGCGGTTCGCTCCGCCCTGCGAAACCGCGTCGTACTGCACGCGCGTGTCTTCGACTTCGACGCAATGCCCGGTGTCATCGAGGGCGTCCGCTGACGCTCAGGCGATAGTCACGAGCAACGCAGGAGTCGTTTGCCCCGGCCAGGTTCCAGTGAGCGTTTCCGAGTCCGAGACTCGATCTGCGTCGATCACCCTCGCAACAGTCAGTTCCAGGCCTCCCGCGCTGATGATCGTGTCGGTGCCGACTGTCGAGCAGGTCACCGATTCGACGACCGGTATCGACGCCCCGGCCTTACCACTGCCCGTGACGTGAGCGGTCACCGGAATGTGATCGCCCGAATCCGCGAAGACCAATTCGACCCCGGTACCGCCGGTGAGAATCGCGGTCGCCAACGCGGTCACGTAAACCGGATCACAGCACGCGTCGTACACCCACCTCTCGCCCAGCACCGAATGATCCATGGTTGCGATCAGTGCGGCGTCCGCCCCGGCCAGCGGAGCACCACGGTAGGTGAGCGGGACCTGAAGAATTCGACCGTCTGCCGAGCGGAGCAGGTGCGTCTCGATTCCGACCTCACCGTCCGGGTCGTCGAAACGATAGGCGTCGACGCGTTCGAGCGTCGAACAGTCGACGGAGCCGAGCCACGGCTGCGTGGGTACCCACGCTCGGAGCAAGTCGTTCTTGGACGGATTCAACTGCGCACGATGAATGATGGCCACCACGGCCACATTACGCGGCGAAGGATGGTGGCGCGTCAGGTCAGGATCGTGCGAATCACCGCATCGGCGAGCAGGCGACCACGGTCGGTCAGAACCACGTGATCTTTCTCGATCACGGCCAACCCGTCGACGACCACCTGTTCGGCCGAAACCCGTTCGGATGCAGACAGTTCCGAGAGCGGAAGCCCGGTACGCAAGCGTGCGGTCAACATGACGCGCTCCATGTGTTCGTCCTCGGCCGTCAGTTCTTCACTGCCGCCGACGGGAAGTTCACCGAGCGCCAACTGTTCCGCATAGCGCGCCGGGTGCTTGACGTTCCACCACCGCACTCCACCGACGTGACTGTGCGCGCCCGGTCCGGCACCCCACCAGTCACCGCCGTCCCAGTACCCGAGGTTGTGTCGGCAACGGGTGTCACCGGAGTCCGCGGTTTCCGCTTTTGCCCAATTGGAGACCTCATACCAGTGCAAACCCGCTTCGGCCAGGCGTGAATCGATTCGTTCGTATCGTGAGGCCAGCACGTCGTCGTCCGGGGCCGGCAACTCGCCGCGCCTGACCTTGCGAGCCATCGCGGTGCCGTCCTCGACGATCAGCGCGTAGGCCGAGACGTGGTCGACGTCGGCGGAGAGAACCGCATCGAGTGAGGCGTCGAGATCCTGGTCGCGCTCCCCCGGCGTTCCGTAGATCAAATCCAAGTTCACATGCGAAAAACCAGCTGCGCGAGCTTCTTTCGCGGCAGCGACGGCGCGGCCAGGAGTGTGCGTGCGGTCGAGGATCTTCAGAACGTGCTGAGCCGCGGACTGCATGCCGAGGGAAATCCGAGTGAATCCGGCACTACGGAGAGCACCGAAGAATTCCGGCGAGGTCGATTCGGGGTTCGATTCCGTGGTCACCTCCGCGCCCGATGCCAAGCCGAAACTGCTGCGCACCGCCGACAGCACGTCGGACAGTCCGTCGCCGCCGAGCAGCGACGGCGTTCCGCCACCAACGAACACCGTCTCCGCCGCCGGGGCGCCCGTCATCTCGGCTGCGAGATCGAGTTCGCGCCGCAGACCTTCCAACCACGACTGCGGCGACGCCGAGGTTCCGAGTTCACCGGCCGTGTAGGTGTTGAAATCGCAGTACCCACACCTGGTGGCACAAAACGGGACGTGGATGTAGATCCCGAACGGCCGTTTCCCGACACCCTCGAGCGATCGCGCGGGCAAGGCGAAGGGTGTCGCCTCGCTCTGTCGAGTGGGAGTCGTGCTGGTGGCATTCACGACTCCAGTGTCCCAGCATCCGGAATGCACACCTATTCAGCCTGCAATGCAGGTCGGCACGTGGCTTGAACTCGATATTTCCCCCATTTTTCGTGGAAATATGTCCCCGAGTCGGAATTATCGAGTTGACGTGGCACAATGGTCCGCATGACCGGACTCGGAGTGCGACTTGTGGCGCGTCGCCATGTCGACTTCAAGCGTGTGTGCAGCTCGTCGTGTCTGCACCTGTGTAGCTGTTGATCCTTCACTGATCCTCCAGCCTTTCCCGCTCATCTCCATCTGCTTCACCGAAACAGCTCTTCCAGAGACGGCTTCTCCAGCTGTTCGTTTTCGTGAGCACACCTGCCGGCCGCGAGCTTTCCGAGACCGAGGACAGCCCCCTCGATTTCCGACACGGACCGGTGCGTCCCGATCAGACACCGCCACAGTTCATCGATAGTGCGTGCCGCGTGCCGATCAACCGCCCAGATCCAGGAGTTCATCGATGACGTCGACCACCGACGCCGCCACACCCGCCGATTCGGCAGCACCCACCGAAGCCCGGCCCGCCCGCGCCGCACGTCCTGCCAAGCGTCGGGCCGAAGGTCAGTGGGCCCTCGGCTACCGCGAACCGCTCAACGCCAACGAGCAGGCCAAGAAGGACGACAACCCGCTCAACGTTCGGGCCCGCATCGAGAACATCTACTCCAAGCAGGGTTTCGACAGCATCGACAAGGGTGATCTGCGCGGCCGCTTCCGCTGGTGGGGTCTCTACACCCAGCGCGAGGAAGGCTACGACGGCACGTTCACCGGCGACGAGAACATCGATCTGCTCGAGGCCAAGTACTTCATGATGCGTGTGCGTTGCGACGCCGGCGCGCTGAACGTCGAGCAGCTGCGCACCATCGCCGGTATCTCGAAGGAATTCGGCCGGAACACCGCCGACCTGTCGGACCGCGAGAACGTTCAGTTCCACTGGATCGAAGTCGAGAACGTCCCGGAGATCTGGAAGCGCCTCGAAGCCGTCGGACTCAAGACCACCGAGGCATGTGGTGACTGCCCGCGCGTCGTCCTCGGTTCTCCCCTGGCCGGCGAATCGCTCGACGAGGTCCTCGATCCCACTCCGGCGATCGACGAGATCGTGCGCCGCTACATCGGTGATCCCAAGTACTCCAACCTGCCGCGCAAGTTCAAGACCGCCATCTCCGGTCAGCAGGATGTTGTTCACGAGATCAACGACATCGCTTTCATCGGCGTGAACCACCCCGAGCACGGCCCCGGCCTCGACCTCTGGGTCGGCGGCGGCCTGTCCACCAACCCGATGCTGGCGCAGCGCGTCGGCGCCTGGATCCCGCTCGACGAGGTTCCCGACGTCTGGGAGGGCGTCGTCTCGATCTTCCGTGACTACGGCTACCGCCGTCTGCGCGCGAAGGCCAGGCTCAAGTTCCTCGTCAAGGACTGGGGCATCGAAAAGTTCCGCGAGGTTCTCGAGACCGAGTACCTGAAGCGTCCGCTCATCGACGGCCCGGCGCCGGAGAAGCCCAAGCGCCCGATCGATCACGTCGGCATCCAGAAGACTCGCAACGGCCACAACGCAGTCGGTTTCGCTCCGATCGCCGGCCGCGTCTCGGGAGACATCCTGGCTCAGGTCGCCGACGCTGCCGAGAAGGCCGGCAGCGACCGGATCCGCTTCACGCCGTACCAGAAGCTGATCATCCTCGACGTCGCCGACGAGACCCTCGAGCCGCTCATCGCCGATCTCGACGCACTGGGCCTTCCCGCCCGTCCGTCGCACTGGCGCAAGAACCTGATGGCCTGCTCCGGCATCGAGTTCTGCAAGCTCTCGTTCGCCGAGACACGCAAGCGTTCGCAGGTGCTCGTGCCCGAACTAGAACAGCGTCTCGCCGATATCAACAGCCAGCTCGACGTGCCGATCACCATCAACATCAACGGTTGCCCCAACTCCTGCGCTCGCTCGCAGATCGCCGACATCGGCTTCAAGGGCCAGCTCGTCGACGACGGTGAGGGGAATCAAGTCGAGGGTTTCCAGGTTCACCTGGGAGGCAGCCTCGGATTCGACAGCGCCTTCGGACGCAAGCTGCGCCAGCACAAGGTCACCAGCGTCGAGATGGGTGACTACATCGACCGCGTCGTACGTCAGTTCGTGAAGAACCGCAACGAAGGTGAGCGGTTCGCCGAATGGGCAGTGCGCGCAGACGAAGGAGATTTGCGATGACAGTGGACATTTCGCGAGCAACTGCCGACGAGCTTCGGTCCATCGCCGAGCGCGGTGCCGTAGAACTCGACGGGGCCAACGCACAGGAACTGTTGCAGTGGACCGAGGACACGTTCGGCGACTCCTACATTGTTGCGTCGAACATGCAGGACGGGGTGCTGGTTCACCTTGCTGCGCAGGTTCATCCAGGCGTCGACGTACTCTTCCTCGACACCGGCTACCACTTCCCCGAAACCATCGGCACGCGTGACGCGGTCGAGCAGGTGTACGGCGTCAACGTCATCAACGCTCGTGCGCTGGCAAGCGTCGCCGAGCAGGATGTCGCCGAGGGTAAGGACCTGTTCGCCCGTGATCCCAACCGCTGCTGCGCTTTGCGCAAGGTCGCACCGCTGAAGCAGACATTGTCCGGGTACAGCGCATGGGTGACCGGCATCCGCCGGGTCGAGGCCCCCACCCGCGCCAATGCTCCCCTGATCTCCTTCGACGATGCCTTCGGCCTCGTGAAGATCAACCCGATCGCTCCGTGGTCGGACGAGGAGATGCAGAACTACATCGACACCCATTCCATCCTCGTCAATCCTCTTGTCGACGAGGGATATCCGTCCATCGGCTGCGCACCCTGCACCAGCAAGCCAGCCCCCGGCAGCGATCCGCGTAGCGGTCGTTGGGCCGGTGCCTCCAAGACAGAATGCGGGTTGCACGCATCATGACAGTTGACTTGACACCTTCACGTCCTCAGCTCGACGGCACACAGTTCGACACTCTCGACGCCCTCGAGTCCGAAGCGATCCACATCTTCCGAGAGGTGGCCGGCGAATTCGAACGCCCGGTCATCCTCTTCTCGGGCGGTAAGGACTCCACGGTGCTGCTGCACCTGGCGATCAAGGCCTTCTGGCCTGCGCCGTTGCCGTTCACCCTGCTGCACGTCGACACCGGCCACAACCTGCAGGAAGTCCTCGACTTCCGCGACCACGTGGTGGCGAAGTACAACCTGCGCCTGCACGTGGCGAGCGTCGAGGAGTACATCGCGGACGGCCGCCTCACCGAGCGCCCCGACGGTATCCGCAACCCGCTGCAGACCGTGCCGTTGCTGGACGCGATCTCCGAGAACCGCTTCGACGCCGTATTCGGTGGCGCTCGCCGCGACGAGGAGCGGGCCCGCGCCAAGGAGCGGATCTTCTCGCTGCGCAACGCTTTCGGTCAGTGGGACCCCAAGAAGCAGCGCCCGGAACTGTGGAACCTGTACAACGGTCGCCACTCCCCCGGCGAGCAGGTGCGAGTCTTCCCGCTCAGCAACTTCACCGAGCTGGACATCTGGCGTTACATCGCCCGCGACAACGTCGAACTCGCCAGCATCTACTACGCCCACCAGCGTCCGGTGTACCAGCGCGACGGCATGTGGATGACGCCCGGCGTCTGGGGTGGACCGGCTGACGGCGAAGAGCTGCAGACCCTTTCGGTGCGTTACCGCACCGTCGGTGACGGTTCGACCACCGGCGCAGTCCTCTCCGATGCGGCTGACAACGAGGCCATCCTGGCCGAGGTTGCGGCATCACGTTTGACCGAGCGCGGCGCGACCCGTGGCGACGACCGAGTTTCCGAAGCGGCCATGGAAGACCGCAAGCGAGAGGGCTACTTCTGATGAGCGATCTGCTCAGACTGGCAACTGCCGGCAGCGTCGACGACGGAAAGTCCACCCTCGTGGGCCGTCTGTTGTACGACACCAAATCCGTTCTCGCCGACCAGATCGACGCCGTCACCCGCGCGTCGGTGGACCGCGGTCTCGACACCCCCGACCTCTCGCTGCTGGTGGACGGTCTTCGCGCCGAGCGCGAGCAGGGCATCACCATCGACGTGGCGTACCGCTACTTCGCGACCCCCAAGCGCACGTTCGTGTTGGCCGATACACCGGGCCACGTGCAGTACACCCGCAACACCGTCTCCGGTGCCTCGACGGCGCAGCTCGTGATCTTGCTGGTCGATGCCCGCAAGGGTGTCATCGCGCAGACACGTAGGCACGCAGCGGTTCTCGCGCTCCTCGGTGTTCCGAAGCTGGTTCTCGCCGTGAACAAGATCGACCTCGTCGAGAACCCCGAAGAGGTTTTCACCTCGATCTCCGCCGAGTTCAACGAACTCACCAGCTCGCTGGGCTGGGCAAGCGAAGATGTCGTGGAGATCCCGGTGTCTGCCCTGCACGGAGACAACGTCGCGATCCGCTCGGACAAGACCCCGTACTACACCGGTCCCACGCTTATCGAGCACCTCGAGTCGATTCCGGTCGACGCCGAGCCGCATCGCGTCGGCCTGCGTTTCCCGGTGCAGTACGTGATCCGTCCCCGCACCGCCGAGTTCCTCGACTACCGCGGCTACGCCGGTCAGGTTGCCGCCGGTTCCGTCGTGCCCGGCGACGAAGTGGTGATCCTGCCCTCGGGTACGCGCACCACCGTCACTCGTATCGACACGGCCGACGGCGAACTGGACGTCGCCCACGCGGGACGCAGCGTCACGTTGATCTTGGCCGACGACGTCGACGTCTCACGCGGCGACACCATCGCCTCACCGTCGGATGCACCCGAGCCGATCGGCGAATTCGACGCCACGGTCTGCTGGCTGGCCGAGAAGTCGCTGCGGCCCGGTGCACGTCTGCTGCTCAAGCACGGCACGCGTACGACGCAGGCCATCGTGGGCAGCTTGGTGGAGCGCTTCAACGAGCAGGACCTGACCACGGATCAGGGCCCGGACACTCTCGAGCTCAACGAGATCGGGAAGATCTCGATCCGGGTAGCCGAGCCGATCGTGGCTGACGACTACGCCGTCAACCGCCACACGGGCAGCTTCCTGCTGATCGATCCCGCGGGTGGAAACACTCTCGCAGCCGGCCTGGTCGGCGACGTCATCTCCGCCGTCGAATTGGGCGAGCGCGTCTAAGTCGATGGTTCCGCTCATTGCTGTTGCGCACGGCAGCCGCGACCCCCGTTCTGCTCGGGTGATCGCGGCTGCTGTGGCAGCTCTTCGTGAAGCCCGGCCAGACCTCGATGTCCGGCTGGCGTTTCTCGACCTCAATGCACCGTCCGTCGATCAGGCCCTGGACGGAGTTGCACACGACGGCCACACTCACGCCGTTGTTGTTCCGATGCTGCTGGGCAAGGCCTTCCATGCTCGGGTAGATCTGCCCGGGCTCTTGGCCGCTGCCGCGACACGCCACCCCCAGCTGACCGTGTTCCAAGCAGACGTACTGGGTCGTGATGCTCGGCTGATCGAAGCAGTGCGCGAGCGAATTCTCGAAGCGGGTGCCCGGCGGGACGATCCGTCGGTCGGTGTCGCACTTGCGGCGGTCGGCTCGTCCGACGCGCGCGCCAATGCCGCGACCGCAGAATTGGCGTCCACTCTCCTCGGCGGAACCAACTGGTCGGGCGTTCGAATCTGTTTCGCGACATCCGCGGAACCGACAGTTGCCCAGGCGATCTCCGCACTCGAGCAGGACGGCGCCGAACGTGTTGTCATCGCACCGTGGTTCTTGGCTCCCGGCCTACTGACCGATCGACTGAGCGCTGCCGCCGCGACGGCATGTCCGCGCGCGCGTTTCGCCGACACGATCGGTGGGCATTCTCTACTGATCGAAACGATGATCGACCGTTACCGACAAGTCGCTGATGCACTACCCGACCGTCTGGTCCGCTCCGCCTGATCCGGTTTCACAGGCCGTTATCAGATTGTTACCGTAGTGTTGGATCTGTCCAGCTCGCGAAGGTTCCTCCTTCGCCTGCGAAACAGATCTTTGGGTGCAATCCCCTCAGAGCGCCGCGAGAGGGAACACCATCACTCACAATCTTCGCCTCGGCACAGCTGGCATCGCATGGGTCCTGTCGGTGCTCTACCTGCTTGTCGAAATCTTCACGGCCGGCGCCTGGAAGACGCCGTACAGCTTCGCGCGCGACTCCATCAGTTCGCTCGGTGTGACGACATGCAGTGTGGATTCGTGTTCGCCGATGCACGATGTCATGAACGCAGCTTTCATGATCCTCGGTGCGCTCACCATCCTCGGTGCGGCCTTGCTGCACAAGTACATTCCGGACGGTCGTGCGAAGAAGTGGATTCTCGGACTTGCCGTCGTCGTTGCACTGAGCACCGCGGCCACCGGCCTCTTCCCGGCCAACGACGGGACCTTCGTTCACTGGACTGCCGTGCTCCCCGGCTTCGTCGCCCGGCACGCAGTTCTCGTACTCATGGCCATATCTTTCTGGCAGCATCGTAGGTGGATCGCAGTGTGGTCGGGACTGTGCGCGGCCACCGGAATCGTCGGCGCCGTACTGCTTCTCGGACGAACCCTCACCTTCGGCCTGGGTGAACGCCTGACGCTGTACCCGCTGCCCATGTGGATGGCGGTCACCGGCGTCGCAGCCCTGCTCGCATTGATGCGCCGAACCGTGTTGAAGAACGTGGAACTGACACTGCCCGGTAACGGATTCATCACCGCTCTGTTGTCGTTGCGCCCGCGCCGATCTCGCGCAGCAGTGCCCACCGACGTTCTCGCACCACGGGAGCTGACCAGTTTGTAGCGAACCGGGGGTGAGCAGGGACACACTGGTAAGGAGGCGACGCGAGGAGACTTCCATGACCAGTGCACCTGTTCGACACGGAATCGTGGCCGGTATCGACGGCTCGGCAAGCGCGGTCAACGCCGCGAGGTGGGCAGCATCGGCTGCAAAGAGATTCGACGAACCACTTCGCCTGACCCACGTGCTGCCAGGACAACCCGAGTCCGGTGGAGGTACCAACGTCACCGACGAAGAGATGTTCGACCACCACCTTCGCGTCGAGGGTGCAAAATTACTCGACGAGGCCGAGGACGCCATCCGTGATGATCACACCGACGTCACCATCGAACGCGGCCTCGTGACTGGTACTCCCGCAACCACACTCGTCGAACTCTCGAAGTCGGCGCGCATCGTTGCACTGGGTCAGGCCGGCACCAGCGAGATGCAGTCCGTGTTTCTCGGATCCGACACCATTCGGGTGGTCAACCGTGCGCACTGTCCCGTGGCCGTATTCCGAGGAACGGGTGATCACGCGATGGCCGACACCAGGCCCATCGTCGTCGGCGTCGACGGAAGCAAGCTCAGCGAACTCGCCGTCGCGCATGCTTTCGAGTTTGCCGCGTTCCTCGGCGCACCTTTGGTGGCGGTCCACACGTGGAACGAGCACGCCTCGCTGGGCGGCTATTCCGAAGCCAGGCGCTTCGTCGACTGGGGTCCGTACGAACAGCATGAGCATGCACTGTTGTCCGAGTGCCTTGCCGGTTGGACCGAGAAGTACCCCGACGTCGAAGTCACCCGAAGCGTCCAACGAAGCGGACCGATGAAGGCGCTGCTCGAGCATTCAGCGGAGGCGCAGCTTGTAGTCGTCGGTAGCCACGGACGCAGTCCGTTCATGGCGTCGATAGTCGGTTCGACCAGTCAGAGCCTGATCCACCACGCCCAGTGCCCGGTCCTCGTCTGCCGCGAGGGCTGAACCTGTCTCGCTTTTGCCCCACCCCATTTTTTTCTGAGCGAACGGCACTTTCGGCGCCTTCAGCAGACCGAAAGTGCCGTTCGCTCAACCAGGAGTGGGGGTGAAGCAGGGCAAGCAGGTCAAACCTGGCCGACGACGCTCACCGTGACCGGCTCCTGCACCGGCGTCGACACCGGGGTCTCCGGCAGATCCGGAGCCCGAGTTGCCCGGGCGTACACCGTCTCCCCTGCCTCGAGGTGCAGCGCTGCACTGTCACCGCGGGTGACCTGAGCCGAGAACAGCTCACCGGTTGCCTCGTTGCGCAGGTCGACCCGAACCTCGAAGCCGAGGTACACGACGCGCTCGACGGTTGCGCGTGTGACGCCGAGGGACTCGGCCGTTCCGGACTCCTGAGCGAGAGCCATGCTCGGATCGCGGCCGAGGCGGATGTCATGCGGACGAACCAGCTGCCCGTTGAGCTTCGCGACGGACCCGAGGAAGGACATCACGAAGTCGTTGGACGGGCGGTCGTACAGGTCGGCAGGCTCACCGATCTGCTCGATTCGCCCCTTGTTCAGCACTGCGATCCGGTCGGCGACGTCGAGCGCCTCTTCCTGGTCGTGGGTGACCAGAACGGTGGTGACGTGCACTTCGTCGTGCAGGCGACGCAACCACGTGCGCAGGTCGGCACGGACCTTCGCGTCGAGCGCACCGAAGGGCTCGTCGAGCAGGAGAACCTGCGGGTCGACAGCCAGAGCGCGCGCCAACGCCATGCGCTGACGCTGACCACCGGACAGCTGCGCCGGGTACCGATGTTGAAAGCCGTCGAGGCCGACGATCCCCAGTAATTCGTTGACCTTCTTCTCGATCTCCGGCTTCGGGCGCTTGCGGATCCTGAGCCCGAACGCCACGTTGTCCCGCACCGTCATGTGCTTAAACGCGGCGTAGTGCTGGAATACGAAGCCGATGTCACGCTTCTGCGGTGAGATGCCGGTGACGTCCTTGCCGGCGATGGTGATGGTTCCCGAATCGAGTTCTTCGAGCCCGGCGATCGAACGCAGCAAAGTCGACTTTCCCGAGCCACTTGGCCCCAGCAATGCCGTCAACGAACCCGAAGGAATGTTGACCGTCACGTCGTCGAGTGCCGCGAAATCACCGTAGTTCTTGCGGGCCCCGGTCACTGTGATCATGTGGTGCTCCTCTTACGGTCCAGCAGCGTCATCAGCAACAGGACAATGATGGCGATGCCCATCAGCAGCGTTGCCGCCGAATACGCACCAAAGGTGTTGTGGTCGTCGATGTATCGCGAATGCACCAGCAACGTCAGCGTCTGGGATACCCCCGGGAAACCGGAAGAGACCATGATGACTGCGCCGAATTCACCGAGCGAACGCGCCACCGTCAACACGATTCCGTACGTCAGGCCCCAACGGATCGCAGGCAGTGTGATCCGCCAGAACGTCTGCCAACCCGAAGCACCGAGCGTCGCGGCAGCTTGTTCCTGCTCGTCGCCGATCTCGTGCAGGACGGGTTCGACCTCCCGGACGACAAAGGGAAGCGTCACGAAAATGGTCGCGATCACCATGCCGGGCAAGCCGAAGATGACCTTGAACCCCAACGATTCGATCCCGCCGAACCAGCCGTTGGCGCCCCAGAGAAGGATCAAGGACACACCGACGACGACGGGCGAAACCGCGAACGGCAGGTCGACTACCGACTGCAGAACTCCACGGCCCGGGAACCGCCCACGGACTAAGGCGAGTGCGGTGACGACACCGAACACAACATTGATCGGGACCACGATCGCCACGATGATCAGCGACAAATTCAGCGCGGAGACGGCTGCAGGCGTCGTGATCGATTCGAAGAACGGACCGATTCCGTTCTCGAACGTTCGTGTCAGGATCACGCCGATCGGCACGACCAACAACACGAACAGGTAGACGAGCGCGACGGTCCGAAGACCGATCTTCGATCCTCTGGACACGTTCATCGGGAACTCTCCTCACGTCGCTGTCCGCGCGAAGCGAAGATTCGCAAGACGAACAGCGTCACAAATGCGATGACCAGCAGCACGACCGAGACGGCAGCGGCGTTGGTCGGACGATCGATCTCGATCTGCTGCTGAATGTACTGCGACGTCATCTGTGTCACTCGTGGGATGTTGCCGCCGATCAGGACGACCGAACCGTACTCGCCGATCGCTCGGGCGAACGCCAGTCCCGCGCCCGAGATGACGGCGGGCGCCAGCGTCGGAAGAACGACGGAGCGAAAGATCGTCCAATTGGACGCGCCCAACGATGCAGCGGCTTCCTCGACCTCACGGTCGACCTCCATCAGCACCGGCTGCACAGAGCGAACGACGAACGGCAAGGTCACGAAAGCCAGCGCCACGATCAGACCAGGCTGAGTTGCGTTGAGGTGGATGTCGATCGGCGACTGCGGGCCGTAGAGGGACAACAGCACGATCGACGCCACGATTGTCGGCAACGCGAACGGCAGGTCGATCATCGAGTTGACGATGCGCTTGCCCGGGAAGTCGTCGCGGACCAGCACCCACGCGATGATCGTGCCCATCACGACGTTGATCAGTGCCACGATCACCGAGACGAGCAATGTCACGCGCAGTGACGCCAAGGCAACTGGTGCAGTGACAGCGTCCCAGAATCCGGAGATCCCCTCGTCGAACGCGGTGGCGGTCAACGCGGCGAGCGGAAGCAGAACGATCACGGAGAGCCACAGAGTGGCTACTCCGATTCCGAGCGGCCCCACACTCCCCGTGACCCGCGCGAGTTTTCGCCGACGAGCCACGGGGGTGGGGTCAATAGTGTCAGTCACGTCAGTCTTACTTGGTCGCGTTGTCGTAGATCACTGCGATCGAACCGGTGTCCTTGGTGAACAGTGCACTGTCCACGGCCTTCCAGCCACCGAGGTCTGCGATGGTCCACAGCTTGGCCGGCTCCGGGAACTTGTCGGTGAACTTGGCAGCGACGGCGGGATCGACGGGACGGAATCCTGCTTCGGCCCAGAGCGTCTGGCCCTCGGTCGTGTAGAGGTAGTCCTTGAACGCGGTCGCCTTGTCGAGGACCTTGCTGTTCGAGATCACGGCAACCGGGTTCTCGATCTTGAAGGTCGTGGGCGGGGTGACGTGCTCGACCGGGTCGCCGTTGCCCTCGATGAACAGCGCCTCGTTCTCGTAGCTGATCAGAACGTCGCCGCTGCCCTGAAGGAAGGCTTCCGAAGCCTCACGTCCCGACTTGGGCTGGATCTTGACGTGATCATTGACCAAGGCGGTGACGTAGTCGAGGCCCGCTTGCGGGTTCTTGCCACCGTCGCTCTTTGCGGCGTAGGGCGCCAAGAGGTTCCACTTAGCCGAGCCTGAACTGAACGGGTTCGGCGTGACGACCTCGAGGCCGGGCTGCAGCAGGTCGTCCCAGTCCTTGATGCCCTTCGGATTGCCCGGACGGGTCACGATGGTGACCACCGATCCGAACGGAATTCCGTTGTAGGCGTCCTGGTTCCAGTTCTGATCGACCAGACCGGCATCGACCAGGCGGGTGATGTCAGGCTCGACGGAGAAGTTGACGAAGTCGGCTTCGGCACCGTCCTTCACCTTGCGCGACTGGTCGCCCGAGGCGCCGTACGAAGGATTGAAGTTGACGTTCTTGCCCTCGTCGGTCGCCTGGAAGGCTGCGGTGAGCTTGTCGAAGCCGGGCTTCGGCACGGCGTAGGCGAACAGGTTGATCGTGCCGGCGCTACCGTCGCTGGCAGCGCTGTCACCACCCACGGTGTCGCTCGAGCCACCACTGCACGCTGTGAGTACCACGGCCCCCATGGTCGCGATAGCGGTGAGAAGTGTGCGGGAACGGCGTTTCATTGCAGATACCTTCCTGAAAGGACTGACAAGAGAGTGGTTGACTAAATCACAAAAGTCCGAGACCTCTGGGGCTGAATCCATCGGGACGTTCAGACATGGAGAGCCGACGGGCCAAGAGCCCTGAATCGGGGGCGCGAGTGACGCGCAGTGAAGTTCGAACGGGGTGCGCAGCACCACCGGAGAGGTCGAACTCAGAAAATCAACAACAGGCGACGTCAGCGACGTCGAGCATGCCGACAGCAATCAACGCCAACTGGTGGCGGATTACGGGAGCTGTTGCTTCGGACACGCGGTGGACTTTAGCAGAGCACCGGCGCCCGCTCTAATCGGGAGAACTAACGGGTGAGAAGCCACGCGACGATCACGAGGAGAATCAGGGCTATCAGGGCGAGAGTGACCCGTGAGCGGGGCATCAGCTTTCCTCTACTTCTCGAGAATTCCTACGCAACCAGCCGAAGAGCGGCAGAGCGAGAACGGCGGCCAACGCGCGATCCAGACCGACGGCCACCAGGCGGCACAGCGGAACGACGACGATCAGGACCAACGCGACCTGCGGGATGAACGGGAGCCCCGCCATCCACAGCTCGAAGCTGTCCCACCAATCCGCAATCCGATCCACGTCAACACCCTATCCTTCGACCGAAACGGTCCCGACAGCGTGTGGATTGGACGTGTGTCGATTCTGGCCGGATGATGTCCGAATGAGTGCTGACGACGAAGTGGTGCAGACGATTCCTCCCGCCTCCACGGGTCACCATCGAAGCAACTTTCCCCCGATCGACGACTACGCGTTTCTTTCCGATTGCGAAACCTCGTGCCTGATTGCCCGTAACGGATCTGTCGAGTGGATGTGCGTTCCCCGCCCCGACTCCCCCAGCGTGTTCGGTGCCATCCTCGACCGCAGCGCAGGCCATTTCCGTATCGGCCCTTACGGCCAGAACGTACCCGCAGCCAGACGCTATCTGCCCGGCGGACTCATCCTCGAGACAACATGGCAGACGGAGACCGGCTGGCTCGTCGTTCGCGACGCACTGGTTCTCGGCCCGTGGCACAACGTCGACAAACGATCGAACACGCACAAGCGCACACCGACCGATTGGGACGCCGAACACACGCTTCTCCGTACGGTCAAATGCGTCAGCGGCACCGTCGAACTCGAGATGAGCTGCGAGCCCGCGTTCGACTATCACCGCGGCACCGCCAATTGGGAGTACACCGGCAAGGTCTACGAGGAAGCGACGGCAACGTGTCGCTCCGCCAAGCCCGGAGACCACCCCACTCTCCGCTTGACCACCGATCTCCGATTGGGTCTGGAAGGTCGCGAGGCCCGGGCCCGGACGCGACTGGTCGAAGGCGACAACGTCTACGTCGCGCTCTCGTGGTCGGATCTTCCCGCGCCGCAGACGTTCGACGAGGCCGCCGACAAGATGTGGCAGACGTCCAAGTCGTGGCGCGAGTGGGTGACCATCGGAAAGTTCCCCGATCACCCGTGGCGCGGATACCTGCAGCGCAGCGCGCTCACACTCAAGGGCCTCACCTACGCACCGACCGGAGCCCTGCTCGCGGCTTCCACGACCTCGCTACCGGAAACACCAGGCGGAGAACGTAACTGGGACTACCGCTACGCGTGGGTTCGCGATTCCACTTTTGCATTGTGGGGCCTCTACACGCTCGGGTTGGACCGTGAAGCCAACGACTTCTTCAACTTCATCTACGACGTGTCGAGTTCGGACAACGGTCAGCCGCACCCCTTGCAGGTGATGTACGGCATCGGCGGCGAGCGGACGCTCGAGGAATCCGAACTGAACCACCTCTCCGGATACGATGGCGCCCGTCCGGTGCGTATCGGCAACGGCGCGTTCGATCAACAGCAGCACGACATCTGGGGCACCATGCTCGACTCGGTGTACCTCCACATCCGTACCCGCGAGCGTGTGCCCGAAGCGTTGTGGCCGCTGCTCAAGAAGCAGGTCGAGGAAGCGATCAAGCATTGGCGCCAACCCGACCGCGGGATCTGGGAGGTGCGCGGTGAACCGCAGCACTTCACGTCGTCGAAGATCATGTGTTGGGTCGCTCTCGACCGCGGCGCCAAGCTTGCAGAGATGCAGGGCGAGAAGAGCTTTGCGCAGCAATGGACGGCCATCGCCGACGACATCAAGGCCGACATCCTCGCGCACGGTGTCGACTCGCGGGGAGTTCTGACACAGCGCTACGGGCACGATTCACTCGACGCGTCTCTGCTGCTGGCTCCGCTGCTGCGCTTCCTGCCTGCCGACGATCCGCGTATCCGCGCGACAGTGCTGGCGATCGCCGACGAGCTCACCGAAGAAGGTCTGGTCCTGCGCTATCGCGTCGACACCACCGACGACGGATTGAGCGGCGAGGAAGGCACGTTCACCATCTGTTCCTTCTGGCTGGTGTCCGCCCTCGTCGAGATCGGCGAACTGGATCGCGCAAAGCATCTCTGCGAGCGCCTGCTCGGGTTCGCGAGCCCGCTCAAGCTGTACGCGGAAGAGATCGACGCGCACACCGGTCGCCATCTGGGTAACTTCCCGCAGGCATTCACGCACCTGGCGCTGATCAACGCCGTGGTCCACGTGATCCGAGCCGAGGAAGCTGCCGAAGCCGGAGCATTCCAGCCCGCGCACAACGCAACCTAGACCCCCTGCTGTGCGCCTTTGTTAACCGCCCGCGGTTAATAAAGGCGTACAGCAGATCTAGCCGGCGACCGCTTCTAGCTGCGGCGTGATCGATTCGAGCGAGTACTTCAGCGACAGCGACGACGGAGTGTTCAGGCCGGCGACAGTCGGATAGTCGACGATGGCCAATCCGCCACCCTTCACTGCAGGCAGGTCGGCAAATCCCGGCAGCTTCATCATGTCGTCCAGCGACCCGCCGTTGGGCAGCAGCACCACGACGTCGGCACTGAGAGCGTCGACCCGTTCCGGGCTGAGTATCAGCCGACCACCGGTCACACCGGCCTCTTCGACCAGCTTGGGCGGCAACGACATTCCCAGACGCGTGAACAGTCCCGAAGCACCGTCCTCGGGATCGGCGACGATCACCAACTGAGACGTCGGGAAGACGTACTGCGACAGAAGTGCCGTCTTTCCCTTCAGCCCCGGCAGTCGCTGTGCGAGCGCATCGATCTGTCCGTTCGTGGACTCGACGATCTCGTCGGCCCGAGACTCCTTGTCGAGGACTCGACCGAGAATCTCGACTTGGTCCTGCCACGGATCGACCTGGACGTCGGACAGACCGGCAATGGTCGGTGCGATCTTGCTCAACTGGTCAAAATCGTCCTGATCGGCGACGGAGAACCCACCGAGAATCAGATCGGGATCCAAGGCCGCAATTTCTTCGACTTTGAGCGGGACACCGAACTGCTGGATCGCGGAGCGATCGAGTTCCTTCGCCGACGCGTCGACGCCGCTCTCCCACGGGAACAGGCCACGCTCGTCACCCATCGGGCCGGCAGCCAGGTACCCCACCGGTTGGATTCCGAGTTCGAGCAGGGCGTCGAGCCACTGGGTGTCGGCCGCGACGATGCGCGTCGGCGTGCCGGTGATCGTGGTGGCGCCGAACTTGTGGTCGACCGTGGTGACCCGACCGTCCGCGATCTCGTCGGCGTCCGAAGACGAACAACCACTGATACCGACGACCAGTGCTCCCAAAAGAGCCACCGCCGAGAACTTCATCGCACGCACGAAATACTCCTCCACTAGTTAGTAGAGGCTTACCTTCTCATATGGGACGCGTCTGTGTCCGACCTTGCTTTCAGGCGAAACGAGCGAGCAGACGCTCCGCTTCGGCGCCGATGCGTCGAACCACGTCGACGGCCGGATGGGTTCCGTGCACGAGTCCCACCGCTTCTCCGGCGTAGACGACACCGCTGTGCGGATCCGACGGGTCGTACGCCTTTGCCAATGTTTCTTCGTCGGCGTCGACTCCGTGCCAGGCGGCGGTGAACTCGTTGGCCACCGCGCGGCCACCCCACCGCTGCGGCCACGGCTGACTTCGGGCACGGTCGAAAACTGAGGTGTAGATCGTGTCGGTGCTTCCGGCTTCGACGACGCGGTCGCGGGCGTAGTCCGGTCCGACTGTCTCCGGGCTGGCAAGCAGCGCCGTGCCGATCATCACGCCTTCGCCGCCGGCTGCCAGGACTGCAGCCAAGCCGCGCCCGGTTCCGATTCCACCTGCTGCCAGAACTGGAAGCGTCGTCGCTTCCAGGATCTCCTGCAGCAGCGGCAGAGTTCCGATTCGGCCGGTGTGCCCGCCTGCCTCACCGCCTTGTGCGATCACGCCGTCGACACCTGCGGCCTCGACAATGCGAAGGTCTTCGAGCGTATTGATCTGTGACACAACAGGAATACCGGCGTCGTGGATGCCTCCGACGTACGCTGCGGGATCCCCGAACGACAAGGTGATCATGGTCGGTGCGACGGCAATCGCGGCGTCGAGCATCAGCTCGTTCTCGGGCAGCGACCACGTCATCAGGCCGACGCCGAATTTTCCGCCGATCGACCGGGCAACCTCGGCTTCCGCCTCGATCCACTCCGGTGTGTTGTACCGGGCTGCGCCCAGTAGACCCAAACCACCGGCAGCCGAGACGGCTCCGGCGAGCGCACCGCCGGCGCGGCCACCCATGGGTGCCCCGAGAACGGGGATTTCGATTCCGAACTCTCGGGACAACCAGGTGGTGACCATGCGCTCCTACTTCTTGGGCTTCTCGCCAACCGATTCCGACGTCAGAGCCGCGACGAATGCTTCCTGAGGCACCTCGACGCGACCGATGGTCTTCATGCGCTTCTTGCCTTCCTTCTGCTTCTCGAGCAGCTTGCGCTTACGGCTGATGTCGCCGCCGTAGCACTTGGCAAGGACGTCCTTGCGGATTGCACGAATGTTCTCGCGCGAGATGATCTTGGCGCCGATCGCAGCCTGGATCGGAACCTCGAACTGCTGGCGCGGGATCAGCTCACGAAGCTTCGACGTCATGCGTCCGCCGTAAGCGCCGGCGTTGGAACGGTGCACGATCGAGGAGAACGCGTCGACGGCCTCGCCCTGCAGGAGGATGTCGACCTTCACCAGGTCGGCCTGCTGCTCACCGGCCTCCTCGTAATCGAGGCTGGCATAACCCTTGGTGCGGGACTTGAGGGCGTCGAAGAAGTCGAACATGATCTCGCCCATGGGCAGTTCGTAACGCAATTCGACGCGAGTCTCGGAGAGGTAGTCCATGCCGCCGAGTTCACCGCGACGGGACTGGCACAGCTCCATGATGGCGCCGACGTACTCGCTCGGGGCGATGACGGTGCACTTGGCGACCGGCTCGTAGACCTCGCGAACCTTGCCTTCCGGCCAGTACGACGGGTTGGTGACGATGACCTCGGCCCCATCCTCCATCACGACGCGGTAGACGACGTTGGGCGCGGTGGAAATCAGTTCCAGGCCGAACTCACGCTCGAGGCGGTCGCGGGTGATCTCCATGTGCAGCAGGCCGAGAAAGCCGCAGCGGAAGCCGAATCCGAGGGCAACCGACGTCTCCGGCTCGTAGGCCAATGCCGCGTCGTTGAGGCGGAGCTTGTCGAGAGCGTCGCGCAGCACCGGGTAGTCCGAGCCGTCCATCGGGTAGAGACCTGAATAGACCATCGGCTTGGGATCGCGGTAGCCGACCAGCGGTTCGGTCGCGCCATTGCGGGTTGTGGTGACGGTGTCACCGACGCGCGACTGGCGGACGTCCTTCACACCGGTGATGAGGTAGCCCACCTCGCCGACGCCCAGACCGATACTGGCCTTCGGCTCGGGAGAAATGATGCCGACCTCGAGCAGTTCGTGTGTGGTGCCCGTCGACATCATCGTGATCTTCTCGCGGGGACGGATCCGACCGTCGACCACACGCACGTAGGTGACCACGCCGCGGTATGCGTCGTAAACCGAGTCGAAGATCATGGCGCGAGCCGGACCGTCAGCATCACCCACGGGTGCGGGGATCTGCACGATTACTTCGTCGAGCAGTTCCTTGACGCCTACGCCGGTCTTGCCCGACACGCGCAGGACATCGCCGGGCTCGCAGCCGGTGATGTGCGCGATCTCTTCCGCATAGCGGTCGGGGTCCGCGGCCGGGAGGTCGATCTTGTTGAGGACGGGAATGATCTTGAGATCCTTCTCCATCGCCAGGTAGAGGTTGGCCAGCGTCTGAGCTTCGATGCCCTGAGCTGCGTCGACCAGCAGAATTGCGCCCTCACACGCTTCGAGCGCACGGGAGACCTCATATGTGAAGTCGACGTGACCGGGAGTGTCGATGAGGTGGAGAACAAACTCTTCGCCGTCGACGGTCCAGGGCAGACGAACGTTCTGGGCCTTGATGGTGATGCCGCGTTCACGCTCGATGTCCATACGGTCCAGGTACTGCGCACGCATCGCCCGCTCTTCGACCACACCGGTGAGCTGCAGCATGCGATCTGCCAGCGTCGACTTACCGTGATCGATGTGCGCGATGATGCAGAAGTTCCGGATCTGCGCAGGATCCGTGAACGTCTTGTCGGCGAAGCTGCTGATGGGAGACCCCTTAGTCGGACCGGCACCGGCCCGGATCCGGGCCGCTGTCAACCCTCAGGATATCCAAGTCTCGGCGCCGCCGTACCAGGGGTTCCCGCGGGCGGGTGATTATGCTCGAACGCTATGGCAAGCATGTGGAAGCAGATCGGCAGAACCCTCGGAGCCCTCGCGGTGGAGAAGGGCCCTGCGTTGCTGCGCCAGTTGCAGTCGTCAACGTCTCAGTCGTCTACCTCGAAGCCTGGTCCGTCCGGCCGACCGATCGCCGCTCGGACATCTCCGACCGCACATCGCGCCAGGAGGGTGGAGTACTCCCCCGACCTCGACGGCAAAGCCGATCCAGGCGAGATCGTCTGGACCTGGGTTGCCTACGAGGAAGATCCGACCCAGGGCAAAGACCGTCCGGTGCTGGTGGTCGGCCGCGACGGCGACACGCTGCTCGGCCTGATGTTGTCTTCGCAGAGCAAGCGCGAAGGTGAGCGCGATTGGCTCGCAATCGGTTCGGGCCCGTGGGACGGCGAGGGAAGGCCCAGCTGGGTCCGGCTCGACCGGGTGCTCGACGTTCCCGAGAGCGGGATCCGGCGCGAGGGCGCTGTCATGGATCACAAGAAGTTCGACGCGGTCGCGGCAAAACTTCGGGCCGACTTCAGCTGGAGCTGAAGCCGACCCGAAGGGATAGAAGCAGTATCGATCAGCTGTCCATACGGTTGAACCGTCCGAAGAGTGCTCGATAGATGAGTGCACCGAGTGCACCGCCGATCAGCGGGAACACGATGAACAACCACACTTGACCTAGTGCGCCGTCCTGGAAGGGCGCGACTGCGAGGCTTCGAGCGGGGTTGACGGAGGTGTTGTCGATCGGGATCGAGATCAGGTGAATGACGGCCAGGGTGAAGCCGATGGACACTCCGGCAAGCGGTACGTCCGAGATCTGATCGGTCGACGCGAGAACGACGAACACCAGCAGCGCTGTCAGCAGGATCTCGATGATCATGGCGGCACCGATGCCGTAACCGTCCGAGACCACGTTGCCGAGAAGATTCTTCTCGGCCGACGGACTGTGTGCACCCCAACCGTTTGCGCCCAGTCCGTCAGCAGCACGGTTGTACGCCGGGAGACTGTTGGCCACCGTGTAGATCACGACGCCCGCGACCAACCCGCCGATCACTTGCGCGACAACGTAAATCGCCGCATTGACGGCTGAGATTCGCCCGATCACGAATTGGCCGAGGGTCACCGCCGGGTTGACGTGGCAACCGGAAATCGGCCCGATCGCATAGACGAGGAACAGCAGGGTCAAGCCGAATGCGAAGGCAACTCCGAGATTGCCGACTTTCGCACCTGCGAAGACGGCAGTTCCGACCGCGGAGAACACGAGCACAAAAGTCCCCACCGCTTCGGCCGCATACTTCTTCACATCCGAGATCGGTTCGACCTCAGTCAATTCCTGTGCAGTTGGAGACATATTCCCACCTTCTTCTCATCGAACGGTAGTAATGCTCACGCGCCTAGATTTGCCGGACTTTACGCAAGCCTGGTGATCTCCACAACAACTTCAAGATCTGTGGAGCGTCCACCGGAAAAGATTCCCTTCAAAGGCGGCACATCCGAATAGTCCCTTCCTATTCCGACGGAGACATGCTGTTCATTCACAGCTATCGCATTGGTCGGGTCATATCCCCACCACGCGCCGGTCCACGCTTCGATCCACGCGTGCGATTCCCCGACCACCGTGTCCCCGACTGCCGCATCACGTTTGGGGTGGAGATAGCCGGAAACGTATCGACACGGAATGCCCATCGTTCGTAGCAATACCAAGGTCAGATGCGCATAATCCTGGCAGACGCCTTTCCTGGCCGACCAGGCCTCGACCGCCGACGTATGCACTCCGGTCGTACCCGGAACATAAGACATTTCACCGTAAACCCATTGCGACGCAGCCACTACTGCATCTTCAGGTGATTTATCTTTGCGCAATTCCTTGGCAATTGTCGCCAGCTTACGATCACGCGGAACATATCTCGTGAAACTCAGTTGCTCGTTGAATCGATCTTTAATCGCGTCACCCGATAATTCATCCCAGTCGACGGTTTCCTCGGGCTGAACGAACGGTTCCGTCTCCACCACCGACAGTCCGGTCACTTCGAGTTCGGTGTGCGGCGCGTGCAAGTCGAACGCAGTCACCGCGGTGCCCCAGTAATCGGTGTACCGGTAGGAACGCGTTGCCGGCTGGGTTTCGACGCGCGTGAGGATCACCGTCTGCCTGGTGTCGCCGCGGGGTGTCAATCGCGCCTCGTTGTACGACGACGTCACCGGGGCGTCATACGCATATCCCGTGGTGTGCACGACCCTCATTCGCCAGCTCACAGCTCTCCCTCCACCGTCGAATCCGCGTACGCGGCCCCGGCATCCGTCCATGCGACCCACGGCGCGGCGTGGAAGTACTGCAATGCAATTGCCTCACCCAGTTCGCGGCACGTCTCCTGCCAACCGAGCAACCGTCCCTGCAGATCCTCGAGCAACACGCCCTGTGGCAAAAACTCGAGCTCACTGCGTGCGCGGCCCAGAAGCCGCGGCGCCTCCGCCCGGATTCCGACGCGACTGCCCGGCTGCGGGTCGAGTTCCTGCAGGCACTTCTCGGCCTGCCTGATCGAGTGGAACACCGAGCGCGGAAAGAGCCTGTCCAACAAGATGAACTCGACGACGCGATTGGCGTCGAGTGCTCCGCGATACGTACGCAGATACGTGTCATGCGCACCCGCCGAGCGAAGAACACTGACCCACGCCGGCGAAGACGGTCGGTCACCGGCGCGCGCCAGCAGCATTCGCACGATCATGTCGACACGTTCGATCGAGCGCCCCAGCAGAAGGAACCGATAGCCGTCGTCGCGACTGAGCGTGGAATCCGCCAGGCCCGCGAACATCGCTGCGCGTTCCTCCACGTAGCGGAAGAACTCGTGCGGCCCCAGCCTGCGTGACGCGCGTTCACGCTCAGCCAATCCGTTGTACGTGGTGTTCAAGCACTCCCACATCTCACTCGACGTGACCTCACGTGCTCCGCGAGCATTCTCTCGGGCACTCGCCAGCGAGTCCACGATCGAACCAACCTGATTGCGACTGAACGCAACCAGATCGGTGAGGGAACGCACGTCGAGCTTCTCCTCCGGCGCCTCGATGCCGAGAACACGCAAGAGCAAGCGCGACGTGCGGTCAGGATCGACGGTGGCGTCGTCGAGAAGTTGGTGGACGGCGACATCGAGGATCCGAGCGGTGTCGTCCGCCCGCTCGACGTAGCGGCCGATCCAGTAGAGAGACTCTGCGTTGCGAGCAAGCATCAGTCACCACGCTCCGTTCGCTGATAGTTCTTGGTAGCTGGGCAGTTCAGTGGAGTTCACTGTTGCTGCTGCTGTTGTTGTTGTTGTGAGGTGCTCAGCTCCGGTCCCTGCACCGGTTCCGCGGATTCCGGGGGCTCGGACACCAACTCCTCGCCGGACAGCTCCGGGTCCTCGTGAGAGGTGCGGCTCGCGAGCACCCACGTGTCCTTGCTTCCGCCGCCCTGGCTGGAGTTGACCACCAGCGAACCTTCCGGAAGCGCCACCCGGGTCAGACCGCCGGGCAACACCCACACGTCGTCACCGTCGTTGACGGCAAAGGGCCGCAAGTCCACATGGCGCGGCGAGAGAACGTCGTCGATCTTGGTCGGCACCGTGGACAACTGCACGAGAGGCTGCGCGATCCATCCGCGCGGGTCCGCCTTGATCTTGCGGGTGATCGCGGCCAGTTCCTTGGGGCTCGCGTCGGGCCCGAAGACGATTCCGTAGCCGCCGGACCCTTCCACAGGCTTGATGACGAGTTCCGCGACCCGGTCGAGGACTTGCTCGCACTCCTCGTCCAACCAACAGCGGAACGTGTCGACGTTCTGCAAGAGCGGCTTCTCACCGAGGTAGTAGTCGATGATCTGCGGAACGTAGGTGTAGACCAGCTTGTCGTCACCGACTCCGTTGCCGACGGCACTCGAGATCACCACGTTGCCTGCCCGCGCCGCATTCAATAGACCTGCGACGCCGAGAATCGAATCCGGGCGGAAGTGCATCGGGTCGAGGTACTCGTCGTCAATGCGGCGATAGATGACGTCGACCTGGCGCTCACCTTCCGTCGTACGCATGTAGACCATGTTGTCGCGGCAGAACAGGTCGCGACCTTCGACGAGTTCCACGCCCATCTGACGAGCGAGCAACGAATGCTCGAAATAGGCCGAGTTGGCAATACCTGGTGTGAGAACAACCACTGTGGGGTCCGCTTCGTTGAGTGCAGCACCCGCGCGCAGCGCCCTCAGTAAGTGTGTTGCGTAATCCCCGACGGCCCGCACCTTGTGGGACATGAACAGGTCGGGGAACACCCGAGTCATCGTGCGACGGTTTTCCATCACATAGGAGACGCCGGACGGAGATCGCAGGTTGTCCTCGAGAACTCGGAACTCCCCGGCCTCGTCGCGGACCAAGTCGATACCGGCGACGTGGATTCGCACACCATTGGGCGGCACGATGCCGGCCGCTTCACGGTGGAAGTGCTCACACGAGGTGACCAGACGGCGCGGCAGCACGTGATCGCGCAGGATTCGCTGCTCGCCGTAAATGTCCGCGAGGAACAGCTCGAGCGCCTTCACACGCTGCTTGATGCCCTTTTCCAGCCGCGACCACTCCTGCGCGGCAATGACGCGCGGCACCAGATCCAATGGAAACGGTCGTTCCTGCCCGGACAGCGAGAATGTCACGCCCTGGTCGATGAATGCGCGTCCGAGCGCGTCGGCACGCGCGGCGAGGTCGGCGCTGCTCGTCGGCGCCAGGGCTTTGAACACGCCCTTGTACGGAGCACGCACCGAGCCGTCGGGCTCGAACATCTCGTCGAAAGCCAACTCGTAGCGACCGATGTCTGAATATCCGTCGAACACTGCAGCGGGACGCGCTCGGGTGGTGGTCGAACCTGTTTTACTCGAACTTTTCGAAGGCGGCGGCGTCATAGGGCAACATGCTGCTACAAGTGCGGCTATTCGGCAGCGCGGCGAGAGTTCGGACGCTCGGTGTACTCTTCTCGACAGACGCAACGTGCGACGGTTTGGGTTCTTGGGCCCTCGGCTGGTAATCTTGCCAGTCGGTGCATCAGTGCGCCCACAGCTTTCTCGACCGTAACCAGCTAAAGACGACAAGGATTTTACGCGTGGCCAACATCAAGTCCCAGGTGAAGCGAATCCGTACCAACGAGGCGGCCCGACTCCGTAACCAGTCGGTGAAGTCCTCGCTGCGTACCGCGATCCGTTCATTCCGCGAGGCTGCGGCAGCCGGTGACAAGGACAAGGCCAACGAGCTCCTCGTCTCCACCAGCCGCAAGCTCGACAAGGCAGCCAGCAAGGGCGTTATTCACGCCAACCAGGCTGCCAACAAGAAATCTGCACTCTCGCAGGCTGCCAACAAGCTCTGACGTTTCCACTGTGACGGTTCGCCGTCATACTGGTTCGTCTCGATAGCCGCCAGGTCGAAAGACCAGGCGGCTATTTTGCGTTCTCGATCAGGCTTGCTGGGTTACTGGACGGGTGTCTCCACGGTCGCGAGACTACTGCCGGCCAACCTCGCGCTGAGACATCGTGTCCTCAGTTCTTCCGCAACGCACACACTTTCCGCACTGCCATCTCCAGGGCGAAGGACGAGTCGACTGCGGCGCCCTTCACATCGGCGTTGAGGGCAGCGACGATCTGCATGGCAGCGCCGATCGACGTGGGATCCCAGCCGCCGACTTCCTTGATCGCCTTCTTGACCTTCCACGGCGGCATTCCGAGATCCGACGCCAACCGGAACGGGTCACCGCCCCGTGCAAACGGGCCGACCTTCGCGATGGTGTGGACTGCGTCGGCGAGGGCATCAGCGAGCAGGACATGGGCAGTTCCGATCTGATCTGCCCATCGGAGCGCCTCGAGCGCACCCCGGGTATCGCCGACGATGACTTTGTCGGCCACGTCGAATCCGGAAACCTCGGCCTTGCCCGAGTAATACTTGTGGACCGCATCGACGTCGATCTTGCCGCCGGTATCTGCCGCCAATTGTGAGCAGGCCGATGCCAGTTCGCGGAGGTTGGAGCCGACACTTTCGATCATCGCTGCGATCGCGTCGGGCGCAACCCTGACGTCGGCGGTCCGGAACTCACCGCGGACGAAGTCGACCAGCTGACTCTTGTTCAGTTTTCCGCAGCTGTGCACCGTGGCACCGAACTTCTCGAGGGCCGGTGCCAACGCTTTCGCGCGACCGCCGCCCGAGTGCACGACGATCAGAACGACGCCTTCTGCCGGCTCACGCGCCGCCTCCAGGACAAGAGCTACGGCATCTTTGCCTGCTTCTGCCGCCGATTCCAAGACGATCACACGGTCTTCGGCAAAAAGAGAGGGGCTGAGCAGTTCAGCCAACTCGGGAGCATTGGTGTCGCCCGCACGCATCTTGGTTACCGGGAGATCCGAAATACCCTGGCCGCGGTCACCGCGGACGGCTCTGATGAGCTGCGATACCGTGCGGTCGATCAGGAACTCGTCGTCCCCCAGAACAAGATGCAGCGGATCGACTCCAGACGGATTACTCACCCGAAGATGGTCCCACGAGGAACCGACACGATCGACACAGACCCGCCGCCCCCGCCGTACACAGCGACGGTGCCGTCGACGTCGGTCCGAACCACCGCCCCGCCCAATGAATCCAGTTCATCGAGAACCTCCGCATTCGGGTGCCCGAAACTGTTGCCGACGCCGACGCTGATCATCGTCAACCTCGGACGCACCGCTTCCAGAAATGCCGACGACGTGGTCCGAGAACCGTGATGGGGCAGCTTCAACACATCGGCCTTCACGTCCGCTCCCGATCGGAGGATAGCCTCCTCCCCCGCAACTTCGGCGTCGCCCGTCAACAGAATTCGACCCGCGCCCGTGTGCGCCATCACCATCAGCGACTGATCGTTGGCGGCGTCCGCGCCGTCCCCCGCATCGCGGGGAGCCGGAACCAACGGACCGAGAACCTCCACGTTCACCGACCCCAACGTCAACTCCATACCTGCGCGCAACGAGACAACCGGAACGGCCTGCGAGTCGGCGGCTTCCTTCACTGCCCGAAAACCTGACTCCGGCAACAACATCGACCCGACTCCGACAGCAGCGACCGAACGCCCACCCAGAACTGCTTCAAATCCACCGATGTGATCGGCATGAAAATGACTGATCATCAGCAACGCGATGTCGTTGACGTCCAACATGTTCAGGCAACGATCCATCGACGTGGGATCAGGACCGACATCGACGACGATCACCCTGCCGTCGCCGGTCGAGAGCACCAGACCGTCCCCCTGACCGACGTCGCACATCACCAGTACCCACCCCGGAGCAACACGGCCACCCCCGAACACGTGTTGAAAGATAAGCGCTAGAACAACTCCCAGAACGAGGACGCCAACCACCCATCTCGAGATCCGATTCCACAGCGTCAGCGCTACGACCAGTAAGACGCCCACGACGACGAGAGCGCCGATGAGTCCTGACGGCACCACCACCGACGCTCCGGGAAGCGCCGCCGCCCGCTCGGACACGTATAGCAGCCACCCCATCGGAGGCCGGACGAGCGGAGCAATGAACACGGCAATCGACGGACTGATCAGCGCACACAAGGCAATTACCGCACCGAACACCGTGACAATTCCGATCACGGGAGTCACCGCCATGTTCGCGGCAATCGTGACGACACTGAATGTTCCCGCCATGGCGCCCACCAACGGTGCAGTGACGACAAACGCAGCACTGGAGACGGCTGTCATCTCCGCGAGCCAACGGGGCCAACCTTTTCGACGGAGGACATCCACCCACACCGGGGCAATGATCACCAGCGCACCCGTGGCCGTGGTCGACAGCGCGAATCCCCAGTCGACGGCAAGCTCGGGCATCACGACTACCAGAACGATGACGGCGGCGGCAAGAGCAGGCAGTGCCTGTTTGCGACGACCGGTGACCAAACTGAGCAGGCCGATCAGGCCCATCACCGAGGCACGCAGAACACTCGGCGACGGCCTCGCGACGACAACAAAAGCGACGAGGGCCATCAGTGCCAAGACAGCGCCGACTCGCGGACTCAGCGCCGCTGCTCTGACCAACAGCAGAACGGCCCCGAGCAGAATGCTGATGTTGGCGCCGGACACCGCGGTGAGATGGGAAAGCCCGGCAACGGTGAAGTTGTCCTTCACCACCGGCGACAGAGCCGATGTGTCTCCGACGACGAGGCCGGGCAGCAGACCTGCCTGATCGGGCGGGAGTGAAGCCGAGCACGCAGCCGCGAAACGAGTGCGCACCACACTCGCCCATCGCTGGTACCAGGGCACGTCTCCCACCGCGGTGGGCGGCCCTTCGGATGTGATCACGGCGAGCGTGGAGTCTCTACGCCATGGCTGACTCGCCCGGCCGCGAACCGTGAGGCTCTGCCCTGGAACAACTTCGAGCCATGACGAACTGGGCGCCCGGATGGTGACCAAGCCGCCTCCGGAGTACCTGTGGTTGTGTGCAGTCACCGAATTGACGGTTGCCCGGAAGAAGACCTGACCTTGACCCACCGCGCCGGAGACCACGTGCGGATCCTCAGTGGGTTCCACTTCGACACTCACCCACGATCCCTCGAGGGCAGCCCGGGTCAGTGGGTGCCTCTCGACCTCGGTCGCTCGCCACCCGCTGACCGCACTACACCCGGCGCCGAACAGCAATGCAACCAACATGATTCGTGCCCACACCGTAGATGTCCGGCGCACGACCACGACAGTCAGGATTGCCGCTGGAGCAGCGCACGCCACCGCCAGTACCCACGCGGCGACCGCGCCGAACAGTATCCCCACCGCACTGCTCCCCCACACTGCGACGGCCGACAGAAGCAGTCGAGCGTCGAGAACGGGCCGGACCTCCGATTCGTTCATACCGACACCAGCACTCGCAGCTTCGCCAACCTCGCGGGGCCGATCCCGTCGACTTCCCCCAATTGCTCGATGTCCGTGAACTTTCCGTTGGAGGTGCGCCAGGAAACAATCGCCGCAGCCGTTACCGGCCCCACCCCGGGAAGCTCGTCCAATTCGGCCTCGGTAGCGGTGTTGAGGTTCACCGTGCCGGCCCCGCCCGTTTCACCTGTAGCGGCAGCGCCGGTATCTCCCGCGGTGGTGCTCGAACTCGGCGATACACCGCCGGACTGATCGGCCGCACCCACCACGATCTGATCACCGTCGGCGAGCTTCTGCGCCAGATTCAGGCCCACTGTCTCGGCGCCCTCGAGCACTCCACCTGCCGCAGCGAGCGCGTCAGCGATGCGCGAGCCCGAATGTAGGTTGACAAGCCCAGGCGTGCGCACGAGTCCGACGACACTGACCACCAGAGCCTCAGGCCGCTGCTCTGCTACGACACCGGTAGGTACGGGACTGGCTGATTCACCATCGTCGGCAGTGACATTCTGCGCCGTGACATTCTGGGGCGAGGGCAGCGGTGGGACCGCCTGCATACTCGGAGAATCCCACCACACGGTGAACAAGCCGACAGCCGTGGCCAGTGCAGCGACGATCGCCAACACCCAGGTCGCCGATCGACTCGGGCGCCAACGTGTTCCGCGCCAACGCTCGGGCAGTCGATCGAACCGTGACGAGTCGGGTTGAGCTTCGTACTCTTCCTCGTCGAAGTCCTGAAGCCACTCGGGGGATCTCTCGAATGGCTGCGGGGACCTCTCGAAAGACGCTGAATCCTCGAATTCTTCGACGTCCTCGCGTCGCCGCCTGTAGTTGCCGTCCATCGCCGCGAGGCGATCACGCGCCCGCTCGCGCTCCTCGCTGATCCTCATGACTGGACGCTAACGAGAGACCTCGCCGCCAACGACGAACAATTTCAATCTGTGGAGAACTCGAGGGTTGTGGAGAATTCGTCTCGCGGTTGGTTGTGGTCACCGAGTGATCCGGCTGGAGAATGCCTAGGCGAAAGCGCTCAGTACTACATAGACGCCGACGGCTGTGATCACCACGCCCATCGATCTGAAGACACGCTGTCGAATTCGTGCGTCGCTCAGTTTCTTCGACATGAAGGCTGCGCCCAATGCAAGAGTTCCAAGCCATCCGAATGCCACCGCGGCATCGACAATTCCGAGACTGAGAACGGAGTACACCGTCAATGGCTGCGCATACTGCGGCGCCACGAGTAGAAAGAACAATCCGACCTTCGGATTGAGGATGCACGAAACGAAGCCCTGAGCGAATGCACGCCATCCAGTTGATTGTGCCTGCAGAGCAATTGAATCCAATTCGATGTCGGAAGTGTCCCGATAGAGAAACTCCCGGACACCCAGGTACATCAAATACAGACCACCCGCGACATGGAGTGCTGCTGCCGCCATTGGAGTGTGCGCCAGGAAACTTGCCGCTCCCACCGCAACAAGTGCTGCCCATGCAATCGATCCGATTGCGGATCCCGCAGCCACCATGAACCCGAACAATCGACGTTCAAGCGCAAGTTTGATCACCAGTAGTGAATCGGGACCCGGCGATATCGACAACGCCAGGCAAAGAACTGCGAAACTCGCCAGGTTGCCAATCTGCATGCGACTTCTCTCCCCCTGCGCCCCGAATGCTCTGCGCAGAGTCGTCCCCCGACCCATTCCGACAGCGGTAACGATGAAGTTCGAGCTATCGGGTCACGATCGAGAATGATACGAGCGAACGAACTTCTCCGCGATCGATTTGTTTTGATGCATCGACATCAGCACAGTGATCGAGCCACAATGCAAAGTTCAAGACCGCTCAGGCACTCGTGTCGACGTCCGGCAGCGGGCACACCACCACACCGATCGCGCCGACACCGACGTGCGCTCCGATGACCGCACTGAAGTCGGTAACCACAGATTCCGCTACATCGGGGATGCGCTCGGCCAACTGTTCCGCGATCCCGTCCGCACGCTCTCGCGCTCGCATGTGATGCACGGCTATCGCCACACGACCGAGACCAGCGCGCTCGACTGCCGAATCCACCAAGCGTGCAAGCGCTTTGGTGGTGGTACGTGTTTTCTCGCCGAGCACCAGCTTGCCGTCCACCAGATGCAGGATCGGCTTCATCGCCAATGCAGTACCCAGCAACGCAGCCGCGGTTCCGATTCGTCCGCCCCGGCGCAATTGATCAAGTTTGTCGACGACGATGTAGCAGCGCCCACGACTTGCAACGTCGACCGCCCGGCCATATGCCTCTTCGAGTGAAGCGCCCTTCTCGGCCAAGCGCGCAGCTTCGAGAGCGGGATATCCCAAACCCATTCCGGCGGACTGTGAATCGACGATCCGGACGGCGCCACCGAACTCCTGGGCCGCGACTCGTCCGGCTTCCCACGTTCCCGAGAGTTGACGTGAAATGTGAACGGCGAGAACGCCGTCACCGTCGCTCATGTCCAGGGCGCGTGCATACGCTTCGGACAACTCGGCGGGCGACGCTCCGGCCGTTGTCACTCCCGACAGATCGTTCGGCATTGCGTCGACGCCCTCACGCAAGTCGCAGCCGTCGCGGAGCACATGGAGGGGAACCACCTGAATGCCACATGCGTCGGCCGACTCCTGCGGAATGCAGGCGGAGGAATCCGTGACGACGACGACCGGCACTGTGCTACCCGACTTCGCTCGGTGGTGAGACGAGTTGCGGTGAGACAAGTTCCGGCGAAACCACTGTCTGCGCCTCGACCCCGCGAATCGCAGCGATCATCGCGCGGGCTACGCCGACGTGACCGTCCCAACCCCAGTGAATGCCATCAGGATTGCCGTTCTCGGAAAAGACGTTGTCGCGCACTGCATCCGCAAGGTCGACCACGGGAACGTCTTTCTTCGTAGCCCACTCGGTGATCGCGGATACGGCGGCCGGCCGGCCGGCATGCACGCTTGCGTAGGCCTCGCTGCGGTGCACGGACGGCAGGGTCGCGATCATCGGCAGTTCCGGCCGCATGTACTCCAACGCATTTCGCGAGCTTTCCAGATACTCGACGCTCAGCTTGGGCGGAAGCGCGACCGGGCGGCCCAGAGGTGCAAGCCGCGGCTGCAGCCACTGATAACCCTCGCGCACCACGCGTCGAAGCGCCGGAGGACGAACGTAGCGGATGGTCTCGCGGAGCGCGGTAGGCAAGGGGGACGGCAGCGAGTCCATACCGCCGACCGCAAACACGACGGCGCCGGCCCGCGGCACCGCCGCCCACACACGAGGATCCTGAGTCAGTGCCCACCACGCGTCGCGGCACGTCCAGCCGATACGGGCGACCAGCTCGACATCCCAGCCGAGTTCGTCGGCCACGATGTTGGGCCAGATGCGTGGATGATCTGCCGCGAGGCCGCCTTTGGGGCCGAAATACGACAGCGAATCCGCGAGCACGAGGAGGACGGGGCGCTGCCCGTCGGCACTTTCAGAGGACGTCATTTGCGACACTCGCAGAAGCATTCCATACGTCGAGTCGCCACTCGATCGACTTGACGTCACCGTGTCCGCTGAGTTGCACCCAACTGGTGTTTCCCAATCCGCCGAGGACAGCCCAGCGGTCGATGGGCAGGTCGAGCAAGGCCGCTGTCAGTGCCGCGATCAAGCCTCCGTGCGCCACCAGAACCACGGGCCGCTCGGCCCAGTCCGGGTGCGTCTCGAGTAGTTCGTGAACTACGGGAAGGCTGCGATTCGCGACGTCGATTCGGCTTTCACCGCCGGGCGGCGCCAACGTGGCATCTGCCCGCCAGGCAGATCGCACACCGGGAGTGCGCTCGTCGACGTCGTGATGCGTCAGGCCTTGCCACTCGCCCAGGTGTGTCTCACGCAGACGCGTGTCGGTGAGGACCGGAAGTCCGGCGGCATCACCGACAGCGACGGCCGTGAAGTACGCCCGACGCAGATCCGAGGACACGATCGTCAACGGTCTGCGATCGGCGATCACCGGACCTGCACTCTTGGCCTGCGTGCGTCCCAACTCCGACAGGTCGGTGTCGAGTTGCCCCTGCATCCGAGAGTCGGCGTTGTATTCGGTCTGTCCGTGACGCAGCAGGATGAGCCGGCGGACAGGGTTCGACGCCGCACTGGGCGCCGATGAAGTCACAGCGAGGGATCCTGCGCGTCCGGCTCGGAAACCGTGTCGGTCTCGAACACCGTGTTGGCGTCGGCGGGGCCGGGACGGTTCTGTCCGAGACCTTCGACCTCGACCGTCGGGCAGTCCTTCCACAGGCGATCGAGAGCGTAGAAGTTGCGCTCCTCGTCGTGCTGGACGTGGACGACGATGTCGGCGTAGTCGAGCAGTGCCCAGCGGCCCTCGCGGGTGCCTTCACGACGGACAGGCTTGTGTCCGGCTTCGCGGAGGCGATCCTCGATGTTCTCGACGATCGAGTTGACCTGACGCTCGTTGGTCGCGGACGCGATCACGAAGCAGTCCGTGATGACCAGCTGTTCGGACACATCGAGCACCACCACTTCGGTGGCCAGCTTCTCGTCGGCTGCCAAGGCCGCGATGCGTGCCATGTCGATGGCTTCGGTGTTTGCACTCACTCGATGTTCTCCAGTTTCGTCTTCAGAAAGTACTTGTTGTTCTCGGCTAGCTCGATTCGGCGCCCGGGACGGCTTCCGACTTCCCCGGTGCGGGCTCCGACATCGTTGTAGCTCCGTCGCGGCGCTCCGCGTCGACAGGTCGATACAGGTTCCGCTTCGAGATGTACTGCACCACTCCATCCGGCACCAGGTACCAGACAGGGCGGTCTTCACTTGCCCGACGCCGACATTCGGTCGACGAAATGGCAAGTGCCGGAATCTCTATCAACGTGACCGCGTCGGCGGGCATGGTGTCGAGGTGACCGGCCAGGTGCTCTGCATTGAGATCGAAGCCCGGTCGCGATACCCCGACGAACTTCGCCAATGCGAACAACTCTTCCCAATCTTGCCAGGAAAGGATGCTGGCCAGCGCATCGGCACCGGTGATGAAGAAGAGTTCGGCGTCGGGATGGTAGGCCCGGAGGTCTCGCAATGTGTCCACGGTGTACGTCACTTTTTCACGGTCGACGTCGACCCGAGAGACGGAAAACCGCGGGTTGGAGGCGGTGGCGATGACCGTCATGAGGTACCGATCCTCGGCAGGACTGACGCCCCTCCCCTGCTTCTGCCAGGGCCGCCCGGTGGGGACGAAGATCACTTCGTCGAGTCCGAACCGGTCGGCGACCTCACTGGCCGCAACGAGGTGGCCATGGTGAATGGGGTCGAAGGTGCCACCCATCACTCCGAGGCGTCGAGCACGTTCCACCGATAGTCCCTTCTGCACGAGTGTCGAGCTTACGGGTCAGACCGGCAGCAGACGGGACACGACGTCGGCAAGCTGCTGGGCGGAGCGGCACTCGTGCATGCTGATGACCTCGTTGTACACCTTCGCCGCGGAGTCACCCGTTCCCCATTGCCCCTTCGGCTCAGGGTTGAGCCAGTGTGCGTGCTTGGCAACCGCAACCATCTGCGACAGCGACTGGAGGTTGGGATCGCGGTAGTTGTTGCGACCGTCGCCGAGTACCAGCAGCGACGTGCGACTGGTGATCGACTGCGCGAACTTCTCCTGGAAGACCCCGAAGGCGTGCCCGTAGTCGGAGTGGCCGTCGTAGGTGATCAGCTCGGCTTCACGCACCATCCGTGACATCGCGGACCCGAGGTCTGCGTTCGAGTCGAAGAACCGCGTGACCTCGTCGGTCGTGTCGATGAACGCGAACACCCGCACGCGCGAGAACTGCTCGCGCAAGGCGTTCACGAGCAGCAGGGTGAAATGGCTGAACCCCGCCACCGAACCCGACACGTCACACATCACCACAAGTTCCGGTCGTGCTCGCTTCGGCTTGCGCTGCACCAGATCGATCGGCACTCCACCCGTCGACATGGACTTGCGCAAGGTGCGACGCAGGTCGATCGAACCCGCGCGGGAGCGGCTACGACGCACGGCGAGACGGCTGGCCAGCAGACGAGCCAGGGGTGCGACGTTCTTCTTCAGCGTGGTGAGTTCGGCGTCGGAGGCCCGCAGGAAGTCGACTTCCTCGGCGAGTTTCGGAACGCCGTACGTGGCGACCCGTTCCTTGCCCAGATTCTCAGCGGTGCGTCGACGCGTTTCCTTCTCGACCATCTTGCGGAAGTCCGCGATGCGCTGTGCTGCCGTGCGCTTGGCGACCTCGGATTGATAGTCGGAGTTGTCCTTGCCTTCCGACCCGGAACCTTCCTGGTTGCCGAGTAGACCCTGCAGGATCTTGTTGAGCAAAGTCTCCGGGGCGACGTCGCGCAGTGCCTGGTAGGCGGAGAACGACGGGCCGTTGCTCGACTGGTATTGCCCGAGTTCCTCGACCATTGCGGCGGTGAGAAGTTCGGTCAACTCCATCGCCTCGTCGCTGCCGTCAGTCAGCAATTCGGCGATCAGCTCACGCAAGGCCTGCAGATCGATCGAACCGTCGGGCTTACGTGGCAGTGACACGTCGACGTCTCCGACCGCCCGGTCACCGATCGCTTTGGGGAACCACAGGTCGAAGACGGCGTCGAACGTGGCCCGGTGGGTCGGCCTGCGCAGGAGCGAGCACGCCAGCCCTTCACGAAGAGCCTCACGATCGAGCAGATCGAGAACCGACATGACCTGACCGGCGTCGACGGTCTCGGACGGGCCGACCATGATTCCGCGTCGTCGCAGCGCCTCGACAAAATCGACGAGGTGACCGGGAATCCCGTGCGGCGCTGCCAGGCCGCCAGGTGAGAGCGGCGACGTCGATCCTGCGGGAGCCATGTCAGACCTCAGTTCAGCCGAAGTTCAGCGGCGGCACGCACCTGGTCCGACTGGTGCTTGAGGATCACGCCGAGCGTGGCGCGAACGGCATCGTCGTCGAGAGTGTCCATGCCCAGAGCCAGGAGTGTGCGGCCCCAGTCGATGGTCTCCGACACCGAAGGGACCTTCTTGAGCTGCATTCCGCGAAGAACACGAATGGTGTTGACCAGCTGCTCGGCAATCGCTTCGGGCAGTTCCGGCACCCGACTGGCGAGGATGCGGCGCTCGAGGTCCGCATCCGGGAAGTCGAGATGCAGGAAGAGGCAACGACGCTTCAGAGCCTCCGAGAGTTCACGAGTGGCATTCGAGGTCAACACAGTGAACGGCTTGCGGGTGGCGGTAATGGTTCCGAGTTCGGGGATCGTGACCGCGAAATCGCTGAGGACTTCAAGGAGCAGGCCTTCGATCTCGACGTCGGCCTTGTCCGTCTCGTCGATCAACAGCACCGTCGGGTCCTCGCGGCGAATTGCCTTGAGCAGTGGACGAGCGAGCAGGAACTCCTCCGAGAACACATCCGCCTTCGTCGAGTCCCAGCTGTGGTCGACCGCGACATCACCCCTCGCTCCGCTCGCCCCGCCCGACTGGATCCGCAAGATCTGCTTCGCGTGGTTCCACTCGTAGAGCGCACGAGCCTCGTCGACGCCTTCGTAGCACTGCAGACGTACCAGCTCGGCGCCTGTCGTCTGGGCTACCGCGCGCGCCAACTCGGTCTTACCGACACCGGCCGGTCCCTCGATGAGCAGGGGCTTGCCCAGTCGGTCGGCAAGGAACACTGCCGTTGCAGTGCCCTTGTCGGACAGGTAACCCGTCTCGGCCAAACGCTCGATCACGTCGTCGACGCTCGAGAAGAACGGTGTTGTATCGGGGAGAGCTCGGTCCACGGTTAACTCCTAAAAAGGGGGGGCAAGTCTGGTGAACTTTTCAGGCGGGTCGGGTGTGCCCGTCGCCCCAGACGATCCACTTGGTGGACGTCAGTTCCGGCAGCCCCATGGGGCCACGCGCGTGTAGTTTCTGGGTGGAGATGCCGATCTCGGCGCCGAACCCGAACTGCTCACCGTCGGTGAATGCAGTCGACGCGTTGACCATCACTGCGGCGGCGTCGATGCGAGCGGTGAACTCGCGGGCAGCCGAGAGATCGGACGTCACGATGGCTTCGGTGTGGCCCGTTCCGTACTGGTCGATGTGCTCGACGGCAGCGTCCAAGTCCTTGACGATTTTGAGAGCGACGTCGAGGGTGAGGTATTCCTTCGACCAGTCGTCCTCGGTGGCGGGGACCAGTCCCGGCAGATCACCGTGCACTACAACGTCGTGCATCTGGAGCGCTTGCAGCAGCTTCGGCACGGCGGTCTCGGCGATCGCAGCGTCGACCAGCACGGTTTCGGCTGTATTGCAGACGCTGGGCCGACGGGTCTTGGAGTTGAGAAGAATCTTCTCGGCCATCAGGAGATCGGCGGCCGAGTGAACGTAGACGTGGCAATTACCGACACCGGTCTCGATGGTGGGCACGGTGGCATCACGCACGACTGCGTTGATCAACCCGGCACCGCCGCGTGGGATGACAACATCGACGAGGCCGCGGGCCTGGATGAGGTGCGTGACCGTCGACCGATCTGCACTCGGCAGAAGTTGAACGGAGTCCTCGGGGAGCCCCTGAGCAACCAACGACGCGCGAAGCGCCTCCACCAACGCTTCGTTGGACTTGACCGCCGAGGACGAACCACGAAGCAGCGCAGCATTTCCCGATTTGAGAGTCAGTCCGAATGCGTCGACGGTAACGTTGGGGCGAGCCTCGTAGACCATGCCGACGACACCGAGCGGAACGCGCTGCTGGCGTAGCTCCAAGCCGTTCGGCAGAGTGGAACCACGAAGCACCTCGCCGATCGGATCGGGTAGCCCGGCAACCTGACGCAAACCCGAAGCGATGCCCTCGATCCGGTCAGCAGTCAGCCGAAGGCGGTCGAGCAATGATTCCTCGGTGCCACCGGCCTTCGCAGTGTCGATATCGAGAGCGTTGGCCGCGAGAATCCGATCACTGGCCGCGAGTACCGCGTCGGCTGCGCCGTGGAGCGCAGCGTCCTTCTGCGCGGTGGTCAGCAGAGCCAGGACGCGCGAAGCCTTACGGGCTCGGCGTGCGGCGTCGTGCACGACGGCCTTGGTGTCGGACGCATTCGAGTCGACGGTTTCTGCGTTGGATGTCACAGCGGTCATGAATACACATTAACCACCCACCGCGGCGGCCTGCTCGGCGGAACAAGGCTGTGACCACCCGGGACCATTCCGGCGGACCGCCGGGGAACATTTCGGCGGACCGCCGGGGAACAATTCCGGCGCGCGACACTGTTGCACCCACCGACCTTCTTCTTCGAGTCAGGAGCCATCCGTGAGTGTGTTGTTCGAGCCTTTGACCCTGCGCGGCGTCACCATCCCGAACCGCGTCTGGATGGCACCGATGTGCCAGTACTCGGCTGACGTCATCGGCGACCAGGTCGGAGTGCCCAACGAGTGGCATCGCACGCACTTGGTGAGCCGTGCGATCGGCGGCACCGGCCTGATTCTCACCGAGGCGACGGCCGTCAATGCCGAGGGCCGCATATCGGCAGCTGATCTGGGGATCTGGAACGACACGCAGGCGCAAGCCTTCGCCGAGATCAACGCGCAACTCGCGTACTTCGGCGCAGTGCCCGGAATTCAGCTGGCGCACGCCGGACGCAAAGCGTCGACGCAGGTTCCGTGGCGCGGAGGCAAGAGCCTGCCGGCCGACGACCGTCTCTCCTGGCAGACAGTGGCTCCCAGCGCGGTTCCGTTCGGTCATCTCGCCGAGCCGGTCGAGCTCACCACCGAGGGCATCGAACAGGTCGTCGCGGACTTCGCAGCGGCGGCAACCCGTGCATTGAAGGCCGAATTCAAGGTCGTGGAAATTCACGCGGCTCACGGATACCTGATCCATCAGTTCCTCTCCCCCGAGAGCAACAAGCGAACGGACCGCTACGGCGGCAGCTTCGAGAACCGCATTCGGTTGCTCCTGGAAATCCTGAGCGCAGTCCGCGAGGTGTGGCCGGCCGAGTTGCCGCTCTTCGTCCGGGTCTCGGCGACGGATTGGCTGACGGAAGAGCGCGGACTGGAGGTCGACAGCTGGACCGCCGATCAGACCGTTGCCCTCGCCAACATCCTCTCCGACTACGGAGTCGATCTCGTCGACGTCTCCACCGGCGGTAATTCACCGGCGGCGCAGATTCCGGTGGAACCGGGATATCAGGTTCCGTTCGCCCGTCGCCTCCAGAACGAGAGCCTGCTACCGGCCGCCGCCGTCGGCCTCATCACCGAACCCGAGCAAGCCGAGAAGATCGTCGAGGACGGAAGCGCAGTGGCGGTGCTCCTCGGCCGCGAACTGTTGCGTGATCCCTACTGGGCGCGCCGGGCGGCCCGTGAACTGAACGCCGAGGTAGGACCGCATATCCCGTCGCAGTACGCGCGCGCCTTCTAGCCCGAAAATCGGCTCCCGCGCACAACTTTGATAGCGTAAGCGTCTTACTTGCCGGTAGTCCGGAGCCCTGTGGGCTCCGGACACTGCCGCGGGCCAGAGCCGTGCGACGGGGGTCGCAACGAGCCACAGGGCACGCGGACGCTCGATTTCCCGACCGGCTCATCGGCGAGTGGGCAACGAAAAGATGCGTGCATCAGGTACGTGCCCCGCTCGGTTCGATGATTGCGCTGGGGAGCGCATGTCATGACTACACCAGAGAACTCGATCAGCGCTCTCGAAGTGGCCGAATCACCCGATGTCTGCGTCACCGACAATGCGTCCGTCAAGCGCGCTGTCAAGGCAACGATGCTCGGAAATGCCATGGAGTGGTTCGATTTCGGCGTTTACGCATATCTAGCTACCACTATCGGAAAAGTGTTCTTCCCGGACGCGAGCGGCAGCGCTCAACTCCTCTCTACCTTTGCAATTTTTGCGGCAGCCTTCATCGTCCGCCCACTCGGCGGATTGTTCTTCGGTCCACTCGGTGACCGCATCGGACGCAAGAAAGTCCTGGCCACCACCATCATTCTGATGGCGGGCAGCACCTTCGCCATCGGCCTCATCCCGAGCTACGAATCCATCGGTATCGCCGCCCCGATCCTGCTGGTACTCCTACGCCTACTGCAGGGCTTTTCCACCGGCGGCGAATACGGCGGGGCCAGTACGTTTGTCGCCGAATACGCACCGGACAAGCGGCGCGGCTTCTTCGCCAGCTTCCTCGAATTCGGCACCCTGGCAGGATATGTGGCGGCAGCGGGCATCGTCACGATCATCCAGACCGTCGTCAGCGCCGAGGACCTCCTCCAGTGGGGCTGGCGCATCCCCTTCCTCATTGCCGGACCGCTGGGTCTCATCGGTCTGTACCTCCGTCTGCGTTTGGAGGAAACTCCCGCATTCCAGATGATGGAGCAGGCCGAAGAGCGCTCCCTCGCAGACGAATCCACCGGCAAGAAACTGCGCGAAACTCTCGTCGACAACTGGCGACCGCTCGTCCTGTGCATCGTTCTCGTGGCCACGTACAACATCGCTCACTACGGCCTGCTCAGCTACATGCCGACGTACCTGACCAACACGTTGGGTTACGACGAATCCCACGGACTCGTCCTGATGATCATCGTCATGATCGTGATGATGATGGGAATCAGTTACGTCGGAAAGTTCTCGGACCGAGTCGGGCGTAAACCATTGTTGCTCAGCGGTTTCATTGGATTCTTCCTCCTTTCCCTGCCCGCATACCTGTTGATCGGCGTCGGCAATTACGTGACGGTCTTCCTGGGACTCGCAATTCTCGGCGGATTGCTCCTGCTGTTCGTCGGAGTCTTCCCGTCCGTGCTGCCCGCACTGTTCCCGACCGGAATCAGGTACGGCGGCTTGGCAATCGGATACAACCTCGCGGTCTCCATCTTCGGCGGAACCACTCCCCTGGTGCTCACCGCCCTCGAAAGTGCAACGGGCAGCAACCTGGTCGCGCCGATGTACATGATGATCGCCGCAGTGATCGGCGGTATCGCGGTACTGCTCATCCCCGAGACGGCACGCAAGCCACTCGACGGTTCGCCGCCCTCCGTCGCCACCGACGAGGAAGCACGTCGGATCATCCGCAAGGTTCGTCGAAAGAGAATGAAGGCCGATAACCTCGAGGTATGAGCACGCCTCGAATCGTCGTCGTCGGCAGTATCAACATGGACCTGGCCACCTCAGTGTCCAGATTTCCCGCTCCGGGAGAAACACTGCTCGGCACTGCCTTTGCCACAACCGCGGGAGGCAAAGGCAGTAATCAGGCCATCGCCGCCGCGAAGGCAGGAGGCGATGTGTCGTTCGTCGGAGCGGTCGGCGACGACGGTTTCGGTACGCAGTTGCGAGACACGCTTGAAGACGCCGGCGTCGACACCGCATTGCTTCGTAGTGTCGACGGCCCGAGTGGCGTTGCCGCCATCACCGTGAGCGAGGACGCGGAGAACAACATCATCGTCGTCCCGGGCGCCAATTCCTCGGTCACCTCGTTGTCAGAAGCAGACCTCGACGCGATCGCACACGCCGACGTTCTACTGTGCCAACTCGAAATCCCGGTCGAGACAGTTACAGCAGCAGCCGAGCACGCACATGCTAACGGGACGACGGTCATCCTCAATCCGTCTCCTGTGCAAGAACTTCCGGATCCACTGATCGATGCAGTCGACATCTTGATCGTCAACCAGACCGAGTCGGAGCAGTTGGCCGCGGTCACCGGTCGCGTCCGATACCTCGTCACGACGCTCGGGGCCGGCGGCGCGGATCTCAGGTCGGGCGAGAAGACAATCCACGCCGACTCCCCGGCCGTGACACCCGTGGATACAACCGGCGCAGGCGATGCCTTCACCGGCGCCTTCGCCGTGGAGTGGATGCAGGACCAGGAACGCGCCCTGCAGTTCGCTGCCACGGCGGGAAGCCTGGCGACGACGGTTCGCGGTGCCTCGGTGTCGTCACCCGCTCGCGCTGCGATCGAGAAAGTGCTGAAGCGTCAGGCTTGACTCTGACACCGTGTGAGGTCGTAAACCTGTAGGTGTCGGGTTTGTGAGAGAGAAACGGGGCGAGCAACCATGTTGAGCATCGGAGACTTCGCGAGAGCAGGTCGTGTGTCGGTGCGCATGCTCCGCCACTACGACGCCATCGGCCTGCTCACACCCGCGAGGGTCGACGCATCCAGCGGGTATCGCTCGTACACCGCGGGCCAGTTGGCGCTGCTCAACCGCATCGTCGCTCTCAAGGAGTTGGGCCTGACCCTGGCCCAGGTCCAGCAAGTGGTGGAGTCGGCGGTCACCGTCGACGAGATCCGCGGGATGCTCACGCTTCGCCGTGCAGAACTCGAAACCCGAATCCAGGAAGACACCGCGCGACTGGCGCACGTACAGGCGCGCCTACGCATCATCGAAAGTGAGGGACAGATGTCCGCATACGAGGTTGTGATCAAGTCCGTTCCGGCGCTGCGGGTCGCGGAGTTGACCGGTACCGCCAAGACGATGGATCCGTCGTCGATCGGCCCGGTGGTTCGCGGGTTGTACGAGCGCCTTTGTACCGGTTTGGATCGTGCCGGTATCGCCGCGATCGGACCCGCTGTCGCCTACTACGAGGATTCCGGTGACGACGAGAACGTCGTCGTCCATGCGGCGCTACCGGTCGACGCGGATCCCGAGGGCGACTACGAGTTCGCTGTGGTGGACCTGCGGGCCGAAGAGCACGTGGCCTCGCTGCTGCACAAGGGTTCGATGGACAACTGCCTGCCCGCTTATCAGGCGTTGGCCCAATGGATCGACGCAGCGGGATACCGCAATGCCGGGCCCAGCCGTGAGGTGACGCTGGCGTGCCCGGAGGATGTCGACGGCTGGGTCACCGAGCTGCAGGAACCTGTTGCCAAGGCCTGAAGCCCGCACGTGTCGGCAGGGTCGTGCACCATGGGGTCCATGACCACCGCCACTGCCCCAGCCATGCGCGACGAAGCCGAGCGACTGCTCCGCGAACTCGCGGGGCCGGATGCCCGCCTACGCGAGGACCAGTGGACGGCTATCGAGGCGCTGGTGGTGCAGCGCAAGCGCGCGCTTGTCGTGCAGCGGACCGGTTGGGGCAAGTCGGCGGTCTACTTCATCTCGGCGAAGCTGCTCCGGGCAACAGGCCACGGCCCCACGGTCATCGTCTCTCCCTTGTTGGCCCTGATGCGAAACCAGGTCAGTTCTGCCGAGCGTGCCGGGGTGCGAGCCGCAACCATCAACTCGGGCAATGTCACCGAGTGGGACGACATCCACGCCCGCGTCGCAGCCAACGATCTCGACGTACTGCTGGTCAGCCCCGAGCGCCTCAACAACCCCGACTTCCGCGATCAGGTTCTTCCGTCCCTGGCAGCTGACGCCGGCTTGGTAGTGGTCGACGAGGCTCACTGTGTTTCCGACTGGGGACACGACTTCCGTCCCGACTATCGGCGCATCAGGACGTTGATCGCCGAACTCGGCGAAGGCATTCCCGTCCTCGCGACCACGGCTACGGCCAACAACCGCGTCGTCGAGGACGTGTCCGCCCAACTCGGCGTCGGCGGCGAGGAAACGCTCGTACTTCGTGGCGGGCTCGAACGCGAGTCACTTCACCTTTCCGTGGTTCACATTCCCGAGGCGACGGCGCGCGCTGCCTGGCTCGCCGACATGCTCGAGACGCTGCCGGGATCGGGCATCATCTACACGCTGACGGTCTCGGCCGCACGCGACCTCGCAAGCCTGCTCTCCGAACGCGGGCATACCGTCGCCGCCTACACGGGCCAGACCGACCCCACCGAACGTGAATCCCTCGAGCAGGACTTGTTGGGCAATCGCGTCAAGGCCCTGGTGGCCACCTCGGCCCTCGGGATGGGCTTCGACAAGCCCGATCTCGGGTTCGTCGTCCACCTCGGCGCACCGTCGTCGCCGATCTCGTACTACCAGCAGGTGGGCCGCGCCGGTCGTTCCACCGACAGGGCCGACGTGATCCTGCTGCCGGGCGCCGAGGACAAGCAGATCTGGAGCTACTTCGCCTCGGTCGCCTTCCCCCGCGAGCATCTCGTCCGCAGCGTCATCGAGCACCTCGACACCGAAAAGGCCACGTCGACACCGGCACTCGAACCTCTGGTGGAGCTCAATCGAACGCGTCTCGAGATGGTCCTCAAAGTCCTCGACGTCGACGGCGCCGTCAAACGCGTCAAGGGCGGCTGGATCAGCACCGGCGAACCTTGGGTGTACGACGCCGAGCGCTACGGCCGACTCGACGATGCTCGCCAGGCCGAGCAGGCCGCAATGGTCGAGTACCAGAGCATCACGACGTGTCGAATGACCTTCCTGCGTGAACAACTCGACGATCCGGGCCTGACCTCGGAGAACTCACAGTGCGGTCGCTGTGACAACTGCACGGGCGATCGCTACGACACCACTGTCGACACCGCCGCCCTCGACGAGACTCGGGCGCGCTTGCAGCGCCCCGGATTCGACCTGGAGCCGCGCAAGATGTGGCCGACCGGCCTGAGCAAGCTGGGCGTCAAGCTGTCCGGGAAGATCACCGAGGGCCCGGAAACCGGGCGCATTCTCGGACGGATGTCGGACCTGGGCTGGGGCCAACGTCTCCGGGCGCTTTTCGACGGTCCCGACGCAGAGGTACCCGATGCGGTGGTCGGCGCGTGTATCAGCGTTCTGGCGGCCTGGAATTGGGCCGAGCGCCCCACCGGTGTCATGGCCCTCGAATCCACGACGCATCCGCTGTTGGTGTCGAGCCTGGCTGCCAAGCTGGCCGAGGTCGGGCGATTGACCGACCTGGGCACCCTTCGCTTGCGCCCCGACCACCCTCCGGTGTCGGCAGCGAACTCCGCCTATCGCGTGTCCGGACTGGTCGATGTTTGGGAAGTCCCGGACATGAGTATCCACCAGGGACCAATACTTCTCGTCGACGCAATCGCCGATACCGGTTGGACTTTCACGATGGCCGCACGCGCACTTCGACAGGCTGGTGCTCACTCTGTACTTCCGTTGGCGCTCGCGAGCCCGAAATAGCGAGTTTTCGCCCGAAATAGTCGCTCCGACAACGGCAAAAGTTACATAATGTGAGCACCATCACATTCATGTCCTCACCTGGGGCGCAACGGGTTCCACACGGCCCGAAACGGACATCTGCATGACTTCGACAGCAATGATTGTTACGTTCAGATGACCGATGAAGCCTGTTGATACGAGAGCTATCCCGACCACCGCGCCGGACGCGGTGTTGTTCAGAAGCCCACAGATCGATGACGGAGTCCGGCTCTGGGAGATCGCACGTGATTCGAAGGTGCTCGACCTCAATTCGAGTTATGCATACCTGTTGTGGTGCAGGGATTTCAGCGCGACGTCCATCGTCGCAGAGGTAGACGGCCGCGTAGTCGGATTCGTTTCCGGTTATACCCGTCCCAGCGCGCAGGAAACCCTGTTCGTGTGGCAAGTGGCGGTCGACGAAGACCAGCGCGGCAAGGCAATTGCTGCCCGCATGCTGTCCGACTTGATGGATCGCACTGCCCCGCTGGGTGTTACACATCTGGAGACGACGATCAGCCCCGACAACGAGGCTTCGATCGCACTCTTCACCGCGCTCGCACGTCGACGCGAAGTACCGATAACCAGGCAGACCTTGTTCTCGCCCAACGATTTTCCCGATGGACACGAAGCCGAAGATCTTTACACGATCGGCGCCTAGCGCACTTCGCGCTCGGCATACAGCATGCCCCGGAGGAACAAAGAAGATATGAATATCAACGAAGCAAGCATTTTCGAAACCCTCGAGTCCGAGGTTCGCAGCTACTGCCGTGACTGGCCCGCAGTGTTCACCAGCGCATCCGGATCCTGGATTCGTGACGAGAACGGACGCGACTACCTCGATTTCTTCGCCGGCGCCGGCGCACTCAACTACGGTCACAACAACCCGGTGCTCAAATCCGCACTGGTCGACTACATCATGAACGACGGCATCACGCACGGCCTCGACATGTCCACTGTCGCCAAACGCGAATTCCTCGAGACCTTTCAGCGCAACATCCTCGAGCCACGCGGACTGGACTACAAGGTCCAGTTCCCCGGCCCGACCGGCTCGAACACCGTCGAGGCTGCATTGAAGCTGGCTCGCAAGGTCACCGGACGTTCGGCAGTCATCAACTTCACCAACGCATTTCACGGAATGACACTCGGTGCACTCTCCGTGACCGGTAACTCGATGAAGCGTGCGGGCGCCGGTGTCCCCCTCGTGCACACGACGCCGATGCCCTTCGACAACTACTTCGACGGCGTCACCGAGGACTTCCAGTGGTTCTCCCGCGTTCTCGATGATTCCGGCAGTGGAATCAACCGCCCCGCCGCAGTGATCGTCGAAACCGTGCAGGGTGAAGGTGGCGTCAATGTCGCTCGCCCCGAATGGCTTCGGGCGCTGGCAACACTGTGCTCGGATCGCGGAATCCTGCTGATCGTCGACGACGTGCAGATGGGTTGCGGCCGTACCGGCCCGTTCTTCTCCTTCGAAGAGGCCGGAATCGTTCCTGACATCGTCACACTGTCCAAGTCGATCAGCGGCTACGGTATGCCCATGGCGCTCACGCTGTTCAAGCGTGAACTCGACGTCTGGGGACCGGGCGAGCACAACGGCACATTCCGTGGCAACAACCCGGCGTTCGTCACCTCAAAGGTGGCACTCGACCACTACTGGTCCGACGACGCACTGACCAAGACAACACTGAAGAAGGGCGCACGCATCAGCGAATGCTTCGCCAATCTCTCCGATCAGTTCCCCGGCGAGGTCTCTCACCGCGGACGCGGCCTGGTCCAGGGCCTGGTCTTCGACCAGCCTGAGCGCGCCGGAAAGGTCTGCCAGCTGGCTTTCGACGAGGGACTGCTCGCCGAGACCTCCGGACCCTCCGACCAGGTTGTGAAACTGCTTCCGGCACTGACGATTACCGACGAAGAGCTCGAGCACGGCCTCTCCATCCTGGCCGAGGCGACACTCAAGGTCTGCAGCTAGAGGAAGGACTCCCCCATGATCGTTCGCACCACCACCGAGATCACCGACACCGACCGCGACATCACGAGCGAGGACGGCAACTGGCGCAGCAAGCGCATCGTCCTCGGCGGCGACCGCGTCGGGTTCTCGTTCCACGAGACCACCATCAAGGCGGGTTCGGTCAACGAGTTCCATTACGCCAACCACGTCGAGGCTGTCTGGCTCGTCGAGGGCACAGGCAAGCTGATCGACCTCGACAACGACAAGGAATACGATCTCGCACCGGGGTCGATGTACCTGCTCAACGGCCACGAGCGTCATCGCGTCGAGCCCGACACGCAGATGCGCATGCTGTGCGTGTTCAATCCGCCGGTCACCGGGCGTGAGGTACACGACGAGAACGGTGTCTACCCACTGGTGGAGGTCCCCGCGTAGCGTCTAGTCATGGCGACTGACACCTCTCCACGCGTAGCGATCGGCCCCGTCCCCGATGCACTGCTCGACAGCGCGGTGCTTCGGGGCGGTGGTCTGATCAGTCCGATCGACACTGCCGACGCCCTGATCTGGGCGGGCTCACCCGAAACATTTCCGTCGGAGTTACCGGCGTCGGTCAGGTGGGTGCAGCTTCCGTCGGCGGGAATCGAGGATTGGTTCGACTCCGGTGTGATTCCGAAGGACACAGATATTACGTGGACCTCGGCGGCCGGTGCGTTTTCGGCGTCGGTGGCCGAGCATGCGCTCATGCTTCTCTTGGCCGGAGTTCGTCACTTGCCTGCACACATCGAAGCTCGAACGTGGCGTCAGTTCGAGTTCTTTCCCAAGATCGGCACCCTTCGTGGTTCGACGGTTGCGATCATCGGCGCAGGCGGTATCGGCCGCGCGCTGATTCCGATGCTGGCCGCGCAGGGGGCGGACAGCCTCGCAGTCAATCGTTCCGGTAGCCCGGTCCCCGGGGCGATCTCGACGTACCCCGCATCCAGAATGGATGAAATCTATTCTCGCGCAGATCACTTCGTGATTGCTGCGCCCGCCACCCCGGCCACCCGTCACCTCGTGGGCCGTGCGCAGTTGGCGGCGATGCAACCCCATTCCTGGGTGATCAATGTCGCGCGCGGATCACTGGTCGACACCGATGCGTTGGTCGAGGCGATCGAGTCCGAACAGATCGGCGGCGCCGGTCTCGACGTCACCGATCCTGAACCTCTCCCGGACGGTCACCCACTGTGGGATCTGACGAATGCGATCATCACACCCCACGATTCCAATCCGCCAGGCGTTCGCCCCGCCGCGTTCGCGGATCACGTCTCCAAGAACGTGACCCGCTTCGCGAAGGGCGAGGCGCTGGCTGCCCTCGTGGACCCGGTTGCCGGATACTGAGCACGCCGCCGAAGCCCGAATGATCCGGCGAAAGCTGTCGGAAGTTACTGGGTCGACTCCCTATCCGGGAAGAAAAGTGCCCGCGCCCGGCGAGCGACTTCCTCGGCAGGTACGTCCTCGACCTTCGTGCATACTGCCCACCTGTGGCCGAACGGATCGAGAAACACCCCATGCCGGTCGCCCGAAAACGTATCGGCCACAGCCGTGACCAGCGTGCCTCCCTCGGCGACGGCCCGAGCGACAAACTCGTCCGTGTCCTCGGTGTAGACGACGATCGACGAATGCACCCAGCCGTCCTGCGGTGATTTGAGACCGAAGTCCGGCATCTCCTGCGAAAGCTGCAGCATCGAATCGCCGATCCGGATCTCCGCATGCATGAGTGAGCCGTCAGGTGCGTTCATCGCATCGACTATCTCAGCTCCAAGTCCTCGCTTGTAGTAGTCGAGTGCGGCATGGCCGTCCGGCACCGCAAGGTAGGGAGTGATCGTGCGGTAACCGGCGGGGATTGGGTTCACTGTGTTCATGTGTACGAGTATTGGCGATCGCACACGTGTTCTATTGAACATTTCGGACTTCCTCCGCGCCTTCGTCTCGCACACGCGCCTATCCTGGAACGGTGCCTACCGACAACAGCCGCCTCGACGCCCTTCCCGAGCTCCTGGCCGGCCGTCGCCTGGCAGTTCTCACGGGCGCCGGCATCTCCACCGACTCCGGAATCCCGGATTACCGCGGACCCGATTCACCCCCGCGCAACCCGATGACGTTCCAGCAGTTCATCGGCGATCCGGCGTTTCGGCGACACTACTGGGCGCGCAACCACATCGGGTGGCGATACATGGACAGCTCCCGCCCCAACCAGGGCCACCGGGCCGTCGCAGCACTCGAGCGAACTGGGCGAGCAGTCGGCGTGATCACCCAGAACGTCGACCTCCTGCACACCAAGGCCGGCGCGCGAAACGTCATCGACCTCCACGGCACCTACGCGCAGGTTCGATGCCTGAGCTGCCAGCGGCTGATCTCCCGCACCACTCTCGCGGAGAGACTGGAAGAAGCCAACCCCGGATTCGCCGAAACGGTCGCTGCTGCAACAGGAGTCGAGATCGCACCCGACGCAGATGCCGTGATCGAATCCACCGCACACTTTCGCGTCGTGGATTGCGCCGTGTGCGGTGGGCTGCTCAAACCAGACATCGTCTACTTCGGCGAATCCGTCCCCAAGGAACGCGTGGCCCGGGCGTACAGCCTTGTCGACCAATCCGACGCACTGTTGGTAGCCGGGTCGTCGTTGACCGTGATGTCCGGCCTACGTTTCGTCCGGCATGCCGCCAAGACCGGGAAGCCGATCGCCATCGTCAATCGTGGCACGACTCGCGGCGACGAATTCGCCGACCTCAAGCTCGAAGCCGGTTGCGCTGAAGCACTTTCCGCTCTGGTCGAGCACGACAGTTACAGCGCCACCAAGTCGTCCGCGTGAACCACGGGACGCTGCATGTCGGCCGGTAGATCAGTGGTGGAGCGCCCCAGGATCTCCTCGATCTCCGTAGCGTCGAATGCGACGACACCCCGGGCGACGGGCTTCTCCCCCGGCCCCATCAGGGACACGACGTCGCCGGCGTGGAAGTCACCGGATACACCGACAATGCCCGCGGACAGCAGGCTTCGACGCTTGGACACGACCGCGCGAACGGCGCCTTCGTCGAGGTGAAGGTCACCCTGTGTGTCGGCGGCGTGACGGACCCAGAATCGGCGAGCCGACAATCGCGTCGGCCGCGGAGCAAAAGCGGTTCCGACATCGGCACCACTGAGTGCTCGAGCGGCGTCCGAGGCTGCGGCCAGCAGAACCGGCACTCCGGAATCAGCGGCCAGGCGTGCTGCTGAGAGCTTCGACGCCATGCCTCCGGTACCGAGAGCGCCACCCGAACCGGCAACCACACCGTCGAGATCCTCGGGACTGTTGACCTCGGGAATCAGTGTGGCATCGCCCTTTCGGGGATCGCCGTCGTACAGTCCGTCCACATCCGACAACAGGATCAACGCGTCGGCACCGACCAGATGCGCAACCAGTGCAGCCAGCCGATCGTTGTCACCGAATCGAAGTTCGGTGGTGGCGACAGTGTCGTTCTCGTTCACGATCGCCACCGCGTGCAATGCCCGTAGACGATCGAGTGTCCGTTGGGCGTTGCGGTGCTGCGTCCGTCGAGCGATGTCGTCCGCCGTGAGTAGAACCTGCCCGACGGTACGCCCGTAACGGGCGAACGACGTACCCCAGGCGTGAGCCAGAGCCAACTGACCGACGCTGGCCGCAGCCTGCTTGGTCGCGAGATCCCGAGGCCGCTTGGTCAGTCCCAGCGGCGCCAATCCAGCGCCGACGGCACCGGACGAGACGACGACGACATCGGAACCCGCACGCATGCGAGCCTCGATGGCATCGGCCAACAGATCGAGTCGGTGAGTATCGAGTCCCGCCACCAAACTGGTGAGCGCAGACGACCCGATCTTCACGACGATACTGTGAGCCGACGCTATCGACTCCCTGGTGGACCCGAGCACAGTCCCGTTCCCTCTCTTCGGTTTTCGTCCTGAAATCGCGTGGGGTCAGGCGTCTTCGTCGAGCAAGCCGCGGCGGACACGACGCGCGTGCTTGCGCTCGTCGGCGCCGATGCGCTCCACCTGATCGAGACGCGGATCGGTTCCACGGCCCGTGCGGGTCAGATCGATACCGGCCGGCGTCATCGGCTCCCACTCGAAGCTCACGTCACCGATGGTGACGGAAGCTCCTGGCTGAGCGCCCTTCTTGACCAATGCGTCCTCGACACCCAATCGAGCAAGACGGTCGGCGAGGTAGCCCACCGCTTCGTCGTTGTCGAAGGCGGTCTGACGAATCCACCGCTCCGGGCGGGTGCCGCGGACGACGAACCCACCGGGAATATCGGGATCCTTCTCGATGGTGAAGCTGGAATCCTTGACCTTGACCGGGCGAATGACCTGGCGCTTCGGCTCGGGCTTCGGATGAGCTTCGCGGTAGTCACGGACCATCTTCGCCAGCGCGAATGTCAACGGTCGCAGGCCTTCTCGGCTCACTGCCGAGATGGTGAAGACCGGCCATCCGCGGGCTTCGATCTCAGGTGTGACCATTTCGGCCAACTCGGCTGCCTCGGGCACGTCGGTCTTGTTGAGGATGACGACCCGCGGACGCTTGTCGAGGTCACCGAGTCCCGAGTCGCCGGAGAGCGCAGGCGTGTATGCAGCCAGCTCTGCTTCCAAGGCGTCGATGTCGGAGATCGGGTCACGTCCCGGATCGAGGGTGGCGCAGTCGATCACGTGCGCCAACACGGCGCAGCGTTCGATGTGGCGCAGGAAGTCCAGGCCCAATCCGCGGCCTTCGCTGGCACCGGGGATCAGCCCGGGCACGTCGGCGACGGTGAAGGTGGTGTCACCGCTCGAGACGACGCCGAGGTTGGGGACCAGAGTGGTGAAGGGGTAGTCGGCGATCTTCGGCTTGGCCGCAGAGAGAACGGACACAAGCGAAGACTTACCGGCGGAGGGGAATCCGAGCAGACCGACGTCGGCTACCGACTTGAGTTCGAGAACCAGGTCACGCTCGACACCGTCCTCACCGAGGAGTGCGAAACCGGGAGCTTTGCGGGCCTTCGACGCCAACGCTGCGTTGCCGAGTCCGCCGCGGCCGCCCTGAGCCGCGTCGAAGCGTGAACCGACTCCCACGAGGTCGGCAAGCACGTTGCCGTCGGTATCGAGAACCACAGTTCCATCCGGAACCTTGAGGATGAGGTCTTCACCGTTTGCACCCTCGCGGTTACTGCCGGCGCCCTGCTTGCCGTTGGTCGCCTTCGCGTTGGGATGGAAGTGAAAGTCGAGGAGGGTGTGGATGTTCTCGTCGACCACGAGGATGACGTCGCCACCGCGACCTCCGTTGGCACCGTCCGGACCGCCGAGCGGTTTGAACTTCTCGCGGTGTACGGAGGCGCAACCATTGCCGCCTTTTCCAGCGCTGACGTGCAGCACAACACGGTCAATGAATCGGGACATGACTGCCGGATCCTTCCTCAGTCAATTGCGGGTCTCACGCGATGAGCTGAACTTCTGGTGAGCAGGGTTGCTCGGGGCAAAACGGGTACTGCTTAAACAAACGATAGGGGCGGACCGGGTTATTTCAACCCTGGTCCGCCCCTATCGGGAGCTTGGAACGCGTCACTCTCTTACCGAAAGCAGAACCGGCTTACCGAAGTAGAACCGATGACGCACAACTAGCGAGAAAGACTAGACCTCAGCCGCAACGACGGCCGGAACGATGTTCACGGTCTTGCGTCCACGCTTCTGGCCGAACTCGACTGCACCGGCAGCGAGAGCGAACAGGGTGTCGTCGCCGCCACGGCCGACGTTGACGCCGGGGTGGAAGTGCGTGCCGCGCTGGCGAACCAGGATTTCGCCTGCGCTGACCGACTGGCCGCCGAAGCGCTTCACGCCGAGGCGCTGGGCGTTTGAATCGCGACCGTTACGGGAGCTGGATGCACCCTTCTTATGTGCCATGCTATTGACCCTCCTCGGGTGAAATTAGCTAGAAAGAACTGGTTACTTGATGCCCGTGACCTTGAGCACCGTGATCGGCTGCCTGTGGCCCTGACGCTTGTGGTAACCGGTCTTGTTCTTGAACTTGTGGATGCGGATCTTCGGGCCCTTGGTGTGCTCGACGATCTCACTGGTGACTGCGACCTTGGCCAGCTTGGCCGCGTCGGTGGTCAGGTCGGATCCGTCGACCACGAGAACGGGAGCAAGCGAGACAGCAGTGCCGGGCTCACCCTCGATCTTCTCGACCTTGACGAGGTCACCAACAGCGACCTTGTACTGCTTTCCGCCGGTCTTGACGATCGCGTACGTTGCCATCGGAGGGCTACCCCTTGCTTCTTCGAACTTGCTCGCGCTGCTGCCTGAGGCTTCAAATGCATCGCGACTGGTCTGGTTTATGTCACCTCGGCTCGGTACTGACGTACCGGGACATTCACGCGCACTCTAGGCACACGGAATCTCTACCGCCGGGTGGCGACCCTCCAAGGTTACGGGAAAGCAACCGTCAGGGTCAAACCGCCCCGCCGAGGGGTGGTGCTCACTACTCTGTACTGCTTCTACCAGCTGAAACTTCGGATAACGGTCGGATGGCCTCGCTCATGGCAAGGACATCCAACCGACCGAAAGCCAGTAGTTCTTACTCCCCGTCTACCGGAGGCCCTGCGGGACGTGCTGCTGCACGCCTGCGACGGGGTCTCTTGACGACGACAACTTCTTCCTCAGCCGGAACTTCGGTAGCCGGAGCCGGAACGTTTTCCACGACCTCTTCCGCCACGGGTTCCGGAGTCGGAATCACGAAGACCGTGCCCACCTCGGGAGCTGCTTCGGCAACCGGTGCCGACGCTGCCCGCGACGCCCGGCGACTACGCCGACGACCTCGCGGAGCTGCTTCCTGCTCGTTACCCACTGCGGGTGCTGCTTCCCGCTCGTTACCCACTGCGGATACTTCTTCCGCAGCAGAGTCCACAACAGGAACGTCATGGTGCTCAGCAGCAGCAGGAGTATCGATCGGCCGATCCTGTTGCCGATCGGCACTTTTGGATGCATCGCCCCCCGAAGACACACCGGCGGAATCAGACTCGGTCGAGTCGGCCGCGACGGTCTCGTCGTCGTCGTGGTGATGCGAGGCCATCGCCAATGCCACCGGATGAGCCCGCTTGACCGTTGCGTCGACGGCCGGAACCTCCGGCGCCGGTGCTTCCTGTCCGTTGGACTCGGCCGAAGCCGACTTGTCTCCGCGGCCACGCTTGTTCTTGCGCGAGGTACCGGAATCACTGCGCTGCGAGCCCGAACGCGATCCGCCGTCGTCCGAGGACTTCACCTCGACGGGCTCTGAGTGCACGATGATGCCGCGGCCGTGGCAGTGCTCACAGGTAGTCGAGAAGGCCTCGACCAATCCGGTGCCCAACTTCTTGCGCGTCATCTGCACGAGTCCGAGTGACGTGACCTCCGACACCTGATGGCGCGTGCGATCGCGACCCAGGCATTCGGTGAGTCGACGCAGGACCAGGTCCCGGTTCGATTCGAGGACCATGTCGATGAAGTCGACGACGATCATTCCGCCGATGTCCCGCAGGCGCATCTGGCGAACGATCTCCTCGGCAGCTTCGAGGTTGTTGCGGGTGACGGTCTCTTCGAGGTTTCCGCCGGCTCCGGTGAACTTGCCGGTGTTGACGTCGACGACGGTCATGGCCTCGGTGCGGTCGATCACCAGGGTGCCGCCGGACGGCAGCCACACCTTGCGATCGAGTGCCTTTGCCAACTGCTCGTCGATACGGCGAGCCGCGAAGACGTCGATTCCGTTGTTCGGCGTGTACTTCTCGAGCCGAGGAAGCAGGTCGGGAGCGACGGAGTTGATGTAGTTCTCGACCGTCGTGTGCGCCTTCTCGCCCTCGATGACCAGCTTGGAGAAGTCCTCGTTGAATAGATCACGAATGACCTTGACCAGCATGTCCGGCTCTTCGTACAGCGCCTGCGGGTTGCCCGAGTTGCCGGCGTCCGCAGCGGCGGCCTGCTCCTCGATGCCGGCCCACTGCGCCTGCAGACGAGTCACGTCGCGCGCCAACTCTTCTTCGCTGACACCCTCTGACGCCGTGCGAATGATCACGCCGGCGTCGGCAGGAACGATGTCGCGCAGGATTTCCTTGAGACGCTTGCGCTCGGTGTCCGGGAGCTTGCGGCTGATACCCGTGGACGTGCCGCCGGGCACGTAGACGAGGAAACGACCGGCAAGCGAAATCTGTGTGGTCAGTCGCGCACCCTTGTGCCCAACCGGATCCTTGCTGACCTGAACGAGCACCTGATCGCCAGGCTTGAGAGCTTGCTCGATCTTGCGCGAGTTACCACCGAGACCGGCTGCCTCCCAGTTGACCTCACCGGCGTAGAGCACGCCGTTGCGGCCACGCCCGATGTCGATGAACGCAGCTTCCATGCTGGGGAGCACGTTCTGGACGCGTCCGAGGTAGACGTTGCCGACCATCGACGCGGAAGCCGAGTTGGTGACGAAGTGCTCGACCAGGACGCCGTCTTCGAGGACTGCTACCTGTGTAGTCGCGTGCGGCTGACCGCTGTCCGCTCGATCGCGCACAACCATGACGCGGTCGACGGCTTCACGACGGGCAAGGAATTCCGACTCGGTCAGAATCGGCGGGCGACGACGGCCGGCGTCACGACCGTCGCGGCGACGCTGACGCTTCGCTTCCAGACGCGTCGAGCCACTGATGCCCTGGACCTCGTCCTTGACGCGGGTCTTGTTGCGCGGTTCGCGCTCGTGAACGACGGTGTTCGGCGGATCGTCCTCGGACGTCGCATTCGCGTCGGTGGCGGCATCGGTGCCAGTCTTACGACGGCGACGGCGACGGCGGCGACGGCTCGATCCGTCAGCATCGAGGTCGGAATCGTCGGCGTTCTCGGATTCCGCATCCGCGTCGGACTCGGTCTTGTTTCCGGATTCTCCGCCGGAAGCATCTTCGGTTTGCTTTTCGACCGACTCGGGGGCAGTTTCCTGCTCCACTTCGGTGGTCGTCTCCGACTCTTCGTCCGAGCCTTGATCGCTACCCTGCTCGCCGCCCTGTTCGCCACCCTGTTCTCCGCGGCCACGGCCACGTCCACGGCGTCCACGACGACGGCGACGCGGCTGATCGTCGTCCTCGTCCTCGGACTCGGCGATCTCACCCTCGGTTTGCGGGGCGGTCACAGCCGGCTCTTCGACGGCTGGAACTACAACCGGCGAGACCTCGGGTGCGACTGTTTCGGTTTCCGCAGTTGCCTGCTTCTCTTCGACGACTGCTGGTGCAGCAGGCTCACGGCGGGCGCGACGGCGACGCGGGGCCACCTCGGCTGCCTCGAGGTCCGGCTGCAGGAACAGCGGAACCTGCGGCGCGGCGGGAGCCACCTCGGGCTGATGGGTCTGCGGCGCCTCGAACGAGGTGAACAGATCGGACTGCTCGGCTTCCTTGCTCTGCAGCGCAGCAGCGGCGTCGAGTCCAGCGCTGATCTCGGCGACAGCCGGATCCACCGCTTCTTCGGCTGCCGGTTCTTCGACAACTACTGCCTTTTTACGGGTTCGACGAGCCCTCACCGGCTTCTCGGCTGGAATCTCCGCAGCAGGCTGCTCGGCCGGAGTTTCCGCAGCAGGCGCTTCGACAACCGGGTCGATGAGGGTGTCGAGCTCGGCGACGACCGGCTCGATGGCCTCGGCCGCGGAGGTCAACGAAGCGTGAATCCGCTGAGCGATGTCACGTTGGAGACTCGACTGCGCACTGCGCAATTCGGTACCGAGCGCTGCAGCTTCGGCAAGGACCTGCTTGCTGGTGACACCGAGCAGCTTCGCCAGCGCGTGTACGCGCATCTTGTCGGGGAATTCCGGGGTGGTGCTGGAATCTGATTCGGTTGGGGATTGATCGGCCACGTAAGTCTCCTCAGCCCCCGGGCGCGTCCAACCCAGAAGTCGAGTTGTCACGCGGCCACGCGGGAGCGTGCTGTGTGTACTCGCACCCAGAAGTGAGTACGAGATTGTAAGGTCTCGCTCCGCATGGTCCGCAGTGCCCGTTATTCACTGCGAGCACATGAAGTGCCTGGCTGGATGGCCGTTGTCCTGTGCGCGAGCGCCTGATCATCCAGCGTGCAGAGGTCCAGGGATTTCCTGTTGACCTGGAGCAGCGATGAAAGGGCATCGAACCTAGGTGTCATCCGGTTGAACGTGCGTAAAACAAATTGCGGTTCAACTGAAAGCAGTATCCCACACCAACGCGCCTGCAACTGCAAAGGGCGCACCGATGTGGGATACGTGCCGAGAATTCGCTGTGGAGATGTGGGCCGAAGGCCCGGATAGAAGATTCAGATGGACGACAGCGCGGGGAACCACAGAGCGATTTCACGCTCTGCCGACTCCACGGAGTCACTGCCGTGAACGAGGTTCTGCTGCGCTTCGAGTCCGAAGTCGCCGCGGATCGTGCCCGGAAGAGCCTTGTCGACCGGGTCGGTTCCGCCGGCCAACTGACGGAAAGCAGCGATGGCGCGGGGGCCTTCGAGCACTGCGGCCACCAGCGGACCGGAGGTGATGAACTCCAACAAGCTCGGGTAGAACGGGCGCTCGGCGTGCTCTGCGTAGTGGCTACCAGCCACCTCTTCGGAAGCTACGCGGAGCTCGAGTGCTGCAATTGTCAGGCCTTTGCGCTCGATACGGCTGAGGATTTCTCCTACGTATCCACGGGCAACGGCGTCGGGCTTGATCAGTACGAGGGTGCGCTCAGTCACAGCGGACAGCCTAAATGGTCAGTCCCGCTGGCCGGGAAGCAGGCCCTTGTCCATCCGGCGCTTGATGTCTCTCTGCAGGTAGACGAGGTATCCCCAGACGATCCCGAAGGTGATGGCCACACCCACGATCGACGGGTGGACGAAGAAACCGAACAGAAGAATCACCTGCAGTGCGACGTTGAACCCCATCGCCCACGGCTTTCCCTGGACTCCGGCTCCCAGAATCATCAGTACCGCCAAGCCGATGATGAATCCGGCCGAGAGCGCGGTGAGGCCACCGCCGACGACCGCAACGACCGGCAATGCCAGCAGCACGACTATCGCCTCGAGGATCAGAGTTCCGGCCATCACTCCGCGGAAACTCTTCCACGGGTCCTTGGTCGGAGGCCCGAACTCACCGGCAGTTTCGCCGGACTCGGGATTGGATTCTGACGGGGTGCTCACGCGGGGTCCTTTCCGAACAGCGTGCGGGCGGCGCCTGCGGTCACGACGGATCCCGTCACCACGACACCTGCCCCCGATACGGCTTCACCGGGTTCGGCGACCTGCTCGGCGATTTCGATCGCGACTTCCAAGGCGTCGGCAAGCACCGGTGCGACGACGACGCGCTCGTCGCCGAACTTTGCGACGGCAATGTTGGCCAGTTCCTCGACGTCCATCGCCCGGGGTGATCCGTTGTGGGTGACGACGATCTCGTCGAAGACGGATTCGAATGCGGTCAAGATTGCGTCGACGTCCTTGTCCGCCATGACGCTGACCACTCCCACGAGCTTGCGGAAGTCGAACTCCGCGGCCAGTGCGGCCGCGAGGGCGCGGGCACCGTCGGGATTGTGGGCGGCGTCGAGAAATACGGTCGGCGCACTCCGAACACGTTCGAGGCGACCAGGATTGACGATCGAGGCGAAACCGTTGCGGATTGCATCCTGATCGAGTTGTCGATCCGGACCGGCACCGAAGAACGCTTCGACAGCCGCGAGCGCGAGAGCCGCATTGCGTGCCTGATGCTCGCCGTGCAGCGGGAGGAAGATGTCGGTGTACACACCGCTCAAACCCTGGAGTTCGAGCTGCTGTCCGCCCACCGCGATCTGGCGAGCAAGCACCTTGAACTCCGAGCCCTCGCGAGCGACCGCAGCTTCGACCTCGACTGCTCGCCGCAGCAGTACCTCCATGACTTCGGGAGTCTGCTCGGCGATGATCGCGACGGTGTCCACCGGAACCAGGTCCTCGCGGCCCTTCTTGATGATTCCGGCCTTCTCCTCCGCGATCCCGGCCAGGTCGGTACCCAGATACTCGGCGTGATCGAGACTGATCGGGGTGATCACCGCGACCTGTCCGTCGATCACGTTGGTGGCGTCCCAGCGTCCGCCGAGGCCGACCTCGACCACGGCGACGTCGACCGGTGCCTCAGCGAATGCCGCATAGGCCATCGCGGTGAGCACTTCGAACTTGCTCATCGCCGGTCCCCCGGCTTCCTTGGACTGTGCGTCGATCATCTGCACGTACGGTTCGATCTCGCGGAACGTGTCCACGTAGAGCCGCGGTGAGATCGGATGACCGTCGATGCTGATCCGCTCGGTCGCGATCTGCAGATGAGGGCTGGTGGTTCGGCCGGTACGACGATGCAGAGCGCTCATCAAAGAGTCGATCATGCGCGTCACCGACGTCTTGCCGTTGGTCCCCGTCACGTGCACCGATGGATAGTTGTGCTGCGGCGAGCCCAGCACGTCCATCAGCGCCTCGATACGGGTCAGTGACGGCTCGATCTTGGTCTCGGGCCAACGCTTGTCGAGTTCGGCCTCGACCAGCGCCAGCTCGGCGATGTCGACCGGAGTCGGAACCGAACTCTGAGCGTCGAACTGGGACGGCTCGTACGAACTCACTTGTCGGCCAACTCCTTCAGACGTCCTGTGATGCGCTCGATCTCTTCGACGGCGATCTGGCGACGGTTCTTGATCTTGTCGACGACGGCGTCGGGCGCCTTCGCCAAGAAGGCCTCGTTCGCAAGCTTGTTGTCGGCGGTGACGAGTTCCTTCTGCGCTGCCGCGAGGTCCTTTTCGAGCCGCTTCTTCTCGGCACCGAGGTCGATGGTGCCCGAGGTGTCGATGTCGACCGTGACGGTGCCCTGGCTCAGACGCACCTCGACGGAGATCGATGCGGTGAATCCCTCTTCGGGTTCGGTCAGCTTGGCCAGCGCTGCCACGTAGGCGAACTGGCCGTCCATGCCGGCCTCCGAAAGCCCGGACGCACGCGCCGGGACCTTCTGGGAAGGCTTGAGCCCCTGATCGTTTCGGAAACGTCGCACCTCGGTGATCAGTTTCTGGGTGTCTTCGATCCGGGTGGCGGCCGCAGCGTCGACTGCGACGCCGGACAGCGTCGGCCAGTCGGCGACGACGACGGATTCGCCTCCGGTGAGCACCTTCCAGAGGGTTTCGGTCACGAACGGGATGACCGGGTGCAGGAGGCGGAGCAGTGCATCGAGAACGTTGCCGAGCACTGCGCGGGTGTTCGCGGCGACGGTCTCGTCGTCGGCGAACTGCACCTTGGCGAGTTCGAGGTACCAGTCACAGACCTCGTCCCACGCGAAGTGGAACAGGCCTTCGCATGCCTTGCTGAACTCGTAGCGATCGAAAGCGGCATCCGCCTCGGCCTGGACCGTGTCGAGACGGTCGAGGATCCAGCGGTCGGCGTCGGTCAGTTCGCTTCGAGCGGGCAGCGGCGCCGGAGCGGCGCCGTTCATCAGCGCGAACTTGGTCGCGTTGAACAACTTGGTCGCGAAGTTGCGTGAGGACTGCGCCGAATCCTCACCGACGGACAGGTCACTGCCCGGGTTGGCCCCGCGTGCGAGTGTGAATCGCAGGGCGTCGGCGCCGAAACGATCCACCCAGTCGAGTGGGTCGATACCGTTGCCGCGAGACTTCGACATCTTCTTGCCGAACTGATCGCGAACCAGTCCGTGCAGGAACACGTCCTTGAACGGCATCTGCGCGCCGGACTTACCCGGACCGGCGGTGATCGACTCGTCCTCGGACACATACGTGCCGAACATCATCATGCGGGCGACCCAGAAGAACAGGATGTCGTAGCCGGTGACGAGAACGCTGGTGGGATAGAACTTTTCGAGTTCGGGTGTCTTGTCGGGCCAACCCATCGTCGAGAAGGGCCACAGTCCGGAGGAGAACCAGGTGTCGAGGACGTCGGGATCCTGGACCCAGCCGTCCGGTGCCGTTTCGTCGGGACCGAAGCACGCAACTTCGCCCTCGGGGCCGTACCAGACCGGGATGCGGTGTCCCCACCAGAGCTGGCGGGAAATGCACCAGTCGTGCATGTTGTCGACCCAGTCGAACCAGCGTGGTTCCTGGCTTGCCGGGTGAATGACGGTGTCGCCGTTGCGAACCGCGTCGCCGGCGGCCTTGGCCAGGGTTTCGACCTTGACCCACCATTGCAGAGACAGGCGCGGCTCGATAGCTTCACCACTGCGCTCGGAGTGTCCGACGCTGTGCAGGTACGGACGCTTCTCGGCGACGACACGTCCCTGCTCGGCGAGGGCTTCGCGAACCTTGACGCGAGCCTCGAAGCGGTCCATACCGTCGAATTCGGTTCCCGTGTCGGCAATCTTGCCGGTCTTGTCCATGATGGTGGGCATCGGCAGGTTGTGCCGCAGGCCCATCTCGAAGTCGTTGGGATCGTGAGCCGGCGTGATCTTCACTGCGCCGGTTCCGAACTCGGGATCGACGTAGTCGTCCGCGATGATCGGGATCTGACGCCCGGTGAACGGATGATCGAGAGTTGTGCCGATGAGATGCTTGTAGCGCTCGTCTTCGGGATGGACAGCCACTGCGGTATCACCGAGCATCGTCTCGACACGGGTGGTCGCGACGATGACGTGCGGCTCGTTGTCGTCGAGCGAGCCGTAGCGAAGGGAGACCAGTTCACCCTCGACGTCCTCGAACTTCACCTCGATGTCGGAGATCGCGGTCTGCAACACCGGCGACCAGTTCACGAGACGCTCGGCGCGGTAGATCAGACCTTCGTCGAACATGCGCTTGAAGACGGTCTGGACGGCGCGCGAGAGGCCCTCGTCCATCGTGAAACGATCGCGGCTCCAGTCGACGCCGTCACCGATGCGCCGCATCTGGCCACCGATGGTTCCGCCGGATTCGCGCTTCCAGTCCCAGACCTTGTCGATGAACAGCTCGCGGCCGAAATCTTCCTTGGTCTTGCCGTCGGCAGCGAGTTGCTTCTCGACGACGGACTGCGTGGCGATTCCGGCGTGGTCCATGCCCGGCAGCCACAGAACCTCGTAGCCCTGCATCCGCTTGCGGCGGCTGAGCACGTCCATGAGTGTGTGATCGAGGGCATGACCCATGTGCAGGCTGCCGGTGACGTTCGGGGGCGGCAGCACGATGGAGTAGCCGGGCTTGTCGCTGGTCGCGTCGGCCTGGAAGTACCCGGCGTCTACCCAGCCTCGATACAGATCGGCCTCTACCGCGCTGGGGTCCCAGCTCTTGGGTAGGGCGTCGGCGGGGGTCTGGGGGTTCTCTGGAGCTGCACTGGTCACCACTTGATCCTAATGACTCCCCCGTCGTGAACGAATTCGCCCGTCAGGCGTCGCGGTGGCCACGAACGACGGTCCCCGCAGTCCGGGGGTCAGCCGAACACACGATATTCACCGATCCGCTCCGCTGACAGGATCGCTCTGAAGGACGACCGACCAACGACCTGTGGAGCAAATATGTTGAACAACTGGAGTTCTCGCCGTCCCGGCGTTCGAACCTTGGCGGCTGCCGCGACGATCGGAGCGGCGGTTGCCCTGGTGCTTCCGGCGACTGCATCCGCTGCGCCCGGCATCGAAGGAAGCGTGCAGGGAAGCGTCGACAGTGGCAGCGCCACGATCAACGGAAGCGTGGGCGACCTGGGGAACGACATCGCGAACGGCATCGCCAGCGGCAGCGTGGGCGACATCGTCGGCGGAATCGCCACCGGGAACGTGAACGACATTCTCGGCGGTCTGGCCGCCGGATCTACGAGCGCCAAGGACATCGCCAACGGTCTGGCCAGTGGCAATGTCAGAGACATTCTCAGTGGGCTGGCCAGCGGCAGCGGCGGTGGTGGATCGTTTGCACCCACGCAGCGGTGTGACGCCTCGACGGTCTCCGGCGGCGCAGGAATCACCAGCACGAAGCACGAGCTCGGCCGCGGCGGCCCGACGTCGTTCGTCCTCGGCTACGAGACCGAGAACATCCCGGACCTGATCGAGGTGTACTACGAAGGACGGTTGATACACAGCACCGGTTATGTCGGCGACAACATCAACGAGGGATCCGGCTCGACGGTCGTCAACGTGCCCGCCGGCGGGGCCTCGTCGGTCCTGGTCCGCGTCACGGGCCCCGACCAGACAATCTGGTCGTACACCGTTCGCTGCCCCGGCGCCTGATTCCGGTCCGGATCCGCGCGCGAAGAAGATCGTGCCTCGTTCGGCCGTTGCGGCCGAACGAGGCACGCGCAGTTCAGCCCAGAATTTCCGGAAGCGCGACATCTTCCCCGAGAATGTGCTCTGAGAGGAACGCGGTGACCACTTCGTACCAGATCTTGGTGTGCTGCGGCTTGAGCACCCAGTGATTCTCGTCCGGGAAGTACAGGAAGCGGTGGTCCGTTTTCCCGTGGTCGTCGGCCGGCAGACCTGACTCTGCAAGCAGTTCGTACCAGAGCCGCAAGCCCTCACCGATCGGAACGCGATAGTCCTTGTCGCCGTGGATCACCAGCATCGGCGTCGTGATGTCTGCGACGTACAGATGCGGCGAGTTCTCGACGGCCATCTCGGGCGACATCTCGCGCTGCCAGTACCAGGCAGCGTCCGTGGTAGGGCCGAATTGGTCCAGTGCCCAGAGACTCGCGTGGGTGACGATCGCGTCGAAACGGTTGGTATGGCCGGCGATCCAGTTGGCCATGTAACCGCCGAACGAACCTCCCATCGCGCCTGTCCGCTTGGGGTCGATCTCGGGCTGCGCGACGGCAGCATCGGTGATCGCCATCAGATCGGTGAAAGGCGCCTTGCCCCACTGACCCCACCCGCGCTGAACGAAATCCTGGCCGTATCCGGTCGAGAGCGCGGGATCGGGCAGCAGTACTGCATAGCCCTTGGCGACGAGCAGCCACGGATTCCACCGCCAGGACCAGGTGTTCCACGAACCGAGGGGCCCGCCGTGGACCCAGAGAAGCAATGGCACCGGTGCATGCGGCGCGGCGCCGGTCGGCAGCGCCAACCAGCTACGCACTGTCGAACCGTCCTCGGCGCGCGCGGTGATCTCGGTCAGCGTTCCCGGCAGCTCCGGCAACGGGTCGGGTCCACGAAGTGCGGTGATCTCACCTGATCGAAGATCCACGCGTACCACGTGCGGGGGCGCTTCGTACGAAGCCCGCAGCGCGTAAATCGACTCGCCGTCCGGCGCCACTCGAACGTCGGTGTACGCCGCGTCGTCGGCTGTCAGGCGAACCGGTTGGCCCCACAGGTCGATCGTGAAGATCGGACCGCGGCCGCCGTCGTCAGCGGTGACCACCAGCCCGGATCCGTCGGGTAGCCAGGCCAGGGAGGTGGGCCAGCGATCCCAGCCGTCGGCAACGCCGGTCACGGCACCGGATCCGAAGTCGTAGAGCTGCAGAGTCATTCGCGGCGCGGACTCCGGCGTGGTGAGAGTCTCCCGGATGAACGCGAGCTTGGTTCCGTCCGGCGAGAGCACCGGGTTGTAGACGTCCGCGTCGGCCTCGTCGACGAGGGTGGTTCGGTCGCCGGTCACCGTGTCGATCCGAACCAAGGTGGATCGGCGGGCGGCACTCGGATCGCCGACAGTCCACGTCGTCACCACGAAGAGACCGTCGTCGGAGATCGTGGTCGACGTCTCTCGCAGCGCCGCGCCTGCAGTTGGCGTGATGTCCCGCAATTCGACGGATTCCTTCGAATCCGTCTCAGCCACAACCAGATGCGGATGATCGGGGCCCAGGTCGTGGTCCCAGTGCCGCACCGGATAACCGGTGTGCAGCATCGCCGTGACCTTCTTGTCCTTGCGCGCCGATCGCACCTGATCGTCCTGGTCGAGACTGATCGCCGAAGCCATGACCGACGTCTGGGCCACGAACGTCGGCGCCGCCTTGGCCGCTGATACCGACGAGACGCCACCGGGACGTGAGATCAGCAGCTGAGCTTCTCCGCCGGCCGCAGGTAGGCGCCACAGTGCGGGTTGCGGATCACTCTCGCCCGGCACCGCTCGCGTGGCGGTGAAGAGCACGTCGCCGTCGAACGCGAAGGCAGCACCGGACTCGCTGGTCGAACCCCAGGTCAACCGACGCGCAGGACGTCGGCCTTCCGGGTCGATCTCCCACAACGAGGACACGTATTCGGCGCTCTTGTCGTCGAGAACTGCGCGCGCGCAGATGAGCAGCGAGCCGTCTGGTGACAACACCAGGCCGGACAACCTGGCCAGAGCGATGTAGTCGTCGAGTTCGTCGAACGGTGTGCCTGCGTGGAGCTCGGGAATCTGGGTCACCACTAGTTGGTATCACGCGCCCCGCGGTTGACGCATCATTGCGTAGATCGTCGGCCCGCCGCCCGGCATGACGATGTCGCGGGTCACTTCGAAACCGAAGCGGTTGTAGTACGGGATGTTCGATTCCTTGCTGCTCTCGAGGTAAGCGTCGACATGTTCACGGTCGCAACGCTCCAACCGGGAGTTCAGCAGCGCTTTGCCGTATCCCCCACCTCGAGCTGCACTGCCGGTCCCGACAGTCGCGAGATACCAGTGCGGCGAATTCGGATGTGCTCCTTCGAGAACGGAGCTGACCTCGGCCGCATGTCGCAATCCGCTGCCGAAGACACGCACCATTGCGGGCAAGCTCATGAGCCCGGAGATCCACGACTGCTTCCATCGCCCCGGCGGATCCCACAGAGTTGCCCCGCCGATCACGCCGTTGTCATCGGTGGCCACCTCGACACCGCCACCGGCGAGGTGGTGGTAACGAGCTTCTGCGGCAAACAGTTTCGTCAGACGATCAGCCCTGGTGGCTTCGTTCGGCAACATCCACGCCATCAAGGGATCGTCCTCGAACGCCTCGGCCAACACCGCCGACAGTGCCGGAACATCGGATCGGACAGCCGGCCGCACGTGTACACCCATGAGGCGAGAGTACCGCCGACTGTCCGGATCCCCGGTGCTTGAACCGAGCTGTCCGTGAACCGATCAGACGAGCAAGCCCGCAATCCGCGGCGGAATCTGTTCGAGCGCGTACGGCAGGCTCAGTACGGTGCTCCACGTCATGGCTTCGGCAGCAGCGTCTTCCAGGATGATCGCGCGGCCGTCCTTCACGACGTCGAGTTCCTGGTAGATCGGGGTCTTGTCCAATTCCGCGCGAAGCTTGTCGCCGTAACCACCACCGGCGTACCAGACGAGTACGTCGACGTCGGCAAGAGAGAGTTGCTCGGTGCTGATCTCGGCGAAGTTACCCGTGATCTGATCGGTGACAGGCGGATTCACGAATCCGAGTTCGGTGAAGAACCGCACCTTGGGGTCTTCCGGTCCGTAGACCCCGAACTGCCCCGGCCCCTTCAACGCGCCAACCAGAACAGTCTTGCCCGCAAACGCCGGATTGGCCGTCTTCACGTCGGCGAACTTCTCCTCGACGCCGGCGATCAGTTCGGTGGCCTTTCCCTGCTGCCCCAATGCCTCGCCGATGACGGTCGTCTGGTCCTGCCAGGGGATTCCGTAATCCGCGAACTCCTTCGGCTGTGCCACTGTCGGCGCGATGGCACTGAGCTTGTCGTACTGCGCCTGAGTGAGCCCGGAGTAGGTGCCCACAATGAGGTCGGGTGTCACGGAGGCGACCTTCTCGATCTGAATGGTGGTGCCCGCGGTTCCGATGATCTCCGGACTCGACCCGTTCAGCAGAGGTTGCGCCCACGGCCACACACCCGAGGGGTAGTCGCCGTACCAGTCGAAGGTTCCGACCAAGGTCCCGCCGAGCGCGAGAATCGCATCCTGATCGTTGTATCCGACACTGACGATCCGCTGCGGATCCTTCGGCAGTTCGGTGGTACCGAACTTGTGAGTGATCGATCCCGCAGAGTCACCGCTGGGGGGTGTGTCCTCGTCGTTCGAACTGGAGCAGGCTGCGGCGAATGCCAGCAACGCTCCCGACGTGCCGATCAGAAATCCGCGCCGGGTCAGCCGACCTGCGTCCGTTCGATCCATGTTCTTACCCCTTAAGTCCGCTGGTTCGGTAGGTAAGGCTAGCCGATGAATGTCGCATTCCGGCGAGTTCGACCGGGCCATTCGATGGCAGTACCGGCTCGTTCGGGCCACTATGGAGACATGACGCGCCAGGGCCCCTCGAAAGACATCGACGAATCGGATCTCGAAGTCACGCATCCCAAGGACTACGCCGCCGGAGTACCGGCCGTCCTGGTGTCGCTGCAACGCGGAATCGAGCAGATGGGGGCCTTACGGACCGCCCGAACGCTCACCAGGCTCAACCAGCGTCACGGCTTCGACTGCCCGGGGTGCGCATGGCCGGAGACTCCCGGACATCGCAAGCCCGCCGAGTTCTGCGAGAACGGCGCGAAGGCTGTTGCCGAGGAAGCAACGCTTCGCACCGTCACACCCGAGTTCTTCGCGGAGCACTCGATCTCCGACCTCGAAGGCAAGACCGATTACTGGCTCGGGCAGCAGGGCCGACTGACGCACCCGATGGTTCTGACGCCGGGCGCAACCCACTATCAGCCGATCGACTGGGACGGCGCGTACGCACTGATCGCCGAACATCTGAACGGCCTCGCGTCGCCGGACGAGGCGGTGTTCTACACCTCCGGTCGCACTTCCAACGAAGCAGCTTTTCTCTACCAGTTGATGATTCGGAGCTGCGGCACCAACAACATGCCCGACTGTTCCAACATGTGTCACGAATCGTCCGGGAGCGCACTGACCGAATCCATCGGCATCGGCAAAGGTTCGGTGACCGTCCCCGACCTCGAGAACGCCGATCTCATCCTCATCGCCGGGCAGAATCCCGGCACCAACCACCCTCGAATGCTCTCGACGCTGGAGAAGGCAAAGGGCAACGGCGCCAAGATCATTGCCATCAATCCCCTGCCCGAAGCGGGATTGCGACGGTTCAAGGATCCACAGAAGGTGTCCGGCGTGATCGGGCACGGAGTCGAGATCGCGGACGAGTTCCTGCAGATCCGGCTGGGCGGAGACATGGCGCTGTTCCAGGGCCTGGGGAAGCTGCTGCTCGAACAGGAAGATCGCGCTCCCGGCACCGTCGTCGATCGCGCATTCGTCGACCGGTACTGCGCCGGTTGGGACGAGTACGAGAAGCACATCCGCGCAGTCGATCTCGACACCGTCATCGAAGCGACGGGCCTGTCGATGACGCAACTCGAGGAAACAGCCGCCGCCCTGGTCCGATCCGAACGAACAGTCACCTGCTGGGCCATGGGCATCACTCAGCACACACACGGAGTCGCCACCATCGAGGAAGCGGTCAACCTGTTGCTCATGCGCGGGATGATGGGCAAACCAGGTGCAGGCGTCTGCCCCGTGCGAGGACACTCCAACGTCCAGGGTGACCGCACGATGGGCATCTGGGAGAAGATGCCGGAAGAGTTCCTGGCCGCGCTCGACACCGAGTTCTCGATCTCGAGCCCACGCAAGCACGGTTGGGACACCGTCGACGCGATCCGCGCCATGAACGCCGGCAAGGCAAGCTTCTTCATGGCGATGGGCGGCAACTTCATCCAGGCCAGCCCGGACACTGCGGCCACCGAAACGGCATTGCGCCAGTGCGAACTCACCGTGCAGGTTTCCACCAAGCTGAATCGCAGTCACGTGGTCCACGGGCAGACCGCGATCATCCTCCCCACCCTCGGACGCACCGACCTCGACGTCCAAGCCGGCGGAAAGCAGCTTGTCTCCGTGGAGGATTCGATGTCCATGGTGCACCTGTCCCGCGGACGCCTCACACCGGTCAGCCCCTACCTGCGCAGTGAAGTCGCCATCATCTGCCAACTCGCCCGCGAACTACTCGGCAGCGATCACTCCGTCCGCTGGTCGGCGTTCGAGGGCAACTACGACCTGATTCGCGATTCCATCTCGCGGGTGGTGCCAGGCTGCGAGAACTACAACACCCGCGTCCGTGAGCCCGACGGATTCCAGCTCCCCCACCCACCACGTGACTCGCGCGAATTCCGCACGCACACCGGCAAAGCCAACTTCGGCGTGAACGACCTGCACTGGATACCCACCCCTCGTGGCCGTCTGATTCTGCAGACCATGCGAAGCCACGACCAGTACAACACCACGATCTACGGTCTCGACGACAGATACCGCGGCATCAAGGGTGGACGCAAAGTCATCCTCGTCAATGCCGAAGACATCACCGCACTCGGATTCCGCGACGGCGATCTGGTCGACATCGTGTCCGAGTGGACAACCCCAGACGGCACTCTCGAAGAGCGTCGGGTCACGGAGTTCCGCATCGTCTCCTACGACACCCCCCGCGGTAATGCGGCGGCGTACTACCCCGAGACGAATCCCCTCGTTCCCCTCGAACACGTTGCAGCCAAGTCGAACACACCGGTTTCGAAGGCAGTCACCGTTCGACTCGAAGCATCAGGCGCCTGAGATGGGACGAGTCACCACACGAACACCGGTCGTTCGAATCTCGGGCGATCGGGTCGTCACGCGCCCCGACACGCTGGCCGTCGAGGAACCACTCGAAATGAGGGTCGGCGGCCAGGTGCTGGCCGTGACGATGCGAACACCTGGCAACGACGTCGACCTCGTACACGGATTCCTCCTCAGCGAAGGCGTCATCGCCACCCGCGACGACGTGAGCGTCGTCCGCTACTGCGACGGCGTCGACGACACCGGTGCGAACACGTACAACGTCCTCGACATCGCTCTCGCTCCCGGAGTGCCGTTGCCCGATCACACCACCGACCGCAACACCGTGGTCAGTTCCGCGTGCGGAGTGTGCGGCAAGACCTCACTCGACGCCGTCCGGACCACGACGCGTCATCCGTTGGTCGGTGACACCACTTCCGTCACCTCCACCACCCTGTCGGCCATGCCGGTCACGCTGCGGGAGAGCCAACGGATCTTCGAACGCACCGGCGGCCTGCACGCGGCCGGATTGTTCACCGCCACCGGCGAACTCCTGGCACTGCGCGAGGACGTCGGCCGTCACAACGCGGTCGACAAGGTGATCGGGTGGGCAATCACCGGCGGCCGAGTGCCCCTCTACGACACGATCTTGATCGTCAGCGGTCGGGCGTCGTTCGAACTCGTCCAGAAGGCCGTCATGGCCGGCATTCCGATCCTCGGAGCCGTCTCCGCGCCGTCCTCACTAGCGGTGGAACTAGCGCAGGAGTCCGGGCTGACTCTCGCCGGTTTCATCCGCGGCGATTCGATGAACGTCTACTCGCACCCGCACCGAGTCGAGGTCACGTCGAACTCGCACGCAATTGAGCCGACAGTCGCACAGCGGAGTTGACCTCCCCGTAGCCCTCGTACCCACCCACTCGCTGCACGACCTCGAAGAACAGGTCTCCCCCGACGGTCGGGGTGAACAGGTGGAAGAACTCGCCGTGAGCGTCCGCGTCGTAAAGGATTCCGGCGCTACGCATACGGTCGAGCAGTTCGGCATTCAGTCCGAAACGCGCGTCGAGATCGTCGTAGTAGTTCGGGGAAATGGGTAGCGGCACAAAGCCCCAGTCCTGCATCGACGCTGCAGCACCGAAGATGTTCTCACACGCGAAGGCGACGTGACTGACGCCGCCGCGGCGGACGGTCGGCAGCCCGCTTCGACTGCCCTCCACCATGTTCAGCGAGATGCGCAGGGCCTGTCCGTCGCCGTCTTGAACGAGCGTGAGCGCCTGGCTCCGCATGAGGCCGACGGAATCGGTGACGTCCTGCCCCTCGTGCGGGTGCATCTCGAACACGGACCGCAGGAGCAGCATGATACCGTCCCAGCTCTCGGCCGGAACTGCAAGCGCCACATGGTCGATCCCGGTGAACACTGCGCCCTGTTCACGATTGCGCTCGGCGGGCAGCGGATAGATCTCGAATGCCGATTCCCACGCTGCAGCACTGCCAGGGCCACGAAGGTCGATCGACGTCGCGTCGGTGACCTTCAGACGTACGACGTCCGGTACCTCGGAGTTCTCGTCACTCGATCCCGGCAACTGCACTCGCGTCGCCGGTACTTCGAGAGCCAGCGCTCGCTCACCCCACACTTCGGGTTCGGTTGCCCGGATGCCGATCTGAGTCAGAACCGGTAGATCCGCAGGCAGCCCGGGCGCCGTCCACACCGTGCCCGCAGTCGCGTCCACGGCAACGGTGAGCGATCCGTGCCGCCACAACTGCAAATCGTGGTCGTGGTGCCGCCCGAGCAGGTGAAAACCTAGACGGGAGAGCATCGTGTGCACCTGGTCCTGCTTAGCTGGTCCCGCCGCGATTCGCAGAGACACGATTCCTTCGAGCGGCGTGCGCTCCGGTGCGGTGAACAGCGTGGGTCCACCGGCGGCCGGGTTCGCGGCAGCGACCTGTTCTTCGAGGTGGAGCAGCGACCGATGAGCGTCGATTGCCGTTCGCTGGGTGTCGGCGCGACGGAATACATCGTTGAAGATCTCGAGGGACCACGGTCCGTCGTAGCCCGTGGCGTAGACGTGCTGAGCGAAAGCACTCAGATCGAAACTGCCCTGCCCCGGGAAGTTTCGGTGGTGCCGGCTCCACTGCAGGATGTCCATCGCCAAAAACGGTGCGTCCGCCAACTGGAGGAAGAAGATCTTCTCGCCCGGAATCTCGCGAATTCCGGCGGGATCGTCACCGCGCGAGAGGATGTGGAAGCTGTCCAGACAGGTTCCGAGTGAAGGATGGTCGATCCCTTCGACGATCTTCCATGCGTGGCCGTAGGTGTTGACGTGGGCTCCCCACGCGAGCGCCTCGTACGCAACTTTCTTGCCGTGCTCGGACGCCAATTCGGCGAGAGCTCCGAACTGCTCCGTCAACTGACCGTCGTCGTGACTCGCGGTCGGTAGGGGCGAGGAGCACACCAGGAGCGTCTCGCATCCCAGCTGATCCATCAGCTCGAATTTGCGTTGCACTCGAACAAGATTCCGAGCAAATTGACGTTCGTCCACCGTGTCGAAGTCACGGAACGGCTGATACAGATCGAGGGTGAGCCCCAGATCCGCTGCCCTCGTTCGCAATTCCTTCGGGGACCACGGCGAAGCAACAAAATCCGGCTCGAACACCTCGAAGCCGTCGAAGCCGGCGGCCGCGATGGCGTCGAGCTTCTCCTCGAGAGTGCCGCTCAGCGATACCGTCGCGATCGACGTCCGAACGGGGGCACTCACAGCGCTGCCGCAGTCTGTTCGCCGTGCACCAGTTCGGTCATGTGAGCGAGCATCCGCTTGCTGTCAGGCTCGATGCCCGTGAAGATCCGGAATGCGTCGACGGCCTGGAAGACAGTCATCCCGCCTCCGCTGAGCGTCGGCGCGCCGATCAACCTGGCCTGACGCAACAGTTCCGTTTCGAGCGGGCGGTAGACGATTTCCGCCACCCACAGATCAGGGCGGAGCAGATCCGGGGAGAAGGCCATTCCGGGATGGGCCGCCATCCCCATCGGTGTCGCGTGGATCAATCCGTGTGCGTTGCCGAGCGCTTCGGCGAGGTCGCTCGTGTGCCGCGCCTGGACTACCTGCGCCGGGAACTGCCGCGAGAAGGCATCCGCGAGTTCTTCCGCGCGAGCCAGGCTCGAATCGACCAACGTCAGCGTCCCGACACCGCGGGTGAGCGCGGCATAGGCAACCGCCGCACCTGCTCCGCCCGCACCGAGCTGCACGACGCGATCGAGCTGCGCACCGGGTAGCCCCTCGTCGAAATTCCGTCCGAAGCCCGACCAATCGGTGTTGTGTCCGATCGCCTTGCCGGAGTCGAAGAGGACCGTGTTCACTGCGCCGAGTTTGTCTGCGTCCGGCGAGAGCTCGTCGAGGTGCTCGATCACCAACTGCTTGCACGGGTGAGTGATGTTGAGGCCGCGGAACCCGAAACGTCGTGCATAGGTGAGAAGTTCACCGATGTCCGACGGCGCCATCCCCATCGCGTCGAGATCGAGGATGCGGTACACGTACGGCAGGCCCTGTCTGTGCCCTTCTTCCTCGTGCATGATCGGAGTCAAGGAGGCTCCGATGCCGGTGCCGATCAGACCGCAGAGGATCGAATCACTCATCAGTTCTTCCCTTCCCGAATGCAGACGAATTCGACTGCGGCGCTGTAACCGTCGATCCCCAACCCGCAGATGACCGCGTCGGCGATCCCGGACACGTAGGAGTGGTGACGGAATTCTTCGCGGCCGTGGATGTTGCTGATGTGCACCTCCACCACGGGGGCGTCGAGTGTGACCAGTGCGTCTCGCAACGCAACGGAGGTATGCGAATACCCACCGGGATTGATGACGATGCCCGCGACTCTGCCTCTGGCCTCGTGGATCCAATCGATCAGTTGACCCTCGTGGTTCGACTGCTTTGCTTCGACCACCGCTCCGAACTTCTGGGCCGCAACTTCGCAGCGGGAAACGACGTCGTCCAGGGTGTCCGTCCCGTAGAACTCCGGTTGCCGCCGGCCCAACAAATTCAAGTTGGGTCCGTTGAGGACCAGAACCGGCAGAGATGGAGTCATCAGGGCACCTCGGTGTCGACGTTCGAAGCTAATGTACGAACTAGTGAGTTAGTTCACTGGACGTTACTCCCCCGACGCGAACTCGACAAGCAAAGTCGACAAACTCCTGACAGATAGAGTGAGCACATGGTTTCCGAGCAGTCAGTGAACTCCGTGGCGTCGAAGCCGGAGAAGCGACGCCGAAACAGTGATCTGACCAGGGTGAACATCATCGCCGTCGCCACCGAGGAGTTTGCCGACAAGGGCTTCGCCGGCGCCCGGGTGGACGAGATCGCAACCAAGACGCACACCACCAAGCGGATGATCTACTACTACTTCACCGACAAGGAAGGACTGTACAAATCAGTCCTCGAACACGCGTACAGCGTGATTCGTGCGCAGGAGCGTGAACTCGACCTCGAGGGATTGAACCCCACCGCAGCAGTGCGCGCCTTGGCCGAACTGACCTTCGACCACCACGAACAGCACCCGAACTTCATTCGGCTGGTGGCAAACGAGAACATGCTCCGCGGCGAGCACATCGAGAAATCCGAACTACTCAGCGGCCTCGGCGCACCCGCCGCCGACCTGGTCTCGCAGATCCTCCACGACGGGCAGCACGCAGGGGTATTCCGATCCGACGTCGATGCTCTCGATATTCACATGTTGATCAGCAGTTACTGCGTCTTCCGCATCGCCAACCGGTACACGTTCAAAGCGCTCTTCGACCGTGATCTGACCGACTCGACTCATCGCGAACATCTCCGAACGATGCTCGGCGACATGGTTGTTGCGTTCCTGACCTCACCGACGCCGTCCTGACCCACCCCGAAGTCCGAAAAATCCCCCTACGGTGGTGAGTGGAACTCACAGCTGCCACCGGGAGGAACGACGTGACCGAGAACTACGTAGACGGGCTTTCACTCGAGGAGAAGGCGTCGTTGACGTCCGGCTCGGATTTCTGGCACAGCCAGTCCGTTGCCGGAATCGAGTCGATATTGCTGACCGACGGTCCGCACGGAGTCCGGAAACAACCCGAGGGTGGCGACGCACTCGGACTCGGCCACAGCATTCCCGCGACGTGTTTTCCACCGGCAGTCGGGTTGGGCTCGTCGTGGAACCTCGACCTCATCCGCCAGGTCGGTGAGGCTCTGGGCGACGAGGCCAAAGCCGAACAGGTCTCGGTTCTCCTCGGTCCCGGTATCAACATCAAACGATCCCCGTTGTGCGGCCGGAATTTCGAGTACGTCTCCGAGGACCCATTCCTCTCCGGCCGCGTCGCGGCAGCGCTGATCACCGGCATCCAGTCTCGCGGCGTCGGAACCTCGCTCAAGCACTTCGCTGCCAACAACCAAGAGCACGACCGGATGAGAGTCAGCGCCGACGTCGACGAACGGACGCTGCGCGAGATCTATCTGGCCGGATTCGAGTACGCGGTCAAAACCGCGGCCCCGACGACGGTCATGTGCTCGTACAACAAGATCAACGGTGTGTACTCGAGCCAGAACCATTGGCTGCTCACCGAGGTGCTCCGCGAGCAGTGGGGCTTCGACGGCCTCGTCGTTTCGGACTGGGGAGCGGTCAACGATCGCGTGGCGGCACTCACCGCCGGCCTCGATCTGGAAATGCCGCCGACCGGAACCGATACTCAGATCGTCGACGCCGTGCGCGGCGGAGACCTGGACGAATCCGTACTCAACACTGCAGCCGAACGCCTGTCGACGCTGGTGAAACGCACCGCCGCCGCGCGCACCGAAGGCCACACGTACGACGTCGCACGTCACCACGAGTTGGCTCGGACCGCGGCGGCGGAGTCCGCTGTTCTCCTTGCTAACGACGGCGAATTACTGCCGCTGACGCCCGGCGGGCAAACCGTCGCGGTGATCGGCGAATTCGCGTGCAGCCCGCGATATCAAGGTGCAGGCAGTTCACAGGTGGTTCCGACCCGGCTCGACAATGCCTTGGACGCGATCCTCGACCTCGAAGGCGCCGACCGCGTCACCTTCGCACCGGGCTTCACCTTCGACGGCACTCCGGACAGCGACATGGTCACCGAAGCTGTCGACGCTGCGCGCCGCGCTGACGTCGCCGTGCTCTTCCTCGGACTACCGTCCGCCACCGAATCCGAAGGGTTCGACCGAACCGACATCGAGTTGCCCGCCGACCAGATTGCCCTGTTGGAAGCGGTGCACGGTGCGAACCCGAACACCGTCGTCGTGCTCTCCAACGGCGGCGTGATTTCGATCGAGCCTTGGAAGGATCATGCCGCCGCAATCCTCGAGGGTTGGCTACTCGGCCAGGCCGGCGGCTCTGCGATCGCCGATCTGCTGTTCGGCATCACCAATCCGTCCGGACGACTCACGGAGACCATTCCGCTTCGCCTCCAAGACAATCCGTCGTTTCTGCATTTCCCCGGATCACAGCAGCACGTGCGATACGGCGAAGGACTGTACGTCGGGTACCGCTACTACGACTCCGCTCTGCGTGAGGTGGCGTACCCGTTCGGATTCGGGCTGAGCTACACCACCTTCGACATCACCGATACTGCTGTCGACGCCGGCGAGAACTCTGCCGACGTGACCGTCACCGTGCGCAACAGCGGCGATCGAGCGGGCAGCACCGTCGTTCAGGTCTACGTTCACGACGCCTCGGAAGGTGTCGACCGTCCCGCGCAGGAATTGAAGGGGTTTGCCAAGATCCACCTCGACCCCGACGAATCTGCGTCTGTGACCATCACGCTCGATACCAGGGCGTTTGCCTACTGGTCCATATCGGCGCAGGACTGGGCGATCGAACCCGGCGACTACGAGATCCGCGTCGGCTTCTCGTCTCGGGACATCGCGACCACCGACACGATCACTCTGGCCGGAAATGTCGGCGTCGGCACGCTCGACGCCATGTCGACGATCGGTGAATGGCTCGCCCATCCCGTCGGCAGTGGCGTTCTCGGCGCCGCCATGTCTGCCGCGGCAGGCGAAGGTGCGCAGTCGGTCAGCCCCGAAATGATGGCGCTCGCCGGTTCGATGCCGCTCGGAAAGCTCGCCACCTTCGGCCTCGGGATCACCGAGGAACAGGTGGAGCAGTTGGTGGCGGCCGCAGCGCAGCCGGCCTCCTGACCCCCTGAACTGCAGTTTCGACGTGTGATGTGTCCGCCGGTAGATTTTTATGAACTATTTGGTTAATAATCTTGTGTAGTTGCTGTGGCGTCGGTTACATTCCTTGTATCGCTCTCCGCACAGACGTTCTCAATACGAACACCGTTACGAACACAATCAGCGGATGTAGAGCCTCCACGACGCTTCCACCCAGGAGATGAGCATGTCAGCTAGCACGGTTACACCGTCCGGCCCCGAGGCGGGATCCTTGGCCAGGCCGGACACGACCAAGGTCAAGCGCGCCGCAACGTCGTCGTTTCTCGGCAGCATGCTCGAGTACTACGACTTCTACATCTACGCCTCCGCCGCCGCGCTCATCTTCCCCACGGTGTTCTTCCCGGACAGCGGACATGCGGCACTGCTTTCGCTCGCCACATTCGGTGTCGCGTACGTCGCGCGCCCCCTCGGCGCAGTGGTCCTCGGTCATTTCGGTGACCGCGTCGGCCGCAAGAAGATCATGCTGCTCACGCTCATTCTGATGGGTGCAGCCACCTTCCTCATCGGATGTATTCCCAGCGCCGATTCGATCGGAGTTTTTGCACCGATACTTCTGGTCCTGATGAGAATCGCTCAAGGAATCTCCGCCGCGGGCGAACAGAGCGGTGCCAGCTCGCTGACCCTCGAGCATGCTCCCGAAGGTCGACGCGCGTTCTTCTGCAGTTGGACCCTCAACGGCACCCAGGCCGGCTTCATCCTCGCCAGCCTCGTATTCCTGCCCATCGCCGCACTCCCCGACGACATTCTCTACACGTGGGGCTGGCGAATCCCGTTCTGGGGCAGCCTGATCGTTCTGGTGGCGGCATACATAATGCGTCTCAAGCTCGAAGAGCCCGAAGAGTTCACCGAGCAGCAGGAATCCAAGACCGTCGCCAAATTGCCTGTCGCCGATCTTCTTCGCACCCACAGCGCAAATCTGATTCGCGTGATCTGCTGCGCTTTCATCGCCGTCGTCTCGACCATCTTCTCCGTCTTCGGACTCGCCTTCGCCACCACCGAAGAAGTGGGGATTCCGAAGTCGACCATGCTCTGGGTTGCCATCGCAGCCAATGCCGTGGCATTGCTCAGTCAGCCCGCCTGGGCGATGCTCTCCGACCGAATCGGTCGCAGGCCACTGTTCATCGGCGGCGCCCTCGGTAGCGCCGTGTTCATCTACGTGTACTTCGGCGCAATCGCCAGCGGCAACGTTCCCCTGATCTTCCTCGCCGCAATCGGTTTGATGTCCGTCTTCTACGCGGCCCCGAACGCCATCTGGCCGTCGTTCTACTCCGAGATGTTCAACACCAAGGTCCGCTACTCGGGCATCGCAATCGGAACCCAGGTCGGCTTCGCCCTCGCAGGCTTTGCCCCCGCCATCGGCAACGCCCTCATGGGCGGCGACAAGACACACTGGATGCCCGTCGCCATTCTGACCTCGGTGGCGTGCGTCATCTGCGCGATCTCGGCGTTCACCGCCAAGGAGACGTTCCGCACTCCTCTCAAGGAACTCGGCAACCCGATCTAGCCGAATACCCGACAGACATCCTGCACGAACGACTGTGGCCCGGCATCTCGCGAGAGATGCCGGGCCACAGTCGTTTCAGAGTTTCTACGCCGTCTTGTCGCGACGCTCGCCACGTTCCGGCTTACGCGGAACGATGGTCGGAAGTACGTTGTCGTTGACGGTCTCCGCGGTGACAACCACCTTTTCGACGTCGTCACGGCTGGGGATGTCGTACATGACCGGAAGAAGAACTTCTTCCATGATGGCGCGCAGGCCACGAGCACCGGTTCCACGCAAGATCGCCTGATCGGCGATCGCGTCGAGCGCCTCTTCGGTGAACTCGAGTTCGACGCCGTCCATGTCGAAGAGTCGACGGTACTGCTTGACGAGAGCATTCTTCGGCTCCGACAAGATCTGAACGAGGGATTCCTTGTCGAGGTTGGTCACCGACGCGATCATCGGCAGTCGGCCGATGAACTCGGGGATCAGACCGAACTTGATCAAATCCTCCGGCATGACCTCGGCAAAACGATCGACCGTATCCAGTTCTGCCTTCGACCGAACCTCGGCGCCGAAACCGATACCGCGCTTGCCGACACGATCGGAGACGATCCGCTCGAGGCCTGCGAAAGCTCCCGCGACGATGAACAGCACGTTCGTGGTGTCGATCTGGATGAATTCCTGGTGCGGGTGCTTACGGCCACCCTGCGGCGGGACACTCGCCTGCGTACCTTCGAGGATCTTCAGCAGCGCCTGCTGAACACCTTCACCGGACACGTCACGCGTGATCGACGGGTTCTCACTCTTGCGCGCGATCTTGTCGACCTCGTCGATGTAGATGATTCCGGTCTCGGCGCGCTTGACGTCGTAGTCCGCGGCCTGAATCAGCTTGAGCAGAATGTTCTCGACGTCCTCACCGACATAGCCGGCCTCGGTCAACGCCGTCGCGTCGGCGATGGCGAACGGGACGTTGAGCATCTTTGCGAGAGTCTGAGCGAGGTACGTCTTGCCGCAGCCGGTGGGGCCGAGCATCAAAATGTTGGATTTTGCGAGCTCAACCGTCTCACCCCGCGCATCACGGCCCTTGTCGCCGGCCTGGATGCGCTTGTAGTGGTTGTAGACGGCCACGGCCAGTGTCCGCTTGGCGGAGTCCTGACCGATGACGTAGTTCTCGAGGAATTCTCGGATCTCCGCAGGCTTGGGAAGCTCGTCGAGCTTGACCTCGCTCGACTCGGCCAATTCCTCTTCGATGATCTCGTTGCAGAGGTCGATGCACTCGTCGCAGATGTACACCCCGGGTCCTGCAATGAGCTTCTTGACCTGCTTCTGACTCTTACCGCAGAAAGAGCACTTGAGCAGATCCCCGCCGTCGCCGATGCGTGCCATCTCGTGAGGTCCCTACTTTCCTTCATGTACGTGCGCTCGCCGCCACTCGATCGGTCGAGATGCTCCGCAGTACGTCGGTAGTTGTCAGATCAGAGTTGTCAGATCAGACAAACTGATCAACAAACTGATCGAACAAATCTGGTCGAACAATCGCAGAACGCCGGTCGAGAACCAGCCCGTGAAGTGACGGTACCCGCAGATCCCGAACGGGGTCGACCTGTTCTCGGCGTTTCGCCTGCGGATAAAAAAGAAAAGTGCCGAGATTTCGGCCTGGCAAGCCTTCCACCTGGCACTTCTCGACGTGTCCGCCTCGTGTCGGGAATCGGGATACGGATCTCGACACGAGGCGGAAATCGACTACTTCTGTGCGCTGAGCTTCCGGTAAGCGAGCACGTCGTCGATGATGCCGTACTCCTTGGCCTGCTCGGCCGTGAGGATCTTGTCGCGATCGGTGTCGACGCGGATGGTCTCCGGATCCTTGCCCGTGTGCAGCGACAGCGTGCTCTCCATGAGTCGACGCATACGCTCGATCTCCGCAGCCTGGATCTCCAGATCGGAAACCTGACCCTGGATGCCGCCCGTGGCCGGCTGGTGGATCAGAATGCGCGAGTTGGGGAGCGCGAAGCGCTTGCCCGGCGTACCACCGGCGAGAAGCACGGCAGCTGCCGAAGCAGCCTGACCGAGGCAGACGGTGGAAATGTCGGCACGGACGTACTGCATCGTGTCGTAGATCGCCATCAGCGCGGTGAACGAACCACCGGGCGAGTTGATGTACATGGTGATGTCGCGGTCCGGATCCTGCGATTCGAGAACCAGCAACTGCGCCATGAGGTCATTGGCGGAGACGTCGTCGACCTGCGAGCCGAGGAAGATGATGCGCTCCTCGAACAGCTTGTTGTACGGGTCGGACGTCTTGACGCCGTAGCTGGTCTGCTCCGTGAACTGGGGCAGGATGTAGCGCGATTGGGGGCCTGACGGCGCCTGGCCGCCCAGCGAGTTAGCTCCGAAAAGATTGGTCATCAGTTCTCCAAAGTATGAATTGGGCAGCGAAAGGATGGACGAACCGGCTCAGTTGCCGGTGCCGCCGGCCTGATTCGCACGGGAGACGACGTGGTCGACGAAGCCGTACTCGAGAGCTTCCTTCGCCGTGAACCAACGGTCACGGTCGGAGTCCGCGGTGATCTGCTCGACCGTCTGACCGGTGTGCTGAGCGATCAGCTCGGCCATTTCGCGCTTGGTGTGCTTGAACTGCTCAGCCATGATCGCGATGTCGCTGGCGGAACCACCGATACCGGCGGACGGCTGGTGCATCATGATGCGGGCGTGAGGCAGTGCGTAACGCTTGCCCTTGGTGCCGGCCGAGAGGAGGAACTGACCCATCGACGCCGCAAGGCCCATGCCGAAGGTGGCGATGTCGCACTCGGCGAACTGCATGGTGTCGAAGATCGCCATACCGGCGGTCACGGATCCACCGGGCGAGTTGATGTAGAGCGAGATGTCTCGCGTCGGGTCCTCGGCCGAGAGCAGCAGGATCTGTGCGCACAGCTTGTTGGCGATGTCGTCGTCGACCTGGGTACCGAGGAAAATGATGCGCTCTCGCAGCAAGCGCTCGTACACCGAGTCGCTGAGGTTCAACCCAGCGGTCGCTGAAGTCATGGCGGGACTCTGCAAAGTCTCCAGGTGATTGGAAGTCACGGTACCTGCCTTCTATGTGGATCTACTTGTGCGGTGGATCGTCTATGCGAAACACTTCTACTGACACAGACAGTAACGAAGTAGGGCGGCACCGGAGTCCCGGTGCCGCCCTACTTCGCTCAAAGCGGAAAACTCAGTGCAGTCGATCGTGGTGAAAACACCCGTCCGCCTGCGTTTTTACTTGTCTTCGCTCTCGGCGGAATCAGAGGCATCCGCTTCGATTTCGTCTTCGCTGCTGCCGAAAAGCTCTGCGGTGTCGACAACGGCACCGGAGGTGTCCTTGACACCGGCCGACTCGACGACGGACGCGAGCGCCTTGCCGCGACGGACGTCTGCGAAGACGGCGCCGAGCTGGTTGGCCTGCTGGATCTGCTGGATGAACTGCTCCGGAGCCATGCCGTAACGCTGCGCCTGGAACAGGATGCGCTCGGTGAGCTCGTCCTGACCGACGGTGACGTTGCCCGCATCGGCGATCGAGTCGAGCAGGAGCTGCGTCTTGACGGAGCGCTCAGCGGCTTCCTGGGCATCCTTGTCGAACTCTTCGCGGCTGCTGCCCTGCTCTTCGAGGAGCTTGTTCAGTGCCTCTTCGTCGTGATCGAGACCGTGAACGGCGTCGTGCAGTGCAGCGTCGACCTCGGCCTTGACGACGGCCTCCGGCAACGGAACCTCGACGGTCTCGAGCAGCTGCTCGAGAACCTTGTCGCGGATCTGACCGGCCTGCTCGACCTTGCGGACGCGTGCGACGCGCTCACGGAGGTCTGCCTTCAGTTCTTCCAGGGTGTCGAACTCGCTGGCGAGCTGAGCGAACTCGTCGTCCTCAGCCGGAAGCTCGCGCTCCTTGACCGTCTGCACGGTCACGGTGACAACAGCTTCCTTGCCTGCGTACTCGCCGGCGACCAGCGTCGACGTGAAGTCCTTGGACTCGCCGGCCTTGAGGCCGATGATGGCTTCGTCGAGGCCCTCGATGAGCTGGCCCGATCCGACCTCGTGCGACAGTCCGCTCGCGGTTGCCTCGGCAACGTTCTCTCCGTCGACGGTGGCCGACAGATCGATGGAGACGAAGTCGCCATCCTCGACTGCGCGGTCGACGCCGGTGAGGGTGCCGAAACGCTGACGCAGCGAAAGCAACTGCTCTTCGATGGCTTCGTCGGTGATCTCGATCGGATCGACCTCGACGTTGATGGAGCTGAAGTCAGGGAGCTCGATCTCGGGGCGCACGTCGACCTCGGCGGTGAACTCGAGGAGCTCGCCGTCTTCGATCTTGGTGACCTCGATCTCGGGCTGGCCGATGGCCTTCACGCCGGCGCTGGTGACAGCCTCGGAGTAACGCGACGGCAGAGCGTCGTTGACGACCTGCTCGAGCACAGCGCCGCGACCGACACGTGCTTCGAGGAGGCGGGCCGGAGCCTTGCCGGGACGGAAGCCGGGGAGACGAATCTGCTGCGCGAGGGCCTTGTAGGCCTTGTCGAAATCAGACTTGAGTTCCGCGAAGGGCACCTCAACGTTGATACGGACTCGCGTCGGGCTGAGCTGCTCGACGGTGCTCTTCACGAAACTTCGCTCCTTCGTCTGGTCTTGCTCACAACTTGTGTTGAATCGGTACTGCTGGGTTTTCGGTAGTGCTGTCTGGCGCGGCACTTCATTCCCGTAGAAGCTGGAGGTGAAGTGCCATGTACGTACTTGTCGGGATGACAGGATTTGAACCTGCGACCCTCCGCTCCCAAAGCGGATGCGCTACCAAGCTGCGCTACATCCCGTTTCCGATCACATGAAACACCGAACACATGAAACACACGATACGGCCATCTGAGGCCACAAAGACAGCAGGCCACAAAGGCAGCCACCATCGGTGACCGCGCACAACCCTATCGCGCTCACTACTCTCTCACGAACCCGACCGTCATTTGTACACGGCCCGCCTGTCCGACCCCGTCAGTATGGCAGCCGACCCGCGGCCCCGCTGATGCCGTTGCCTGACAGTCCTTGACTGACCGATCACGACACCCGGACTGGAAGCTGCGCCGCCTGTAAGAAGCCCCGACTTGCCGAGCAATTCGGCAATTCCCCAGGTGAACGACGGTATCGAACTTCCCCGACCCCCCGATTATGAAATCCGGTGGAGCATTGGGTACAGTTTCGTATCGCAGACGACGAACACGGCGATCCCGAGTTGTCGTATGCACGGGGATGTAGCTCAATGGTAGAGCCTCAGTCTTCCAAACTGATCACGCGGGTTCGATTCCCGTCATCCCCTCCATCAGGAGGGAAACTCCACAAATATCCGCATCGGCCTGGCCGGTGCGGATTTTTTTTGCGTTCGAACTCTGTGCACCCAGACCACTCCCCCGGGGTCCGTATCCTGGAGTTGTCCGGATCGATTCTGCTCGGGAGGCCACTCGTGACCACGATTCTTCTCATACTCGTCGTTCTGGCCGTAGTCGTATTTCTGGTCATGAAAAGCCAGCAACGCGGTTCCGGCCACAGCGCAACACAACTCGACGACGCGAAAGCCGATGCCCGGCAGGCGATCGAACGCCTCGGCGGTCAGGTCTACAACCTGACCGGCAGTGACGACGCCTCGCGCCAAGCCCTCGCCGACGCAGGCGAACGGTACAACGCCGCAGGCTCGCAGATCGACCAGGCCGCAACGCCGGTTCAGGCTCGTCTCGCGAAACAGACTGCCCTGGAAGGGCTTTACTACATCCGCGCGGCACGGGTGGCGATGGGCATGGATCCGGGGCCGGAAGTCCCATCCATCGACGGACAGAAGGCTGCGGGTTCTGTCACCGAAGACCGTGAGGTCGAATTCGAGGGCCGCAAGGTCGCCGCATCACCCAATCCGTCTTCGCACACACCCAACTACTACCCCGGTGGACGAGTCGCAGGTCGCCCGGTCCCGGCCGGCTGGTACTCCGAGCCTTGGTGGAAGCCTGCCCTCGTCGCCGGCGCCTGGGGTCTGGGTTCGATGATGCTGTTCTCGACCATGTTCTCCGGAATGGCCGGGGTTCCTTACGGCGCAGAAGCGTTCGCCCAGGGTGGCGATCCCGGCGCCGATACGGGAGCCGGCGACTCCGGCGATCAGGGCATGGACGCCGGTGATTCCGGTGCGGACCAAGGAAGTATGGACAACACGGATTACACCGCAGACGGCGGCTACGACGGTGGGGGCAGCGACTTCGGGGACTTCGGTGGTGGTGGAGACTTCGGCGGCTTCGACTTCTAAGCCGACTGACACACCGGGCACCAGAACAGGTTTCGTGCCTTCATGACGGAATGCAGGATCGGTGTGCCGCACACGCGGCACGGCGATCCTGCTCTTCTGTAGACGTAGGTCCGCGGACGATCTTTTGCGTACGCCGGATCTCCGTTGTCGTGCTCGGCGCGAACGACGTGCATCTTCCCGCGTCTGACACCGACTTTCATCAATTCGACAAGGTCTGCCCACATGGCAGTCCACTCGTCGTGAGAGACGAGATTTCCTTCTCGTTCGGGGTTGATTCCGTGGCGAAAGAGAAGCTCGGCGCGATAAACGTTGCCGACACCTGCGAGGACCGCCTGGTCCATCAGCAGCGCGCCGATTGCCGTCTTGGACTTGGAGATTCGCATCCAGGCCTTCTGCGGATCCGCGTCGCGGCGCAGTGGGTCCGGCCCGAGCCGGGCTTCTATCGCGGCGACCTGAGGAGGTAGCAGGACTTCGCAGGCGGTGGGACCACGAAGGTCGGTGCCGAAATCGGCACCGACCATTCGCATCCGGACCTGGCCTACCGGTTCTTCCATAGGCAGGGTGGCGTCGGTGAACTTTCCGTACAACCCGAGGTGTACGTGAACTGTCAAACCGTTGTCGTACGTGTGCCAGAGGTGCTTTCCCCAGGCATCCGATGACGTGAGTACGTGTCCGTCCACCAGGCGCGCGTCATCGGCGAACCTGCCTTGCGGACTGAGGACGCGGACCGGTGAACCGACGAACTTGCGGGCATGCAACCGTGCCAGCCGGTGCAGGGTATGACCTTCAGGCACGGAACAACTTTCGGATCAGGCTTGCGGCAGAGCCGGTGCGACGCCGGTCTTCTCGTACTCGGACAGGATGTCGATACGACGCTGGTGGCGCTCTTCACCCGACCATGCGGTGGCGAGGAAAGCGTCGACGATGGCAAGCGACTCCTCGAGGGAATGCATACGTCCGCCGATGCCGATCAACTGAGCGTTGTTGTGCTCGCGGGCCAGCTTCGCCGTTTCGACGCTCCAGGCGAGGGCGCACCGTGCGCCGGGAACCTTGTTCGCTGCGATCTGCTCCCCGTTGCCACTGCCACCCAGGACGATTCCCAGGCTGCCCTCGTCGGCGACGACGCGCTTTGCGGCTTCGATGCAGAAGGCCGGGTAGTCGTCCACGGCGTCGTACTCGTGAGCACCACAGTCGATGGCCTCGTGGCCGTTCGCTTTCAGGTGTTCGATGATCTCGTTCTTACGTTCGAATCCGGCATGGTCGGCACCCAGGTATACGCGCATGGCGACAATTCTCTCAGGCCCGACCAGCCGGGCGCACCCGGGTCGACGTCACACTTTCAGGAGCGCGCATCGCCGTGCGAGCGCACCTATCGTGGTGCCCATGTACCCCGCCAACGCTCAGGCCGCTGCACCCGCCGTTCGCGTGTCACCGGGCAGTGACGCGGTTCGCCACCCGTGGGAAATCCCGCTACTCGTGCTCGCGGTTCTGACGACGGTCGTCACCTATGTGGTGGCGATCGTTCTGATCGCTGCGGGTGATCTGTCGACGTGGATCCTCGTGGTGCTCGCGGCTCCGATCTTGCTGTTCCTCGCGCGAGGTCAGCTGTACGGGTCGCAGCAGGTCAACGGAATCAAGATGACGCCTTCGCAATTTCCGGAGGGGTATCAGCTGGTTGCGGAGGCTGCCGCACGGTTCGGTATGAAAACTCCGCCGGATGCCTACGTCGTGCTGGGGAACGGACGGATCAACGCATTTGCGTCGGGGCACGGATTTCGCCGGTTTGTCGTCGTCTACAGCGACCTGTTCGAAGTCGGTGGGCAGGCACGCCAGCCCGACGCGCTCGCGTTCATCATCGGCCACGAGGTCGGTCACATCGCTGCCGGACATGCGTCGTACTGGCGTCAGTGGGGGCAGTTCGCGTCGAACTACATTCCGGTGATCGGGTCTTCGCTGTCGCGTTCCATGGAGTACACGGCGGACAATTTCGGTTTTCACATGCGCCCACAGGGCGCTCCGGGCGCGATGGGCGTCCTCGGCGCGGGCAAGTATCTGGTCGGCCTGGTCGGGTTCGACGAACTCGCCGATCGCGCGACACTCGAATCCGGGTTCTTTCCGTGGTTCGTCAACATCTTGTCGTCGCACCCGGTGCTGACCTGGCGTGCGGCCGCGCTTCGCAACCGCACGCACTCAGGTCATCTGTTCTTCCGGCCCGGTCAGCTCTACCGAAATCCGGCGCTCACTGCTGCTCAGTCGAACTGAGGATCCTCCGTGCGGGTCCGCTTGAGCTCGAAGAAGTGAGGGTAGCCGGCCAGCGCGACTGCGCCGTCCCACACCTTGCCCGCGTCCTCGCCGCGCGGGATGCGCGAAAGCACGGGGCCGAAGAACGCCACACCGTTGACATGAATCGTCGGGGTTCCGACGTCGGGTCCGACGGCGTCCATGCCCTTGTGGTGGCTCTCGCGCAGAGCCTCGTCGTACTTGTCGGTGTCGGCGGCCTCGGCCAGTTCAGGTGGCAGGCCGACCTCGGCGAGGGACGACTTGATGACGTCGGCGAAGTCCTTGTTTCCCTCGTTGTGAATCTTCGTCCCCATCGCCGTGTACAGCGGCAGAAGGATCTCGTCGCCCTTCAGCTGCGCTGCAGCGATAGCGACGCGGACCGGTCCCCAGGCCTTGGTCATCATCTCGCGGTACTCGTCTGGCAGGTCGCGGCCCTCGTTGAGAACCGCAAGGCTCATCACGTGGAACTTGGCCTCGATGTCGCGGACCTGCTGGGCCTCGAGAATCCAGCGTGAGGTGATCCAGCACCACGGGCAGAGCGGGTCGAACCAGAAGTCAGCAGTGTCCGTGGTCTTGCTCGAGGTTGCGCTCACGAAGAAACTCCCTATCAGTTCATGTCGGTCAGGTCATATCAGTTCGGGGACATACTCCCGTCCTGCCAACAATCATGAACCCGCAATCCTTCCCGCGCTTTCCCCCGAACCACCTTCCGATCGCAGTAGTGTCGAAAAGAAACGAGTGCGAAGGAGTGGTTCAGCAATGAGCACCAACCGGAGATTCGTGATCGTCGGCGGCGGGCTCGCGGGCGCAAAGATCGCAGAAGCCCTGCGTGAGCGAGATTTCGACGGTGAAATCACCGTCTTGAGCGAAGAAGACCACCTTCCGTACGAGCGGCCGCCGCTGTCGAAAGAGTTCTTCGCGGGAAAGAAAACACTCCCCGAATTCACCGTCCACGACGGCGAGTGGTTCCGCGACCACCGCGTCGATCTTCGACCGGGAACCACGGCAACGGCGATCGACACCGCTGCGCACACCGTCTCACTTCCGGACGGTTCCACGATCAGCTACGACAAGCTCGCCTTGGCCACCGGCTCACGTTCGCGGCGCCTCGACATCCCGGGGTCCGACGCCGAGGGCGTTCACTACGTGCGAACAGTCGATCAAGCCGCTGCGCTGCTGCGCACCCTGGCCGCCGACAAGAAACTCGTCGTGATCGGTGCCGGCTGGATCGGTCTCGAAATTGCCGCGTCGGCTCGCGGTTTCGACGTCGACGTCACCGTGCTCGAACATGCCGGCCTCCCGCTCGAATCGACGCTCGGCCCGGAAATGGGTGAGGTCTTCGCCGCGTTGCACCGCCAGAACGGCGTCGACTTGCGCACCGGCACGGACGTCAGCGCAATCTCCGTCGACGGCCATCGAGCCTCGGGTGTCACCTTGAACGATGGAACCGTGATTCCCGCCGACGCCGTGTTGATCGCTGTCGGGGCATTGCCCAACACCGAGTTGGCGTCGGAGGCGGGTATCGACGTCGACAACGGAGTTCTCGTCGACGCCGGTCTGCAGAGCAGCGACGCCGACGTCGTCGCGGTGGGAGACATCGCTGCCGCACAACATCCGATTCTGAATGCACGAATTCGGGTGGAGCACTGGGCAAACGCGCTCAACCAACCCGAGACGGCCGCAGACACCATGTTGGGGCGGCCCGCCGAGTACGTGCGCATGCCGTATTTCTTCACCGATCAGTACGACCTCGGTATGGAATACGTGGGTCACGCACCGCATGGCGCGTATTCCCGTGTCGTTACTCGCGGTGACATCGACAAGCGCGAGTTCCTGGCGTTCTGGCTCGATTCCGCGAACAAGGTACTCGCCGGCATGAACGTGAACATTTGGGATGCCGGTGACGCCATCAAGGAACTGGTCGCATCTTCGCGCCCCGTCGATCCGGATCGGTTGGCCGATCCGCAGATTCCGCTGGCAGAAGTGTCCGCTTGAGTAAAGCCGTTCTCTTCGTGATGGGATGGACGTAATAGATCCGCACCATCAACGAGGAGATCTTTGTGGTCGCACCGAACCTGACACGCGAAACCGCAGCGCAACGGTCAGCAATCCTGACCGTCGAGAACTACCTGATCGAACTCGATCTCACCGACGGCAACGACGCACCCGGCGAAGTGACGTTCTCTTCGAAGACCACCGTCACGTTCACGGCTACGGCCGGGGCAAGCAGCTTCATCGACATCGTCGCTGCCCGAGTCCATTCCGCAGTCCTCAACGGAACGGCACTCGACGTCTCCGGTTACGACGAGTCGACGGGCATCAGCCTGCCAGACCTCGCCGCCGACAACGAGTTGGTCATCGAGGCCGACTGCATCTACTCCCACACCGGCGAGGGACTGCACCGATTCGTCGACCCGACCGATGACGCCGTCTACCTCTATTCACAGTTCGAGACGGCTGACGCCAAGCGCATGTTCGCGTGCTTCGATCAGCCTGATCTGAAGGCGACGTTCGACGTCCGCGTCACCGCTCCCACGTCGTGGAAAGTCATCTCCAATGGCTCGGTCGTCGAGACCCTCGCCGCCGATCCCGGCAAGCACGTCTTCCGGACCACCCCAAAGATGAGCACGTACCTGGTGGCGCTCATCGCCGGTCCCTACGCCCACTGGACCGACAACTACTCCGACGATCACGGCGACATTCCACTCGGAATCTTCTGCCGCGCTTCGCTGGCCGAGTTCATGGACGAAGAGCGGCTCTTCACCGAGACCAAGCAGGGATTCGACTTCTACCACCGCAACTTCGGTGTTCCCTATGCCTTCGGCAAGTACGACCAGCTCTTCGTCCCCGAATTCAATGCGGGCGCGATGGAGAATGCCGGCGCCGTGACCTTCCTCGAGGACTACGTCTTCCGCTCCAAGGTGACCCGCTACTCGTACGAGCGTCGCGCCGAAACCGTGCTGCACGAAATGGCGCACATGTGGTTCGGCGATCTCGTCACGATGGCGTGGTGGGACGACCTGTGGCTCAACGAGTCGTTCGCGACCTTCGCTTCGGTCCTGTGCCAGACCGAGGCCACGGAGTACACGAACGCGTGGACGACGTTCGCCAACGTCGAGAAGTCGTGGGCCTATCGCCAGGACCAGTTGCCGTCGACGCACCCGATTGCCGCGGACATTCCGGACCTGGCCGCCGTCGAGGTCAACTTCGACGGCATCACCTACGCCAAGGGCGCCAGCGTCCTCAAGCAGTTGGTCGCCTACGTCGGACTCGAGCCGTTCCTCGCCGGACTGCGTGAATACTTCCGTGAGCACGCCTTCGGGAACGCAACCTTCGACGATCTACTGGGTTCACTCGAAAAGTCCTCGGGCCGTGACCTTTCCGACTGGGGTCGTCAGTGGCTCAAGACCACCGGCCTGAACATCCTGCGACCCGACTTCGACGTCGACGCGGACGGAAAGTTCACCCGCTTCGCCGTCCTGCAGGACGGTGCTGCCCCCGGCGCCGGTGAGCGTCGAATCCACCGGATCGCCATCGGAATCTACGACGACGTCGACGGCAAGTTGGTGCGCACCCATCGCGTCGAACTCGACCTCGATGCTGCGGAAAGCACGGTTGTTCCCGAACTTGTCGGCGTTGCCCGCGGTGCGCTCGTGTTGGTCAACGACGACGATCTGACGTACGGCTCCGTGCGACTCGATCCCGAATCGTTGGCGACGGCGATCGAGCGGGTCGGCGACATCACCGACTCACTCCCCCGCACCCTGGTCTGGTCGGCGGCGTGGGAAATGACCCGCCAAGCCGAACTGAAGGCCCGCGACTTCGTCGCACTGGTCGGACGCGGAATCAGTTCGGAGACCGAAGTCGGTGTGGTGCAACGCCTCTTGCTCCAAGCCCAAACCGCCATCGGTTCCTATGCCGATCCCGACTGGGCCGAGGCCGAAGGCTGGACTAGCTTCGCCAATCGGTTGCTCGAACTCGCACGTGAGGCAGAGGCCGGGTCCGACCACCAGCTGGCATTCGTCAACGCACTCACCGGTGCTGCGCTCTCGCCGTGGCACACCGAGGTACTGCGCGAATTGCTCGATGCCGATCCCTCCACCGTCGGGCTCGACGGCCTGATCGTCGACACCGACCTGCGCTGGCGCATCGTCGGGGCGCTCGCAGCTGCCGGCGAGATCGACGCCGAAGGAATCGCAACGCCGTTCATCGACGCCGAAGCCCAGCGTGACCCGACCGCTGCGGGCGCTCGTCAAGCCGCGGCCGCCGCGGCCGGACGTCCGCAGGCTGCTGTCAAGGAAGAGGTCTGGGCGAAGGTCGTCGGCGACGACTCGGTGCCGAACATCACCGCGCGATCGATCATCGGCGGGTTCGCTCGCGAGGGCCAGGACGAACTGCTCGAACCCTTCGTCTCCCGCTACTTCGCCGACATCGCGGCGGTGTGGGAACGACGCTCGAGCGAGGTCGCACAAACGGTTGTCATCGGGCTGTACCCGGCGTGGTCGATCTCCGAAGAATCCGTCGCGGCAGCAGACCGATTCCTCGAAGGCGACATCCCTCCCGCATTGCGCCGTCTGGTCGTCGAAGGCCAGGCCGGTGTGGTTCGTTCACTCGCAGCACGAAAGTTCGACGCGAGCTGACATGCGAAAGGCCGGTGCCCGCTTCGATTCACCCGAATCGACGCGGGCAC
>NZ_JBHWUF010000006.1:0-352529 GCF_042738325.1 Rhodococcus sp. NPDC059969 | reverse complement strand
GGCCCCGGTCATCGACCGGGGCCGCGCTCGTCGTATTCGAATAAGCCTGTCGTACTTGCACCGCGAACCTCGAAATGGTTTCCTGGTTCCCAACGTCGCGTGTCGATGACGGACTGCGTCAGGCATGGAGGCGTCGTACTGCAAGGGGTCACTCATGACCATTTCGTTCAATCACACCATCATCGCCGCAAAAGACCGACAAGAGTCGGCGTGGTTCTTCACTCACATGTTCGGTCTACCGGGCCCGGTCGAAGCCGGCTACTTTCTCGGCGTCGAACTCGAGCACGGCGTGACGCTCGATTTCGCACAGGTGGAAGACGGCGCCGAGGTTGCGTCTCAGCACTACGCCTTCCTCGTCTCCGAAGACGACTTCGACGGCATCTACCAGCGCATACAAGCCTTGAAACTTGATCACTGGGCCGATCCGCGCCAGTCGAGTACGGGCTTCAACACCAACGACGGTGGGCGTGGGGTCTACTTCCTCGACCCGTCGGGCCACTTCCTCGAAGCGATCACCAAACCATACGGCGGCTGAATTGGAGATTGAACTACAAACGGCGGCGCCTACGGGAGATGAGGGATCCCGCAGACGCCGCCGCAGTTCCAGGTTGCCAGCTAGTGGCCCCCCGGAACGTCTACTGTAGTTCTGCGTGTTCGAGAGTGCAGAGGCAACTCCCGAAAAGCTACACAGAACCTACTCGCCGGTTACCAGGTCAGTATAAGTCCGGATCAGTGTTTGACCGGGCATCCCGAAGTCTTGTAATCAACCTGAAACTCTTTGATGCCGTTGAGCCAGCCCGAGCGCAGGCGACGCGGATCGCCGAGCCTGGTGATGTCGGGCAGGTGATCGGCGATCGCGTTGAAGATCAGATCGATTTCGAGACGAGCCAAGTTCGCGCCGATGCAGAAGTGCGCACCGGTGCCGCCGAATCCGAGGTGCGGATTGGGGTCACGCATGATGTCGAACTTCGTGGGGTTCTCGAAGACGTCTTCGTCGAAGTTGGCCGACGCGTACATCATCACGACGCGATCGCCCTTCTTGATCTTCTGTCCGCCGAGTTCGGTGTCTTCGAGCGCGGTGCGCTGGAAAGACGTCACCGGGGTGGCCCAACGAACGATCTCGTCGGCCGCAGTCTTCGGGCGTTCCTTCTTGTACAGCTCCCACTGGTCGGGATTGTCGAGGAAGGCAACCATGCCGTGTGTGATGGCATTGCGAGTGGTCTCGTTACCCGCGACCGCAAGCAGGATCACGAAGAAGCCGAATTCCTCTGGGGAGAGCTCATTTCCGTCGATGTCAGCTTCGATGAGCTTGGTGACGATGTCATCGGCGGGACACTTCTTGCGCTGATCCGCCATCTGGTACGCGTATCCCAGGATCTCCATCGACGCTGCCTGCGGGTCGATGTCGAATTCGGGGTCGTCGTACGACGTCATCTGGTTGGACCAGTCGAAGAGCTTCATTCGATCTTCCTGCGGCACACCGAGAAGCTCGGCGATTGCCTGCAGCGGAAGTTCGGACGCAACCTGAACCACGAAGTCTCCGGCACCACCGGCAGCCGCAGTCTTGACGATCTTTTCGGCGCGCTCGGTCAGTTCCTCGCGCAGGCTGTTGATGGCTCGCGGGGTGAATCCACGCGAAACCAGCTTGCGAAGCTTGGTGTGCTCCGGAGCGTCCTTGTTGATGAGGATGAAGCGCTGCATCTCGACGTTCTCGCGCGGGATGTCGTCGGCGAAGCGAGGAATCGCAGTGTTCTCGTGGGTCGAGAAGATGTCGCTTCGCTGCGAGACCTCCTTGACCTCTTCATGACGGGTGACCACCCAGAAGCCCTCGTCCTGGAATCCTCCGATTTCCGGGGGCTGCGGATTCCACCACACGGGGGCCGTCTTCCGGAGTTCAGCGAACTCCTCGAACGGCATACGTTCCGCGTAGATGTCGGGGTCCGTGAAGTCGATTCCCTCGGGGAATGCGGGCTGTGCCACTGATGTCTCCTGCCCTAAGCCTTTTCATCACAGGGGTGATGGGGATCCGTGATGTGTAACACGTTCTACTCTCATTGAAACACAAGCCTGCTTACTAGGAAAGGAAACGTCGGCAGGTCTTGCTTCCCGCAGAGAACCTGTTCTACTTTTTCATTACAAGGAAAGGAGCCCGCTGTGGGCACACCAGTAATCGTCGAGGCTGTCCGTACACCGATCGGCAAGCGCGGAGGTTGGCTCGCCGGTCTGCACGCCGCCGAGATCCTCGGAGCTGCACAAAAGGGAGTTCTCGACCGGTCGGGAATCGACCCGTTGCTGATCGAGCAAGTGATCGGCGGCTGCGTCACCCAGGCCGGCGCTCAGTCCAACAACATCACGCGCACTGCTTGGTTGCATGCAGGTCTGCCGTGGCAGACCGGCGCAACGACCGTGGATTGCCAGTGCGGTTCGGCCCAGCAGGCGAACCATCTGATCGCCGGACTAATCGCCACCGGCGCCATCGATGCCGGCATCGCCTGCGGCATCGAAGCGATGAGCCAGGTTCCCCTCGGCGCCAACGTCGGTGACCAGGCCGGACCGCGTCGGCCGGCGACGTGGGACATCGACATGCCCAACCAGTTCGAGGCTGCAGAACGCATCGCCCGCCGACGCGGACTGACCCGCGACGACGTCGAAGCTCTCGGTGTCCGCTCGCAGGCACTGGCCAAGCAGGCTTGGGAGGAAGGGCGTTTCGACCGAGAGGTACTCGAACTCTCGGCACCCCAGGTCGACAAGGAAGGAAACCTCACGGGCGAGACCAAGCTCGTCAATCGCGATCAGGGCCTGCGCGATACGACGGCCGAGTCCCTTGCCCGGTTGAAGCCCGTCCTCGAAGGCGGGATTCACACGGCCGGAACGTCTTCCCAGATCTCCGACGGTGCGGCCGCAGTCCTGCTCATGGACGAGGACAAGGCTCGCGCACTCGGATTGAAGCCACGCGCCCGCATCATCGCCCAGGCACTGGTCGGCTCGGAACCGGAGTTCCACCTCGACGGACCGGTGCAGGCAACCAGCCGTGTTCTTGAGAAGAGCGGAATGAAGATCGGCGACCTCGACCTGTTCGAGATCAACGAAGCATTCGCGTCCGTCGCACTGTCCTGGGCCCAGGTCCACGAACCTGACTTCGACAACGTCAACGTCAACGGCGGCGCCCTCGCTCTGGGCCATCCGGTCGGCAGCACGGGCTCTCGACTGATCACCACCGCACTGCACGAACTGGAGCGTCGTAACGGCTCGACGGCTCTGATCACGATGTGCGCCGGCGGCGCGCTGGCCACCGGAACCATCATCGAGCGTATCTGAGATGACTACTCCCCCAGCCAAACCCAAGGGACTCGACGCTCCGGCGACGGTCAAGATCATCAAGTGGATGTCGAAGGCAAACGTCGCCATGTATCGCGCCACCGACGGGAGGCTGGGTAGCAAGTGGCGGGTCGGCAGCGCGTTCCCACGCGGGCTGCCGATCTGCCTGCTCACCACTACCGGTCGCAAATCCGGTGAGGAGCGAATCAGCCCATTGCTGTTCCTCGAGGACGGCGAAGACGTGATTCTGGTGGCGTCGCAAGGTGGTCTTCCGAAGAATCCGATGTGGTACCTCAACATCAAGGCGGATCCGGTGGTGACGGTGCAGATCAAGTCTCGGATCCGCTCGATGAAAGCCCGCGTCGCAACCGAGGACGAGCGCGCTCGGCTGTGGCCGAAGTTGACGGCGATGTATCCGGATTTCGACAACTATCAGGCCTGGACGGACCGCGTCCTTCCCGTCATCGTGTGCGAACCCCTGACAAACTGAACAATTTGTTCACAACAGAACGTTTACATCGGTCCGGGTTCGTGCCACCCTGGATTCATGACCGATGACCAGTTCAGACCGATCGATTCCGGCCGCGAACGCGCACATCGCGAGTACGCCGGACTCTTTCGGATCAGCGAGCGCCACGGCGCGACCCGAAGCCAGCGCGCGCGGCAATCTCATCCGGAGATGCTCGAGCCCTACGGCGCGGTTCGCGTCGTGGCTCGTCTGGCCGGCGGCACCGACACACCCGAGGTGAACGAACCCGAAGTCGACGACGCCGACGTCATGGCTGCGTTGACACTCATTCCCAAGGCCCGAGCCGAAATGGAACAGCTGGAAGCACTGTTCCTCGGAATTGCCCGTGAACGGGGCATGACCTGGCAGGACATTGCCTTCGGACTCGGGCTCGGCAGTACTCAAGCCGCCCGCCAGCGCTACGAACGGCTCGTTCGCCGCACCGGAGGCTGAACACGTGCCATAACGGGCGAGTTGGAGCACTATTGACTCGTACGGTCCGCACGGCGTTTCGACAGAGCCTCGAACACAGCAAGGAGTCGCAATATATGACGACGCATATTCAAGATCAAATCCTGGACCGACGCGAGATCACTTCCGCACTCGTGCGTGCGCTGGAGCGTCGCCACGAGGTGCTGGATGCAGTGGTCGACAGCAAGGACCATCAGGAGGCACTGACCACCGTCGCGGAACTCCTCGGCACGTCGGAAGCAAATGCCGAAGCAGTTCTGAGCCTCAAGTTCAGTGCGCTCACCAAGGCTGCACGCGATCGCATCCAGGGCGAGCTGGAGAATCTCGATGCAACTCTCGAATGGACGACGCTTGATCGCCCCGCGAGCAGTGGGCAGAACTTCAGCCTGCGTCCGTTCAGCGACAGCGCAGAAGACAAGTCGCTGTTCACGATTCGCTCGGGTGAGCAGCTCGACGAAGACGGCAAGCCGTGGAGCGAGGATCGAATCGAAGCCGAGCGCACAGGTGGCCTCGGCCGCATCGACGACGAGAGCGCTGCCTGGTTCGTCGCCGAGGACGTCTCCGGTGACAGCCCGACGAGCGTCGGCCTGGTGTTCGGCGAACTCGACGGCCAAGAGGTCAACGTCGCGATCTGGATTGCACCCGAGTCCCGCAAGAAGGGCTACGGCACCGCCTGCGTGAAGCATTCGCGGCGCGAGCTCGCAGCAGAGTTCCCCGGCACTGTATTGGTGGTTCGGGCGCCCGCGTAGGCGGCAAACCGCCTGTGAGTGGTTGAGGAGTCCCTGCACTCCTTAACCACTCACGGGGCCGAAGGCCCTACGCCCCGTACACCGGCGTCGGAATCTCCGCCTTCTCCAACAGCGTTGCCACGACGGGCCCGATCTCCTTCGGGTCCCAACGGTCACCCTTGTCCTCGCTCGGGCCGTGACGCCAGCCTTCCGCGACGGTGATCTTTCCGCCCTCTACCTCGAATACTCGGCCCGTGACGTCCTTGGACTCGGCGCTTCCGAGCCAGACGACCAGCGGCGAGATGTTCTCGGGAGCCATGGCGTCGAAGCCCTCTTCCGGAGCTGCCATCGCTTCTGCCATCGCCCCACCCGCACCGACGGTCATGCGCGTGCGCGCAGCAGGCGCGATCGCGTTGACACTGACTCCGTAATTCTTGAGCTCGGCGGCGGCCTGGATGGTCATCTCGGCGATGCCGGCCTTCGCCGCGGCGTAGTTGCCCTGACCGATCGAACCCTGCAGTCCTGCACCCGAACTGGTGTTGATGATGCGTGCGTCGACGGTGTTGCCGGCCTTGGCTTCGCCGCGCCAGTAGGCAGCAGCGTGACGCAAAGGCGCGAAGTGCCCCTTGAGGTGCACGCGGATCACCGCGTCCCACTCACCTTCGCTCATGCCGACGAGCATGCGGTCACGCAGGAAGCCTGCGTTGTTCACAAGCACGTCCAGACCACCGAAGGTGTCGATCGCGGTCTTGATCAGATTTTCGGCACCCGCCCAGTCGGCGACGTCGTCTCCGTTGACCACTGCCTGGCCACCCGCAGCGATGATCTCCGCGACAACCTGCTCGGCCGGACTTTCGCCGGTCGCGGAACCGTCGGCACCCGCACCGATGTCGTTGACGACGACCTTGGCGCCCTCGGCAGCAAACGCCAGCGCATGCGCACGCCCGATACCTCGACCTGCCCCGGTGATGATGACTACGCGTCCGTCGACCAATCCACTCATTTTTGTCTCCTATTGCACTCTGCTCGGGCTTGTCGGCTCCGCTTGTGTGCTAACTTACCAAGCAATCGCTTGGTTTGGTACACAGACGTAAGGAATCCCGATATGGGCATCAGCACCTCTTCCGACGGAACCGGCATCACCACGGTCACCATCGACTACGCGCCGGTCAACGCAATCCCGTCCAAGGGATGGTTCGAGCTTGCCGACGCCATCCTCGACGCGGGCAAGGATCTCAACACGCACGTGGTGATCCTGCGAGCCGAGGGACGCGGATTCAACGCCGGCGTCGACATCAAGGAGATGCAGGCTACCGAGGGATTCGACGCGCTGGTCGCCGCCAACCGCGGTTGTGCCGCAGCCTTCGCCGCCGTCTACGACTGCGCTGTCCCCGTCGTCGTGGCGGTCAACGGATTCTGCGTCGGCGGCGGCATCGGACTGGTCGGCAACGCGGACGTCATCGTCGCTTCCGACGACGCGATCTTCTCCCTCCCCGAGGTCGACCGCGGCGCCCTCGGCGCTGCGACTCACCTCTCACGCCTGGTGCCGCAGCACATGATGCGCACGCTGTACTACACGGCGCAGAGCGTCGACGCACACACGCTCAAGCAGTTCGGCAGCGTCTACGACGTGGTCCCGCGCGAGAGGCTCGACGAGTGCGCTCGCGAGATCGCCGCGAAGATCGCCGCGAAGGACACCCGCATCATCCGGTGCGCCAAGGAAGCCATCAACGGCATCGACCCGGTCGACGTCAAGGGCAGCTACCGCCTCGAGCAGGGCTACACCTTCGAACTCAACCTTCTCGGTGTGTCTGACGAGCACCGCGACGAGTTCGTCGCCACCGGCAAGCCGCGCGAGAACGCAACCCAGAAGGAAGGCTGAGAAAAACATGGCTAGCAAGCGTGACAAGACGAAGTCGCTCGACGAGGTAGTCGGCGAACTCCGCAGCGGAATGACGATCGGCTTGGGCGGCTGGGGATCTCGCCGCAAGCCGATGGCCTTCGTTCGTGCGATTCTGCGATCGGACATCAAGGACCTGACCGTGGTCACCTACGGCGGACCGGATCTCGGACTGCTGTGCTCGGCAGGCAAGGTCAAGAAGGCGTACTACGGTTTCGTGTCCCTGGACTCCGCGCCGTTCTACGATCCGTGGTTTGCCAAGGCGCGCACCGCCGGTGAGATCGAAGTCCGCGAGATGGACGAGGGCATGGTCAAGTGCGGCCTCGAAGCAGCTGCCGCTCGCCTTCCCTTCCTCCCGATCCGCGCCGGCCTGGGTTCGGATGTCCGCAACTTCTGGGGCGACGAGCTCAAGACCGTCACCTCTCCGTACCCCGAGGCCGACGGCCGTTCCGAGACCTTGATCGCGATGCCTGCGCTCAACCTCGATGCGTCGTTCGTCCACCTCAATCTCGGTGACAAGCACGGCAATGCCGCCTACAACGGCGTCGACCCGTACTTCGACGACCTGTACTGCATGGCCGCCGAGAAGCGTTACGTCTCGGTCGAGCGCATCGTCGAGACCGAAGAACTGGTCAAATCCGTTCCACTGCAGAACCTTCTGCTCAACCGCATGATGGTCGACGCCGTCGTCGAGGCACCCAATGGTGCACACTTCACGTTGGCCGGCGAAAGCTACGGCCGCGACGAGAAGTTCCAGCGTCACTACGCCGAGGCCGCCAAGACCCCCGAGTCGTGGCAGACGTTCGTCGACACCTTCCTCTCCGGCAGCGAAGAGGACTACCAAGCCGCAGTAAAGAAGTTTGCCGATTCATCAAAGGCAGGGGAGCAGGCAAAATGAGCGAATCCACCGTCACCCGCGCAGAGTACGTAGTTATTGCTTGCGCTGAAATCTTCTCCGGTGCAGGCGAAATCATGGCCAGCCCGATGTCGACGTCGTCCACCATCGGCGCTCGCCTGGCTCGGCTCACCACCGAACCCGACCTGCTCATCACCGACGGTGAAGCCCTCATCCTCGAGGACACTCCGGCAGTCGGAACGAAGGGCCCCGTCGAAGGTTGGATGCCTTTCCGCAAGGTGTTCGACGTCGTCGCTTCCGGTCGTCGCCACGTGGTGATGGGCGCCAATCAGCTCGATCGCCACGGCAACCAGAACCTCTCCGCTTTCGGCCCGCTTCAGCAGCCGACGCGTCAGATGTTCGGTGTGCGCGGCGCCCCGGGTAACACCATCAACCATGCGACGAGCTACTTCGTCCCCAAGCACTCCAAGCGAGTGTTCGTCGACAAGGTCGACGTGGTGTGCGGCGTCGGCTACGACCAGATCGATCCCGAGAACCCTGCATACAAATACCTGAACATCCCCCGCGTCGTCACCAACCTCGGTGTCTTCGATTTCGGTGGTCCGGGAAACACGTTCCGCGCGTTGAGTCTTCACCCCGGCGTCACGGCAGATGAGGTTGCCGAAAACACCTCGTTCGAGGTTGCCGGACTCGCCGAGGCCGGTATCACCCGTGACCCCACCGCCGAAGAACTTCACCTCATCCGCGAAACCCTCGATCCGCGCAACCTCCGGGACCGTGAGGTCTCGGCATGACCCCCACCCTGAAGACCGCGCTGACCGAACTGGTCGGTGTCGAGTACCCGATCGTGCAGACGGGTATGGGCTGGGTTTCCGGTCCCGCTCTCACGTCGGCAACGGCTAACGCCGGTGGTCTCGGCATCCTGGCTTCGGCGACGATGACGTACGACGAGCTCGAGCACGCGATCAAGAAGACGAAGCAGCTCACGGACAAGCCGTTCGGCGTCAACATGCGTGCCGACGCCACCGACGCGCCGCAACGCGCCGACCTGCTCATCCGTGAGGGCGTCAAGGTCGCGTCGTTTGCTTTGGCTCCCAAGAAGGAACTGATCACCAAGCTCAAGGATCACGGCATCGTCGTCGTGCCCTCGATCGGCGCCGCGAAGCATGCGGTCAAGGTTGCATCCTGGGGCGCGGACGCCGTCATCGTCCAGGGCGGCGAAGGTGGTGGTCACACCGGCGGTGTGGCAACAACATTGCTTCTCCCCTCGGTTCTCGACGCGGTCGATATTCCGGTCATCGCCGGTGGCGGATTCTTCGACGGCCGCGGGCTGGCTGCCGCACTGGCGTACGGCGCTGCCGGTGTCGCGATGGGAACGCGATTCCTTCTCACCAGCGACTCTTCGGTGCCCGATTCCGTCAAACAGGAGTATCTCAAGCGCGGACTGACGGATACGACTGTCTCCCGCAAGGTCGACGGCATGCCTCATCGTGTGCTCAACACCGACCTGGTCAACAGCCTCGAAGGTTCCAGCTATGCAACCGGTTTGATCGCCGCGGCCAAGAATGCCACGAAGTTCAAGGCCATGACGGGCATGAAGTGGTCGACCCTCGCCAAGGACGGTCTCGCGATGAAGCGGTCGGGTGACCGCACGCTGATGCAGATCATCATGGCAGCCAACACCCCGATGTTGCTCAAGGCCGGACTGGTCGAGGGCAACACGGAAGCCGGTGTTCTTGCTTCGGGTCAGGTTGTCGGCATGATCAACGATCTGCCCAGCTGCAAGGAACTGATCGAAAGCATCATGGAGGGTGCCGCGGGGCGTATCGACGCGCTTGCGGCTCTTCGCTGACACAGCTCTATCCGAGTGCGTCTCCCCCACTGCGCTTTACGCGTAGTGGGGGGAGGCGCACTCTTTGCGTTTGTCGGACTATCCCGTCTTCTCCTGTCCGAACCCGTCGATCACTCCGAAAAACTGGGAGATCGCCACCGCCGCCATCTGCACGGGAGCGGAGTTCCTCTTGTCTATCGTCCCGCGAATCAGCGGCCCACAGATCGAGAGACCCACCTGCAAGTGATCGAGCACCCCGATTCGCGCGCCGATACAACCCATCCCGGAATTGCAGATTCCGAACGCAACAGCTTGTTGGCGAACGTCATTGGTGTTTTGCAGCGACGCCACCGGTCTGTGCCCAGCGCTCAACAGTGATTTCCCGATGGTCGACGATTGCGCAGGGATGCGTGAGCCGACGCGAGTCTGAAGGTCGGGGACCATCTGGCTCCCGATCTTCTGGATGTAGCGCACATGGTTCCCTTCCAAAACCCCAAGGTGCACAGCATGTCCAGTCACGAGATGCAGCTGCTGAAGTAGGGGCGTAACCACTCGATCCACTTTGTTTCGATACAGCGAGAGCGCGCCCAGATCTCCTAGCTTGTCGCCTATCTCGTACTCGAGTCCTTCGCGGCGTAGCCAGTTCATCCTCACGAGTTTCAGTAGCATCCGGTGCACGGACGATCGCGGAATCCCGGTTCGGCGCGCCACCTCCCCCAATGTCAGCCGAGGCGCGTCACGAAAGCAGTCCACCACCACCGACAGTCTATCGAGAGTTGACATGGGGATGGACTCTTCGGTGATCGGTCCGACCAACATCGATGTCTCCGTTCCGGTGGCCCGCCGCTTCGGCAGCCAACATTCGTTCCGCCCATCTGAGCTTCCGTGGACTCACGACGCCAGTACGTCTCCCACGCAGCGGGAGATGCATCTGCATGGGCTTTCACCAGCATCGATACCGATGATCGGTCATGTTCGTTGAGCCCGAATCCATCCCTCGTCACAGTGATGACCGGAGCCCATCGGATCATGCGGCGCCGAGCAGAACGCTCCAAAATCAGGAGGACACATGAATGCTTCATCCCCGTCGACAGGCGTGATCATCACCGGCGGCGCATCCGGAATCGGATTGGCCTCCGCCCGCGCGCTCGCGGCGATCCGACGACCAGTCGCTCTCTGGGATATCGACGAGGCAAAAGCGGTCGATCAGGCAGCAGTGATCTCCTCCGAATTCGGCATCGACGCCATCGGAGTGGGAATCGATCTCACGAGAGCGGACGACTACGCGGCCGCATTGGCCACAACCCGTTCCTCACTTTCCTCCATCGGCGGACTTGTTCATTCCGCCGGGGTTGTCGATACCGGATCCCTCGAAGGAGTGACGCTCGACGTGTGGGAGATGGGTATCAACACCCATCTACGTCCGCTCATCCTGTTGGTTCAACAGTTGATGCCTGATTTCACGGCCAATCCCGGTTCGGCAATAGTCGGAATCGCCTCGATCAACGCAACTTTGGGCAATGCAATCAACCCTGTCTACTCCGCTGCAAAGGGTGGGATGTTGTCGATGGTCCGATCGCTTGCGGACCGACTGGGCCCGGACGGCATTCGGATCAACTGCGTCTCGCCCGGACAGATTCTGACCCCTATGCTTCAGCCAACCGTAGACGCATTGGGCGACGGGGCATTCGAACGACGCATCCTCCTCGGCAGGCTCGGTCGCCCGGAGGAAATCGCACACGCTGTCCGCTTCCTGCTGTCCGACGAAGCAAGTTACATCACCGCAACGGAATTGGTTGTCGACGGCGGCAACATCTCGTCGCAACGTATGTGACTTGCCCAAAGATTTACACCCCTTCGACTGTCGTACAACGTCGCTCGGTCCAGCCCACCGGGTGCACTCACGAAAGGAAGAACATGACAATTGCGGATGTCAATGAATCGGAAGAGGTTCGCATCATCGACCAGGGAGAACCTCCCACTCGATTTGCCCGCGGATGGCACTGCCTCGGCCTCGCCAAGGACTACAGCGACGGGAACCCCCATTCCGTCGAAGCTTTCGGTACCAAACTGGTCGTCTTCTCCGACTCGCATGGCGAACTGAAGATCCTCGACGCGTACTGCCGTCACATGGGCGGCGACCTGAGTCAGGGCACGGTCAAGGGCGATTCGATCGCGTGTCCCTTCCACGACTGGAGGTGGGGAGGCAACGGTAAGTGCACCGCGATTCCCTATGCTCGACGTGTCCCCCCGCTTGCCAAGACCCGCGCTTGGACTGCGCTCGAACAAGACGGACTGCTCTTCGTCTGGCACGACCCCGAAGGCAATCCGCCTCCTGCCGAAGTCGCCATACCGATCATCAAGTCTGCGGAGTACGAGTGGACCGATTGGGTGTGGAAGTCGATAGTCATCGATACGAACTGCCGAGAAATCGTCGACAACGTCGTCGACATGGCGCATTTCTTCTACGTGCACTTCTCGTTCCCCACCTATTTCAAGAACGTCTTCGAAGGACACGTCGCCATCCAGGAGCAGAGCGGCATCAACCGCGACGACATCGTGACCTGGACCGACCCCGACGTACCGAAGTTGGTGTCGAATCTTTCGACAGCGGCCTACCACGGACCGTCGTTCATGATCGACGACTTGCGCTACATCTACGAGAACTTCACGACCGATTCTGTGCTGATCAACTGCCACTACCCGGTGAGCCCGAACAAATTCGTACTCATGTACGGCATTACCGTCCAGAAGTCCGAGGAGATGCCCGCCGAGTTCGCGGATCAACTTGTCGACGCAATGATCGGATATATCGGCGTCGGATTCGAGCAGGACATCGAAGTGTGGAAGAACAAGACTCGCATCGACAATCCTCTGCTGTGCAGCGAGGACGGCCCGGTCTACCAACTGCGCCGTTGGTACGAACAGTTCTACGTGGACGTCGCCGCCATCACCCCGGACATGGTCGACCGCTTCGAATTCGAGTTCGACACAAGCAAGCCCACCGAAGTGTGGCACCAAGAAGTTGCGGACAACCTTGCACGCAAAGCCGCAGCAGGAGCGCCGCAATGACCATGGAGCCGCTGGACTGCGAGCGGTGCGGAACATACGTCCTCGTGGAGAAGAACAGCTGGCATCACACTTCGACCCAGTGGCGATCAGATTCGCGCACCGCATGTTTGGAGTACCGCGACGATGCTGCACCGCCGAGAATTCGATCCGGAAGTTGTTCCGCATTGAGAAATTCCATCAATCAGGCAGCGACTGACGGACGCATAACAGTTCCCGAATGACAATCGTCCTCGCGACCCTGAAGGCTCACGTCATAGCGGCGGCCAACTCCTGAGACAACGTACCTTTGTTCTCCACCTCAACGGTGTCGCAGCCCTGCCAATGCGCAGTTCTGCGAAGGAGTTCCGCTAACCGCGGCGCAGTCTCTGCGTCCGCGGTGGGTTCGGCCCATGCCGCGCGGACAAGCAGTCGAGCGTTCTGACGGTCGTTCTTGAGATCGACTCGGGCGCAGATTTTGTCGTCGATCAAGACCGGGAGCACGTAGTATCCGTGAACTCGCTTGTGCGCCGGAGTGTAGATCTCGATCCGGTAGTGAAAGTCGAAGAGCCGCAACGCTCGATCGCGTGCCCACACTACCGGGTCGAAGGGTGACAACAGCGCTTCCGCACGAATGGACCTGGGACGCTTCGCTCGCGGATCGATCCACACCTCCCTTGCCTTGCCTCGACGCTCCCAGCCGTCGACGGACACCCGGCGCACACTGCCGGCATCTTCGAGTTCCTGCAATGCCGTTCGTGCTTCTGCGCTGGGCAGACGAAAGTAGTCGGCGATGTCGTCGAGTGTGCCAAGACCATGCGCCCGCACTCCCCGCACCACCAGCTCGCGTATCGCCTCCGACCGCTCGACCCGTGCGTCGAGTATCTCGGGTGCAAGCATCTGCTCGGCCAGGCCGTAACGACGCTCGAAGCCGGCTCGACCTGCCGACACCACCTCGCCCCAACGGAACAGCGTCTCGAGGCCGACTTTCACGTCGGACCACCCCCACCACGGACCCCGTCGTGTGTTCGCTTCGTGTTCGATCTCGCTCGCCGCCATCGGACCGTTGTCGCGCAACTCCTGCCGCAACCAATCGAGGAAGACACTTCGATCGGAAGCCCATCCTCCCTTGTCGCTCAACGCCTTGGCGCGAAACTGGTCCATCCGCCAGCGGAACAGCGGCCACATGTCCACCGGTAGGAACGTAGCCTCGTGGCCCCAGTATTCGAGGTACCCCGAGCCGGGGGCGAAGGCGAGCTGATCGAGCCTGGATTTGTCGTACGCGCCCAGCCGAGCGTAAACCGGCAGGTAGTGGCTGCGTTCGAAGACATTGACCGAGTCGATCTGCAGCACCTGCAGCCGGTCCATCACGCTGACCAGATTGCGACGCGTCACCGTTGTGGGGTGCGATCTGCCGAATCCTTGAGCGGCAAGCGCTATGCGACGGGCAGCTGCCGGAGACACGACTTCGCTCATAGCGGGTCAGAGTACGCACACCCTCCGACACGTTTCAGGAGGGCGAAGTGTGACAGCCGTACAGAACTGCCGACATGAACATCTGCAGTCTGGTCGCATTTTCTGCGGCCCCGTCGAACTTCACCATGCGTCCGACATCCGGAACCAGGTTGAGCGCAGCATGAACAACGAACTTCGCCTCTACCGCCGAAAGCTCCGGACGGATTTCGCGGAGAACTCGCGCCCATTCGACCACGTAAAGCTTCTGGCGATTCTTCAGATCGCTTCGATGACTCGGCAGAAGGTTGTTCATCTCGGAAAAGTAGACCGACATCAATTCGTGCTGTGCAAACGACAACTCCACGTACATCGCCGCCAGTGCCCGGAGTACTTCTTCGTGCGACGTCGCGGAATCGAAGACCGCTGCCGTCGCCAAGTCCAAGCGATCTGCAGCTCGATAGAACACGGCGCCGAGAAGCTCGGCCTTGCTGGGAAAGTAGCGGTACATACCGGAAGCATTCAAGCCGGCGGCCGCGGCGATCTCTTCGATGCTGACGTCGTGATATCCGCGAGAGTCGAAGAGCCGCACCGCTTCCTGCAAGAGACGTTCACGTTTGTTCGTGGTCACGGTCCTAGGCAGCGAGGACTGCTCCAAGCGGCTTGCGGTGGTTGCACCCTCACCTTGATCTATCGCCAGGCACGCGTCGAGCAGAACCTGTTCCATCGCCCGTTGAGGCAGCAACAGATTATGGACGGTGATGCTGCCGATCACGCTGAACATCGCTACCACGACAAGGGTCTCGTCCCGCGCCGTCATCGCCGGATCGGAGCGCGAAAGATTCCGGGCCACTCGACTATTGACCGCGTCGGCCTGTGCTCGAACGGATTTCCGATCGGCAGCATCGAGAAACCGGCTCTCCCAACGATAGATTCCGGCCGTGCGCCGATTGCGAATTGTCGTTCGTATCACTGCAATCAGATCTTCGCGCAATCGGTCCGCATCGGTCGCTGCTGGGGCAACCGAGACGTCGTCGAGCGCACTACCGAGCGCTTCGGTCAACTCCAGTGCCGCGTGACGGAACATCGCGTACTTGTTCGGAAAGTGCCGATACAGCGCCGAACCCGAAATACCCACCGCCGACGCGATGTCATCGACACTGACAGCAGGATATCCGCGCTCACTGAACGCGATTGCCGCAGCTGCCGCGATCTGAGCCTTGCGATCCTTCGGGCGCCTCTTGACGGAGTCGGACCTCACCTGCCGAACAATCCCATTCGACGTCTGCGCGTCGACGAACTGATCGCCCAGGCTCACCATGTACCCCACTCTCCAGCCCACACGCTCGACGCACCTCTATCCGCCTGTCCATCAAACGAGAATCAGCATAAGCATGATCCCGGGAATTCATACACTTTTTTCATCACTTCGCCCGCCTGCAGCACAATCGTGGCAGTTCAAGAGCCTATCGATCGCAAGAAGAAACCGCCCCTCGGCGTTGATCGTCATGATCCCCGACCAGAATTTGCGTTAACAAAACGTTGCCTGAGGGCGCCGATGATGGGTAGGGTCACCGCTCGAAGCATCCGCTACACAACCGCGACTCAACCAGGCTGACAGATCCGGAATATTCGTAAACATACACCGGGTATGGATTCGAACAGTTCCAATACTGGCACGTCAATTGCGCGAACTCAACCAACACCGCTAGACACGCAGCGAGAATCTCGGTTCACATAATGCTTGCTTGGACACATATATGTGTGAGATGCTTCACAAGCAGTTCGCTCGACCGCCAGCGCTCGAACAGTTCGAACTCCGTGCCGAACACTGTTGATCTGCAAAGGAATTCAATTAGATGACCTACGAGCTACCAGCCGCGAAGGGCCCGGTGCGAGACGTAGCGTTACAGGGGGGCTATCTGATCGGATTCTCGGTTCAGGCACTCTTCGGCCTGTTCACGGCAATCCTCCGCAGGCGACTCTCGTTGCACGAGACTATTACTCAGACCCTGTTCATCGGTCGTGTCAGCACCGGCCCGTCGTTGCTTCTCATGATTCCGATCGGTGTTTTCATCGCCGTGTCAGTCGGTGAACTGGCCGGCCGGATCGGTGCCGGCGGATACTCCGGAGCTGTCGTGGCTTTCATCATCGTCGGTCAGGCTGCGGCGCTGGTGTGCGCGTTGATGATGGCCGGTGTCGCAGGGTCGGCGATCTGCACGGATCTGGGTTCGCGAAAGATCCGGGAAGAGATCGACGCGATGGAAGTGATGGGCATCGACGTGATCGAGCGCCTGGTCGCACCGAGATTGGTTGCAGCAGTGATCGTCTCCCTTGCACTCTGTTCGATGGTCACCTTCGGCGGCGTGATCGCGTGCTACCTGTACCACATCTACGTCCAGCACCTTCCGGCCGGAACGTTCATGGCAACGTTCAGTCAGTACGGGCGATCTTCCGACTTCGTCATGGCTTTGGTGAAAGCCGCGATCTTCGGCCTCGCTTCGACTTTGGTCGCCACCTTCAAAGGTCTCCATGCAAAAGGCGGCCCACGCGGCGTTGCCGACGCAGTCAACGAAGCCGTCGTCATCGCTTTCGCGCTCGTCTTCATCGTGAACACTGTGTTGTCCGCGTTGTATACCGTGATCGTGCCGGCAGTCGGTGAATTCTGATGTCGCTCGTCGATCTCCGGATCCGAGCGCGGCAGGCCGGCAGACCGTTGCGGACCGCAGGCGACGGCTTGGTGTCGCTCGGTCAGCATGTCACCTTTTACATCCGCACTGTCGCCTCGATCCCCTTTGCTCTCACCAAGTACCGCAAACATGTACTCGGCCAGATCAGCGAAGTCAGCTTCGGAACGAACTCGCTGTTGTCCGGCGGCGGCACTATCGGCATCGTGTTCGCGATGTCTCTTGCAGCCGCGATGATGCTGGGCGTGGAGACGCATCGCGGACTCGAACTTGTCGGGATGACCTCACTCTCCGGCATGCTTTCCGCAGTTGCCAACACACGCGAACTTGCCCCTGTTGTCGTCGCTATCGCGTTGGCCGCCAAGGTCGGGACGGGTTTCACCGCCCAGATCGGCGCAATGCGTATCTCCGACGAGATCGACGCACTGGACTCGATGGCAATCAGATCGATTCCCTTCCTCGCGGGTACGCGGGTCATCGCTGCCATGATCTGCGTCATCCCGATCTACATGATCGGACTGCTGGCCAGCTACCTCTCGACCCGACTGGTCGTCGTGTTCTTCAACGGTGCATCGGCAGGTACCTACGACTACTTCTTCCATCTGGCGATCTCGCCGCAGGACCTCCTGTACTCGGGCCTGAAGGCAGTGGTCTTCGCCGCCGTCGTCGCGCTCGTGCACTGCGCGTACGGCTATTACGCCTCGGGTGGACCGGCGGGTGTCGGTCAGGCTGCTGGCCGCGCACTACGGTCGGCCATCCTTGCGATCGGAATCCTGGACGTGCTGATGACTTTCGGCCTGTGGGGCCTCGTCCCCCAGATCCCGGGAATGGGGATCTGAGCCGTGGACAGACTCACTACACGCACGAAGATCGTTTACGCCTTACGTGGCGCGATCGCCGTCGTGGTGGCCGTCGTAGCGGCAGTAACGATGGTGCTGCGTGGATCCGGAAACCTCGAGCAGAGCACCGACGTGATCGTGGCTGTTCCAGCCACGGCGGGCCTGATCAGCGGCGAGGCACCGGTCCGGTACCACGGGGTCAACATCGGCCGAATCGGCGAAATCGAATCAGGTACCACAGAATCCGTGGTGCAACTACAGATACAGACTGAGGATGCATCGAAGATTCCCGCCGACGTGATGGCTCGCGTTGTTCCACGCACGTTCTTCGGTGACATCTACATGCAGCTCGTGGACAACCCGGCGCCGCACGGCCGAACAACTCTCGCGGACGGAGACGAGATCCGCATGGACGACGGACCCGAGGCCGTCGCCCTCTATGACGTGTACACCAAGTTGGTCGGAGTCCTCACAGCAATGCAACCCGAAAAACTTCAAACGGCTCTAACCGCGCTCGGTCAAGCCCTGGACGGAAACGGTGCCGAAATGGGCACCACGATAGACAATCTCAGTGCTGCTTCCGGAGTACTGGCTCCCGCTGCACACCAATTCCTGCGATCCACTCCGGAATTCCGATCTGTCATCGACGCATTGGACCGCGCAACCCCCGGCATTCTCGATACCTTGGCGGCCGCTACATCCGTCTCGAACAGCATGGTCGCCAACAGAGCAAATCTCGAGACCTCGATCGGCGCGGCCGCAGTCTTCGCCGCTACCGTCGACGATTTTGTCGGGGCGAACAACCGAAACATCATCACCGTGATCGATTCCGCCGGAAAGATACTCGCAACCACCGCGGCCAATCCCGGAGGACTGCGTTCCACCCTCGCCAATGCCAGTACGTTCGGCGCCTCCGGTGCGCGAGTCTTCGCCACCGGAAAGTTCGACATCACAGCAGTTGCCACGTTCGCCGAACCGCTCCCGTATACAGGCGATGATTGCCCGCAGTACGGGAACTCGCACGGGGCACAGTGTTCCGGCTCCAACCTCGCGCCTGCACAACCCGTCAGTGCCCCAGTCGTTGGCGGCGAAGCCGAAGCCGCCACCCTGCGTTTCCTCGAAGATCAACTACTCGGCGGCTCGCCGAAGCAGTCGGACGGCCCCAACCCGGCAACAACCCCCAACCCGGCAACAACACTGATGTTGGGGCCGATGGTCAGAGGTAACGAGGTGACCGTCCCGTGAAGGTTCGTCCTGGCCAGGTCATTCGGTTGTCACTCTTCTGCATCACCGGCGTCGCCTGTGCGTCGTTCGTGGCGAACACGCTGTCGGTCCCGGTGCGCGGAAGCACTGATTCGTACTCGTTCGAGTTCACCGACGTCGAAGGACTCAACCCGGGTAATCCGGTAACGATGTCGGGTGTGCGTATCGGCCGCGTGGACTCGGTTGCGTTTGCCGGCAACGGCGGCGGCACGAGCAAGGCGATCGTCGACGTCGAAATCGAATCACAGTATTCGCTCGAGTCGGATGTCCGTGCCGCGGTGCGTTACGGCGACATGCTGGGCGCTCGATATCTCGCACTGACCCAGAATGGCAGCGCGGCAACGGCATCCGCACAAAGGCTCGAACCAGGTGACACGATACCGCTGGCACAGACAACACCGCCGATCAACTTGACCGCACTGATGAACGGCTTCAAACCGTTGTTCGAAGCACTGCAGCCCGAGCAGGTGAACACTCTCACCCGAAGTTTTGTCGAAACTTTCAACGGTCAGGGACAGGCAATGACCACCCTTCTCGATCAGATCGCGACCTTGAGCTCCGGCCTGGTCGACCGTCAGGACGTCTTCGCGCAACTACTCACGAACATGAACACTCTTCTCACTTCCGTCGACGAGCGTCAACCCGAATTGGTCGGTCTGCTGGACGGTTTGAACAGTCTGAGCACCTCCGTCGCCGGGCAGAACGATCAACTGGTCTCGCTCTTGGACCAAGGAAACCGCACTGTCTCGTCGCTGGCTCAGATCATGGCCGGGTCGAACGGCGCATTCGGCCAGACCGTGCAACAACTCGAAAGTGTCACCGGCAGTTGGATTGCAAGCACCGACGAGTTCAACAGACTTCTCGCCAACCTTCCCCAGTTCGCCGACGCCGCCAACCGTATCGGAAGCTACGGAAGCTTCATCAGCCTGTATCTGTGCAATTTCACACTGAAGGCAGGCGACATGGAAGCCAACATATTCGGTCCGACACATTCGCCGGTGTGCTCATGATGTTTCTGGTCAAGCTGATCGACGTGTTCGTCGGCATCATGCTCTTCCTGTTCAAAGGGGATCGCCGACGCAGCGGCAGCGGGACAGCTCTCGCCCTGGGCAGTCTCGGGATTTTTGTTCTGGTGGTGGGGCTCGCAGCAGCACTGGGCATTCCGAAACTCTGGTACAACGTCCGCACGTCGGCATACACCGCTGAATTTGCCAATGCCAGCGGGCTTTCCGATACCGACCCCGTCTACGTGGCCGGAGTTCCTGCGGGCCGCGTGGATTCGATCGACCTTGCCGGCGACCACGTGGTCGTCAACTTCCGCCTGGACAAGGATCAGCCATTGGGAAACCAGAGCACGGCGACGGTCAGGCTCAAGACGGTCTTGGGCAAGCGTTACCTCGAGATCGTGCCGGCCGGAGTGGTCGACGACTCCGACGGGCGGGTCATCCCGCTCTCGCGCACAACCGTGCCGTACAGCCTCGACGACGTCAGCAGTGATGCCACCAACGCGGCCACCGGCGTCGACCTACAGGCGATGGAGTCCATGATGAACACCCTTTCGCAGGTGATTCCCACGGATTCCGATCAAGTCGGGCGGGCCCTGGCCGGAATCAGCGGCGCCTCGGCGGCTTTCGCGCAGAATGGTGAACAGATCGACCAGATCCTCACGATGTCCCGCGAGCTGTCCGACATGGCGGTGGCACAAACCGATTCGATTGTCGGCACCGCCGCAAACGCTCAGACGATCGTGCGTACTCTGGCCGTCCGCAAGGACGCGTTGACTCAGTTGGTAGACAACCTGACAATCATCATCTCGAAGCTCTCGACGACGTTCACAGACCGTCAGGACGAGTTCGGAGCAATGACCGACAACCTCGTCGCAGTCACCGCCACGCTGAAGAACAACGCCGATCAGATCGACCTGCTGTTGACTCGTCTTCCGTCCGCTCTTCGTTCGGTCACCGACTCCACCGGCACCGGCAATTGGACCGATGTCAACGCCCCGGCAGCCGTGATCCCGGACAACCTGCTCTGCGCGCTCGGCATCATGGAGGGCTGCAAGTGAATACACGAAAATCCGTCACCGCCATGCTGGTCGTGACCCTGGCGATTGCTCTCCCCGGTTGGTACATCTTCGGACGAACCGATCAGTCCAAGACTGTGTACGCCGATTTCAGTTACGTCGGTGGGATTTACGAGGGAAGTAAGGTCACCGTCCTCGGGGTAGGCGTCGGGACGGTCACGTCGGTGGAACCTCGCGGAACTTCTGTTCGAGTAGCGATGTCGATGCCCAACTCCGTCGATCTGCCCGCCGACGCTTCGGCCTATGTTCTCAATCCGTCGGTGATCAGCGATCGCCACATCGAACTCGGTCCGGCGTACACCGGTGGAGAGACGCTCGAAGACGGCGACGAGATTCCGATCGAACGTGCTTACTCCCCCATAGATTTCGACGGGTTGATGGGAAGCGTCAGCACCTTGGCCGACGCATTTGCCGGGGACGGTGGCAATCTCGGCGATCTCGTGAGCCGCGGCGCCGCCGGGTGGCAGGGTCAGGGCGATCAATTCAACACCGCCATTCGCAACCTCAGCACGGCCACCGGAGTTATCGGCGCTCGGTCGGAAGACATCGGTGCACTCGTCGACAATCTCAATACCTTGATGAATGCGTTGGACACTCGGCAGGTCAGCTTGGACGAACTTGTCGGTGACCTCGGCGAATTGGGCGATCAGTGGGCGAGCCAGAACATGGACATCTCCCAACCGCTGCAGGATCTGCAGGTCGTCTTCGATCAACTGAACAGCTTCATGACATCTCACGGCGACGATGTCGGTGCCATAGCCGACAACGTGAGAGTTCTCGGTGACACTCTGGCTGCCAAACAACCTGGCCTCGCCGAGTTCATGGACCTGGTGCCGTTGATGATGCAGAACCTCTCCCAAACTATCGGCCCTGATCAGCGCGGACGCATTCGGCTCAATGTCTCGACTGCATTGACTCAGTTCGCCGTCGCCAAGCCGCTGTGCGACGCGTACAAGTTGCCGATCTGCACCGGTGCCGGATTCACGAATCCGATTTCCTTCCCCCTCAGCACTTCTGATCCGCTCGGCATCGCCTCCGCGATTTCCGGCGGCGCCGTCCCCGGAGGTGGCAATTGACGAGGCAATCGGTTCGGATAGTCGCCGGCGTCGCGATCATCGGTATGGGTTGTGCGGCTGTGTTCGCCTTCGGCGGCTGCAGTGCAGGCATTCAGGACCTTCCGCTGGGTCGTTCGGCCGACGGTGACGCGTACACCGTGTCGCTACAACTGGCCGGCGCTGACGGCCTGGTGTTGGGAGCAGACGTCCGCAGTGGCCAGAAAGTCATCGGTCGAGTATCCGCACTGTCAGCCGACGTCGTCGGAGCCGACGTGACACTGAGTCTGGACGCTGCGACGCAGTTGCCGGACAACGTCGAGGCCTCCGTCGAACTCCCGTCCGCACTGGGAAACCCGTTCATTCGACTGCTGCTGCCGGAGGTTCCGTCCGGTTCCACGCTGAGCGACGGCGATACAATTCCGGAGTCTCGCACCGAGATCGGTCCGCAGGTCGAAAGTGCACTTGCCACCCTCGGTACGGTCCTGACCGGCAGCGGCATCGATCAACTCGATACCGTCGTACGCGAACTGAACACCGCGTTTTCCGGGCGCTCAGGTGAAGTTCGTTCTCTGACCGACACCCTGACCTCGCTCATGGCAGAGGCAAGCAGTCACCGAAGCGAGTTCGACGAGGCCGTCGACCTCGCTGCCCGGGTCTCCTCGCAGTTGGCCGGGCAACAAGAAGTCGTCGACAACTACCTCGATTCCGTTCCACAGGTGGTGGCGATTCTCGTGGGGCAGAAGGATCAGATCGCGAGCCTCTTGAACTCGACCGTTCAGCTCGCCACCAACGCAAACACCATTCTCGACTCCTCACCCAACGGGCTCGACACGATGCTGCACGATGCGTCGACCATTGTGGGGACTCTGGATTCGTTCAACTCGGAGATCGGTCAGACACTCGCGAACATGAACGGGCTGCTCGAAAACTTCACCGGCGCAGTCCAAGGTGACTACCTCGTTTTTGACGGCGCCCTCGATATTCCGGGAACGATCGACAAACTCTGGACCGGTGGCATGGCCGGACAATCGATCGCGCCGGCGGGAACTCTCACCGATCTACTTCAGGGAGGTCCACGTTGAGTCGCCTTGCGCTTGTTCAACTTGGCCTGTTCGCTCTGATCGCCGCTGTCGTCATCCCTTTCGGAATCGTGTACGTGGTGGGCCCTCAAGGTTTCGGTGGTCAGATCAGATTGCACGCCAACATGTCCGACGCCTTCGGATTGACCAAGGGCACGGTCGTCACGTACCGCGGAGTGCAGGTCGGCAAAGTCGGTGATGTTGTCCTCGATTCGAGCACCCGATCCGCTCGCGTGGAACTCTCACTCAACGACAAAACCGAAATACCCACCGACAGCGTCGCCAAGGTGACGATGGGAACTGCCGCGGGAATCCAGAATGTCGACATCTACCCCAACACCGATCACGGCCCGTATCTTCGGGACGGCGACGAGATCGCCATGCCCGCAGATCAGCAGCCAGTTCAGATGAGCCAGTTGATGCTTCAGGCGTCCGGCGTCCTGGAAGGGATTGATCCGCAGGCGATCAGCGACATCGGGACCGAACTGGGGAATTCGTTCAACGGGCTCGGTCCGAGCTTGGCGACCATGATCGACAACGGCGGGACAATGTCGGCGCAGTTGAACGACCAGTCGGCCGAACTCGCCGCGCTGCTGTCGCGGACCTCCACGCTGATGGACTCCATGGCGACACAATCGGATTCGTTCGTCCGAGGAATGGCGGCAGCAAAGAACTTCACCGAACAACTCGAGTCCAACGCCCCCGTACTGATTTATCTCACCGACCATTCACCCGCCGCTCTCAATAGCGCCCAGCAGTTGTTCGACAAGTACCACAACACTTTCGGAGCGGTGCTGGCCAATCTCGTCACGGTCGCTCCGATCATCTCCGACCGCACGGATGCCCTGGAAACCGGACTCGTCACGATCCCCGACGGTCTCGCCAAGCTGGCATCCATCGTCAAAGGCGATCGAGCTGATTTCGCCTTGGTGGCCACGCAGGGGCCGGTGTGCAACTACGATACCCCCAGACGAGAGGTAGGCGATCTCTCCCCCACCAGTCCGAGTCTGGCGATGTACTGCCCACCCGCCGACGACCTGGTCCAACGCGGAGCACAGAATGCTCCGAGGCCGAACGACCTCGGATTGCAGAACTCGACTGTCCCCGGCACTCCGATCGGACCGCAGGTCGTCGCGGATCCGATTCTGATTCCGACCGGAGTCGACGCCTTGAACTATTGGAGATTGATGTTGGAAGGACTGGGAAATGGCACACGGTGAGAGCACACTCCTCGACGAAGCAGAAACCGAGGTGACCGAACATCCGACTCCCCCGTCGTTCTTTCGTCGGCTGAAAGAGCCTCGCAACGCACTGATCTCGCTGTTGGCGGTAGCACTGGTCGCAGCATTGGTGGTGCTCGGATTTCACCTGTATTCGGTGAATGAGGAGGACACGTTGCGACAGGAAGCGCTGGACACCGCGCGGGATTACTCGATCATCATGTCCTCCTTCGACTATCAGAACTTGGACGCCAACAAGGACACCATCGCGTCGATGTCGACCGACGAGTTTGCCGGCACCTACCGAACGATGGTGGATTCACTGCGCGAGGTTGTCGCTGGAGGCCAAGGTCAGGCGAGTGCGACGGCAACAGACGTCGGCATCACGTCACTGGAAGATTCGTCGGCAAAGGTGCTTGTCTTCGTCGACCAGCAGGCCAAGAACATTGCTGCACCAGAGGGCAATACACAGAAGTACCGGATGGTCGTGTCCCTGGTTCGTTCGGACGACCGCTGGCTCGTGAGCAACGTCGAGACCAAGTAATTCACCGCGCACGGAGGAGGATCGATGCCCACTCACTACCTGGATTCGGGAAAGTCCGAGTCGTCTCTTCGAACCGATCAGACACGCATCACCATCACGGCCGAGCGTAAGCGGTGGGCCCGTAAACCCGCACACATCACCGACGCACTCGATTTCTGGTCATTCGCAGGGGCCGCCGCCAATGTCATCCTGCAACTCGGTTGGCCCGAGGTGGCGTACGGCGTCATGGAAAGCAAAGTCGAATCGGGTGCCCTGACCGCGCATCCATGGAAGCGCGCACGGACCACAACGCAGTACCTGACGGTCGCAATCCTGGGCAACGAGGAAGAGCGAAAGGCCTACCGCGAGGCCGTGAACTCGGTGCACCGGCACGTGAAGTCCGATGCGAACAGCCCGGTCAAGTACAACGCCTTCAATCGCGAACTCCAATTATGGGTTGCCGCTTGCCTTTTCATCGGTTTCGAAGACAGCCATCAGTTGTTGCACGGCAAGATGTCCGAAGAACAGGCGGAATCGTTTTATCAGTCCGCGTCAACTTTGGGAACGACACTGCAGGTCACCGAAGAGATGTGGCCGGCAACCCGCGCAGACTTCGAGCGCTACTGGAACCTCGGTTGCGAACGCGTAGTCATCGACGAACGCACCAAGCAGTACCTGATCGACCTGGTCAATCTACGGATGATCGCCTGGCCGATACGCCTGGTGTTTCGAAACCTGTTGCGGTTCCTGACGGTCGGATTCCTTCCGCCGATCTACCGCGACCAACTCGACCTCGAGTGGACCGAAGACGACCGCCGTCGATTCGAGCACCTCTTCATCTTCGTGTCGTTCGTCAACAGGTTCATCCCACGCTCCATCCGTCAGGCCGGAAACACCATTCAGATGCGCGACATCCGTCGCCGGATCAAGGCGAGCAAGAATCTCGTCTGATCGCAGAGCCGACAACTCGATACTCGTATCAATTCTGCTGCCCCACAGGTAAATCGGGGCGGTCGGTCGACAACACATCAAGCCTCGATTTGAGCTCCAGCGCGACAAAAACCGGGGTCGAAAAGTCGGCAAAACGAGCCAATCGGGCGACACATTCGCTTCATATCGACGCCTTTACGGCGCCCTATTGGTGACTTGCATCACACTTTATCTCGATTATGTAACGCCGAGAGCGTTGGCATATCGCCGCGCGACCTGGGAAGACACTCTTTGATGCATTTCTGTTGCACGAACCTGTGTCGACACGCCGACCCGTGACCAATCCGTAATCATCTCCTATGGTTGGTGACAGCCCGATCAACCGGGCATTACCGAATCGCCACCGCCAGTCCCACCCCGCGGTTCGGATTCGACAACTTTCCTAGTGGTGGGAGCGGAGCTGAGACGGTCACCGTCCTCCGCCGGCGTGACTCGAGAGGATTTACCCAAATGACCAAGACCACCGTTACCCGCGCCCTTGCTTCTGTCGCCGCAGCCGGAGCCCTCGCAGCCGGAGCCATTGGACTGAGCGCCGGCACCGCATCCGCAGCCACCCACGACTGGTCGGGTGTCGCTGAGTGCGAATCCTCGGGCAACTGGGCTGCGAACACCGGAAACGGCTACTACGGCGGCCTCCAGTTCAGCCAGAGCACGTGGGCGGCCTACGGCGGAGCGGGCACTGCAGCCAACGCCAGCCAGGCAGAACAGGTCCGCGTCGCGGAGAACGTCCTTGCAGGTCAGGGCGTCGGCGCGTGGCCGGTTTGCGGACAGTACCTCCGCTGATCTCAGCTCGATTAGTGCGTCACTGCCCGGTGCTCGTCGGAGATTCGACGGCTACCGGGCAGTGTGCACACCGATACCTACTTCCCACCACCACTACTGTTGAAAGATGTTACGGCGGTGCGTGATCCGTCGGGATGACGCGGAGCGAGCGAGGTATATCGACTCGCCTTCCGATCCCCCATCATCCCGCGAAGAATCATCGACAACCTTTGGAGCATCCTTCTGAACCGGGTGCGAGAACTGACCGGTGCTGCCGTAGACGCGTACGGGATGGGTTCCTTGCGCACGTAGTGCTCCATAAGCCCAGCGTAGCCGCCTTTCGGCGCTGAAATGCTCGATTAAGGGAATGCCTCGCAGCCCTCACAGTGTCCGAACAAATCGATCCGGCGAACTCGGCGGTCCATCCTTGACCAGGCATGCGAATCGGTCGGGTAAATCGCGTGGCCCGAACACTTCTCGACCGCAGTGTGACAGAAGGCGGTCAACGCTCCACCACTCGAAGTGCTCGACCAACTCCGCGGCTAGCGCTTCGCGCCCCAAAGATCCACAAGGATCGAATGCGACCGGTACCGGCACGAGGAAATAGTCATTGACCGCCCCGTCCCAACCCGGCAATATCGTCGGATCACGGATCTCCTCATGCCACACGTGTGTGGCGGCGCCGTAGTCGCGCAATCCGATCTCCTCGTCCAATTCGCGCGCGAGCGCCTCGGGCGGGGTTTCGTCTCCTTCCAAGCCGCCGCCTGGAGGACACCAGACCGTCAGCCCATGCACGGGCGCGATGAATCGGTAGAGCAGAAGACGGGACTGGCCGTCAACGACCAACCCCCTGGCCGAGTGCCTCAGACGCATGAGTGCCACTGTAAGTCAGCAGGTCAGGCGATGACGGCCAGCTCCGGAAGTCCGGCAACCACAACCGCGAGGTTGTAACCCGACATCCGCAGTTCTCCGTTGTCTCCGGTCCTCGCGTACTCCGCATGCCCGAACGCCCGCTCGTGCTTCACTCCGTCCGGGGTGATCCCTTCGGCCGTGGACAACCGATGGAACTCGGTGCGCGTCGGATCGCCGCCGAAACGGCCGAACCCCGCGATACTGTCGCCTTCCGCTTTCATGACGTAGACATGACGGTCGGCGATACCGAGATCTGACTCCACCTTGGCCCGCACTCCGGGTGAACCGTAGAAGACCACGTCGTCGACTGCGGCGCTGGCACCACGTTGCAACGCAAGAGAAGTCGCGAGCGATCCGTAAGAGTGGCCCAACGCGGTGATATGGACGCGTTCGTTGACCGACGCAGAACGAAGACCGTGAAAAAAGCTGCCCAATGCGTCGGCGGCTATGCCGGCCTTCGAAGATCGACTGACGTCGAAGCTGGCGCGACCGATGTCGAACTTTCCCGGCCCGATGACCTGTGGCGCGTCGTATCCGATCCAGGCGATCGTTGCCACGCTTTCCTTTCGACCGGCCAGTTCGAGTTGGCGCATCGCCTCGGCTCGCAATCGTGTCGCCTCGCCGACCATTCCGCGCATCGAGTCCTTGACGTTGGTGTTCAATCCGGGAATCGTCACGGAGATGTGATCCGCTGTGTCCGGATCACCGATCGCAATCGCGGCAAATCCTCGTTCACCCGAGCGCATGTCCATGAGCAGTAACCGTCGACAAGGTTCGGCGTGAAACAACTCGTCGAGCGCGTCCAAATCCTCGAGTTTACGTTCGGCGTACCACTGGCCCGCCCCGGTGTTACTCAGCCTGCCACCGAAGAACTCCCGGTGAAGTTCTTGCGAGATTCGCACCGAATCATCTTGCAGCCGTGCTCGTTCTGATTGAATCCGATCGAGATTGGCGGGACTTCGCACCGCTGCGGGAATGCCGTCGAGGTTGGCAATCAGACTGGGTGCATGGCGCAACATCTGACGCTGCCGATCAAGGCTGAATGCTCGCCACTCCTCTCCCACACGCACAGCCTTGTCACGGAGGTCGGTGCCAACCTGGGACCGAAGCGACAACGCATGATGAAGATCCGCGCTGACCAGCAGTGCCTCACCGATCAGTTCGCGAACGGCAACCTCGAGCAGTTGGGCGTGCACGTGGAGCGGGTGTCCGTCCGCGATGGGCGCAACCGCAGAGACGGTTCCGTCCTGGCGAATATGCAAGTCGTCGGCGACGGCTTCTTTGCGCAGCGTATTCAGCCGTCGACGGATGTCGCGGACGCGATGAGCGACCAGAACGCCTTCGAGCCCAGCGGACAGCTGATCCAAAGCTTCGACGTCCCATACGTCGATATCTGTGAGATCCACTCGAGTCAGGACGAGCGAGCTGCGATCCGAGCCTGTACTTCCGGACGACGCAACGGCGGGACCGTCTGAGGTGGCTGCCTACGAGGCGGCAGGGCGCTGAGCAGGCGCGTCGTCGTTTCGGTTACCTCATGCACTGCCTGTTCGAAGGCATCTCGGTTGGCGTCGGACACCTTGGCTATTCCGCTCACCTTACGTACGTATTGGCGAGAGGCTGCCTCGATTTCCTCCGGCGTAGCTGCGGGCTCGAGTCCACGAAGTTCAGTGATGTTTCGGCACATAATTCGACGATAACCCTGCTCACCGACGCCGTCACGGTTCGATACATCAATGTATCCAAACTGCCACGCAGATCCGGGCATCACGGTAGTTTCAGTGAAATTCCCCCAGTGACTGGAAGTAGCCACTAACTCATGGACTCAGCACTCACCTCGGTCGGTCTCCCCGCCGCACTCGCCATCATCATGTTCGGCCTCGGGCTGTCCCTGACAGTCGGAGATTTTGCCCGCGTGGCAAAAGCGCCCAAGGCCGTCTCGATCGCTCTGATCTGTCAATTGTTGTTGCTGCCGGCCGCAGCCTTCGGCTTGGTCACCTTGTTCGACCTCGACCCACTACTCGCCGTCGGCATGATGCTCCTCGCCGCGTCACCGGGTGGCACCACGGCAAACCTGTTCAGTCACCTGTTCCGCGGCGACGTTGCCCTCAATGTGACACTGACTGCGGTCAATTCGGTGATCGCGGTGGTCACCCTTCCGTTGATCACCAACTTCGCGTTGGGTTACTTCGAACCCGAGGACGCGGACGGCACTCTCGGACTTCAGTTCACGAAGGTCCTCCAGGTCTTTGCCGTCGTCCTGATTCCGGTCGCCCTCGGAATGTGGGTTCGGTTGCGCTCGAGCGCCTTTGCCGAGCGCATGGACAAGCCCGTCCGCATCGGATCCGCGATTGTTCTCGCGCTGGTGATCGTCGGAACGGTTGTATCCGAGCGCGATAACATCGCGGACTATCTCGTCGACATCGGCGTCGTCGCTGCATTGTTCTGCCTGCTGAGCCTCTCGATCGGCTACATCGTTCCCCGAATCTTCGGCATCGAGGACCGTCAGGCCATCGCCAGTTCCATGGAAATCGGCATCCACAACAGCACGTTGGCGATCACCATCGCCGTCAGTCTTCTCGACAACGTGCAATTGGCAGTACCGGCCGCGGTGTACGGCGTTCTCATGTTCCCGCTCGCCGCCGCCTTCGGCGCCACCATCACCCGCAAGTCACGGACGATGGCCGAAATCGACTAATATCAGGCGGTTTTCGATATAGGTGATCTGGTATCGCCAACCCTACGATCGATACGGACTCAGACCGAAGGGTATCGAAAAAATGCTGACCAATACACCTACCGTGCCAGACGAACGCGTCTGGCAAGAGCTAGTCGACGCACTTACCCGTCGCCAATTCGGCATCGGAGCCGGGATGGCAGCAGTAGCAACTATTCTGTCGTCCTGCAGTTCCAGCGACGGTTCAGGCACCGCTGATGACGCTCAAATGCGCACCGTCACCACGCCGTTGGGGACCTATGACATCCCTACCAACCCCAAGCGGGTCTTGGCCGTCGACGCCCGAACCGACCTCGAGCTCGCCATTGCCTTGGAACTACCGGTCTTCGGATACAACATCTCACCCGCCACCGAGTGGGTGCCTGTCGACGGCTCGGCCGAATACCTCAGCGACAAGCCCAATCTGGAGCAGATACTCGGACTCGCACCCGATCTCATCATCTGCGTCAACGCCGACAACGAGTACTGGCCCGCTGCAAAGCTCCAAGCCATCGCTCCTGTCCTGACGACCGAATCGAAGCAGACGTGGCGGGAGAACCTGACCCGGCTCTCCGATTGGCTGGGACGAACACCCACCATGGATCGCCTGATCACCGATTACGACGCTCTGATCACCGACATTCGCACTCGACACGCTTCCGCGATCGCGGGCAAAACCGTCGCAAGCTTGTCCTACAGTCCGGACAAAGCCACGATCTACATCGACAGCCTGCCCGTGTCGGAGGAAACGGGAAAGAAGAATCGTCAACCCACCGACATGACGCTCGCCGATATCGGCGGAAGAACATTGAACACAACCGGTTTCGATAATCAGGGGCGACTGAGCATCGAGGAGATGGATCGTCTGCAAGACTGCGAAGCGTTCATGGTTTCCGTCACCGACAGCAGCGACACCACCTTCGATCAACTCTCGGACAACAAGTTGTGGCAACGACTTCCGGCTGTGCAGGCCGGGAACGTCACCGTTCTGCAAGGAAGTACGTACTACGGGTCCATCTACACCAACATGTACGTCGCCAAGGGCTGGGACGAACTTTATTCGACGCTCGACTAGTCGGACTTGTCCATGGAAATGCCGACCGCTCCCACGCGGTCGGCATTTTCACGTTTCGAGGTCGATGCCCAACGCTCCGGAGAGGGTTCGCAGACAGATCACCCTCAACTCCTCGTGCGGTATGGAAGGTTGGTCGAGCCAGTCGAGACACACGGCCCGGACGAATGCGATCCATCCCCGCACCGCGACTGCAGCGATCTGTCTTTGTTCGCCCTCGAATCCGAGTGCGTCGAGGATCCGAATCTGTTGTTGTTCGAGTTCCCGTTCGACGATCGCTCGGATACCTGCCTCAGCCGAGAGCGTCCCGACGTTGATGGCGCGCACTCCCCTACTGTGTGACCTCACGTACGCGAAGTAGGCATCCAACCCGGCTGCCACCTGTTCGCGCACCGGTAGCGTCGCGTCCGGTGCGGTCACCTCGAGTAAGTGCTGCGATTCGCGCTCGACGATTGCCGCGAAGAAGTCTCGTTTGGTCGGGAAATAGTGGTACATCAACCCGCGCGAGACGCCTGCGATCTCGGCAACCTCTTCGATCCAGACGTCCTCGTACGAGCGATCGGCAAAAAGTTGCGCGCCGATGTCGAGCAACTGCGTGCGCCGCTGCTCTCGGTCCAGGCGTTTTCGTGGTGCAACCATAGGCAAGTCAGATTACTACTTGACACCAATTCAGTAAGGCGTACTTTGCGTACTAGACACCAATTCAGTAAGCGATCTCACCCGGGGGACACATCATGAGCGTCGACACCACTCCAGAGGCGACGACCGATGCTCGGATCCCGCATCCGGCATGGCGCCTGCCAGTCCTAGGCGACGTCCTCGGGATCAACATTCGGACGCCACTGCAGAACTCCGTGAGCATCGGCCGCGAACTCGGCCCGATCTTCGAAAGAAACGTCCTGGGAAATCGCTTTGTCTTCGCCTCGGGCGCAGACATGGTGGCAGAACTGTCCGACGAGTCCCGGTTCGCAAAACACCTTGCACCAGGAGTGAAGGCGCTACGCGGAATCGGCGGCGACGGATTGTTCACTGCCTACAACCACGAGCCCAACTGGGGCAAGGCACACAATCTCCTGGCACCGGCGTTCAGCCAGACTGCGATGCGCTCGTACCACCGCACCATGCTCGACGTGGTCGGCGAGTTGGTCGACCATTGGGACAGTCGTGAAAGTGACTCCCCCATCGACGTCTCCGCAGACATGACCAAGCTGACGCTGGAGACCATCGGACGCACTGGATTCAGCTACTCGTTCGACTCTTTCGAACGTGAAGAGCAGCATCCGTTCGTCAAGGCAATGGTCGGAGCGCTCTCCCATTCACAGCGCACGACATTCCTGAAGTCGACCGCCCTCGGGCGAGTGCTCGCACGTCGCGCCGATCAACGTGACGAGGTCCGCAAGGCGTTCATGGCCGAGGTTGTGGACGAGGTGATCCGTGCCCGGCGCACAAGTACCGAACCGGGGCCCGAAGACTTACTCGAACTGATGCTGCGGGCAGCTCGCGAAAACGATCCCAACCGTATCGACGAACTGAATATCCGCCATCAGGTCGTGACGTTCCTCGTCGCCGGGCACGAAACAACTTCCGGCGCTTTGTCGTTCGCATTGTATTACCTCTCGCAAAACCCTGACGTACTGGCCAAGGCGCAAGCTGAGGTCGACAAGGTCTGGGAGGGCGAGGAGCCCGCATTCGAGAAGATCGCGAAACTTCGATACGTACGACGCGTCCTGGACGAATCATTGCGTCTGTGGCCGACAGCACCGGCATACGGCCGCGCGGCACTCGAAGACACCACGCTCGTTGGGAAGTATCCGATGAAGAAGGGCGACTGGATCCTCGTGCTCATCCCGTCACTTCATCGTGATCCGGTGTGGGGCAACGATCCCGAGACTTTCGATCCGGATCGTTTCCTGCCTGCCAACATCAAGGCCAGGCCGGCGCACGTGTACAAGCCGTTCGGAACGGGTGAACGTGCCTGCATCGGACGACAATTCGCCATTCACGAAGCGGTTCTCGTGTTGGGCACCATCTTGCAGAAATACACGATCGAAGCCGATCCGGATTACGAACTGAAGGTGGCCGAACGGCTCACCCTCATGCCCGAAGGCTTCAACTTGACGGTCCGCCGACGCTGACGTCGAAAAACTGCGTCGAGTAAGTCGGTTGAACAGTCCCAAATGCGGTAATCCCAGAGTTGGCAGCAGCGAGCACCGGCGCACCCTGGGAGTTCACATGACAAAGAGGCCTGCAGTGGGAATCGTCTTGCTCTCGGTGGTATTGGTCACGGGAGCGTGCTCGACGAGCGTCGGGACGCCGCAAGTGGACAAGTCCGAAGTCGCAAGTCAGATCTCCACTCAACTCGCGGAGAAGATCGGCGAGCCACCCGACGACGTGACGTGTCCGGAGAACCTCGACGCCGAAGTCGGCGCATCGATCACGTGCATCCTGACCGAGCAGGGCACCGAATACAACGTCACAGCTACCGTGACCAGCGTTGACGGCGAAAGCGCGAACTTCGACATCAAGGTCGCGGATGTGCCGAATAACTAACTGCTGTGCGCCTTTATTAACCGCCGGCGGTTAATAAAGGCGCACAGCAGGGATCAGAGACGCTCGATAATCGTCGCGTTTGCGGTGCCGCCACCTTCACAGATGGTCAGCAGGCCGTAACGGCCGCCAGTGCGCTCGAGTTCGTTGAGCAGGGTTGCCATCAGCTTGGTGCCGGTCGCGCCGAGCGGGTGACCGAGTGCGATCGCGCCGCCGTTGACGTTGACCTTGGCCGGATCTGCGCCGATTTCCTTGATCCAGGCCAGGACGACCGGGGCGAAAGCTTCGTTGATCTCGACGATGTCGATGTCCTCGATGCTCAGACCGGCCTTCGCGAGAGCATGCTTCGTGGCCGGGATCGGCGCGCTGAGCATGAAGATCGGGTCGTCGCCGCGTGCGCTGAGGTGATGAATCCGGGCGCGGGGCTTGAGGTTGTACTTCTCCACCGCTTCCGCCGACGCCAGCAGCAGCGCACTCGCGCCGTCGGAGATCTGGCTTGCCACTGCTGCGGTCATGCGGCCGTCGTCGACGAGAACCTTGAGCGTCGCCATCTTTTCGAGGCTGGTCTCGCGGGGTCCTTCGTCGACGGTCGCGTCACCCATGGCGACGATCTCGTTGTCGAAACGACCCGCGGCGATCGCAGCCTTGGCGCGCTCATGGCTCTGCAGGGCCCACTTCTCGAGCTCTTCGCGGCTGATGTCCCACTTCTCGGCGATCATCTCGGCGCCCTTGAACTGGGAGACTTCCTGGTCACCGTAACGCTCGGTCCAACCGACCGAACCCGAAGTCGGCGTGTCGAATCCGTACTGCTGGCCGACGATCATCGCTGCCGAGATCGGAATCTGGCTCATGTTCTGAACGCCGCCGGCGACGATCAGATCCGCGGTGCCCGACAGGATGGCCTGAGCGCCGAAGTGCACTGCCTGCTGACTCGAACCGCACTGACGGTCGACGGTCACGCCGGGAACGTGCTCCGGGAATCCCGCTGCGAGCCAGGACATACGGGCGATGTTGCCGGCCTGGCCGCCGATGGCGTCGACGCAACCGAAGATCACGTCGTCGACGTCACTGGGGTCGATACCGGTGCGCTCGACCAGTGCCTTGACGACGTGCGCACCGAGATCGATGGGGTGCACGCCGGACAGCGCGCCGCCCCTCTTGCCGATCGGTGTGCGAATGGCGTCGACGATGTAAACCTCGGACATAGCGTTAGCTCCTAGTTTCGTTGTGCAGCAATAATTCTTGAAGTTTTTTCAACAGTTGCCGGATCGGAGAGCCCGTCGAGCACGATCGCGAGATATTGAGCCGCGACGGCGTGAGCCGAGAGGGATCCACCCGGGCGGTACCAGCGAACCGCGACCCACACGGTGTCGCGCATGAAGCGGAAGACCAATTCGACGTCGATGTCGGAGCGGAAGGTCCCGTCCGCGACGCCGGCCTCGAGGACGCCGACCCACAGGTCCCGAAACTCGGTGTTCCGCTCGGCCAGGTACGCGAAGCGCTCGTTCCCGACGAGGTGCTTGACCTCGTCCTGGTAGATCGCAACGGCCGAGTGCGAGGCGTCGATGGCCTCGTACGACGTCACGACCAGCGCTTCGAGCGTCGCGCGACTGTCCAACCCCGCCGCAACGATCTCGCGGTATTTCCCGAAGAGTTCGTCGAGGAACTGGTGGAGGATCTCGTCGACCATCGACTCCTTGGAATCGAAATGGTGATACAGACTCCCGGAGAGGATCCCGGCGGCGTCGGCGATATCGCGGACGGTCGTCGCGCGCACTCCGCGATCGGCGAACAGCCCGGCCGCGATCTCGAGCAGCTCGTCGCGGCGCCCGGACTTGCCGTTGGATTCGTCGGAATTTCGAGGTGGCGTCATGTATTCAATCCTATCCAGGGCCCTCCCCTGTGCGCGGTCAGCGAGTCCAGGGACTCCTCAACCGCGCACGGGGACGCTAGGCCCTCTGCGAAGAAACGGAGACGATCTCGCCGGTCATGTAGGTGGAGTAGTCGCTGGCAAGCATCGCGATGACCGTTGCGATCTCCCAGACCTCCGCGGCGCGGCCGTAGGCCTCGCCGGAAGCCAACTGGTCGAGCAGTTCCTCACTGGTGACCTTCGCCAGGAACGCGTGACGCGCAATGGAGGGCGAGACCGCGTTGATACGGACTCCGTACTCCGCTGCTTCGATTGCGCTGCACCGAGTCAGCGCCATGACACCGGCCTTGGCTGCGGCGTAGTGCGCCTGGGAATGCTGCGCCCGCCAACCGAGGACGGACGCGTTGTTCACCAGAACACCGCTGTGGGGAACGCTCTTGAAGTACCGCAGCGCGGCGCGCGTCGAACGGAAGGTGCTGTTGAGGGTGATGTCGAGAACGCGATCCCACTGATCATCCGTCATGTCGACGACGGGAGTCTCGCCGCCCAGGCCGGCGTTGTTGACGACGATGTCGATGCGCCCCAACTTCTCGGCGGCGCCGACGAACAGCGCGTCTACCTGCTCGGTGCTCGACACGTCGCAGATGATCGATTCGATCTGCTGACCGGGGAATTCGGCCTTCAGCTTCTCCACCGTCTCACCGAGACGACGCTCGTGGAAGTCGGAGACGAGAACGTCGCCGCCTTCGAGAAGCACCCTGCGCGCAGTTGAGAAACCGATGCCGGTTCCGGCGGCGGCGGTGATGATTGCCTTCTTGCCCGCGAGCAGTCCGTGACCCGGCGTTTCCTCGGGCGCAACGGAAAGCGGGGACGCGGCTTTGGTGTCAGACATTAACGAGCCTCTCGGGGAAGACCGAGCACGCGCTCGGAAATGATGTTGCGCTGAATTTCGTTGGAGCCGCCGTAAATCGTGTCGGCGCGGGTAAAGAGGAAGAGGCGTTGCCACTCGTCGAGCTCGAGATGTTCGGGGTCGGTGATGTCCGAGGCATTGCCCTCGGAATCCGCCCATGGCGCAACCAACGACGACGCACCTTGCACGTCCATCGCCAGCTGTCCCAGATCACGATGCCAGTTGGCCCACAACAGTTTTGCGACGGACGCTTCTCCGCCACCGGTTCCGGCGTCGACCGCGTCGAGAGTACGCATCGCGTGGGCGCGCATCACGCGCAGACCGACCCAGGCGCGCGCGATCTTTTCGCGGATGTGCGGATCCTGGTCACTGCCATTGGCTTTCGCCAGGTCGACGACGCCTTGGAGCTCGCGGGCAAATCCGATCTGCTGTCCGAGCGTGGATACACCGCGCTCGAAGGTGAGCAGCCCCATCGCGATCTTCCAGCCCTCGCCAGGTTCGCCGACCACCAGATCGGCGTCGGTCACGGCGTCGTCGAAGAAGACCTCGTTGAACTCCGACGTACCGGTGAGCTGCTGGATGGGCCGAACTGTCACACCGGGCTGATCCAACGGGACCAGCAGGAAGCTCAAGCCCTGATGACGCTTGGAGCCCACTTCGGTGCGGCAGACCACGAAGCACCATTGCGCGACGTGGGCCAGCGAGGTCCACACCTTCTGGCCGTTGATGATCCACTTGCCGTTTTCGAGGCGTGCGGTGGTGGAGACGTTCGCGAGGTCGGAACCGGCGCCGGGCTCGGAGTAGCCCTGCGACCACAGTTCACTGACCGTGTTGATGCCCGGAAGGAATCGACGCTTCTGCTCATCCGTGCCGTACGCGATCAGCGTCGGGCCGAGCAGCTCTTCACCGATGTGGCTGACGCGAGCGGGCGCGCCGGCCTTCGCGTACTCCTGATGGAAGATGACCTGCTGAGCGATGCTTGCTCCCCGTCCGCCGAATTCCTTCGGCCACCCGAGGCACGTCCATCCTGCGGCTGCGAGGTGCTTGTCCCACTCGAGTCGTTGCTCGAAGAACTCGTGCTCGCTGCCGGGGCCGCCCTTACCCTTGAGCTGGGCGAATTTGCCCGTCAAGTTCTCGGCCAACCACTGCGCGACCGTGGTCGCAAACTCGTCGTCCGTCATCTGCCCGTCCGGGCTCTCGCTCTGGTCCACATATGTAAGATAACCTACCAAGCACTTGCTAGGTAGCGTGTCAGGTAGGAGTCCAGTGACCGAACAACCGAGAACCATCCCATCAGCCCTCATCCGGGCCGCCGAGGAGTTCGGTGAGCGCACGGCTATCGCCGATGGCGACACCCGACCGACCTTCGCACAGCTACACCAGCGTGTCCGCGATTTCGCCGGCGCACTGATCAACCGTGGGGTGAAGGCAGGCGACCGCGTCGTCATCTGGGCGCCCAACACGTACCACTGGGTGATCGCCCTGCTCGGCGCTCAGTACGCCGGCGCAGCCATCATCCCGATCAACACGCGCTACACCGGCACCGAAGCTCTCGACATCATCGAGCGCGTCGACGCCGCGGCTCTGGTCATCGTCGGCACGTTCCTCAAGGCCGATCGGTACCAGCAGTTGCTCGACGCCAACCCGAGCCTGTCGATCCCCACCGTCATCCAGGTACCGATCGACGGAAACGACGACCGTGACGGCGTCATCGAGTTCGAGGACTTCCTCGCGCTCGCCACCGACGCCGCCCGCACCGAAGCCGATGCGCGTGCTGCGAAGGTACAGCCCGACGACGTCAGCGACATCCTCTTCACCTCCGGCACCACAGGACGCAGCAAGGGCGCGATCACCGCGCATCGTCAGTCCATCGCCGTTGCCAGGTCGTGGGGCGAATGCGCCGAGGTCACCGCTGACGACAACTTCCTCATCATCAGCCCGTTCTTCCACACCTTCGGGTACAAGGCCGGAATCCTGGTCTGTCTGTTGAACGGTGCGACGATCGTGCCGGTGTCCGTCTTCAACATCGACGACACCCTCGCACTGGTCAACAGCGAGAAGATCAGCATCCTGCCCGGCGCCCCGACGATCTACCAGACCATCCTCGACCACCCCCGCCGCAGCGAGTACGACCTGTCCTCGCTCCGCATCGCGATCACCGGCGCCGCACCCGTGCCGGTTGCTCTCGTCGAGCGCATGCAAGCAGAGCTTTTCGACGCCGTCCTTACGGCATACGGCCTGACCGAGGCGGTCGTTGCGACGATGTGCCGCACCGACGACGATCCGGTCACCGTCTCCACCAGTTCCGGCCGCGCGACAGCCGATTTCGAGGTCAAGATCGGCGACCAGGGCGAGATCCTGCTTCGTGGACCGAACGTCATGCTCGGGTACCTCGACGACCCGGAATCCACCGCCAAGGCAATCGACGCCGACGGCTGGCTGCATACCGGAGACATCGGAACCCTCGACGAGCGTGGATATCTCGACATCACCGACCGTCTCAAGGACATGTACGTCAGCGGCGGATTCAACGTCTACCCCGCCGAGATCGAGGGCATGTTGGCTCGCCTGCCCGGTGTCCACGAATCGGCTGCCATCGGCATCCCCGATCACCGGATGGGAGAGGTGGGCCGCGTCTACATCGCCCAACTCGACGGTGCCGGCCTCACCGAAGAGTCGGTGATCGCGTTCCTCAAAGAGAAGATCGCCGGCTTCAAGGTGCCCCGCGAGGTGCGCTTCGTCGATCACCTGCCCCGAAACCCCTCGGGCAAGGTCCTCAAAACGGTTCTGCGCGAGGAACAGTCATGACCGTTCCTTTCGAAGCCGACGTCGTGACCTACGAGGTTCGCGACTCGGTCGCCGTCGTGACCTTGAATCGTCCCGATTACCGCAACGCCCAGAACTCGGTCGTGACGTACGCCCTCGACGCGGCATTCCAGCGCGCCGTCGAAGACGACGACGTGAAGGTAATCGTCCTGGCAGGCAACGGACCGCACTTCAGTGCCGGTCACGACCTGGGGACCCCGGGACGCGACCATCACGTCGAGTACGAGAACAAGGCCACCATGTGGTGGGATCACGTCGACAAGCCAGGCGGTGACCAGCGTTTCGCCCGCGAGATGGAGGTCTACCTGGGCATGTGCCGTCGCTGGCGGGAGATCCCCAAGCCCACCATCGCGATGGTGCAAGGCGCCTGCATTGCCGGCGGGCTCATGCTCGCCTGGGTCTGCGACATGATCGTCGCGTCCGACGACGCCTTCTTCTCCGATCCCGTTGTCCGCATGGGCATCCCCGGCGTCGAATACTTCGCGCACCCGTGGATGGTCGGTTCACGATTCGCCAAGGAAATGCTCTTCACCGGCGATCGGTTCACCGCGCAACGTGCCTACGAAATCGGCATGGTGAATCGCGTCGTCGCCCGCAAGCACCTCGAGAAGGAGACGTTCGAGCTCGCCGGACGTATCGCCGAGATGCCGCGCTTCGGACTGGCTTTGACCAAGAAAGCCGTCAATCAGTGCGAGGACCAGATGGGGATGCGTAACGGCATCGATTCCGTCTTCGGTCTGCATCACTTCGCTCACGCTCACAACGCCGAGGTAGGCAAAGACTCGCTTGGTGGTCTCGACGCCAAAGCCATGGCTGCCAGTGCTCGCACACCGCAGGAAGGAACAAACTAGTGGATCTCGTATTCGACGACGCCACAACCGCATTCCGGGACGAGGTCCGCTCGTTCCTGGAGGCGAACGTCCCCACCACTCCGCTGAAGTCCATGGACACGGCCGAAGGCTTCGAAGAACATCGGCAGTGGGAACACACCCTCGCCGACGCCGGTTACGCCGTCGTCTCCTGGCCCAAGGAACTCGGTGGCCGCGACGCGTCCCTGCTCGAGTGGGTCGTCTTCGAGGAGGAGTACTACCGCTCGGGCGCGCCCGGTCGTGTGAGCCAGAACGGCATCTTCCTGTTGGCTCCCACACTGTTCGAGCATGCAAATGCCGAGCAGTTGGCTCGCATCATGCCGCGCATGGCTCGTGCCGACGACATCTGGGCACAAGCCTGGTCCGAACCCGAGTCCGGTTCCGACCTCGCGAGCCTGCGTTCGAGCGCCAAGAAGGTCGACGGCGGCTGGCTGCTCAACGGCCAGAAGACGTGGAGTTCGCGCGCCAGCTACGCAGACTGGGGCTTCGGCTTGTTCCGCTCCGATCCGGATGCGCAGCGCCACAAGGGCATCACGTATTTCATGTTCGACCTCCGCTCGAAGGGTGTCACTGTTCGCCCGATCGATCAGCTCGACGGCGAGCCCGGCTTCGCCGAGATCTTCCTCGAGGACGTCTTCATTCCGGACGACCCGGCCAACCCTGGCGAGTCCGGTGTGATCGGAAACGTCAACGAAGGTTGGCGCGTCGCGATGAGCACCGCAAGCAACGAGCGTGGTCTCTCGCTGCGCAGCCCCGGCCGCTTCCTCGCGACAGTCGACCGCCTGCTCGAGCTGTACAAGTCCAGCGGACGCACTGACGACAGCGCTCTGCGTAACCAGGTCGCCGACGCCTGGATCGGCGCTCGCGCTTACCAACTCAACACATTCGGCACCGTCACCCGTCTGGCCGACGGTGGACAGCTCGGCGCCGAGTCCTCGATCAACAAGGTCTTCTGGTCCGAGTGGGACATCACCACCCACGAGACTGCTCTCGAACTTCAGGGCCCTGAAGCCGAGCTGGCCGACAACTGGATGGACGGATACCTGTTCTCCCTGTCCGGCCCGATCTACGCAGGCACCAACGAGATTCAGAAAAACGTCATCGCTGAGCGTCTGCTCGGCCTACCGAAGGCGGACCGATGAGATTCGCGCTCGACTCCTCCCACCAGGACTTCGCTGCAAGCATCGATGCGCTGCTGACCAAGTCCGACATGCCCGCCGTCATCCGTTCGTGGAACGACGGTGACACCGAACCGGGCAAGAAGCTCTGGCAGCGCCTTGCCGAGACCGGCGTCAACGGCCTCGTCATCTCCGAAGAGCACGACGGGCTCGGCGCCGACGCTGTCGATCTGGTCGTTGCGCTCGAACAGCTCGGTCGCCACGCAGTACCCGGACCGGTCGTCGAAACGATCGCCGTGGCGCCGACGCTCTTGGCTTCCGTTGCACCGGAACGTCTCTCTGCTCTCGCTGAGGGTGCGCTCGCAACCGTCGCCGCTCCCCCGCACACACCGTTTGCGCTCGACGCCAATGCAGTGGACCTGGTGCTACTTGCACAGGACGGCGCGGTCTCCGTGGGCATCCCCGGCGAGGCCAAGGCGTCGGTGGATCTCTCCCGCAAGCTCTACGAGGTTTCCGCCGGCGAATCGCTGGGCTCTGCCGACTTCTCGGCAGCCTTCGACATGGGCGCTCTTGCCACTGCTGCGCAGTTGCAGGGTCTCGGCCAGACACTGCTCGAGGTCACCACCGAATATGCGAAGCAGCGCAAGCAGTTCGGCAAGGTCATCGGACAGTTCCAGGCCATGAAGCACCACCTGGCCGAGGTTGCCGTCTCCCTCGAGATGGCCCGCCCCCTGCTGCACGGTGCCGCACTGTCGGTTCGCGATCAGTCGGCCGACGCCTCGCGTGACATTTCAGCCGCCAAGGTCGCGTGCGGCGATGCCGCCTACAAGGCCGCCCGCGTCGGACTCCAGGTTCACGGCGCCATCGGCTACACGATGGAACATGATCTCTCCCTGTGGCTCACCAAGGTGCGAGCATTGCTCACCGCGTGGGGCACGCCGTCCGAGCACCGCGCACGCGTCGTCGAAGCACTGGTTGCGTCATGAGCATCGACACCGAAGACCAGGCAGCACTGCGTGCGTCGGTACGCGATCTCCTGAGCAAGCATTCCGACTCCGCTGCCGTCCGCGCCGCCATCAACACCGAGATCGGCTACGACGCCGCGTTGTGGAGCAAGCTGTGCGAGCAGATCGGCGTCGCCGCGCTGGCGATTCCCGAGGAGTTCGACGGCGTCGGAGCAGGTTTGGGCGAGGTACACGTGGTCCAGGAGGAACTGGGCCGCACGCTGACACCCTCACCGATGTTGGGTTCCGCAATTCTTGCCGCACAGGCACTGCTGCTTTCCGGTGACAACGACGCATGCTCGCGACTGCTGCCCGGTGTCGCGGCCGGTGAGAGCACGCTCGCCCTGTGCTGGGCGGGTGCCGCTGGTTGGAGCACCTTCGGCGTCGAGGCAACCGAGGATGCGTTGAACGGCACGGCGTCGTACGTCCTCGACGGGCACGTCGCAGACACCCTGCTCGTTCTGACTGCCGACGGATTCTACGAAGTGGATCCCGCCGCCGAGGGCGTCTCCCGCCGACGCGTCCCCACCATGGATCCGACACGACCGCTGGCGGAGGTCACGTTCTCCGGTGTTCGCGGTCGACCACTGCAGTGGTCAGAAGATCTGGTCGATCGAATCCGAACCGTCGTCCTGATCGCGTTGTCTGCAGAGCAGGTCGGCGCAGCCGCAGCGATCGTCGAACAGACCGTCGAATACACCAAGTCGCGCAAGCAGTTCGGTCGCGCGATCGGTTCTTTCCAGGCACTCAAGCACCGGATGGCCGACATGTACACGTTGGTCGAGACGGCGCGGTCGATGACGTACGCCGCCGTGGCGACGCAGTCGGCTGACGACGCGGCGGTGGCGAAGGTCTACTGCTCGGAAGCGTTGCAGCAGATCACCTCCGAAGCGGTTCAGTTGCACGGCGGAATCGCGATCACCTGGGAGCACGACGCTCAGCTGTACTTCAAGCGTGCACACGGCAGCGCTCAGCTCTTCGGCCAGCCGAGCACCTACCTGCCGAGCCTCGCGCAGGCAGCGGGTTTGTAGGACACGTCGGTGCTAGTTCGCTCGGGATTGCGAGCGAACAAGCACTGACGCTGCCCAGTCAGTGGAATGCCCGGCAGATTAATAGCTCTGGATCACGCAGAATCGAAACCAGACAGCTGTCCATCCCACAGACCGGAGTTTTCTCGTGAATCGATTCGACGACAAGCGCGTCCTCATCAGCGGCGCAGGATCCGGAATCGGCCAGGCCACCGTTGCCCGCATCCTGGCAGAAGGTGGCACCGTCGTCGCCGCCGACATTTCCGAGACCGGCCTCGAACAAACGTTGAACGCAGCGAAGGACGCAGGCCATTCCGATCGCCTGACCACGGTGAAGGTCGACATCTCCAGCGAAGAGTCTGTTCGCGAACAGGTCGGCGCTGCGATCAAGGCTCTGGGCGGTCTCGACGTGTTGGTCAACGCGGCGGGCATTCTGCGCTCCGCGCACACCCACGAGATGACACTCGATTTCTGGAACACCGTCATCGGGGTCAACCTCACCGGAACGTTCCTCATGACGAGGGAGTCCCTGCCGGCACTGCTCGAAAGTGGAGCAGGCGTCGTGGTCAACTTCAGTTCCACATCGGCGACATTCGCCCACCCCTACATGACGGCGTACGCAGCGTCGAAGGGTGGAATCCAATCCTTCACGCACGCACTCGCTCTCGAGTACAGCAAGCAGGGCCTCCGCGCCGTGGCCGTCGCACCCGGCAGCATCGCTTCGGGCATGACGTCCGATCCCGGATTCCCGGCCGACATCGACTTCACGCTGCTCGGCAAGTTGGCCCCGGCGATCGGGGAGGGTTTCGCTCCCCCGTCTGCGGTCGCCGGCGTGATCGCGATGCTCGCTTCCGAGGACGGCTCCTTTGTCACCGGAACGGAAATCCGCATCGACGGCGGCACGCATATGTGACTACTTGCTGTGCGCCTTTGTTAACCGCCCGCGGTTAATAAAGGCGCACAGCAGCGAGGCGGCATACTTGTCTGGTCGCTCGGAACCGGTCCGGCGGTACGACGTGCGGTGGGAGCCAGCGGTGAGCGAGTCAACAGGCAGTACGAACCTCGAGCCCGTGCTGATCAGTCCCGTAGTCGGCGGAATGATTCGCACGTGGTCCGAGGACGAGACCCGCCTGTGGAGTGTCGACGATCCCGAGGCGCTCGGCGCGCTGCTTGGACGCGGCACTGTTTCCCGTACTGCTCTGCCGGACAACAAGTTCCGAGAAGTTGCATTTTTCGACGCCCTGACGCAGACCCTCACTGTGCAGCCGCGCTTCGCTTCCCCGGACAGCACTGCCCTCGCCGCACCGTTCAAGCTCACCGATGCGTCGGCCCCGACCACCGACGCTTGGGAAGATCTCGAGTCGACACTCGCCTCGATCGCGATCTCCGCTGCTGGACGCGGCGAATTCTGGCTCGCGGAACTCGGCGGGTGGGATTCTCCCCACGAGCCGAATTGCCTCTTCACGACCGTCGACGAATCGGGCCTGGCCAATGCAGTCATGGAGGCCACCCCCGCACCCGCGGGCACAGGCGTCTGGCCGGAGGTTCCGAATGGCCAAACCGGTGTTTCGGTCTCGGCGCCAGCCTCGCAGGACACCATCGAGGCCGCCGGAATCTTCGCAGTATCAGCTATCGAGACCTGGGGCGTCACACCGTGGGACATCAACCTCACCTTCGGCAAACTGGTTGATTTCGCCTGATCAACCGCCCCGACAAGCGGCGGTGAGTTGTACGTCTCCCCTCAGTCGACGGCTCACGGTTCGTCACAACACGCCCAATGGCGACGACATCGGGCCCCTCGGTGGGCATACTGAGGGAACTGGGGTTACTCCCGGTCACAAATACCCGTGGATCCGCGTCGGGGCGGGTGCGGTCCGACAACACGCGAGCAGCCACAGACACTGGCGGCTCCGAAAGGTTCAATCATGGCAACCGACCAATTACAGACGGTTGTATTGCACGGCGACCAGCTCAAGTACGTCGACCAAGGCAGTGGCCCCGTTGTGGTGCTCATTCACGGCCTGCTGGGCGCGCACTCCAACTGGGAGCCGCAGATCGAGACGCTCTCACGCCACTACCGCGTCATAGCTCCTGATCTCTTCGGACATGGTGCGTCGGACAAGCCTGCCGGCGACTACTCGCTCAGCGCTCACGCAGCCACTGTGCGCGATCTTCTCGAAGCCCTCGACATTCCGTCGGCCACCCTGGTCGGTCACTCACTCGGCGGCGGGATCGCGATGCAGACGCTGTATCTGTTCCCCGACCGCGTCGAACGACTGTGCCTGGTGGCCAGCGGCGGACTCGGCCCCGAGGTCAGCCCCCTCCTGCGGGCGGCGACTCTGCCCGGCAGCGAACTGGTGCTTCCCGTCCTCGCGTCCAGGACTCTGACCGACGTGACCGACAAAGCGCTCGGACTTTTCAACAAGATCGGACTGTTCAAGCTCGGCGCCAGCGCGAGTGAGGCGCGTAAGAGCTTTGCTTCGGTATCGGACGCGTCGACACGTCAGGCATTTCTGGCGACCGCACGATCGGTCATCAACTACAACGGCCAAACCGTCAATGCCACCCCGCATTTCGCCAACTTCAAGAACTTGCAGGCACTATTGGTGTGGGGCGAGGAAGACACCATCATCCCCAACGCCCACACCGAGAACGCTCGCGCCGAGCTACCGCTCGGGCGGGTCGAGATCTTCAAGCGCGCCGGACACTTCCCCCATCTGGACTACCCGGATCGCTTCGACCGTGTCTTCTCCGAATTCATGACGGACTGCGGCGTCGGTATCGGCACCGGGCCCAAGGCCGTCAGCAGCTGAACTAACTCCCCGCAACCAACTCTTCGAGGTAGCTTGCCACTCCGTCCTCGTCGTTCGTGGGCAGAATTCGGTCGGCAAGTTCGATGACCTCAGCTCGGGCGTTGGCCGGCGCCAGAGCCGTTCCGGCCCAGGTCAGCATGGCAACGTCGTTGAACGCGTCGCCGGCTACCGCAACTTCCGACGCGTCTATGCCGTCGATTGCGCACAATTGCGCGAGAGCGCTGGCCTTCGAGACGCCCGCCGCAGCCATTTCCATGTACGGAGCGCCGGAGTGGGTCAACTCCACACCCTCGATGCCCTCAGCGACCGCAGTTCGATAAAGGTCGGCGCTGGGAATTTCCGCATGCCGAGCCACGATCTTGACCATCGGCTCGACGTCGAGCGGTAAGGTGTCGGCCAGCACCATCTCGTGCAGGTGCCGGTGATGGTCCGCGAACTCACACAGAGCGGCATACTCCGGCTCGGCAAAGAACTGAGTGGGTCCGACGTTCGCGAACACGACGCCTGGGACCAGTGCGCGAACTTGCTCCATAGCCGTTGCCGCCAAGGACATTTCGATCGAAACGGTGTCGACGATCTTCGGAGTACCATCGGCGAGGTCGAGAATGACAGCTCCGTTGGCACACACAGCTTTACCGCGAAATCCGCACGAGCTCGCCAACGTATGTACCGAATGTCGAGCGCGGGCCGTCGCCCACACAACTTCGATACCCGCCAGCCGCGCGTTCTCCATGGCTTGCGCGGTGCGCGTCGAAATCGTTCGGTCGGAGCGCAGCAGGGTGCCGTCGAGGTCGGTCGCGAACATACGAATGCGGGTCACCAGACCATGATGGCAGTCCGTTCGCAGTCCTCACCAACTACATGACATTGGCCGTTGCTCTGTCAATTACCTGACTGGCCCTCGAGAAGGTGGCGGCGCATCTCACCGAACACCACACCGAGACGCTCGACATCCCGCGGACTCAGCAGATCGAACATGTTCTTTCGCACGGCGGCGACGTGGGCCGGGCTTGCCGACGCCAATTTCTCGGCGCCCTGGTCGGTCAGCTCCGCATTGGCGCCACGCTTGTCGTCGACACACTCGACCCTACGCACCCAACCGGCACCGACCAGGCGATTGACGGCCCTGGTCACACCACTTCGGGTCGCCATCACAGCATCAGCGAGCTCACTCATGCGCAGTTGCCGCCCAGGCGCTTCGGATAGAGCAACCAACAGTTCGAAGTCCGTGAACGAAATGTCGGAGTCTCGCATCAATTGTTGGTCGAGCACACGCTGCAGCAGTCGCGTCGAGTCCAGATACGCCCGCCAGGCCGATTGCTCCGAGTCGGTCAACCACCGCACTGATTCCATAACGCCAGCATATCCGAAGTAGTTGACAACGAAATCAAATGAGCTATTCTCAATGTAGTTGATCAGTCAACTACTTGTTCGAAGTGAAGATTCAACCGGGAGGCGGGCGCCATGAGCGACGACAACGCAGTGCAGGACGACAACGCAGTGCAGTTCGAGGAACGCCGCGCCGAGATCAGGGATCGACATCTGATCCCCGCCGACAAACGACCCACATCGACCGCACGCGGTCTGCACCATACGGCCCTGATCAGCAGTGACGTCGAGCGAACCGTGAAGTTCTATCAGGATCTCCTCGGCTTCCCTCTCACCGAACTGATCGAGAACCGTGACTATCCCGGGTCTTCGCACTTCTTCTTCGACATCGGCAACGGCAACCTGCTGGCCTTCTTCGACTTCCCGGGCCTCGACGTGGGCCCGTACCAAGAGGTACTCGGCGGCCTCCACCACATCGCGATCAGCGTCGAGCCGGCCAAGTGGGCGAAGTTGCGCACCAGACTGACCGAGGCGGGCGTCGAATTGATCGAGCACAGCGAGGTTTCGTTGTACTTCCGCGATCCCGACGGCGCTCGACTCGAACTGATCGCAGATCCCCTCGGCGAGATGTACGGCAATCACGTCCTCTGAAAACTTGCTCTCCCCCACACCATTCGGAAGGCACCCCATGACCTCCACCTTGTCGCTACCGAACTTCGACGTCCGCCGATCGGGCGATCGCTTCAAGTCCAATGCGGGCTGGCTGGACTCGAAGCACTCCTTCTCGTTCAGCAATCACTACGACCCGAAGAACACTCACCACGGCCTTCTCCTGGTCAACAACGACGACATCGTCACGCCGGGAATGGGATTCGACACCCACCCGCACCAGGACATGGAGATCGTCACCTGGGTTCTGAGAGGTTCTCTCGTGCATCAGGATTCGATGGGTCATTCGGGGGTCATCTACCCCGGACTCGCCCAGCGGATGAGCGCCGGAACTGGCATCCTGCATTCCGAGAAGAACGACTCGTGGCGACTCGGTGACGTGGCCGGCAGCCACTCCGACAAGCACAGCGACCCGGTTCACTTCATCCAGATGTGGGTCATCCCCGACGAAGCCGGAATCACCCCCGGCTACGAGCAGTTGGAGATCGACGCCGAATTGCTTGCCGGTGGACTGGTTCCCGTCGCCTCGGGTATGGACGCGTACGCCGATCACTCGGCAATCCGGATCAAGAACAAGTACGCCGCGATGCACGTCGCGCGTCTGCAACCCGGACAGCCCGTGACCCTGCCGGACGCACCGTTCCTGCATGTTTTTGTCGCCGACGGTCAGGCGGCCATGGAAGGCGTCGGAGTGCTCGAACAAGGTGACGCGGTACGAGTGTCCGGCGGCGGAGGCCAGCAGGTCAGTTCCGATACCGGCGCCGAGGTCATCGTCTGGGAAATGCACGCCACCGTTTCGCAGGGATGACATGAAGTCCTTCTCGTACGACGCTTCACCGGCTCGAATTGTCTTCGGCCAAGGGACGATCGGCTCGATCACCGAAGAAGTGAGACGGCTCGGCCGTAGCCGAGTGATCGTGCTGGCAAGCCGTCGACTGGACGCGCTTGCCGCCGACGTCACCGAATCTCTCGGTGACATGGCCGTCGTGCGCTTCGACGGCGCCGTGATGCACACTCCGATCGAAGTCACGACAGCCGCGCTGAAACTTGCCCAGCACCATCACGTCGACACCGTCGTCGCGATCGGCGGCGGCTCGGCAACCGGGTTGTCCAAAGCACTCGCACTGCGAGCGGGGTTCGATCAGATCATCGTTCCGACGACGTATGCGGGATCAGAAGTCACTCCGGTGTTGGGTGAAACCGAGAACGGACGCAAGACAACTCGCTCGTCACCCCGCATCAGACCCGAAACCGTCATCTACGACGTCGACCTCACTCTCGATCTGCCGCTGGACACCACCGTCACCAGCGCCGTCAACGCGATGGCTCACGCGGTTGAAGCGTTGTATTCCGCCGAATCCAATCCGATCACCGACTCGATGGCAATCGAGGCACTCTCCGGGATCGCCCGTGCTTTGCCGATCGTCGTCGATGATCGGAGAAATGTGGAAGGCCGGGCCGACCTGCTGCAATCTGCCTGGTTGGCCGGAACCTGCTTGGGCACAGTCGGCATGGGACTTCATCACAAGTTGTGCCACACCCTCGGCGGCAGCTTCGGTTTGCCGCACGCCCCCACCCACACCGTTGTCCTCACCCATGCAATGGCGTTCAACGCGCCTGCCGTCCCGGAAGTGATGTCGCGAATAGCAACCGCTCTGGGTGTATCCGATGCCGCCAGCGGCGTATTCGACCTCGTCACCGCGAGCGGCGGACCGACCTCTCTGCGAGAGGTGGGAATGAGTCACGATCAGATCGGCCGGGCAGTCGAACTCGCGACCTCCGCCGCCTATCCGAATCCGCGTGAGATCACCGCGCCGGGCCTGAGCGAACTCCTCGAGAACGCCTGGTCCGGGCGTCGCCCCGCCATCAGGTGAGAACGAATCAGGCAGTACCGCCTCGCGGCCTGACATGTTCGAAGATCAGAATCGTCTCGGTCGCAGCAACCGCCGGATGCGCCGAGAGATTGTTGACGACGAAGTCACGCAACTTCGCCGAATCCGTCGTTGCGACGTGCAGCATGTAGTCGTCGACACCGGCCACGAAATACACGTTGAGCACGGAGTCCAGCTTGGCGAAGTCGTCACCGAGCCGGTTGAGATGCGACCGCGCGTTGGCCTGCAGTCGAACTGCGATCATCGCCTGCAGATCCATTCCGAGAGCGGCGGGGTCGATGTCCGCATGGAATCCCCTGATCACGCCGTTGTCCACCAAGGCGCGCACACGTCCGAGGCATGTCGACGGCGCAATTCCCGCGATCGCAGCCAGCGCATTGTTCGGAATCCTCGCGTCCTTCGCCAGCTCTTCGAGCAGAACCCGGTCGATCTCGTCCAACTTCATTGCTGCCCGAACATGCTTCGGCGAGGCAGCCGTCTGAATACCGATTTTTGAACTTTCACGCACCATGCATACAGCGTAGAGAATTATCTTCACTTCTCTTCTCTATCTGACGACGAAACTTCATGCTTGGCACCTGCCATTCGAAGAAACAACAGACTCAGTTCGGAGCCGTGTCATGAAGGTCGGAATCCCCCGCGAAATCAAAAACCACGAGTATCGCGTGGCCATCAGCCCAGCAGGCGTGCACGAACTGGTCGGCCGAGGGCACGAGGTCGTCATCGAAACGGGTGCAGGCGTCGGTTCCTCCTTCAGCGACGAGGATTTCAAGGCTGCGGGCGCACAGATCCTCGGGTCCGCGGATCAGGTCTGGGCGGACGCAGATCTGCTCCTCAAGGTCAAAGAACCTATTGCAGAGGAGTATTCGCGCCTCCGTAAGGATCAGGTGCTCTTCACCTACCTGCACCTGGCGGCGTCGAAGGAATGCACCGACGCGCTCCTGGCGTCGAAGACCACCTCCATCGCCTACGAAACCGTTGTCGGTTCCGACGGTTCACTGCCGCTCCTCGCCCCGATGAGCGAAGTAGCCGGACGCCTTGCACCGCAGGCCGGCGCCTACCACTTGATGCGTCACGGCGGCGGACGCGGAGTGCTGATGGGCGGCGTGCCGGGAGTACGTCCTGCCAAGGTCGTGGTGATCGGTGCGGGAGTCTCCGGCAAGAACGCCATCGCCGTGGCCTACGGCATGCAGGCCGACGTCACCGTTCTCGATCTGTCGATCGCGCGTCTGCGGGAAATCGACGAGCTGTACCACGGCCAGGTCAAGACCATCACGTCCAACAGCCTCGAACTGGAACAGGCAGTTCTCGACGCCGATCTCGTCATCGGCGCAGTGCTGGTCCCAGGGGCGAAGGCTCCCACTCTCGTGTCCAACAGCCTGGTCGCGCGCATGAAGCCGGGTTCGGTACTGGTCGACATCGCCATCGACCAGGGCGGCTGCTTCGAGGACTCGCACGCGACCACCCACGCCGATCCGACGTACCAGGTTCACGGTTCGGTCTTCTACTGCGTTGCGAACATGCCCGGCGCCGTTCCCCGCACATCGACGTACGCGCTCACCAACGCGACACTTCCGTACGTCGTCGCATTGGCCGACAAGGGATGGAAGGCCGCCGTCGCGACTGTTCCCGGCCTGGAATCGGGACTGAGTACACACGACGGTCTGCTCTTGTCGGACAGTGTCGCAGCAGCACATGGGTACTCGGCTGCCACGCTCTGACCCCGGCGAGGAAGGCTGGAGATCGCTAGCCTTGATCCATGAGCAATCCTGACATCACGCTGAATTCCGGAACCACGATCCCGCAACTCGGCCTCGGAGTCTGGCAGGCCACCAACGACGAAACCGAGCATGCAGTGCGGTTCGCACTCGACGAGGCCGGCTATCGGCACATCGACACTGCAGCCGCGTACGGAAACGAAGAGGGCGTCGGACGAGGTATCGCCAACTCGTCCGTCGCGCGAGAGGACATCTTCCTCACCACGAAGCTGTGGAACGCGGACCAGGGCTACGAGCCGGCGTTGAAGGCTTTCGACACCAGTATCGACAAGCTTGGCGTCGACTACGTCGACCTCTACCTGATCCACTGGCCGCTGCAGGACAACGACCGCCTTCTCCGCACTTGGGAAGCACTCGAAAAGATCGCGGAATCGGGCCGTGCCAAGGCAATCGGGGTGTGCAACTTCGAGCCGCACCATCTGCAGCTTCTTGTCGATCGCGGCGGAATGTTGCCCGCCGTCGATCAGGTGGAACTGCATCCGCACCTCACGCAACACGCGATCCGGGACAAGGCCGCCGAGCACGGGATCAAGGTCGAATCGTGGAGCCCACTCGGCGGCACCAGCAACGCAGGTTGGGGTAAGGCTTCGAAGCCCAACACGCTGCTCACCGATCCGATCATCACTCGAATCGGTGACCGCCACAGCAAGACTGCCGCACAGGTCCTCATCCGCTGGCACCTTCAGAACGGCCTGATCGTCATCCCGAAATCAGTGCACGACGCTCGGATCGCTCAGAACATCGACGTATTCGACTTCGAACTCACTGATCTCGATCTGAGCGAAATCGACACTCTCGACGACGGCACGCGCGTCGGCGCGCATCCCGATGAACTCAATATCGGTGCGCCGAGCTGATCAAGCCGCTCGTTTGGTGGGGCGAAGCGCATCGATTCCGTTTCGCCTCACCATGGTTCCGAGGGTCTTCCACCACGGACGAGCTGGATCCGGCTCGTTGCCGTCGCCCATTCTGTGCAACTGATCGGTGTGCCACTGCAAGTCGAGTGCACCGTCGAGCATCGAGATGTCGGCAACCTTCCCCAACAATTTTCGCGCTCCAAACTCGACAGTCGGGACGTTCAATCGTTCCCGATCCGATTCCAGGAGAACGCTTGCCGCGTCGGGAATGGTGATCGTCGGCCGGCCGAGGCCGATCACGTCGCACGCGCCGGAAGCGAGTGCCTCGACCATCGCCGATCGCGAGCGGAAGCCGCCCGTGACTGCCAACGGAATGTCGCCGGCGATCGCCCGGACAGTCTCGGCATATTCGAGAAAGTATGCTTCTCGGTCACGAGTGCTCTGCTTCTGCGCTTTACCCATCATGGCCGGCGACTCGTAGCTGCCACCGCTGATCTCGATGAGATCCACCGACTCTTCGGTCAACGCGCGCACTACTTCTCGCGACTCGTCTTCGGAGAAGCCACCGCGCTGAAAATCAGCCGAGTTGAGTTTGACCGAGACCGCGAATCCGGGAGCAACGGTAGAGCGTATGCGCCGAACGATCTCGATCAGAAAGCGTCGGCGACGCTCGGGATCTCCACCCCACTCGTCCGTGCGCTGATTGGACAACGGCGAAAGGAACTGCGCAACAAGATAACCGTGCGCTGCGTGGATCTGTACGCCTCCGAATCCCGAGGACTCGGCGACGCGAGCGGTTTCCGCGAACCTGTTGATGATGTCTTCGATCTCGGCGGTCGAGAGTTCTCGCGGCGCAGCCATTCCCGGGATCTTCAGCGCGATCGGACTCGGGCCGACCGGGCGGCCCCTGCTGGCAATCGGGTTGGATTGTCGCCCTGGGTGGTTCAGCTGCATCCAGATCTCGGCGCCGCCGTTCTTGGCAGTCTTGGCCCAAGCCGTCAGCGCTTCGGCATCTCGATCGTCGTCGACCACGACGTTGCCCGGTTCGGCGATCTGAGATCGATCGACCATGACATTGCCGGTGATCAGCAACCCGAACCCGCCGCTGCCCCAACGACCGTACAGAGTTTCCAGTCGGGTGGACGGTCCATGTGTCCGGTCCCCCAGAGCCTCGCTGAGCGCAGCTTTCATGGTCCGATTTCGCAGTATCTGCCCACAGGGCAAAGTCAGCGATTCTCCGAGCGTGGTCATGAATGCCTCTCGCGTGAATGGGGGAAGAAGGTCAATGGCGGGGCGCAGAACCGAAGTGCCGCTTGGTATCGCGCACGAAGCTCGAGAAGATCAGTGAGTTGACCGGCAGACCGCCGCGTACCGCGAGCGACAGCTTCGGACGCGGTGAGAATGCAAAGGTCCACTGCAGTCTCGAGCCCACTGCAAGTTCGTCGACGCGGTAGTCCTCGGCAAAGGATTGGAACAGTGGAACATTCGACTGCTCGACGTAGAACGAGTGCCGACGTGTTTCGTCGTCCCAGGTGATGAACTTTTCGCGCATCTGCATCGCACCACCGCCCACCTCCGCGATTCGCCGTGTGCCGACACCGTACGGGCGAGGCGAGGTGTAGTGAACTTTCGTGAGCAGTCGGCACCACGACAACGGTTCGTCCGCAGTCAGACCGGCCCAGACGTCATCCGGTTCGGCGGCGAGATCGATCGAGTACGTGAAGATATGCGGTGCCGCGTCGAAGAAATCGACACCGACCGGTTCGAGGTCGAACCAATGTGTCATCGCCCGCTCCTGCCCAATTAGCCGTTACATGAAGTTACGGATACTCGACGGCCGAAGTCAACCCCCGAGCGCTCAGCTCGACCACGCTTGCGAACGCGAAAGCCCCTGCAGCGAAGCGATGACCTGTTCGAGCGGTTCGATACTTCGAGTCGTCTGGCATACAGCCACGGCACCTTCGACCGACGTGATCGTCAAATTTGCCATCGATTTTGCTTGCACTACAGGATAACCCGCGGTTTCGAGTTGTGATTCGATCAACTTCTGCCATCCCAGTAGGACTTCAGCCGCCACTTCCGCGACCTCCGGTTCACTGGCACGGGCCAATCCGCCGGCAATCACCGGACAGCCGATCGCGAAGTCCGAGCGCGTGAGATTGAGTCGCCAGATGTCGCCGACCGCTTCGATCACGTCGGCAGTGGAACCGGTAGCCGCAGCCGAGCTGATTCGTCTGGTGATGATCGCGCCGGCCGCACGCACGGCTTCGACCATCAACTCGGTCTTACCGCCAGGAAAGTGGTGGTAGATCGACCCACGGGGTGCGCCGCTGTGCTTGATGACGTCACTGAAGGACGTCGCGTCGACACCGTTGCGGCTGATCAGTTCAACCGCACTGCGAATCATGCGATCACGTGAGCTCAGCTCTGCCATGTCACAGATCCTTCGGCCGTCGGTACACCTGTCGACTCATACGCTACGTTATGTATGACGACCTACATAGTGATGGGATGAAACAATGAGTGACGAGACAACAGCGACCGTCGATCCGGCGCAGATGACAGGCCTCGAACTTCTCCGCTGGATGGGGACACAAGTCAACGATCGCCCGAGCATCGGGCGCCTCCTCGGGATGGAGATGCGCGAGGTCAACGAAGGATCCGTGAGCTTCGCTCTGACGCCGCGCGCTGATTTCAGCAATCCCCTCGGCACGGTCCACGGCGGCATCTGCGCAACGCTGCTCGACTCGGTCATGGGCTGCGCGGTACACACCATGCTTCCGGCCGGCGTCGGATATACGACCCTCGAACTCAAGCTCAACTACATCCGCACCGTGCCTCTCGACGGCGATGAACTGACCGCACACGGCAGTGTCATTCACGTGGGTGGGCGTACCGCGACCGCGGAGGGCAAGGTACTCGACAAGGACGGCAAGTTGGTGGCGCATGGAACCACGACGTGCATGATCTTTCGCTAAGCCCGACGTGAGCAGGGCGCGAGTGTCGATGTACGATCGGCTCGTGACCCTGCTCACTGCGCACCTCTGGTGGCCCGACCGCTGACGGTCAGCCGCAACTGCGTGCTGCCCGGACCGATATCGGGTGGTCCAGCAGGCTCCTCTCAGGATCCCCGATCCGGCAAATGCCGTACGCGTCGTCGCTGCGACCGCCAAGATCAGGTACCGAATCCACGAAGGAGAGTTAGTTGACCACCACCCCACTCAACCGTTCGCTCGAGCCTTTGGGCGTTTCTGTCCCGTCGAAAGTGCCGACGCACTGGTACAACTTGGCGGCCGACCTCCCCGAGCCTGTTCCCCCGCACCTGCATCCGGGCACGCGGGAGCCGCTCGGCCCCGAGGACTTGGCGCCGCTGTTCCCGATGAATCTCATTGCGCAGGAAGTCGCAACCGAGCGCTACATCGAGATCCCGGAGACGGTTCGCGAGATCTACGGCATGTGGAGGCCTTCTCCCCTGTTCCGTGCACACCGACTCGAGCGCGCTCTGGGCACACCCGCCCGCATCTACTACAAGTACGAAGGCGTGAGCCCGGTCGGTTCACACAAGCCGAATACTGCTGTCGCGCAGGCTTACTACAACGCAATCGAGGGAACCACCAAGCTCACCACCGAAACCGGTGCGGGCCAGTGGGGTGCGTCGCTGTCGTTCGCGGGCGCGCTGCTCGGACTCGACGTCGAGGTTTGGCAGGTTCGCTCCTCCTTCGATTCGAAGCCGTACCGCCGCATCCAGATGGAGGCGTACGGCGGAATCTGTCACCCGTCGCCTTCCGACTTGACGGAAGCCGGACGCGCACTGCTGAAGTCGCATCCCGACACCACTGGCTCACTTGGTATGGCCATCAGTGAGGCCGTCGAGGTCGCCGCGCAGGATCCGAACACGCACTACTCACTCGGTAGCGTGCTGAACCACGTCATGCTGCACCAGACCGTGATCGGTCAGGAAGCAATGGTCCAGCTCGAAGAAGCCGGCGACGCCGTCCCCGACACCGTGTTCGGTTGCGCCGGTGGCGGTTCCAACCTCGCCGGACTCACCTTCCCGTTCCTGGGACGAAACCTTCGCGAAGGCACCAAGACTCGTCTGGTCGCCTGCGAGCCGTCGGCATGCCCGTCCCTCACCCAGGGCGAGTACCGCTACGACTTCGGTGACGTCGCCGGCCTGACGCCGCTGCTCAAGATGCACACTCTGGGTAAGGATTTCGTACCGCCGGCCATCCATGCCGGTGGCCTCCGCTACCACGGCATGTCGCCGATGGTCTCGCACGCGGTCAACCTCGGACTCATGGATGCGATTGCCGTCGATCAGGACGACGCACTCCAGGCCGGTCTGATCTTCGCCCGCGCCGAAGGAATCATCCCGGCTCCGGAATCGACCCACGCAGTTGCCGGCGCCATCGCTCACGCTCGTGCCGTCACCGAACCCGAGGTGATCGTTATCGGCCTTTCGGGCAACGGTCAGTTGGATCTCCCGGCGTACTCGCCCTACGTCTGACGCCGCCGGTGTGGTGGTCTCGTGTGTACGAGGCCACCACACTTCGTCACACCGAGCACGTTCTCTATTCGTATCCCAGTTCGTCGACGGACCGGACAGTGATCGAACTTGTCCCCAACACGGTACCGGGGGCTATCCAAGGATCTTCCGGAGCGGCGCCCGCGACCCGTCGTTCGCCGATGAACTCGCCGGTACCCGGATCGATGATCAAGTCGCGACGCTCGCGAACGCCGTTGAGTCCGAGTGCGATTCCGACCCGACCGTCGAGCGTGGTCTGTTCCACGGTCTCCACACCATCGATTCCGGCGATCGCGCGATACCACTGCGCTTTGACATCTGGCGGCATCATGCCGGCTCTCAGTATTTCAATCGCGATGTGGAACATCGCTTCCGGCGTCGAACCGCGCGGCGCCGTGTAGTCGCGCAACCATCGAAGCAACCCCTCGGGGTCAGCGGGCAGCGACCGATAGAAGTTGGGGTCGTCCCAGTCGTCCGGAACGCAGTTGATGTTGTCGCGATTGTCGTCGAAGAATCTGCCGCAGCGGGCACGCCATTCCCCGTTTCGGGTTTCGTCGATGTAGAGAGCTGATTCACTCTCCGGCGTCGTGCCGCCGAGCCACCGCGACTGGCCAGTTGACCGCCGCTCGAGCCATTCTTGTGTTTCGTCTGCCGGAATCCATAGCTGCGAACGGGTTTCGAGCAGGTAGGTGTAGCCGTTGCGTGGAGCGTCGGGACCTGCTTCGTAGGGAGATCCGAACTCCATCCCCTGTTGGACCCACGCGTGCTCCTCGACGAGTCGAAACGGTCCCTGTCGAGCGGAGGTCATCTCGATCGATTCGAGCGAGCGCGCGGCTTGTTGTAGGACGTGTTCGGCGGAGGCGAGTTCGATGGAAGGCACCGGCAGCGACGCACCACCCGTAGTGCCTGTCTGCTCTGCAGGTGTGAACTGCACCAGCACCGCAGCCAGGCAGACGGCCATGAGCACCGCGGCACCGGCGTAGACCGAAGCGGGCACGCGCCGCAGAGCAAACCTGCGACTGGGTACCGGCGGAGAACTTTCCGCCGCTTCCGCGTCGGCGAGGACCCGATTCCGGATCGCTGCCAACGCGTCGACGTCCGGCTTGTCGAGCGCATCGCGGAGTTCGAGCAACGTGTCGTCCAGGGGATCGGTCCGAGGATTCGGCATCAGTTCTCTCCCGAGGCTTGTTGGAGGTTTTCGGAGTCGAGCAGCAAAGTCCGCAGGCGAGTACGCGTGCGGTGCAGCCTGGACCGGACAGTGCTGGCCGGCACGGACAGGATCTCCGCGATCTCGGCCGGTTCGAGATGGGCCCAGGACGAGAGGAGGAGCACGTCGCGTTCGTCCTCGGTCAGCTCGGCGAGGGCCGACGCGATCACCTCGAGGCGACGGGACGCGTCCACCCGAGCCGTGACAAGGTCTTCCGGCGCAGTCTCGGACACGACGCGTTCGCCATGTACCCGCGCGAGTGCGCGTTCGGCGCGATCCTGGGAACGAAAGTGTGCCCGGAGCAGGGTGTGGGTAATGCCGAACAGCCAAGCTCGAACGGGAGCCCGACCAGCGTCGTAGGTGGATCGACGATCGATTGCGACGGCAAAAGCCTCAGCGACGAGGTCGTCGGCGTGATGTTCGCCGGCTCGAGCGCACACGTACCGGCGAAGATCTGCGGCATGGGCGTCGAAGAGCTGAGCGAAGACCTCCGCCACGCGCGGGCCGTGCAGGTCCGGGTCCGGTGTGGCGCGATCACCGGGCGGGTTCGAAGATGTCACGGTGATACTTGGTCGGTGCGGCCCGTAGCGTCCCCGGGGTGGCGGAACGGGTAGCGATGACGACCCACGATCCGCACTTTCTCCCGAGCTTTCACCATGCGCAGCAGTCGGTCCTCAGTCTCTTGGTCGGAGACCAAACGCTACCCGGCACTGACGCGAGGTAGGCCTTGGGAGCGATCTCGCGGCCAGGATCAAGCCCGGCGGGCAGCGAAACGAACCGTTCAGTTTGCTCGATCGGTTACGGTCTTTCGATGCAGCTTCGGTTGAAGGAACACTGGAAACTGGTCGCCCTCGGGTTGGCGTTGATCGTGGCGATCGCGTTCATCGTCGTATCGGCACTCTCCGACTCCACTGAAGCGGCCTCGCCGAAGCAGAAGTCAGGCGGTCCAATCGTCGAGCAGGGCGTTGTCGACGTGGACCTCTCCGATCCTCCGCAACAAGCCTGGGAACTCGATGTCCGAACCCTCACGGATAACTCCGGCGACGTGTTGTTGTCGATGCCTTCCGGCCTCGATCGCTACTACGGCTACGGAAACACGTACCAGGTCGGTGACGTGCTGGTGGCCGCGACGGCTTATCCCCTGCCCAAGACCGACGAGTCTTCGTCGGGCCAGGGAGTCGGTGACGTCTCACTGGTCGGTGTGAATCCCGACGACGGAAGTCCGCTGTGGAAAACACGAATCGGCGGAGTCATCGGCCAGTGCAGCCAACAGAACGAGTCCACGATCATCGCGTGCTGGGGCGATCGACGAATGATCTTTGTCGATACCGCGACCGGAACTCTGTTGTCCGACCTCGGAACCGACTTCGATCTCAGTGGTGCCGCCATCACCGGAGACACTGTGTACACGTCCGGCGAGAGAGTGGACGGAACCGTTCGCACACGAATTCTTGCCAGCGGCAACACCACCGATGTGACGGCCAACTTCGTTCGCACCTTCGAACCAAGTGAAAGGTTCGGATCGGTCTACACGATCCCGAGCACCAACACGGTCATTGCGATGGAACAGGGCGATGGCGGGGACCCACAGTACCGCTATCGAATCTACGATCTGGATTCCGGCGCAGAACGATTCAGATTCGAGGGTGATTCGCTCGTCCCTGCCGGGAACGGATTGTTCCTCACCAGTGTCGGTGGCAGATCAGGCTATGTAGGAACCCAAAACCTTTTGGCTTCCGACGGATCCACGATTCGTGCGATACCGATTCCCTCTTCCTCATCGTCGTCCTACCCGAGTAAGCCCTCGACAGCGGTGCCGATGTTTCTCGGCGACGGCGCCTACGACCCGGAGTCCGGTGACGAACTTTGGCGCAGTTCACAAATCGTCAATACCGAGATGGCCGGGACGGGAAGCGCCATTGCCGCAGTGGTAGGAAAGACAATCCTGGTCACCTCACCGGAGACCCGCACAATCTCGGGTCTCGACGTCGAGAGTGGTCGACAGCTGTGGCAGACACCCTGGCAAGACGCGTACTGGGTTCGAAACGGAGCGACCGATGGCGACCACTTCGTCTTCAGCGACTACACCGGCATGCACGCAATCCGGGCTCGCGACGGAAAGATGATGTGGTCGGTTCCCCTTCCGCCAGAAGTCGATCCGCGCGGAGTTGTCGTCTCGAATGCCGGCAAAAACGTGTCGTTCTCCTGGCAGAACCATTTCACCGTTTGGCGATAGGCCGGCAACATCACCGATACCGTGTCGTACTGACCAGCCTGCTCACCAACAAGCAAGTGGATAGACGTGCAGCAATCAACGTCCACAATCCGATCTTGCGCATTTGTTCAATATCGGGGGAACGATCTCGGACAACTGCATATATCTCCGCGACTCCAACTTCGGAAAGATCAGACCAGACCTGCAGTGAAGGGGTGCGTACACATCGCTCCGACTAAGGTGCCTGATCCACTCCAACCATAAAGGGAGCCAACGGGAATGGACGCGAAATCCTCTGTTCGCAGTCGGCAAAAAATAGTCCAGTTTGCGCGCAAACATCTGCGTACTGGAGGACCGGACTCAGACCAAATTCGTCGTCATTTCGGTTTGCAAAAACGCGCGTTCTTCACACAGCTCGACACTCATCTCGACGATTCTGCACTTTCAATGCCCGAAAAAGTTGCACTCCGCCGCATCTGCCGACAAGAAAATAGAAGATGCCCGATCAAACGTATGAACATCTCAGCAGGTCAAGCCGACTCATCCCGGCCGATGAACGACGCGCTGCCTTTCCCACCCCCTGAACCATCCCGCTTGATGATCGAAAGCCGCCAACTACGTTGAGCCGCTGGATTCTTCCGCTGTCCCTCTTCTCGGATCGGGATCATCGGAGATCCAACAGTCGCGCGACTTTCAGGCTCAAATGCAAGGCCAACCGGTCGTCGCCGTTTGCCAGGTCTGCGCGTGTTATCTCCTGAATTCGCCGCAACCGATAGTACAAGCTCCCCCGATGCACACAGAGCGCCTCGGACGTTCGCTTTACGTCACCGGCATTGTCCAAAAAGCTCTCCAGCGTCGCGAGTAGGGCCTCACTCTTGGTGTCCTCATGGCTGAGCAAGGACTGCAGCCCAGAATGAATACTGTTCTCGAGCCGATCCTCCGACAGTTCGGCCAGAAGGCCGTAGACACCGAGATCCCGATACCGCACAACATTTCCGAGCACCTTGACGACCTGGGCCACATCTGCGGAACGCCTGGACTCTTCGTAGGATTCGCGCACGTCTGCAACCGAGGTTCGCGATTCACCGATACCAACCCAACAGTCCAGGTTCTGACGCCCACTTTCAGACAAGATTCGCTTTTGGGCTGCAACGATCAGCGAGTCCAGATGGGTATGCGTCGAGCGTTCGGCCACCGATACGATGAGCAGACTGTGGTCGGGGCGGTCGAGTTGGATTGCACTGTTCCGCGGGAGCCTCCGCCGAAGCTGATCGACGCCGACGGCAACACTCAGACGATCTCTTTCGGTCAATGTCGACCGGTCGACAGGACGGAGCAACATAGTGACCACGACTGCTGGACCCGCTGCCAACAAGCCCCCCTCGGCCAACCTGTTTGCCGCGTCCTCGCGGAGCGACCGCTCGCCGGAAAGTACGTCACGAGTAAGTTCCCGCTCCCGACTTCGAGACAACTCGTCCAGTAGCTGTTCTCGGTGAAGGATCGTTGCTGCCGCGTCAGCCGTGCGCCTCAAGACCTCGGCTTGATCCTCGTCAACGTCGCCCTCCGAAGTCAACAGCCAGACGAAGCCCAGCAGCGCATTGCGGTACCGGATCGGCATCCCGACCCGGCCAAGGGTCAGCCCTAGTTCCTCGTTGACGGGAACAGCGAAGACATCAAGGGCTTCACGGCCTCCACTCGAGAAAATGAAGTCTACGATCTCACGTGAAACATTCCGCTGTAGAACGGAATTCATCCTGACGGGATCAACGGCACTGTCATGGGAGTTGTACGCGAGTAGACGGATCTGTGCATCATCGATCGCAACGGAACGGTCGAGACGGCGCCCGGTGGTGTCCACCAAATGCTGTAGTTCTCCGGCCATGGTCGAACTGTACGAGTTGCGCTCTCCTTTTTGCAACAAATGACCAAATCTATCGTCGGCATTTTGCACAAATGCCAGTGATGCAACTAACTTTCGCACCATAAGCTCGCTTCATGCCGAAGCACTCGAGACCCGGAACGTCTTCACTCGGTCTGCGACCCGGCAGACGTGGCATCGAGAGGTCGGACGTTCAGCAGCGACGAGATCTGTTGCAGCCGTGAGATTTGCAAAGTTGAGCCCGAGGCCCGCCCGGCACGAATTCCCTCTGGCAAAGTCGCCTCCGACCCGAAATCGACAATGCCCTACGTTCACCAGTTCAATGTCGGATCCCACCGACCTCTTTCAATTTCGAATACCTCGAATGACGACTGTGACGTCACAAAAACGTTGCCATTCAGCATATCCCGAGAGGAATCAGTATGACCGGCACAGCAAATGCTCCTGTAGAGCAGGAGACCGCGACTTCACCGGAACGTCGATCCGCGCGCCGTAGGGCCCTGATTGCCGGCGCGACAGGCAACATCGTCGAATGGTTCGATTTCACGATCTACGGATTCACAGCCGCAGTTCTCGCGACAGTGTTCTTCCCTCCGGAGTTCGGCAGTGGCGCACTGCTTGCCACCTTCGCTCTTTACGGAGTCGCATTCTTGGCCAGACCTGCCGGCGGCATCTTCTTCGGAAGACTGGGTGACCGTCTCGGCCGACGGAGATCATTGTCCCTGGCAATCACGCTCATGGGCTGCTCGACGGCGGCTATCGGTCTCCTACCGACATACGCTTCGATCGGTGTTGCCGCACCGCTGTTGCTGCTGCTGTGCCGATTGGTTCAAGGATTCTCGGCCGGGGGCGAATACACCGGAGCTGCCACCTTCGTCGTCGAGCATGCGCCGTCCCACCGCCGAGGCTTGTACGCAGGGATAATCAGTTCTTCGTCGTTCGTCGGCAGCATCTTGGCCACGGTCACAGTCTTGTCATTCAGCTCGGTCGGCGCTGAGCACTTCGCCGACGGAGGATGGCGTTGGCCGTTCATCATCGGAGGCGTTGTCGCCATGGTGGGTCTGTTCATGAGGCTTGCCGTCGAGGAGACTCCGGCGTTCAAGGAAATGCAAGAAAACGATTCCCTTCCAACCCGCCCACTGGCAGATCTGTTCCGCAATCACTGGCGGACTCTGCTCACGTCCTTCGTGTACTTCGCCTCGCTCGGTGTCGTTACTCATATGCTGCTCGGCTACATGCCGACATTTCTGGTTCTCTCAGCCGATGTTCCGAGCACGGTTGCACTGCTGATGACAACCGGCGCTTTGGTTCTCGCAGTCCCGCTGTTCATCTTCTTCGGCGCCACAGTCGACCGAATCGGCCGGAGGCCACTCGTCAGAATCGGGATGGTGATGTCAGTTTTCGTATCGGTGCCCAGCTACATGCTCATCGGCACCGGGAATGCTTTCGCGATTGCCGTTGCCCTGGCCGCTCTGGTCGTCGCGCTCTCCTTACTTGCTTCCGCTTTGCTCGTAATTCTCGAAATGATGCCGACGCATGCGCGATTCACCGGCACGGCAATCCCTTACAACGTCGCGTATGCGCTCTTTGCGGGAACTGCGCCTCTGGTGTGCGCATCGTTGGTCAACGCCACAGGAAGCCATCTGTCGCCGGCCTTCTACGCAACCGCCATCGCTTTGATCGCGCTTCCCATTCTGTGGCGAGGGATTCCGGAAACGAAAGACCGGTCAGCCACGCAGAGCAGTTCGACGAAACATTTCTGACAATGGGCGCGCCATGGTTGCGATTTTTTGCGCAGCTGTCGATAGCGTTCCGCGTGCCGCCGAGCGAGAGTTGAGGATGACGATCTTCTGGGCCTTCAGGTGCGAAATCAGGCAAGGCAGAGCCCATTCCGAGAAGTCGGGGTGCGGCTCTCCAGAGGAGGTCGAAGCCGTCAGGCTTACCAAGAACCCAAGCTCGCCAGTCGAAGAGATGCGCTTTCGACCTGGCGAAGCCACAAGAAGGAGGGGCCGAAAGTGCCTAACAACAAGACCGACGCAGTTGTCGTCGGAGCTGGAGTAATCGGCAGCTCCATCGCTTATGAACTGGCCGCTCGAGGTTACGAAGTCCTGGTCATCGACAAGTCTGGCGGTCCGGGCTACGGCTCGACCAGTGCATCCAGTGCGGTTATCCGGTTCAACTACTCCACATTCGACGGTATGGCTGCAGCTTGGGAGTCGCTGCATTGCTGGCAAAACTGGAACGAGCATCTCAACGCGACAGTCGACGGCGCGCTTGCGAAGTTTCGGCAATGCGGAATGGCACTGCTCGACGTCGACGTCGCACCCCACGCGCGCACGATTGGATTATTCGAGAAGATCGGAATCGACTACCAGCTCTGGGACGCAACGACACTCGTCGAGAAAATTCCCGGTATCGACGCAGGTAAATACTATCCGCCCAAGCCAATCGACTCGGAGTCATTCTTCGCAGATGCGGAAACCACGCTCGGAGCGCTGTACACACCTCAGGCGGGGTTCGTCGACGACCCGCAACTGGCCGCCGCGAATCTTGCTGCGGCAGCACGTTCGCACGGTGCGGTTTTCGCGTACAACACGCGTGTGGTGGCAGTCGAGCAGTTGTCTGACGGCATCTGGCAGTTAGGGCTCCACGACGGGGAAAGTGTGAAATCCAAGATTGTCGTCAACGCTGCCGGCCCCTGGTCGGGAGAGTTCAACAAGCTGTCGAATGTCGGGTCCGACTTCAAGGTTTCGGTTCGGCCCTTGCGTCAGGAGGTCCATCACGTCACCGCACCCACTGGGTACAACGACGACGAGATCCTCGGCCCGATGATCGCCGATTTGGATCTCGGAACCTACATGCGAGCCGAACCTGGGAACGGTTTCCTTGTCGGCGGGACCGAACCGGATTGCGATCCGCTCGAGTGGATCGACGATCCTGATACCGCGAACCCGAATCGCACTGTTGCCCGGTTCGAAGCGCAAGTTTTCCGCGCCGCCAGACGTTTCCCCAGCTTGGAAGTCCCGTTACAACCGAAAGGTATTGCCGGCGTGTACGACGCAGCATCTGATTGGACCCCGATCTACGACAAGACAGATAAACGAGGTTTCTACGTCGCCATGGGCACCAGCGGAAACCAATTCAAGAATGCGCCCATCGCCGGGCGCCTCATGTCCAGGATCATCGACCAGGTGGAAGCTGGACACGATCACGACGCTGATCCCCTGACCTATGTCGGGATGCACACCGGGCTCGAAATCGACCTCGGCGCATTCTCCCGCCTTCGGGCACCCAATGCCGAGTCGACCGGGACCGTCATGGGCTAGAAGTGTTGTCCGGCTTAGAGAATCGATAGCCTCGACAACTGAATAGACACGGCTGTGGGTGTCCACCACCTCGTGGACGCCCACAGCCGACTTCTCCTTCAACGGCGTCTACGGAAAATCGCCCGTCGAACGTGTCGGCGTGCACATCGTCGCCGGGACGAACAGCTACCGTGCATGGCATTTTTTCAAGTAGCTCAGGAACGATGCCTGCAGCCCGGTGACATGCGTCTCGTGCAACAACGCGGTCGAAACATCCTGCGACCACCCCGTGCCGTGCAACTGCTCCACGACAGCGAGAACGTTACGTGCCAGTCCGCGATAGATCGGAATGGGCCCTGTCAGTTCGGCTTCGTTCAGCGTGACGTGCAGCTGCGGCACAACTGAGCCCACGCCGCGCTCCGGCCGGGCCTCGACCATTGTGTGGATCTGGCTGTCGGCGTTCACAACTCCGGGACTACCCGCACCGAAGGTCGCGAATGGGGGCGCGTCGCGCAGCCATGCGTAGAGGGCGAAAAGGCCTCCGTACGAGTACCCGAAGAGTCCGTGCCCGGACTCGCTGACACGTAGCTCCGACGAGTACAGGTGAGGGTGGAGTTCGTTGGTCAGGAAGTCGAGGAAGACGTCCGCGTGGGTGTCTGCCAGCTCCTCGAGGTAGGCGTCCACGTACTCCTGGGTCATTGCACCCGAGTCGCGAGCAGCGGCAAGAGTAGCCGTCATTTCTTCGCCTACCGGTTCCCCGGGCGGCACGAGATCGCGGTTGCGGAGCCGTGCCCAGTTGGCGGCTTCCTCACCGGCATATCCGACACTGACCTGGATGTACGGGGCGACCGTCAGGTACGGGTCTGCCTGCGTGACGATGAGCGGGGCGGTAAGACCTACAGCCCAGTTGCCGTCCATCACGTAGATCAGCGGTAAGGGATCCGTGGAGTCCGCGTAGCCGGGGGGTGTGGTCACCCAGACGCCGTAGCTGTGCCCCGACTTCGCCGTTATTTCGAAGTACTCCGTGTCTGCAAAACATCCGTGCAGCATTGCGCTCATCGAACGTCTCCCTTGACGATATTGCCGGACTTCACGACGAGAACAGCCATCTCCGGATCGGCGAACACCTTTGCGTCTCGGAGTGGGTCTTGCTGCCAGGCAACCATGTCCGCCTGCATACCGACGCGGATCCTCCCGACAGTTTCCCCGATACCGAGAATGTCGGCATTGACGCTGGTGGCCGAAACGAGTGCATGCATCGGCGACTCCAACTCCGCGCGCAAGCGCAACTCCTCACCTCGGCGCTTTTGGTGCGGCCCGATGAGGTCCGAGCCCAGGCCGATCCTCAGGCCTGCTGCGCGAGAGGCCTCGAGCGCTCTGGCCATACGTTGACGCACTCCGGCTGCACGCTCTCGTATTGCCGGGTCCAGGTCCATGCTCTCGGTGTCAGTCAACTGCTCCACCACAGCGAAGGTGGGGACCAGAGCCACGTCGTGCTCGCGCATCAACTGGGCAGTCTCCGCGTCGATGTCGGTGCCGTGTTCCACGCACCGCACTCCCGCCCGCACTGCGTTGCGAATGCCCGCATTGTTGTGCGCGTGGACCGTGACGTAGGTGCCGCGCGACGCTGCTTCTTCCACTGCCACGGAGATTTCCTCAACGGTGAACTGTGTGTCGGTGAGGCGGTCATGGCCTCCGACGACACCACCGGTGACGCACAGTTTCAGAAATGTTGCCCCTCGGCGGAACGACTCGCGCACGTTGCGTCGTAGCTCGTCGGCATTACCCGACATCAAGGACAAGGCGCAGAGCCCTGGAATGTGGTGCATGTTCCACAGCTCGGTCGGCTCCCATGCGGCCCCGTAGTAGCCGTGCCCACCGGTCTGGCACTGCACAGGACCACACGAGAGGACACGCGGACCACGCACCTTGCCGCTCGCAATAACGTCGACGACTCCGCCGTCGATGCCACCGACGTCTCGCACCGTGGTGAAACCCGCGTCGAGGGCATCGCCCGCGGTGGCGAAGATGCCAGCCGCCAGTTCGGCTGCCGAGAGCTCGAACCCGAATTGCCTTCGGATCGGACTCGAAATGCCCAGGTGGACATGGGCATCGATGAGCCCCGGAGTCAGAAGCATGCCGTCCAAGTCAACTGTGATCGAACCCGACGGCGCCTGTCCGATCGCGGTGACAATGCCGTCGCTCACGCACACGTCGACTTCGACCGGGTCGGTGCCCGATCCATCCGCGACCATGCCGCCGGCAAACCATACGTCAGTCAAAGGGACCTCCCGAGCATTGGAAACCACTCTCCTAAACACTGGTGAATTCGATATGCGGTACCGTACTCAACAGTGGTGAACCCGTCAATGGAGGTAGCGTGAGATCGCCGGTTGGGGAGGGTCGCGAGCGACTGTTGCAGGCACTATTCGACGAGTTCGGTGAAACCGGCCCAAGTCCGAAGCTGTCGATGCGCCAAGTAGCGGAGCGACTCGGAGTGCACCACACGCTGCTGACCTATCACTTCGGATCACGACCGGGTCTCCTCAGCGCCGTGCTGTCGGAAGCTCGCCGCCGTGACAACCTCGTCATCGCCGCGATGGGCAAAGATCTCGGGTTCGCAGCCCTGTGCAAGGCGATCTGGAGCTTCTACTCGAACGCCGAGCACGAAGATCGAAGCCGCACCTTTTTTCACCTGGCCGGACTTGCGGTATACGAGCACAAAGCATTTCAAGATTTCGCCGCCGACCTCGACGATTTGGCGCACCTCCTCGAAGCGGCAGCCCTTCGCGAAGGATTCACAGTGGTGGATGCACAGCAACAGAGCATCATCGCAACCGCATGTCTGCGAGGACTGCTGCTGCAGAGGTTGCTCACCCCCGACGCCGAGGTCGACGCGGCAGCCGAGCGCTTCATCACCTCGTTGACAGCGTCCACCACGTAAGCCCCTCACACACAATCGATCACCCCGTTCGAGATCACCAACGCGGGGGCGTTTCACCATGCGCTCGGGCATGTTTCGGCGCGAGATGGTTCCTTGAACCTCGGTTGAATGGTGGTCGATCGCACTTTCGACATCTGTACCAGCGAACTGTCGAAAGATGCGACAAGTGAATGTATCCCGGCTCAGCAGACACACGACATCATCGACAAGTCCGATGATTCACATGAGTTTCGAAAGTCAGGATCGAATTGTGACCGTTACCTTCCGAGCCGCAGAACTGAACAGCGCAAGCGGGATCTTTCAGCAAGCACTGCTCGGCCAACCCAGTGCAGAGCCACTCGGCGGAGACATCATCACCCGTGCAGACGTCGAGTTCACCAGCGATGACGGGCGCATTCAATCCGGAGTCTGGGAGAGCGAACCGGGAATGTCGCGGTGGGAGTTCCTCACCCGCGGCGAGATCATCACCATCGTCTCCGGCGCCATGACCGTCGAGGAGGACGACGGCGATCCCGTACATCTCATTGCCGGTACGAGTGCAATCTTCCCCATCGGATGGAAGGGTACATGGATGGTCACCGAGACCGTGCGCAAGGTGTTCGTCGTATACAACGTATGACCAAGAGAATCAGCAAGATCCGACTTTCACGGCCCGTCGTACGGACGGATCTCACGACGCAGCCCACTTGCCCTGAGCACCTGTCGCTGAACTCCCGCCCTCACGGAATCTTCGGTGCCGATCACTCTCACATGGTTTCTGGCACGAGTGATCGCCGTGTACAGCAACTCCCGGGTCAGCAGTGACGACGCTTCGGCCGGCAACATCACCGATACCGTGTCGTACTGGCTGCCCTGGCTCCGGTGAATCGTCATCGCGTAGACGGTCTGCACCGACGAGAGTTGGCTCGGGTGAAGCAGAAACGCATCACTACCCCGCTGGAAGGCGGCAATGGGAACGCCATCCTCACGCTGCACGATCACCCCGGCGTCCCCGTTGTAGATCTTGGCCTCGTAGTCGTTGGCCGTCACGAGCAGCGGCTGGCCCGGATACCACCGCGTCGGGTCCAGGAATTGTCCTGATGCCGTGCCGACCCACTCCATCGCCTGTTGCGCCCACCGCCCGACACCGTACGGTCCGTCACGGTGCGCGCACAGAAGGCGGTGCGATTCCAGGCCTTTCAGGGCGCCGATCGCATCACCCACCTCGGCCGACGCCGTCACCACCTCTGAACTCGCGACGATGTCGGCGCGCAGTGCGTCAACGTCCTCGGGCGAATGGAAGGAGACGGCGGGATCGCCACTACGCAGGATCCGCAGAACCTCAGCGGAATCTCCCGCCCGAACTGCCCGGGCCAACAGGGCGATAGTTCCGTCGAAGCGGCGTCCACGGGAGAGTTGAATGATCCCGCCCCGCAGACGATCCTGTTCATCCGTACTCAGCACCTCTTCGGAACCAGTGGCCGTGAGATCGTCACCCACCAACTGTGTCATCGCCGGATTTCCACTGACTTCTACCGGGCGGGCGACAAGATCAGCAAGAACAGCGCCCGCGTCGACGGAGGTCAACTGATCGGGATCGCCGACGAGCAGTAGCCGGGCATCGGGGCGAACGGCCTCGAGCAGGCGCGCCATCAACGTGAGCGAGACCATCGACGTCTCGTCGACGACGACCACGTCGTAGGGAAGCCTGTTGGTGGCATTGTATTTGAAGCGACTCGAACTCCCCCGCTGCCAACCGAGCAACCGATGCAACGTCATGGCCGCGAGTTCTTTAGGAAGGCCAAGGCTCGCCGTCTGCTCACGAACGGACTCCTGCAGCCGTGCTGCGGCCTTACCCGTCGGTGCGGCCAGTCCGATGCGGGCGTTCGATCCCAGCTCTGCCGACAGAAGCGCGAGAATACGTGCGACCGTATGGGTTTTGCCGGTTCCGGGCCCACCGGCGATGACCGTGGTCCACTGTGTCGCGGCGAGAGCAGCGGCTATCCGTTGACGATCAGGTGCGGTGGTCGGACCGTTCTCGTCGGCGAACAACGAATCCAGTCGCGCTCGGACGGCTTTCACGTCGGCGGGTGGCCAGGTGGACGCACGCTCACCGAGGACTCGCCGAATCGTCTGCTCCTGCAGAAAGTATCGATCGAGGTAGAGAAGCTCGCCGTCATCCGTGTCGACCAACCGGAGCGGCCTGAGCGGGCCGGCGTTGCCGCCGATCACCAGCGGGCTCAGGCGAAGGGCAGCAACGATCTCCGACGGTTCGGGCCACGGCAACGAGGTAAGTTCTTCTTCCGTCGCGTTGTCGACGCTCACATCACGCATCCGTCGCAGATCGAGGCACACCGAACCTGATCGCACGGCCCGCACCGCCAACGCTGCGGCCAGCATCACCTCGTCCGACGTTTCACCGCCCAGGCTGCACACTCGCGTCGCGACATGGACATCGGCGGCAACCAGCACCCCAGCTTCGTTGAAGATCCGAACAATCCCTTTGGCGCGCTGCGCCAGTTGCGCCTCGGTCATCGAGCCCTCTCCCCTGCTGTGTGGGACGCATCAAGACCTGCCAGCAGATCCGACAGTTCGACTGTCAACTGAGCAGGCGGCTTCCATTCGAAGACACCGCATTCCGGAGGGCTGTCCGGGCCGAGCATCCCGCGCACGAATTGATACTGAGCGCCGCCGAGATGACGGTGGGGATCGTAGTCGGGCAGTCGCCAGCGCAGATACCGATGCAGTGCAACCGAATACAGCAGTGCTTGCAGCGGATAGTGAGAGCGCATCATCTCTGTCGCCATGAGTTCACGCGTGTAGTTGGCAGCCGTCAGATCACCGCGGCCGAGCCGGTTGGTCTTGTAATCGACGATCACGAACGACGGGCCCGGGATCCGCAATACGGCGTCGATACTGCCCGTCAGGAATCCGCGCATCGGGGACGTCTCGACACGGTCCAGATAGTCGGCGTACGACGCCAGAATGTCGTCCGTAGGAAGGTGGCGCCTCAACAGTTCCGACACTCCGCGAAGTGTGACATTCATCGACACCGGATCATCACCGCCGGCCAGTGGGAGTTCGAAATCGAGTTCGGGAAGTCGATCTTTCGGCGCGATCGTGGCCAAGGTTCCGAATCCCAAGGGAGTCTGCATCACCAGATACAGCGCATCTGCGAGTGCTTCCGAGTCCACGTCGGCCGCCCGAATCGAGACCGCCTCGGCGCAGCGCATCCCGAGTTCCGCTCTCAGATCTGCCGCAGCCGTGTCCACCACCTCGAGCACTTCATGCACCAGTGTGCCGAATGCGGCGCCAGCAGGAAGTCCGTTCATCGGTGAAGGCAACGCCTCCAGTGGGGAGGGGGCGACAGTCCCGATGTCTACGGAATCGTCCGGCTCGTCGTCCTTTTCGGGATCCTCGACTTCACTGTCGGTGGTCGTGACCGCGTGGTGAGCTCCGGCGGTGAGTGCCGAGTACGACGTACGACGCCACAGAGTGTCCAGGTCTCGACCGAAACGCGCCGCGGCCAGTTCGGACACATCCGCGGCTGCTCTGGACCACTGGACGGGCGAGGGCGGATGTGGACCAACTGGTTCCACCGAGATCACGTCGGACGCTGCTGCCGGCCAGGTTGCGAGACGTGCTGCGGTTGTACCGTCGTCGAGCACCTTCACTACCCGAGCAGGTTCGGCGATGCCGGGTGTACGTCCGAGCATCAACCGGTGCAGTGGCGAGCGCGAGGTCCCGTAGCTTGGCGCCCACCAGAGCACTAGTTGGCACTGCGCCCGGGTCAGCGCCACGTACAGCAGCCGCAGTTCTTCGCCCGCTTCTTCGGCCTCCGCAACAGTCTTTCTGGCGTTGTACCCCGGTCCTTCCTGCCCACCGACGTCGAGGATGCGGCGTCCCTCCGGGTCGTGCAACAGTTGCGTCGGCGAGTTGAAGCCGCCCACGCTCTCCCAACTGAACGGGACGTAAACGATCGGGAACTCGAGCCCTTTGGTGGCGTGCACCGTCGCGATTTGCACTGCGGCAGCGTCACTGTCGAGGCGACGGCTTCGGTCGGTGGCACTCCCGGACGTCGGGTCTTTGATCCGGTCGGAAAGCCAGCGAACCAGTGCGCTCAACCCGAACGCTTCCTCGGTGGCGACGCGACCGAGAAGTTGTGCGACGTGCCGCAGATCGGTGAAATCTCGTTCGCCGGAAGGGGCCGCGAGTACACGCTTCTCCAGATTTGTTTCGGCAGAGATCCTTTCGAACACAGCCGCGAACCCGACGCGCGCAAACAACCCGGAGTAGGAGCGCAGTTGACCCGCGAGTTCGGCGACGACGTTGTCGCCGTCCGTATCCAGTTCTTCGGAGGTGCGCCCGAAAATCGGGGAGAGGGCCGTCAACCGGACACGATCGGAGCGATGGGGCTGCTCGATCGCCTGCAGCAGCCACAGCCACTGCGTCGCACTGGGTGTTGCGAAAACACTGGACCCGCCGGTCAACACGGAAGGTACACCTACGGCATCGAGAGCATCGCGAATCATCGCCACGTGCTTGTGGGTGCGTACCAACACCGCGACGTCTCCCGGTTCGACCGGTCGCGGATCACCGTCGACGGCTAATCGGGCATCGCTGCCCAGCAGACCGACCACGTCTGCTGCGACGTCGTCCGCGACGCGACTGCGAAGTCTGCCGACGGCCGGAAATCCTGAACGATTAAGCGGTCCGGCTCCGGTTCGCGGTAGATGGCGCACACGCATCGGCACCGGGCCGGACAACCGAGACTTCTTGTGAGACGCCTCCACCGGATGCGCGACGATGCCCTCGTTACCGAGTGCGGCGCCGCCGTAGAGGTGTTCGAGTGCCGCCAACAACCCTGGGTCGCTACGCCAATTGGTGGTCAACTCCTGGTGCGCATCCGCCTGATTGACCGCATCGAGATAACTCAGGACTTCTGCCCCGCGGAACGCATAGATGGCCTGTTTGGGATCACCGACCAGGACCAGGGTGGTGTGTCCGTGGAAGGCCAACCGCAGAATGTCCCACTGCAACGGATCAGTGTCCTGGAACTCGTCGATCAGCACGACCTTGAACTTCTCGCGCACCCGACGGCACGCGACGGGGCCGTATTCCGGATCCGTCAATACACCGTGCAACAGCGTCAGCAGATCGTTGAAGTCGCGAATTCCTTTGATCCGCTTACGTCGTTCGACCTCGACACGAGCAGCAGCCGCGAACAGGACGCGCTGTCCGGGTGCGGTCTCCTCCTCGCCATCGGGTTCGAGAATTGCCTGACCATCGCCGACTGCGCTTCGCGCAATGGCGAGCGCATCCTTCGTGGAGAACGGTGGAGACGAGTCCGTCCGGCTGTAGCGGCTGAGGTACAAATCCGAGACAACCTCACTGATCAGGTCGTCGACCGACTCCACAAAAGTTGTGTCCGGCTCACGTTCCCCGGCGATGCCGAGACCGTCGAGCATCCGCTGGCAGAAACTGTGGGTAGTCGTGATGGTGCCGGCGTCGAACTCCGCGAGGGCACGCAGGAGTCGACGACGCCGAACGCCGATCTCCTCGTCGTCAGCTGTGGCGAGGTAGGCCACCAGATCATCTTCCGACCGCCGTGCCGCCTCTGGGTCGACTAGAGCGGCGGACACTCCGGCAAACCTCTCCCTGGCACGCTCACGAAGTTCCTGAGTGGCGGCCCTGCTGAATGTCACCAGCAGAACTTGCGATATGTCAGCGAGACCTTCGGCAACACAACGGGTCGCGAGTCCGACGATCGCGTAGGTCTTGCCAGTTCCGGCGCTCGCTTCCAACACCGTGGTACCGGTAGGCAGTGGCCCCAAAAGATCGAAGTCCACGGGTTACTCCGCTCTTTCGTTGGTCAGCAACGGATCCCACAGTCGTCGGGCGAGAACTCCGAACCGAGTCGGTTCCTCGGCCCAGACGAACTCGTCGTCCGACGGCGGGTCCGCCGCCAGCTCCGCAAGTGTTCGTGCCTCACCGAAAACGTAAGCGTTGCTTGGATCGATCATCTCGCCGTACTGTCCGGTCCACTGGGTGTCCGCTCCGTTTGTCGCATCGTCGACCGACTCGCCGCCGAAGCGTCGGCGCGCGTATTCGGCTGACGTGGCGGCCCACATCGGCAACGGTCGCTGAAGTCCCCGCTCGCGAAGGTCCACCAGCTGCTTCAGGAGTTCGACGGCGTTACCTGGCGCATCGAGCACTGATCGCGCCGCTGCTATCTTTCCCCGACCCCTTCCGATGGACACTGCATCAAGCGCACCGGGTCGTCCGTGAGCTTTCAGGGCGAGCAGGTTGATCCAGGCCGTCATCCGATGTTTGGGCGCCAGTGAGGAATACGACGCCCGAACCACTGAATTACCGTGCACCCCGGTCACCGTTCCGGTGAGTCGGCGCCCGTCCCCGAGATCAATGTCGACGTCGACGGCCTCGGCGTCGCCGCCGAGGTGCGGCAAGGCAAGACCGGCAAGTTGGTCTACTACCCACTCGACGTTGCCCAGAACCGTGGCGCCCAGGTTGTACGGAGGCAAAGTACCGCGGCGCCACTCGGCTGCACGGAAATCTGCGGAGCTGCGACCAGCCAAGCGCGAGAGAAGCATTCGATCACCCAGAGCCCAGGTGGACAGCGGATCGAGCTCGGTTGCCAGCGAATCCGCGATGTCGTCGTCGAGTTCCGGTACCCGGACGCCGAGGCGTTGGCGCAGAAAACCACGGGCGGGGTGTACGAGGAAGTTCACCAGGTCGGCGAGGTTCACTTCCTTCGGATGCACCTCGGGTAGATCGGCCGACAAGACTGTCGGCAATTCGATCGGTGTTCCGGCGGCAGCCCTCGCACCGGCCAGGGCTGCCGTGTCAAAGCTGAACGGCTTGTCCGGTGAGAAATTTCGATTGTCGAACGACTGCAACGGATGCCGTGTGAGCACTCCGTTCATCGCATCGGGACCCACCGTCGCGCTGAGTACGTCGAGGAGACCGCTGAGGGGGATCGCCGGCGGTCTCACGACACCGGTGACCGGATCGGCACCGGTATACAACAGCAACAGGTGCTCACCCGCAGACATCACGGCATCGAGAAGCAGTTGCCTGTCTTCACTGCGCAGATCACGCTCCCCCACAACGGGATCACGGGACAAGATGTCGTCACCGTCGACTCCACCGGTTCGGGGGAAGACCTCGTCGTCGAGCCCGATCAGCACGACGACGCGATGCGGCACCGAACGCATCGGAACCATCGTGCACACCGTCAGTTCGCCGGTTCGGAAATTGGCACGCGTAGGTCTGCCCGCGAGGCTGCGCGAGAGCATCGCGCGAACATCGGCCAGACGTAACACCGTCTCTCCGCCGAATTCGACAGCAGCTACCAACTCGCGGTGTGCCCCCGCGCTCTGCCAGGAATCGGCGGGTACTGTGTCGGTCAGCAGATCCAGAGCCCGCATCAGCACGCGAAGCCATTCGGCCGGCGAATGCGGGCCGGCAAGGTCGCGAAGCGAGACGGCCAGGCGATCGACGAATTCTGCGAAACGTCCACTCAGATCGATGTCGGTGCCGTCCACGTCATCGAGTGGCAGCGCGAGATCCAACCAGGCGTTTTCCGACTCGTCCGCGCTGACCCCCAACAAGATTCGGTCCATGGCGGTGTTGAAGGTGTTCTGCGGAAACGCGTCGAGACCGAACGTGGCACGCTGGCGACTGCCGATTCCCCAGCGAGCACCCGCTTCCGTCGTCCACTCCCGCAATCTCTCCAACTCGTCGTCACCCCACGAAAAACGCGTGCGGACAGGCTGAGTCGCAGCAAGGTCGAGAACCTCACTGGCGGTGGCCCTGCCGTCGGCCAATTCGAGCAGAGATCCGAGAACTGCAAGAACCGGATTGGTCTGACGTAATCCGCGGTCTGCCAGACGAACTCGCAGAAGATGCCCGGGGTGACCATGGACGCCCTGCCCGAACGCCGCACGAACCAAAGGTGAGTAAGTTTCGACGTCCGGGCACATCACGAGTATGTCGCGCGGCTGCAATGTCGGGTCGTCCTCGAACAATCGGAGCAGACATTCGCGGAGCACCTCGACTTGCCGTGCCGGCCCGTGGCAAGCGTGGACCTGAACTGTCCCATCGGGTTCCGCTGAAGCGCTGGGAGCACGATCTGCGATGACGTCGGCTTTGACCGTCGCCAGGAGGGATTTCGGGCCGGCTGGTTCGGGAAGATGCACCGACTCGAACTCGGCGGCGCCGAGGCTGATCTGTAGTTCACGAACGTCGCGAGCAAGACTCGACAGCAACGGATTGGCGGATATCAGGGCCGACCCGTCTTCCGCACGACGGATCGTGCTCTCACTTCGAGGCTGCATGCGCGAGCTCATCTTGTTCCACAACGCGGGGCTGGGATGCGGGAGCCAGACGTGGACGTCCCGATTCGCACTGAGTGCGCTCAAGATCATTCGCTGATCGACCGGCAGCCGTGTCGGCCCGAAGACCGACAGGCGTTCCGGTAGGTCGACCAAGGCCGGGTCCTCGACCAGTGCGCGGCTCACTTGCCCCAGTCGCTCTGCGGGCCCCGGAACCGCGATCTTGTCCGCGACGATGCACCACAGACGTGCCTGCCATTCGAAATCCTCCGACAGCGCCAATGCGTGTCCGTCGGTCAACCGCCCGGCGGCCCAGTCGATCAGCATCTGCGGGCGTTGCGCGGCATAACTGCGGAAGAGTTCGGTGACATGTGTGGCGGAGGCAAACCGTCGACCTTCACGATGGCCTTCGAGATGTTTCGCCAGGACTCCGCACCAGGGCTCGCCAAGGGACTCGTTGATCACTTCGAGAACCGTCCACACCAATCGCGTCGGCGACCACGGGTCGTCGTCAGCCGTGATTCCACTGACCGCGGCCACGGACTCCGCGACCAGGCGCGCGGGTGAAGGAAACGCGATGTTCGCAGAAATTCCGTCCACTGCTGACGGTCCGGACGTGCCTAGCTGGGAGGACAGCCGCTGATTGAGCCAACGCTCGACGCCCTTGGCCGGCACCGCCACAGTTTCCCGGGCGAATGGATCCGACAGCGGGGTACGGAGGAGCGTGGCCAACGCCGAGACCAAGGTGTCCGAACGCTCGGCCCGGTACAACTTCAGCAATCTTCGCTCCCGTCACTCCGTCCAGAGGTCCATCTCACCACGGCGCTGTGACATGACGTGCCGAACCAGCCTCACGCAGCGGTGACGCGCAGGCAACATGACCGCAACCGGACGTTCGTACTGTGCGGGAATGACCAGTCCCACCGCCACACCTCGCCCCGCTGGAACCGGTCTCGACATCTCCGGCCTCGGCAAGACCTTCGAGATGGGTCGTCGGTCGGTGACCGCACTGACCGACGTGTCCCTCCAAACCAGCGAAGGCTCGTTTCTGTCTCTGCTCGGGCCGTCCGGTTGCGGGAAGTCCACCGTTCTCCGCATTCTCGCGGGCCTCGATACTCCGACGTCGGGAACGGCCCTTGTCAACGGGCAGTCCCCCGCCGAGTTGCGCAAGCGTCGCGAACTCGGAATCGCCTTCCAGGATTCGGCTTTACTGCCGTGGCGGACGGTGACCTCCAACATCAAACTGCCGCTTCAGGTTGCCGGCATCGATCCCGACCCCGACCAGATCGCCGACCTGATCGCTCTCGTCGGCCTGGAAGGATTCGAGAAGGCCAAGCCCGCTCAATTGTCCGGCGGTATGCGTCAGCGTGTGTCGATCGCACGATCACTCGTCGTCAAGCCGAGCGTCCTACTACTCGACGAGCCGTTCGGCGCGCTCGACGACATGACCAGACAACGGCTCAACATCGAATTGCTCAGGATCTGGACCGAGAAGCCGGCCACCACGTTGATGGTGACGCACGGTATCGCCGAGGCTGTGTTCCTCTCGGACGTCGTCGCTGTCATGACGCCGCGGCCCGGACGCGTCCTCGAAGTTGTTCCAATCGACCTGCCGCGCCCGCGGACGCCTGAGATGATGCGGACACCCGAGTTCCACGAGATCCACGACTACCTCTCCGGACTGCTCTTCGGAAAAGCAGGCGTCGCATGACCATCACCGATATCGAGAACGTCGCGGCCGCAGCGGCGCAGCCATCAGCACCGCGCCGGATCCGATTGAAGCGTCCGACATGGTTCGGCGGTGCAGTCGGCATCTGCGGACTGATCGCTCTCTGGTGGATTCTCGCCGCCGCCGGTGTTGCGGGAGGCACGATTCCGACGCCGTGGGTGGTTGTCTCGACAATGTTCGACGACGGCTGGTCGCTGTACGGACCCAATTTCACCGTCACGGCGTCCGGTGCGCTACAGGGCTTTCTCTGGGGAAACCTGCTGGCGATCACGCTTGCCGTGCTTGTCGTTCTCATTCCACCCATCGAGGGGTTGGCCACGCAATTGGCAATCCTGAGCTACTGCACACCGTTGTTGGCGCTCGGCCCGATCATCCTGGTGGTCTTCGGCGGCCGGACCCCCACGATCTTTCTCGCAGCGATGTACTGCTTCTTCACCACGATGGTCGGCACGCTTGCGGGCCTGAGATCGGCAGACAAGACGAGCCTCGATCTCGTCGCCGCCTACGGCGGTGGGCGTTGGCAAAAGTTCACCAAAGTTCAACTTGTGAGCGCACTTCCGAGCACCTTTGCTGCCCTCAAGATTGCTGCACCTTCGGCCGTACTGGGTGCAATTCTCGGTGAGTATCTCGGCGGGGTGGACAGCGGGATCGGCGTCGCACTCACGGCCGCTCAGACGTCGTACAACGTCCCGCGAACCTGGGGTATGGCTATCGCCGCCGCCTTGCTCGCCGGCCTGGGATACGCCGTCGTCGCAGCGATCGCCCGACTCGTCACGCCATGGACCAGCGCTCCGGGAGAACAGAAATGACCGCGCTACGAGGAACATTGAGATTCCTGGCTCCCATTGCCATTGCCTCGGCGCTGTTGCTTGTCATCTGGGTGGTCTTTCTCAACGCCTTCCCCCAGGTCGGGCCGCGTGTAGGAAAGACGCCGGCCGACGTCTGGGAGTATCTGTTCTCCGGGCCGAAATCTGCCGATGCGCGTTCGGGCATCGTCGACAACCTGTTCATCACTCTGCGCGACGCCGGTGTCGGCTTTGCCGTCGGAATGACTGCTGCGCTCGTGGTCGCATCCATTTTTGTCGTTTCGCGTACTGTCGAACAGACTTTCATGCCCGTTGCGATGCTTCTACGATCTGTTCCTCTCGTTGCGATGACCCCGATCATCGTCCTGATATTCGGGCGCGGAATCGTGGGTGTGACGGTCATGGTTGCGATTGTGGTGTTCTTTCCAGCCCTCGTCATGATCATGGTCGGTCTGCGCGCCGCTCCGGCTCAGGCACAAGACCTCATTGCCGCGTACGGCGGGAGTCGTTGGACGGCACTGCGAATGGTGTCCGTACCGTCCGCACTTCCGGCGGTATTCGCCGCCGCTAGGGTGTCCGTACCCGGCGCCTTGATCGGAGCACTGATCGGCGAATGGCTCGGTAGCGGCCAAGGTTTGGGTTCGAGCATGATCAAAGCCATTCCGCGCTATCAGTACAACGAACTGTGGGCATCGATCGTGGTGATCACCGTGGTGTCGATCATCCTCTACGCCGTGGTCGGAATCTTCGAAAGCATCGCTCTGTCTCGTTTCGGCCCCTCGGCGGGCAAGTCGTGACATCTGTTAACACGACCTCAACAAACTCTGTCTCCCAAGCAAACTGAACGAAACCGACTGGCCCTAGTGTTCCGATTCATGACGCCATTCAAGCCCGTCCGCCAGCTGGACCGCAGGGCCTTCTTCCGCTACTCCGCGCTGACCGGCATCGCAGTCGCCGGTAGTGCGTCATTGCTCGCGTGTAGCAGTGACTCCAGCAGTTCGAGTGGCGGAACCACGGACGACGGTTCCGAATTCGGAACAGTTGCAGTGCAGTTGTCCTGGATCAAGAACATCGAGTTCGCGGGCGAGTACTTCGCTCTCGACAAGGGCTACTACAAGGATGCAGGCTTCGGGAATGTCGACCTGGTGGCAGGTGGCGCAGCCGGCACCGGCGTCGAAGCAGGCTTGGACACCGGCAAGGTGTGGATCGGAATGTCCGCACCGCAGCTCACAGCCCCCGCCGTGCTCGACGGGCTGGAGGCAAAGATCGTCGGGGCGACATTCCAGAAGAATCCGTTTGCGATAGTCAGTTCCGCTGCGGCACCGATCAACTCACCCCAGGACATGATCGGCAAGAAGATCGGCGTCCAGGATTCCAATCAGCTCGTCTTCGGAGCGCTCCTGGCAGCAAATGGACTGACCGAAAGCCAGATGACGATCGTGCCCGCACAGTTCGATCCGAGCCCCTTGGCGAACGGCGAGGTGGACGGCTGGGTTTCCTACGTGACCAACGAGCCGATCACACTGGCCGCCAAAGGTTTCCCCAACGCCCACTTCCTCTTCGCGGACTACAACCTGCCGTTGGTCGCCGAATCGTTCACGGTTCTCCAGTCCACCATCGACAACGAGAGAGACAAGCTCAAGGCATTCCTGAAGGCCGAGATCCAAGGATGGAAGGATGCGGTCGCCGATCCGGCGGAGTCGGCACGGCTTGCCGTCGAGGTCTACGGCAAGGACCAGAACCTCGAACTCGAAGAGCAGATCAAGGAAGCCACCGCACAGAACGATCTGGTGGTGTCGGCAGATACCAAAGCCAACGGGTTGTTCACGATGACACCACAACTGATCGAGCAGAACATCGCGGCACTGTCGAAAGCGGGGCTGGAGATTACGGCAGACCAACTGTTCGACATGTCGATCCTCGAGGAGGTGTACGCCGAGAATCCGGAGCTGATCTGACTGAGCCGAGCGTCAGCGAACCTCTCGCGCGAGTACGCCCGAGATGAATAGTTGTACAAGGACCTCTGCCTTGTACCGGTCATCGGACCCAGCACCGATACAAAGGTTCCCGATGCCTTTGAGCACGTTGTACGCATCGACCCGCGAAGCAGTGCCAACGGACTCGAGCGCCGCCGCGAGGAGGGCGTCACATACCGGGACGAGGCGGTCGACGAAGTAGGTGTGCAGAGCGTCGGACCCGGCGCTGTCTCCTTGCAGTGCGCCGGCGAGCCCATGCTTGGTGACCAGGAACTCCACGAACAAAGCCACCCATGCCCGCAAAGCCGCCTCGGGCGTTGCACTCTCCGCGAGCATCTGTGGGCCTGCGTCCGCACACGCCTCGACTTGGTGTCGGTATACGGCGACCACCAACTCGGGACGCGTCGGGAAGTGTCGGTAGATCGTCCCCATGCCGACGCCGGCCTTCGCCGCAATCTCCCGCACCGGAGCGTCGACCCCGGACTCTACGAACACTGCTGCCGCCGCGTCGAGCAGCGCCTGCTCGCTCCGACGTGGGCGACCGACTTGCTTGGGAGACGCGACGCGCGACTGCTCGTCCTGGGCATCAGCCATGTGCACTCCTCGCTGACTCACGACATATGTTTGCATTACGGAACAACGCTCCGTAATGTTGCGGAGCGACGCTCCGATAACCAGTATCGCAGGGTGCAGCCTCAGCAAGGAACTTGCCATGACCTCATCAATGATCGACACGCTGAACGGCATCATCGGCGCCGGCACCCCGGTCGTCTCCGTTGCCCCCGTCGAATTGTTCGCCCCCGATCGACCTGTCCCGCTGGAAGTACGTGTGTCTGCTCCGGCAGCAGGCACGAACCTCCCCGTTGTGGTGTTCTCCCACGGCAACGGCTGGAACCTCGATGGATACTCGCCACTCACGGCATTCTGGGCATCCCACGGATTCGTGGTGATCCAGCCGACACATCTGGACTCGCGCCGGAACGGTTTCGGGTTCGACCACCCGGTTTTCCCGACGATCTGGACCGAGAGGATCGCGGATCTCACACGCATCCTTGATCAGCTCGACACCATCGAATTTGCCGTGCCCGGACTTGCCGGCCGCATCGACCGCAGTCGAATTGCCGCCACGGGTCACTCCTGGGGTGGGCAAACCGCTCAGTCGCTCCTCGGAGCACGGATCTTCGACGAGGCCGGCCAGGTCGGCCAGGACATGTCCGACAGTCGCGTCACCGCGGGAATCCTGTTCGCAGCAACCGGTCTCGGCGCGAACCTACATCCGTTCGCACAGGCGAACTTCCCGTTCATGCGCCCCTCGTTCCAGGAACTGACAACGCCGACACTCGTCGTCGCGGGCGACCACGACCAGTCCAAGATGTCCAGCCGCGGACCTGACTGGTTCACCGACGCCTACACGCACAGCCCCGGAGCCACCGACCTCCTGACCTTCTACGGTGCCGAGCACGCACTCGGCGGAATCGTCGGATACGAAGTCGCCGAGACCACTGACGAAAACCCCGAGCGGGTCGCCGCCATCCAAAGGATGAGTACTGCCTACCTTCGGACCGCGTTGCGCGTCGATGAGACCAGCTGGCCAGCGGCCCGGGCCGCATTCAGCGACAACGCCGACCCGATCGGCCGAGTCGACACCAAGTAATGCGGCAGTGATCAACTCACTGGCCGAAAGTGAACCTGAGATTCGCATTTATCAAGGTATTGAGCCGCTTTCGCATGCTGACAACCTCTGCCTCGGGCGGTATCGGATCGTCCAAGAAGAGCGTCCAACGCAGCATAGTGCTGTTTCCGACCGCCTCGATGTCGAATCGGATGACGGCGTCGGGGCGGTCCGGCCAGATCGACGACCAGATCACCAGCTCCGGTTCTACGGCCCTGACGATCTCCGGTTCGACCTCGGTCTCGAGCAGTTCCAGCCAGCGCCGGGCGGGCTGGCGGTACGGATCGATCAATGCCTCGAACATGAAGCGCGCAGGCGGCGGCTGGCTCCGGCGCCTCGTCGCGACTTGCTGCATGGCACGAGCGTAACCGCCTCTCAAGGGCATACCTCTGCCTTCGCAGTGCTGGATCCTCGAAAACTGGGATAAACCAGGCATCGACGGAGGACACTCAGGAGCACATCCGTCTGGGAGGGCCGCTCATGCGTAAACGTCATCAGGTTCTGCTTGCAGTGTCCGCAGCGATCGGGCTGTCTCTGACGCCGATCAATGCGTCGGCAACACCGAGCACGGGGGTGCACGGTGAAATCCTCGGGCAAGTGACTTTCGACGGCAAGGATTACATCCTGCGCCAGATCACCATCGACCCAGGCGGTTCCACCGGTTGGCACTTCCACGACGGGACGCTCTACGCACTGATCGCGCAGGGCACGCTGAGCCACTACCGATCCGATTGCTCCGTCGACGGGATCTACAGCGCCGGAAATACATTGATCGAACCCAGCGGTTCTGATCATGTGCACATCGGAAACAACTCTCAGACAACACCACTGGTTCTCGAGGTCATTTACGTCAATCCGGCGGGGAGCCCCCTCTCCGAAGACGCTGCGCCTCCCAACTGCCAACTACCCGGCTGACGGCGCCGAAGCCGTAAACCGCACCGGCATCGATTCGAGTCCGGACACGAAGTTTGCGGCGCGCCGCTGCAACGGTGCGTCGGTGGCAAGTGCCATGTCCGCCAGCCTGGCGAACAGTTGCTCGAACATGATCCGTCCCTCCAACCTGGCCAGCTGATTGCCCAGACAGAAGTGAGTTCCGAAGCCGAAGGCCACGTGTGGGTTCGGCGTGCGGCCGATATCGAATTGTTCGGCGTTCAGGAACACAGACTCGTCGAAATTTGCCGATTCGAAGAGCAGCAGCATCTTCTCTCCGGCCTTCAGCTGCGCACCGAAGAAATCGGTGTCACGGGTCAGGGTTCGAGCCATGTTCTTGATGGGCGAGGACCACCGCAGCATCTCCTCCATCGCCAACGGAATGGCATCGGGATCGTCGACCAGTGCTCGATGCTGGTCCGGATGGCGCAGCAACTGTTCCATGCCGCCGCTGAGCACGTGCCGTGTGGTCTCGTCACCGCCGATCAGGATCAGCAGGGATTCGTTGACGATTTCCTGATCGGAGAGGGCCTCGCCGTCGACCTCACTGTGAATCAACGTGCTCACCAAATCGTCGGCAGGGTCGCTCCTCCGCTCGGCGATGGTTCGCATCATGTACGCGGTGAAATCGACATACGCAGCCATCATGGCCTGCAGTTGCTCCTGGGAAGCGTTGCTTCCCAATGCCTTCACCAGATCGTCCGACCACCGCAGAAACATCGCGCGTTCCTCGAGGCGGACACCCAACATGTCGCCGATGACGGCCATCGGCAGCGGTGCTGCCAGGTCTGCGACGAAGTCGGCTTCTCCTTTTTCAAGACGGCGTCGATCAGTTGATCGCTGATCTCCCGGATACGGCCGGCCTTGGCTTCGACTTTCTTACGTGTGAAACCCGCGTTGACCAAGCGTCGACGTGTGAGGTGCTGCGGGTCGTCCATGTCGATCATCTGCGGCAACGGACCGGTTTCGGGGCGGATGCCACCGGCGTTGGAGAACAGTTCGGGATCCCGCTCGGCTGCGACGACGGCGTCGTAGCTTGCGGCCGCGGTGATTCCGTTGGCGTCGTCTCGGTACACGGGCTCGTGATCGCGCATCCACGCGTACGCGTCGCGCACATTGCCGAGGTCTCCGCTGTAGAAGCGCCCGTCGATCAAATCGAAGGTCGGTCTGGTAGCCATCACTCCGCCTCTCGCACAACCCTTGCCTCAATAAGTAGAACCTGTTCCTATATAGCGTGGGGCGTTTTCACCGAAGCCGAACCGGAAAACCTCCAGAAGCAGCACGCGAGCCCGCCGGAGCAACGACCAGGAGACACGCATGGACGACGACACCGCCTCAGCGGGCATACCCACTTTCGCCGGCACATCGATACTGGTGACCGGCGGCGGTAGTGGCATCGGTCTGGGCATCGCGCGTTCGCTGGTTGCGTCCGGCGCTCACGTCACGATCTGCGGACGAAACAAGGAGAAACTTGATGCTGCCGCCGAATCGATCCGGCAGTCGAGTCCGGCAGGATCGGTCAGCGTCTCCCCTGCCGACGTCACGATCGAGACGGACGTCGTCGCCGCTGTCGCCGCGGCGGTGTCCGCCACCGGAAAGCTCGACGGAGTCGTGGCCTGCGCAGGTGGGAACGAAACCATCGCACCGGTCACGCAACTCGACGTCGACGCGTGGCGTCGCACCGTCGACCTCAACGTCACGGGGACCATGCTGACGATCAAGCACGGCGCTCGGGCGCTGGTGGCCGGAGGCGGCGGATCCATCGTTGCGATCTCGTCGATCGCCAGCAGCAACACACATCGCTGGTTCGGCGCGTACGGCGTCTCGAAATCCGGCGTGGACCACCTGGTGCAGTTGGCGGCAGACGAACTGGGCGCCAGCAACATTCGTGTCAATGCGATCCGGCCAGGGCTGACCCGAACGGATCTGGTCGCGCTCATCACCGACGGTGGCGCCATCCTGGACGACTACCTGGCAAACACTCCGCTCGAACGCGTCGGCGAGGTCGAAGACGTCGCCGGACTCGCTTCCTTTCTCCTGGGACCGCATTCCACCTGGATCACCGGGCAGATCATCAACGTCGACGGAGGCCAAATGCTGCGCCGCGGACCGGATTTCCGCTCGATGCTCGAACCCGTCTACGGCTCCGACGGACTCCGCGGGGTGGTAGCGCCATGAGCTACACGATTCTGGGCAAGAGGGTCGAGATGCCCGTCGAAGTTCGCACCGCGTCAGCCTTCATGGCGTTGTACTCGGTACCCAGCGCAACGGCGCAGTCGATCATCGATTACACCGGCTTGACCGTCCTCCAATACCGTCCCGGCCGGGCGCTCTGCGGGCTGGTTTTTGTCGACTACATCGACGGGGACCTGGGTCCGTACAACGAATTCGGAGTGACATACATGGTGCGCAGCCACACTGCGCCCCCGGACACTTCGGTGCTGGGAGATCTTCGTTCGCTCGCTGCCGGGACTGCGGGGGCGCTCATCCACGAATTGCCGGTGGACGGCGAGTTCACCAAGGCCGCCGGCCGGGAGATTTGGGGATTCCCGAAGGTGCTCGCCGAGTTCGACACCGAGCACGTCGGCTCGGTCAAGCGCGGATCCGTCTCGCGCGACGGCAAACTCATCACGCAGTTGAGTGTGAAGTCCGGCGTCAGCGTGCCGGGCGGTGGAGCCAACATGTCATTGGCCGCATACTCGCATCTCGACGGCGCCACCAGGTGCACGTCGTGGGACATGGCGCCGACCGGCGTCAAATCGCGCCCTGGTGGAGCCGAGGTTCAGCTGGGGAGTCACCCGATGGCGGCAGAACTTCGGAAACTGGGACTCCCCCGCCGGGCACTGATGACCACGACCATCAAAAACCTGGCGATGACGTTCGGGGAGGCCACAACGATCTGAGTGTCGGCCGACGGCACCCCTTTCGGTCACGTGTGACTCGGGCTACACTCCTGGACGGTTGACCAACTCGCGTCAGACCGCCCGAAAGGACACTCGTGCAGATCACCCGACGCACCGTACTGGCAGGCGCTGCCGCCGCACCTGCGCTCGCCGCTCTGTCGACGAGCCAGGCCGTCGCAGCTTCGCCGGCACGCTCCGTTTCACCCGCACGCACCGACAAGTCGTCGGCGTCACTGCAGGTGGGCGTCGGAATTTCCGACGTGACCGGACCTGTCGCCGAAGTCGGCATGATGGGCTACTCGAGCTTCGATCAACGCGCCGAAGGCCTGCACCAGCGAATGCGCGCACGCGCCTTCATCTTCGAGTCCAGCGGGTCGCGGGTCGCCTACGTGTGCGTCGACAACTGCATGATCTTCCAGTCCGTTCACGACGAGGTCCTGCGCCGACTGGCCGGGAGGTTCGGTGACATCTACACCGAACGCAACGTCATGTTGACGGCCATCCATTCACACGCGGCATGTGGCGGGGCCTCGCACAACTACGCGTACAACCTCGCAGTTCTCGGCTTCGAACTGCAGGTGTTCGAAGCCGAGGTCAACGGCATGGTCGAGGCGATCAGCGCTGCGCACGAGAACCTGGCGCCTGGCACGGTTCGCTTTGGCCGTTCCGATCTCACCGATGCCAGCGTCAACCGCTCGCGAGTGGCGTTCGACCTCAATCCTGAAGAAGACAAAGCCTACTACCCCGGTGGCAACGATCACCACATGCGTGTCATGCGGATCAGCCGGGGCAGCAAGGACATCGGAGCGATCAACTGGTTCGCCACCCACTGCGCCTCGCTCACGAACGAGAACCATCTCATCTCCGGGGACAACAAGGGCGCCGCGGCGTACTTCTGGGAGCACGACGACCAGGGCGTGCGCTACCTCGACGGCAACACCAGCTTCATTGCTGCTTTTCCGCAGACCAACAGCGGCGACATGTCACCCAACCTCTTCCTCGAGCCCGGACGCGGACCGACGGAAGACGAATTCGAGAACGCACGCATCATCGGGCTGCGCCAGGTAGCGGCAGCTCAAACTGCCTTCGACGCGGCGTCCGACACCGTCACCGGTGGCGTCGACAGTCGGATCATGTACCTGGACATGGCAAATCAGGTGGTGAGCGGAAGATTCACCCCCGACGGACGCGAGCACCGCACCGCTCCGGCCGCGATCGGTGCGGCAATGAGCGCCGGAAGCGTCGAGGACGGACCGGCAATCCCGATCTTCCCCGAGGGCACCCGAAACCCCATGATCGACGCCCTGGGCGGTATGGATGCTCCTGTGCCTCAATGGCTTCAGGATGCACAGGCGCCCAAACTCGTAGTCGTTCCGGTCGGCCTGCTGCCACCGGGCGGATGGGTGCCGAACGTACTGAAGATCCAGATCCTGCGGATCGGTCAGTTCTACATCGTCGGTGGCCCTGCGGAATTCACCATCGTCTCCGGTTTACGAGTGCGTCGAACCGTCGCCGAGGAGCTTGGGGTTCCCCTCGAGAACGTCATCTTCCAGGGATACGCGAACTCGTACTCGAGCTACTGCACCACACCACAGGAATACGATTCGCAGCAGTACGAGGGCGGTTCGACGATGTTCGGCCGTTACACGCTGCCGGCCTATCAGCAGGGGTACTCCGCTCTCGCAGCCGCGATGCGCGACGGCACCGAACCTCCTCGCGGGCCCGCGCCCGCCGACCTGTCCGGGTTCCAACCCAGCTTCGGACCTGGCGTCGACTTCGACGAGCCTTTGCCAGGAACACAATTCGGCGATGCAACCGTCCAGCCCGGCGACACCTCACCGGGTGGGCAGGTTGCCGTCGAGTTCGTCACCGGCCACCCCAAGAACGACACTCACCGAAACGGGACCTTCTACGAGATCCAGCGAAATACCGGCGGATCCTGGACGCGCGTGGCCGACGACAACGACTGGTCCACCAAACTGCACTGGCGCCGGGTCGGGAGCAACGGCTCCGTCGTTCGCATCACGTGGGATGTTCCGGCCGATACTCCGGCGGGTACGTATCGAGTCCAACACTTCGGCGCATCGAAGGCTCGGGGTAGCGGCGCGATCACGCCCTTCTCCGGGGTGACGGCCGAATTCCGCCTCACCTGACCCGCGTGAACGTATCGCTCCCCTTGTTGGACAAGGGGAGCGATACGTTCACGCGATGGGGTCAGAGCGCAGTGGCCAGGTTCAGGCGGCGCTCGGGTGCAGCGAGGTGCTCGGAGCCTGCTGCTCTGACGCTGCCGGGCGGTCGATCTTCGCCGCGACGATCAAGACCAGCAGACCGGCGACGGTGACTGCCGCTCCCATCCAGATCGGGGAGGTGAACCCGAGTCCCGCGGCGATGGTGATTCCGCCCAGCCACGCACCGAGCGCGTTGCCGACATTGAAGGCAGCAATGTTGGCACCTGAGGCCATGGTCGGTGCTGCCGATGCGTAGTTCATGATCCGCATCTGCAGACCGGGAACCGTCGCAAAACCGAAGGCGCCCATGAAGAACAGCGAGATCACGGTCATGACCTTGCTCTCAGCGGTGGCGGCGAACACGATCAGAACGACGGTCAGGATCGCGAGTATCCAGACCAGTGCCTTCGTCAGCGAGCGGTCGGCAGCCTTGGCGCCGAGGAAGTTACCGACGAACAGGCCCGAGCCGAAGAGGATGAGCAGCCACGGAACGCTGGACGTCGCGAATCCCGTTACCTCGGTGAGTGTGAAGGCGATGTAGGTGAAGGCTCCGAACATTCCGCCGTAGCCGAGGATGGTGATGGCGATCGAGAGCCAAACCTGCTTGTTGCGGAACGCCCCCAACTCTCCGCGCAATCCGCCGCCGGTCGTGCTTGCGGGCGTCGTCGGGACAAGTGCTGCAATTCCGATCAGGGCGATGACCCCGATGACGGTGATGGCCCAGAACGTCGAGCGCCATCCGAGTTGCTGGCCCAGCAGCGTGCCGAACGGAACGCCGAGGACATTGGCGATGGTCAGGCCCGCGAACATCATCGCGATGGCACCGGCCCGCTTGTTGGGAGCGACCATGTCGGCGGCAACCACCGAGCCGATTCCGAAGAACGCACCGTGGCACAGCGCCGCGACGATGCGTCCGCCCATCATGACCTCGTATGACGGGGCGAGCGCGGACATCAGGTTGCCGATGATGAACAGCACCATGAGCGAGAGAAGGACCTTCTTGCGCTCGAAGCGGGTGACGGCAGCGGTCAGGAGGATCGCGCCGATCGCCACCGACAGTGCGTAGCCCGAGATCAGGTAGCCCGCGACGGACTCGGTGACCTCGAAATCAGCCGAGACCTCGGGCAGGAGGCCCATGATGACAAATTCGGTGAGGCCGATCCCGAACCCGCCCATAGCGAGGGCAATGAGACCCAATGGCATCTCGATGTTCCTTTCACAGATTTACGCGTAAGCCGTTAGCGGGCGTGTGCATTAGTTGCAGGCGCGCTATAAATAGTTGCACGCGCGCGCTACATGCGCAAGCTGGTAACCTGGAGCCGCAGGAAACGGACAAGGAGAATCACATGGGGATCGCCGACGACGCCGTCGAAATCCGTTCGCAAGGGTGGCGCACGCTCGCAGCACTGCACGGCGCCCTCGACACCGAACTGGAACGCGCGCTCCAGCGTGAGCACAAACTGTCCGTCGTCGAATACACCGTCCTCGACGCTTTGAGCCGCCAGGACGGCTGGCACATGCGGATGGCTCAGTTGGCTCGCGCTGCCGCACTGAGCAGCAGCGCCACGACGCGCTTGGTCAATCGACTCGAAGATCGAGGACTACTGACGCGCATCCTGTGCGCCGACGACCGTCGAGGCATCTACACGGAGTTGACGCCGGCCGGCCGCGAGCTTCTCGAAAGCGCCCGGCCGACACACGACGCCACCCTCGAAGCCGCACTCGACGAGGCATGCAAGACACCCGAACTCGCGCCGTTGGTGCGCGCCCTCCACGAGCTTCCCGTCGGCTAGAAAGCTGCCGGAAACAGGGCACGCTCTTTGATGCCCGAGACCACCTGAGCGACAAACACACCCGCGTCGACGACCGCCCGCCCACCACGCGCGGGGACCAGAACGTCGACGGCACCGCCGTGCACCTCGTTGTCCCCGATCACCGCGATGTACGGGTCACGGTGAGTGCGTGCCTCGCGTATGCGACGTCCCAACGATCCGTCGGCTGCGATCGCCACTCGAACATCGCGGGCCTCGAGATCAGCCCGCAAACACTCGGCCTCAACCCGGTGCCGTTCGCCGACAGGCAGGATCGAGACTTGGTTGGGTGCCAGCCATGGCGGCATCCGCCCTTCGAACCTTTCGATCAAGAGCGCAGTCATGCGTTCCATCGACCCAAGCAAGCCCCGATGGATCATGACGGGGCGAGCCTTGGATCCGTCTTCCGAGGTGTACTCGAGGTCGAACCGTTCCGGTTGATTGAAGTCGAGTTGGACGGTCGAGAGTGTTTCCTCACGGCCGTGCGCGTCTCGCACTTGGACGTCGATCTTGGGACCGTAGAACGCCGCCTCCCCCTTCGCTTCCACATACTCGATCGAGCGCGCCTTCAGTGCTCCGCGAAGTTGATCCTCGGCGTCGGCCCACTGCTCGTCGGTGCCGAGGTACTGCCCGGTCCCTCTGATCGAGAGTCGGTACCCCCGTTCGGCAATCCCCAGAGTCGAGTAGCAGTCCTCGATCGCGTCGAGCGCAACGATCACTTCCGATCGAATCTGCTCGCGACTGCAGAAGGCGTGTGCATCGTCGAGATTGATCTGTCTGACGCGGTTCAGTCCACTGAGAACTCCCGAGAGTTCACTACGGAACATCGAGCCGAGTTCACGAACGCGGAAAGGTAACTCGCGATAACTACGACCGCGAGCGGCGAATACCTGGGCGTGATGAGGACAGTTAGCCGGACGAAGGAGAAATGACTCTCCGCCTATCTTCATTTCAGGGAACATGTCGTCCGAGAACTTGGACCAATGCCCAGATCTCTCGTACAACTCTTTCTTCGCCATAACGGGGGTATAGACACCCCGGCAACCGGACCGCGCTGCTTGCTCGGCGGCGAACTTTTCGAGTTCGTTCCTGATGATCGCGCCGTCCGGTAACCAGAGTGGGAGGCCTGCTCCGACTATGGGGGTGGTGGCGAAAAACTCCAGCTCGCGCCCGAGTTCGCGGTGGTCAACGCTCATGAGAGCTCTCCACATCGTTCAAGGGGAGACGCACACGGAGCGAAGAAACAAGAAAACCCCGGGGCGATAACTCCCGGGGCTGAAAGGGTTCGGTCAGCAGTTGCTAAACGATGCGCCGGAAGAGAACCGGCGTCGTAGTGCTGTGCGCAATACTGACCATGTACGCGAGGTTACATCAACTTCCTACCCACCTACAGCCCGAATTGTCGGGCCTCTATGCTGACGCAACTGGGAAGGCGCAGCAGTAGCCAACGAAACACCCACGAAGAGCGAAGTTTCGGCAATCATGTCCGAACGTGAGGTTCTCGGATATGAGGAGGATGTGCGACGGTGCCGGACCACTTGCTCGAACAGTTGATCACCATTCCTTTGTTCACGGGAATCATCGGGTACATCACCAATTGGTCGGGCGTCCTGATGCTTTTTGCGCCGATCAACTTCCACGGGATCAAAGTGCCCGGCCTCAAACTGCTCTTCCCGTTCCTCCCCCGGCGCGTCCAGGTGATCCCGGCGATCACGAGCGACGGCCGATTCGGCTGGCAAGGCATCGTCCCCGCTCGGACCGAACGCGGCGGATGCTCGATCAGGTACTGCGCGAATCCGTCGACGACGCAGCCGGCTGGGCAAAGTCAGTGGTCAAGATGACAGTCGGTTCGCAGAGTTACAAGCGTCTGCCCGGACTGGCCACCACCGAAGTGCTCGACCTGTACCCCCGGGTCTTCGAGGACGCGGAGTTCGCCGAGAACCAGTCGGAGAAGATTCGTGTCTTCGTCACCGAACGCATGAGCATCCTTTCACCGGAAGATTTCAGCGAACTACTACGCTCAGCCGTCAAGCAGGACGAGTGGCTGTTGTTCGTACACGGGGCCGTGCTGGGCTCGTTTGCCGGTTTCCTACACCTCGCAATATTCGGAGTATGAGCATGAGTGAGCACGACCATCGCATGATCGTCGAAGCGGAATCGTACGACTGGGCTGCGGACATCACGCCGGTCGAATCTGTCGAAAAGCGTCTGATCCGTAGCCTTGTCGGGCTTACCGCCACGACGACGCTCACGTCGATCAAGCTGACGGGGTGGGCTTTCGGAACGGCGAAGGAGGCGACGCGACAGATCGTTCAGGCCGCCGCCGAAGCCGCGGCAGAGGCTGCGGAATCCGCCAACGCGCAATCCGAACGTCGGGCCGAGAACACCAACGGAGACGGCTCGCGGACGGAGAACCTGCGGGCGGCAATGGCTACTCGTACCAATCGCAAACAGAGCGTCGAGGCCACTCTCGCGGCGCTGCGGGCACGTGGTGACAGGTTGCTGGATCGTTCCGCGGACGTGACCGATCGCGACGATCTGCACCCGGCTTACGACCGGATCCTCGACGAGATCGCACCAGACGAAGCTCGAATTCTTCGGCTGTTGGCCACCTCCGGCGCACAACCGAGCGTCGACGTGCGCACGGCGCGGCCGTTCGGAGTCGGCTCGGAGATGATCGACGAGGGTCTGTCGATGATCGGAGAACTGGCGGGATGTCGACATCTGGACCGCATCAGCGCCTACCTGAACAACCTGCATCGGCTCGGTTTGGTGGCGTTCTCACGAGAGCCCGTCGAGGCCGACCGGTACCAGGTGGTCGAGGTGCAGCCGTCGGTGATCGAGGCGGTCAAACGCGCAGGACGATCCAACAGAATTGTGCGTCGTAGCATCCTGTTGACGCCGTTCGGTGACGACTTCTGTCATACCTGTTTTTCGCTGTAGGGCCTCCGGCCCCGTGAGTGGTTAAGGAGCCCCTGGACTCCTTAACCACTCACGGGGGGCTTGCCCCCTAAAGCCAGGTATCTTCTGTCGTGGTCGTCAGGAAAGCTTCCAGATCGTCACGCCAGGTAGCCGGAACAGTCTTGTCCGGCTCGATGCCCGTGTACTGCCCGCGGTAGAAGAGCAGCGGGCGTTCGGTCTTGATCTCACTCATCGACGACACCCGACCGAAGACGACGTAGTGATCGCCGCCGTCGTGGACGGTTTCGACTGTGCAGTCGATGTGGGCCAGCGACTTGTCGATGATCGGTGACCCCAGAGGTGATGGCGTCCAATCGATGCCGGCGAACTTGTCCGGCTCACGCGACCCGAAACGAGCACACACCGCCTGCTGTTCCTCCGCCAACACGTTGACGGCGAACTTCCCGGTCCGCTCGATTGCCGCCCACGACCGAGAACCCTTGGTGGGGCAGAACAACACCAAAGGCGGGTCGAGTGACAGGGCGGCGAAAGACTGACACGCGAACCCGACTGGTTCACCGTCGTCGACTGTCGTGATGATGGTGATACCCGTACAGAACTGCCCGAGAACCGTGCGGAACTGGCGTGGATCGATCGCCTGCTCCGCGCTCACCGACGCGTCGGGCGAACTCACGGCTTCATTCCCACCGTGAAGTCGTGACCCCAAAGGCTCACGGCCGTGCTTTCCCTCGCGATCCAGTTTTCGTCCTCGACCTCTAGCCCCTCACAACCGAATTCGATGTCGAACCCGCCCGGAGTCTTCATGTAGAACGAGAGCATCTCGTCGTTGACGTGGCGACCGAGAGTCGCCGACATCTTGACCTTCTTGCGCAATGCCCGATCGAGGCACAGTCCGACGTCGTCGGAGTTCTCCACCTCGAGCATCAGGTGCACGATGCCCGTCGGGTTGGGCAACGGCAGGAACGCCAAGCTGTGGTGACGCGGGTTGCAGCCGAGGAACCTCAGCCACGCCGGGTCGCCGTCCGCGGGCCGCCCGACCATCTGCGGAGGCAGACGCATCGAATCGCGAAGCTTGAATCCGAGTACGTCGCGGTAGAACCGGAGCGAAGCGTCGTCGTCGTCGGTGGTGAGCACAACGTGGCCGAGCCCCTGCTCCCCCGTCACGAACTTGTGCCCGTACGGGCTCACGATCCGGCGGTGTTCGAGAGCAGCTCCGTGGAACACCTCGAGGGAATTACCCGAGGTGTCCTCGAACGCGATCATCTCGACGACGCGACGGTCCTTGAGCTGCTCCGCCGTGCCTTCCTTGAACGGAACACCGGCCGCCGACAACCTGTCACGGATATCCTGCAGCTCAGCCGCATTCGCGGTTTCCCACCCGGAGACGAGCAGACGGTCGGTGTCGTTCGGAACGATGACAAGACGCGCCGGGAAGTCGTCCATACGCAGATACAGCGATTCCGCGTCGACGCCCTTGCCCTCGATCATTCCGAGGATCTTGAGTCCGTACTCGCGCCACGCAGCCATGTCGGTGGCCCCGATGCGCATGTACGCCAGAGATCGAATACCCATCATTTACCTCCGTCGAGCAGGAAGTCGGTTGCGAGCCGGTTGAATTCGTCGAACTTCTCGAGCTGCGCCCAGTGACCGCAACCGCCGAAGACGTGGAGCTGCGCGCGCGGGATCATCTTGAGCGCAACCAGCGCGCCGTCGAGGGGGTTGACCCGGTCCTCACGGCCCCAGATCAGCAACACACGCTGCCGAAGCTTGTACGCCTCGCGCCAGAGCATGCCGAGCTCGAAGTCACCACTGGAGAAGGACTTACCCATCGCCTTGGCCGCAGCCAACGACTCGGGAGTACTGGCCGCAGCAAAGCGTTCGTCGACGAGTTCCGGCGTGATCAGCTTCTGATCGAAGACCATGATCCGCAGGAATGCTTCGAGGTTCTCACGTGTGGGCTGGTAGCTGAACTTCCCGAGGTTCTTGACGCCTTCGGTGGGGTCCGGCGCAAACAGGTTGACGCTCAGACCGCCGGGGCCCATCAGAACGAGGCGACCGGCACGGTCCGGGTAGTCGAGCGCAAAGCGAACAGCAGCGCCACCACCGAGCGAATTGCCCAGCAGATCAACGCGACCGGTGATCTCTAGCGTGTCCAGGAGATCGTTGAGCGCCGACGCACTGTGAACGAAGTACTGCGGGTGGTCCGTCGGCTTGTCGGACTGCCCGTAGCCGGGCTGATCGACCGCGATGACGTGAAAGTTCTTCGCCAACACCGGAATGTTGCGGGCAAAGTTCGACCACGACGACGCACCTGGGCCACCACCGTGCAGCAGCACGATGGTCTTGTCGTTGCCGACGCCCGCCTCGTGGAAATGCAGTTTCAGATCGGGGCGCACTTGCGCGAACCGCGAGGTGGACTCGTAGGTGAGCGCTTCTTCGGTGGTTGTCACTGAGCCTCCTCTAGACCATCGTGTCGGTGATCGGCAGACCGAATTCGCCGGTTCCGAACATGACGTATGCGCGTTCGGGATCGTTCGCGGCGTGGACGCGACCAGCGTGAGCATCGCGCCAGAAACGCTGAATCGGCGTACCGTTCTGCAGCGCCGTGGCACCGGAGTTCTCGAAGAGCTTGTCGATCGAGGCGATCGCACGGCCAGTGGCGCGCACCTGGTCACGTCGAGCGCGCAGACGCAGTTCCATCGGAACCTCTTCGCCCGCAAGGATCAACGCGTACTCGTCGGCGACGTTGCCGGAGAGCTGACGCCACGCAGCGTCGATGTCGCTGGATGCCTCGGCGATGCGTACCTTGGCAAACGGATCGTCCTTCGACTTCTCGCCGGCGAACGCAGCGCGCACACGCTTGCCCTGGTGCTCGACGTGCGCTTCGTAAGCGCCGTAAGCCATTCCGACGATCGGTGCCGAGATCGTCGTGGGGTGAATGGTTCCCCACGGCATCTTGTAGACCGGCGCGGTGTTGTTCTCGAGGCCCGGGGCGGTCAGTTCGCTCATCGCCCGGAAGCTCAGAACGCGATGCTTGGGAACAAAAACATCCTTGACCACAACGGTATTGGAGCCGGTTCCACGCAGACCGACCACATTCCACACGTCGTCGATCTGGTAGTCCTCGCGAGGAATCAGGTAGCTCACGAAGTCGACCGCGCGGCCGTCCTTGAACACCGGACCACCGAGAACGGCCCAGCTGGCATGGTCACAACCCGAGGACCAAGCCCACGCACCGTTGACCTTGTATCCGCCCTCGACTACTTCACCCATACCCATCGGGGCGTAAGAGGACGAGATGCGAACGTCAGTGTCGTTGCCCCACACGTCTTCCTGTGCCTGCTGAGAGAAGAGGGCGAGGTGCCAATTGTGTACGCCGATGATCGACGAGACCCATCCTGTGGAACCACACGCGCTGGCGATCTTCTTGACCGCGGAGTAGAACAGCACCGGATCGGCTTCATATCCGCCCCACTGCTTCGGCTGCAGCAAGCGGAAGAAGCCTGTTTCCTGAAGAGCCTTGATGGACTCGTCGGGGATACGACGCAGATCCTCGGTCTCCTGTGCGCGCTCGCGCAGTGCCGGCAGTAGTGCGTCGAGCCTCTGCATCACCTCGTGGCTGTCATGGTTACCCACTTCGACGCTCCCGTCTTCCTCGATCGGTTGGTTCACTTACACTTGAGACTAGAACACGTTCTCTTTTCTGTCGAGACGCTGACAAAGGTCCCGTTTGTGGCCGCAATGCTGTAACAAGTGCCCCCAAAATCTGGCGGAACCGGATCGAGTTCTATAACGTGTTCTACTAACAGCTAGAAGGGATGTGAGGTCACAATGGCGCAGATTCGCGAGATCGACGTCGGAACGGTGCAGACTCGTTTCGCCCGCGGTTGGCACTGCCTGGGTCTACTGAAGACCTTCAAGGACGGCAAACCGCACGCGATCGAGGCTTTCGGTACGAAGCTCGTGGTGTTCGCCGACAGCAAGGGCGACATCAAAGTTCTCGACGGATACTGCCGTCACATGGGCGGTGACCTCACACAAGGCGAGGTCAAGGGCGATTCCATCGCCTGCCCCTTCCACGACTGGCGCTGGGGCGGCAACGGCAAGTGCACCGGCATTCCTTATGCCCGTCGCGTGCCCCCGCTCGCACGCACCCGCGCGTGGACGACCCTCGAGCAGAACGCTCAGCTCTTCGTCTGGAACGACCCCGAGGGCAATCCGCCGCCCGAGGAGATCGTGATTCCTCGTATCGAGGGCGCCTACAGCGACGAATGGACCGATTGGACCTGGAACTCCATGGTCATCGAGGGGTCCAATTGCCGCGAGATCATCGACAACGTGGTCGACATGGCGCACTTCTACTACATCCACTACGCCTTCCCGACGTACTTCAAGAACGTCTTCGAAGGTGAGATCGCCACTCAGTACCTCAACACCACCGGCCGTCCCGACATCGGAATGGCCTCCCAGTACGGCGGCGACACGCTGCTTCGCTCCGAAGCTGCGTATTACGGGCCGTCGTACATGGTCAATCCCCTGTGGAACAGCTACAGCGGATACGAGGTCGAGAGTGTTCTCATCAACTGCCACTATCCGATCAGCCCGGACTCGTTTGTGTTGCAGTGGGGCGTGACGGTGAAGAAGCCGACGGGTGTCTCCGACGAGATGGCCGACAAGCTGGCCGGCAAGTTCACCGAGGGCATCAGCGAGGGCTTCCTACAGGACGTCGCGATCTGGAAGAACAAGACCAAGATCGAGAATCCTCTCCTCTGCGAAGAAGACGGCCCCGTTTACCAGCTACGACGCTGGTACGAGCAGTTCTACGTGGACAAGGCAGACGTCACCGAGAAGATGACGCAGCGCTTCGAGTTCGAGGTGGACACCACCAAGGCAAACGAAGCCTGGCACGCCGAGGTCGAGGAAAACCTCGCACGCCAGAAGGCTGAGAAGGAAGCTGCAGCAGAAGCGGCAAAGAAGGAAGCAGAGGTCTAGTCGTGAGCGCCTCGATCGGAACCGACGCACGGTGGGCTCGTTGGGCCAAGGCACCGGACTTTGCCGGGCAAACGGAACGGCTCGAGGCGATCGCGGCCCAGACGATCGAGGACAAGCACGAATACCTCGACTCGGGTCTGCAGGAAGTCGACTGCAAGGCATGCGGCGCGTGCGTACTGGTTCGCAAGAACACGTACAAGCACACCAGCGTTCAGTGGACTTCCGACCCGGCGCTGCGTTGCCACACCTTCAAAGAGGCAATTGCTTCCGGTCAGTCGACGGCATTGAAAGACGGTTGCCCGAAGTTGCACGACAGCATCGCCGACGCAGTCAGGGACGGCACCATCACGGTGCGTGATCCCGAGGTCAGCTGACCTGATTGTGCAGAACGAGGACCGACCCACCACGGGTCGGTCCTCGTTTTGTGTTCCGGCAACTGTGCGTCTGTCAGGCGGGCGGTCGCACTTTCCGTGCAGCCACCGCGTAGACGTCGCTCGACGTGGTGAGCGAGTTCTTTCCGCTGACTGCCGGCACTCCCCCGCGGAGATTCACCGCCCAGTTGAGCGCACCCAACGGTCCGCATCCACTGGCTCCCGGCGCCGCAAACACAGCATCCGAATGTGGGACTGCCGGGAACACCGCGCCGGGAAACTCGCCGATGGGTTCCGAAGGCGGGTTTCCAGTTGTGGTCAAGTGAAGATTGATCGGATTCGAGACCGACCCGATGTAGCAATCGTCACCGAGCAAGGGATTAGACAGTTTCAAGCGGACCGGCATCGTGAGTTCCTGCTCGAGGACCTTCAGATCCGGGACTCCCACCGATTCCACCGTCGCGCTGATCTGAGTCAGTCCCAGCGGCGTATCGATCCCGAGCGCACCTCCGGGTACCGAAATCGGATTGGAATAGACCCCGTTGGACCCGTCCTGCTTGGCGACGAACGTCTCGATGAAACTGTTGTCGGGCTGGGTCGCGTATTTCACGCCGCCCGCAACCTTGAGACTGCCGTCCGGGATCGGCACCGAAAGTGCGCCCAATTTCATGGTCCCTCCGCGAACTACGACGCTGGCGCACGTCGTCACCTCGAGATCCTCGATCGGGCACGTGCCCCAACCGTCGAAGGTCAACGGATCAATCTCTGCCGCACCGGAGGAACCGAGCGATCCGCTGCCGGAAGACCCTGACGAGGATTCGTCGGCAATTGCCACACCTGCACCGGCCATGACAAATGTTGCAACTAGCGCGACTGTCGACATCACTCGAGACTTATTGCGGCTCTTCATCTTCGAATTCCTCCATCGTTGACGGAAATTCACGAGGGCCACCCCTGTGGATCGCACCTCGATCTACGCCCGGCACGCTACCGAGAAGTGAGACGCGGATTCACACATAACGGCGATATTTCCCACCAAAGAACTACGCCGATCACGCTCGATCGAACTTCCGTCCTAACTCGGAAACCGTATCGATCCTGTCGGCTCAGTTCGGTTCGGCTGTGCCCGAACCGATGACCTGATCGAGGAACGGCCCGAACATCTCCCCCAGGTTCTCGGCGATCTGATCGGGAGTACCGAAGGACAACGTCACGTGACTGATCGCCAGACGCACTATCGTGCTGCCGAACATCTCGGCATGGATGCGGTCGACGTTCGCCCAACTGGTCATGAAGATCTCGGCCAACCTCGCGCTCGCATGTTCGAGCAGCGGAGTCCCGTCAGTGGTGACCAAGCTCAGCAGGTCGTGCTGCGGCCGGGGACCGACAATGCTGACCACCATCGGATCCCGGGCACCCGCGTCGAAGAAGGCACGAAATGCAGCCGAGACCGCACCTCGGGGATCCGAATGATGCAGCGTTACTTCGCGTTCCACTTCTTCGAGAAACTCGTCGACGAAACGGATGAGGTATCCGGACGCCAATCCCTGGCGAGACGTGAACTCCTTGTACAACGTCTGCCGGCTCATACCAGCAGCTTCGGCGATATGCGCCATCGTGATGTCGTTCCACGATTTCTCGGTCAAGAGTTCGCGTGTGGCGTCGAGCGCTGACGCACGGAGGAGTTGACGAGCTGCCTCGTGGTACGGGACACGGGCACGAGCGGTGGACATATCGGGAAGATTTCCATCGCCCGTGCTCGGTGTCAAAACGGTGGACACGCAAGCCACCGAAGTCACGAGTGCACTCAGAGCACCGGTGAGGCGACAAGACCCGCCGCAAGTTCGGTCAGATCCCTGTTTGTATCGGCAAGTACGTCGGCGCTGATGTCCGGGGAGCGTTCGATAAGGGTTCGCACGGCACGAATGTCCTTCGGCCGGCCCACGCTCACAGCACCGACGATAGTTCCGTCGCGCATGCAGATCGCAGTGAAGTCATAGGAGTCCAAGTCTCCTCGAACTATTACGGTGTCGTCCGCGCCTGGCCAACCAGCTACTTGAATGTTGCGGCCGAATTGGTTCGACCAACTCCATGGGACGGATTCGAAAGGTTCCGCCTTCCCCACAATGGTCTTGGCAACTGCAACTGCGTGGTCCTGCGCGGTGTTCCAGTGCTCACCACGGTGCATGCCGCCGAGAAAACCGTTGGGCACGTTGGCCACATCGCCGATCGCGTACACATCAACGACGGAGGTCCGGAGGTATCGGTCTACCGAAATCCCGTTGTCCACCGCAATACCCGCAGCAGCAGCCACATCGGTATCGGGCAAGGATCCGATTGCGACGACGGCCAAGTCCGCTGTCCACTCGCGTCCGTCACGCGCACGTGCGGTGACGCCGTCGGCACCCGTCGTGAGCGTCTCGAGGTCGACTCCCGTCTGCAAGGCGACGCCCGCCGAGGCGTGCAGCGCGGCGATCTTCTCCGCTATCGACGGTGGAAGCAGCCTGGACAGGGGCAGCGGTTGCGCTTCGAGAACCTGCACACTGCAACCCAAGTCGCGTGCCGTTGACGCCACCTCCGATCCGATCAAGCCACCGCCGACCACCAATAGCGAGGATCCTTCGATCAGCTGGGATTGCAAGCGTCGCATGTCTGCGATATCTCGAAGATAGTGAACGCGCTCGGAATCTTCCGCGGCCAACCGTCGGGACCGTCCACCCGTGGCAAGAATCAGAACGTCGTAGTCGATGCTGTCACCGTCGGCTAAAAGTACTGTGCGGGAATCTGTGTCGATACTCGTGACAGTTGCGCCGATCCGAAGATCGATACCCTGCTCGGTCCAGAAAGTCGACGGCCGCAACCGAACCCGATCGATCGACGCTTTCCCGGACAGTAGCTCCTTCGACAGCGCCGGGCGGCGGTACGGCTCCTCAGGTTCGCTGCCGATCAGGATGATGCTGCCGCCGAACCCTTCCTTGCGCAGGGCCTGCGCGGCACCGGAACCGGCGATGCCCGTGCCCACGATCACGACGGTGCGTGTGTCGGGCTCGCTGACCGCTGTCATCAGCGGTCCACCTCCACCATTTCGAAATCGACTTTGGCAGCACCACAATCAGGGCAGGACCAGTCTTCGGGAATCTCGTCCCAGCGAGTACCCGGCTCGATACCGTCGTCGGGCCAGCCGATCGCTTCGTCGTATTCGAACCCGCACTGGAGGCAGCGGAACAATTTGTAAGCAGTGGCAGTCTCGGACATCGGTTTTCCTTTCACCGGTGGATATTTCGATCAGGATTGCGCGACGAGGGTGAAGTCGACCTTCTCGCGGACGCCGCAGTCGGGGCAGCACCAGTCGTCCGGAATGCTCGACCACGGCGTGCCGGGCGGAAAGCCCTCTCGCGCAGCGCCTGTCGATTCGGTATAGGTGTAATCGCAGATCGGGCAGGTGTAGGCGTTCATGCGTTCACCCCGTAGGCCGCGAGGATCTTGGCCCGCTTCTTCGGCGCGATGTTGACCTGGGTGATGTCGCCTCGGTAGTGCTCGAGAACGCGGTGGTCCATCACCTTGCGCCACAGGGGCGGAACTGTGGCGAGCATGATCATGCTGGCGTAGCCGCTCGGGAGCTGAGGGGCCTCTTCCATACTGCGAAGCGCTTGGTAACGACGTGTCGGATTCGCATGATGATCGCTGTGCCGCTGCAAGTGATAGAGGAAGACGTTGGTGCAGATGCGATCACTGTTCCAGCTGTGCGCCGGCGTGCACCGCTCGTACCGCCCGCTCGCGGTCTTCTGCCGCAGAAGTCCGTAGTGCTCGAGGTAGTTGATCGCTTCGAGCAGCGAGAACCCGATGACCGCCTGGATCACGAGGTACGGCGCGATGCCGATCCCGAACACTGCAAGCGCTACACCGAACAGAACAACCGACATGAGCCAGGCGTTGAGCACGTCGTTCTTGATGCTCCAGTGCGTGGTGCCCAAACGCTCGAAGCGGGTCCTCTCGAGATGCCATGCCGACTTCAATCCCCCGCCGACGCTGCGCGGCCAGAAACCGTAGAGGGTCTCACCGAAGCGCGAGGTCGCCGGATCTTCCGGAGTCGACACTCGCACATGGTGGCCACGGTTGTGCTCTAGGTAGAAGTGGCCGTAAGCGCTCTGCGCGAGGACGATTTTGGACAACCAGCGCTCGACGCTCTCCTTCTTGTGCCCGAGTTCATGGGCCGTGTTGATGCCGATTCCGGCCGTCACGCCGATCGTCACGGCCAGTCCGATATTGGAGAGGACGCTCAAATCCCAACGCGCCCAGATGTAGCAGGACAGGAAGAATGCCGTGTACTGCAGCGGCAGATAGGCGTAGGTGCACCACCGGTAGAAGCGGTCGTTCTCGAGTTCGTCGATCACCTCGTCGGGCGGATTCTTCCCGTCCTCACCCGCAAGGATGTCGATGACGGGAATGAGAGCAAAAGCGATCAGTGGGCCGGTCCACCAGAAGACATTCCATCCGGTGGCGGTAACAAGCCCCACTGCGATGAAAGTTGCCGATGACGGAATCAGCGCCAACAGCCACAAGTAGCGTTTCCGGTCTCTCCATGTTGCGAGCCGACCATCTGGCTCGGTGTACACCAACGCCGCCATCGAATTCTCCAGTTCTCGTTCGGATCAATGAGTGCGTCCTGCGCGGCAATCCGCGACACGAACAACATCTATGTATAGAGAGTGGACAAATGATGGTGTTTTGTCAACGGTTTTCGAGGTAAAACTTACAAACATGCTGATTTGTACATCTAGATGAACCCTCCGTTCGGGCTGATCGCAAATCTTCCGCCACCGCGCCACCCTCGGTACAAAAGTGGAATGGGGACGTCAACGTGCGCAATATGCGCCAAACACCAAGGAATAGGCCCGCTCGTCAGCCCCCGAATATTCGAGGACGACTTCGTCGTTGTCTCCCATCGGCCTCCTCAGCCAGACGGCCGTTCGGTTCCTGGATATGTGTTCGTCGAGACCCGTCGACACGTGTCCGGATTGCCTTCACTATCCGAACCTGAAGCACTCGCCATCGCACACGCGGTCTGGTGCGTCTCACGTGCCCTCGACTCGGAATTGACTCCAGAATTCGTGTTCTCCGCGATCGCCGGGCGAAGCGTCCCCCACTTTCATCAGCACGTTTTCGTCAGGCCCTTCGGCGCTCCGAGTTCAGTGAGTTGGAACGACGTCGATTCATGGGACGACGCGCCACGCGTCGACGAGGTCGAGCTCACGCTTCTGTGCAGGAGAATCGCGCTCGGCTTCGAAGCCGAGCAATAGCGCAAAACAGTCGGTGCGCGGACGGACAGTCGGCGCGAGACACAACCTCTCGATGTCCGATTTGCGCGAATTTCCCCAAAACAAAAGTTCGCTTACCCATACTGAAATGACCGACTGTCCCCGACGTGAGTGGGTCCTCATGGATACCGACGTATTGGTAGCGGGCGCCGGCCCGATCGGATTGACCACCGCGATCGAGCTGCGCAGACGCGGTATCTCATGCCGAATAGTCGACCCCCTCGACGAACCGCGGCAATACGCGAAAGCCGTCGGGATTCAGCCACGCACACTCGAGCTCTTCGAGAACATGGGGGTGCTCCGTCAGGCACTCGACGCCTCGACATTGATGCGCGGTCAGATCATGTACACGAACGGCGTCGAGGTCGGCCACGTCGACCTCACCCTCCCCGAGGACGTTCCTTACTGGTTTCTCTGCCTGCCTCAGTACTCGACGGAGCGCATCCTCACCGAGCGCCTCACCGAGTTGGGAACAACCGTCGAACGCGGAGTCGGCCTCACCGCATTCGAACAATCCGACGACGCCGTCACCTCCACCCTCAGCGACGGTAGCACCGTGACGGCCCAGTACCTGGTGGGTTCCGACGGCGCGCACAGCGTGGTCCGCAAAGGGCTGGGCCTGAGCTTCGAGGGCGGCGCATTTGCCGAAAGCTACATGCTCGGTGACGTCGAAGTCGACTGGTCGATCCCCAGCGGCTACGCGGTGCGCGCCAACCACACCAGCGACGACGGAACCACCGACGATCTACTCGTGTGCATCCCACTGCCCGGACACAAGCGGTACCGAATGTCTATGCTCGTACCGGATGAGTTGATGCCGGACGAATTGTCGAACAAAGCCTCTGTACAACACGGTTTTTCAACCGGCAAGACACCTGAACTCCATCACATCCAGGCTGTGCTCGACAGACTGTCCCCAGAACCGACAACCGCCTCGATGCTGCGATGGTCCTCGGTCTTCCGCATCAGCCACCGCATCGTCGACGCTTACAGCCGCGGACGGGTTTTTGTCGCCGGCGACGCCGCGCACATCCATCCCCCGACTGGCGCGCAGGGCATGAACACCGGGATCCAGGACGCCCACAATCTTGCGTGGAAGATAGCGCTCGCCGTCAAAGGTGTTGCGAAAGCGGATCTTCTCGAGACCTACGACGCCGAAAGGCGGCCGGTCGGTGAAGAAGTCGTCGGGATGACGGTCCGAAATGCTCGAGAAGGAATCGGTTCGGGAGAGTCCTCCATCGACACGGCAATGCGGCGCCAGGCTCAATTGTTGATCGACTACTCGGAGAGTCCGCTGAACACCGGGCGTAATTCTTCGAGTCCACACGTTCAACCGGGCGAGCGTGCACCCGATGCACGCGGAATGCGCCGAGACGGTGTGCAGTATCCAATTCGGTTGTTCGACTTGCTGTCCGGAGTCGACCACACGTTACTGCTGACTTCGGACGGATCCGCGGAGAGCATCAACAGCTTGGAGAAGGTCGCCGACGCCGCAATTCGATCAGCGCACGGCTTGCTGGACGTCTACGCGATAGTGCCACCGGGAACCGTGACCGTCGACTCGCTGGTGCCGATCATCGAGGACAACGCCTCGCAACTGTGCGCCGCGTATGGGGTCGAAGGTACGGCGGCGCTGGTCATTCGCCCCGACGGCTACCTCGGATTCCGTGGTCACCCGGAGAACGTTTCCGATTACTTCACGAAAGTGTTTGCCGTCAATCAGGAATGAGCGAAGCGAACATCAACCGAATCTCGGGCGAGAGCTTCATCAACTCGACGTATCCACCCAACGGCCCGGCATCGAGGTAGGAGAACTCCATGCCGGCGCCCTCTACCCGACCTTGTTGCACCACCGACATTCCGCGACGCTCGGCCTCGAGCAACGTCGCCTCGTAATCGCCTGGAACCCAAGCCATGTGATGAACTCCGACGCCGTGAGTCTCCAGGAATTCCGTGTACAGGTTGCGTCCGGATACTGGTTGGATCAGCTCGAGCTGTTGGCTGCCCGCATATCCGATCGACACGTGCACGACATAGTCCGCGGGCTCCCCGCGAAACGTTGTGGTCTCGGGACCAAAGGCGATGTCTGGCATACGTAGCCACCGCTCCACTCCCCACTGCCGAGTGAACTCCTGTTCGGCAGCCTCGATGTCCTCGACCACCCAGCAGATCTGAAAGATCGGTCCCGAGACCAACGGGGTCATGCCATTTTTCCGTTGTCCACCGAGTAGACGGCCCCGTGTATCGCCGAGGCGTCGTCGGAGGCAACGAAGGCCACCATCTTCGCAACGTCCTCGGCTTCCATCAAGCCACGCGGCGACGCAACCATCATGACGAGATCGAAGTCGACTCCGTCAGGGAAGGTGAATCCGGTGACTTGAGGAGTCATCATGCCGCCCGGGCAGATTGCGTTGACACGCAGAGACTTTCCGGTGAACTCCATCGCCATCGCTCGGGTCAGTCCGATGAGTCCGTGCTTGGCAGCGCAGTATCCAGCCGAGTACGCCTGCCCTTCCAGCCCCGCGATCGAGGAGACGTTGACGATGTTGCCTCCTCGTTCCAGCAAGTGCGGCAGTGCTGCGCGGGACAGGAAGAACGGTCCGTTCAGATTGACCGCCAGATCATGTGCCCATTCGGAATCCGCAATATCCGCCGTGTGACGAAGCGAGTGCGATCCCGCCACATTGACGAGGATGTCGATACCACCGAGTTCGTCGACGCACGCCTGCACGGCCGCATCACACTGCGCGGAATCCGAGACGTCCGTCGCCGCGAAACGACGCTCTCCATCCGCGCCGACCACCTCGACCATCGACTGTCGCAGCTTTTCCTTGTCGCGGGCGATACCGAAAACCTTTGCGCCCCTGTTGTGAAGGATCTCGGTGACGGCGCGCCCCAGCCCTGAGGACGCGCCGGTCACCAAGGCCACTTTTCCGGCCAGTACGTCTGCCATGGGTTAGGAAGCCGTTGCTTCGCGCTGAAGTTCCAGCGCGATGTCGATCAACTGATCTTCCTGTCCGCCGACCAACTTGCGCTTACCTGCGCGCACCAACAGCTCCGCGGACGACACTCCGTACCGCTCGGCCTGACGCTCGGCATGCTTGAGGAAGCTCGAGTACACGCCGGCGTAGCCCATCATCAGTGCCTGACGATCGAGTAGGCACTCCTGCGGCATTGCCGGGCGCACAACATCTTCGGCAGCATCGGCGATGGCGAAGAAGTCGATACCGGTCTTGACGCCAATCTTGTCGCAGACACCGACAAACGCCTCGACCGGTGCGTTGCCGGCGCCGGCACCGAAACGGCGGGTGCTGCCGTCGATCTGCTTGGCGCCCGCACGCACTGCCGCAATGGAATTGGCGACGCCCAGGCCCAGGTTCTCATGTCCGTGGAAGCCGACCTGAGCGTCGCTGCCAAGTTCCTGAACCAGCGCCTCGACGCGATCGGATACCTGCTCGAGCACAAGTGCGCCGGCGGAGTCGACCACGTACACACACTGGCAACCCGCGTCGGCCATGATGCGAGCCTGCTTGGCCAGCTTCTCCGGCGGAATCGAGTGAGCCATCATGAGGAATCCGACTGTTTCGAGTCCACGCTCACGCGCGAGGCCGAAGTGCTGGATGGATACGTCGGCCTCGGTGCAGTGAGTTGCGATGCGGCAGATGGACGCACCGTTGTCCTGTGCGATGACGATGTCGTCCTTGATGCCCAACCCGGGCAGCATCAGGAAGGCGATCTTCGCGTTTGTCGCGGTCTCGACGGCAGCTTTGATGAGTTCCTGCTCGGGAGTCTTCGAGAAACCGTAGTTGAAGGAGGAACCGCCGAGACCGTCTCCGTGAGTGACCTCGATGACCGGCACTCCGGCTCCGTCGAGGGCACCGACGATGGCCCGCACTTCTTCGACGGTGAACTGATGACGCTTGTGGTGGGAGCCGTCGCGCAGCGATGTGTCGGTGACGCGGATGTCCCAGCTCGAATCGAAATGAATCATGTCGCTCACGCCTTCACACTCAGAAGCTTCTGGGCGATTTCCTCGCCCACCTTGGTGGCTGCTGCCGTCATGATGTCGAGGTTGCCCGCGTACGGCGGCAGGAAATCGCCTGCACCTTCGACCTCGACGAATGTTGTGACCGTGGCGTATCCACCGGAAACGACACTCGGTTCGTCGAACTGCGGTTCGTTGAGCAACCGGTAGCCGGGCACGTACTGCTGGATGTCCTTGACGACGCGATGAATGGAGTCGGTGATCGCGGCTCGATCGGCGTCCTCGGGAATGGCGCAGAAAATGGTGTCGCGCATGATCATCGGCGGGTCTGCGGGGTTGAGGATGATGATCGCCTTACCGCGCTTGGCGCCACCGATCGTCTCGATACCGCGGCTGGTGGTCTTGGTGAACTCGTCGATGTTCGCGCGGGTTCCCGGACCGGCGGACAACGATGCAACGGAGGCGACGATCTCGGCGTACGCCACGTCGACGACTCGCGACACCGCGTAGACGATCGGAATGGTTGCCTGCCCACCGCAAGTGATCATGTTGACGTTGGGTGCGTCGAGGTGCTCACGCAGGTTCGCCGGCGGAACCACAGCCGGGCCGACGGCGGCCGGAGTCAAGTCGATGGCACGGATACCAGCGGCCTCGTAGCGGGGTGCTGCCTCGCGGTGCACGTATGCCGAAGTCGCCTCGAACACCAGGTCCGGTTTCTCCGCCTGGTTCAGCAACCAGTCGACACCCTCGGCGGAGGTCTCGAGCCCCATCTTGCGAGCGCGAGCCAATCCTTCACTCTCGGGATCGATTCCGATCATCCATCGCGGCTCCAGCCACTCGGAACGCTGCAATTTGTACAACAGATCGGTACTGATGTTTCCCGATCCGACGATCGCCACACTTGCCTTGGTCATGACTACTCCTACGTGAACTGAAGAGATACGGAGCCGAGGCCGCTGAACTCGGCTCGGAAGTTGTCGCCTGGATGAGCGTCGATCGCTCGCGTGCACGAACCCGGCAGCACGATGTCGCCGGCCTTGAGCCGAACTCCGAAGGTGTCGACCTTCTGCGCCAACCACGCGACAGCGGTGACCGGGTTCCCGAGTACCGCATCGCTGCGCCCCTCCGCAATCCACTCCCCGTTGCAGGTCAGAACCGCGTCGATGGCCTTGATGTCGATGTCCGACGGACGAACTCGTTCCTTGCCGAGGATGAACCCGGCGGAGGACGCGTTGTCTGCGATGGTGTCCGAGAGCCCGATCTTCCAGTCCTTGATCCGGCTGTCGATCAACTCGATGGACGGCGCGTAGGCAACAGTGGCGTCGATGACGTCTTGTTCGGTGCACCCGGCGCCCGGCAGATCTGATCCCAGGATGAAGGCGACCTCCACCTCGACGCGCGGGAAGCAGAAGCGCGACGTGTCGACCGGACGGTTCTCGAACTCTTCCATCTCGGCGAGCAGGTGACCGTAATCGGGCTCGTCGACGCCCATCATCTGCTGCATCGCCAGTGACGAGAGTCCGACCTTGTGTCCGACCACCTTTGCGCCACCGGCAACACGACGCCGGATGTTGATGAGCTGGATCTCGTAGGCGTCGACGACGTCTATTTCCGGATAGTCGGCGATCAGCGGGCTGATCGGAGCGCGATCCCGTTCCGCCGAGTCGAGATGGTCGGCAAGTTCGCCGCGGATCTGCGTCGAGAGCATCGTTCAGGCCTTTCCGACTGTGGAGAATGCGGCTGCGTGCTGACCGGCTCGTCGTCCGGAGAACACGCAGTCGGCGAGCGACAAGCCGCTCACATACGAGTTGGAACAGATACCGACAGCGGTACGGCCGGCGGCATACAGGCCAGGGATACCCTCCCCGGCCTCGTTTTTCACCATGCCGGACGATTCGTCGACCACCAATCCACCGAGCGTGAGCATCGGGCACGGATTCATCATGTTGGGCTTGATCGAGACGTCGTACATCGTGAACGGCGCAGACAGTATCGGCCTGACGAAGTCCGACGGCTTACCCATCGGATCGGGTTGCCCGGCAGCGGCAGCCGAGTTGTGCGCGTCGACTGTGGCTTGAAGGCCGGCGACGTCTATCCCCGCCTTGCGAGCGACCTCGGCAATCGTGTTGCCACGCACCGCGGTACGCATCATTCCGGTGGTCTGTACCCGCTGGAACCACATCGACTGGTCACTTATCTGCGACTTCGCTTCGCGAACGAGTTCGGAATCTGCCAGCAGCCAACCGATTCCGCTGCTCTTCTCCGCCATCGCCTGACCGAGAGCGGCACCGTACCGGGACTCGTCGACGATTCGCGCACCGGATTCCCCCACCAGAACGGAACCGAGAAAAGCACTCGGCGGGACGATGAATCGCCACGCGGAAACATTGCCGAGCTTGTCGGTTGCGCCCCCGGCTTCGATACCGAGGTTGATGCCTTTGCCGTCGTCGCCCGACGTGCCGAGCGGGATACCGCCCTTGTAGGCAGGAGCATGGGTGCGCATCATCTCGCGATTGGACACGAAGCCGCCGGCGCTGAGGATCACGCCGCCCCGCGCTTGGATGCGAATCCGCTTGGCGTGCTTCTTCTCGATCTTCGCGATGAGTGCGTCGAGAATCGTGCGCAACTGCGGCGCGTAGACGCCGGGCTTGGAGGACAGGGATCCGAGCGTCGCGTGACGGCGACGAACTCCGGCAGGTGCGTCACGAAGAGTCAGTGCTTCGACGCCGATCACCCGGCCGTCCTCGATTATCAGCCGATCCGCTCGCGTCTGGCCGAGAAGTTGGACGCCCTTGGCCGCCGCGGACTTCGCGAGCGGGCTGTACAGCATCTTCCCCGACGTGCCCCTCCCCTTGGCGCGATGACCGCGCGGAGCAGGTTTTGCTATGTCACGGAACCCGCCGGCCGATTCGCTACCCGAGAAGTAGAGGTAGTGCTTGTTGCTCGGATACGACGTCTTGTACGGACAGAGTGAGGCCTCGAACGGCACTCCGTGACTGCGCAGCCAGTCGATCGACGCCGGGCTCTCGTCGACGAACCGGCGCAGCGTCTGCGGCGTCACCGCGTCACCGACCTCGCGGTTCAGGTAGGCGAGCATGGCTTCGGGACTGTCCTCGACACCGGCTTCCTTTTGAATCACGGTGCCGCCGCCGGCGTAGTAGATTCCCCCGGAAATCGTGCTGGCACCACCACCGAGCGCTCGGTCGATGGCCAAAACCGACGAACCGGCCGCTATCGCTTCGAGCGCCGCACTGGCGCCCGCCACACCGAACCCGACCACAAGGACGTCAACCGAAGTATCCCAGGTCACACCGCACCATCCTCGATTTCACTGCAACGTGTTTCGTTATCTATGACAACGTCCGGAAATACTTCCTGGCAGAAAGCATGGACTGACACCCCCATCATTCTATAACGTGTTCTACATGAGCAAGCAGGAATACGACATCGTCGTCGTCGGCAGTGGTGCCGCAGGTATGACAGCGGCCTTGACCGCAGCCCACCAGGGCTTGAGTGTGGTCATCGTGGAGAAAGCCGCCCACTACGGCGGATCGACCGCCCGTTCCGGCGGTGGGGTCTGGATCCCCAACAACGAGGCACTTCAGGCGGACGGTGTCACCGATACACCGGAGGCTGCACGTTCCTACCTGCACAGCATCATCGGCGACGTCGTCGCTCCCGAACGCATCGACACGTACCTCGAGCGCGGTCCCGAAATGCTCTCGTTCGTGCTGAAGAACAGCCCGCTCGAACTGCAGTGGGTCCCCGGCTACTCCGATTACTACCCGGAGGCTCCCGGCGGACGCCTCGGTGGCCGCAGTGTCGAGCCCACCCCGTTCGACGGCAACAAGTTGGGCGCCGACCGTAAGAATCTCGAGCCCGACTACGTCAAGGCCCCCAAGAACTTCGTCATCACCCAGGCTGATTACAAGTGGCTCAACCTGCTGATGCGCAATCCTCGCGGACCGCTGCGCGCCATGAAGGTCGGCATGCGATTCCTCGCCGCCAAGGCCACCAAGAAGGATCTGTTGGTTCGTGGCCAGGCACTGGTCGCCGGCATTCGACTCGGGCTTCAATCCGCCGGAGTGCCCATCCTGCTGAACACCCCACTGACCTCCCTCTACACCGAAGACGACGCGGTTCGCGGCGTCAACGTCCTCGTCGACGGCGAGGAGCAGGTCATCCGCGCTCGCCACGGAGTTGTGTTGGGATCCGGCGGGTTCGAGCACAACAAGGAAATGCGTGAGAAGTACCAGCGTGGGCCCATCGGCACCGAATGGACCGTCGGCGCCAAGGCGAACACCGGCGACGGCATCCGCGCAGGCCAAGAAGTCGGCGCTGCAGTCGATTTCATGGACGACGCCTGGTGGGGCCCGTCCATTCCGCTGACTGGTGGACCGTGGTTCGCTCTCTCCGAACGTACGCTCCCCGGCTGCATGATGGTCAACATGTCGGGCAAGCGCTTCGGCAACGAGGCGGCTCCGTACGTCGAGGCAACCCATGCGATGTACGGCGGCGAGTACGGCCAGGGCGAAGGCCCCGGCGAGAACATCCCGACCTGGATGATTCTCGATCAGCGCTACCGCAACCGCTACACGTTTGCCGGCATCACTCCGCGCTCCCCCTTCCCCGGCCGCTGGCTCAAGGCCGGCATCGTGGTCAAGGCGGGAACCATCGCCGAATTGGCCGAGAAGACAGGGCTTCCCGTCGCATCGCTGACCGAAACCGTCGATCGGTTCAACGGCTTCGCGCGCAACGGCAAGGACGAGGACTTCGGACGCGGCGACAGTGGATACGACGCGTACTACGGCGATCCCCGACTGAAGAACCCCAGCCTCGCCGAGATCAGCAAGGCCCCGTTCTACGCCATCAAGATGGTTCCGGGCGACCTCGGCACCAAGGGTGGAATCTGCACCGACGTCAACGGCCGAGCACTACGCGAAGACGGAAGCGTCATCGACGGCCTCTACGCCGCGGGCAACGCGAGCGCTCCGGTCATGGGCCACACCTACGCCGGTCCAGGCGCGACCATCGGTCCCGCAATGACTTTCGGCTACCTGGCCGTACTCGACATCGTCGAGCGTGCGAAGAAGGCCGAGACCACCACGGCACCTGCAGCTGAAAAGACGGCGGTCGACCATGCCAATTGATCCGAAGATCGCGCTCGGCGCCGAGCTTGCGCCACAAGAGTTCTCGTGGACCCCGTCGGACGTGCAGCACTACCACTTGGCACTAGGAGCAGGTGCGCGTCCGCTCGATCCGAACGAACTGCGCTACCTCGACGACGAAAAGCCTCAGGTGCTACCCACCTTCGCCACCGTCGCCGCCAATTTCCACGCCACCGAAGCACCGAAGGTGTCGTTCCCCGGCGTCGAAATCGATCTGGCGAAGGTAGTACACGGAAGCCAGGAAGTCACTGTCCATCAGCCGATCCCGGCAAGCGGTAGTGGGCGCACCACCACGCGGATCGCCGAGATCTGGGACAAGGGCAAGGCCGCGGTGATCGTGCAGGAATCCGTCACGGTCGACGCCGACGGTAATCCGCTCTGGACTGCCCGCTCGTCGATTTTCGCCCGCGGAGAGGGTGGTTTCGGGGGTGAACGTGGTCCGTCGGAGTCGATTTCGCTTCCGGATCGGGAACCAGATGCGACAGTGGTGACACCTGTGCTTCCACAGCAGGCATTGCTGTATCGGATGTGCGGTGATCGGAATCCGTTGCACTCGGATCCGCAATTCGCCTCCGCGGCAGGCTTTCCAGCGCCTATCCTGCATGGACTGTGTACTTACGGAATGGTCTGCAAGACCGCAGTGGATACCATGCTCGACGGCGACAGCAGTCGGGTAGCCGGATTTCGGGCCCGCTTTGCCGGGGTCGTGTTTCCCGGCGAGAACTTGAGTATCCAGATCTGGAAAGACAATGGGCGACTCCTGATCTCAGCTTCTGTACTGGAGCGTGAAGCTCCTGCCCTGGCTGACGTAGTTCTCACTCTTGTCTGATACCACCCTGTCTGATACCCACCTGTTAGAACTCACCGTAGTTCTCGAACCCGATGGAGTAGCCCGAAGATGACGGCACAAGACGAAAAGTTCCGACTGTCCCGACGAGGTTTCATGGCCGCAGGAGCCGGCGCCGTGGCAGCGACCGCATTCGCCGGCTGGACGCCGGCCTATGCCGTCCCCGCCGGCTCTTCCGGCTCCGCGGGTGGCCCCGTCTCCACCCTCACCCCGCCGCCTGCCTTCCCCGAAGGAATCGCCCTCTACCAGCAGGCATATCAGAACTGGTCCAAAGAGATCATGCTCGATGCGATCTGGACCTGTTCGCCCAAGACGCCCGAAGACGTAGTCCTCCTCGCCAACTGGGGCCATGCCAACGGCTACACCATTCGCCCCCGCGGTGCCATGCACGGTTGGACGCCGCTGACCATCGTCAACGGTGCGCCGATCGACAAGGTCATTCTCGCCGACACCACGGTCCATCTCACCGGCGTCTCCGTCAACGCGGGCGGTAGCCCGGCCACCGTCACCGCAGGACCCGGCGCGACCCTCGACGCCATCACCACGGCGCTACAAGCACAGGGACTCGGGTTCGCGAACCTGCCGGCACCTGGTGTGTTGACCATCGCCGGTTGCCTCGCCGTCGACGCTCACGGCGCAGCTCTTCCCGCCGAAGGCGAAGCGCATGTTCCCGGACAGACTTTCGGCTCACTCTCCAACCTCGTCACGTCCCTGACCGCGGTGGTCTGGAACGGTAGTGAATACGCGCTGAAGACGTATGCACGTAGCGACGCGGCGATCAAGCCGCTGCTGACTCACCTCGGACGCACCTTCCTCACCTCCGTCACCTTGCAGGCCGCCCCCAACTACCGCATGCGCTGTGTCAGCCACACCGACATCGGTTGGCAGGAACTCTTCGGTGCCCGCGGCGCTTCCGGACGTACCTTCGAGAAGTTCGTCCGCGAAAACGGTCGCGCAGAAGCAATCTGGTACCCCTTCACGGAACGTCCCTGGATGAAGGTGTGGTCACTTGCCCCCACCAAACCGCCGTTCGCGCGTGAGGTGACCGGGCCGTACAACTACATCTTCTCCGACAACCTTCCCGAACCTGTCACCGACATGATCGGCCAGATCAACGCCGGAAACCCGGGCATCGCACCGGCATTCGGTCAGATCATGTACGCCACCACCGTTGCCGGACTCGCCGCGACGTTCTCCAACGACCTGTGGGGATGGTCCAAGGACGTCCAGTTCTACATCCGGGCCACTACCCTGCGTCTGACCGAGGGCGGCGGAGCCGTCATCACCTCTCGCGCCAACATCGGCCAGGTCATCCACGACTTCACCCAGTGGTTCAACGGCCGCATGGAGTACTACCGCTCCATCGGACAGTTCCCCCTCAACGGCCCCGTCGAAATCCGCTGCTGCGGGCTCGATCAACCGTCCGAGGTCGAGGTCGACTCGGCAGGCGCCCCCACCATCTCGGCCATGCGCCCCCGCCCCGACCATCCGGAATGGGACACCGCCATCTGGCTCAACGTCCTCGGCGTCCCCGGAACCCCCGGCATGTTCGCGTTCTACCGCGAAATGGAACAGTGGATGCGCAATCACTACAACAACAACGACGCCACCTTCCGCCCCGAGTGGTCCAAGGGCTGGGCGTTCGGCCCCGACAAGCCGTACACCGACACCCCGATCATCACCCAGGGCCTCCCCCAGACCTACCGCGAGGGCGTTCCCTCGAGCGACAACTGGGACACCGCCAACGCCGCCTACAACGCGTTGGATCCGCACAAGGTCTTCAGCAACACCTTCCTGGACCAGTTGCTGCCTTGAGGTTCAAGTACTGAGCGCACACTCTGACAACTCGACGGTCGTCGTCACTCCTCTGTTTCGGGAGTGCGGCGGCCGTCGTGCGTTGTAACGAGCGGGGTTTCAGCCGTTCCACACCACGGCGCAAACGCGGGCAAGTTCCGCAGGTGGCACATGACGTTTGAGGTTCTCGTCGATCCGTGGCCAACGGTCCTCACTCCCGAACTCGGCCCGAATGGACTGATAGATGCCACGCGCGCGAACCCAGTCCTCGGTCGCTAAGCGGTACTGAAACGCCTCGATCTCGAACCACTGTGGTGCCTCGGGCACCAGCGTCTCCATCCGGCACCGGAACTGGCAATCCCCTTCGCGTGGGCGATCTCTGACCGTCTGTCCGAGCACGGTCGAAAACTCCGAAGAGTAGACACCACAGTTCACATAGAACCGGACATGGCCCGCGGTGTTCCCAGTGGAACGCTGCAGAGACACGACGTCGGTCAGTCCGTCGCGGGCACGAGAGAACGTGAGCGCTCGCTTCCGAAAGCCCAGATCTTTCAGCAATGGGCGCACATGATCCCGCTCGATACTGTCGAACAATGCTGACGCCGAGTCGTTCACGAACAGGCAATTTACCAGCAGGTATCGACGTCGATACTGTTTCAAGTCGCCACCGACTGGGGTAACTTCAGTCAATTGGGACATTGCTAGGCGTCGGTTGCTCGATTTCCACATCGAAGGGATCGCAGGCATGACTTCCTCCCACCACCGCACTCGGGTGCGGCTATCTGCTCTGTCGATCGCCTTGACCGTTGCCGTCGCAACCGCTGCGTGCAGTTCCGACGATGACTCCGCAACAAACACGAGCACCGCACCTCCCAATACCTCGAGCAGTCGGGAATCCACCGAGATCGCGGATATCGTCCGCCGTCAGGTGTCCGACTTGGGCCTCAGTGCCGCTGTGTTCGGGGTGTGGCGAGGCGACGACGAAGTTGCTCTCGGCGCCGTCGGAGAGTCCCCCGTCGGAGTTCCTGCGACAACCGACATGCAGTTGCGCGTCGGCCAACCGATGGAACCGATGCTCTCGACCGTCCTGCTGCAACTCGACGAAGAGGGCACGCTGCCACTCGATCAACCGATCGCGAAGTGGGAACCGAACTTTCCACGCGCAGACACGATCACTCCGCGAATGCTGGCCAACAGCACGTCGGGAATCTCCGACTATGTGACCGATCCACAGTTCCTGAAACTCTTCACGGACAACCCGATGAAGGGCTGGACTGCTCAGGAGATCCTGGATCTTGCCAACTCCCGCCCACCGCTGTTCGAACCCGGCACCAGTTGGGCGTACGCGCACAGCGACCTGACGCTGCTCGGCGACGTCATGGAGAAGGCGACCGGAAAGCCGCTGGGCGAACTACTTCAGCAGCGCGTCTTCGATCCGCTCGGGATGGATCACAGCAGCGTTGTGCTCACGTCGCAGATGGACGAGCCGATCCTGCACGGCTACACCAATGAACGCGGAGTGTTCGAAGACTCCACCTTCTGGAATCCGACGGCTTTCCTGCACAGCGGAAACATGAACGCGCCCGTCTCCGACATCGGAAAGTGGGTGCGCGCGCTGGGAACGGGAGAGTTACTCTCCGACAAGGCTTTCGATCAACAGATGGCGCCAACGACTGCGGGCCTGGGAAGTATGACGACGGACAAGTTCTTTTCCTTCGGGACCGGGCACCTCGACGGTTGGCTGGTGATGAACCCGTCGTACGGCGGTTACAACGGCCTTGCGCTCTACTACCCCGACTCGAAGACCACGATCGTCGTCTACGCGACTCTCGGGCCGACAACCAACGCGGATCTCAACAACGCCGTGCCGATGGGCAAGGCGATCGGCACCCTCCTCGAGCCGGATCACCCACCGCAGGTCCCGACACCGTGACACGCCCCACACGCTGGTAGGAAACAGCGTCGGCCTGCAACTTCCTGTTTACGCACGGATTACCTCCAGGACTTATCGCCCCATCACCATTCTCTTCAGTACCGAACGAATCGCGTCGGACCGCGGGTTGTCTCGCCAGTGAACGAGAACGTAGATAGATGGGGACAGGCCCGATGAGGAAATACGCGATGTCAGTGGCATGCACGGTTGCAGTCACAGCGGGGGTGACTCTAGTGATGTCGGTACCTGCCGGAGCGGCTCCGAATGACGGCGGGTCGTGCCCGGCCGGTGCGGTATTCGCAGTTGGCGGGACGTGGGACCCGACGGGACAAACTACGCAACCCGTCACCGACCGTTACGTAGCCCAGGGGTACGCCTCCAAACCGGTGACCTACCCGGCGAGCTTCTGGCCGCTCGGCGATCAGACGTATGACCAGAGCGTTGCCGCGGGCGCCCAGACGTTGCGCAGCGAAGTCAACGCTTTTCACGCTCAGTGCCCAGGCAGCGAGATCGTCGTCACCGGGTACTCACAGGGTGCGCGGATCGCCGGCGACGTGCTCGGTGACATCGCACGCGACGGATCCATTCCGCAGTCGCAAGTCGAAGGTGTGCTCTACGCCGACCCCCGCAACTCGGCCGGAGGCATCGAAACCGTAGTGCCCAATGTCGTTCCAGGAGCGACGATGTCCGGAGCACGCGGCGGATTCGGTGACATCGCAGTGCAGGAAGTCTGCATCGAGGGTGACGGCATCTGCAACATGCCCAAGCCCCGTGATGCCCCCGAGGTGTTCGTCGACTCGGTATTCGGATACTTCACGAAGCACAACACTTATACGCCGATGATGTCCGAGTCCGCTCCGCCTGCTCCCCCGGCATTGCCGCAGACGCCTTCGGTACCCCTGCAACCCGCTGACGTTGCCACTGCGATCGTGACGCGAGTCGTCGAGAACATCACTCCGTATCTGAGCGCTGCACTCGCCACCGTGCTGACGAAGTAACGAGATACAGCTTGTTCGACTGACTGAAAGTCGACCGATTCGTACAAGTCGGGGGCCACCCGCGCCGTGCACGATCGAAAACATGCTCACGTTCATCGTCAGATACGGGTACGTCCCGTTCATGCTCTTGGGAATCAACGGAGCGGCAATTGCGCTCGCGGCATCCGGTGCGCCGAAATGGTCGCTGGTGGCGTTGATTCTCTTCGCCGTGGTCTGCTCTTTCGCGGCCGAACGGGCGCTTCCCTACGAATCTTCGTGGAATGCCCCGGGACCGGACAGGTTTCGCGACGCGGTCCATGCGTTTGTCAACGAATCTCTCATCTTGGTCAGCGTCGCGGTTATCCCGTTGATGGCCGCGGTGATTCCGTTCGACGGGTTGTGGCCGAACGGTCTTCCGTTTGTCGTTCAGGTTGTGTTCGCAGTACTGGTTGCGGATTTCGGTATCACCGTCGTACATCTGATCAGCCACAAGGTTGGATGGTTGTGGCGTTTTCACGCGGTCCATCACAGCCTCGAACGGTTCTACGGCATGAACGGACTCATGAAACATCCCGTGCATCAGACTTTCGAAACCGCCGGTGGCGTCCTGCCGCTGATCCTTCTCGGGATGCCCGTCCCGGTTGCGTCGGCACTCGCGGTGTGTGTCGCTGTCCAACTCCTGCTTCAGCATTCGAATGCCGACTACCGCATCGGCCCCCTGCGTCCGATACTCGCCCTCAACGCCGGCCACCGATTCCATCACCTCAAGTGGGCGGGAATCGGTGACGTCAACTTCGGTTTGTTCACTCTCATCTGGGACCACCTGTTCCGTACCTACTCTTTCGATCCGGAAAAGCGATTCAGCAGTGACGATCTCGGAATGGCGGCCAAGCCCGACTACCCCGACGACTACCTCGGCCAGTTGGCCGAACCGTTCCGGAGACAGAACTGACGGCCGACCGGTGGGGATTCAGCCCGCGAGCACCCGACGCATGACTGGCCTGGCTGCAAACGCACTGGCCAACACCAACGCGATCCCCACCGCCAGGGTGACGCCCAACTGAACCAGCGCCATCGGAATGGTCAATACGGCTGCCCCTGCCAGTGGGAAGAGGAACAGCAGTGCAGCGCCGGCACCGGCCAGTGCCATCACCACCACGGGAGTGCGAACGTGCCTCATGCGGGCGCTGTCCATCACCTCGACAGGTGTGCCGGCCAAAGTCAGACTCCGATACAGCTCACGGTTGTCGAGGATCCCGGATACCTGGGTGAGCGCAGACGAGATGGCCGCCAACGTGAATGTTGCTCCGAGAGTGAACAACACCCCGGTTCTCATGTCCGCGAACAGGAACTCCTGCCCTGGCTGCAAATCCTGTCCCTCCCCGTTGCCTATCGCGGCGAGGAGAGACGTGCCTGCGGCAACAAAACTGGCCATCGTCACACCGCTGACCGTGCGCCACACAGCCTTCGGATTGTCCAAGACCCGACGCGCCGCAATCAGCGAAGCACCGTCTTTGGCACATTTGAGCATGATTTTTCCGAGCACCAAGATGACAAACGGACCGACCAGCGCAACAACGCCGAAACAGACACCAAGGCCCACCAGTATTGCCGCGATGCTTGCCGCGGAACCACCGAATGCACTCCATCCCAACAGAACCCCGACGCCCGCAAGAGCAAAGATCATCTTCGGTGCGGCGCTGGGATTACCCGCCGTGACGCCCAACGGGCTCACGAATACCTGACGCATCCCGAGCATCGACGTCAAAGCAGCCAGGACGGTCATACCGAATACGATGCCCACCAGAGGAAGTGCGCCTACCCAGAGCTCACTCCACTCGAAGGTCCGGCCTTGAAATCGCAAGAGGGCTACGAGTGGCAGCGCGAGGAAATACCCCAACACGCCGATCAACGCGCCGGCAAAACCCTGGATACCCGATTCCGCAGCGCACAGCGCAACAATCTGACGGGGCGTGGATCCGATGAGTCGCAGCGCCGCCAGGCGTTCGTCTCGACGACGGGCACCCAAGCGGGCCGCCGCCAGACCGAGCGTGATTGCCGGGACGATCATCAACACGGAGGCAACCCCGGCGAGCGCGAGATATGCCTCTGACTCGGGTTCGCTCGATCGGCCCGCAAAGGCACCGTAGCCACCGAGAACCGTGAGCAACAGGGTGGTTGACGCAGCGAAGGCCGATACCGGGAGCGCCAAGGTACTCAACGCCTTTCCGCCTTCACCTCGCACCGTCAGCAGGGCGACACGCGCGGTGGCTTTCATGCCGCCACCTGTGTCCCGACGAGCGAGCCGGCCTGCATCACCATCGTACGATCACACCAGCGAGCAACTTCGGCGTCGTGAGTGACGACGACCAACGCCGAACCGATCTGTTGAGCCGAATCACGCAACACCCTCATCACTTCCCAGCTTGTCTGTGCGTCGAGCGCACCGGTCGGCTCGTCTGCAAACAGGACTGCGGGTTTGGTCACCAACGCTCGGGCAATCGCGACACGTTGGGATTGCCCACCCGACATCTGACCCGGGCGACGGTCCTGCAGCCCGTCCAGGCCCAAAGGCGCGAAGAAACCGTGCGCCGTCCGCTTGGCTTCCGCGATGGACAACCCGTTGAGCACCAAGGGCAAAGCGACGTTCTCGATCGCCGGAAGCTCCGGCAGCAGCTGACCCGATTGAAAGACGAAACCGTAGGATTCTCGCCGAAGTCGACTCCGATCGTTCTCCCCGAGGTTCTCGATATGCCTACCGCTCAACAGGATCGCGCCCGAATCAGGCTTCACGATTCCCGACATGCAGTGCAGCAGAGTCGACTTCCCCGATCCTGACGGACCCATGATCGCCGTGGCCGTGCCCGCACGGACTTCCAGCGACACACCGCGGAGCACTGGAACGTCGCCGTACGACTTGCCCAGCGAGTGGACCGACAGGACTGCGGGTGATTGTGCGTTGTTCATGAGTACAGCCTCTCGCGTACCCCTCGCATACACATCGGCCCAGCGCACGATCTTCGAACTCACCTCGGTCCTACCGGAGGATGACCGGACCCCGAGCTCTGTCAGGGTCGTCACTATCATCGCTGACATGACCTGGCCCGGCGCCGTCCACATGCAGCCCGGAATTCTCATGTTCACCGGCGCCGTCGGATCGGCGCACACGCATGCTCACGCCGCTGTTCAGATCTTGATCGTCGACGACGGGTCAGTCACGGTCACCGACGGAGAGGGCCACAGTGAAATCGTGGGAGCCGTGATCGTTCCCTCCGGAGCAGTGCACTCGTTGTCCGCCTCAGAGGTCGCGCGGGGGCGGGCGATCTATGTCGATTCTGCCACCGGAATGGGGCGGCGCATCAGGCCGCCTGAATCCGATCACTGCGGTGTGCCCGAATGGTCAACTCGTGGACGGACTGCCGTCGCGATGACGGTCCGTGGCGTTGAGTCGGATCTGGAATACGCAGCGAGGCTGATCGATTCACTGTCCGAAAGTAAGCAGCCGTCGAGCGTACGCGCTCTTCACCCTGCACTCGAGCATGCTCTGACGATACTGCCCGAGCGAATCTCGGGGCCGGTAACGCTGACGGACACCGCCGCGCTGGTCTCCATCTCGCCCGGCCGATTGGGAAGAATCTTCAACGATCAACTGCAGATGAGCTTTTCGACCTACATCCGTTGGCTACGGCTACGACGTGCCATGGAAGTGATGAGCAGCGGCGCAAGCCTGACAACCAGTGCCCACGAGGCCGGCTTCACCGACAGCGCCCATCTCAACCGTATCTGCCACAGTATGTTCGGGCTCACGCCCAGCGCCGCGACCGGTGATCTCACCTGGAATTGACGCTGCTACTCAACTGACGCTGTCCATCGCCGACCTCGCCAGTAGCGACAGACGACTGTAGAGGCGCGCCAACCCGGCCACGTCCCGAAGACTGCCCGCAACGTCCTCCACACCGGCAGCGGCATACACCGTCAGTCGCGCATCGACGTCGTAGAGAACATCGACGACATTTCCGAAACGGCGAAGGGCAAATTCCGAAGCTTCGGCGAGCACCGGTACTCCGAAGATCACCCAGTCGTCGAAGCGGGAGGCGAGCGCGAGATAGTCGGCAGCCGAGGTCGAACCAGCGCACAGCACCTCGAAGTCGAACCAGACGACCCCGTCTCGAATCGCCGAGCATGCCAATGTTCGTGTGCCGATCGTCAATTCGACGTCCTCACCCGAAGGCCTCACGATTTCCGAGTCGACGAGGAATTCCCCTGTCGCAAACCGGTAGTCCCCGGCACTTGGTTGTCCCGCTGTCCGGTAGTCGACGGAGCCACCCAACTCGATCACCTCGAGCCTCTGCTCCATCAACTCGATGGACGGCACGAACTGTTCGTGAAAGAGCGGATTCGGAAGAAGCTCGGTCGGCGGGACATTGGACGTGGCAACAACAGTCACACCTTTCACGACGATCGTATCGAGAACCCTTGCCATGAACATCGCGTCGGCGACGTCGTCGATGTGGAACTCGTCGAAACAGAGCACGCGGATTCCGTCCACCACGTGGTCCAGCGCCGAACCCATCGATCCGAGTTCATGCGCCCGGGCGTGCAGGTTTGCAAAGAACCGATGAAAGTGAATGCGCCGCTTGCCGACCGGGAGCTCGTCGTAGAACTCGTCCATGAGCATCGTCTTCCCGCGACCGACGCTTCCCCAGAGATAGATCCCACCCCCGACCTCACCGTCGGAGATCCGAACCCGCAGTGCATCGAGGGCTTCACGTGCCGCCAACTGCTCTTCGTCCAGTAACATGAGGCTCCTCTACATCTGTAGAGCCGAGGCTAATGACCGAAGACAAATCGAGTCAATGTGACCCTCACGACGCACCATCAGCAACATTCAACTCCGGCAGCATGCAACATCGACAGCAAGGAACGACATGAAGCCCGATCGCAGAGCCCTCATCGCGGCATCCGCCGTCACGATCATCGCCGAGCAGGGCCCGCGTGCACTCACCCATCGGGCGGTTGATCAGTCCCTGGAACTTCCTGCCGGTTCGACGTCGTACTATTTCCGCACTCGCGAGGCACTTCTCGAAGCAACTGCATTGCACATCGTGCACCGGTCACGTTCGACTTTCGACGAACTCCGAGAAGGGCCCGGAAATCCTGCCGCCCTGACGGCCGAGTATCTCGACGATCTTCTCTCGCACCGCAGAAACGAATTGATCGCTCGATACGCACTGCTCGTGGAAACTCCCCGAGATTCGGCATTGCACCAACTCCTCGAAGGCAGCCTGTTTTCACAGGAGAAGGCAAGACCTATCTTCGACACCATTGGCGTTGACGATCCTGACGTCGCCGCCGCAAATTTCCTGAGCCTTCTGGAGGGCTTGATCTTCGACTACTGCCTCGGAGCACGTAGCCGAGATCCTCGCTCCTCCGAAACCGTTCGGCAACTTCGGATCCCGATCGACATCTTTCTGCGCGGAGTTGGCGCCACCTGAAAGACAGTGGTCAGCAGAGGCTTCCGGTGCAGGGCCTTTGACCAGAGAACAGTGCCGCGACAAACGGGGTGCTATCTGGAACCGAAGCCGGGACGGTTCCCAGATGATCAGTGGGATAGGTATGGAATGCAAAATCCACACCGTTGGCAGCGAGGTCAGCCGCGAACTTCAGTGTCAGCGGTGCCGGAACATCGATGTCCGAGAGTCCCTGACCGATGAAGAACGGGCGGTTGTATCCCGAGGTCGGTACCGTGAGCAGCTCGCGCGCAGCGTCCATGAACGTTGGATTGTCCAGCGACTTCGACAGCACCTGACCGAGCGTGACGGTTCCGTATTTGGTGCGCGCCTCGGTGTAACACATGTTGTTCTCGACGTCCTCGAGGATGGTCTTGCCGAGCGGGGTCAGGTACGAGTCGATGTCGATGTCCGGCCGCGAAGCACGCAATCCGTCAAGAACATTCGCAATGTAGACCGTCGTACCCTTGAGTGGAAGTGCCGGGAATGCGGGGCCACCGAGCGGTAGGAGATTTTCGATGTTCGAGGGAACACCAGTGGCGACGGCGCCGCGGTAGTCCAACTCCGGCGCGTAATCGGTGGCAAGAGAAGCAGTGAACATAGTCGCCTGTCCACCCTGTGACTGCCCCATCGCTACCCAGGCGCTCGACAGGTCGTCGTCGACCGCACGAGCGGCACGCACCATGTCGACAACGCTGTGCGCAGCGGAACGACCGTCGAGATACGGATGAACACCGGGTGTTCCGAGCCCCACGTAGTCGGTGGTCACCACCGCATATCCCTGCTCCAGCCAATGCCGGAGATGCGTCGCGGTCCGCTCGAGCGGAACGCTACTGCTCGGCGCACACTGATCCGCGACACCCACCGTTCCGTGCGCGTAGGAAATGACTGGCCAACCACCCTCGGGCGGAGCCCCCTCGGGGCGGTACACCACACCGGTACTCGTCATCGGCGCATCCTTCGGGCCCGTCGACCAGTACGTCACCTTTGTTGCGCTCACAGCGCCGGGGATCACCCGATCGGGGCCGAGCGACTCGTGGCTCACCACGGAGCCCGGAAGATCGTTCTCTTCCGCCGTGGCCGGCACTGTGACGGCCAACGCCACCAATGCGCTCGCACCCAATCCGACGAGCGTCCTACAGAGCCGCTTGCTCACGTGCCTTCTCCTACCGATTGCGTTGACAGCGCCGTATGTGGTGATCAGCCCCACATCAGCCGATCGAGTTCAGACCCTAGAACAGCCCTACCAATTGGTCAACCTAGATTCCCGCTGCACATTCCCCGTCGTCACGCGCCTGCTCCGGTAAGGTGGCGGTGTTCTATACATGCAGGTCCCCCGCGAGATCAGGAGGCCGAAAGGCTCTCTCATGTCAGCGCCTGATCTCCCGACCTCTCCCCCTTCGCAGCAGAATTCGGTGGCCGCGATCCTCCGGGCAGCAGGTTGCGTGTTCGCCGAGGACGAAGCTCGCTTACTCCTCCACGCCGCACGCTCGCGCGACGAACTCGACGCGATGATCTATCGACGAGTTGCCGGCGAGCCACTCGAGCCTGTCATCGGGTGGGCCGAATTTTGTGGCTTGCGCATCCACATCGACCCTGGAGTATTTGTCCCCCGCCGACGCACCGAGCTCCTCGCTCGACAGGCCTGCACACTCGTCGACTCGGGAAGCGTCGTCATCGACATGTGTTGTGGTTCAGGAGCTGTCGGGGCTGTTGTGCAGGCGAAGATCGATACTGTCGATCTCTACGCGGTGGACATCGAACCGGCAGCGATTCGGTGCGCTCGCCAGAACATCGCACCGCCCGAGCGTGTACTCGAAGGCGATCTGTACGGCCCACTGCCGACGAAGTTACGAGGTCATGTTGATGTCGTCGTCGCCAATGCACCTTACGTCCCCACCGATTCAATCCGACTCATGCCGCCCGAAGCGCGACTTCACGAACCGCGAGTCTCGTTGGACGGCGGCCCCGACGGCCTGGACCTGCAGCGTCGCATCATCGCCGATGCTGCGCCGTGGCTACGACCGGGCGGCCATCTACTCGTCGAGACGAGCACGGAGCAGGTCGAGATGACCGTCGAAACATTCACTCGGGGAGGGTTTCTCACTCGTGTGGCAGCCTACAATGAAACCGCATCAACCGTGGTGATCGGTCAGCGTTGACGGCGATCGAATCATGAAGGCACAGACCAGTTCCGAGCGTGGGCGGCAAAGCCGTCGACAAAAAGCCCGAACGCGCGATCGACGCGAGCCCGGTCCCCCGTGGCCAGAAGATCCATCGACAAACCCCGCATTTGCGAAAGCAACAAGGTAGCGACCGACGAAACATCCTCCTCGGGACAGCCCGCTTGCCGTAGTCCGGTTTCCAGAGCTTCGATCCAATCGCCCACGAAACGGTCCAAAAACCGTCCGTAGCGTTCGCGATCGCCGAGCGCGAGGGCGTAGATCTCGACCATCACTCGGAATCGGGGCAGGACCTCCGGTGTCGTACGTTCGGTCCACCACGCGGTCAGCACTGTCGCCGGATCGATCCCCGCTTCCATCGGGACCGCAAACGGAATGGACTCGCTACGCATGTTCTCGATTACCTCGGAGAGCAGATTCTCCTTGCTCTCGAAATGGTTGAGCAACGACGCATGCGACACACCTACGGCTTTGGCGAGCTGCCTCACCGTCAGTTCCCCGACACCGTTGTCGATGACATACCGGGTCAATGCGTCGAGCAACTCCTCACGTCGCCCGGCGTATCTCAGGCTGCGTTTGTCGATGCGTTCAGACTCCGGCACATACCTACCCTACCGACCGGAACCACCAGGTCAGCGGCTGACTGCCTTCTGATAGCGACGAATAGCGAACGGTACGAAGGCGATCAGCAAACCGAAAGTCCACAACAACGACGCGATGACCGGGTTCTGCAGTGGCCACGCATCCGGAACTGTCATCGCAGGGTTGGTGTTGCCGAACAATTCACGCACCGCCTGAGTCACCGCCGACACCGGATTCCATTCGGCGATCACTTTGAGCGGGCCGGGAAGATTGGTGGTCTCGACAAAAGTGTTCGCGATGAACGACAGCGGAAAGATGACGATGAAGCTCGCGTTGTTGAATACCTCCGGCGTCCGGATCCAAAGCCCGACAACAGCCATGACCCATGACAACGCGTACGCGAAGAACAGAAGTAGCGCATAACCCGCCACCGCTTCGAGGAAGCTGGAATGGATACGCCACCCCACCAGAAGACCGGTCAACGACATGACCACCAAACTGATGACGTTGATCAACACGTCACTTGATGTTCGTCCGGTCAGCACGGCGGACGGAGCCATAGGGAGCGATCGAAATCTGTCGATGATTCCTTTCTGGATGTCTTCGACCATCCCCAAGCCAGTCCAGGTAGCACCGAATATGACTGTCTGGGTGAAGATTCCGGCAATCAGAAATTCTCGATACGACGTACCCGGGACGGAGATCGCGCTGCCGAAGACGTATGCGAACAAGAGCACGAACATGATCGGCGACAGAGTGGTGAACACCAGAAGATCCGGAACGCGCTTGATCTTGATCAAGTTTCGCCTGGCGATGGTCAAACCGTCTTCGAGCGCCATCTGCACGGTCATTTCTGATCCTCCAGTTCAGCCTGGTGCCCGGTCAGTGTAAGGAAGACATCGTCGAGAGTAGGTCTGCGCAGACCGACGTCGAACACCCGGATGCCTCGTGCCGACAGAAGATTCAGCGCTGCGACCAACGCATCGGTGCCGTCGTCGACAGGAACGGTGACGCGACGAACATTCTCTTGAACCTGAATGTCCCCGACGGCAAGCGAGCGCAATTCCTCTCGGACGATGTCGAGGTGCTCGACCTCGTGCACGCTCAATTCGATGCGCTCTCCCCCGACCCGCGCCTTCAACTGATCTGCAGTACCGCGTGCGATGACCGAACCGCGGTCGATGACGGCGATCTGGTCGGCCAATCTCTCGGCTTCTTCCATGTATTGCGTCGTGAGCAACAGCGTGGTTCCCTGCGCCACCAACCCTTCGATGACATCCCAGAGACCGAGTCGCGCCCGAGGATCGAGGCCGGTGGTCGGCTCGTCGAGAAACAACACCTGCGGGCGAGCAACCAATGCGCCGGCGAGATCGAGACGGCGGCGCATTCCACCGGAGTAGCCCTTGACCGGCCGATCGCCGGCCTCCACCAGATCGAACTGCTCGAGCAATTCACGCGCTCGGGCCTTACTGCTTCGGGCGCCGAGGTGATACAGCCTCCCGACCATGTCCAGATTCTCGTAACCCGTCAGGTACTCGTCGACCGCGGCGTATTGACCCGAAGCTCCGATCTTGGATCGCAACGCCCGCGCATCCTTGACCACGTCCAGCCCGGCAACCTCGGCGCGACCACCGTCCGGAATGAGCAGCGTCGTGAATATCCTTACCGCAGTGGTTTTTCCGGCGCCGTTGGGACCCAACAAAGCCATCACCGAACCCTCGCGCACTTCCAGGTCGATGCCGTCCAATGCCGTGACCTCGCCGTACTTCTTGACCAGCCCCTCGGCCACAATCGCTTCGGTCATGAGCCCTCCCGCATCGGTAATCCGTCGGTAGTCCGTTCCCCAGTGTGACCCAGGAGGCCGACACATTCCAGGAAATTTCGTCAGTTGACGGGCTGCAATCACCTCGCCGGTTTCGCCGGTGGCTTTCGGTCACGAGGTACGGCACAAGCCGCACGTCCCCGTCCTGTCCAATACAGCCGGTAAACTTCACTAACCTTTCGACCGAAATACACCCGAAAGAAAAACTCGAAATTTCTCGAATAAAGATCATTTTCGGGTATTCACGACAGGCACGGCAGCGTTACACTCGTACCGCAAGTGACACTCGGCCCAATGGCAGCGGCTATCTGGTGTCGAATCTCGAAATGAACCAAGCAGAGGCCGAAAAGAATTGAATCACCGATTCAGTGCACGCGGGGAAGACTCACACTTCGGGGGATCGAGAAAGGCTGACTGCGCCATGAGCGTCCGAACTCCATGCACCAGAACTCAATGCATCCGAAGAACGGCGAAATATTCCTTCGAGACGATCTGCTTCACACTGGCCGTGATTGTCGTGGCCGCACTGATCTCCGCGTACGACACGCAACCACGCTCCGCGCCGACGTACACACCGACTTCGTTCTCTGCGAATCCCGAATCTGCAGCGTTGCCCTTCGACATACCGCCGAAGTCAGCACTCAACGGGAAGTTGGTTTTCGCTCACTACTTCCCGCCATATCCGGTATCGATCGACAATGCGAATCCATCCGGTGATTATTATGCGACACAATATCTTACGGTCAACGGCGAGAACAACAAGCACGTCCGCTACGGAGGATTCCTCCGCGATCGGCCGAGTCCGCGGCAACCCATCGCCGATGCACAGTGGCGCCAACGCGATCTCGAAAACGAGGTTCGTTCGGCGATCGCTGCGGGCATCGACGGATTCTCCGTCGACATCATCGCCAAGGCAACCGACACGAGTTGGTGGGGTTCCACTGTGCCCACTGCACTGATCAAAGCGGCGGCGTCGGTCGATCCGAATTTCAAGATCATGCTCATGCCTGATATGAACGGCGCGTTCAAAAACATGACCGCCGCCCAAATGGCAGCTGAGATGAAACCGTATTCGTCCATGGCTTCATCATTCAAATTGAACGACGGACGGCTCGTGATATCGCCATTTCTTGCCGAAAACAAGACTGCGGGCTGGTGGTCGGAATTCATGACTATAATGAAGAATTCTTACGGAATAAACGTGGCATTTGTTCCGGTTTTCCTCAACGCTGCAGCCAACCGGAATTCTTTTGCATCGATCAGCTACGGAATGTCGAATTGGGGTAATCGAAACCCGGCAGGAAATCCGCTCTCGGCCTCGAACCCGAACTCTCCGATGGGACTTGCCGCTGCCGCTCACTCCTTGGGGAAGATATGGATGCAGCCAGTCGCCTTCCAAGACGTTCGTCCTAGTCAGTCGATCTACGACGAGGCACAGAATTCACAGAATCTGCAGAACATGTGGCAGATCGCGATTGCGTCCAACAGCGAATGGGTACAGCTCGTCACCTGGAACGACTACAGCGAGGGAACGTCGTTCGCACCCAGTGCCGGTCATGGACGCGCGTTGCTCGACATGAGTTCCTACGGGTTGTACAGCTTCCGCACCGGCGCCTCACCCGCGATAGTTCGCGACACCGCCTATCTCATCTATCGCAATCAGTCGGTCTCCGCGGTCCCCACCAACCGTTCTGCCGCCCCTATGACACTGCGCCAATGGTCATCTCCCGCTCGCGATACCGTCGAAGTTCTTTCCTTCTTGACCGCGCCTGCGGTCGTCAAAGTGACAGTGGGAAGCACAACAACCACCTGTAATGCTCCGGCCGGGATGAGCAGCTGCATCGCACCGTTGAAGGTAGGTGCTATCAAAGCCACAGTCGTTCGCGGCTCGACCGAGGTGTCCCGGGTGAGTTCACACGCTGCGGTAACGGCCACACCGTACAACCAGAATCTCGAGTACCTGGTCGATTCCAGTAGGAGATAACGGTGACGAGGATCGGGTGAGTCCCTCGGCTCACCCGATCCTCGTTACGCCGTCGGTTTCTGCTGCAGTAGGCAACTCGGACACAGATACCGCACCCGTCCGATCCACTCTCACTGCCAACGTCACGGCTGCGGCCAATGCCGATACACCCGCTCCGATCCAGTACAAAACCGCGAACGAATGCAGGGTCGGTACAGCGGTCGCACCGATCACCACCGTCGAACTGGCCAATACCGCTGCCGCAACAGCGCTTCCGGTGGAGGTACCGACCGAGCGGAGCAAGCTGTTGAATCCGTTGGCCGACGCAGTCTGATGGATCGGTGCAGATTCGGTGATCAGCGTCGGCATGGCTGCCAGGGAAAATGCAACACCGGCGGACACCACGGCGGCGCCGATCACGATATTGACCAACGTCGGCGTCAACAGCACACGCAAGACGTACCCGATTGCAATGACGATCGCACCTGACGCCAACGTGGCCTTCGCTCCCCATCGCCTCGTCACCTTCGACGACACCGGCGCCAACCCGATCATCAGAACTCCGCCCGGCATCATCGCCAATCCCGCTTCGGCGGCTGAGAGTCCGAGACCGTCAGCCGACGCCAGGGGCAACTGAAGTTCCTGCGTTGCCGCCAACGCACTGATGAACATGGCAAATCCGAGCAACACCGCGCAGACGTTCGAGACGAGAATCGGGGCGCGAAGGGAAGTTCGCAGATCTACCAACGGTGCCGGCGTGTGCAGTTCCCACGGGATCCATCCACAGAGCAAGACAACTCCGGACGCGACCAGAACGAGAACCTGGAGGCTTCCCCAGCCCCATTCGGTTCCCTTCGAAACGGCCAGCAGCAGTGCAGTCATGGCGAATGTGAGGACTGTGGCTCCCAGAAAGTCGAAGCGTCCTCGACTTTTCACAGCCGATTCCGGCACCACCAGCGGCAAGACGACTACCAGTACAACCCCGAACCCGCCGGTGACCCAGAAAAGCGCGGATAATCCCCAATGCGCCGAGATCACCCCCGCCATCGGCATGCCGAACATTCCGCCGATACCCAGCGTTGCGCTCATGAGAGCAACTGCACCACTGAGCTTTTCCGGGGGAAGGACATCGCGCATGATACTGATTCCGACGGGCAGAAGCGCCGTCGCGAACCCCTGCAACGAGCGCCCGAGGATCAGTAACCAGAAACTCTGGCTGAGCGCAGCAACCATGCAGCCGACGATCATCACGGCAAGACAGACGAGCATCATCGCGCGCTTGCCGAACATGTCGGCGAGTCTGCCGATGAGAGGGGTCGCGACGGCACCGGTCAGCAACGTCGAGGTCACCAGCCAGGAAGCGGTGGACGACGATACTCCCGATGCCGTCGCGAACGCAGGCAGGACCGGCACCACCAAGGTCTGTTGCAGCGCGACCACCACACCGCTCAGACTCAGGACGCCGACGACCCACCCGGTCCGCGCTTTCGCGCGAACAGTCTTGTCCGTCAAGCGTTCGAGCGAGCGGCTACTCCGGCGTCGACAGGAACCACGATGCCACTCATGTGGGCACTCGCGTCGGCGGCGAGGAACAGGACGACTCGGGTGACCTCGAAGGGATCCAGCCAACCGATCGGCTGCGCGTGCAAGGTTGCGTACACAGGTTCGACGTCGTCTGCCGTAGGCGATTCGAGGTCCGGCCGCATCATTGCGTACATCATGTCGTTGTGAATCATCGGAGTCGAGATATTGCCCGGTGCAATAGCATTCACGGTCACACCCGAGTTGGCCAGTTCGAGTGACACACTCTTCGTCAAACCGATGACACCCCACTTGGAGGCGCCGTACGCCGCCATCTGGGTGCCACCGGATCGACCCATCATCGAGGAGATCGTGATGATGCGACCGTATCCACGTTCCGCCATTCCGCCCGACACGGCTGCCACGGTGTTGAACACACCGGTCAGGTTCGACGAGATGACCTCGTTCCACTGTGCCGACGTCATCGACGTGATCGGAGCGGGCACGGACACACCGGCGTTCGCGACGGCGATGTCGACATGGCCGAACTCGGCTTCAGCGCGGGCAACCAGCGCATCCATCGCCTCCCGATCGGCTGTGTCAGCCTTAACGGCAATACACCGGCGGCCCGTGGCCTCCACCAACCGAACGGTTTCCTTCAGGTCCTCCTCGGTTGCGAGGGGGTAGGCGACGACATCACTGTTCTCGCACCGATCGCAGATCACGATGTCCGCGCCACGCTCCGCGAATGCGATAGCGTGGGCGCGCCCCTGACCGCGTGCGGCACCGGTGATCAGTGCAACTTTTCCTTCGAAGCTGCCTTCGAGGCTGTTCATGCCGTCTCCTAGTTCGTCGTATGCCAGCGTGCGCTGTACTGCATGCGTACTCCGAACCCACCCGAAAGAAACAGTCGATCCCGGACAGCGGGAATCTAGCCGATCATCGGTAAACGGCGGTCTCGAATTCCAGGTATCCGTTGATGGATCCAGCGTCCGCGAACGGCAGAATCTGCGTTGCCCAGAACCCGCCGACGCCGGTCTGCCGGTCGATCCAGTAATAGAGGTTGGCAAGACCCGCCCAAGCCAGCGATCCGGCCGGCCTACCGGTGGGTGCCACCTCTTCATTTGTCATGAAGGAGTATGCCCATCCCTTGGGTACACCGGGGAAGAATTCCGCATCGTTGGACAGCGTCGGAAGAACTCCGGGCAACAACCCGACGTGCTGGCCTTCGAGTCCGTTCCGTACGGCTGCAGCGACCGTCTCCGGCGCCAACACGCGGCCCGCAGTACCCGCGCCGTCGTTCAGCCACATACGGATGAACTTCATGTAGTCGCCGACAGTGCCGTGCAAACCGTGACCACCCATATGTACCTCGGGCTCAGCCGGAAGTTCGAATCCTATGAGCGGAGTGAGGCTTCCGTCGCTCTCGCGCTGATGGATCGGCGCAAGTCGATCCTTCATCGACGGGCTCATCGTGAATGCCGTATCCGCCATCTCGAGAGGTTCGAAGATGCGCTCGCGCATGACATCGCCGAGTCGCTGACCTCGAATCGACTCGACGACCTGACCTGCCCAGTCGATGTTGGTGCCGTACTCCCACTTCTCACCCGGATCGAAGAGAAGCGGCGTCGTGAGCGCGGCTTTGCTACACGTGATCACGCTGGGCTGCCCGTGCTCCTGCGAAAGCCGATTGTAGGACTCGTTGAAGAAGTCGTACCCGAACCCTGCGGTATGAAGAAGAAGCATTCGAGTGGTGATGTCTCGCTTGGGTTCCCGAAGAACAGGGTTTCCGCCGGCGTCGAAACCGTCCAGGACCTTCAGCTCACCAATTTCGGGAATATAGGTCGCAGCGGGCGCATCGAGATCGAGCAACCCCTCCTCCACACACTGCAGGACAGCGGTACCGGTGATCGCCTTGGTCGTGGAGAAGAGCGCAAAAGTTGTATCTAGGGTCATCGGTTCGCCGTGACCGAGAGTCCGCTCGCCGGCTGTACCCTCGTAGATGTCGCCTTCCCGATCCGTGATCATCGCGACGACACCCGGGACACGGTCAGCCCCCTGAGTTGCTCGCGCCAGCACGTCGTCGAGGCGGGGCTTCGAAAGAGGTTTCCGCGCAATATCTTCGATCGTCACTGCATTTCTCCATCCGACTCGCAACTTGTCTTGTCGAACAGAATGTAACGGCGATCACATACCCGGTTCTGCCTCGAAACGGCAGGAAAACTGTCTCGTTTCGGCAGAACCGGGCAGAGCCTGGAGTCAGCTCTGGGGCGCTCCGATATTCACCAGCCAGGAAATGCCGAATTTGTCTGTACAGGCGCCGAATTCGTCGCCCCACATCTGCTTCTCGAGTGGAACGCTCACCGTTCCCGTTCCCGACAACTGCTCCCAGTACCCGCGCAGCACGTCACCGTCGTCGCCGCTGAGGCTGACCGTGATGTTGTCGCCGGGGTTGTACGGCATGCCGGGCGGAGTGTCGGCACCCATCAGGGTGTATCCCTGATCGGTTTCGAGCATTCCGTGCATGATCTTGTCGCCGCCTTCACCGGGATTGCCGAACTCACCGAACGTGCTCAGCGCCAGCGTGCCACCGAAGATTTCTTTGTAGAACTCCAACGCCTCGCGGGCATTGCCGTTGAAGCTGATGTACGGATTGAGTCGAGTTGCCATGACGTACTCCTAGCTCGTGGGATTGCTGTCACGTTCGAATTCAATCCTTGCAGAACGCTCCGACACGAAACAACGGATCAAGGCAGTTCATCCACTGTGTAAACCGATCGTCATGACCGTTCAAACAGCTGTCCTCAGAACCGGTTCCGAGTCTCGGAAGGTAGCTCCCCGAACCGTTTCCGGTATGCCGCCGCAAACATACCCAGATTGACGTAACCCCAGGCGTTGGCGATTTCGGAGACGGTTCTCCCATCGGAACGCAACAGTTCGCTACGTACTCCCTCCAGTCGACGAGTGCGCAGTCGTTGACCCGGCGTGGTGTCTCGGTACCGTCGAAATCCCGCAGTGAGCGCTCGGACGCTGACGCCCACTGCAGCCGCGATCTCCGACGCCGTCGGCACCGAGCGCGCGAAGGTGTCGATGTACTCCTCTGCCGATCGCACGTAGGCCGGTTCGGCGGAGGCGACGTCGACTCCGAGTTGCAACCCGGCCTGCGTCGCCCACTCGTCGAGAAGCTGAGCCGTGACGAGTTCTTGAACCCTGACACCCAACCTTTCACCCGACATCGCGTCGGGTGACTCTGCAATTGCGCGAACAACGTAGTCCATCAATGCCAGCCAACTCGAGCCACGCCCACCGATCGTGCACTTGTGCCGCCACAGGCGGTCATCGGGAACCACCCCGTACCACTGTTGCGCGTGATCGGCGACAAGCTGATGCGGCACAGTGAGATTCAGCTGCAGATGATCCTCGTCGAATTCGACGAAGTAGTCGGTCCGGCTGCAGTCTGCGACAAAGGTCTCCCCCACTCCGGTATTCGCCGCAGCGCCCCGTCCGAGAGCATGTCGACCGTTGCCCCTGATCGTCGTCAGGACCAGAATGTTTCCGGCTTCAGGCGAACATTCACCGACGGAGACCGGAATCCCGTAACAGAATCTGGTGACGTCGATCTTGCCGACTGCCGCCGAGTACATGTCCGAAGCCGGCTTCAACCGACTTCCGATCGGCGTCACCGTATAGGGCATGTAGATGTTGTCGGACCACTCCTTGATGCGGTCCCAGTCCTGAGAAAAGGCCTGATGATGCTGCATGGTGGGCCGACCGGCCACATCGATGAGCAAGGCGTCCTCGAACATGGTTCGAGTATCGCACCAGGGCCGGGGAAGGTCACGCAAAGTCAGGTGGCGTGATCTCTGCTCGTACGGCGGCAAAAAGCAGCGAATCGACCGCGGCCCCCCGGATCACCATGTGCGCCCGCATCAGTCCCTCCTCCACCATGCCGATTTTGGCGAGCACCGACGCCGACGCCGAGTTCTCCGGACGACACGTTGCCTGCACTCGCTGCGCTCCAAGGCGGGAACAGGCGAGTTCCAGAACCGCGCGCGCTGCCTCGGACGCATAACCCTGCCCCTGAAACTTCGGGTTCACGACAAAACCGAGTTCGGCCCGACGGTGCGCGGCGGATACTTCCCAAGCAGCTACCGACCCGATCACTGCTCCGTCAGCTTTCGACGTGATCGCCAGGGTGAACGAGCGACGTTCGACGAGCGCAGCTTCGAGCGCCGCATCGGTAAGGAACGCCCTGGTCATCGCGGGAGTGTTCGGACCCCAATCAACATGTCTACAGACGGCGGGGTCGGACGCGTACTGATGGACGGCCTCTTCATCCTCGGGCGTGAAATCTCGCAGAACAAGGCGTTCCGTAGTCAACGTGAACATCCAGCGATCCTAGATTGGGTTCGAAATTTTCCTTGACTCGAACGTGTGTTCGAGTACACTTTGGGGAGGGGATCGGGGGATTCTATGAGTGTCTATCTGTCGGACGTGGTGTCAGGTTCTGCGGTGGGGTTACGCGGACGCCTGTGGCGATTGTCTGCCGCCGAGTTACGCGCTGCTGCTATCGAAGCGAGTGCGGAAATTCTGCGCCTGGAAGCCGTGCGGGTGGCGGTGGTAGACGGACTGGCGATGCGTCCGGATGATCAGGTGATCGCGTCCCGCGGGGTGGGTGCGTGGTTGGCGGCCAACACGATGCTGCAGGTTCGGGACGGGAAGAAGATCGCCGCATTGGGCGCCGCTTTGCGGCCGTTCCCGGCTGTGGCGGCTCGGTTCGATGTTGGGGATTGCTCGTTCGATCACGCCGTCTTGATCGTGGCGTTTTGTGAGTCCCCGCCGAAGGGGATGCCGGAGGAAGCGCTCCCTCGCTGCATCGATTTGTTGTTGGCGGCTGCGTCGGGTGTGGAAGCGACGACGACGAAGGTGCGGCATGTCATCGCGACTTTGGAGCGGTTGTTCGAATCGGATGAGATTCCGCCGGCCGAAGACGTGGATCGGAACGAGCTCCGGATCGCCTCGACCTTGAACGGTCGGGTGGTGGTGCGCGGTGATTTCGACGCCCTCACCGGCGAAATGCTGCTCTCGGCGTTGTCGAATCTGACGATGCCGACCCCGGCGCCGGACGGAACCCCCGATGCTCGGTCGGCAGCAAAGCGGACGGCAGACGGGTTCACCGAACTTATCCGCCGATACCTCGACTGCGCAAAAACCGGAACCGATGGTGGTCAGCGACCGCATGTGAACGTGCACATCAACGCGCGCGATTTGGCTGAGCATCGGGACTGCGCCGCCGCGCCTTCTGATGGTGGAGAGTCTCGGTCGGATCTTGATGTCGGACACATGCCATGGCTCGGGCCACTCTCGGTCTCGCAGACCAGGCTTCTCGGCTGTGATTGTTTCCTGTCGACTGTATTGCTCGATGATCACGGGGCGCCGTTGGATGCGAAACCCGGAAAACGGTTGGTCACCCCCGAGCAGAGAGTGGCGCTGATTGCCCGAGACAAAGGCTGCGCCTTTCCCGGCTGCACATGCGTGCCCGCGTGGACCGATGCGCACCACATTAAGCACTGGGCCAACGGCGGCCCGACGGTGATGAACAACCTGGTCCTGCTGTGCCGTTCACATCACCGCTTGATGCACAGGAAAGCGGGGTTCGTCGGAAAATGGGAAATCCGGATCGGCGTCGACAACAAACCGTGGTTCATCCCGCCACCCTCGATCGACCCGCAGCAGCACCCCAGGCCGGCGAACACCACCTTCAAAACGTGATGGTTCAAACCTCTTTGGCCACAACATAACACGGCCCGAGCACCGCATCGAAGGAGACCTCGATACGGTGCCAACAGGCCGTGACGCTTGATGAAGCCGTGCCCACGATCAATCAGCGTGATCAATCAGCGAGTCAGCACAAGCCCTGATGTCGGAACGCCCGTTCCCGCAGTCACCAGTACATTCTCGACGGAGTCGACCTGGTTGACCGAAGTACCGCGGATCTGCCGAACTCCCTCCGCGATACCGTTCATCCCGTGGATGTATGCCTCACCGAGCTGTCCGCCATGGGTGTTGATCGGAAGTTTACCGCCGAGTTCGATTGCGCCACCGGCGATGAAGTCTTTCGCTTCTCCCCTGCCACAGAATCCGAGTTCCTCGAGCTGCATCAATACGTAGGGCGTGAAGTGGTCGTAGAAGACCGCCGTCTGCATGTCCGACGGGCGCAGCCCACTTTGTGACCAGAGTTGATCGCCGACAAGGCCCATCTCTGGCAGGCCGGTCAAACCGTCACGGTAGTAGCTGGTCATGATGTATTGATCTGCCCCGCTGCCCTGTGCGGCGGCTGCGATAACGGCAGGGGTGTTCTTCAGATCCTTGGCTCGTTCTGCCGAGGTGACGACGATGGCGATGCCGCCGTCGGACTCCTGGCAGCAGTCGAGGAGATGCAAAGGTTCGGCGATGAATCGCGAATTCTGATGGTCCTCGAGGGTGATCGGTTTTCCGTAGAAAAATGCCTTCGGATTAGTGGCTGCATGCTTACGGTCCGCGACGGCGATTCGGCCGAAGTCCTCGCTGGACGCTCCGTAGACGTGCATGTATCGCTGCGCGACCATAGCGACAAACGATGCGGGCGTGCCCAATCCGTGCGGGTAGGAAAAAGCGTTATCCGTGCCCGACGAATTGACCTGCGCCACAAGACCGGAGTTCACCTGACCGAAACGCGCACCCGACCGCTCGTTGAACGCGCGATAGGCGACGACGACGTCCGCGACGCCAGTGGCAACAGCCATGGCGGCCTGCTGAATCGTCGCGGCAGCGGCACCGCCTCCGTAGTGAATGCGGCTGAAGAACTTGAGGTTCGGGATACCCACCGATCGAGCCACTGCCACTTCGGTGTTGGTGTCCATGGTGAACGAGGTAAGACCGTCGACGTCGGCGGGTGTCAGACCGGCGTCGTCCAACGCGGCTTGAACTGCCTCGGCGGCCAGTCGCAGTTCACTGCGACCGGAGTCCTTCGAGAAATCCGTGGCGCCGATTCCGACGATCGCCGCCTTGCCGGACAATGCGCTCATTCAATGTCTCCGTTTTCAATGTCTCCGTTCGAGCCTGACGCCGGGAATGCCAGTGTGACCTGCGCAGTGATGTGATCTCCCAGACTGTTCTTGCCGACCACCGCGAGCGACACGAGATCCTCGTCGTAAGAGGTCACCGTTCCGGAGAGAGTCAACGTGTCGTAGGCGTACCAGGGGACTCCGAGGCGGAGTTTGATCGACGTGAGTACGGCCCGCGGTCCTGCCCAGTCGGTCACGAATCGCTGCACCAGGCCGGTGTCGGTGAGGATGTTGACGAAGATATCCTTCGAGCCGCGTTTCTGTGCGAGGTCGCGGTCGTGGTGAACATCTTGAAAGTCTCGGGTAGCGAGCGCCGCCGAGACGACAAAAGTCGGGTCGCCGTAAATCGAGAGCTGCGGAAGAATCTCTCCCACAGTGATATCCGTCGTCGAAGTCATCATCACTCCTTCACCGCAGAAACCGCAGGAACCCCAGACACAGAAACCGGCTGCCAGGCGTACAGAGTCCAGGGAGTTCCCCCGGTCTCGTCGTCTCCGGGGAAGTCGAGGTAGACCGCCTCCACCTCCATCCCGATCGACACACTCGACGGATCGATGCCGCGCAATTCGCCGAGCATCCGCACACCCTCGGGCAGTTCGACCAGGGCCACGACGAACGGCAACGACCGACCAGGAACCTTGGGGGCGTGGTGAACGACAAAGCTGAAGACCGTTCCCCGACCTGACGCGACCACGTAGTCGGTCTGCTCCGACTTGTCCTTCCAGATCGCGGGCACCGGCGGGTGCTGCACCGAACCGTCCGCACGCAGTTGGATACGCAACTCGTGTGCGGCAACACCGTCCCAGAAGAACTGCGTGTCGAGAGATGCTGTCGGACGCAGCATCCGAGATGCGTCCAGGTCAGCCGGAACGTCAGTGGAGGGGCTCTCACTTGTTGGCGGCGCGAACTTCAAGATCCGGAACATCATCTCCGAGACCAGTTCTTCGCCGACCCGCCAGTAGCTGCGGGTAGTGAAGAACCAACCTTCACCGAGACCTGTCTTCTTCGGCCCCACAACATCTTCCAACACCGACGAGATGGTGACTTCTTCACCCGGCTTCAGATAGCGGTGGTAGATCTGATCGCAGTTGGTCGCGACGACCGACGTGAATCCGGCTTCGTCGAGTATGTCCGTCATCCGGCCCAACGGATCGTCAGCTTCTCGAATCGCGCCCAGACCGCGCATCGTCCATACCTGCGCCATCGCCGGCGGCGCGACTATGCCGTCGTGTCCGGCGGCGCGGGCAGCCGATTCGTCGACGTAGATCGGGTTCTCGTCTCCGATCGCCTCGACCCAGTTGCGGATCATCGGCAGGTTCACGGGGTCCCGGCCGGCGCGAGGAGCGCTTGGCCCGTCCTCTCGAACCCGCTCGGCAGCAGTGAGAATGGGATCTGACACGGTTTGTTTCCTATCTCGGAACGCGGGGAAGCTTCAGGCCGGCGGTCGCAATCAATTCGCGCATCACCTCGTTGACTCCACCGCCGAAGGTGATCACCAGGTTGCGCTTGATCTGCATGTCCAGCCATTCCATGAGATCAGCAGTTTCGGGATCGATCGGATTTCCGTACCGCCCGACGATCTCTTCTGCCAGTCTACCGACCCGCTGGATGCGCTCGGTCGCAAACACTTTGGTTGCCGAAGCGTCGGCGATATCCACCGACTCCGAATCACTCGACGCCACTTGCCAGTTGAGCAGTTCGTTGAGCCGGTACGTCGCATGAATTTCGCCGAGTGCGCGCCGTACATCAACGTGATCAAGCAGATTTTCACGCTTGGCCCAATCGAAGACGTGGTCGTAGATTCCTGCGACACGACCTGCCGGGCCGAGCATGACGCGCTCGTGGTTGAGCTGCGTCGTGATCAGGCGCCAACCTTGATTCTCTTCACCCACAAGCATGTTCGCCGGAACGCGAACGTCCTCGTAGTAGGTGGCGTTGACGTGATGCGCACCGTCGCAGGTGATGATCGGGGTCCAGGTGTAGCCGGGATCCTTGGTGTCCATGATCAGGATGGAGATACCGCGATGCCGTGAATCGGCAGACCCTGTCCGCACGGCGAGCCACACGTAATCCGCGTCGTGCCCGCCGGTCGTGAAGATCTTCTGGCCGTTGACGACGTACTCGTCACCATTGCGTGCCGCCGAGGTACGCAGTGCTGCAAGGTCCGTGCCCGCTTCCGGTTCGGTGTAGCCGATCGCGAAGTGCACTTCACCGGCCAGGATCGCAGGCAGGAATTTCTGCTTCTGCTCCTCGCTACCGTACTTCTGCAGAGTCGGACCGACGGTCTGCAGAGTGACCGAAGGCAGTGGGACATCCGCCCGCACAGCCTCGTTGACAAAAATCTGCTGCTCGACTTCTCCGAACCCACGTCCGCCGTACTCCACCGGCCAGCCGACGCCGAGCCAGCCGTCCTTGCCCATACGACGGATGACCTCGCGATAGGTAGGGCCATGCCGCTCCACACGCATGATCTTGGCCTCTTCGGGCGAAATCAACGTCGAGAAGTAGCGTCGAAGTTCAGCTTGCAATGCGCGCTGACTGTCGGTCAGATCGATGAACACCGGGCCCCCACGAGGTCGAGTCGCTGCGAAGCGCCGCCGAGCAGGCGCGCCAAGTCTTTTGCCGTCGAGTAGTAACGATGAAGCGGATAGGTGACGTCGACGCCCAGACCGCCGTGCAAGTGGTGAAGCACCTGCATCGTGGCAGGAACTTCCTGGGCGATCCAGTACGCCATGACGTCGAGGTCCGACTGGGCATCCAGGCCCTCCGACACGCGCCAGGACGCCGACAACGCCGCGACGTGAAGTGTCCGGGAGGTGACGTAGGCGTCGGCTATCTGCTGTGAGACTGCCTGGAACGTGGCGAGCGGCTTGCCGAATTGCTCACGCGAGCCGACGTGTGTGGCGGTGAGATCGACGGCGCCGGAAACCAAACCGTCGGCGACGGCTCCGATACTCGCCGTGGCGATCCGGTACAGCGTCTGGACGGCTTCCTGACCCGCTCCGAGAAGTTCACCGACTGCCTCGTCCATGGTGACTGCGAACTCCGGACTGCCGGACGCACTGGGAGTCGGTGTCAGTGCGACGCCGGCGGCAGTTGGATCGACGAGAACGACTCCGGCGTCGGTGGGCACAAGAATTCTGTGTGCGCTCGCCGCGAAGGGCACGGCAAGCACCGTCCCGCTGACGCGATACCAGTCGCCTGACTGCTGCGCGGTGGTCGACGGGCGCGCCGGGAACTGCTGACCCGGCTCACCGAGCGCCGCGGTGAACACCCGTCCGGCGCCGACTCCGGTGAGCAATTCGTCCTGTTGAGCATCGGTCCCCAGAGCGACTATTGGGAGTACACCGAAGCCGAGAGTTGCGAGAGCCGGAATGGGAGCGGCGGCCCGGCCGACCTCGACGAGAAGAGAGCCGACGTCGGTGACCGAGAGGCCCTCGCCGCCCAGACGCTCGGGCAGGGCCAACGTGAGCAGGTCGGCTTCGGCGAATGCCGCCCAGAGCGCGTCCGGCTCCAGTTCGCGGGCAAGGAGCGCGGTAGCCACCTCGGCTACCGCTTCCTGGGTTTCATCGGGAGTGAAGTCCACGCTGGCAATCCTGTCTCTGATGTAGAACGTGTTCTAGTTGTATCACCAACGTGGACATTTCTAAAGGCCTCTACTCACGCCGTCTAATCACGGGGCAAGCCCAGAATTCTCTCCGCGGCGACGGTCAACAGAATCTGCGTGGTTCCGCCGGCAATCGACAGGCATCGCGTGTTGAGGAACTCACGCGAGAGCGGACCCTCCACCCATCCGGCCGGGCCACCCAATTCCATGGCGAACTCTGCGACATTCTGACGCTGGCGCACGCCCACCAGCTTGCGGACGCTCGACGCCGGGCCCGGATCCTGACCATCCAATTGCCGCAGTGTCGTGCGCAATTCCAGCAGTGAGCCCACCATGGCGGTTCCGATCAGCCCACCGAGCTTGTCTGCAACCACAGGATCGGGATCGCCGGCCAGTTCGAGCAATTCCTCCATCGCACCGCCGAGTGAAGAGCCACCGCTCATCGCGACCCGCTCGTTGGCGAGGGTCGTGCGGGCCAGCTTCCAGCCTCCACCGAGTTGGCCGACGACGCACTCGTCCGGGACAAAGACGTCGTCAAGGAAGACTTCGTTGAACAGGGCGTCTCCGGTGATCTCGCGCAGCGGCGAGATCCGAATCCCAGCGGTCTTCATGTCGAGAAGGAAGTACGTGATGCCCTTGTGTTTGGGAACATCGCGATCGGTCCTGGCTAGGCAGATGGCCCAGTCAGCTTCACGCGCAAGCGAAGTCCAGACTTTCTGGCCGTTCAGCTTCCAACCGCCGTCGACCTTTTCCGCGGTCGTGCGCAGTGCCGCAAGATCCGAACCTGCACCAGGTTCGCTGAAGAGTTGACACCAGGTGATCTCGCCCTTGAGCGTCGGTGTCGCGAATCTTTCGATCTGCTCCGCACTGCCGTGCTCGAGGATGGTCGGCACTGCCCACCACCCGATCACCAGGTCGGGGCGGCCGATACCGACGGCCGCCAACTCTTCTTCGATGAGAATCTGTTGCGCGGCCTTGGCGCCCCGGCCGTACGGCTTGGGCCAGTGCGGTGCGAGGTAGCCCGATTCAGCCAACGCGTTGCGCTGTTCGGATTCGGGCAGCGCGACCAATTGCGCTACCTCTTCGCGAATTTCGGACCGGTCGGATTCGAGCTCACTCAAGTCGATCTGAAGGTGACGCCGTGCGCCGCCGATCGTCAATTCCGCGACGCGTGCGCGCCAGTGAGACGATCCGCCCAGAATCTGCCGGAGCGACAGTGCTCGACGAAGGTAGAAGTGCGCCTCGTGCTCCCAGGTGAATCCGATGCCGCCGAGCACTTGAATGCAGTCTTTTGCCGTGTCGACTGCGGCGTCCAGCGACACCGCGGCCGCCACTGCTGCGGCGATCGGAAGTTCATCGCCCGACTCGGCAGCGACCGCGGCGTCCCAGGCGACCGCTCCGGCATTCTCTACGCGACAAAGCATTTCGGCACAGATGTGTTTGATCGCCTGGAACGAACCGATGGGCTTTCCGAATTGTTCGCGAATCTTCGCGTACTCCACCGCAGTACGCAGACTCCACGCCGCAATTCCGGCTGCTTCCGCGGCCCCCAGTACCGCAGCGAGATCGGAAACCGATCCGGGCGCAATGTCATCGAGGATTCGGTCGGCGTCAACCGTCACTCGGTCGAACGAGACCCGTGCCAGTGGTCGCGACTTGTCGATCGTGTCGACGGCGTCGTAGGTCACGCCTTCGCTGTCGCCGTCGACGAGAGCCCAGACGACACGCGAGCCGTCACCTTCGGAATTCACGCCTGCCGACACGAGCACCGATACGCCCGAATCTCCACCCCAGGCGTAACCTCCTTCGCCATGAAGCTCGATGCCACCGGACGCGTTCGCCGTTGCCGCAACTGGACTTTCGTCCAATACAACGGCGCACGGCAACGCACCGTCGGCGAGCGTTTCGGACCAACGCTTGGCAGCGGGCGACGAACTACGCCCCACCACCAGAGCTGCGAGTGCAGTCGTGAGAACAGGACCCGGCACGAGTTCGATTGCCGCCTGTTCGAGCATTGCTGCGAGATCGACGATTTCGGCCCCGGCTCCGCCTACCGATTCGGGAACGGCGACCGAAAATATCCCGAGAGACGCGAACTCGGACCATTTCTCCCGCCACGAAACTGCTGGTCCACGGCGTACCATGTCCATCGGCGTGGCCGAGCGAGCCCAGGCCTCTATCGATTCCTGGACCGCTCGCTGTTCATCGGTCGTGGCGATTGTCACAACTGGTTCCCGCCTCTCGATAAGTGACACAATTGTTTAGAACGTGTTCTAATATGACACCTGGCCAAGAGTCAAGGCGCGAAGGAATTTGTCGATGACCACAACATCCCGATCCCGCTCCAACGCGGTTGCTTCTGCAACGCTCGGGGACGACGATCTCAGCTCCAACGCGCAACGCGAACGCCGCAAGCGGATTCTCGACGCAACCCTCGCCTTGGCGTCCAAGGGTGGCTACGAGGCTGTCCAGATGCGCGCCGTGGCCGAGCGCGCAGACGTCGCAGTCGGAACGCTCTATCGCTACTTCCCGTCCAAGGTTCACCTGTTGGTGTCCGCTCTGGCACGCGAATTCGAGAAGATCGATTCCAAGGGCAAGATCCCACCCGGAACCAGCCCGCTCGAGCGGATGCAGCTGATCCTCAGCCTCATCACCCGCGCGATGCAGCGTGATCCACTCCTCACCGAAGCGATGACTCGCGCGTTCATGTTCGCCGACGCCTCCGCAGCGGCCGAGGTCGATCAAGTGGGCCAGTTGATGGACCGCCTCTTCGCACGAGCGATGACCGAAGAGGAGCCAACCGAAGAGCAGTTGGCGATCGCGCGCGTGATCTCCGATGTGTGGCTGTCCAATTTGGTGGCATGGCTCACGCGACGTTCTTCGGCTACCGATGTCGCCAATCGACTGGAATTGACGGTTGAACTGCTGCTCGGTGACGGAACTCGGAAACCCGAATAGACGTCCCTTGTCGCATCTGTCATTTTTGCACTGATCGGCCGGAAACGTATCGAGCCAGGAGTCGCTGCATCACCTAGATTTGAAGAGGTGAGCGCACAAGACCTGTCCATCGAACTCCGCCGAGCACTGTCGGGCGTGGCACGCACCCCGCGTCTGCTCGTAGCCTCCGACTACGACGGGACGATGGCACCCATCGTCGCCAACCCGGACAAGGCGTATCCCCGTGCGGAAACGGTGCGTGCGCTCCGCTCCCTCGCCAGCCTGGCTTCGACGACGGCTGCCGTGATCTCCGGTCGCGCCCTCAAGGATCTGGCTGCGCTGTCCCGACTTCCCGCCGAAGTGCAGTTGGTCGGCAGCCACGGCTCCGAGTTCGATATCGGATTCGTTCACGCGATCGACGCCGACGCCAGGAAGCTGCTCGACGAGATCGTCACCGAGCTGGGCCGAATCGCCGCCGACACCCCTGGGGCAACGGTGGAGAAGAAGCCCGCCAGCGTCGCCCTGCACGTACGCAACACCAGCGCCGACGACGCCGAGAAGGCACTCATCGCCGTTCGCACCGAATCGGCGCTCTGGCCGGGTGTTCAGGTCACCGAGGGCAAATCGGTGGTCGAATTGGCCGTCATCGCCACCGACAAGGGCCACGCACTCGACTTGATTCGCCATCAGGACGGCGCTACCGCAGCCGTCTTCATCGGGGACGACGTGACCGACGAAAAGGCGTTCAGCAGGCTTCAGGGGCCGGACATCGGAATCAAGGTCGGCAGTGGGGACACCGTCGCCGACTATCGCGTCGACAGCACCGAGGACGTCGCTGCCGCTCTGGCGTTCCTGCTCGACGAGCGTCGTACGTGGCTTTCCGGTGCCGACGCTCCGCCCATCGAGCGGCTCTCTATGCTCGCCAGTCCGCGGACCGTCGCTTTGGTGACCCCGGATGCGACGCTGACCTGGTTGTGTCACCCGGAACCGGATTCCGCAGCAGTCTTCGCACACCTTCTCGGCGGAACCGGGGCGGGCCATTTCACGGTCGGCCCTCGCCGCACAGCCTTGCCGCTGAGCCAGAAGTACATCGACAGCACGATGACCGTTCAGACCCGCTGGGCGAGCCTGTCCGTCACCGACTACCTCCCCCACGACGTCCCGCAGGGACGAACCGACCTGACTCGCATCATTTCCGGCCAGGCCGACGCGATCGTCTCGTTTGCACCCCGTCCCGAGTTCGGCCAAGGTCAGGTCACCCTCGAGGTCGTCGACGAGGGCATTCGGGTCCTCGGCACCAACGAGCCATACGTGCTCCGCTCCCCCGGCGTGCTGTGGAACATCGCCACCGACGGAAACCAGCAGACCGCGCACGCCATCGTCGAGCCGTCCAAGGGTGACGTCGTCCTCGAATTGCGCTGCGGAACAGAAGAAATCGGCCCCTCGGAGATTCCGGAGATCGAACGCCGAGCGACTTCGGAGGCATACTGGTCCGATTGGGCCAAGACGCTCGAACTGCCGAAGCTGAAGCCGGACTTGATGAAACGCTCTGCGCTGACCTTGCGCGGGCTGGTTCACGCCGATTCCGGTTCCATCATGGCCGCCGCTACGACATCTCTGCCGGAAGAGATCGGCGGAGTCCGCAACTGGGACTACCGCTATTGCTGGTTGCGCGACGCCGCCCTCACCGCAACAGCTCTCGTCAGCGTCGGATCCACCGACGAGGCCGAGAACTACCTCGACTGGGTCCACCGCGTGCTCGAAACGCTGCCGGGACCCGAGCGCCTGCATCCCCTCTATACGCTGTACGGGACTTCACTACCGCCCGAAGCCGTCATCGACTCACTGCCCGGGTACGCCGGGTCCAGGCCGGTCCGCATCGGAAACGCCGCGAATCAGCAGGTTCAACTGGACGTGTTCGGCCCGATCGTCGAGCTGATCGTCGAACTGGCGAATGCACGCGAAAAGGCCGGTGCTCCCGATCCTTTGAGCGACCGCGACTGGGAACTGGTGTGCGCCATGGTCGAAGCAGTGCAGCGACGCTGGTTCGAACCCGACCACGGTATCTGGGAAATTCGCGACAACCCTCGCCACCACGTCTATTCCAAGGTGATGGGTTGGGTCACCGTCGACCGCGCTGTCGATCTTGCTGCCCGCTTTTCTCGTGAGGCTCTGCCCGAGTGGGTGGAACTACGTGACCAGATCGCCGACGAAGTACGCCACAAGGGATGGAAGGACGACGTCCAGTCGTACACCGCTGCCTACGACGGTACCGATCTCGACGCCGCTACTCTGCACATCGGACTGTCGGGACTGATCGATCCCACGGATCCACGCTTCGCCGCAACCGTCGTAGCCACAGAGGCCGAACTACGCAGCGGCTCAACGGTATACCGCTACCACCACGACGACGGCCTGCCCGGCATCGAAGGTGGATTCCATCTCTGCGCAGCCTGGCTCGTCGAGGCCTACCTACTGATCGGGCAACGCCTGCAAGCAGAGGCACTGTTCGACCAGTTGGTCGCGGCAGCGGGTCCCACCGGACTGCTCGCGGAGGAGTACGACCCCATCGCGGAACGCTCACTGGGCAACCACCCCCAGGCATACAGCCATCTGGGTTTGTTGCGCTGCGCCCAACTCCTGGCGTGACAACTACACCCTGACACCTACCCCTGTGACAGTTACCCCTTGATCCGACCTGATGTTCGCCCGGCCAGTAGCTCGGTGTCGAGCATCTCGACTATCGGAACGCCGGATCCCGACGGCGACATCAGGAGCGCACCGGCGCGCCGGCCCTTCTCTTCCTGGGGCTGGCGCACCGTTGTCAGTGATTCACGCAGCGCCTCGTCGACGCCGTCGAATCCGGTGATCGACAGTTGGCCAGGTACATCTATGCCCTGCCAGCGCGCCCAGTCCAAGGCGCCGAGGGCCAGCACGTCGGTGGTGCAGACCAGTGCGGTGATCTCAGGGTTGGTCGCGAGAGCTTCCGCCGCGGCCGAGTGGCCGGACTGCGAGGTGTGGACGTACCGCTCGATCACCGTGAGTGAGAGTGGGTCCATGTCCGCCGCCACCATCGCGTCGCGCACTCCTTCGATCCGCTCACGCTGGACGTGGAAGTGCGGGGACTTGAGCCGTTCCTGGCTGACCACGCCGTCCATCCGGTCGCGCCCCAGCCTCATGCAGAGCACGCCGATGTCACGGTGGCCGAGCCCGATGAGGTAGTCGGCGACCTTGCGCATGGCAGCGCGGTCGTCGATGCCCACGAGGGATGCACCGGGGATCTCGCGCGGCTGGTCGCACACCACGATCGGAATGTGACGCTCGAGCACGGCAGCGAGATACGGATCGTCGTCGGCCACGGAGTAGACGACAAATCCGTCGACGCCCGCCTGTTGGACCACGGCCGCCGCGTCCACCTCGTCGCGTCCGGGACCGGCCGGGATGAGCAGCAAGCCCTGACCGGCGTCCTCACACGATTCCGAGAGACCGGCCAGAAAGCTCATGGCGGCCGGGTCACGGAACGAATAACTGAGCGCTTCGGTGAGCAGGAGACCGACGGCGCCGGCTTTGCGAGTTCGCAAGGAGCGGGCGACCGGATCAGGTCCGGGATATCCGCGTCGCTTGGCCGCTTGGAGCACTCGATCCCGCAGCTCGACGGAGAGCTGATCGGGTCGGTTATACGCGTTCGAGACTGTAGTTCTCGACACATTGAGCTCGGCGGCAAGCGACGCCAAAGTGGCTTGACGGCGTGGCTGACGGGACCGGGGCATAAACGGACGTTAGCCGTAGTACCCGCAGACGGCGCGTTGGGGCTGAACCGAAGGTGAACTACCAGCGACTATGCGCTAATGTGTAACGGTAACGGTTTCCAATAGCATTTAGCCCAGCCTTTGTTCAGGAGAAAAGCACGTGCGTTCGTCGTCGAAATTCCGCACCGCCACCGCCCTCGCGGCCGTCTCGGTCGCCGCAGCCTTCGCGCTCACCGCGTGCAGCTCCACCTCTTCGAAAGACGAAGGCATCACCGTCGTCGCATCGACGAACGTGTGGGGCGACGTCGCGCAGGCCGTCGCAGGCGACAAGCTGACCGTGACGTCGATCATCAACGAGCCGTCCGCGGACCCACACTCGTTCGAGGCGACTCCCGCCGATGCCGCCAAGATCACCGACGCATCGCTCGTCGTCTACAACGGCGGCGGCTACGACCAGTTCATCACCGACGTCCTCGACGCAGGCAAGGGTGAGCAGAAGACTGTCAACGCCTACAACCTGCTCGACGGCGGCATCCATGCCGGCGAAACCGCGGGCGAATCGCATGACGGTCACACCCACGGCGCAGTCAACGAACACGTCTGGTTCGACATCCCGACCGTCGACGCCGTCGCACATTCGGTTGCCGATCAACTGAGCGCACTCGATCCTGACAACGCGGCAACCTATGAGGACAACGCGAAGGCATACAGCCAGAAGCTCGCCGGCGTCACAGCGATCACCGATTCCATCGCCGCTGCCCACGCGGGCGCACCGGTGGCTCAGACCGAACCGATCGCGCACTACCTCCTGGTCGCAGCTGAACTGAAGGACGCAACTCCCGAAGAGTTCACCAGCGCCATCGAAGACGGCAACGATCCTTCACCGGCCGCAATCGCCGCAACGCGCCAGCTCCTCTCGGAGAAGCAGGCCCGCGCACTGGTCTACAACATCCAGACGCAGGACAAAGTGACCCAGGACATGCGCACCACCGCCGAAACCGCCGGAGTGCCCGTCGTCGAGGTTACGGAGACTCTCCCCGAGGGCCTGGACTACATTCAGTGGCAGACGCAGACCGCGGAGTCGCTCGCAAACGCCCTCTCTGCCCAGTAATTTTTGCCCCACCATTTCCGAGAAGAACCGATCGGCTTGTGACAGAAACTTCCGCGAATACTCCTGTGCCTTCTGGTGACTCCGTGCCTTCAGGAAACACCGTGCCCTCTGGTAACACCGCGCCTTCGGGAAACACCGTGCCCGCCGTGACGCTGAAGGATGCTCGACTGTCCTTCGGCACCCGCACCCTCTGGGACGGACTCGACCTCGAGGTACAGCCAGGTGAGTTCATCGCCGTACTCGGACCGAACGGGTCTGGCAAGACCTCGCTCCTGAAGATTCTTCTGGGTCAACTGCAACTCAGCGGTGGTAGTGCTCAGATCGTCGGCACGCCGGCGCGCGCCGGGAACTCACATGTCGGGTACATCCCGCAGCAGAAGTCGATCGACGACGGCCTCCCCCTCCGCGGCCGCGACCTGGTCGGCCTCGGCGTCGACGGTCACCAGTGGGGCACGGGGCTACTGCGCCGGGGTCGTCGACGCAAGATCGTCGACGACGCCATCGCGCAGGTCAGCGCCCAGTCGTTTGCCGACGCCCCCATCGGCTCCATGTCCGGCGGCGAGCAGCAGCGACTGCGGATCGCTCAGGCTTTGGTCGGCGACCCACGGATCCTGCTGTGCGACGAGCCGCTGCTCAGCCTCGACCTAGCCAACCAGCACCTGGTCTCGACGCTGATCGACAAGCGTCGACGCAGCCATGACACGGCGGTGCTGTTCGTGACGCACGAGATCAATCCGATCCTGCCGTTGGTGGATCGAGTGCTCTATCTGGTGGACGGCAAATTCCGGATCGGGACGCCGGCCGAAGTGATGACGTCCGAGGTTCTCTCGGATCTGTACAACACCGACGTCGAGGTGCTGCAGGTTCGTGGTCGCCTCGTCGTGATCGGCACCGGAGATGCCATCGACGCACTCGGCAGCGCCGGCGGTCTGCGTCCAGGCGAAGGCGTTCACCATTCTGATGAGGATCACCACCAGTGAGTAACAAGTTCACCGACGCGATGTCGCGGATGTTCGACGTGTCCGCCACCGTCGATCTACTTCAGTACGACTTCGTCCAACAGGCGTTGATCGCCGGCGCCATCCTCGGATTGCTGGCGGGCATCATCGGGCCGCTGATCGTGAGCCGTCAGATGTCGTTCTCGGTGCACGGTACGAGTGAGCTGTCGCTGACCGGTGCATCCGCCGCACTTCTTGTCGGCGTGGGCGTCGGCTTCGGCGCCATCGTCGGATCCGTGGTCGCCGCGGTTCTGTTCGGGCTACTCGGAGCCAAAGCGCGGGACCGGGATTCGGTGATCGGCGTGATCATGGCTTTCGGCCTCGGCCTGTCGGTGTTGTTCCTCTGGGCGTACGACGGTCGCACAGGAACCAGCTTCTCGTTGTTGGTCGGACAGATCGTGGCGCCGGGAAACAGCGGTCTCGAACTTCTGCTGCTGTGCGCGGTCATCGTGATCGGCACACTCGGATTCATCTACCGCCCTTTGTTGTTCGCGAGCACCGATCCCGAAGTTGCTGCAGCTCGCGGTGTTCCGGTGCGGGCACTGTCGATAGTGTTCGCAGTGTTGGTCGGAATCACCGCCGCGCTCGGCGTGCAGATCGTCGGCGCCCTGCTGGTGATGTCGCTGCTGATCACTCCCGCAGCGGCCGCCGCGTACGTCACGGCAAGCCCACTCAAGGCCACGATTCTCTCCGTCGTGTTCGCCGAACTGGCAGCCGTCGGCGGCATCCTTCTCTCGCTGGCCCCCGGTGTTCCCGTCTCGAGTTTCGTCACCTCGGTCTCGTTCGTGATTTACCTGATATGCCGACTCTTCGGATCCGCACGCCGCAAGAATGCCGGACGGATTCCGGCGCACGCCTGAACACCGAGAGCCCATACCTACCTAGAATCGAGGTATGGGCTACAGCGTTGATCTGAACAGCGACCTCGGCGAGGGCTTCGGAGCCTGGACCCTGGGCGACGACGACGCCATGCTCGAACTTGTCACAAGCGCGAACATCGCCTGCGGATTCCATGCGGGCGACCCGACGACGCTGTTGGCGACTTGCGAATCCGCCGCCACCCGCGGCGTCCGGATCGGCGCGCAGGTGGGGTACCGAGACCTCGCCGGTTTCGGCAGACGCTTCATCGACGTCTCTCCGAAGGACCTGACCGCTGACGTCATTTATCAAATAGGGGCGCTCGACGGTTTGGCTCGTGTCGCCGGATCGCGGGTCACGTACGTCAAACCCCACGGCGCGCTCTACAACGCGATAGTTCATCACCGTCGGCAAGCACGGGCCGTGGTCGCCGCTGTCGTCGCCTACGACAGTTCGCTCCCTGTTCTCGGACTGCCGGGTTCGGTGTTTCTGGAAGAGGCTCGCGAGGCCGGACTCGACATCGTCGCCGAGGCTTTTGCCGATCGCGCGTACACGGCAGAAGGCACCCTGGTCCCCCGAACCGAACCGGGGTCGGTGCTGCACGACCCGACGCTTGTTGCAGAACGGGTTCGCAGCATGATCGTCGACGGCGTATTCGACGCAGTCGACGGGAGCACCCTCGAGATCGCCGCAGCCTCGGTGTGCGTGCACGGTGACAGTCCGGCGGCCGTCGACATGGCCGCGGCGATCCGCGCACTCCTCGAATCCTCCGACGTCGAGATCACGCCGTTCACATGATCACGATCCTGCCCGCCGGTGAATCCGCAGTCCTCGTCGAGTACGACGAACTGCTGAACGTGTTGGGCAACTTCAGGGCCCTCGACGCCAGTCGGATCCCTGGGGTGATCGACTTGATTCCTGCGGCGCGAACCATCTTGATCGAGTACGACAACACGATCACCGGGCACCAACTCGTGGAGAAATGGGTGCGCGGTGCCGTACCGATCGAACTGACGGCCGACGAGAGCGGACCTGCAGTCGAGATTCCGGTCAGCTACGACGGCGCCGACCTTGCCGAAGTGGGCAAGCTGACCGGACTCGGGGTCGGCGGTGTGATTGACGCTCACACGTCTGCGTCGTGGACCGTCGCGTTCATCGGTTTCGCCCCGGGTTTCGCGTACCTGACCAGCACCGAGACAAGGCTGGAGGTTCCCCGCCGATCGGACCCGCGCAGGCAGGTCTCGGCCGGGGCAGTCGGATTGGCCGGCCCGTTCTCGGGCGTCTACCCACGTAGTTCCCCGGGCGGCTGGCAGTTGATCGGAACCACGGAACTGTCGGTGTGGGATGCCGAACGCCGCCCGCCGGCGTTGCTTCTACCCGGCACCACGGTCACCTTTGTCCGTGCGTGAATTTGATGCCCTCATGATTTCGGTGTCTTCACCGCGTTGTTGCGGGAGAATGGATTCATGGCCTGGCTCGAGGTAGTGCGTACCGGCCCGCTCGCCACAGTTCAAGACCGCGGGCGGACAGGCTACGGCGCCCTCGGGGTCGGCAGATCCGGCGCCGTCGACATGATCTCGCACGACAGCGCGAACAGACTTGTAGGCAACACTTTTCGAGCGGCAACCATCGAAGTCACCACTGGCGGTTTCGCTATGCGAGCCGCCGGATCGATGACGGTGGCCGTGACGGGCGCACGGGTACCGCTGACCGTCGACGGACAGCCGGTGCCTGACTACGCGAGCATGCACCTCGACGATGGCAGTATTCTCGAATTAGGTTACAGTACAACTGGTTTGAGAACGTACATCTCCGCACGCGGCGGCATCGACGTCCCGCAGGTACTCGGCAGCAGATCCACCGACACGCTCTCCGGACTCGGGCCGCCGCCGCTCACCGTCGGCGATCACCTCCTCCTCGGGGCCGAGGAAGGGACGTGGCCCACCGAAGAGTTGATTCCACCGCCGGCCCCTCCACTCGGCGCAGTTCCACTCGAGATCACGCTCGGCCCACGAAATTCCTGGTTCACTGCCGCATCCGTTCAGGCACTGCTTCACACCACCTGGAAAGTCACCGAACACACCAACCGCGTCGGTGTCCGGTTACAGGGCCAAGGGCCTCTGCATCGCTCACGCACGGAGGAACTGCCGAGCGAAGGCGTCGTCGTGGGGTCCATCCAGGTGCCACCAGGCGGAGCGCCCGTCGTGTTTCTCGCCGACCATCCCGTGACCGGCGGATACCCCGTCATCGCCGTCGTCTCCGACGCGGGGATTGCGTCGCTGGCACAGCTGCGGCCCGGCAGCACCATTACCTTCAAGGCCACTACTCGGCCGTCGTAGCGCTGATAGTCTCAGCCGCGCCAGCAACGCTGCCGGCGGCGCTCGGCCGTCGCCAGAACCTGAAGGACTGTCACACTATGAGCCCTAAGAGCAGCACACTTGCTCTCGGAATAGCGTCACTGATCACTGCTGCACTCGTCCTGTCCGGATGCAGCAGTTCGGAAAGCGGCGACGCCGTCTCCAGTGATACCAACACCAGTGAGACCACTGCTTCCGAAAATTCTGCATCCTCGCCGTCTGCCGCTCCCGCGACGCCGACCTTGCGGGACGGGACACCGTTCATCGGTGAGCGGACGACGATCGAAACCGGCGACGACCCCGAAGCGCCGAGCATCAGTGTCAGCCTCCCGCCGAGCTGGACTCACGGCGAGAACATCCCTGCCGGCGTTACGGATGCGTTGTCCAGCAACACCCGCGAACCCAGCGGCTTCATGCCGAACACCACCGTGACGGTCGAAAACCAAGGCACCGCAACAAAAGACGAAGTTCTTGCCGCCGCGCGTGAAACAATCGCGACTCTCGACGGGTGGACGGAGGTGAAGTACACCGAGATCGACGTCGACGGACAGCGGGGATTCCGCCTCTCCGGAACCTGGACCGCTCCAAATGTGGACGTTCCGCTGTACGCCGTCATGACAGTTGTCGCATACCAAGCCGACGACAACTCGCCGGTCTACTTGGTCAGCTTCGCAAACCAGTTCACCGATACGACAAACATGCAGACGTCCAACCAGGTGGAGGAAATCAACACTTCCATCGAATTCGGATGAGCACCTGATGGTTTGAATACCTGATCACCGAACAACAGCGGCGGGCCGAGACTTCGACAGTCTCGGCCCGCCGTTTCACAACTCTCGACTAGCTCGAGCCGAACAGGCCGCTGAGGGAACCGAGACCACCACTCAACGAGCCGAGTGATCCGCTTCCTCCACCGGTTCCGGGGCCAGTGGGATCAACGGGATCGACGGGATCGACCGGATCGACCGGATCGACCGGGTCAACCGGATCGACCGGGTCAACCGGATCGACCGCATCCGCGGCGCGGACAGTGATGGACGGTCCCACGTTGGCGAAATTCGCACTCGACTGGAATCCGTTGCCCATCACCGTGGCACCTACCGCCAATCCACTTCCGTAGACGGTTCCCGGCGCACACGAAGCAGTGACCGTGTAGCTGGTCTTCATGGTCACCGGCTTGCTTCCGTTGTTGATCCAGCCGGCACTGGTCACTTGGAGCGTCGTGGCTGTCAGTTCCGGTGTTTCCGTGGTTTCGGTCATCGTCCCGCCAACGTGAAACTTCGTGACCTTCGCCGAACCCGGGACAAAGGTCAAGCATGCGGCATGAGTCTCGGTGAACCTGCTGATATATCCGTCGATTCCGCTCTTCTTCGACACTGTCGTGTAGGTGATCGTGTCGCCGATCTTCGGGGACGCGTTGTCCACGGTGCGAGTAAATGTGTAGGCACCAGAAGTTGCAGTCTCGGCAGTCGCGACCCCAGCGCTAAAAGTGCTTGCACCCACAGCCAGAGCGATCGCCCCCAGCCCGACGCCGACAGTGGACAGATTCCGATTCCTGGATCCAACCTTCTTCACGAAACATCTCCGCTCTTTAGAGTTCCAGGACAACCGATTTCGTCGATTACTGGAACTTGTTACAACCCGACTCCCGAAGTACGATACAGGCGACCTGGACATTCGCCCAGCTTTTCGTCAAAATTGTCAGCACTCAGTTATCGACAGGCAACCTAGCCGAGAAAAAGCTTCTCAAACCGGACTTTTCCGTAAATTTTGCCCAACTTCTACATGAGCAAGCGTCCGATAGATTTCAATGGTTACCGCGGCGCAACCTTTGAAGAGTCACCACATCGCCGCCGCCGAACCCCTCGAACGGAGAACTTCATGTCACGTTTTTCAATGCGCAAAACACTCACCGGAGTAGCAATCGCTGCGTTGGCCACCAGCGGACTTTTCATGAGCGCAGGCACCGCAAGCGCTGATGCAGCCCACCCGGCCTCTGCGACCGTCAACTCCTCCAACGTCCGGATCACCAAGAGCATTGTCGGCGACGGCGAAGTTGCACCCGGCGGCAAGGTCACCGTACGCACCGTGATCTCTACGACCGGCCACCCCGAGCGCTACGTCAATCAGTTCGTCGATCGCTACCCCGCCACGTTCAAATACATCCAGGACTCCGCGACGGTCAACGCATGGCATTTGGTCGGTGGCCAGAAGACCGAATCCGTCACGCCGTCTGTCGATACGACCAACCGCACCGTCAACATTCCGAGCACCGGTTGGCTGATTTCCCCCACCGGTAGCAAGACCGTGACGATCGAGGCACAGTACCTCGTCGCCGATGATGCACCGATCGGTTCGTACCAGGAACTCTCCAGCTCGATCGGTATCTCGCTGTTCAGCACCGATCAGAACATCAGCGGCGTCTACGCCAAGATCCGCGCCAAGAACCCCGGCGAGGCAGCCGCATCGGGCTCGGCAGATCTGGGCTTCGGCTCTTCTGACGGCGAGGGCGGAACCGGTTCGGCCGGCTCCTCCATCCTGGACAACCCGGCCGGCTTCATCTCCGACATCATCAGCGGTGTCCTGGCCAACGGCAGCTGATTCGCCCGCTCCACCTGTAAACACTCCGTCGGGGATTGTGTTCGAGGGTGGCATCGAGTCTTCGGACTCGATGCCACCCTCGATCTTTTGTGGCGATCACACTCCGTCGCGCCCGCATCAAAGAACCAAATAGGAAAGCATTACCTAAGTCATCCGCGGTATGATCCAGCGATGAGTTCCACAGGATTTCCGTACTGGGCTGTGCCGGCAGGCCGGTACGTTCCGCTCCCTTTCTCCATGACCACGTCCACCATCGGGCGCGATCAGAAGCGGGCGTGGCGTGAGATCCGCCATCCCGAACACGAACTCCTCTGGGGCGCTTCCGGAGAGATGAGCGCCTACATCGACGACATTCGTTGGCAGATCCCACCGACGGTCGGCATGTGGATCCCGGCCGGAACTCCACGGCGCATCACGCTCGGCGCATCCACCGAGGCTCGTTTCACGTACTTCCGGCCCGAGTCGTTCCCCCACCCGTGGACAAAACCCGCAATCATCGGCATCGACGACGTGGTCAAGACGATGCTCATCCACCTGCACCAGCGAAATATGCCGACCGAGGCTCGCTTACGCGCCGAATCAGTAGTCTTCGACACGCTCGCGCCCATCGAGGCGGCCGATGTCGCGGTGCCGATGCCCGCCGATCCCCGGGCCCTCGCCGTCGCACGCCGCTTGATCGCCGACCCCGCCGATCAACGCGGGCTCGCCGATTGGGCCTACGTGGTCGGCGGAAGCCCCCGCACCCTGAGCCGCGTGTTCGCTCAGGGCACGGGGATGTCCTTCACCGAGTGGAGAATTCAAGTTCGCGTCCGCGCTGCGATGTCCTATCTCGCTGCGGGCGTTCCTGTTTCGACGGTCAGCCGCCGTGTCGGATACGAAACCCCCAGCGCCTTCACCAGCGTGTTCCGCAAGGTCACCGGACGGACACCGAAGAACTATTACTCGGATGCGTGCGAATTGTCGGCCTAGCTGGTCAGAATCATCAGCTGGGCAGAAGTATCAGTCGGTCAGAACCCGTTCATCTTCGAGACCAGTTCGGCGAAGGCATATTTCACGCTCAGCGACGTGGGTGAGGCCAGTGCCATGACTCGGGCCAGGCCGAGCTGCTGAATCAGCCTGCCCTCCTTGACCGCCGGCAGGTCGGCAAACAACTTGTCTCCCATCAATCCGGGGAGCCCCTGGCCACTCGCGTCGTTGAGCACGATAACGTCCGCGCCCAGTTCGTTGAACTGTTCGCGCGATGCGGTGACGGAACCCTGCGTGTCGCCGCACAGCCCTGCGCTTCCGGCCGACTGCTTCAGTCCGAGCTGGGTCATCAGGATGACTCGGCCGTCGTCGGCGCAGTAATTGGTGAGGCCGTCGATGTTTCCCGAGAGGAAGGTCAAGGTCTTCCCGTTCAGATTCGGGGAGCCCGCGGCGAGGTCGGCTATGGACTCGTCGGTTTCCTCGATCAGCTCAGCCGCCCGCTTCGGTTGACCGAGCACTGAACCGATGGTCGACAACTGTTCCTGCCACGTGGTCGCCCATGCAGTCTCCTTGAACGGAATCGTGGGTGCGATCTGAGTCAGACGTGCATAGTCGTCTTCGGTGATTCCGGAGACCACCGCGATGATCACGTCCGGCTCCAATGCCAGGATCTGCTCGAACGGCACACCGGACGTGCTGTCGAGCAACGTCGGTTCGGCATCGCCCAACAATTCTTCGTCCCACGGCAGGATTCCGCTCTCCAAGCCTGCCCCACTGAACGACTCCATGGCGACGGGCGTCTTACCCAGTGCAAGGACCGAATCCTGGCTGTTCCAACCGATGGTCACGATCCGCTGAGGTTCGGTCTCGATGGTGGTCGAGCCGTACGCGTGGTCGATGGTGGCCGGCAGCGCACCGGTCTCGGCCAACTGCGTCGTATCCTCCGACGCAGTTGACTCGGTGCTGCTCTGGCAGCCTGCGAGCAGGGCAATTGCGGCCAACGCAGCCACTATTCGGGTAGTGCTTTTCATCTTCTGTCAGCTCTCTTCGCAAACGTACTTGTTTCGACCAGGCAGGTATATCGAGACCTGATCCCGGTAATGGGGTCTCGATGCTCCATCTGTCCGCTGCCGCGTAGCCCTTGGCATCTACGAGCACTTTCCGTACCTCCACCGGCTCTACCGTAGAACTGCACAACGAGTGTTCGGATCTGGGCGAGGAGTTTCACGAGTGTCAGCGCTGCCCGAAACTCGTACCGGTCCGATGGAGATGATCAGAACCGGATCGTTCTCCTCCGGACGCGGCCCGCGACTGGTTGCAGCCGTCACCGGTCAGGCGTCGTACCAGGTCGCTCAAGCCCTCATTCCGGTGCTGATCGGCACCGTCGTCGATCGGGCAATCGGAAAGTCCGACAGCACAGCACTTCTCGTGTGGCTGGCGGTGCTGTGCGCTCTGTTCGTCGGACTCGCCCTGTCGTGGCGCGTCGCAGTTCGCCTGAACACACAGGTCTTCGTCTACGGCGAACACGACCTACGACTGAACGCTGCCAGACGGGTACTCGATGCCAGGGGTATGCAAGCTCAGCGTTCGACGGGTGAAGTTCTCACCATCTCCACTTCGGACGCCTCGCACGTCTCGGGCTTCTCTTGGGTTGTCGCCGAGCAGGGCTCAGCTTTCGCAGGGCTTGCCGCGGCAGTGATTTCGCTTGCATTCGTATCGTGGCCGCTGGCACTGATCGTCGTCCTCATCACGGCTGCGCAGCTCGTTTTCATCCACAAGATCAGCGGTCCACTGGACGAGCGTGTGTATGCAGAGCAGAAGAAGGCAGCCGAGGCAGGCATGCTCGCAACTGATTTCACGCTCGGACTGCGAGTGCTCAAAGGCTTCGGAGCCGAGCCCACTGCTCTCTCCCGATACGTCCATGCCAGCCGGGAGTCGATGAACGCAGCGATCCGGACGGTCAGGGCAATGTCCAGTCTGACCGCGCTCAACTCAGGGGTCTCCGCGTTGGTACTGGCGTCAGTCGCATTGGGTGCCGCGTGGATGGCGCATCAAGGCACGATCACCGTGGGTAACTTCGTCACCGTGGTCGGCCTGAGCAGAGTGATTGCCGGTCCGATGGAAACGCTGGGGTTCTTCGGTGCCGAACTCGCCGCCAAGCGGGGCTCCGCGCGCAGACTGTCCGAACTCCTGGCCGAACCGCACCTGATCGATTCGCTGCTCTCCACGGCCTCGGCCAACTCCGACAGAAGTGAAGACGCCCTGCTGATTTCGGCAGACAACGGAACCGTCGTCTCAGCTCGCCGCGGAGAAGTGGTGGGCGTGCGCGCTGACGATTCCGCTGACCGGCTGGCACGACAACTCGCCTACCAGACCCCGCTCGTCCCCGACTGCTACTTCGTATTCGGCACCGATGCAACCGAACTCGGTCCGGACGGAGTTCGCGATCAGGTGTTCGTCTCCGCTCATGAAGGAACCGTGTTCACCGGTACCGTCTTCGACAATCTGGCTGCACCGAGCGTCGACTCGTCGGCAATGACGTCATCTGCACTCGACGACGTGTTGACGCATCTGCCCGACGGCCATCTCTCCGAGGTAGGTGAGCAAGGAAAGAAGCTCTCCGGGGGTCAACGCCAACGTCTTCTCCTTGCCCGGGCTCTGCATCAACCCCAGCCGATCCTGGTCCTTCACGAACCCACCACTTCTGTGGATTCTGTCACCGAACATCGAATTGCACACTCACTGAGAAACTTTCCCGACAAGGCCATTGTGGTGATCACCTCGAGTCCGACCTTGCTCCATTCGTGCGACCGCGTCGTGACGATCGACGACGCGCGGGACGGAGACTCGCTGTGACCGAAACTCTTCCGGATGCATCTGCTGTTCCGGTTGTATCTGCCCTACCGATCGCGTCGACCAAGCAGACCGTCCGCGCATTGATCGCACTGCTTCGGCCACACAAGCGAGCACTCGCACTCACGACCGTCGTACTTCTCTCCGCTACGGCCTGCGGCCTGTCCACCCCCGCGCTGCTCGGACTCATGGTCGATGCGGTCACGGAGGGCAAGCCGTTTGTCTCACTTCTACGTATCACCGCGTTCATGCTCGGCGCAGCGGCCGCAGGAGTCGCGCTGACATGGTGGAGCACACAGCTTCTCGCGAAGGTCGCGCAGAACGTGCTGGCCGATCTTCGTGAGGACGTGTTCGCCGCTACGCTCGCGCAGCCGTCGTCGCTGGTCGAGGATGCCGGAACGGGTGATCTGATTTCCCGGGTCTCGGGTGACGTCGAAGCGGTCAACACCGTCATCGCTCGGGTGCTACCCGCAACGGTATCGGCCCTGTTCATGATTTCGCTGACGCTTGTCGGTGTGGGAGTGATCGATTGGCGCTTCACCCTGGCCATCGTTGCGGTCGCGCCGATCCACTATTTTGCTCTTCGTCATTTCCTCCGACGCTCCGGACCCGTCTACCGACGCTCCCGCGCTGCGCAGGCCAGGCGGGGACAGCAGCTCATCGAAACTCTCGGTGGCGCAGGCACTGTCACTGCCCTACGGAGAACTGACGAGCACATCGGCCGAATCGCCGCGACCTCCGAGCATGCCATCAGCTTCGACATGCAGGCGGTTCGACTGCGTACCAACTTCTTCGCGCAACTGAACGGCGCCGAACTACTCGGATTGGCCGCCGTCCTGAGCGTCGGCTACTGGCTCGTGACCACGGGATCGGTGTCCATCGGCGCTGCTACAGCTGCCGCGCTCTACTTCCACAGTCTGTTCAGCCCGATTGCGGTATTTCTCTCCAACATCGACGAATTGCAGGATGCTGGTGCCAGCTTGGCTCGCCTGATCGGTGTCACCGCGATGCCCGGGCGTCCTTCGACCATTCCTGCCCCGGCTCGGTCCGAACCCATCGGCGTCGAGGTGGACCGGGTTTCTTACTCGTACAACAACTCCACTCCGGTCATCGATTCGATCTCGATCGCCATCGCACCGGGGGAACGAATCGCCGTCGTCGGAAGCAGCGGCGCCGGAAAGACCACGCTCGCCAAACTGATTGCCGGCATCATTCCCGTCGGAGACGGGCGAATCACCGTCGACGGCATACCGATTGACGACCTCAGTGATGCCGAACTTCGGCACAAAATCGTCCTGGTCAGCCAGGAAGTTCACGTGTTCGTCGGGACGATCGCCGATGATCTCCGGTTGTGCGCACCCGATTCGGACGATGCGAAGATCGCCGAAGTCGTCGAAACGATGAAAGCTCAATGGATTCACGAGCTTCCGGAAGGGATCGAGACCCGAGTGGGCGCCGGCGGGTACCAGTTGACTGCGGCTCAAGCACAGCACATCGCCCTCGTCCGACTGGCTCTGCTCGATCCACCCGTCGTCATCCTCGACGAGGCCACTGCCGAAGCCGGAACCACCGCAGCAGGTCTGCTCGATCAGGCGGCCGAGCTCGCGGTCAGCGCCAGGACTGCTGTGGTGATAGCGCACCGCCTGAGCCAAGCAGTCCGCGCCGATCGAATACTCGTCATGAGCGGTGGCCGCGTAGTCGAGAGCGGGGCACATGACGAACTGATCGGCGCGGACGGCTCCTACGCTGCATTGTGGGAAGCCTGGTCGGTACGGAGCTAGATCCCGCCAGGCTCACCTGCAAGCCGTTACAACTCAGCTGCTACGACGCCTGCGGGCGATGTCCGCCAGGACAACTCCGGCGGCAACCGACGCGTTGAGCGACTCGACCGGACCGGCCATCGGAATCGAGAGGATCGCGTCGCAGTTCTCGCGGACGAGACGTGAAAGACCCTTGCCCTCGGAACCGACCACGATCACCACGGGACCGCTGCCGTCGAATTCGTCGAGAGTGGTGTCGCCACCGGCGTCGAGACCGACGACCTGAACACCCTTCGACGCCCAGTCCTTGAGCGTGCGAGTGAGGTTGGTGGCCCGCGCAATCGGCAGACGAGCGGCAGCGCCGGCGCTGGTACGCCAAGCAACAGCACTCACGCTCGCGCTACGACGCTCCGGAATCACGACGCCGTGTCCACCGAAAGCTGCGACCGAGCGCACAACGGCGCCCAGGTTGCGGGGATCGGTGATGTTGTCCAGCGCGACGAGCAGCGGCGGCTCGGCGTGCTTACGTGCCTCGGACAGAAGATCGTCCGGGTGCGCGTAGCGGTACGGCGGAACCTGCAGAGCGACGCCTTGGTGAAGACCGTTGGCGCTGAGGCGATCGAGATCCGAGCGCGGCACCTCGAGGATGGAGATACCGGCGTCGGCAGCCCGCTGAACAGATTCCTTCAGCCGGTCGTCGCTCTCGGTACCGACAGCCACCCACAGCGCCGTCGCCGGAACACCCGCGCGCAGGCACTCCACCACCGGGTTGCGACCGAGCACGGTCTCGGGACCGTCGAGAACCTTGCGGCCCGGACCCGGACGGCCACCGCGGCCCTGGTTCTGCTTCTCGTCGGCCCGGGCGGCGCGCGCTGCACGCTTCGCCGCGGGGTGCTTGGTGCGTGCCTCGGCGGGAGGCGTAGCACCGCGGCCGGCGAGACCACGCTTGTGCTGGCCACCGGAACCGGCAACCTGGCCCTTCTTGGTGCCGCCCTTACGGACTGCGCCGCGCCTGCTCGAGTTTCCAGCCATTGTTACTGCCCTGCCTTAAGGGACCATTCGGGTCCGTCGGGAGTATCGGTTACTTCGATACCCGCCTTGATGAGGCGATCACGGACCTCGTCCGCCACCGCCCAGTTCTTTTCCGTACGTGCCTGCTGCCGACGATCGAGATCGGCCCGCACCAACACGTCCAAAGCTTCCATTGCCGTCTCGGTGTCGCCACCGGACTGCGTCCAATGCTCGTCGAGTGGGTCGACGCCCAGGATCGCGAGCATGGCCCGCACCTGGCCGGCAGCCACCCGAGCCGCGTCGAGATCACCGGCAGCAAGCGCGGAATTACCCTCGCTCGCCTTGCCGTGGATCTCGGCCAACGCGATCGGCACCGACAAGTCGTTGTCGAGAGCCGCCGCGAAACCTTCGGTCCACGTGCCGAGTTCGACGCCACCTGCGCGCTTGTGTGTGCGCAGGACAAACGACTCGAGCCCCTGGTAGGACTTCGCACTTTCGTCCAATGCCTCGTCGGAGTACTCGAGGTTGGAACGGTAGTGCGCACTACCGAGGTAATACCGAAGTTCTTGCGGGCGAACCTTCTTGAGCACGTTCGGCACCGAGAGAACATTGCCCAACGACTTGGACATCTTCTCGCCACTCATCGTGACCCAACCGTTGTGCAGCCAGTACTGAGCGAAATCGTCGCCGGCGCACTTGGCCTGAGCGATTTCGTTCTCGTGGTGAGGGAAGACGAGATCGCGTCCACCGCAATGGATGTCGAATGCCGCGCCGAGGTAGAACTCCGCCATGGCCGAGCACTCGAGGTGCCAGCCCGGACGGCCGGGTCCCCACGGTGTCGGCCACGAGGGCTCACCGGGCTTGACGGCCTTCCAGAGAGTGAAGTCGCGGGGATCGCGCTTTCCCTCGGCGGCACTCTCGCCCTGATGGACGTCGTCGAGTTTGTGACCGGACAGCGCGCCGTACTCGGGGTAGCTCTGTACGTCGAAGTAGACGTCACCGCCCGCCGCGTACGCGTGGCCGTTCGCGATCAGGCGTTCCATCATCTCGACCATCTGCGTCACGTGACCGGTGGCCCGCGGCTCGATGGACGGGGGAAGCACACCCAATTGGTCGTACGCCCACGTGAACGAACGCTCGAACGTCGTCGCCCACTCCCACCAAGGTCGGCCGGCGTCGGCGGCCTTGTTGAGGATCTTGTCGTCGATGTCCGTCACGTTGCGCACGAAGGCAACGTCGTTGCCGTGCGCCAACAGCCAGCGTCGCAGCACGTCGAAAGCGACGCCGCTGCGAACGTGTCCGATGTGAGGGTCGCCCTGAACTGTCGCCCCACACAGGTACACCGATGCATGTCCGGGGGCCAACGGAACAAAATCCCGAAGGGCCCGCGTACCGGTGTCGTATAGGCGCAGGGTCACGACCAGCGATCTTACCTGTCGTGTTCGGTTGTCATGACCAACGCGGTGGCCATGGCGGCGATCCCCTCGCCGCGACCGGTCAAGCCGAGGCCGTCCGTGGTGGTCGCAGACACCGAAACCGGGGCGCCGAGGATGTCCGAGAGCACCCTCTGTGCCTCGTCGCGTCGCGGCCCGATCTTCGGGCGGTTACCGATGACCTGCACTGCTGCGTTGCCGACGGTGAACTGGTTCTCCTCGAGCAGTCGGCGAACCTCGGCCAACATTCGAGCGCCGCTCACGCCGTCCCATTCGGGCCTGCCGGTGCCGAAAACCGAACCGAGATCACCGAGGCCCGCCGCGGAGAGCAACGCGTCACAGAGCGCGTGGACGGCGACGTCGCCGTCCGAATGCCCTGAGCACCCGTCTGCTTCCTCGAACAGCAACCCCGCTATCCAGCAAGGTCGGCCCACCTCGATGGGGTGGACATCCGTGCCGAGACCGACGCGCATCTAATTTCCGTTCCGTGAGTCCGCACTCAACTCTGTCTCCGAGATCAGGAGCGCCCGTGCAAGGACGAGGTCGAGCGGAGTGGTGATCTTGAAGGCGAGAGCGTCGCCGGGAATCGTCTGGACCGAAACACCGAGACGCTCGACCAGAGCGGCATCGTCGGTCGCGGCGACATCACCGGCCTCGTACGCACTCCGCAGGACGTCGGTGGAGAAGCCCTGAGGAGTTTGAACCGCACGCAACTCCGAACGAAGAGGCGTACCGGTGACTGCGCCGAGTATGTCGACCGACTTGATCGTGTCGGTAACCGGAAGTACCGGAATGACCGCGGAGCTGCCGGCCTGGAGAGTTTCGACGACACGTGCGATCAGCGCCGGCGGCGTCAATGCCCGCGCGGCGTCGTGCACGAGTACAAAATCCGCGTCACCGGCAGCACTGAGGCCGGCTCGAACCGAATCGGTTCTTTCGGCGCCACCACCGACGACGTCGACGTCCGCTGCGAGACCGAGGTCGGCCACGACGGATTCGACCAGCTCAGGCGGCACAATGACAACAACGCGGTCGATCGCTCCGGATTTCCGGAGTCCATCGACCGCGCGTGCAAGCATGGTGCACCCACCGAGTTCGACGAATGCCTTGGGCAATTTCTCGCCCAAACGCACTCCCCGACCTGCAGCAGGTACCAGGGCTACTACTGCCACTGTCAGCTTTGTTGTATTACCGTCAGGACGCGGCCGCGAGGACCTCGTCGAGAATGGTCTCTGCCTTCTCGGTGTCAGTGCCCTCGGCGAGCGCGAGCTCTCCGACGAGAATCTGACGAGCCTTGGCGAGCATGCGCTTCTCACCAGCGGAAAGTCCACGGTCCTGCTCACGACGCCACAGGTCACGAACAACTTCTGCAACCTTGTTCACGTCACCTGAGGCAAGCTTCTCGAGATTTGCCTTGTATCGACGAGACCAGTTGGTGGGCTCTTCGGTGTGCGGTGCTCGCAGAACCTGGAAAACCTTGTCGAGGCCTTCTTGGCCGACCACGTCACGAACTCCGACGTACTCTGCGTTGTCTGCAGGAACCCGAACTGTGAGATCGCCTTGAGCGACCTTCAGAACCAGGTACTCCTTCTGCTCACCCTTGATGGTGCGGGTTTCGATAGCTTCGATCAGCGCCGCACCGTGATGGGGGTATACGACGGTGTCTCCGACCTTGAAAATCATGTGTCCCGTGCCCCTTTCGATTCCACTAGTTTAACACGTGAAAGAACCGACCACTCATCAACTGTGCAGGTCAGGGGCATCCTTGCTCGAGCGTAGGGGTTGACAGGGCTTGTTGTACGTGCATTCAACTGGTCTGGAGCACCCCTGTGTAACCGACTGAAAGCCCACGCAGACAACCGTTGTGGCGACCCGACGGCCAGCCTGCAGGACCTTATCTACTACTCTGCCTAGTGGAGTGCGAACCTGACGCCGTGGAGGACAAATCGTGACTGCTATCCGTAAGCCGACTCGTCGAGTCGCTACCGCCATTGCACTGGCTGCAGGCGCAGCCATCGCGCTGTCCGCTTGCGGTTCCGGACAGGTGAGCCAGACCGCCGTCCAGCAGGCCGCCGTGAACGGCAACAGCGCCAACCTCGGTGAGATCGCACTGCGCAACGTGCACATCGCTTACCCCTCGTCCGAGGAATACAGCATCGAGCCGGGCGGCAACGCCGTGCTCGCGTTCACCGTCGTGAACGACAGCGCCGAGACCACGGACAAGCTCGTCAGCATCACCACCGATTACGCAGCACGCGTCATCGCAGGTGAAGAGGTCGGCGGCTTGACGATCAAGCCGCAGACGTCACTGCAGGCCGGTCAGTTGCCCGCCGGCGAGGGCGCCGCAACCGAGGCCGAGACCCAGATCAAGAACAACGAAGAGAACGACGACGCACCCGCTGCGCTCACTCTCGTCGTTCTGCAGGACATCAAGGCAGGCGTTCGCCCGGGCTTGACCGTCCCGATCACGTTCAAGTTCGAGAAGGCCGGTTCGGTCACCGTCGACGTGCCTGTCGATGCCGGCCCGCAGCTCGAGCGCAACGAGTCGGACAAGTCGCCCGACGTTGCAGAAGCTGGGCACTGAGCCCCGAATCACCAAGGCGCACACTGCGCCTCGCAGAACAATTTCAGCATCGCACTAGAGGCGGGGTCCATGTCGGACCCCGCCTCTAGTCTGTCCCGGTGGCCAAAGTGAAATCGAACTACCGATGCTCCGAATGCCAGTCGGTAGTGCCCAAGTGGGTCGGTAGATGTCCGGACTGCGACTCGTGGGGCTCGATGACCGAGGTCGCCGTCGTCGCACCCGTCGCCAGTCGCGCCGGCGCTTCACTCGCGAAAGCGGGGTCAAGCGCCGTACTACCAACGACGCCGGCCACCCCGTTGACACAGATCGACAGCACCTCGACGCAGGCCAAGCCCACCGGAATCGGCGAGCTGGACCGCGTCCTCGGCGGTGGTGTCGTTCCGGGTTCCGTAGTTCTGCTCGCGGGAGAGCCCGGTGTCGGAAAATCGACGCTACTTCTCGAGGTCGTCTACCGCTGGGCGATGCGCAGTGCCGAAGATCGAGCGTTGTACGTCACGGGCGAGGAGTCTGCCGGTCAGGTTCGACTACGAGCAGATCGCACCAACTCGGTCCACGAGCGGATGTACCTGGCAGCAGAATCCGATCTCGCGACAATCCTCGGCCACGTCGAGCAGGTCAAGCCGACCCTGGTCATCGTCGACTCGGTGCAGACAATGCTTGCTGCCGACGTCGACGGCGTCGTCGGCGGCGTGACCCAGGTCAAGGCCGTCACCAGCGCCCTGACCTCCTTGGCCAAGGCAAGTGGCATCCCGGTGCTTCTGATCGGCCACGTCACCAAGGACGGCGCCGTCGCCGGCCCTCGCTCGCTCGAACATCTCGTGGACGTGGTCCTGCACTTCGAAGGTGACAAGCACTCCACCCTGCGCATGGTCCGTGGCGTAAAGAACAGGTTCGGCGCAGCCGACGAAGTGGGATGCTTCGAGCTGAGCGAGCAGGGCATCAACGAGATCAGCGATCCGTCCGGGCTTTTCCTGCATCACCGTGAAGAAGCCGTGGAAGGCACTGCCGTCACCGTGATGATGGACGGTAAGCGTCCTCTGCTCGGCGAAGTTCAAGCCCTCGTTGCCACCACACCCCTGCCGACACCTCGCCGTGCCGTCAGCGGGCTGGACACCGCCCGTGTGGCCATGGTTTTGGCCGTGTTGGAGCGCCGCGTCGGCGTGTCGATCTCGAAGGCCGACGTCTACGCCGCGACCGTGGGCGGAATGCGGATGACCGAGCCGGGTGCCGATCTGGCTCTCGCCATTGCAGTCGCTTCCGCCGTGAAAGCCAAACCCGTCCCCAAGGGGCTCGTCATCCTCGGCGAGGTCGGACTCGCCGGAGAGGTTCGACGAGTTGCCGGCGTGAACCGACGGCTGATCGAAGCTGCCCGATTGGGATTCACCAGCGCGATAGTGCCAGTCGATTCCGGCCCGAACATTCCCGGCATGCGCGTCAACGAAGTGGCGAATCTGGCCGAGGCGCTGGCCTACGCCGGATTGATGGGCGGCAAACAAGCCCCGTCTCGCCCCAAGCTCACACCGGTGAAGTGATCGGCGTGCGGCCGACTACCTCGTCAGACCGACGAGGTGCCGAACGGGGAAGTCGGTTCGCCGTCCACGAACTCCTTGGTCTTGGCGAAGTGTTCCGAGGTGATGGTCAGGAACAGTCCCCGGGATGTTCCCACCACCGTGTCCGGATCCGCTGTCGGACCTTCGACGATCACCGCTTCTGCACTGGTGTAGACCTTGCGGCGCACAACGCCGTCGATGCGGGCCCGGAATTCGAGCACCGATCCCAACGGGATCGGTCTGGCGAAGTCGATCTCGAGGTGCCCGGTCACCACCGGCGAGCCGAGAGCCATGCATGCCATACCTTGAGCCTCGTCGAATGCCGTCGACAGAATGCCGCCGTGAATAACTCCCGGACCGCCCTGATACTTCTTGGCGACCTCCAAACGACCGGTCACTTCCAGCCCGTCACCGGCCCTGAAACTCATCGCCATTCCCGCAGGCTGGTCGTCGCCGCAGCCGAAGCATTTCGACCAGTGCTGAGGCAGCTTCTCGCCGGCGGCCGGAAAGAATTCGGTCGGCTCCGGGAGGGTCAGGTCGTCAGGCAGGGTCCAGGTACTACTCATGGATAGGTAATCTAAACGGGGATCAGTCCGGCACAGGCATCGGGCCCGACCGAAGTGACATCGACCTCAGCAGGGAGTTTCTCAATGATCAGTGCGATGGCGGACACTCAGTCGTCGTCGGCATTGCGAGAGACCATCGCCAGGTTGGCGCCGGGTACCGCGTTGCGAGACGGGCTCGAGCGCATTCTTCGCGGTCGTACCGGCGCGCTGATCGTCCTCGGATACGACGAAGAGATGGAAGCGCTGTGTGACGGCGGATTCAATCTCGACGTGGAGTTCGCCCCGACCCGATTGCGCGAGCTGTCGAAGATGGACGGCGCGGTTGTCCTCTCGACGGACGGCACACGCATCGTGCGCGCCAACGTCCAACTCGTTCCCGATCACAAGATTCCCACCGTCGAATCCGGCACCAGGCACCGTGCCGCCGAGCGCACGGCGATTCAAACCGGCTATCCCGTGGTGTCGGTCAGTCAGTCGATGTCGATCGTCAGTGTGTACGTCGGAGGTATCCGGCACGTCATCGACGGCTCGGCCACCATACTTTCGCGCGCCAACCAGGCCGTCGCGACGCTCGAACGATACAAAGCGCGCCTCGACGAAGTGACACGGCAACTGTCGGTCGTCGAAATCGAGGATTTTGTGACCCTGCGCGACGCGTTGACCGTCGTACAGCGACTCGAAATGGTTCGCCGTGTGTCGATCGAGATCGAGCAGGACGTCCTCGAGCTCGGCACCGATGGTCGCCAGCTGGCACTGCAGCTCGAAGAACTGGTCGGCGACAACGACATTGCACGTCAACTGATCGTTCGGGATTACCTTGCCGCCCCCGAACCCATCGGTACCGCGGCGATGGACAACGTCCTCGTCGCACTCGATCGCGTCACCGACGCCGACCTACTCGATCTCACGACGCTTGCGCGTGTGCTCGGTTATCCGGGCACTATCGAAGCCCTCGATACTCCGATGACTCCTCGCGGATATCGCGTACTGATGCGTGTGCCTCGATTGCAGTTCCATCAGATCCACCGCTTGGTCGGATCGTTCGGCACTCTCCAGTCGCTACTGGCCGCTACGGCTGCCGATCTGCAGTCGGTCGAGGGCATCGGTGGGCTGTGGGCCCGTCACATCCGTGAGGGACTGTCCCGGCTCGCCGAGACGTCGATCACCGGATCGTTCAACTAGGCCAACCCGTTCGCCGCTTGCTCGCTCTCACGCGATGTTGAACGGCTCCGGGGAGCTTCGCAATGCGCCGAGCTGACCGACAACCGTGTAGGCGCCTGCGCCCACCGGATTGCGCTCGGGGTTCTGCGCGGTCGCGCACTCGGGGTTCGAGGTCGTGGCCGACCAGGCGACCTTGAACGCGGCTTGCTCACCCGGAGCGAGGTTGCGCACGTCGGCAGCGGGCTGCGGGTAGCAGTCGACGTTGGACCACAGACGGGTCTTGCCGTCGATGCTGTAGACGAGCACCTGCTGAAGGCCGCCCGCCAGATCTCGATCACAGGGTGCCGAACCGATATTGGTGATGACGATCGTGAACGACGGCTCTTCGCCGGGAGCGAAGGTCGCCTTGTCAGCGGTTGCCTTGACTGCCAGCGACGAGTCGGCGCACTGACCGGCCGGAACCGGGGCGCCGGTGGTCGACGAAGACGACGCCGATGTCGACGATCCCGAAGCTTGCGTGCCCGAGCCGCCCGATCCACCGGCAGCGCCCCCACCCGAACCACCGTCACCCGACGGCGCGTTGGATCCGGAAGGGTTGGGAGTGAACGAGACGTCTGTTGTCAGCGAGGAACTCGCAGCGGCCGAATCGGCCTCCGGGGTATCACTTCCACCGCCGAACAGGGCAGACGCCGCCCAGATGATCAACGCCAGTGCAATGACGGCGGCACCAATGGCCAGCGCCCGGCGACGCCAGTAGATCTCGGGGGGCAGTGGTCCATTAGGTTCCAACACGGACTCAACGGTAGTTGGCGCAGGGTCCACTAACCGTCAGCTGAGGCGGCGTGTCGGTACCCATTGTCTGCTGCCAGGTACCACTGCCCCGGAAGATCTAACCTTCGACGGTCTCGACGCTCTCGCCGATGTCGCCGACTGCGCCTTGAACTCGCATGTGACCGTCGGACAACGTGTACGTGACGCCGACGATCGCGCACGCACCCTTGTCCACCTTGTCGGCGATGATCCGGGACCTCTGCATGATCAGAGAGCCGGTCTCCACGACGTGACGGCCTTCGAGTTCGTCGACGGTGGACAAGCCTTCGTTGCGGCCCATCAGGATGGACGGGGCAACACGCTCGACCACACTGCGGATGAATCCATCGGGAACTGCGCCCTTGTCCAGGGCGTCGAGCGTTGCCTTCACAGCACCGCAACCGTCGTGCCCGAGGACGACGATGAGCGGCACGTTGAGCACGTGAACGGCGTACTCGATCGAACCGAGAACCGAATCGTCGAGTACATGACCGGCCGTACGCACGACGAACATGTCGCCGAGGCCCTGGTCGAAGATGATCTCTGCGGCTACGCGCGAATCACCGCAACCGAACAGAACCGCTGTGGGGTGCTGCCCGTCGACGAGTTTCGCGCGGTCGGCGATTCCCTGGCTGGGATGGATGGATGCGTCGTTGACAAATCGCTCGTTGCCTTCGCGAAGAGACTTCCAAGCGGAAATGGGGCTTGATCGTGGCATTCACTCATTGTGCACCCGCCGCATTTCGGGCTCTCGCCGGGAAGGTTGCGTAGACGCAAACGAAAGATCCGCGTCGGCTTTCACACCTTGTGATGAAGCACCCGAATTGGAACTTACTTCAGAGTCAGTTTCCTGATACCGTCTCCCAACGTGACCTGGAGCACTTCGAGCATCCGAGTGTGATCGAAGAAACCCGACCAGCACGATTCGGCCGGAAAGGGGGATGGCGTGAGCACCGAAGTTGAAACAACCGGAGACAACCCCGAAGTTGGAACAAGCGGGGACGCAACACCTGCCTCCCCGGCCAAGACGAATATGTTCTCGAACCTGCTGTCCGAGATCGGACTGCTGTTCACCTTCACCGTGCGTGTGTGCGTTGCCGCGGTCACGACCCTGCGACGCCGGCGCCTCGCCTGGCGTGAAGCGCTCGACCAGATGTGGTTTCTCGCCCACGTCACCTCGGTCGCGTCTGCTCTGGTGATGATTCCCCTCGGTGTGGGAGTAGCACTGCAGATCGGTGCGCTGGCAGATCAAATCGGCGCGGGTGCGTACAGCGGTGCCGTCGTCGCGTTCCTCATCATCGGACAGGCCGGACCGCTGGTGTGCGCCCTGATCATCGCCGGCGTCGGCGGTTCCGCGATCTGCGCAGACTTGGGAGCGCGCACGATCCGTGAAGAAATCGACGCACTCGAAGTGCTGGGCCTACCCGTGCTCGAACGCCTGGTCGTGCCCCGGATGATCGCGATCGCGATCGTCTGCCTCCTACTGAATTCGATAGTTCTCGTAATCGGTTTGGGCGCAAGCCTCTTCGTTCACGTCCTGATACTCGACGGCAACGCACAGAGCTTCCTACGCAATCTCGTTCAATTCAGTCAACCCAGCGACTTCGTCGTCTCCGGCATCAAAGCCGTTGCCTTTGCTCTCATCTCGGGAATCGTGGCCTGCTACAAGGGCTTGACCGTCAAGCGTGGAGCCCAAGGCGTCGGCGATGCCGTCAACGAGACCGTGGTGCTCTCGTTTGTCCTCGTGTTCGTCGCGAACCTCGCGATCACCCAGTTCTACCCGCTGTTCGTGTCGGTGAAAGGTGCCTACTGATGCACCTTCCCATCGCAATTCGTGCCAAGCGGGTCAGTTCGCGAACCGTCGACGGGTTGAGTCGACTCGGCGATCAGTTCACCTTCCACGCGCGCGTGATCACCTCGATTCCGGCAACCCTGCAGCGATACTGGCGTGAAGTGGCCCGTCTGGTCGCGCAGGTGGCATTCGGTTCGGGCACCCTCCTCGCCGGCGGCGGCAGCGTCGTCGTCATCTTCGCGATCTCGTTCTTCGCCGGTTCCCAGATCGGACTCGAGGGCTACCGCGGGCTCAACCTCGTCGGCCTCGCTCCACTGTCGGGGGTGATGTCCGCCATCGCGAACACTCGCGAGGTCGCACCGCTCGTCGCCGCAATCACCTTGGCAGCCAAAGTCGGAACCGGATTCACCGCGCAACTCGGCGCCATGAGGATCTCCGAGGAAATCGACGCACTCGAGGTCATGGCGATTCCCTCACTGCGGTATCTGGTCACCACCCGAATGATCGCGGCACTGATCGCGGTGGTCCCGCTGTACCTCGTCGGCCTGTTCGCCTCGTACATGGCAACGGCGCTTGCCGTGATCCGGGTCAAGGGACAGTCCGAGGGAACGTACGGGTACTACTTCAGTCTTTTCCTCTCCCCCAACGACATCTGGCTGTCACTGATAAAAGTCATGGTGTTCGCGGTCGTGGTGACCCTCGTGCACTGCTACTACGGTTACACCGCCACCGGTGGCCCCGAAGGCGTCGGACGAGCCGCCGGGCGAGCCTTGCGCACCAGCATCGTCTTCCTTGCTTTCACCGACGTCGCGATGACCATTGCGCTGTGGGGACTCAAACCTCAAGTACCCGGGTTGACCGGATGATCGTCACGAATACCAGTCGAATCACGCTGGCACTGCGGGGTTTACTTGCCGTTGTCTTGCTGATCATCGCCTATGTCTTCCTGTTCAGCAGGGGAACGGACACCTTCGGTTCCACACCTCAGGTCAGCGCTGTCGTCCCCGCCGCCGCCGGTGCGCTACGCGTCGGGTCGTCTGTTCAGTACCGCGGCGTCGTAGTCGGAACGGTAGCCGACATCGAGCCGGGCACCACCGCGTCCACCGTCTCACTCGCAATCGACGAGGGTGCGTTCGAGGACATACCGTCGACGAGTCAGGTGAGGCTGATGCCCCGCAACATCTTCGGCGACTTCTTCGTAGACCTGATTCAACCCGCCGGACTCTCCCGTGGCCCTGCTCTCGCGCCGGGTACGGAGTTGGTATCGGATCAGTCCGAGGTCGCGGTCCAGCTCTACCAATCGATCTCGCGGATCTACTCGCTCGTTTCTTCCCTCGACCCCGCCGACATCAACGTCGCGCTCACGGCAGTCTCGGACGCGATGAGCGGCAAGGGAAACCAGATCGGTGAATCTCTCGATTCGGTTCACCACGCGTTGGTCGGTGCGCAGCCCGTCATCGACGGGCTCGGTGACGACCTCGACGACATAGCCACCCTCGCCGACAGTCTCTCGTCGAGTGCGCCGGACATGCTCGCCGCATTCGAGAACTCCATCACCACATCCAAAACCGTCGTCGAGAAATCCGACGGGTTGGCGGCGCTTCTGCGAGCCGGTACCAGCACGGGTTCTGCTGCCGCGACTGTGATCGGTGACAATCGTGACCGCATGATCACCGTGATCGACGACGCCGATTCCCTCACCGGCGCAATCACTTCACGACCCGACCACATCACAACTTTCTACACCGGCCTGCGCAATCTCACGATCAAGCTTCCGCCGGCGTTGGCACACGGGCCATGGCTGAGCACCGACCTGCGACTGTCCGTCACAGATCTGTATCCGTACGGCAAAACCGACTGCCCACAATACGACGCGGCCCGCGGCCCCAACTGCCCTGCCGCCGCTGCCGCGTTGGGTGGAACCGTCGGACCGGTCGGCAGTCCCGTCGAACAGTCGCTGATCGCAGCTCTCACCCAGGGAGGTACAGCGTTGGACACTCTGGTGGCCGGACCGGTACTTCGTGGCACGACGGTGGTGGGCGAATGAGCGTGAAGAGGTCTCTGATCAGATTCGGAGTGTTTGCCGCACTGTCGATTCTCGCCACCGTGATCGTGGTGAGCACCCTGATCAACCCCGTCTCCGGGCCGAGTTCGCAGTACCAGGCCGTCTTCGTCAATGCCTCCGGTCTGGTCACGGGCAGTGACGTACAGATCGCCGGGGTCCGAGTCGGGCGCGTCGAGAGCGTCGAGTTGGTGAACAATCAAGCCGTCGTCGGTTTCGAACTCGAATCCACACAACGCATTCCGACCGACGGTCGAGCGGTGGTGAGGTATGCGGATCTGTTGGGGGCACGGACGATTTCGATCGAATCAGACCCACACGAACGAGCAACCGGCAACTACCTCTCCCCCGGGGCCACCATTCCGGTGGAACGGACTCAGCCGGCGATCGACCTCACCGACATCCTCGGCGGCTTCCGTCCACTGTTCGACGCACTCGACCCCGCAGAAGTCAACGAGCTTGCCGGACACGTCGTGCAGGTATTCCAAGGACAAGGTTCCACCATCGAAGGCCTGCTCGAGCGCACCGTTGCCGTCACCGAGAACTTGACGTCCCGCGACGCGATCCTGGACCAGCTACTGACCAACCTCGACCGGGTACTGACCGTCACCACGACGAATCGACCCAACTTCGTCGAGATGATCAACACCCTCGACACACTGGTCGGCGGTTTGGCACAGGACCGCCAACAGATCTCGGCCGCAGTGGATTCCGCAGGTGCCCTGACCTCTTCCCTTCAGGACTTGGTCACGCGGGTCGAGCCTGACTTGGCGGGCACACTGACCTCCATCGATCAGTCGGCCCGCGCCGTCGTCGACAATCGCGACTCGCTCGCGACAGGTATCACCGCCTTCGATCAACTGTTCACCCAGTTGGGAATCGCAATGAGCTACGGCAGTTGGGCGAACATCTACATCTGCAACTTTCGACTCAGTGCACTGGGTCAATCGGTGGCGCTGGGTGGTCCCGAGCGCTCGGCGGTGTGTCGATGAACTGGCTCACCGTCAAGAACCCGGTCCGCAACGGAATCATCTGCATTCTCGTCGGAGTCGGAGTCGTTCTGGCCGCACTTGTCGTCCCTCAACTGATCTTGAAGGTCAAGACCAACGAGTACCACGCCGTATTTGCCAACGCCACCGGGTTGACGCGAGACGATCCGGTCAACGTCGCAGGAGTTCCGAGCGGGGTAGTCACGTCGTTGGCGGTCAGCGGCAACTCCGTTGACGTCACCTTCCGACTCGACGACGGCGTCAGTCTCGGCGAAGACTCGCGTGCGGACATCAAGATCTCGACTCTGCTCGGCCGACGCTCGCTCGACATCACTCCGAACGGATCGCGCTCCTTGCCCGCAGGTTCGACCGTCCCCATCACGAACACCAGTGTTCCGTTCACTCTCGACGACCTCGGACGCAGCGCACAATCCACGTCGGAAAACCTTGACCTGCAACAACTGCGAAACATGCTGACCGTGGTCTCCGACAACTCACCGAACGATCCCGAACTCATCCGCCGCTCACTCGAGGGCATCGACGCACTCTCCGGGGTCGTCAACAACAACGACGATGCACTGCGCTCCCTTCTCACCGGGGCGCAGCAGACCACGACCACCCTGATCGAGCAGAAGGACACTCTGCAAACCCTTCTGGGAAATGCAGATCTGGTGATGGCCACGATCGCCGACCGGCGGGACGTGTTGAACGCCCTTGTACAAGACCTGAATCAGTTGAGTACCACCATTGCCCAGTTCCTCGGTGACAACCAGGCTTTGGTCGACTCGGTCATGGGAGACATCCACGAGGTGACGGGAGTTCTGTCCGAGAACGAACAATCGCTGACCACGCTGCTCGACAACTTCGCGCCCAGCGTCCGCTACGTCACCAACGCGACCGGCAACGGCAACTGGCTCGATCTCAACTCACCCTCCACGCTCATCCCGGACAACTGGTTGTGCGTCGTAGGGCTTGTGCAGGGGTGCCGATGACCACGACCGTCAAGAAACTTGCTGCTCTGGCCGCAATAGTGATCTGCGCGATCGGCGCGATCTTGTTCGTCACGCGTGACGAGCACCGACTCACTCTCACTGCCGAATTCGCTTCCACCGATGCCATCTTCACCGGCAACACGGTGACAATTCTGGGAGTTCCCAGCGGGAGAGTCGAGAGCGTCACACCGGACGGGCCCCGGGTGCGGGTGACACTGAGCCTGCCACCGGGAACACGCGTGCCAGCCGACGCGCAGGCCTGGGTCCTCTCTCCTTCGGTCATCAGTGACCGCACGATCGAACTCGGCCCCGGCTACGAAGACGGTGAGTTCCTCACCAACGGCGCGGTGATCCCTCTCGAACGCACTCACTCTCCTCTGACGTGGGACCAGCTCACTGCTTCGGTGAACGAACTGACGGTCGCGCTCGGCCCTGGCGCCGACGGCGGTGGGATCGGTGACCTCATCGGAGAAGGCGCCCACGCGGTGGACGGCAACGGGCAAGCATTTCACGATGCCGTGCAGTCCATCTCACAGGCAAGTTCGGTGCTGGCGGGTGCAAGTCCTGACATCTCCGAGCTGGTGAAGAACCTGAACACCCTCGTGCAGTTGATCGCGGACAACCAGACCCAGGTCGATTCGCTGTCGAACTCGGTGACAGTGACCGCCCGCGCGTTCAGCGAACAACGCGAAGACATCAGCGGGGCGCTCGATTCCCTGACCACATTGCTCGGACAGGTCTCGGCGCTACTCGCCGAACACGGCGAGAGGGTCACCGCCGACCTGGGTGCGCTCGCACAGTTGACCGGAGCAGTGGCGACCAAGCAGGACCAACTGCGCGAGATCATCGAAACGGCACCAACGGGATTCGAGAACGTCGCCAACCTCGTCACAGAAGACGGCAGGGCACGCGGCCGCTTGGACATCGCCACCGACCTCTCACAGTTCGACACGACACGAGCACTGTGCGAGAAGATGCCGATTCCACTGTGCACCGGGCCGGGAATCGTCAATCCCATCGAATTCCCTTCCGCAGGCAGTTCCGAGCTGGCACGCATCCTGGGTGGAGGCAACTGATGGCGTCGAACAGGTCCGTGGCGAGCATTGTTGTGGCACTTGCCTTCGCAGCGCCCTTGACCGGCTGCAGTCTCAACTTCCAGCACCTCCCCCTCGGTCGCGGCCTGCCGGGACAGTCGTACCCGTTGAACATGGAGTTCGACGACGCGTCACTACTGCCCGTCGGCGGCGAGGTACGGATCGGGCAGGCCGTCGTCGGCAAAGTCACCTCGATGAGCGCGGAAACCTTTGCCGCCGTCGTCCATACCGACATCGAGTCCGACATCGAACTACCCATCGGCACCCGCGCCCGTATAGAGCTGTCAACCCCGATCGGCGATGCATTCGTCAACCTCGAAGTTCCGGCCGATGCGACCGGCCCCGTCCTCGAACCAGGTTCCACCATCAAACGATCGGAGACCGTTCGCGGGCCCGACGTCGCACAACTACTCGGCGCCGTCGGAACTCTGTTGAACGGCAGCGGGTTGGCGCAGGTCAAGAACATCGTCAGCGAGGCTGATCAGATTCTCGACGGCAGGGACGAGACGATCCGCGATCTGCTTGCGCGCCTTGACGCTTTTCTCGGAACACTCGAAAACCGAAAAGAATCGATCAACTCGGCCCTGGACTCACTGAATCGGCTCAGCGCCTTGATCGGTGACGAGAGCGCCACCATCAACGAAGGTTTGCGCGCACTCACGCCTGCCTTGGGTGTTGTCTCCGACCAACGACAACCACTGCTGGATCTTCTCGATGAGACCGACAGGCTCAGTACCGCAACCAATTCCGTACTCGATCAGTCGGCCGACCAGATTTCCGACATCACCGATCGACTCTCACCCATCCTCGACCAGTTCTCGGCGATGGGCCCGACACTGGGTGAGACGATGACCAACCTGGACAACGCGAGAGTGCTCCTCGAACGCGCCAGCCCAGGTGACTACGTGAACATCGACCTCGACGTCGATCTCGAGGGAACAGTGACCGGAGTGCTCAACGAGATCATTCCCGGTGCCGCACCGCCACTGCCACCTCTGCCTGCCTTCGACCGGGAGCTGCCGATCACGACACCCCTGCAAGGAGGCGCGCGATGAAGAACCGAACCGTCTATTTCGAGATCGTAGCCTTCCTCCTCATCGCGGTGATCAGCACGACGTACGTACTCCGGCAAGTAGGTGCCGGAGATCCGTTCACCGGAACCTTCTCGGTCACCGTCGAATTGGAGAACGCGGCCGGAATCGCACCAGGTTCGGAGGTGGCATACCGCGGAGTCACCGTCGGCGACGTCGAGTCGGTGCAGGTGGACTCCGCCCGGGACCTCGTCGTGATGACGTTGAGCATCGCCGCCGACAAACAGATCCCCAACGATTCGCATGCGGCCATCAGCCAGGACACCGCAGTTCCGGTACTGAAAGTTCAGTTGTCCTCGCAGACCGACGGCGGCCCCTACCTCGCCGAAGGTTCGGTGGTTCCGACTGAGCGCACGTCGATCCCGGTCGCGTTGGGAACCGTCATCGCGAATTTCAACGCTGCTGCCGACACCGTCGATCCGGCAGACCTGCGGACCCTCTCGCACGAACTCGGTGAGGGATTGAACGGATCGGGTCCGGATCTACAGGCTCTCGTCGACAACTTCGACGTACTCGCGCGCACTGTCCGAGCCGATCAACCGCAAGTCAACACACTCGTACAGAATTCTCGTTCACTCTTTGCCGCGAACGAAGACAACGTCGATGCTCTTCCCGAAGTTGCACTCACACTTCGCCAATTGACAGATCAGGTACGAAACTCCGACCCGCAACTGCGCACACTCCTCGATCGAAGCCCGAGCGTTCTCGACAATCAGATACTCCCTCTCATCGAGCAGAGCCGTGAACCGTTCAGTCTGCTGTTGGCCAATTCCCTCGTCTCCACGCAGATCGTCACCGCACGGATGCCTGCCGTCGACGCCTTGTTGGTGGTGGTCCCGAAAGGTTTCGAAAAGTTCGGAAGCATCGTCAAAGACGGACGCGCGCAACTTGATCTGATCACAGCACTCGGTCCGGTCTGCCTCTACGACACACCCCGGCGATCGGTACAGGACACCTCACCGACCACAATCGACAAGAACCAACACTGCACGGACCAGTCGGGCCGCATCCAGAACCGAGGTTCGCAGAACATCCCCACCGCAACCGGAGCAAACACTGGAACGATCGACGGGGTCGCGCAATACGATCCTGCCGTCGGCACGGTCGCTACCGGCGACGGAACATCGATTCGCCTGGGCCTCAACGGTGGTCAGAACACCGTTCTCGGTGACAACTCGTTTGCCGCACTACTAGTTCAAGGAACGCAATGACCGAGACAGCTGAACCCCAGACACCCGAGCCCCCGACACCCGCAATCGTCGACAAGCCCAAGCGGCTTCGCAAGCAGACCGTAGTGATCATTGCCGGCGTCCTGGTCGTCGTCGCTGCGCTCGGATGGGGTGCATTCGCGACCTGGCAGAAATCCGTCGACGACGACGCCCGCACCAGCGCACTCGAGAGCGGACGGCAATTCGCCACCGACCTCGCGACATACAACTTCGAGAACCTCGATCAGAATCTCTCCGTGGTGCGCGACAACTCCGTCGGTGAGTTCGCCGGCCAGTACGCCCAAGTGGCAGCCAACCTGCAGAACATGATCGTGCAGTATCAGGCGACCTCGTCAGCGCAGATCATCTCAGCCGGGCTGGCGAGCAGTGACCGCGACAACGCCGAAGTTCTCGTTTTCCTCGATCAAACGATCACCAACACCAACTCCCCCGATCCGAGGATCGACCGCAACCGCATGCAACTCTCACTGGTCCGCGAAGACGGCGAGTGGAAACTGAGCAACGTGCAATTGTTGTGATCGGGAGGTCTGCCATCAGCAAGCGGCCGTATCGGCACGCAGCAGTATCGGAACGCAGCCGTATCGGAACGCAGCCGTATCGGAACGCAGCCGTGTCGGCGCCTGCCGATAAAGTGGCCTCCACAAGTCGACGTGTCCTTCGTCGGCCGGGAGCGCAGGTTCGAGGAGTGTGTCGGTAGCGGTGGCAGTGGAATCTTCGGTGCTGCTGAAGTGGTACTCCGATACGGCCCGTGACCTGCCGTGGCGACGTGAGGGCGTCAGTGCCTGGCAGATCCTGATGAGCGAGATCATGCTCCAGCAGACGCCAGTGGTGCGTGTTGCGCCCATCTGGGAAGAGTGGGTGGAGCGCTGGCCGGTTCCGTCGGCGATGGCAGCGTCCAGTCAGGCAGAAGTGCTTCGCGCGTGGGGCAAACTCGGTTACCCTCGACGTGCGCTGCGCCTCCACGAATGCGCCGGCGTCCTGGCCACCGAGCACGGTGACGTGGTGCCGCAAGACGTCGACATCCTGCTCTCACTGCCGGGAATCGGTTCGTACACTGCCCGCGCCGTAGCGTGCTTCGCGTACGGACAGCGAGTACCGGTGGTGGACACCAACGTACGACGCGTAGTTGCGCGGGCCGTCCATGGCAATGCGGAACCTGGCAATCCATCCAACACGCGCGACCTCGCCGACGTCGCGGCACTACTGCCGAGGACGCGAGAGCGCGCCGCCACCTACAGCGCAGCTCTCATGGAACTCGGCGCACTGATCTGCACGGCGCGGACACCGAACTGCGAAAACTGTCCGTTGCCGAATTGCGCCTGGGTCGCGTCGGGCAAGCCGGCACACACCGGACCGCCCAAGAAAGTGCAGAAGTTCGCCGGCACCGATCGCCAGGTACGGGGGAAACTGATGGCCGTTCTGCGTGAAAGTCACCGTCCGGTCGAACGTGCGCAACTGGACATCGTCTGGCCGACCGATCCTGGTCAACGTGACCGCGCGTTGCATTCCCTGCTGGTCGACGGACTGGTCGAGCAGACCGACGACGGCCTGTTTGCGCTGGCGGGAGAGGGTACGGCTTAACCGACTCGCATCGGGTCGCATGCTGCTGCGGGTTCGGCGGTCTGGGGTGGTGCGACTTCAGGATCCGAACGTCGAAGTGCAGCAGGAACGACGGGTACAACCGGGTCGCAGGGCGGAAGGGTCACAATCGGTAGTGCAGCGCCTGGCGGTGGCCCGCTGGTCGAGGTCGCAGGCTCGGCGCCGACGTTCGGGCTGTCAGTGGACACCGCGTGCGACCCGTCTGGAGAGAGGGCGATCAGCAATCCCGTCAGCATGAGCAGAAGCGGCAACACTATTGCCGCTGCCCACCGGATCCTGTTGACGGGCTGAACAGCCACGCCAGGCCGAACTTCATTTCCCCTCGCGGCCGCTACCAGCGCAGCGCCGATCGCCAGTTGTGCGCGCTCGCTCAGAAACAGGAAGCCGAGCCCGGCCAGTTCGGCGGCTTCGGCGCAGGGCTGCCTGGCCTCTTGGTTCACCAGCATCGCGACGAGCATCTTCGGAGCTGGGTCTTGTTCGGCGACGAGCAGATCCAAAGTCGCAGCAAATGTCGAGCTGTCTGCAAGCAACTCGGCGGTGGCGTAGCGGTGAGCCGAGTCCACGACGCCGGCACTCGGATCAATGGCCGCGATCACAATCTCGCTGCCGTCCGGCCAGAATGCGAGGATCGGCGAAACACCGTTCAGCGCGTCCACAGTCCGCAGGTAGGCAAGGCGGGCGTCCAGACCGTTGACCAACTCGACGTTCTCGAAAGCACTGGAAGACAACACATCCGGGACAAGTTCGCGCACGTCCGCACGCTCGCACATCACTCCGACGACGGTGGGGCACAGATTCGAGCGCAAAGCTCGGCTGGTGGCGACCTCCGCAGCGGAGGCGAGCGCGTGTGCCGACGTCTGCGCAGAGGGAAGAGTCCCGTCTACACCCCACGGGTGACGGAACTCGTCGATCGAACCAAGTAGCGGCGTGTCGGCATCTACGAGAGCTGTTGAAATGGAACTGTTTTCGAATACAACGCCCAGGCTTTCACGCACTGGATCCTCCATTGACTATTGCGGGGGTCGAGATCTCTGCGGAGCCGTATCAGAACGTCAGGCCACTGAGCGCCATTGCGCCTGGTTCCAGCACGAGGTCCACCGGCGCTCGGCCGTCGACCGTGACGCGATACCCACCCGGGAGAAGTCCGACAAACGAGAAGCGACCTTCGAACGGCTTGACCGTCCGTGTTATCGCATGCCCGCATTGATCGACACCGTCGATCCTCACTGCTTCCGATATTCCGGACGTCACCAGACCCGAGATCTGCCCGTTCGCCGCAACCGGATTTCCCTGGACCGTCTGACCGTCGACAGAATTCCCTTGCGGATCACACACTCCCGGGGTAGTCGACACTCGCACGGTGACGTCGCCCGACCGCACGCGCACCGCACCCCGATCCGCAGTGACCACTGCCGCTATCGGTAAACCGTCAGCGTCGTCCCGATTACCTGCAGTCATCGTCGCGGTTCGAGTGACGTATCGACCTGCTTCCAGATCCCCTACCCGGCAGAGTAACCCGACCTCGTCGATGCCCGAGTCGTCTCCGCAGTAGTCCGGCACGGACGGCAGAGTAAAACCTCGAGGCACCGGAAGTTGCACCACCACGTCCGAGAGCGACTGGTCTCGAACACCGATGTCGACGACGTACGTCACCGGATCACCCTCTCGGACAATGCCGTTGGACGGTCCCGAATCGAGCCCTGGACCGTCAGCGGGATCGAAGGGCGGTGCACCGTCGATCGCCGTCAGCTCGACGGTGAAGGGAGGCACGAACTCTCCTTCGGCTGCCAATCGAACATCCGACTGCATCGGCAGCACGCCGAGCGCAGCAGCGCCGACCACCAGAGCTCCGGTCACGACAACTACGCCGATGCCTCGTACTCCTCGGCGCCACGCCCTCGGCCGGAGTCCGACCGTAGCGGCCTTCGGCCACACCTCTGACAGACGAGTTCTCACGACGCTCCTTCGATGTCTGACTCTCGGGCCCCTGGCGGGCACTCTCGGCCGCATTTGGCGAATCCCGAGCTACGTTCCATAGAAGTCGCTCGAGGGACTCGAAAGCCAATGGTGAAGGCGTGATTGTGTGGGTGAACTTCTCTCACCCAGGGTGAAGTCCCGGGTGAATTGCCCGGGATGGCACGCTCTGGATTCGCACCAGCTACGCTCCTCCCTGTAGATAGATGGATCGAGACAATCCGCCCAAACTCTCCATTTACCGCGGGCGCGCAAGGAGAAAGGGGCCGCGTTGATGTTCGGGATGGACGGCCACGACTGGGCAGCTATTCCCGAAAGACGCACGATTGCCGTGTCGATTCCCCGGCAGGCTCTGTTCGCGAAACTCGACCGCCGCGCCGCTCTGACCATCGTCCGTGCACCGAACGGCTACGGAAAATCGTCGTTGATCGCGTCGTGGCTACGCGCCAATCTGGCCTCCGAACGAATTCTCGTGTGGGTCTCGGCGCCAGCTCCTTCATCGACACTCGCAACCTTCTGGGCGCTGGTCCTGGAGCGAATTCACGCCGCCGGGATAGCATTACCCGACGCCGGTGATCTCGCCGATCCTTTCACCGCGATCATCAAATCCTTGAACGATCTGCCCCGCCCCGTGCTGCTCGTTTTGATCAGGCCGGATCTGGTGCCGGAACCGGAATTGGACGATCAATTGATCGAACTCCTCACTCGCTGCCACAATCTTGACCTCGTAGTGACGCTCTCAGGCTTCGGCATGTTCTCCGAGCCGTACCTTCTCGACACAGATCATGAGGTTGTCAGCGCGGACGAGTTGTTGTTCACGGCAGCCGATACCGCCCACGTACTGGAACAGACCGACGCTCACACGGCTGCGGGCGATGCTGAAAGAATCACATCTTTGACTGGTGGGCTTCCCTCGCTGGTCCGCGCCGCCGCTGCCGCAGTCGCAAAAATTCCAGGCGGCGACAACCGCCGGCAGGTAATCGAGGAGAACGTCGCGCAGGCGACAGACGACTACGTGACTGGTTCCGTCCTCGCCATCGCCGAGCGCGTGAAGCAACACGAGTTCCTGCTCGCGATCGCCTTTGCTCGATCGATCACCGTCGACATCGCCGCAGTCCTGTTCGAGTCCCAGCACCACGATGCTGCAGAGACCGTTCGTCGAATTCGGGCGAGACTGGTGACACTGGAGACTGCCGGATTGCTGTCGCGTTCAGAAAGCGAGGCCGACGAAACCTGGGAATTGCCGCCCGCCATTCGGCAATCATTACTCGCGCGCCACACCCGCACCGGAATCGAACCGTCGCAACGTCTTTCATTCCTTGCCCACAATCGACTCGACGTCGGCCATTACGCGTCGGCGCTGGACTATGCGATCGAGGCACAGAATTGGACCCTCGCAGTAGACATCGTCGAACAACATTGGGTGACGATGATCGTGAGCAGCCTGGACACGGTTCGCTCTGCACTTCAACGGATTCCGGTGGAGGCCGCCGTCAAACACTCCGCGGTCCAGGCCGGCCGCGCCCTGTTCACCATGCATCCGAGTAAGCGCGCGAGTATCGTCGACTCGCTGCCCGAATCGCCCGCCGAACTGTGGAAACTCGGCGCCGCGGCTGAGGCGAAAGACGCCCTCAGCATCGGCTGTGTCCAATCGATCATGCTCAGGCTCGCCGGCGAGTACGGACTCGCGGCAGAGACCACCAGGCGCCTGGCTCACCTCAGTCGCAGTGCGCTGGAGAACAACCCGGAGACCGTCAGCGCACAACTCCCCCTCATGCGACTTCAATGGGCGATCAATTTTCAATTGAGCGGCAGACTCACCGAATCCACGATCAAAGCTCGAATGGCGTACCACGGTGCCCTGTCTCGAGGAGTCGACTTCATCGCTCGCAACTCTGCCGGCAGTGCCGCGCTGAATTGGGCGCTGGCAGGTGAGCCGCGACAGGCCACACATTGGTTCGAACTCGAGCAGAAGCATCCGGACCCCGGAGGTTGGCTCGAACCTGTGGTCAAGATCGCCGGCTTGACCGCACGGGCTCTCACCGCTCTCGACACGCTCGACTTCGATGACGCACGTATCGCCTTGACCGAACTCGGCGTTCCGTCCGACGTCGAGGAACTGTGGGCGTTCGTCGTCTATGCGCACAGCCAATTCGCCCTGGCTCAGGGCACTGCATCTTCCGCTCTGCCGTTGCTCCACAATGCGATTGAAGCGCATTCCATGCAGTACACGGCTACATCTTTCGCGCTTCCTCTGTTGCAATCCGCGGAGATCGACCTCCTGCTCGCACTCGGCGAGGGAAACAAGGCAGTTGCTCTGGCCAAGGATATCGCTGATCCTGCAGCCAACCCGTGGACGCTCGCGTCGGTGGCACGTTTGCGCCAACGGATCGGCCAGAACGAGGCCGCCGTGGCGCTGTGTCACCAGTTCGACTGGTCGGGCGAATCCTATCCGCGGGCTCAGATGGAATCGCTTCTGGTGCAGGCGGTTGCACACTCCGAATTGGGTGAGCCACGCCTCGCCGCTCAGGAATGGTCCAGAGCGTGCAGTATCGCGGAGCAAACCGGACTTCTGCGTTCGTTCGCGACCATCGCATCGACAGACGTCGAGAAACTCGAATCGATGGCGAAGTCGAATTCGCGAGCGCTCACCGAGTTCGCGAAAATGCCTCGAGCTGAATCATTTCCGGAATTCGTGCACATCGTGGAGCTGACCGAACGCGAACAGCGGGTCCTCTCACTCCTGGCGCTCGGAATGGGGTCGGCCGCGATGGCGGACAAACTGTACGTCTCCGTCAACACCGTCAAGACTCAACTACGCACTCTCTACAAGAAGCTCGACGTACACAACCGCAACGAAGCGATCACGAAGGCACGTCAACTGCGCCTGCTGTAGTCCCGGATCGGATCTGATTCGGACTACATTCTGTAGACATGAGCACCGATACCTGCGTCTTCTGCAAGATCGTCGCACTGACCGAGCCGGCGATTCTCGTTCACGAGAGCGAGACGACTCTCGCATTTCTCGACGCCCGACCGGTGAGTCGCGGACACACTCTGGTGGTCCCCAAGCGTCATGCAGAAAACCTCGATGCTCTCGAAAACCATGAGGGCGCAGAGATGTTCCGCGTCGGGACGCTCATCGCCGGCGCTCTACGGCGCTGCGACATCGCCGCAGACGGCGTCAACTTCCTGGTCAACGACGGTCGCGCCGCGGGCCAGACCGTGTTCCACTCGCACCTGCACGTCGTCCCCCGCCATCGCGGCGACAAGGCGAAGTTCGCTGCCGGACTCCTGGCCAGACGAGCCGTCGAACTGGAGCAGGTGGGCTCGTCGATCCGCAGTCAGCTCACCGTCTGAAGGAACTCCGTCACGACGTCGCGGTAACGCTGCGGTTGATCGTCGTGGACCAGGTGACCGGCGTCGGCAATACGTACGTACCGGGTTTGCGGCCGCTCGGCCATCTCTCGCATCTGTCCTTCTGGGGTGATGGTGAATTCCCCCTCGATGAGCAAAGTCGGCGCCTCGATCGCCTTCCACTGATCCCAGAAGTGCCGCGTGCCCCACTCCTCCGAGATGTCGCGGAAGGTCGAGACGTCACCGTGCAGGTACCACCCGTCGTCGCGGCGGTCGAAGGAATCGAGAAAGTACTGGCCGGCGACGGGGCCGAAGAATTCCTTCATCGCGTCCTCGGAAGCAAACGGTTGCGGCCACGCCGAAATCATCTGCGCCCAATCCGCTGCGGTGCGTCCGCGAAAGTCCGGGGCCATGTCTTCGAGGACCAGGGCACACACCTTCTCGGGATGCGCAGCGGCGAAGCACCACGCGTGCAGAGCGCCCATCGAATGACCGATCACGATCATCGGACCTTCGATGGAGGAAACGGCCGATGTCAGGTCCTCGACGAATGCCTCGGTAGTCAGTTCCGCCGGCGCCGGCCTGCCGTGACCGGCGGCGTCGAAGGTGTAGACGTGGCCGAACTCGCGGATCCACGGCACGTGGCGACGCCACGTTCGGGAACTGCCCATGAGTCCGTGCAACAACAGAATCGGCTGTCCCGTTCCACCTTCGTCATGCAACACGAGTGTCACGGTACGCGGTGAAGGTACACGGGTAATGTCGCTTTCATGGCAGTCGTGAAGATCAATGCAATCGAGGTCCCCGAGGGCGCCGGCCCCGAACTGGAGAAGCGCTTCGCAGCACGCGCTCACGCAGTCGAGAACTCCCCGGGCTTCCTCGGATTCCAGCTTCTCCGCCCCACCGCCGGCGAAAGCCGCTACTTCGTGGTGACGCAGTGGGAGTCCGAGCAGGCGTTCGCCGATTGGCGTGACGGTCCGGCCCGCGAAGCACACTCCGGCGAACGCGCGAAGCCCGTCGCTTCGGGTGCGTCGTTGCTCGAGTTCGAAGTTGTCCTGGACGTCGCCGCCAAGAGCTGATCTCGAACGATTGTGCCCGCTCGTGCGGGCACAATCGACGGTCATCTCGGCTTCACGCGTTGACACGGTGCGGGCAGTAGTGCAAAAGTTCGCATGTAAACGCGATGGTCCGACAGGAATCCGGTGAAAGCCCGGAGCGGTCGCGCCACTGTAATTCGAGGTGAAGTGCCTTTTTCGGCACGACTATTCGACAGCCAGACACTTCGGCCATCGCATGGACCTAGGGGACGCGAAAATCCCAGGAGGCTTCGATGGCTCTCGCCTATTCTCCCGATACGTCGATCGATTCGACTCGTCTTGCTTTCCTCGCCGCTGCAGTCGTTCTGTTCGCGATGCTGGCTCTCTACCTGGTCGGATTCGACCAGGGCGCGATCTCTCGCACCGGCATGTACATGCATGAATTGATGCACGACGGACGCCACTTGATGGGCCTGCCGTGCCACTAGTCGACAGTTTCACGAAGCTTCTCATTCGTGGATTGTTGGCTGGTTTGATCGCGGGCATTCTTGCCGGCGGTGTTGCGTTCGTGCTGGGTGAACCCCACGTCAACGCTGCCATTGCGATCGAAGAAGCCAACAGTGCCGCTGGAGAACATGCCGGCGAAGCCGCTGGGCATTCACACGGTGACGAAGAAGAACCACTGGTGAGCCGCGACGGGCAGCGCGCCGGGCTGTTCCTGGCCACAGCGCTGGCCGGACTCGCACTCGGCGCGATCTTCTCGGTCGTCGCCAACTACGCGCGACGACTCACCGGAATGTCCGGGCCGTTGTTGGCGATCACCATCGCCGTCGGCGGCTGGCTGGCCATCGAGGCGGTGCCGTTCTTCAAGTACCCGGCCAACCCGCCGGCCGTTGGAGATCCGGACACCATCAACCAGCGGACACTCCTGTGGTTGGCGGCCGTGATTCTCGGACTGCTGTCCGTCACTGCGGCGGCAGCTGCAGCAAAGGCAGTTTCCGGACACGAGTTCCTCAGTGTGCGCATCGCCGCTCCGGTGGCTGCGTTCCTGGTGATCGTCGCGATCGGTTACGTCTCGCTTCCCGGCATCAACGAGGTGGGCGAGGACTTCCCGGCAACTCTGCTGTGGGAGTTCCGACTTTCCTCGCTCGCAACGCAGGCGACACTGTGGCTCGTACTCGGATTGGCATTTGCCTTCCTCACCGAGCGCGCGACCAAGAACGCCGACGTGGCAAAGAAGTACGCCCTTCGCTGAACCTGCTGTGCGCCTTTGTTAACCGCGGGCGGTTAATAAAGGCGCACAGCAGTTTTTTCAGCTCAGATGATGCACTTCCTGCAGCCCGTACACCGGCGTCGGAATGCCCTCGTAGCGCGCCTTCAACTGCAGCGCGAGGTACAGCGAGTAATGCCGCGACTGATGCAGATTGCCGCCGTGGAACCAGAGCGCTTCCTGCTGCGTCGGCTTCCACATGTTGCGCTGCTCGCCTTCCCACGGTCCCGGGTCCTTGGTCGTGTTCGAGCCGAGGCCCCACACTTTGCCGACCTTGTCCGCGGTGTCCTGCCCGATCAGATCCGCCACCCAGCCGTTCATCGAGCCGTAGCCGGTCGCGTAGACCACGACGTCGGCAGGCAATTCCGTACCGTCTTCGAGGATCACGCTGTTCTCGGTCAGCTCACGAATGTTGCCGTGCGCGAGCTTGATGTCCCCGTTGGCAACCAGTTCGGCCGCACCGACGTCGATGTAGTAACCCGAGCCGCGTCGTAGGTACTTCATGAACAGGCCCGAACCGTCGTCGCCCCAGTCGTGCTCGAAGCCCGCCTTCTCGAGGCGATCGTAGAAGTCCTTGTCGCGCTCACGGATTGCGTCGTACACCGGGATCTGGAACTCGTGCATGATCCGGTACGGCAGCGAACCGAACGTGAGATCGGCCTTGTGCGTCGTCATTCCGGCAGCGAGGGCGCGCTCCGAATACAGATCACCCAAGCCCAGATCCATCAGCGAATCCGACTTCACGATGTGCGTCGAGCTGCGCTGCACCATCGTGACGTCGATGCCGTTCTCCCACAGAGCGCCGCAGATGTCGTGCGAGGAATTGTTGGCCCCGATCACGACGACCTTCTTGCCCACGTACTGATCCGGTCCGGGGTGCTTGCTCGAGTGGTGCTGATCGCCGAGGAACTTGTCCTGGCCGGGGAACGTCGGAACGTTGGCCTTGCCGGACATACCGGTCGCCATCACCAACTGCTTGGGACGCAACGTCAGCTTCTCGCCGTTGCGGTTGACCTCGACGGTCCATTCCTGCGTCTTCTCGTCGAACGACGCGGAGGTGCAGGTCGTGGAACTCCAGTACGGAACCTCCATGACCTTCGTGTACATCTCGAGCCAGTCACCGATCTTGTCCTTGGGCGCGAACACCGGCCAGTTGTCGGGGAACGGCATGTAGGGCAGATGGTCGTACCAGACCGGATCGTGGAGGCACAGGGACTTGTAACGTCCACGCCACTGATCGCCGGGTCGCTCGTGGCTGTCGATCACGATGGCCGGAACTCCGAGCTGACGCATCCGGGCGCCGAGCGCGATACCACCCTGGCCGCCGCCGACGATCACGACGTAAGGCTGTGTGGTGTAACCGAGTTCGCGGTCCTCGATCTCCTTCTGCTCGGCCCACGTGACGCGGTTCGGATCTGCACCGTGCTTCGCTCCCCGCGGCCGGCGAGTGCCCTTGCCTTCTTCGTGCCCCTTCAACTCCTGCAGCGACGTAAGGAGGGTCCAAGCGACATATTCCCCGGGTCGCTCCGCTCCTGCCCGCCGATCATCTACCTTCAGGCGAAGGTGCCCGTGCGCACGCCCGGTAGCAGTCTCGAATTCGATCCAGGCCGACGTGACGCCGTCGGCTTCGTCGGGTGTCTCGGTGGTCCGAAATCCTGAAGGATCGGTGTCGTCGAGACGTTCGGAGAGCATGTCGGCGATCTGCTCGCGACCTTCGACAGTCTTGATGTTCCAGGTGAACGACACCAAGTCTCGCCAGAAGCTGTCGAGCGCGAATTTGTCTGCAACACGCTCGATGTCACGAGCGGCGAGTGCCGATTCGAAATCCGCCAGCCAGGCGTCGACGCGCTCCTGAGGTGTCACCGCCGTCGCCTTCACCTCTGGGGCGACTGCGGAATCGATGGTTTGCGTCATCACTTCTCCTTGTTTGTGAATGTGACACACAGCACATCGCACAAGTGGTCTCGGTCACAAGCGTTGCAGCCTGTTGCAATCCGGCCCTATGTGACCAATCCCTCGATCACATAACTAGTTGAAGTATGCAACGGTATGTACGATTCAAACCGCTTCGATGATGCAAATCCTTCTCATCGCCAACCACCCTCGACCCGCACAGGAGACACGCATGGCACGTGTGAGCGCTACCGCCGAGCTGCCAGCCCCCGGCATCCGACCTGGTGGACTCGTCGGCGTACTGGCCTTCATCGGCATCGTCGCCGCACTCATGCAGACGCTTGTCGTCCCGCTGATCGCAGATCTACCCAAACTGCTGAACACGACGGCATCGAACGCGTCGTGGGTCGTCACCTCAACTCTGCTGGCGGGCGCCGTCGCCACACCGATAGCCGGTCGCCTCGGCGATCTGTACGGCAAGCGACAGATGATTTTGATCTGCACGATCCCGCTCATCGTCGGATCGGTCATCTGCGCGACCGCTAGTTCGCTGGTTCCGATGGTGATCGGGCGCGGATTGCAAGGCATCTGCGTCAGTCTGATCCCGCTCGGCATCAGCGCACTGCGCGATCTGCTTCCGCCGGAGAGACTCAATTCTGCAATCGCTCTGATGAGTTCATCCATGGGAATCGGCAGCGCACTCGGCCTGCCGATCGCCGCAGCAGTAGCCGAGAACGCGAGCTGGCGGGTTCTTTTTTGGGGATCGGCGGCATTCAGTGTGCTGATTCTGATCCTGACCTGGTTCTTCGTTCCGCCAACTCCGATACACAAGGCCGGCGGACGGTTTGACCTGATCGGCGCGGTCGGGCTCACAGTCGGCTTGATTTCCCTCCTCCTGGCCGTATCGAAGGGCGGCAGCTGGGGATGGACCAGCGGCATCACCGTGGGCTTGTTCGTGACAACGATCATCGTGCTTCTCGCCTGGATCTGGTTCGAACGACGCACCGACGACCCGCTCGTCGACCTACGCGTCACGGCGAAACCGCAGGTGCTACTGACCAATATCGCTTCCATCGCGACTGGATTCGCAATGTACGCACAGTTTTTGATCATCCCGCAACTGCTTCAGCTGCCTGAGTCCACCGGCTACGGTATGGGACAGTCGATGTTGGCCATGGGATTGTGGATGGCACCACCCGGATTCGTGATGATGGCGGTCTCTCCGCTCGGCGCACGCCTCTCCGCAGTGCGCGGACCGAAGTTCACACTAATCACAGGCGCGCTCGTACTCGCCCTCGGTTACGGGTCTTCGATGCTGCTTATGGGCTCGACGTGGGGACTGGTGATCGTCGCCTGTATTGCCAATGCCGGTATCAGTCTTGCGTACGGTTCCATGCCCGCCCTCATCATGGGCGCAGTACCACCGTCCGCCACTGCCGCCGCCAACAGTTTCAACACCTTGATGCGCTCGATTGGCATGTCGGTGTGCGCCGCTGTCATCGGTGTAGTTCTCGCACAGATGACCATCCAGACGAATGGCCATCCTCTGCCGTCGGAAGCCGGATTCCGAACCTGCCTGATGATCGGTTGCGGAGTTGCATTGATCGCCGCAGCGATCGCGTTGTCGATTCCGTTTCGAAAGATGTCTTCCCGGATCGAAATACCCGCAGAGCCTGCGTCTGCCGCGGCGAGCTGACCGCAGTCGGGTTGCCCGCACCGTCGTGCGGGCAAACCGGGTCACCCCTCGGCAGGCCTCAGTTTGCCGAGTCCCAGCGACTGAAATCCGACGACGTAGAACAACGTCCACAGCACGGCCCAGTCCACGAAACCCAGTGCATTGCCGTGCAACCCGTCGACGACTGCCGGTTCGTGAAGAATGCGCTCTGCCGCAAAACGGTAGTAGAACAAGAAGGTAACCACCGCCAGCGCAAACGTGAGCACAGCGCGGATCGCCAAGTTGACCCAGTCCGCAAAACCCGTCGGCTTGTTACCGAAAGCGTTGGCCCAGAAGATCATCCAGAAGGCCCAGCACACACCGAGCTGCGCCGGGAACTGATGGACTACGCCGCCCAATTCGGCAACGGAATCGCTGCCCAACAGCGCCTTCACGACCGGCAGTGCCACGAAGTACAAGCCTGTTCCCAACGCGAAGTTGCCGACTGTGGCTGCGAGTGCCGTCTTTCCGCCGCCGCCGAACAGTCTCCACGGCCAGTTGTCGAGCGTCTGGCCGGTCAAGATCACGACCACCACGACGCAGTAGAACCACCCGAGTACGGTGTCGACGGTCATCAACGGATCGGTGGCGGAGAGCGACACGGACGGCAGACCGAAGACGAAGTACAGCGCCAGCGTCGGAACGGCGACAAACGCGATCTCACACAACCCCACCAACGGCTGCTTCATCCCCAGGGAAGTCCACGGCCAATGCTGCCAGTTCAGGACCACCATCACCCAGGTCCCGAAGCCGAAGAGCACGAACAACGCACCCGCGAAATAGCCGAGGCCGCCCTCACGATCGGCCGCGAAATCCGGGTACAAGCTGCCCAAGCCCTTTGCCAGGAGCCACGTCACCACGACGGCGAAGACCGCGGTCGCGACCATGATCGCCAGGCCCTTCGCCGGCTGCGGAAGTCGATCGAAGCCGGCGAACTCGCAGTTGAAGCCGATGAACACCACAAAGAGGATCGCCCAGAAAAGCGCCGCATTAAATGGCAATGGGTAGAAATTCCACGGGCTGGTGGTCGGATCGGCCAGAAGGTACCAACTCGCCACGGCCAGCACGAGAACGATCACGAGGTTGGCGATCCCGAACCCGATCCAGCGGCGTGACGGCTGCCGACTCGGCGTCGCCGGTTCTGTGGGTGTGTCGACTGTAGCGGTCATGTTCCCTCTCCCAGATTGTCTCGCAGGATGATTCGCGAAGTGGTGGCGCAACTATGAAGCTGTTGCGCGGGGCACCGGGAGGGTTGCCGAGGGTTGCAAGCGCCGTCCGATTTTCCGGAATTGCAACACGGTGCAACCCTTCCGCATTGTGGTCGCCGTCACATACAAATCACTCATCGGTTCCCAGGCAACCGGTTCACTGCTTACGAGGAGAAACTGCATGAGCATCACGGGCAAGGTAGTACTGGTCACCGGCGCCGGCCAAGGCATCGGGCGCGGAATCGCACTCCGCCTCGCCCACGACGGCGCCGATATCGCATTGGTCGACCTCGACCAGACCAAGCTGGATGCGGTTGCCGACGAGATTCGACGGATCGGGCGTCGCACAACCACTTTTGTCGCCGACGTCAGCGATCGAGCGCAGGTCAACGCAGCCGTCGAACACGCACACCAGGAATTGGGCGGATTCGACGTCATCGTCAACAACGCGGGAATCGCTCTCGTCGGCCCGATCTCCGACGCGACGCCGGAAGAGGTTTCCAAAATCTGGAGCGTTAACGTCGACGGCGTCCTGTGGGGAATTCAGGCCGCAGCGGCAAAGTTCCAGGCGCTCGGTCAGCGCGGAAAGATCATCAACGCGTCGTCCATCGCCGGCCACGACGGGTTCGCCATGTTAGGTGTTTACAGCGCAACAAAATTCGCGGTCCGAGCACTCACACAGGCTGCGGCCAAGGAATACGCATCGGACGGAATCACCGTCAACGCGTACTGCCCCGGCGTTGTGGGTACCGACATGTGGGTGACGATCGACAAAAGATTCGCCGAACTGACCGGTGCGCCCGAAGGTGCCACCTACGAGAAGTTCGTCGGCGGAATTGCTCTGGGGCGCGCTGAAACCCCGGACGACGTAGCAGGATTCGTCTCGTACCTAGCCGGGCCCGACTCCGACTACATGACCGGGCAGGCCGGTCTCATCGACGGCGGCCTCGTTTATCGCTGAAGTGGTGTCATCACTGAAAACGGCGCCTTCGCTGAAAAAGCGGTTGCCCGAGCCCGCGATGCCGCCCGGTGAGGATCCTCGCGACTACGCGAGGACCCTCGCCGCGGTGTACGACGCGACGATGGCCGGAGACCGCGCATCGGCCCGCCCCAGGGACGTGGTGCGCCAATCGTGGCAGCGCCTGCGTGAACTCGGTATCGACCCCGAGCACAACCGGGTCGAACCGTCCATGGACGTGGCCGAACTCGATCTCCGCCGCCGTGAGTCCGGACTGTACGACGTGCTCGACGACGTCACGCGCGGACTCGAATCGGTCACCGCAAGCGGCGAAAACATCATGGTCGTCGCGGATCTTCGCGGAACTGTGCTGTGGCGCAGCGGGTCCCATCGTGTACTGGACCAGGCCGCGAGGCTGGGATTTGTCGAAGGGGCGAACTGGGCCGAGGACAGCGTCGGCACCAATGCCATCGGAACGGCACTGGTGTCACGTCAGGCGGTTCAGATCTTCTCGGCGGAACACTATGCGCGCAGCCATCATCCGTGGACCTGTGCTGGGGCACCCATCCGCGATCCGCGGGACGACCGTGTCATCGGCGTAGTCGACATCAGTGGTCCCGCCAAGACCGTCCACCCCACCACACTGGCTCTGGTCGACGCCGTCGCACGTCTTGCCCAATCACACCTGCGCGACAAGCATCGGGACAATCTCGATCAATTACGTTCTGTTGCAGGACCGATGCTTGCACGGAGCGGATCACCTGCATTGGTGATCGATACCCATGGCTGGGTAGCGGCGGTCGACGCGCTACCCCACCGCTCGCGCGTGCTGCTCCCCGCAGCTTTGGCTCCCGGCAGGACGTGGTTCCCCGCCCTGGGCCTGTGCGAACTGGATCCGCTTCCCGGCGGGTGGCTGGTTCGGCCGATCACCACCGGCGAGAAAATCACCGCCCCCACGGTGCATATCGATCTGCGCGATTCCGAGAACATGTCGGTGACCGTCACGTCGGGGTTGGGCGAATGGGCGTACTCCCCGACCCAGCGGCATGCGGAGATTTTGTTCCTCCTCGGATCCGAGAGGCGCGGACTGACGGCATCTCGGTTGGCGCAGGATCTGTTCGGAGATCCGGCCCGCACGGTGACCGCGCGGGCCGAGATGTCGCGTCTGCGAAAGAACCTTGCCGGAGTTGTTGCGGCGCAGCCGTACCGGTTCGTCGATGCAGCACAGGTCACGCTCTCCTGCCCCGACGACGGCGCACATCTGTTGCCGTTCTCGAACGCGCCGGCAGTTCGTGCCGCTCGCCGTACTCAGGCCGGTTCGGAGGCCTGAGTAAGCAACTGCAAGAACACCTCTTCGGGCTGAGCGCCGGATACTGCGACCGCACGGTTGGCGACGAAGAACGGGACGCCGCTGACCTGGAGTTGGCGCGCCATGGACAGATCCTCGCGTACCGCCTCCGCGGCGGCATCGGAGTCGAGTTGCTCGCGCACGACATCGGCGTCGAGGCCGACGCTTACTGCCAGCTCGACCAGCACCTCACGGTCGTCGATCACCTTGCCGTCGCTGAAGTGAGCCTTGAACAGCGCTTCGAGGAGTTCGTTCTGCCGCTCGCCTGCGAGATGCAGCAACCTGTGTGCATCAAAGGTATTGGCGGCGATCACGGTTTCGAAGTCCAAGGTCAACCCGACCTCGGCTGCCGTCGCGCTGACGTGGGCGAACATCTGACGTACCTGATCAGGCGCCATACCCTTCATCTCGACCAGGGCGTCGAGTTCGGTGCGTCCTTCTCCCACCGGAGTCTCCGGAGCGAGCTGGTACGAACGCCAGATGACGTTGACGCGGTCCTTGTTCTCGAAACGATCCAGAGCCGAGAGGAACCTGGTCTTTCCGATGTAGCACCACGGACAAGCAACGTCCGACCACACTTCGATGGTCACGTCTTGGTCAATCACGATTTGATCAGTCACCGAAGGTGCAACAACAAACAGGGGCGGGATTAGTCCCGAGTCACGTGACCAGGCCACACCGGAACGCGATCAACGACGCACTCACCCGGTTGGGCACACCGAGCTTGGCGAACAGCGAAGAGATATGCGTCTTGACGGTGGTCTCACCGAGGTACAGCCGTTCCGCGATGACGCTGTTGGCCGCGCCCGTCGCCAGGATTGTCAGCACTTCACGCTCGCGGTCGGTGAGCGAAGCGAGCGGAGTCTGATCGGGTGCCTGCCGACGCGGCGACGAGGCCACGATGGCGCGTAGAGAATCGGCGCTGAACAACGAGTGGTCCGACGCCACCACCCGTACTGCCTGCTGGAACGCCTGCGGGGCCGCATCCTTGCTCAGGAAACTGTGCGCGCCCGCCTCGACTGCCTGCACGACCATGTCGTCGACATCGAAGGCCGTCATCGCGATGACCTTCGGCGGATTGCTCGTCGACATCAATTCTCGGGTGGCCGCCAAGCCGCCGACTCGTGCCATTTTCAGATCCATCAGCACTATGTGGGGACGAAAACGCGTGACCTTGGCTGCGACCTGATCGCCGTCCTCGGCCTCGGCAACCACCACGATGTCCGACGCTGCTTCCAGGATGTCCTTCATCCCGCGCCGAACCCAGGCGTCGTTGTCGACGATCAAAACTGTGATTCGCGAGTCAGCGTCCATAGTGCGCTCAGATTACCCAGTGCCCCCGACAGTTGGAGAGTAGGCGGCTACGACGACCAGGGCACCCAGCAACTGACGAGAAAATCGTCCCCCAGCGCGCCTGCCTCGACCTTGCCGCCGATCTCCCGCGCCTGTTCGGCCAACCCGCGTAGACCTGACCGCGAACCGATGGACGTCATGGGCGCAAGCTCGCTGAGCTTGTTGCGTGCAAGGATGCGAATTCCGTCGTGCGGCGACCCGGTCACCGAAATGACCAGTATCTGGTCGCTCGCGTACTTCTGGACATTGGTCAGTGACTCCTGCACGACGCGATAACAGACGTGCCCCGCCAACATTCCGACATCACCCGGGAGCAACTCCGATTCGAGACGGCAGTGAATACCTGCCGCACGTGCACTGTTGACCAGATCACCGATCGCGTCGATCCCCTGGTGCCCGCCGTGTTCGCGACGATCACCGCTCCCCCTGAGCACTCCGACGATTCCCTTCAATTCGTCCAAAGCCTCGTGCGCGGTGGTTCTGATCATCGCAGCGGTGTTGACGACCTTCTCGGGATTGTCTGCCGCGCTGACCTGTAACCCACCGGCGAACAACGAAATCCGGCTCAGACTGGCCGCGATCGTGTCGTGCATGTCGCGAGCGATCCGCGTTCGCTCTTCGGTGCGAATCATCTCGTCGCGCATCACGTCTGTTTTCTCAGTGGCCAGATCCCGTACGTGTTCGGCCTCGACGAGTTCGGTTCTAGTCCGAATCAGGAGCGAGAGCGCCACGACGATGCCGACCATGACGGCTGCGACGAGCCACGGGATCCAGATGGCGATGTCATATTGAACTACCGCCGAACCGTCCTTGGGTTTCATCGTTCCCATCGTGAGGACGGAGTACTCACGATTTCGAAAAGCGTCGTAGGTCAACGAAATTCCGCAAACGACGAAGACAGCTGCCGCAGCGGCTGCAAGCCGAGGTCCACGAGCGATCCGAGCAACGGCGAACAACGCGATGAGCGCCGCCGTCGCATCGGTGGGGAAGAACAGCGGGCCGACAAGCGTGATCGCCAGAACCACCCAGGGATGTTGATGGCGCCAGACAAGAGATATCCCACCGGCCACGCCCAGGACGAACCCGATCCCGACCAATACCGGTGGCATATTTCCCGACGCGCCTGCGATGCCCACCGTCATGAAGGAACAGAAAAGGCTGAACGCGACAGCGGCGGTAGTCCACACGCGTCGTCGCACAACAGTTCCTTTGGTAGTGATCACCGAGTAAGCGTATCGATCGCCACCGACGCCTCGAATCAGCCGAACGGGTGGACGAACAGTCAAGCTCCGACCGAAAGGATGAGGTGCCCCGATCTTTCGACTGAAGCGGTGAGCGGTCCTCACATCGTTGACTTGTGCCATACCAACTCTCGAAAGGCGCACATCATGCGATCACTCCGCACTCCCCTCGCCCTCCTCGCCGTCGGCGCAGCTCTGTTCGCCACCATCGCCTCGGGCGAAACAGACGAAGCGAAGAAGGTCGACGACAACGGTTCGTCCGCCGCACCTGCGGCTGCGTTCGGTATCGGTGACGTCGTCGAACTGGGCGACTGGCGCGTCCAGGTACACGGCGTTGTCGATCCTTACGTCTCGACCAATCAGTTCATCACCGCGGATCCCGGAAACCGCTACGTCGTCGTCGACACCGAGGTCACCAACAACAGCGACAAGCCGTCGACGGTCTCGTCGATGATGTGCTTCGAACTGCAGGACTCGGCAAACAAGTCGTACAACATCACGTTCACCGACAGCAGCACGTCGAGTGTCGACGGAGAACTTGCGCCGGGCGCTGCCAAGCGAGGCGAATTGGCGTACGAGGTCCCCGAAGCCGCCACCGGTCTGCGCCTTCAGTTCAAGTGCGATCTGTTCTCGTCCGGCTCGGCAACGATCAACCTGTCGTGAACCGTCCGGGCGATCTGCTGCTGAGTCCGTGGGCGCTGGTCTCGGTGGCCGTCATCTTGGTCAACGACCACGTACTCAAAGGAGCCTTCGGGAACACGATGACGGGCAAGCTGTCCGACGTCGCCGGTGTGTTCCTGTTTCCCCTGCTTCTTCTCTCGGTTCTCGAGGTGCTCAGGCGAAGCCTGGTGGGGCGAGCAGCGATCGCCTGGTCCATCGCAGTCACGGGAATCGGCTTCGCCGCCGTGAAGGTGGTACCGCCGATCGGCGACGCGTACGAGTGGGTGATCGGGTTTCTCCGCCTGACCGCAGGAGGATTCCGCGGAGATCTCTTGCCGATCGTGGTCTTTCGCGATCCCTCGGATCTGTGGGTGCTCCCGATACTGTTCGCGAGCTACCTGGTCGTCACACACCACCGCACTCGGGCGCCGGAGGGGGCGCCCGAGCACGAGATGATCAGTCCAGGGCCGCGTCCAACGTGATGTCGACGCCGGTCAGTGCCTTGCTGATCGGGCAGGTTTCCTTTGCCGCCTGGGCAACCTTGGCAAAACCGTCGGCGTCGAGGCCGTCGACCTCGGCGCGAACGGTGAGCTTGATTCCGGTGAGCTTGAAGCCGACCGTGTCAGGGCCGAGTGACACGTCCGCGGTGATGTCGAGGCTCTGCGGGGTTCCGCCGGCCTCGGCGATCAGGGCCGACAACTGCATCGCGTAGCAGGACGAATGCGCCGCGGCGATGAGTTCCTCGGGGCTGGTGGTTCCGCCGGCCTCCTCAGCTGCGCGCTTGGGGAACGACACGTCGAAGGTGGCGACGCCCGAGCTGGTGAGTTCCACCTGTCCCGATCCGGCCTCGAGGGTGCCGTTCCAGGCGGTGCGTGCGGTACGAGTTGGCATTGCTGTCCCTACTTCCGTCTTCACATGATTCGGTGAACGCCTTGCGATCACGAACCTACCCGCGATACGTGAAGTCACACCTACTGTTTCGGACTGCTCTACCCGAGGAGCGTCGCAGACAGCAGTTTCTCGACGCGCGCCTGCGCGGAGTTCTCGGAGGAAAAGTGAACGATACGGCCGATGTCGAAGACCAGTCCGAGCGCCGCATGGACGAGGAACCGCGCTTGGACGATCGTCAACTCCGGCCGTGCCTCGACGCACAGGTGCGCCCACTCCTCGACATTGAGCCGCTGAATGTTGCGCAACTCGGTCCGTGATCGATCCGGCAAGCTGCCGATCTCGGCAAAGTACACGGCCAACAGTTCGCTGGTCCCGAATGAAACCTCGACGTACATCTTCGCCAACGTCTCGACGGCCGCGAGAGGAGTCTCCGACTCCGCCAAGGCCGAACCCAACGTCATCGTCAGACGATCGGACGCCCGGTGGAATGCAGCAGCAAGTAGGTCGGCCTTGCTCGCGAAGTGCCGATACACGCTCGACGCATTGATACCCGCCGCGGCACCGATCTCCTCGATGCTCACGTCGTGGTAGCCGCGCTGATAGAACAGCAAAACTGCTTCCTGAAGCAGCACTTCACGTTTCGACGTCCGGGCGAGGCCGGGTTTGCGTTCGGACGCCACTACCCTCGCGCCATCCTCCTCACCAACGGGCAATTCGACACCGATGACAGACCAGCATGCCGCAAGAATCAGCGCTTCGATCTGCTTGGCGGACAACGCCGATCGGTGTCCGGTGATACTGGCGATCACACTGAGCACGGCCGGTGCGATCAGCTCTACATCGGCCGGATCGAGTTCGGGACGCACTGCGGCAAGCGGTTCGGCGATCCGAAGATTGAGCGTGCGCATTCCCACCCGCAATTGCTCACGATCCTCGTCGACCAGGTAGCGCCCCTCCCAACGGTAGAGCCCTCCCCTGCGCCGATTCTCGATCGTTGCGCGGATGACACCCACCATCGTGGAGTTCAACTGCTCGCGTGGATCTTCGTTTCCGTGCACCGCTGGATCGCTGGCATCCAACAACGCCTGCGTCAGGTTGTTCACCGTGTAGACGAACAGCGCGTATTTCGTGGGGAAATGACGGTAGAGGGCCGGCCCGGAGATTCCGACCTTCGCTGCGATCTCGTCGATACCGACCGCGTGATAGCCACGTTCACTGAACGCCTCCGCGGCAGCGGCCGCGATTTGCGCCTTCCGATTCTTCGGACGCGTCCGTGGTGCAGGTTCACTGCCGCGCACGGAGACGCGTGTCTGTCCGGGCACCAAACCCTCCACTTCCGTTGCTTTCCACTTCCACTGCCTTCGCCCACTGCACCGCTCTTACACAGGCGCGAGTCCGAACGGATCATGGTAACCGTCACGAAAGTCGCAATTCGCGCCCGGTACAGCTTCACCCGAAACCCTACAACGCAGGTGTTGCGACGGACGGATTCCGGAAAAAGAGTCTTGACACACGCTCTCACCCCGGTGTTATGTTAGTGACGATTCGCACAAACTTGCACGAAGTCCGCTGGCGGGCTCATTCCATGCTGCGTGGGGTTTTTCCTTGCCCCCAAGAGGGTTCGACGTCGATAGACCGACCGTAAGAAAGTAGTTGTGAGCACATGATTCGCACTCGATTCACCGAGATGTTCGGCGTAGACCATCCCATCGTGCAGGGCGGCATGATGTGGGTAGGACGCGCAGAACTTGTTGCGGCCACGGCAAATTCCGGTGCCCTCGGGTTCTTGACGGGCCTCACCCAGCCCACACCGGAAGACCTCGTCAAGGAAATTGCTCGGACCCGCGATCTCACCGACAAGCCTTTCGGCGTCAATCTCACTATTCTGCCGTCGATCACGCCGCCGCCGTACGCCGAATACCGCCAGGCGATCATCGAATCCGGAATCAAGATCGTCGAGACTGCCGGTTCCAATCCGATCGATCATCTTCCGCATTTCAAGGACGCGGGCGTGAAGGTTATCCACAAGTGCACTGCAGTTCGACATGCGGTCAAGGCCGAGAGACTGGGCGTCGACGCCGTCAGCATCGACGGTTTCGAATGCGCCGGGCATCCAGGTGAGGACGACATACCAGGGCTGATTCTGATTCCGGCTGCCACGCAGCAACTCACGATTCCCGTGATCGCTTCGGGCGGAATCGCAGATTCCCGAGGACTCGTTGCGGCGCTTGCTCTCGGAGCGGACGGCGTCAACATGGGAACTCGATTCATGTGCACCGTGGAATCCCCTGTAGCACAATCGGTTAAAGAGCAGATTGTCGCAAACACCGAGCGTGATACCAAGCTGATCTTCCGGACCCTTCACAACACGGCACGCGTGGCCGCGAATGCGATCAGCGCAGAGGTCGTCGACATCGAGGCACGCGGCGGCGCAGAGTTCAGCGACATTCAGCATCTGGTCGCCGGAGCACGCGGGCGCAAGGTCTTCGAAGACGGCGATCTCGATGCAGGCATCTGGTCGGCCGGCCAAAGCCAGGGATTGATCAACGACATCCCGACCGTCGGCGACATGATCGACCGTATTGTGTCGGAGGCCGAACACATCATCACCTCACGGCTTTCCGGATTCGTGACGGCGGTGAGCGCGGCATGACCGCCACTGCCGAGGCTGGCTTCCGCTCCGAAATCACCGACGGCGTACTGCGATTGACTTTCGATCGCCCCAAGCGCATGAACGCGATCGATCTGCCCACGATGAACGCTTTCGCGGCCGCCGTCCACGACGGCGGCACAGACCCGGCAGTTCGTACCATCGTCATCACCGGCTCCGGTCGCGCGTTCTGCACCGGAGCCGACCTCGCCGCAGCGGCCGTCAACCCCGCAGACCCGAAGGTCGTCATGGATGCGGCAGCTTCACTGATTCGCGCCATCACCAGCGCCCCGGTCCCGGTGATCGCTGCGGTCAACGGCCCGGCCGCCGGCGTCGGTGTATCCATCGCCCTAGCCGCGGATCTGACGTACGCAGCGTCGAGCGCCTACTTCCTTCTCTCGTTCGTCAACATCGGCCTGATGCCCGACGGCGGTGCCAGCGCGCTGGTACCGGCGGCGATCGGACGCGCCCGCGCGGCCGAGATGGCGTTGCTGGGCGAGCGGGTTTCCGCCGAGGACGCCGAGCGTTTCGGGCTCGTGTCCCGCACCGTCTCCGACGACGCGTTCGACGCACACATCCAGTCGATCGCCGATCGCACGTCGAAGGCTCCTCGACGCGCCCTCGAACTCACCAAACGCGCACTCAATGCGGCTACGTTGGACCGCCTCGATGCCGCCCTGGAGCTCGAAAATACGGGTCAGGCAGAACTTCTCACTGGCGAGGACTTCAAAGAAGGCGCGATGGCGATGCTCCAGAAGCGTGCACCGCACTTCCAGTGACCGCTGCGAATTTTCGTTAACAAAACCACTGTGCACTTCGACGGCTCACTGTAGCCTGAGTCACACAATCACCCACGCATGAGAGGAACCCATCGATGGCCTCCACCGATGCAGTCTCCGAGGCGCAGCGTTCACGCCGCACCAACTGGAACAATCAGATCGCCAGGCATGCGCAGATGATTCCCGATCGCACCGCACTGCGATTCCTGGGGGATTCCATCACCTGGAGCACCCTCGACGCACGCGTCGAGAAGTTGGCAGACGCCCTAGCCCGACGCGGCGTCAGCTTCGGCGACCGCGTGCTCATCCTGATGCTCAACCGCCCCGAATACCTCGAGGTCGTGCTCGCGACCAACGCGCTGGGCGCGATCGCTGTTCCTGTGAACTTCCGTCTGACACCACCAGAGGTCGCTTACCTGGTAAACGACTCCGGCTCCAAAGTCATTGTCGCCGAGGGACCGTTGGCTCCGTTGGCCGGCGCCGCGCGCGCAGCGTCCGAGGGTATAGACATCTCCATCACCGTGGGCGCCCCCGCCGAGGGCGACAGCCTGAACTACGAGGACCTGATCAGCGAAGAGGGTGAGAAGCACGCGTTCGTCGACATCCCGGACGACACTCCGGCTCTCATCATGTACACCTCGGGAACCACCGGTCGCCCCAAGGGTTCGGTGCTTTCCCACTCGAACCTGTCTTCGCAAGCATTGACCTGCATCAGGGCCTTCCACTTGTTCAATGCCGATTCCATCGGCTTCTGCGCCTCGCCCATGTTCCACATCGCGGCCCTCGGTTCCATCGCACCGAGCCTGCAACTCGGCACTACCACGGTGATCCACCCGGTCGGCGCGTTCGCCCCGGGTCAGTTACTCGACATTCTGGAAGCCGAGAAGGTCACCAGTTTGTTCCTCGTGCCCGTGCAATGGCAGGCCGTGTGCGCAGTGCAGAAGGCGCAACCTCGAGCACTGTCACTGAAGAACATCTCGTGGGGTGCCGCACCGTCGTCCGACACGATCCTGCGGGCAATGGCCGAAACCTTCCCCGACGCGTTCAATGTCGCAGTCTTCGGTCAGACCGAGATGTCGCCCATCACTTGCGTTCTCGACGGCGAGGATGCAATTCGTAAGCTCGGATCCGTCGGTCGGGTCATCCCGACCATCTCGGCCAGAGTCGTCGACGAGAACATGGACGACGTGGCACCCGGTGAGATCGGCGAAATCGTCTACCGCGGGCCCACGATGATGAGCGAGTACTGGAACAACCCCACCGCCACTGCTGACGCCTTCCACGGTGGATGGTTCCACTCGGGCGATCTCGTTCGCGTCGACGACGAAGGCTTCGTCTACGTCGTGGATCGCAAGAAGGACATGATCATCTCCGGCGGAGAGAACATCTATTGCGCCGAGGTCGAAAACGTCCTCTACGAACACGAATTGATCATCGAAGCCGCCGTAGTCGGTCGCCCCGACGCCAAGTGGGGTGAGGTGCCGGTCGCGATCGTCGCGATGGCGCCAGGTTCAGCCGTGGACCTGACCATCGAGGAGCTGAGCATCTTCCTCAATGATCGGCTCGCGCGCTACAAGCACCCGAAGGACATCGTCGTCGTGGAAGCGCTGCCGCGCAATGCAAGCGGCAAGGTCGTCAAGGGTGAACTGCGAGAGAAGGTTCGAGCAGTCGACGCAGTTTCCTGACTCCACACACAAACGGGCGGCTCCTCCAGCGAGGTACCGCCCGTTTGTGTGTGCCCGTCAAGCGCTCTGCGAATGCAACTTCCGATGCAGTTCTCGCACCTGCGGAACCAACTCCGGTACCGGGCCTTCGACCGGGATGTTCGGCGCAACCTCGTTGACGGACAAAGACTTCACCGGTGCCGGAGCCACACCCCACTCCGCGAGCCAGTCGCCTAGTTGGGCCGAAGAGCAGATGTAGACGATACGTCCCAGTCCCACCCATGCGTGCGCTGCCGAACACATCGCGCAGTGCTCGCCCGAGGTGAACACCGTTGCTGTGGAGCGCTCTTCCGGCGTCAGGTATTGAGCCGCCCACCGCGCCAGCTCGAACTCGGGGTGGCGGGTGTTGTCGCCGCCCGCAATCCGGTTGCGATCCTCCGCCAGAAAGGTCCCGTCGGCCGATGCCAGGACGGAACCGAAAGGTTCGTCACCGGCATCCAATGCCTCCGAAGCCAATTCGACGCAACGGCGCAGATGACCCAGTTCGATGTCGTTCATGTGCACATCCTCTCCCGTGATACACGAAACGGGCGGCACCGGTGAGGTGCCGCCCGTTTGTTACTTACTCTGCTGTACTACTCTGCTGCGCTTTCGCTTTCGCCGGCCTTGGTCAGCTCGATCGGCGGTGCGTCCGGCACGTCGATCGGCTTCTTGGTGGGCGTGAACGTGAACTTCGCGTCCTCGCCCGAGCCTTCGCCGTCCCAGTTCTCGACGTCGACGAGCACGATGTGACCCGGTCCGATCTCTCCGAAGAGGATCTTCTCGGACATCTGGTCCTCGATCTCGCGCTGGATGGTACGACGCAGCGGTCGTGCACCCAGTACCGGATCGAATCCGCGCTTGGCCAGAAGCGACTTGGCCTTGTCGGTGACCTCCATGGCCATGTCCTTGTTCTTGAGAGCCGCCTCGACGCGAGCGAGCATCAGGTCGACCATCTGAACGATCTGCTCGTTCGTGAGCTGATGGAAGACGACGATGTCGTCGATACGGTTCAAGAACTCGGGGCGGAAGTGCTTCTTCAGTTCGTCGTGAACCTTGAGCTTCATGCGCTCGTAGTTCGACTCCGTGCCCGTTCCCGAGCTGAAGCCCAGGCCGACTGCCTTGGAGATGTCCGAAGTACCGAGGTTGGACGTGAAGATCAGCACTGTGTTCTTGAAGTCGACGGTACGACCCTGACCGTCGGTGAGACGGCCGTCCTCGAGCACCTGCAGGAGGGTGTTGTAGATCTCCTGGTGTGCCTTCTCGATCTCGTCGAACAGCACAACGCTGAACGGCTTGCGACGCACCTTCTCGGTGAGCTGGCCACCCTCTTCGTATCCGACGTACCCGGGAGGGGCACCGAACAGACGCGAAGCGGTGAAGCGGTCGTGGAACTCGCCCATGTCGATCTGGATCAGAGCGTCGTCGTCGCCGAACAGGAAGTTGGCGAGCGACTTCGCGAGCTCGGTCTTACCGACACCGGACGGGCCGGCGAAGATGAACGAGCCCGAGGGACGCTTGGGATCCTTCAGACCTGCACGCGTACGACGGATCGCCTTCGAGACGGACTTGACTGCCTCTTCCTGGCCGATGATCCGCTTGTGCAGTTCCTCTTCCATGCGGAGCAGACGAGTGGTCTCCTCCTCGGTGAGCTTGAAGACGGGGATGCCGGTCCAGTTGCCCAGAACCTCGGCGATCTGCTCGTCGTCGACCTCGGCGATGACGTCCAGGTCGCCCGCACGCCACTGCTTCTCACGCTCGGCGCGCTGAGCGACGAGGGTCTTCTCCTTGTCACGCAGGTTCGCGGCCTTCTCGAAGTCCTGCGCGTCGATCGCGGACTCCTTCTCGCGACGCGCGTCGGCGATGCGATCGTCGAATTCGCGCAGGTCCGGCGGTGCAGTCATCCGACGGATGCGCATTCGCGCGCCCGCCTCGTCGATGAGGTCGATCGCCTTGTCCGGCAAGAAGCGGTCGTTGATGTAGCGGTCGGCCAGCGTCGCCGCTGCCACGAGAGCACCGTCCGTGATGGACACACGGTGGTGAGCCTCGTAGCGGTCACGAAGCCCCTTGAGGATCTCGATGGTGTGCTCGACGGTCGGTTCGCCCACCTGAACGGGCTGGAAACGACGCTCGAGAGCGGCATCCTTCTCGATGTACTTGCGGTACTCGTCGAGAGTGGTGGCACCGATGGTCTGCAGCTCACCGCGGGCAAGCTTGGGCTTGAGGATGGAGGCCGCGTCGATAGCGCCCTCGGCCGCGCCCGCACCCACGAGAGTGTGCAGCTCGTCGATGAACAGGATGATGTCGCCGCGGGTGTTGATCTCCTTGAGAACCTTCTTCAGGCGCTCTTCGAAGTCACCGCGGTAACGGCTGCCGGCCACGAGCGACCCGAGGTCGAGCGTGTACAGCTGCTTGTCCTTGAGGGTCTCGGGGACCTCACCGTTGACGATTGCCTGAGCCAGGCCCTCGACCACAGCGGTCTTACCGACACCGGGTTCACCGATGAGAACCGGGTTGTTCTTGGTACGACGCGAGAGAACCTGCATGACACGCTCGATTTCCTTCGAGCGGCCGATGACCGGGTCCAGCTTGCCTTCGAGGGCAGCTTGCGTCAGGTTGCGACCGAACTGGTCGAGCACGAGCGAGGTGGACGGCGTGCCGGCCTCTCCGCGGGTGCCACCGGTTTCGGTGGGCTCTTTGCCTTGGTAGCCCGACAGCAGCTGGATGACCTGCTGGCGGACGCGGTTGAGATCGGCACCGAGCTTGACCAGAACCTGGGCTGCTACGCCCTCACCCTCGCGGATGAGACCGAGCAGGATGTGCTCCGTACCGATGTAGTTGTGTCCGAGCTGCAGCGCTTCGCGCAGACTCAGCTCGAGGACTTTCTTGGCGCGCGGTGTGAAGGGGATGTGACCGGACGGAGCCTGCTGGCCCTGGCCGATGATCTCCTCGACCTGGCTGCGGACTCCCTCGAGGGAGATACCCAACGACTCCAACGACTTGGCTGCAACACCTTCGCCCTCGTGAATGAGGCCGAGAAGGATGTGCTCCGTGCCGATGTAGTTGTGGTTGAGCATCCTGGCTTCTTCTTGAGCCAGGACAACAACGCGCCGCGCGCGATCGGTGAACCTCTCGAACATCGCTCTCCCTCACACTCTCCGGCGGGCAGGTTCGAGACCGGATGTCTCGTCCCTGGTCGCCGCGTTTCGCTCCGGCACTACAGACTGATCGCCTCGCCGGTCAGCGGACTGACGTCCACGAATCGACAAAGGTTGCACGACCCCACTTATTACTCTAGAGGGCGCGAAGTCCACCTGCTGCTCCTCCACCCGATTGGCGGCGGAAGCCGGACTGCTTACCGTTCACAACGTCGCAGCTGAGGGAATCGTTTCCCGGTTCCTGTACGCCTGAAGCGAACAGCGATTTTCGACGCCTGATCAGCCGAATATCGGGAGTACCCGAGCGCACGGCACCTCACGCGGATTCGACGGATCCAGCGCGTTGAGCGTCAGAGTCGCTGTTCGTTGCGACGCCACCAGCGCGATGTGATCCGACAGGTCCTGTTCGCAACCGTCCTGAACAACTATGTTCGACGCGTTCGACGCGGCGAGTATTCCGCTGCTGTACGGAACGACCACTTGGTCGAACCGAGTCACGATGTTGGTGTACTCGACGTCGTCGGAGTAAACGCCGGCGTCGCGCAGTTCGGTCACGAAGGTGGCGTTGTCGAAATCCGGTCCCCCGACGCCTTCGGGCGGGCCGACCTCCGAGCCGTCCCACAACGGAGCGATGGAGACGATCGTGGAAACCTTCGCGTCGCCGCCGAGGAACTTGGCGTAGTACGCACTGACCGTCGTTCCCTGAGAGTGTCCGATCAGGTCGACCTTCGAGGCACCCGTCGACGAGAGGACGTCGTCGACGAATTCCGACAGTTGCCCTGCGCTGTCTCCGAGTGGCGCGAGACCACCGGCTGCGGAAATCGGCCACGGCTGGTCCGTTCGATTCCCGAAGGTGAGCGCGAAAACGCAGTACCCCTCGTTGGCCAGTGCGGGTGCGAGTACGCCCCAGTTGGTCTGACGGTTGGCTGCCGTCCCGTGCACGAGGACTACCGGATCAGGATGAGCAGCGGAAGGCTTGCATGAGAAATCGTTGGTACCGGGAGCCGATCCACCCGGGTTAGTCGCTTCGAGGGCGATTCCGCTGAAGAAGCCCGACGGAACGGGGAGAGGTTCGTTCGCCGACGCGAGAGGCGCGGCGGACGCGGCCACGGCCGCCGCTAGGAAGAGAGCGCCCACACATGTTCTGATCCCCACCGAAGGCCTCCGCATATTGCTCAACCCACGACGGGCAATACCGAGTTGCACGGTACCGGCCGCTGATGCGCGGGGTCGAGTGCATTGAGAGCAAAAGTCGCGGCGCGCAGCGATGCCGCGATGGCGAGGTGATCGGAGATGTCTTGCTCACAACCGTCCTGAACGACGATGTTGGTGGCGTTCGGCCCGGACTCGAGACCATTTGTATACGGCAGCACCAGCTCGTCGTAGCGAGTCGTGATGTTCGTGTAGTGAACGCCCGGCGCGTAAACGCCTCCCGCACGGAGATTTTCGATGAACTCCGAACCGGCTCCCATGTTCAGACACGCCTTGCAGATCGGGAATCCGGCCTGCGCTGCCTCGGATACCCCTAGTTCGCGAAGGCTGCGGCCGATACTTGCCTGCTCGTTTCCGAGGGTTCCCTTCCACAGCGATGCCACCGAGACGACGTTGTCCACTTTGTCAGCACCGCCGAGGAACTTCGCGTAGTACCCGTTGATGATCGTGCCTTGCGAATGTCCGATGAGATCCACCGACGTTGCGCCGGTAGCACCAAGAACTTGATCGACGAAATTCGACAATTGCGCTGCGCTGGAAGGAATTTCCTGCATTCCGCCGATGGCTGACAACGGCCACGGCTGCTCGGGGAAGTTGCCGTACGTCAGCGCGAAGACGCAGTAGCCCTCGTTGGCGAGCAACGGCGCATAGGTGGCCCAGTTGGTCTGCCTGTTTCCACCGGTTCCGTGAACGAGCACAACCGGATTGGGATGTTCGGCAGTCGGTTTGCATGAAAAGTCATTGGATCCAGGAGCTGAACCGCCAGGATTTCCCAACTCCTGAGGAACTCCTGCGAGGAATGCGTTGGGCACGGGCAACGGAGCCTGAGCCGAAGCCACGGACGTGAACCCGACGAGCATCAGAGCGGCAAGAACCACGCCCCCGAACAACCTGATTCTGTGCACGACCGACTCCTCTGCGAGAGATGCGAACCGTGCAGACGCTAACAAACTAGAACGCGTTACCAATCCGTTTCGGGAAAATGCGCCCGAATCCATTCGCGATCCATTTCAGACGGCCTTTTCGTAGGCTCGGCGCACCTCGGTGGAAATACGTCCCCGGGCCGAGATCTCGAAACCCGCTCCCTTGGCCCATTCACGGATGGCGGCACTCTGATCGCGGTCGGCAACCGGGCGCGATTTGGCCACCGACCCGTTGACCGATTTGGCTGAATTCGACTTTCTTGCATGGGGAATCCACTTTTTCAGTGCATCACGCAGTTCCGCGGCGTTGGCGGCGGTCAGATCGATTTCGTATGCAACTCCGTCGACGGAAAACTCGACAGTTTCGTCAGCGGGCGATTTCTTGTCCAGATCGTCAACCATCGTGACAACAACCTTTTTCACCACGACCATTCCTCCCCGGATCCTTCGATAAGCAGCGACAATAGCACCTGGACAAACGTCCTGTCTCGGCTGATCCGGATGATTGGGACTACTCACCACCGGGTATGCCGATTGACTTGTCTTGCGACAAGGACAGTGCCGATACACTCTTCGCGACGCATCGGGGGATGCATCCGGAGGGGGAATCATTCATCATGGGACACATCAGCAACGCACACACCGACGAACTCCCACCAGCGGAATCACTCGCAACCGCACTCGCCCCACCCGTCAACATCACAAGCACAACGCCGCCCCCACCACTGCCACCGGGATTCCCATCACTGGATCGACCACCACCCAAAATCGAGGTCGAACCCGGCCAACGCCAGCCCATAGCCACCAAATTCGGTCTCACATAAGACATTCCGCCAGACTGGCGTAACGGTTCGGACGCAATTGCCGGATGGAGCACGGCAGCGGGATTGATCGCCTTCGGTGCGATCGGCGAATATGCCTACGATTTCTGCGAGGCTTCCGACGGCGCAAAACTCACGATGACGGGAGCGACTGGACGGAACGGCGTCGACATCGACACCGCAGCACAAGAATGGGTCCACAAAGCCCAAGCAATCTTCACCGACAAAAAGGGCAACACCGCCAACGTCGCATACAGCAAGCCCACCGAATTCACCATCTCCGGACGCCCTGCGATCCGATACACAGCAACCGCAACAAATATCCCCGCCGACAACGAATGCGACCCGCCCTCCGCAACATTCGACATCGTCGAAACACCCAGTTACGCCACAGCCGAGGTCATGATCTTCCTCGTCCAATCGCATCAGGGGCTGCCTAACGCCCTCGCCCAGGACACGATCGACCAAATCATTTCAACAATCCGTCGAACAACAGATTGACGCGCTACCGCCTACCGACGTCGTTGCGCGGTAGACGGTAAAGTCCCCGGAACGCATCGGGGGATGCATCCAGACGGGGGGAATCATGACAGAAGACGGCTCGAGAAAAGACCTCTACCGAGCGCTACTCCGAATCGGCGGAGCCATCGCCGGACTCTACGCATTCTTTTTCATCATGGGACACATCAGCAACGCACACACCGACGAACTCCCACCAGCGGAATCACTCGCAACCGCACTCGCCCCACCCGTCAACACAACAAGCACAACGCCGCCCCCACCACTGCCACCGGGATTCCCATCACTGGATCGACCACCACCCAAAATCGAGGTCGAACCCGGCCAACCCCAACCCATAGCCACCAAATTCGGCCTCACATACGACATCCCGGCCGACTGGAAGAACGCCGCAACCTCAGCCGCTGGATGGAATACGAAATGGGGTCCGGTTACATTTGGTGCGCTCGGCCAGTACAGAAGAAACTATTGCTCGGCCGTTGATGGCAGCACCCTCGCCCTGACTGGGGCCACAGGGCGCAACGGCGTCGACATCGACACCGCAGCACAAGAATGGGTCCACAAAGCCGAGGCAATCTTCGCCGCCAAGAACGGCACTCGCGCCAGCATCGCTTACAGCGGACCCACGAATTTCACCATCTCCGGACGCCCTGCGATCCGATACACCGCAATCGCCACCAATATCTCGGCGGACAACGAATGCGATCCGCCCTCAGCACAATTCGATGTCGTCACCACACCCGGTTACTCCACAGCCGAGGTCATGGTCTTCCTTGTCCAGTCAGATCAGGGACTACCTGACACACTCAACCAGAGCACGATCGACCAAATCATCGCAACAATACGAAAGTCCGAAACTCAGGCGACCGCGCATGGATGAATCCTTTACCGCCGATTCGAGCGAAATCGCCGGGCTGTCGAAACTTGCTACTCAGATCGGCGAGGACGCTGGCGTCGGCTGCCGCTTGGTATTGCACCACACCGCTCCGTTCGGAGATTTTGATGGCGAGTTGATGCGACTACTCTCAACGCCACTCCAGACGTACACCGATGTCACCTACCGCCGCTATGCCAACTTGGCATCCGATTGCGCTACTACCGGCATGCATCTCAATCGTGCTGCGTGGATGTACCACGATCAAGAGAAGCGAAACTACGATGCGCTGAACGCGCACAGTGAAATGTCAATTGTGGACATGTCGCCCTACAATTCCGAGAATCCAATATCTGGCCCCGCCGTGCCGTACGACAGTCCAGCAGAGTTCAAGCCGGCAAACGCCGTCGACTTTCCACCACCCCAGTCTGCGACCGACGACATCCGAAAGGTCATCGCGGAATCTGCGGGGTGGGTGGGAGACGTCGACAACGGATTCAAGATTGTGACCGGATGGAGCCCGCTGGAACGACTGGTTGCACCGCTGAGCGGTAATTGGAACGAGCTCAAACGGATCGGCGACGCATACAAAACCGGCGGCGACGGCATCGAAAAATGCGGCTTGAATCTCGAAGACGGAACGAAGCGAGTCGGCGAGAGCTGGGACGGCCTTGCCGCCCAGTCGTTCGACGGATACTCACGCAAACTGTCGGAAGCGTTGAAATGGGAAGGCCCACACGGTCGAGTCGTCAAAGAGATTCTGTACGTTCTCTCGGATCAGATTCGACGCGGTGTCGAATCAGCCCTTCGATTCTTGGAACGAAAACTCGATGATCAGGTTCAAATTACCGACGGGACATCGGCGATGAAATGGGTTCTTCGCCGAGTTCCGTATGCCGGACCATCCATCATCACGGTAGAACTGGTCAGCGCAGCATTCTCGACCGCACAGAAAGTTCAGGAAATTGTCGACGATATCCGAGTCCTGGTCGAATGTTTGAAGGAGTTCCTCGATCTCGTCACCTCACCATCCGGCAAGCTGAGCGAGATGTCCGAACGGTTACTCGCACCGGTCGTCGACACACTCGACGACGCGAAGAAGAAGACCGAACTCGGCCTGTCGATCGCCGGTGTCGCGGATGCGGAGGGGGTGTTGAATACGCCGAAGACCGGCTACAACCCGGGGACCGGTCGCGATCCGTGGGCTGATGCCGTATGAACTCCGAGATACCTCCCGAGCTGCGCAGCAGCTACGACAAGATCATGAAAGCAGCGGCCGCGGTGGCCGATGCAGCGATCAAGTTGGACCGGGTCACGGACGGGGACTGGGACTCCCGGATCGACGTCACCGACCACTTGCTGAACTTTCTTGCCGACAGACCCGAAGCCTCAGCCGAACTTCGCCACTATGCAGCAAGGGTGGCGGCAGGCGAATGTCGTTGGGAACAAATCGAATCCCAACTTCGAGCGCTCCCTGCTGAACTGGTCGAGCTGAAGAACTCACCCAGATTCATCTGGTTCTCCGCACCGCCGATATCTGACGGGGACGAAGACTACGAACCGTACCGAATCCCTTAGGAGCGTCCCAACTGAAAAAGGTTCGGCCGCAACATGTGCGGCCGAACCTTGATCGAAGTAAAGCTAGCGAGCGGAAGGACGGACGATCGGGAAGAGGATCGTCTCGCGAATACCGAGGCCGGTCAAAGCCATCAGCAGTCGATCGATTCCCATGCCGGTGCCCGTTGTTGGCGGCATGCCCTGTTCCATCGCGGCGAGGAACTCCTCGTCCAGCACCATCGCTTCGTCGTCGCCGGCCGACGCGAGGCGCGCCTGATCGACAAAGCGCTCACGCTGAATGACCGGGTCGACAAGTTCGGAGTAGCCGGTCGCCAACTCGAATCCGCGGATGTACAGGTCCCACTTCTCGGTGACACCCTTCTTGCTGCGGTGATCGCGGGTCAGGGGCGACGTCTCGACCGGGAAGTCACGAACAAACGTCGGCACGTACAGCTGATCGCCGCACTGGTGCTCCCACAGCTCCTCGACAAGCTTGCCGTGGCCGTAACCCTTGTCCTTGGGAACCTCGAGGCCGACCTTCTCCGCCAAAGCGAGAAGCTCGTCGACCGTCGTATCCGGGGTGACCTCGGCGCCGATGGCCGCCGACAACGACGGGTACATCTCGAGAACCTGCCACTCACCACTGACGTCGTACTCGGAACCGTCGGCGAGAGTGAGGACCTGCGTGCCGAATGCTTCCTGCGCAACTTCCTGGACGAGTTCACGAATCATCTTCGCGGAATCGTCGTACGTGCCGTAAGCCTCGTACGTCTCGAGCATTGCGAACTCGGGCGAGTGGGTGGAGTCGACGCCCTCGTTGCGGAAGTTGCGATTGATCTCGAAGACCTTCTCGATACCGCCGACGACGCAACGCTTGAGGAACAGTTCCGGCGCGATACGCAGGTACAGGTCGATGTCGAGGGCGTTCGAGTGCGTGACGAACGGGCGAGCCGCCGCCCCGCCGTGCAGCGTCTGCAGCATCGGCGTCTCGACCTCGAGGAAGCCGCGACTCTCGAGCGCATTGCGCAACGCACGGACGACAGCAACACGCTTGCGGGCGTTGTCTCGAGCCTCGGGGCGAACGATCAGGTCTGCGTAACGCTGACGCACACGGGACTCTTCGCTCATCTCCTTGTGCGCAACCGGCAGGGGGCGAAGCGACTTGGATGCGATCTGCCAGGCGTCGGCCATCACGCTGAGCTCGCCGCGACGGGAGCTGATGACCTCACCGTGAATGAAGACGAAGTCGCCGAGGTCGACGTCGGACTTCCAGGCAGCCAGTGCCTCTTCGCCGACGCCGGCGAGGCTGATCATGGCCTGCAGCTGGGTGCCGTCGCCTTCCTGCAGAGTCGCGAAGCACAGCTTGCCGGTATTGCGCATGAAGATGACGCGGCCGACGACTCCGACCAACACACCAGTCGCCGTGTCCGGCTCGAGTTCCGGGTACTCCGCGCGGATCTGCGCGAGCGTGTGGGTGCGATCGACCGAAACCGGGTACGCCTCCTGCCCCTGCGCCAGGATCCGTTCACGCTTCTCGCGCCGGATACGGAGCTGCTCGGGGGTGTCGTCGACTGGCTGGGCTTCTACATCACTCACGGGGTACAAGACTACTGGGCCGTGTCCACCGCGTTTGTTGCTGGTAGCACCGCGGCCACCGCGAGCACGATTCCCGACAGCACGTACAGCCCGACCCGAACGTGATTCCACATAGTCCAGCCCGCCTCGTACGACGCCCATGCGGCTGCGTCGGTAGCGCTGACCGAGGCAAACGCGTCGTTGCGAGGGACGTGGTAGATCGCGGTCACCGCGAAGGACGCGAGCACCCCGACGCAACCGACAACAGCAAGGACCCAGCCGTCCGGCCTGGAGATCGATGTCCAGATTCCAGCGGCGATCGCGGCGAGCGCCGATCCGACCAGCGGCAGCATCAATGCACTACGCGGCGCTTCGACGTTGATCGCCTGCATCGACGTGATCGCGGTATGTGCATCCACCGACCGCAGGGCGGGCATCACGAAGGAAGAGAAGGCAAACAACGCACCACCGGCAACGAGCGCGCCGAGCGCAGTCACGCCGAGCAACAGCTCCAGAATGATCTCGGACTTCTTCATGACCAAACCCCTGTTCGAGCGGCCTCGGCGGCAAAAGTGGTGAAATCGCGAGCGGGTCGTTCCAGGACCCCTTCGACGACGCCGGTCACACTTTGATTTCGTCCGTCGAGAACCTCGACAAACAAGTAAGTGAGCAACTCCACGACATCACTCGGGACGCCGACTTCCGCCATGCCGTCGGAAAACTGTTGGAGTCCAATTCTTTCGAATGTCACGCGGCGACCCGACTCCGTCGAGATCGCATCCACTGCTGCCGCAAAAGTGAGCAACTCCGGACCTGTCACCTCGAGGACTTGGCCGAGGAGATCGGTTCGAGTCAATGCGGCCACCGCCACGTCGGCGAGATCGTCGACGTCGATGAAGGGCTCCCCCACCTCACCGACCGGAAGTGCCAGGTGGCCTCCCCTGATCGGATCGAGCAGATACCCCTCACTGAAGTTCTGGGCAAACCAACTGGCCCGCACCACAGCCCATTCCAGACCGCTGTCGGCGAGAACCTGTTCGGCTTTCTGCGCCGCGGGTTCACCGCGCCCGGACAGGAGCACCATGCGGCGAACCCCTTCGCGATCCGCGAGATTCGCAAACTCCTCGATGTGTGTGCTCGATCCCGGAACAGCCAGATCTGGCGCATACGTCACGTATGCCACTTCGGCGCCGGACACCGCGGGCCGCCACGTCGTCTGATCGTTCCAGTCGAAAAGTGTCCCGGATGTTCTCGACGCGATTCGGGTACGGATTCCCACCGCCGTCAGCCTCTGCGCAACGCGCGCACCGGTCTTGCCGGTACCACCGATCACCGCTGCCGACTGAATTTCACTTGTTGAAGTCATGAACTCATTCGACCGCGCGACGGCAATACGATCCATAGCCGAAGGTCGCAAAAACATACGCCAGCGTCTACCGTCGAATTATGGATGCATTGTCGATGATGCTGGCCGGGTCGCGGGCGGAAGGTGCATTTCTATTGCGCTCGTTGCTCGATCCGCCGTGGTCGTTACGTATCGAGGACCACGCACCCGTCACCGTGCTGATTCTGGTTCGAGGCACGGCTGTTGTCGTCTCCGACACCGGACAGACCGAGAATCTCGGAGCCGGCGACGTGGCACTTCTGCGAGGTCCTGATCCCTATACCGTCGCTGATCAACCCGGCACCCCAGTCCACGTACTCATCGACGAAGCGCAGAACTGCGCCGCGGTCGACGGCACACCACTCGAGGACATGTCAGTGCTCGGGGTTCGCACTTGGGGCAACTCGACGAGCGGCGAGACCGTCATGCTCACGGGCACATACCGTTTGGACTCCTACGTCAGCCGCCAGATCCTCGACAGCCTGACACCCGTCGCGGTCGTGCGACGCAGTATCGAAACCGAGCCGATGACAACGCTTCTGGAGCAACAGATCGCCTCCGACGGCCCCGGGCAGGAGGTGTTGTTGGACAGGCTCCTGGACCTGGTCCTGATCTCGGCGGTCCGAACGTGGTTCGCCGAGAACCCGGATCGATCACCGCGATGGATCAAGGCCTACGAAGATCCAGTCGTCGGACATGCCTTGCGGCTCATGCACAATCGGCCGGAACACTCCTGGACAGTCGCGAGCCTGGCTCAGGAAGCCGGCAGTTCGCGAGCAGCCTTTGCTCGCCGTTTCACCAACCTCATGGGAATCGGGCCGGTTGGATACCTGACCGAGTGGCGACTGTCCGTGGCCGCGGATCTACTGGCAGACCCCGGGCGAACGGTGTCGTCGATCGCGCGAGAAGTCGGCTACTCGAGCCCTTTTGCCCTCACAACCGCGTTCACCCGCCACCACGGAGTGAGCCCGAAGATGTACCGCCAGACCCGCTGTGCGCCTTTATTAACCGCCCGCGGTTAATAAAGGCGCACAGCAAATACCTCAGTGAGCCGAAACCGCCGCCAACTCGCGGGAGCAATGACGAACTCCGCTGAGCGCACCGAGCAGGCCGGCGGCCTTGATCGCCTGGTACCCGCCCACCAGATCGGTGGCCTTGTGCAGGCCGAGCTGCTGCAACGACGCTGCGGCGAGGCTCGAGGTGTAACCCTCCGAGCACACGATCACCCACTCGACGTCGTGGTCGGTGGCCAGCGCAAGGTGCGCGCTACTGGTGGGGTCGAGGCGCCATTCGAGCACGTTCCGCTCGATCGCGAGTGCGCCGGGAAGAGTTCCCTCGATGGCACGCTGCGCCTGCGGGCGAATGTCGACGAAGATCGCGCCGCGGTGGAAGGCTTCGGTGAGCTGGAAGACGTACATACGATCGATCTGTGCGCGAGCGTCGTCGAGCATTTGGTCGATGGTCATTTGGTGCCCCCCTCGGGCAGGTCGGTCAGCTCGGTACGGGTGCGACGAAGTGTCCGGTGATCCGTCACTTCGTAGAAGGACATTGCCGTCAGCGGCGGCGAGTAGGCGTGAACACTCAGAGTCGGTGCATCAGAGCTGATTTCGACCGGAGCACCGGGAGCATCCGTCGAACGTACGACATCGTGAACCCATCCGAGCGGGAACGAAGCCTGATCGCCGGCGTCGAGCTGGCGTTCCACCAGGGTGTCACCGGCCCAACGGAATTCGGTGAGAGAGCCACTGAGAACGGTCAATGCGCCGAACGAGCCTGCGTGGTCGTGCAATTCGGTATTGCGTTCGGGTACCCAGCTGATGAGCCACACATCGACGTCGTCGTCCGCGTGCAGGCGGGTGGACCAACGGTCGAGCGTCGGGAAGGCGTCGGGGATGAGGTGATCGAAACGGCCGTCGAGCACGCCGTTTGCTCCCTCGTCGGTCAGTCGCAGCAAATCGGCCGGGCGAAGGCGGGTGGGCAACGAGGCACCGCTCGGGCGACGTCCGGAGGGCCCACGATTGATGCCACGACCTGCGGAAACAGTGCGATCAGCAGTAAGAGTCGGGGCCAAAACAGAGAGATCTGCAGAATATGTGGATAGCACGAGCTAGCTCCAAGGAGTGTGAATTGGTCAAGGCAGCGGTCAGCCTCGACAACACTCCTGAGCACCCATGCAGCGATTCACGAGCACCATTGTGGCATAACTTTCGTAATCGCGAAACTGCTGGAGCAAAACCATCGATCAGGCGACCGGTCGTCGACCGGATCCGCGACGCGCCTGATTGCGCTCGAAGACCAACCTCAGCCCTTCGAGGGTGAGGTCGCGTTCGAAGTGATCGATGGTGTCGGATTCGGGGATGATCAGCGGTGCACTGTCCCCGGTTGCGATCACGGAGACGTCGTCACCACCGAATTCGGGCAGTTCGTCGCGTACGCGGTTGACCAGTCCGTCCACGAGGCCCGCAAAGCCGAATACCGCGCCGGACTGCATGCATTCGACGGTGTTCTTCCCGACCACCGAACGAGGACGCACCAATTCGACCTTGCGCAACGCAGCAGACTGCGACGCCAAGGCGTCGGTCGAGATCTCGAGCCCGGGCGCGATACAGCCGCCCAGGAACTCACCCTTGGCGGAAACGACGTCGACACAGGTCGACGTGCCGAAGTCCACGACGATGCACGGACCCTCGTAAAGATGGTGCGCGGCAAGGCTGTTGACGATCCGGTCGGCTCCGACTTCTTTGGGGTTGTCCACCAGCAGTGGCACCCCGGTGCGCACGCCCGGCTCGACCACGACATGGGGAACATGACCCCAGTACCGCTCGAGCATGACGCGGATCTCACGCAAGACGGATGGCACCGTCGACAGTGCGGCGACGCCGGCGATCTGATCGACATGGGTACCCAACAGCCCACGGAAGGTCAACGCCAACTCGTCGGCAGTCATCCGAGGGTCGGTTCGCATTCGCCAGTCCTGCAACAGCTTCGAATGCTCACCAGTTCCGGAAAACAGACCGAGAACGATGTTGGTGTTCCGCACGTCGACCGTGAGCAGCATGGATTACACCAGACTGGATTCGCGCGAGGCCTCGAGTGTCGACAGCATGCGCGGGGTGATCAGACCCGAACCCTCCGGCGCGTGAGCCGGGTCGGAACCGAGTTCGATCTGCTTGTTGTCGGCATCGACGAACACGACGCGCGGGGAGTACTCCTTGACTTCCTGCTCGTTCATCACGCCGTAGGCGATGAGAATGACCAGGTCGCCCGGCTTGACCAGATGCGCTGCTGCACCGTTGATTCCGATGACACCAGTTCCGCGCTCACCGGCGATGACGTACGTCTCGAGACGCGCGCCGTTGTCGATGTCGACGATGCACACCTGTTCGCCTTCGAGGAGGTCGGCGGCATCCATCAGATCCTGGTCGACGGTGACGGAGCCGACGTAGTGCAGGTCGGCGTGAGTCACGGTGGCGCGGTGGATCTTCGACTTCATCATTGTGCGAAACATATCCAGGTCCTTACTCGTGAAAAGTGCTCAGTGAGACAGCAGGTCGTCGATGGCGTCGGCGGACGGATCGGTGTCACGCTCGAGGAAGCCGGTTCCCACGGCAACACCGACATTGTCGATCAGACGGGTGGTTCCGAGCTTGGCGGCCACCAACAGTCGGCCGTCACCCCGCTCGGGAGCGGGGCCCAGATCGACGCCCCGAACCTCGAGGTAGTCGACCTCGATTTCCGGAACAGCTGCCAGGACAGCGCGTGCGGTTTCCAGAATTGCCTCCGCTCCCCCGGCCGCCGCGTGTGCGCCGGCGATCAGAGCTGCGGACAGCGCGACCGCTGCGGCGCGCTGGCTCTCGTCGAGGTAGCGATTGCGAGAGGACAACGCGAGGCCGTCGAACTCGCGGACCGTCGGTACTCCGATGATCTGTACGTCGAAGTTGAGATCCCACACCATCTGACGGATGAGCGTCAGCTGCTGATAGTCCTTCTCGCCGAAGTACGCGTGATTGGGTGCCGCGATCTGCAGCAGCTTCGCCACGACCGTCAGCATTCCCGCGAAGTGAGTGGGGCGTGCGCCGCCTTCGAGTTCGCCACCCAACGGTCCGGGCACGATGGTGGTGCGCTGACCACGCGGGTACATCGTCTTGGCGCTCGGCGCGAACACCAATTCGACGCCCTCGGCGCGAAGCAGGTCGAGATCGGCATCGAGAGTGCGCGGGTATGCGTCCAGGTCTTCGCCGGCACCGAACTGCAGCGGGTTCACGAAGATGGAAACGATCACGACGGCGCCGGTGACCTTGGCCTGACGAACCAGTTCGATGTGGCCCGCGTGCAGCGCACCCATCGTCGGAACGAGCGCCACCTGGCGCCCGACTCCACGCAGTGCCCGCGAGACGCGCCGAAGCTTGTCCGGATCGTGGTGCACCGTCAGTTCGCCGCGCTTGTATCCGCCCTGCAAATCACTCACGACGGTCACCTCCCGTTTCAGTCAAGATGTCGAACAATTCGGTGGGGGCGCCCACCCGCTGGGCCGATCGCAAGGACATCGCTCGATAGCCGGCAGCGAGCTCCGGATCCAGTTCTGTCAGTACGCGCAAATGTGTGTCGACGGCAGCGGCATCGCCGCGTGCCACCGGGCCGGTCAACGCCGAGGGACCGCGTCGTAGTGCGTTGTCCAGGGCGGCCGACAACAGCGGTTGCAGGACACGCTCGGCCACTCCACCCGGATCGCCGTCTATCAACTGCTGACCGAGCAACTCGTCACCTTGCAACGACGCTCGCAGCGCCTCGACAGCGTCGACAACGAGGGTGACCAGGTGATTACTGCCGTGAGCCAGGGCAGCGTGGTAGAGCGCGCGGTTCTCCTCGCGCACTCGGACCGGCTCGCCGCCGATCTCGAGGACGAGAGACTGCGCGATCGCGTATCCGATGTCGTCGCCGGCCGTGATTCCGAAGCACGCCGACGACAGCCGCGCAGTGTCCTCGTCGTGACCGGTGAACGTCATCGCCGGATGGATAGCCAAGGGCAGTGCGCCCAGTTCGGTCAGCGGAGCGAGGATGGCAATACCGTTGGCGCCCGACGTGTGGGCGACGAGCGTGCCCGGCTTGACGGCTTTCGTGGCCGCGAGCCCTCGGACAAGATCAGCAAGCTGGTCGTCCGGAACAGCGAGAACCAGCAGTTCGGAGCGAGCTGCGACGTCGGCAGCCGGAAGAATTTCGGTATCGGGAAGCCGCTTCACAGCGCGGGCGACCGAGGCACTGGAGACTGCGGAGCAAGCGCTGACAACATGACCGGCTCGCTCCAACGCGGCACCGACAGCTGTTCCGACCCGGCCTGCGGAGACAATTCCTACCGTCAATCGCGCAGGTGCAGGTCCATTAGTGATCCCGAAGGAAGTCACCGGATTCCTCTCGTTCGTTCCAGTCCCGCTCGGCGGGTACCAGACGTTCTGCGTCCGAGGATATCCTTCGCCCGAACCGTCATGCCATGGCCAGGCGAGTGATCTGCGACTCAGTCCTCTCGGCGACGGCGTCGACCGGAGCCTTCGGACGGGTTGGTCGAACTCAGATTTGCCATTATTTCGGCGACGGTCAATCCGTTGGAATGAGCACCACTTGCGGCATCTTCCGGGGCAGCGCGACGACGACGGCGCGGCTCGGCGTCGGGCTCAGGTTCTGTTTCCGCAACAACCTCGGGAACAACCTCGGGCGCCTCTTCGACGACGGCGTCTTCGATGACGGCGTCTTCGATGACGGCGTCTTCGATGTTCGGGGCCTGGGCGGGAGCCTTGATTTCTGGCTCGACCGGCTCCGGATCCTTCTCCACCGGAACATCTTTCGCCGTTCGTGTCGGCGAGGAACTCACAGAACTCACCGGAGAATTCTTCGGGGCCTGGTTCCGGGTCTGATCCTGGGGCTTCTGCGTCTCCTGCGGCTTCGGCGTCTCCTGCGACTTCTGCGTCGGTATGACGCGCGGCGCCACGAAGCTGCTGTCGCGCCACGACGTCTCCGCGAACACGACGGTTGTCTCAGCAGTCACCGGATCGTCGTTGGGCGAAGCCAAGCCGCCGACGTTCGGTGCCGGTTGGCTGGGCCCGCTCTGGCCGGCGCCGGGAACGTACAGTCCCGACGGTGCCGGCTGGTACGCACCGTACGAACTACCGCCAAGTTCCGGTACTCGCGTCGAATCGGTCTTGAGCGCGGTCTGTTCGGGCAACAGTCCACCTTCGAAAAGCGCTTCGAGGTTCCGGCGCAGCGCGACCAATTCGGCGCGCAGCCCGGCCAGTTCCTCCGCGTCGGCGGTCACCTCACGACGCACACGGCCTTCGACGCTCAGTTCGTACTCGCGTCGAGCAGAAATTTCACGCTCGAGCTGCAGTTCGTACACGGTCTGCAGATCGGCAACCTTGGCTTTGTCCAGTGCCGACTCACGCCGATACTTGGTCATGGCGATAGCGCCGAGGGTGGCTGCCCACAGAGCGACGACCAGTCCCACCCGAAGAAGCTGAACGCTGTTGCTGAAGATCAGGAACAGCGAAGCAATGACAGCAAGTGCCAGAAGAGCAGCAATGATCATCTGGCTCGCGCTGCGCTTGCTTCGGCGCGCAGACTTCGATCGACCAGAATTTGTCATGGTTGCCAGGGTACTTGCCGAGACCGGGGTCGCCACGTACCTCGGTGGGTGATTTGCCGACCAGGCTGTCAGTGCGCCGGCTCGTCAGGTGTATCTTCCGGCGTCTTGCAACAATGTTCGAGCCACAGAGCTGCCGCTACCAGCGCAATTGCGGCGCCCAACCCCACCCACGCGCCCGGCGTGTCGGAGGCCGCGGCCTGCAGAACCGAGCGCTGTGGGATGAGATACACCAGCACTCCAACCCAGACACCCACGGTAGCTGAACCGACCAAAGCGGATGCTTTTGCCAATGCCAGCGCGCGGGCGGCAGTGATCGGATGGAGTTGTCTGAGCCCGTCGCCGACCTGACGATTCTTGACGCGCGCACGAATGACAAAAGCGAAGACGGCTTCGGCAACGGCCACGAAGTACAGCGACGCTCCCGCATAAACAGGGATGGGCGGCATCGAACCGTAGAACACGCGAATCAGAATCCAGGTGGCCACGGCCGCAACCGCGGCCAGAACCGCGAGTTCACTGATCCGGGTCGGCTTCAAACCCTTGTCTTGTTCGGTCACCGCGCAAGCACCACATCGGTAGTGCGCACACCTTCACGTTCGCTGCGATCGAGGCCGCCGAGAATTTCTGCCACCGACAACTTCCGACCGTCGACGATCAGCGTCGCATCAGGCTCGACGTCCAGCCAGGGAACGAGCACGAAGGCACGAAGATGAGCCCGGGGGTGCGGAAGTGTGAGTTCGGGATCGGAACTGACGACGCCTTCGCAGTCGACCACGTCCACGTCCAGGCTTCGGGGTCCCCAACGCTGTTCGCGCACCCGATCTGCGGCTTCTTCGAGAGCTTGCGAACGGCGAAGCCATTCAGCACTGTCGGCCTCGGGGTCGTCGACCACCAGCACCGCGTTGTAGAAATCCTGCTGCTCGACGCCACCCCACGGCGCCGTCGAGTAGACCGGTGACACAGCAACGACGGCGCTGCCCAACCCGTCGACAACGGACTGCAAGTGAGCCACGCTGTCGCCGATATTGGAACCGATCGACAGAACAGCGCGCGTCATGCCGACCTGGTCCGATGTGCGACGACGGCGACGTCCGCGAAGACCAGCGGAATCGGCGCCGACGGCTTGTGGACCACGACCTCGACGCTCTCGACTCGCAAATCCTTCATGACGCCGTCAGCGATCTCGGCAGCGACGGTCTCGATGAGATCGCGCGAAGGGCCGGCGACGATGGCTGCGGCGGCTTCCGCCAACTCGCCGTAGTGCAGGGTCTGGGTCAGATCGTCCGACGCCGCGGCGGGCGCCAGGTCCATCCACACCGTGATGTCGATGAAGAAGTCCTGACCGTCACGCTTCTCATGGTCGAACACTCCGTGATTACCGCGTACCTTCAGCCCGCGCAGTTCGATTCGGTCCCCCATGTCAGGCCCTTTCTCGTCCACGGTTCCAGGCGTCGACCACGGCAATGGCGTCGAGCGAGGCTTGTGCGTCGTGCACCCGAACGCCCCAGGCGCCTTCGCGCGCTGCAAGGGCGGAGACCACGGCCGTCGCAGTCTCGCGGCCACCAGGTGGACGCGGATTGCCTTCGGGATCGCTGAGCAGAGACCCGAGGAACCGCTTACGGGAAGCGCCGACCAGGACCGGGAATCCGAGTGCGTTGAACTCGGGCAGGGCCCGCAACAGAGCCCAGTTGTGGTCGGCGTTCTTCGCGAACCCGAGGCCGGGATCGAGGATGATCGACGACGAATCAACGCCCGCCTTCAACGCCAGGTCGACCTGCGACAGCAGTTCGTCACGGACGTCTCGGACCACGTCGTCGTAGTGATCGGCACTGCCACGATGGACGTAGTCGCGGGCCGAACGCCAATGCATGAGGATCCAGGGCACTCCGGCGTCGGCAACCACGGACGCCATGTCGGGGTCCGCGCGACCGCCCGAGACGTCGTTGACGATCCCCGCACCCGCTTCGATCGCGGCTGCGGCGACAGAAGCACGCATCGTGTCGACGCTGACGCGGATTCCCGCAGCAACCAGTTCTTCGATCACCGGGGCAATACGGTCAGCCTCGAGTTTCGGGTCCACTCGGGTGGCACCGGGACGCGTCGACTCACCGCCGATGTCGACGATGTCGACGCCAATGCGTTGCAGCTCTAGCCCACGAGAGATCGCCGCGTCACGATCGAGGAATTGGCCACCGTCGGAAAACGAATCGGCGGTGACGTTCAGAATCCCCATCACGACCATCCGGGCCGGATCGCTGTCTGCAACGGAAGCCGCGGACATCTCGCTCACTTACGAAGGATGAGGTCCAGCGCTTCGGACCGTGAGGCCGCGCTGGATTGCAGGAGCCCACGAACCGCAGACGTGGTCGTGCTGGCTCCGGGCTTGCGGATACCGCGCATCGCCATGCACAGATGCTCGGCTTCGATGACGACGATGGCTCCACGCGGGTCGAGCTTGCGCATCAATGCGTCCGCGATCTGACTGGTCAGGCGTTCTTGAACCTGCGGACGCTTGGCGTACAGGTCGACAACACGCGCCAGCTTCGACAAACCGGTGACCTTGCCGGACTTTCCCGGGATGTAGCCAACGTGGGCGACGCCGTGGAAGGACACCAGGTGGTGCTCGCACGTCGAGAACATCGGAATGTCTCGCACGAGCACCAATTCCTGGTGACCCTCGTCGAAAGTCGTGTTCAACGCGTCGTCGGGCTCGGAGTACAGACCCGCGAAGATCTCCTTGTACGAGCGCGCCACCCGGGCCGGCGTATCGAGCAGGCCTGGGCGCTCCGGATCTTCGCCGACCGCGATCAACAATTCCCGTACGGCAGCCTCTGCCCGCGCCTGATCGAACGGGCGGCCCGTTCCGAGCGACACCAGTTCACTGGCCACATCATTCACCGACAACCGAACTCTCCTCGAGAATTGTTCACAGGTCCCCCGCCGCAGAGCCTAGTGGCGCAAGGTCAGCGAGATCCGTCCGGTCCGTCCCAGCGAACGGTGCTCGGTCCCTCGTCCTCAGCCGAATGATGCGGCGGAGGAGTTTGCGGCTGTTCCGGTGCGGGGCTCTGCCACTGGTTTTCACCCGACGGGTTTCCCCGGTTCGGATCGGCGAAGGGTCCACTGTCCGGGTACTGCACCGGGTAGTCGGGCTGTGCTGGGTAGCGGCGGCCGGGGTGCGGCTGCTCCGGGTACGCCTGCTGTCCCGGATGCGGCTGACCGTACTGCCCCTGATCGGGCTGGGGCTGACCGTGTTGGGGCTGACCGTACTGGCCCTGCTGCTGGTTCGGCGGGTTCGGATTCTGTCCACCGGTGTATCCACCCGACTGCTGTCCGGGGTACGTCGGCGACTGGTTCTCACGCGGAGGCCAACCCGGTGCCGACCATCCGGCGGGCGCTCCGTAGTCGGGTGTTCCCGGTTGCGGAGTCTGCTGCGGCGCACTCGGCTGCGGGTACGAAGGCTGCGCGTAGCCGTTCGAGGGTCCCTGGTTGCCATTGTTGGGGAGACCGCCGTTGTTGGGCGCACCACTGTTGGCTGCGCCGGCCTTGACGAGAACAGGGGCGGCAGCGGGCTCCGGCCAGGTTTCGCCACGCTCGATCGCGAGTTCGCGCGGAGTTTTCACCGGCGGACGATCCGAAGGCGTGCGACCGCCGAAATCGTTGAAAGCCGTGATGCGCGGACGCTTTTCGACGCCGGCAAGGATCTTCTCGAGGTCCTTGCGAGTCAACGTCTCACGCTCGAGCAGTTCGGTAGCGATGAGGTCGAGCGCATCGCGGTACTCGTTGAGGATTGCCCACGCTTCGGTGTGCGCTGCCTCGATGAGGTTGCGCACCTCTTCGTCGATTTCACGAGCGATCTCGTGTGAGTAGTCGGACTGCACGCCCATCGAACGGCCGAGGAACGGATCCCCGCCCTCCTGGCCGTAGCGAACCGCGCCGAGCTTGGCACTCATGCCGTATTCGGTGACCATCGCGCGGGCGATCTTTGTCGCCATGTCGATGTCCGACGACGCTCCGGTGGTGGGCTCGTGGAACACCAGTTCCTCGGCGGCGCGTCCACCCATTGCCATGACGAGACGAGCGATCATCTCGGAACGCGTCATCAAACCCTTGTCGTCCTCGGGCACGGTCATCGCGTGACCGCCGGTGCGACCGCGAGCGAGGATCGTGACCTTGTAGACCGGCTCGATGTCAGGCATTGCCCAAGCAGCCAGCGTGTGACCGCCCTCGTGGTACGCCGTGATCTTCTTCTCGTGCTCGCTGATGATGCGACTCTTACGCCGCGGTCCACCGACAACACGGTCCACCGATTCCTCGAGTGAGGCTTCGGTGATGACGGTTCCGTTTTCGCGTGCGGTGAGCAGCGCAGCCTCGTTGATGACGTTGGCGAGATCGGCGCCCGACATTCCGACGGTCCGCTTGGCGAGACCTTCGAGGTCTGCGTTGGGATCGATCGGCTTGCCCTGCGAGTGCACGCGCAGGATCGCGCGGCGACCGGCGAGGTCGGGGGCACCGACCGGAATCTGGCGATCGAAGCGTCCCGGACGCAGCAGTGCGGGGTCCAGGATGTCGGGACGGTTGGTTGCGGCGATCAAGATGATGCCGGTGCGATCACCGAAGCCGTCCATCTCGACGAGCAACTGGTTGAGCGTCTGCTCGCGTTCGTCGTGTCCACCGCCCAGACCTGCGCCGCGCTGACGACCGACTGCGTCGATCTCGTCGACGAAGATGATGCAGGGGCTGTTCTGCTTGGCCTGCTCGAACATGTCGCGAACACGCGAAGCACCGACACCGACGAACATCTCGACGAAGTCCGAGCCGGAGATGGTGAAGAACGGGACGCCGGCTTCGCCTGCGACAGCGCGAGCGAGCAGCGTCTTACCGGTTCCGGGAGGGCCGTACAGCAGCACACCGCGCGGAATCTTGGCGCCGAGCGCCTGGTAGCGAGCCGGGTTCTGCAGGAAGTCCTTGATCTCGTACAACTCTTCGACAGCCTCGTCCGCACCGGCGACGTCGGCGAACGTGGTTTTCGGCATGTCCTTGGTGAGCTGCTTGGCCTTCGACTTACCGAATCCCATGACTCCGCCGCGACCACCGCCGCCCTGCATCCGGTTCATGACGAAGAAGAAGATGCCGAACAGAATGATCATCGGCAGCACGAACAGAAGGATCGACGTCAGCCAACTCTCCTGAGTGACCGTCGTGTTGAACTTGTCCGCTCCGGCGCCTTCGACCTTGTCGAAGATCTGCTCCGACGCACTCGCGGGGTACTTCGCCAGGATCTGCGTCTTACCGTCGGTGGCGTCGTTGCCGTTCTTGAGCCACAGACGAACCTGCTGCTCACGGTCGTCGATCTGCGCCGACTCAACGTTCTTGGCGTCGAGTTGGGAGATCGCGACCGACGTGTCGACGGTCTTGAAGTCGCGGGTGTCGTTGCTGAAGTAGCTGAAGGCATAGATCACCAACAGCACGACGGCTACGAGTAGCACGTTACGGAACACAGTCTTACGGTTCATACAGGTCGGCCGATGTGGCCGGTCCTTTCGAGAGTGCGGGTCTGCCAGGTCGCCTTCCGGCTGCCAACCGGACACCTGCAGGTTACCGCGATCGGCCCCATCGATGCCCGCCAGCAGCCGTGCCGCTTGGTTGGAACGGTCGTCACTGTGTTCAACGTGCGCATTGCCGATCAGGTTCCCGGGCTACGTCGCAGCACAGTTTCCTGTGAGCGAACATGCTCATAGTGGTTATCGTGCGCTTTTCCGACGCTCGTCCGTCGTTATTCGTCAGGCCGTCTCGGAGAGGATTCCCGCAACAGCGTCGGCGGCGCCCGATTGGTCACCGTCGATGATGCGGTGTGCGAGCTGATCGAGTCGCGCAGACAGCCGAGCCGAGGACTCGGGCACGTCCGCCTGCTGGGCGATCGTGTCGTCGAGATCAGCCAATAAGCCACCTCCGGCAAGGTGCCTGACACAACGCCACGTCTCGGCGAAGTTTCTCGCGGTCCCGTCGTCGGTCAGCATCGCGACCCGCAGTGCAGCGTTGGGATTCGACGCCGCCGCTCGAGCCAGCCCGGCCATGATCGCTTCCCGCGCCGCAGTCAGTTCGTCGACGGTCCGATCCTGAAGCCGCACGCCCGAGTCCGCCGAGCGGCCCGCGTCGAGCGTCGGTGCTTCACGAATCACTGCACCGTTGCCGTGCTGGATTTCGACTCGGCCCCGGATCTCGAGGGCAACGAGCGCCTGAGCCAGCGATGCGCGGCTCACGCCGAGTTCGGCAGCCAGGCTGCGTTCGGGAGGAAGCCGATCGCCGGGCGAAAGACCTTGAGCCTCGATGAAATTCGAAATGTGCTCGGCCAACTGCTCGTACAGACGCGGACGCTTCAATCGTCCGGGCAGGCCCGAGCGCGAGCCGGGCGATGACGTCGAATTCATGCCTCGGAGTGTACTTGACAAATGGAGCAGTGGCAGAGAGGCTAGGCCAATTCCAAGTGATGCAGACCACAAGCTGGTCGCGAACGGATTGAGAGTTCGATGGCAAATGTCATAGCCCTGTCAGTACTTGTCCTGGTGTTCGTCATATCCACCGTGAGGTCGGTGAACATGGGTGCGCTTGCCCTGGTGGCTGCCTTTGTCGTCGGAACACTGGTCTTCACCGTCGATACCAGCGAGATCCTCGACGGCTTCCCGGCCAGCCTCTTCGTCATCCTGGTCGGCGTCACCTACCTGTTCGCGCTGGCCAGAAACAACGGCACGGTCGACTGGATCATTCACGCGGCAGTTCGGGCGGTCAGAGGACGAGTGGCCCTCGTGCCGTGGGCGATGTTCGCGGTGTGCGCGGCCGTCACCGCCATGGGCGCGGTCAGTCCCGCTGCCGTCGCCATCATCGCGCCCGTGGCGATGGGCTTCGCCACCCGCTACCGGATCCACCCCATGCTGATGGGCTTCATGGTCGTCCAGGGCGCAACGGCGGGCAGCTTCTCCCCCATCGGAATCTTCGGCGTCATCACAAACGACGTCATGCGCCAGAACGGCCTCCCGTCGAGCCCGGCCTTGCTGTTCGTCTCGACCTTCGCGGCCGCGGCCGCTGTTGCTGCCATCGCGTACGTCTCGTTCGGCGGTCGCGCCCTGATTGCGCGCGGCGCCTCCGAACGCGTGCTCGTCAACGCAGTCGGCAACGCGACTGGCGTCGGCGACACCATCACCGGTTCGGGTTCCGGCGACAACTCGAAGAGTGGCGGCAAGTCCTCGGGTGGGACCGCTCCGCACGAGGGAGCACTCAACCTCGAGCGGCGACTCACCCTGCTCGGACTGGCGTCGCTTGCACTCGGCGCCTTGGTCTTCGACCTCGACGTCGGCTTCACCGCACTGACTGTCGCGGTACTTCTCACCCTGATCTTCCCGGCTTCCGCCCGCGGCGCCGTCGACAAGATCAGCTGGGGCACCGTGCTCCTCATCGGCGGAATCGTCACGTACGTCGCTCTTCTGCAGAACCAGAACACCGTCCAGTGGCTCGGGGATTCTGTTGCACACGTGGGGATTCCACTTCTCGCGGCGTTCTTGATCTGTCTGATCGGCGCGATCGTGTCGGCGTTTGCATCCACCACGGGAATCCTCGGCGCACTCATCCCTTTGGCAATTCCATTCCTCATGACCGGTCAGGTCAATGCAACCGGTCTGGTCATCGCGCTGGCAATCTCCTCGTCTCTGGTCGATTGCAGTCCGTTCTCGACCAACGGCGCGCTGGTGGTCGCGAACGCCGCTCCGGAAGAACGCGACGTGGTGTTCGGGCTGACGATGCGGTGGGGCATGACCATCATGGTGGTGACGCCGATTCTCGCCTGGCTGCTGTTCGTTGTTCCCTGGTCCGTCTGAATCTTCGCTCAAAGAAAGGGAACTCGCGATGAACAGCGAATCCACACTTCTGCGCTCCCTCGACCCCCGCATCTTCGACGATCACGGAGCGGCGGTCAGTTTCGGCGAAGGCGCAACCCTCTCTCGCGCCGACTTGTTTGCCGCCGCCACCGCGGTCGCCGATCGAATCCACGGTGCACAGCGAGTGGCAGTACAAGCCGCCGCCGGCCTCGAGACAGTGGTCGCCGTCGCCGGCGCGCTGATCGCCGGTGTTGCCGTGGTCCCGATCCCACCGGACTCCGGCCCGCTCGAGCGTCAGCACATCATCGCCGATTCCAAGGCCGAACTGATACTCGGAGAAGGGCCGACGGATTCGAGTATCCCGTTGATTCCCATCGATATTCACGCGCGATCCGCGACGTCCTATCCCGAACCGAACGCGGCAGCTACTGCACTGATCATGTACACCTCGGGAACCACCGGAGCTCCGAAAGGCGTTGTCCTCTCGCGAGCATCGATCGCAGCGGATCTCGACGCGCTCGCTCATGTGTGGAATTGGACGCCAGAGGACACACTCGTCCACGGACTGCCCCTCTTCCACGTCCACGGGTTGATTCTCGGCGTGTTGGGCGCCTTGCGCGTGGGTTCGCCGCTGATTCATACCGTCAGACCAACTCCGGATTCGTATGCCGCAGCGGGTGGCTCGTTGTACTTCGGTGTTCCGACCGTCTGGTCACGCGTGTGCGGTGATCCCTCGGCGGCCGCAGCATTGCGATCTGCGCGCTTGCTCGTATCCGGCAGTGCACCACTTCCGGTTCCGTTGTTCGAGCGGATGAAATCGCTGACGGGGTTGGCTCCCGTCGAGCGCTACGGAATGAGTGAAACCCTCATCACCGTCAGCACGACGCACGACGGTGAACGCCGCCCGGGTTGGGTCGGGCACGCCGTTCCGGGAGTCAGGACGAGGTTGCGCGGTGAGAACGGTAAATTGTCGGCGCACGACGGAGAGCAGCTAGGTCAACTGGAAGTCGCGGGAGCCGTGCTCTTCGACGAGTACCTCGGGAACCCCTCGAAGACAGCGGAATCCATCACCGAAGACGGCTGGTTCCGCACCGGCGACATCGCGGTGATCGACGAGAGCGGATTCCACCGCATCGTCGGTCGCGAGTCGGTCGATATGATCAAATCCGGTGGATACCGCATCGGTGCCGGCGAGGTGGAACAGGCACTTCTGGCATACCCCGGTGTTCGCGAGGCCGCCGTCGTCGGTGTGCCAGACGACGACCTCGGACAGCGCATAGTCGCGTTCATCGTCGGCGACGTAGCCGACTGCGCTGTGGTTTCGGACTTCGTCGCCGAATCACTGTCGATCCACAAGCGCCCTCGTCAGGTTTGTCTGGTCGACAGCTTGCCCCGCAACGCCATGGGCAAGGTGCAGAAGAAACTGCTGACGCTCTGAAGGCATGCGTGTTTCCCTCGAAGCGCGCTCGCTCACTGTCTGGTGACCACGACGACGGCGTCAGCCATCCGATCGTGAAAACCGCGTACATCCGGTGCAGAGCTGATCGAGACGATGATCGCGATCGAAATACCCACTGTTACAACAGTACCCAGGACACTGGCGATACTGCCCAACGACATCGTGTTCAGCATGCCGACGAGCTCGTCACCACTACCGAGCATGGCCAACGCCGAAACAGCCGATCCGAGGTACATGGGGATCACGAATGCATTCCGTTTGAAGGACTGCGCCAGGGTCGGGCGCGCACCTCCTACCGAGCGAACGCCTATTCCGAGGGCGAGTTTGCCCAGGGTTACCCCGAATGCTGACTCTCCCCACACGAAGTACACGATCGAACCCATCCCGATCAGGAGGCCGATCAGACCCGAACTTGTCCGGTAGGCATCGAAGTCGAAACCGTTTCCGAGCGTCGCGGTGGAGATCATGCCGCCGACGACCGACACGACTGCGAGAATGGCGAAATCGATGAATCGCGCGGCAACTCGTATCCCGGCTCCGGCCGGCCGAAAACCACCAGGCCGGAATGGAACGCCGGTCGGCGCATACCCCGGGTTCGGTTGCGGCACGACCAGTGGCGGTGCGGCCAGTTGCACGGGGTCGCTACCGGAGCGGGATTCCTGTGCGTTCGAGATGAAGGTCTCGGTCGCAGGTTCGGGTTCCCGTTCGGGTGGACCGAATTGCCCAGCAGCCCTTCGATCCAACGCCGCATCCACAGCAGGATCACCCAGCGCTCCGAGCCACGTCACAAGATCGTCGTACGTCGACGGATTCGCAGCAATCGCCGGCCGCAACTCCGGCGAACTCGACGCGATCTCGAACAGCACCGCCGCCGGGGTCCGCGGATCTCCAGCCTCGAGAGCACGCCCCGAAGGCTTCACCGGCGCAGGCACCGACACGGGCACGGGTACGGGTACAGGTTCAGGTTCAGGCTCAGGCTGAGGCTCAGGCTCAGGCTGAGGCTCAGGTAGACCGAATTGCCCAGCAGCCCTTCGATCCAACGCCGCATCCACAGCAGGATCACCCAACGCCTCGAGCCACGTCACAAGATCGTCGTACGTCGACGGATTCGCAGCAATCGCCGGCCGCAACTCCGGCGAACTCGACGCAATCTCGAACAGCACCGCCGCCGGAGTCCGCGGATCCGCAGCCTCGAGAGCACGCCTCGAAGGCTGAACGGGCTGTCCAAGACTCGGTACCGCAGCTGTAACCGTGGTGGCCGACGCGAACAGTTGCACCCCCGCATACAAATTCCGAACAGCCGGTGAGACGGTGAGAGCGAGAGCAAGCAGAACCACCAGCACCGCCAGAGCAAGATCGAATATCCATGCACTGTAATATATTTCGCCGTACATGGTCGACTGTACAACTAGACGAGCAATCATCAGAACGAGCAGCGCGACACAGACTCCGAGAACAACCTCGCGCGACGGGCGAGGATCAGACGAAGAATAGCGGAGCGACAGCGCTCTGACTCCGACGACGGCAAGAATCCCGACGAGTATCGCGAGAACAGCGAGCACTAACGCATCTCCCCACGGCACGATGCCAAATTGTGTTGCTGCCATTGCGATCTGAGAGAATCCAACACCGAAGCTCCACACCGCGATCAACAGCATGCCGTTTCGTGCCGCTGCGAGCCAGACGTATCCGGGGTGCGTCCCGTCGCCGACGAACGCAACACCGAATGGAATGAATGTAATTGCGGCTGCGGCAATCAAGAACGTGATGCCGTAGTACGGACTAGCCGTGACCGTGTGGAACAGCTCGACACTTGTGCCCTCGCTGATCGAGTGGAGTAATCCGGCTGCGAGGAGAGCGATGCCGAGCGCGGCGATTGTGAGGCGCCAGGACGCAAACCGTCTGGCGAGACCGACTGCCGCAACACCCACCACGACGATCGGAACGGCCGACGACACGAAGAGAACGATCAGGTTCTCGAAAGTCTGCGGCCCGTCGTAATATCGGTAGCGACTGGCGGAGACCAGGATGTAGATCAGCGCGAGTAGCGCCGAGGCCACTGACGACCCCCAAGCCACAAACACAAGCGGCTTCACCAACGCCAACCATCGCGGCGCGGTTCGAGGGTCGATGCGAATTTCTGCTGCTCGCGGTTGAGCGGCGAGCAGGGCGCCGGCAAGCCCGAACCACGCTCCGGCGCCGACCCCGTTGCCGGTGAAGATACTCGAACTCTCACTGAATCGGAACATTCCACGAATGACGTCGTAGGCGACAAGGCCCACGACAGTGGCAATGAGGGGTCCGTTGGACGCCAGACGCAACACTCGTATCTGCCCGACATTCCAATTCGGCCCGAGCATTCCGAGTCGCGCCACGTACGGCAGTAACAGCGACGCCAGCGACAGCAGTGTCGGCAGAACCAGAAGCACCACAAGAGCACTCGAACCGACGCGGGCTATTCCGACGGTCGCACTCCACGGTAAGAAGAGCGACACGAAGAGCAGTGCCGCGGCTGTCCCGTCGCGGGTGTAGTCACCGATCCGAATGTCCTCGAACGCAGATCGGGTCGGTGAATAGCTCTGGGGCGGTGGATACATGCCGTGTGACTGGGGCAAACTGTTTATCGATGGTTCACCGGGTTGACGCGAGTTGTCTTCGGTCATTCGCCAAGCTCCTCAGATGTGGGAAGTGCGCCGAACGGGTCAGGCACTATCGCCGATATTTGGTGGTTCCCGACGAATCACGATCGTTACTAACGATCTTGGCGAAGCATTGATCGTTGGCGATCCGCTTCGAATCGCACCACCCGTTGGCCGCATCCGCATCGGCAAACGTCAAGCCTGCGACGGTGATCCACCAACCACGGAGATCGAAGGTCCGCCATTCGTCACTCCAGAGCAGACGTACCTCCGGATACATGAGACGAAGTTCGAGATGCTGTCGCAGGATCTGGGCAGCAGTCCAATGCACCTGAGCGCCATTGATATCCGCTGCATCGAGTCCGACCCGCTTGGAGGATATCTGGGCCACCCACCTGTTCGCGAGGTCACCGGTGACAAACGGACGATCGGCGTCGGTCTGGGCCCGGAGGGCGTCGAGACTCGCGGATTCGACGTCGCCCGTGGTCGGCTGCGCACTACGCGTGGGCCGAATCGGTGTATTGGTGTCACTTCGCGATGCCGGCCCGGATGTCAGGCTGGTATCACTCGTCCCTTCGTCCTCACACTCGACGAGTTGAGCACCTGACGCTCTCGAATTGGTCAGACTCGAAGACTCACCGAGAGTGTTCGGCAGCCTCCAGAAGCTACCGAGGTCGTACAGGAACTCGCGTTGGATCGAGTTCGTCGTGTTCGTCCCATCGGTTCGGGGAAGATAGATCGGTGCTTCGGAGAAGTCGAACACCGCCGACGCAACGCTCTGGCCGGTGTCGGTGATCGACACACGAAGCGCGTCGGTGGAGACGATGTCTCCGCCGGGACATGATGCTTTCATTTCCATTCGAACGACGAGACCCTCTGCCTGCGTGCGGTATTCAACCGGCGTCAGGGTCGGTGTCCGTCCGCATTTCGTGACGTACTCGTCGCCTCCGTCTGCTTCAGGGACAGCGGGCAGTTTGCCTGGCGCTCCCGACGGTCCGCCGGTCGGTGGGTAGTAGACGAATTCGTCATTGGAGATCGAGGCGAGTCCGTCGTGGGCCTTCGACCACGACCAGTGGTTGGTGTGGGAATCGAGTGACCAACTGATGGAGCCGTCGGCGAGTTCGACGGCAAGAACCCTGCCGTCGTTGGGATGGACGAGAATTCGCTCACCGTCCGAGACCGAGAAAGAGAAGTAGTCACCGATCTTGGTCGACCACAACTGCTCCCCGGTGTCGATTCGGTAGGCCGAAAGTGTGTCCGAGTCGTTGCCCAGCACGATGTCGCCGACGATTCTGTGTAACGAGAAGCGATCACCGCCGGTGACCGACCACAACTCGGTGCCGTCACTGATGTTGTACGCGCCATGCGAACCGATGTACGGACGAGAGTTCGATGCCGAGACAAGCCACGGCGATGCCGGTCTGTCTTCGCCAACTCGAAATCTCTCGGCCCCGTCACGGTCGGACACGATGCTGGAGTATCCGTCCGACGGAAATGGCATCTCGCAGAGGACGCCGGCGAAGCCCTGACCTGGAAGCGCCTCGTAGCCACCGAGATTCGGATTCGAAAGCAGCGCGCCGTCGACCGCGCTGAGCGCCGTCGACCCGATGCTCGAGTAGTAGACGATGCCGTCCACGATCTCGAACGAATGCGAATCGCCGGATCCGACGCAGTCGGTTTCCTGTGGAGTTGTCGTTGTCCACGCCGCGTCGAGGTCGGTGGGGGTTCCGCGCGAAATCACTTGCCCGGACTGGTTGCCGCCCACGGTGAAGAGTGCACCGTCGGAAACCTCGACCAGGGTGGCTGTATCTGTGTCGACACTCGAACGAATCGTCCCCGAGTCGAGCGAGAAGGAAACGACTCGCGCTGTTCCACCAGGATTCCTGACGACACAAGGTAGGGCTGCATCGATCGCGGCGGTCGCACACGACACCGTGCCGGCGACCGGCGTTTGCCATCGAATGGATCCGCTTTCGGCGTCGACAGCAACGAGTTGGGATTGCTGACCCTGTTGTGGTCCGACCGTTGTGATCAGAGTCTGTCCCAACTCGATGAATCTTGCCGTTCCATAGCTCGCACCGAGCGAATCAGGCCACAGAAATCTTCCGCCCGGCAGAACATCGTCAACGTCCAACGACCACCCTGGCGTCGGCCGAGTGGGGTAGGTGTTGACCAACTGGCCTGCCACCGGTCCGTCGGAGTCTCCCGACCGGAGAATCGTGGCAACGGTGACGGTGCCCGCGGCGAGGGCCGCGACGGCGGTAAGAGCCGTAACGGCAACAATCCATCCCCGGCCACGAGAGCGAGCGGCCGGCGGATGTCCGGTAGCCGGAGCCTGCATTGGCGGTGGCGGGGGTGGCGGGGGCGGGGGCGGCAACGTCATCGGCTGTGACTTCCTCTGTCGATCATTCGTCCGCCAGGCAAAGCACTACGACCGGACTCTCTTTACGAACCCAATCGGCGGCGCACGCAGACGTGGACGTGCCGCGGCTGACTACTCGGTGAGTGGCGCTGCTCGAGCTGCACGAGATCGGACTGACATACGTCTCGCTTGTCCCGTCGCCCTTGTCCGCTCCGAGCCTTCGGACGATGCAGTCGCCTACCGAGGCATTTGCGATGACCGTCGCCGTGTCGCTTCCGCTGTACGTCGGCGCTACCGTCCTGGATGTGGTGGTCGAATACGTCGGATACGTCGTACTCGACGTTTCAGATGTGTAGTAGAGAGAAGACGCGCTGTCGTAGTCGTCGAACGCACGGGTGAAGGCGTTGGCAATGAGAAACATCCACACGATCGACAACACCAGAAGTGCGGTGAAGATGTAGCCGATCACCAGACCGGCGATTGCGAGTCCTCGCCCCTGCTCACCGGTTCGCTTGATCTGCGCCAGCGAAATGTGGCCGAGCACGATTCCGACCGGCGCCAGTACGAGCGCCCCAACCAGGGCTGCAATTGCGAAACCGTTGGTGGTCGGCGGTTGGTGCTGAACGCCCTGCGGTTGCGCATTCCAATACTGCTGCTCGCTCTCGGGCGGCAGTGGCGGAGGGGGCGGCGGTGGAGGAGGCGGTGGCGGAAGAGTCACCGAATAGGCCGTCGATAGCGCATTCCGTGAATCTAGCGAGGCCTCACAGACCTGTCTGTCGTCCGTTCGGAGGATTGATGCAGAGAGGCTGAAGTGTGAAGAGTGTTAATCGACGAGCAGGCTCAGCCGCCGTAGACCTCGGGGTCCAGGGTGCCGATGTACGGCAGATCGCGGTACCGCTCGGCGTAGTCGAGGCCGTAACCGACGACGAACTCGTTGGGGATGTCGAAGCCCACGTCGCGGACGTCGACGTCGATCTTGACCGCGTCAGGCTTGCGGAGCAGGGTGACGACCTCGAGCGAAGCGGGGTTACGCGTCTTGAGGTTGCGCATCAACCACGACAGCGTGAGACCGGAGTCGATGATGTCTTCGACGATCAGCACGTGGCGACCGGCGATGTCCTTGTCGAGGTCCTTGAGGATGCGGACGACGCCCGAAGACGAGGTCGAGGATCCGTAGGAGCTGACGGCCATGAATTCCATCTGCGACGGGATCGGCAGGGCGCGGGCGAAGTCGGTCATGAAGAAGACCGCTCCCTTGAGGACGCCGATCAGCAGGAGATCCCCTTCGGGGGCGCCTGCCGGGTAACGCTTGGCGATTTCCTCAGCCAGTTCCGCCGTTCGTGCACGGATCTGTTCTTCGGAGATCAGTACCGATGCGATGTCGCCCTCGTACACGCGTCAAACCCTTCGTCGGTCTTCGAATCCGAGGATCAGCCTGCCACGTCGCCGGGCCGCCACCAACCTCGCCTCCGGTGTTCCGCCGCCGATCGCGACGCCGCCTTGCCCCCGCCAGTCGGTCACCAGGGCGTCGACTGCGCGTAACTGTTTGTCCGTCAATGCTTTTGCGCCGTCCTGCAGCAGCCAGGCGCGCAGAGCGCGTCGACGGATTGCGGTGGGCGCTTCGGCAAGTGTGTCCACTTCCACTTCCCCGTCGACGACAACCCGTAGGAGTAGGGCCTCGGCGTACTCGTCGAGCGCCTCACCGTCCTCACGCAACTGCGTCGCGGTTCGGGCCAATGCTTCGGGAACTCCCCCGCCGAGAATTTCTTCGAGCAGCGGCAACGCCTCGTGCCGCAGACGGACGCGAGTGAACTCGGGATTGTTGTTGTGCGGGTCCTCCCACGGCGTGATTCCCAGGTCGACGCAGGCCGCCCTGGTCACCGATCGACGGATGCCGAGTAGCGGCCGCCCCCAGGGGGCGTCGAAGGCCGCCATACCCTGAATCGATCGCCCACCGGACCCGCGGGAGAGTCCGAGAAGCACGGTCTCGGCCTGATCGTCGAGCGTGTGTCCGAGTAGAACCGGGAGGTCAGTTCTGGCGCCGCGCAAAGCGTTGTACCGAGCCTCACGCGCGGCGGCCTCGAGACTCCCACCTTCGGCTACATCGACGGTCAGGACCGTCGCGGTCCGGCACCCCAGCGCCAGCGCCTGGTCGGCGGCCGAGCGTGCGACAGCATCGGAACCGTCTTGCAGGCGATGGTCCACGATCAACGCGTCGACCGATTCGGTTTCCGCCACGGCTGCTGCGGTGAGCGCCAGCGAATCGGCTCCCCCGGACAGGGCGACGATCACCCGGCGTCGTGGTTCGTATGCGACTGTCCACGCCCGCACGGCCTGTCGCAGCGCCAGCAGGGCAGGCGTCTCGGGCAGCAGCATCTAGCCGAGAACGCGCTTCACCCACGCGTCGGGGTTGTCGATCTCGTCGAGCAACGGCAGGGTTTCCGGCCCGGTCCAGATGGTGTTGAACTGCTCCATGCCGACCTTGAGAACCACAGCGTCGACGAAGGCCTTGCCACGTACGTACTGCGCCATCTTGGCGTCCATGCCGAGCAGCATCTTGATGATCCGCTGCACGGGGTTGGACTTGCGCTGCCGACGCTTGTCGAAGGCCGCGCGGATAGTTGACACCGACGGCACCACAGCGGGACCGACGGCGTCCATCACGTGGTCTGCATGCCCTTCGAGGAGGGTGCCGAGTACGAGCATCCGATCCAGCGCGTCACGCTGGGGTTCTGCCTGCGAGGCGCGCAGCAGGCCGATGATGCCGCCCGCCGTCGCGCCGTCACTGGAGTCGGGTTCCTTCCGCGAGCGCAGCTCTGCAGCAAGGCGACCGACAACGTCGGTCATCGACTCGTCCACCGTCGCACCGAGCGTTTCGACGGATTCCTTCATGTAATCCGCGAGCCAGGGCGAGGACGAGAACTGGACCCGGTGCGTGACCTCGTGCAGGCAGACCCACAACCGGAAGTCGCTCGGGTTCAGCCGAAGGGACCGTTCGACGGAGACGATGTTCGGTGTGACCAGAAGCAGCGTGCCGTGCTCACCGGTGAATGGGTCGTACTGGCCGAGGATCGCCGAAGACAGGTACGCCAGCATTGCGCCGGCCTGCAGGCCCGCCGGCTTTCCGACAATGAGATTGCCACTGCCGTCGGGGTCGGCGCCGGTGAGATGCGCCATCGACCGCGAGGCTGCCGTGATCCATCCAGCCCGGTCCAACACGTCAGCGGCTGGGACCGGTAGACCGTCGGCCAAACCGGTCACTTCACGAACCGGCAGTTCTGCACGCTTGGACGCTTCGGCGAGTTCTGCCGTCGCAGTCTCGGCCGTGTAGCGAGACATCGCCGGGCCACCGCGCGCCAGTTTTATCCCGGCTTTGGCGGCCAGACTCCAGTCGACGGCACCACCGAGCGGAGCCGAGGCTTCGTCATCTTGTGGAGTCTTTTCGGCCACTATTGGCACCCGCAATTCCTCAATGCTCCGGCAATCGCGTCCAGGGCAGGACGGCTCACTTCTGGCGGCCGGTCATTGGACATCAGTGCGAAGGTGAGCACTCGCCCGTTCTGATCGACCACGAACCCTGACAACGCACTGGCCGTCGAGAGAGTTCCCGTCTTGGCCCGTACCCAACCCGCACCGGTTCGGTTTCCGGACGCGTAGCGGTCGGACAAACTTCCTGTTCCGCCGGCCACCGGAAGGTAGTCCAGCAGGGGGCGCAGTTTCGGATCACCGTCACCGGCCGCAGCCGTCATGACGCGATCGAGTACCTGAGCGGGAATGAGATCGTCGACGGACAACCCGCTGGAATCGTGCAGCGAAACTCCGGTGTAGTCGAACCCGGCGGCCTGCAGGGTCTTGCCGGTCGCGTCGACGGCTCCGGTGAACGACGCTTCGATTCCGGAGGCGATCGCAACCTCACGCCCGATGGTCTCGGCGAGCACGTTGTCGGAATGTTCCATCATCTGCAGCAACCGGTCGCTCAGCGGTGCCGACTGCACGGTCGCGATCGGCTTGGCACCGGCAGGCGCCGCGCCGAGACTCACGTTGGCGGGATCGACACCGAGTGCCTGAGCGAGAACCTTGCCCGCGTCCAATGCAGGAGTTTCCGAGCGCGGTGACTCGTCTTGGGTGCCGTCGTACCGACCGCCTTCGATCATCACCGATTCGATCGGCGTGATGTAGCCCGCCGCGATGTCCGCGGGAAACCAGCCGGTGGCCATGTTGTCGCCCTTGAACAAGCTCGAGTCCACCACGACGCTGGTCACCGGCGTACCGGCAGCCTTGATCTGGTCGACGAGATCCGCGATGTGAGCGGCGTTGGCGTAGTACCCGCTCTGCCCCTTCGGCGTCGCCGTCAGCGTCGGGTCACCGCCGCCGACCAGAACGACCTGGCCGGGACTCGCTCCGGGCACCACCGTCGTGGCCAGCCGGTGGTCGAGCGGCAACTTCAGCAGTGCCGCCGATGCGGTGAGCACCTTCGTCGTGGACGCAGGCGTCATCGGCGTCGACGGGTCTGCGCTCCACAGAATGTTTCCGGTGATCGCATCGGCGACAACTCCGGTGAACTTCCCCAGATCCGGGTTGGCCACAGCCGGGCCGATCGCCGCGGCGATTCCCGACGCACTCGGAATGGGTGCGTCCGTCGGGACGGGCACAACCTGGGGTGACGGTGTCACGAGCGCAGGCTGCGGCGACGTAGTCACGGTCGCACTGCCGGCTGCGTCGTTCGACGTACCGAGTTTCACGACGACAACTCCGGCGACGGCCAGTACAACCACTGCACCGACCGCCAGAAGGATGCGGAAGTTACGCCGTCGACTCTCTTCCAACGAGCCGATCTTCTTCTTTCCTTGGCCCGCCAACGCCCCTCCGTCTGTGCTCTGCCTACTGGGTGGTCAGGCAACCTTATCCTTGACCCGATATCCTTCCGACGAATCATTACCGACACGACAGCGAGGAATCGGCGTGGAGTTCGACGTCACCATCGAGATCCCCAAGGGTCAGCGCAACAAGTACGAGGTCGACCACGTAACCGGTCGCGTCAAACTCGATCGCTACCTCTACACAGCTTTCGGCTACCCGGCCGACTACGGCTTCATCGAAAACACCCTGGGTGAGGACGGCGATCCGCTCGACGCCATGGTCCTGCTCCCCGAGTCGGTCTTCCCCGGCGTCGTCGTCGAGGCTCGCGCCGTCGCGATGTTCAAGATGGTCGACGAGGCCGGTGGAGACGACAAGGTCCTCTGCGTTCCGGCCGGTGACCCCCGCTGGGATCACATCCAGGACCTGGGTGACATCTCACAGTTCGAGCTCGATGCGATCAAGCACTTCTTCGTCCACTACAAGGACTTGGAGCCGAACAAGCACGTCGAGGCTGCAAATTGGGTCGGCCGCGCCGAGGCAGAGGCCGAGATCGAGGCTTCGATCAAGCGTCTCGCCGCCGACGGCGGGCACTGAGCTTTAAGTTCTCAGGCCTTACGAAAATCCCCGCACATCGGAAGATGCGCGGGGATTTTTTGTGCTGTTTATTACTCGCCCTGGAAGTTTCTACTCACCTTGGAAGACGGGCGGGCGCTTCTGGAAGACGGCGGTGATGGCCTCGGTCAGATCCTGCGAAGGCAGGAACGCCGCGTTCCAGGCTGCGACGTAGCGAAGGCTGTCGTTCACGCTCGCGCTGCGGGTGTGATCGAGCACGTCTTTGATGCCGTGGACCACGAGCGGCGGATTGAGCGCAATCTCCTTGGCAGTCGCGCGCGCCGCGGCCAGCACTGCGTCGGCATCTTCGAACACGTCGTTGACGAGACCGATCTTCTCGGCGCGCGCTGCGTCGATGTCCTTGCCGGTCAGCGCCAATTCACGCAGGTGTCCGTCGCCGATGATCGCGGGCAGACGCGCGAGGCTGCCCATGTCTGCGACGATCGCGACCTTGACCTCGCGGATGCTGAACTTGGCGTCGGCGCTCGCGTACCGGATGTCGGCCGCGGTGATGAGGTCGACGCCGCCGCCGATGCACCAGCCCTGAACGGCTGCGACGACGGGCTTGCGGCAATCTGCGACGGCATTGATGCCCGACTGCATGCGCTTGATCATGTCGTGGAACTTGGTGCGCGGACCTGCCTGAGCCTTGTCCGCGAGGACGGCACCGAATTCACCGCTCATCGCCGGCAGGTCCAGGCCGAACGAGAAGTGCTTGCCGGATCCGGCGATGACGATTGCGCGTACCTCGGGATCGGCGTCGAGGTCGGCGAAGATTTCGGGGAGTTCACTCCAGAAATCCGGCCCCATCGCGTTGCCCTTGCTCGGCCCGATCAGCGTCACCTGGGCGATGTTGTCTTCGCGCTCGACGGTGAACGCATTCCAGCTCTTCTGTTCAGTCATTACTCAAGAGTAACTAAAGCTCGGGCTCAGCCGAAGACCCTGCCCTACCGAAGACGCTGCCTTCAGCTGAAGATTCCGGCCTCGTCAAGTACGAGCACTACGAGGGTGACGGCCATCAGGGCGAACATGATCAGCATCGCCATCCTCGCCGCCCGCTCACTGGTCGGCGGGAAAACGCGCTGGGCGGGATGCTCAGCCACGTACTCGGACAAGGACATGGTCCTGGCACGTGAGCGTGTCGGATTCTGTACCGCTGCTGTTGTAGCCATGTCGGTGATCCTTTCAACTACGCAATCTCAGTCAGGTACCCCAAAGGTGAAGTACCCGACTGAGTTCGACTTCTCCAATGTAGACCCGCAGACCGAAGAAATCAGCGTGAGTTTCGTGCGAATTACCTGAGAGTCAGTCCACACAGGGGATGCCGCCATTCGAGTCGGTTCGGATGGGTGATCCCTGCGCTCCGGTATCGGGAACCGTGCCGGCCGATACCGACGGACCGGGTTGCACCGGAGCGGTCGAGAACGCGGTCTTCGCGTTGTCCTCACCGATCAGTACAGACACTGATTCGGCCGCTGCCTGCTCGTTCGACACCGCGACCACACCCAACTGCTCGGCCAGCGCCTCTGCGACGGCTTTGGCTCCGACCCCATAGCTGACCACCGACTTTGCCGTCGGAGCTGCGGTGCTCACCTCCCCGACTTCGACGCCCGACGCTTTCATCGCCGACGCCAACGCGGCGCCCAACCCGTCCGTCGCGGTTCCGTTGCGGATGTCCACAACTTCGTTCCCGGTCGAGATCGCGGTGTCCATCGCAGGTGCAGATGCCGAGTCACCTCCCGCGAAGATTCTCGACACTTCACTACGCAGACGTGCCGGATCGACAGTGTTGACGTCCTGACCATCGACGGTCTCGTAACCCTCGATGGGCAGGGTGTAGAAATCGATGTTGCCACCCGCGAGAGCGCTTGCCTGAGAAGCGAATCGGACGGGATCCATGGCAGAATCGATCACCACGTCCTTCTTCACCACGTCGGCCAGTGCCGTCATCTTCGGAATGTTGCCGATGACTCCTGAGCCCTTCAGGTTGGCAATCACCGCGCTGATGAATGCCTGCTGCCGGTGCGTGCGATCCAAGTCCCCGTTGTCCAGACCGTGGCGTTGACGGACAAACGAAAGTGCCTGTGACGCATCGAGAGTCTGGACCCCCGCGGGGAAGTTGGCACCCGAGAAGTCGTCCTGCACCGGATTGTTGAGACACACCTGAACGGGGCCGATGGCCGAGACGACGTCGTAGAAGCCCATCAGGTTCACTTCGGCAAAGTGATCGATCGGGACCTTGAGCAGATTCTGCACGGTGGTCAGCGTCGAGCGCCTTCCGACTTCGCGTGCTTGTTGTTCTCGTGCAGCAGGATCCGTCACACCGTCTGCTACGAGTTTGGCGTCCGCATCAGCCTTCGCCATTCCGTAGGCTTCCTTGATCTTGGCCATTCCGTAGCCGGGTACCGCGACGTAATCGTCGCGTGGGATCGCCACCGCACTGGCCTTACCGCCGTCGCCCGGAACATGGAGCAGGATAAGCGTGTTCGTGTTGTATCCACCCACGTCGCTGTCCCCCGCGTGCAGCTTGTCGGTGACGAACTCTGCCGGCAGGTCGCTGCCGTCCATCGCCTTGCGACTGTCGAGCCCGATCAACAGGATGTTGGTATCCCCGTCGAGCGAACTGCCGGCGTCGTCACCGAGGGCGGAGAGCGCGTCCGATCGGTACAGCCCCGACGTCAGATCCGACTGCACGTACCACCCGATTCCGACGCCGACCAGAATCGTCGTCGACAAGGAGGCGGCCGCCAGCTTGCGCCCCACCGAGAGCGTCGACCGCTGCGGTGGACGCCTACGTCTGTGCCTGGTTGCCGAGTGTCGAGGTCGCGGTTCCACGGCCGACACGCTATCCACCGTTCCTGAGTAAAACCTGTCGATACCGGAGACGGCTGGTCATTCGCTGAAAAAACGCTGAGAATGAAGTCCGAATTGGGCAAATCTGCTCTAGGCTCCGCCCTGTGGACCGCCGACGCTTCCTCAGTGCCCTCGCAGCAGCAACTCTGACCGGAACCGCCGCGGTGACCATGGGAACCGCTTGTTCGTCACGTTCGGTCGGCACGGCTATCGCCGCAGCCGACGAACCAGCAGATGCCGTGCCCGGCGCGGATCTCCCGCCTGCGTTGTTGCCGCCTCCACCGCCGTCTGCCCGGGTGCCGCTGCCCGCCGGCGGATCGCTGACCGCACTGCCCGGTGGTGGAGATCTGCTCGCCCTGACGGTTGACGACGGGGCCAGTTCCGAAGTCGTGCGTCTCTACACACAGTTCGCAAAAGACACCGGCATCCGTTTGACGTACTTCGTGAACGGGCAATACAACTCGTGGACCGAAAATGGCGGACTTCTGAGGCCGCTGGTCGAGAGCGGACAAGTTCAGCTCGGCAATCACACCTTCTCGCACCCGGATCTGACGTCCGTGTCGAAGCAGCAGATCGCCGAGGAGTTGACGAAGAACGGCACGTTCCTGCGCAACACTTACGGCGTGGATGCCGCGCCGTACTTTCGACCGCCGTACGGAAGGCACAACGCAACAGTCGATTCCGTGGCAGCGAGCGTCGGATACACCGTGCCCACCCTCTGGTACGGATCACTGTCGGATTCTTCGTTGATCACCGAGGAGTACATCCTCCAGATGGCGAACCAGTACTTCAATCCGGGGGCGATAGTGATCGGGCACCTCAACTATCTGCCCGTGACCCACGTGTATCCGCAACTGGTGGACATCATCCGGAGCCGAAACCTGCGGACTGTCACGCTCGACGATGTGTATCTGAGGCCGTGACGCCGTGGTGACCGCCGCCGAAAACGAGGTCCCGGCCGAAAACACGGCTCCGTCGGTGAAACAACGCACCGAGGCCTGGCTGCTCGCGGACATCACCGAGGAGCCCGCCGGACATCTTGGGCCACACCGCATGGCGCCGAAGAAGGAGAAGCGCCACCCGTGGTGGAAGGTGATGTGCCTGACGGGTGTCGATTACTTCTCCACTCTCGGTTACCAACCCGGTATCGCAGCACTGGCAGCCGGCACGTTGGCTCCCATCGCGACAGTCGTATTGATCCTGCTGACGCTGTTCGGTGCGCTGCCGGTCTACCGGCGTGTGGCTCGCGAGAGTCCGCATGGGGAGGGTTCGATCGCCATGCTCGAGAAGCTGCTGCCCAAGTGGCGCGGCAAGATCTTCGTTCTCGTGCTTCTCGGCTTCGCGGCCACCGATTTCCTCATCACCATGACACTCTCGGCTGCCGATGCCACGGCGCACCTCGTCGAGAATCCTTTTGCTCCAACCTTTCTCTCCGGACACACCGTCGCCGTCACCCTGGTTCTGCTCGCGCTACTCGCCGCGGTCTTCCTCCGCGGATTCACCGAAGCGATCGGTATCGCTGTCGGATTGGTCGCCGTCTACCTCGCCTTGAACGTGGTGGTCATCTCCGTAGGTTTGTGGCACATCGCGACCGCGCCGTCTTTGGTCACCGACTGGACGCGCGCCATGACCACCGAGCACGGAAATCCGGCGATGATGATCCTGATCGCGCTGATCGTCTTCCCGAAGTTGGCTCTCGGCCTGTCCGGCTTCGAGACCGGGGTCGCGGTCATGCCGCAGATCAAGGGCGATCCGCACGACACCGAACAGAATCCACGTGGCCGCATCAAAGGCGCACGACGCCTGCTCACCACGGCAGCGCTGATCATGAGTGGATTTCTACTGACGTCGAGCCTGGTCACGACCATCCTGATCCCGGAGAACGAGTTCCAGCCGGGAGGCGCTGCCAACGGTCGCGCACTTGCCTTCCTCGCACACGACTATCTGGGTGAGATCTTCGGAACCGTCTACGATCTCAGCACGATCCTGATCCTCTGGTTTGCCGGTGCGTCGGCAATGGCAGGGTTGCTCAACCTCGTCCCCAGGTATCTCCCCCGCTACGGCATGGCGCCGTCGTGGGCCCGCGCCGTGCGTCCTCTGGTCCTCGTGTTCAGCGTCATCGCCATCACCGTCACGATCTACTTCGACGCCGGTGTCGACGCTCAGAGTTCCGCGTACGCAACCGGCGTCCTCGTCCTGATCTCGTCGGCGACCGTCGCCGTTGCCCTGTCCGCCCGCAAGCACGGTCAGCGAAAACTGTTCGTAGGGTTCAGTTTTGTCGCAGTTCTGTTCGTCTACACGACGATCGCGAACATCTTCGAACGCCCGGACGGTGTGAAAGTGGCGTCGTTCTTCATCGCCGCGATCATGGTGGTGTCCTTCCTTTCCCGAATCTCGCGAGCCTTCGAACTTCGCGCCACCTCTGTCGAATTCGACGAGACCGCGCTGCAATTCATCACCGAGGCAGCCGAGAAGGGCTACCTCGCGATGGTGGCGCACGACGTCGACCGCCTCGACGAGGACGAGTATCGGCAGAAGGAATCGCAGCAGCGCGCCGAAAGCAACATCCCCGAGGGCGAGTCGATCATCTTCATCGAGGTCAACGTCACGGACTCCTCCGAATTCAGCACCGACCTCCTCGTCCACGGCCGACAGCGCGGTGAGCACCGGATTCTGTGGGTCGACAGTCCGGCCGTCCCCAACACCATCGCGGCGGTTCTCCTGCGAACGAGGGACATCACCGGAGTGATTCCCGACGTCTACTTCGAGTGGACCGAGGGAAACCCGATCATGTACCTGCTCCGATTCCTCTTCATCGGAGAGGGCGAAACCGCTCCGGTGACCCGTGAGGTCCTTCGCCGCGCGGAACCCGATCAGTCCAGGCGGCCCCACGTCCACGTCGGTTGACGCGGCACTCCCACCGACGCCCACGCGAACGACAAAGGTTCGACAGAGGTGAGTCGGAGGTCGGGAGTGCCAGAGGCTGGAACTTCCGGCGTCATTGTCACACGATCGATCCATTGAGTAAGTCGACGAGAGCATCGCTATGGGTGAGTTGTGGATGATGGCCGGCACCGGGCACCGACCTCAGTTCGACGTTCGGAAGTGACTCGAGGTGCTCGACCGCGTCCGGGGCGATCGGGTCGTTGCTTCCCGTGATGATGAGGACCGGGCCACTGAATCTGCCGAGCGTCTCCTGGAGTTCGGAACGCCACTGCTTCGATTCCGCAAGGGCGAGATGCTCGGCCACCCTCTTCGCGGTGCTTCGCTCGAGGTCACTGACACTGGAATCGAGAGCGGCCGCGCTCGCTTCTGATCCCGTCAGTAGTCGTGACAGCCGTGTTGGGTTCGCGTGTCGGAGGTAGGCGCATACGAGCGGCCTCAGTCTGGCTGAAAGACCTATCGGAGGCTGGAGGAAGAACGGCGCAATCAACGTAAGGGACTTGACCTGCTCCGGTAACCGATCAGCCGCAACTACGGCCGCAGCCGCACCGATGGAGTGGCCGACGAGGTCAGCAGATTCCCCAGCCACTACCGCCGGAAGCCACTGTTCCCAGTCCTGAACGCCGACTCCGCCGCTGAGGCCGAGCCCCGGCAGGTCGACGACCCGCCCCGCGATGCCGGCCGCTACCGCTGCCCACGTATCGGCGTTTACGGGCAAACCGGGAAGGACCACTCGACTGGATCCGGGTACGCCGAGTTCGAATGTCCTCAGGCCGCCGACATCGACGAATCGACGGCTGTCAGTCAGGGCCGCTCCAAATCGATGTGCGGCCAAGTAGTCGGCCCATCGTTCGAGGGACAGCAGCGCGTCTGGCGTGTGTATCCCGTGTCTGTCTGCGAACTCGACGGCGGACGCTGTCGGATATCGGTCGGCGGACATGAAGGTGAGCGTCTCAGGATCCGCCTTGGTGATCTGCTGCGGAAGCCGCTTGATGACACCGATCGGTATTCGTACCCGTGGGACCTTCGCGCCGAGATGTCGACCGACATGTGTGAGCAGGTCCGCCAGCGGCGGGGTGTCGTCGTCGAGAACCCAGTAGGCCATGCCTTCGGCAGCCGGGTCGACCGCTGCGGCCGTCATGAAAGCCGCCAGGTAGTCGACCGTGACGATCGGGAGAAACGTCGATTGGTTTCCGGGCAACGCTGCCGCGGCACCATCCCAAATCTGCTCGATCGTGCCGGCAAGCCCGATGTACTGGTCGGATTCCCCTGTGGCGCTGTCGCCGATCACACTGGAGGGATTGACGATGGTCCATGGAACCCCGTGCTCGAGGGCTCGGGCTTGGAAGATTGCGTCGGACTCCACTTTCGACGCTTCGTATGCGCCAAGCTCCTTGTAGACCGAAGCGCGGTGATCGTCTGACCACGGAACAGATTTGGGGTCTTGTCCACCGACGCGGTAGCCCGACACATGGACGACGCGCTGCAGGTTGGGGAGGTCCGTGGCGAAGTCGATCAGCTTCTCGACGATGCCGACGTTCGCGCTGCGCGCCTCCTCGGCGGTCATTCCGAATCGGTAGGACCCGGCGCAGTTGTGGATCTCGGTGATGGACGGAAATGCCGATGGGCCGCCGGAGACCACCTCAGGAGCATCGAAGTCGACGATCGTCGTGCTGATACTTCGTGTCAGGCCGTGCTCGCTGACCCATCGCTCGACACGCGATCCGGACTCGGCGGTCCGAACTGCCGCCGTGACCTTCGCACCTGCCTCGGCAAGAGTCAGGACGAGGTGCCGCCCGACCAGGCCCGAGGCTCCGAAGACCAGGGCGTGGCGGGAGCCTTCGTGCGGCGTCACCGCGTCCCTCCGACTGTCGGGCAGCGCTGGCTGACGAGCTCCGTGACGACGTCAGCGGCCGCGATGAGGGGTTGCGTGCTCTGCATAGCGCGAGAGACGATGACCGCCCCCTCAATCGTCGACACAACGACGGTTGCCAGAGACCGCGCCTCTTCGTCGCCGAGACCGCTGGCCCCCAGAAACGCGGCCGTCGGTGCGATCCACGATTCGAAGGCAGTGGCGCACGCCAGCCGCAGTCGCTCGCTTTCTGCGCCCATCTCCAGAGTGACGACGGAGACCGGGCAGCCCAGACGAAAGTTGCTCTCGCTGACGATGGCCGTCAGAGCCTCGATCGCAGCGCGGACAGCTCCGGCCGCACCGCCCGCTGATACCGCGGCCTCTGCAATCAGCGTCTCGAACTGCTTCGTGGCGAGCTCAACCGCTGCAACGCCCAAACTTTCCTTCCCGTCGGGAAAGTGGAAGTAGATCGACCCCTTAGGTGCTGCTGCATGCTCGATCACAGCATTGAGACCGGTGCCGCTGTAGCCGTTGGCCTGAATGAGCTCGAGCATGGACTCGGTGAGCCGCGCTTTTGTCAGATCTCCTTTGGATGCCATAGCTCAATAATAGACCGGTCTACATATTTTGCAAATACTAAGAATACTCGCTCAATCAACAAGGTGTGCAGGCAATTGGAGCGAGTGTGGGACTGGGGCCGTCTTCAGCGACCCGCACGCACTCCCACCTCCCCGATCAGCTCGTTACGCCGCGTTAAGAACCTGAAAACTCGGCGAGCAAACCTTCCTTTCCCAGGTGAAGCGGCGGATTATCGAACTGGTCGCGCATCTGGTTACCGCGCGGCATGTCGAGCGCGCCTGAAGGCACAACGGGCCGGGAGGTCACATGCTGCTACATCAATCGATCGGGTTGGAGCGCTTCAACGAACTACCGCGACAGAAGGCGGTTCACGCATTGTTCGAGTGCTGCTGCTCGCTGACGTGGGCCGGATGGGTCAGCGACGGACGCCCGTTCGCCGACCACGCGGAGATCCTCTCGCGAGCCGAGGACGCGATTCTCAACCTCTCGGACGAGGACGTCGAACGCGCCCTGCAGTGCCATCCACCGGTCGGCGTGCGCAAGAACAGCGTACCGTCCCACCTTGAGCAATGTTCGATCTGGGTTCCGGACGACGCCGTCATGGCAACCATCTATCGCGCCGGCGAGGAGTACGAGCGAAACTTCGGCTTCCGGTATCTGTGGTGTTCGCACGGCCATGACGCCGACGACCTGCTCGAGAACATCGGCCAGCGCATGTCCAACGAACGCTCCGTCGAGCGCAAGGTCTGCGTCGACGAACTCGCCAAGATCACGCGGACGAGGATCGAGCGCATGCTCGGGCCCGAGGACGGTTATCCCGAGTACTGAAAAGAAAAGCGGGTGCGGCGTTTTCGCGCTGCACCCGCTTTCATACTCTGAATCGATCAGAGATCGAACTCGGCCGGAGAGATTCCGACGGCAAAACACATGTCGCGTACGACGCCGCGCTCGTGCTCGTCGAAGTTGCCGTCCGCGCCGCCGATGATGATGCCGATCTGGATGACCGCGCGAGCCTGATCCTGCTTCGACTTGAGCTTGGCGATGGTCGCGGTTGCCTCGACCTTTCCGAACTCGTAGTCGGAGGACAGCTTGCTGCAGTACCAGTCGAACTGCTCACGAAGCTCGTCCGGCGGGAAGACCGCGAGCGACTCGTTGCTCATGATCAGCGCGGCGGTCTTCTGACGCTCCGACGGATCGATCGAACCGTCTGCGGCGGCGATCAACGCGCACATTGCCATGCTCGCGTTCTTGAATTCCTTGTTCTGGAACTGGCTGGTCTTTGTCTTGAGCTGGCCGTTCATCTCCTGAGCCTTAGCCTTCAACTGATCCCAGAATGCCATGAGTCTCCTCGAGTATTGCCGCCACACACCGCGCGTGGTCGTACCACCACTCTGCCTGTGCGCTCGGCAATCCGCCATCGGCCACTAGGTGCGGTCGAACACTGCCAGAATTCGCGACTCGGAGATCGGGTCGAGCACGTCCGGGGTGAAGTGCCATTGCGTGCGGGTCCAGGGATCGTGAACCTCGGTCTGCCCTGCTGCCGAAAGATGTTGGCACCCCTCGGACAGTGCGGCGACGGATACTTCCGCGAAGTTCGACTCGTCCTCTCCGACAATCAGTATCGACAAACCGATTGCCGGCCCGCGTTCGGCGAGGAACATGACGGTTTGTGCGTCTTCGGCGGAGTATCCGTGCGGGAAATCGCTGAGAATCAACAGGCGAAGGGAACTCGGGCCATCGGCGACGCCACTCATTCGCGCGAGTTCGCCCATGTCGACGGCCTCGGCCAGTGCCCGCAAGCGCGCCGAGATCTCGGTGTGAGCGGTGATGACCGGCCCCGCGAGCATCGGTGCCAGTCGATCGGTCAATGGTGTGAGCGAGCCGGTCAGATCGACGACGTCGAGTAGCGGCATCGGGCCTGCGGCCATGACGCGCACGGTGACGGCACTGATCAGACCGAGCGCTGCTTTGCTCGACGTACTGTCCACCCAGATCGGCCGACGCAGCGGCAGCGGGACGCAGTACGGAACGGTGAGCGTGCCGCGGTCCGGAGCCGAAAGCTCGCCAAGGCGCATTCCGTCGCTGACGGCCGTGATCTGCGCCGGATCAGTTGTACCCGCCCACGACACCGACTTCCAAGACGCCATCGACCGTGGGAGCACGCCGTCGATCACGCCGAGTTCGTGTGCAAGCTGGGCGCTGTCACGGGCGTGGTTGTCCCGCGCGAGTGAGACGAGGTCGTCGTGACGCTTCTGTGCGGCGTCACGCGCCGCCACTCCCGCTGCCGAGTTCCGCAGCGACGGATCTGCGACGGCTGCGGTCAGATCCTCGTCCAACCGAGCCAGCGCGTACTCGCTGCTGGAGACGAAGGAAGCGGCAGATCGCGAAGCGTCCTCGAAGATCATCCACGCACGCTCCAGGCCCCGGCCCACCTCCAACGGCTCCACCGCGGAATCCCACGCGGGCGCAGCCGTCGGGGCTGGTTGTGCCGGCTCGTCATCCACCTCGACGCCGTGCACCGAGATCAGTTCCGCCAAACCACCCGAATAGCCCTGCCCGACGGCCCGGATCTTCCACGCACCGGACTTTCGATACAGCTCCCAGCAGATGACCGCTGTCTCGGTACCTGCGGTGGGGATCGCGAATTCGGCCAGGACCGAACCGGATTGATCGCTCAGGGTGGCGGAGAGCCCCGCCGTGCGAAAGGCTCCCGCGGCCGTCGCTGCCGGATCCACGCTCACGATGCACAATACCGCTGCCGCATCGGGGTGAAGTCGATCGAGCTCCACCCGGATGCCACTCTCGTCGAGTTGCACTCCAGCGGTGGACGGTTGGTTGTAGAAAACGAAGTCCGCGGACGTCAATGCCCGCAGGTTCGCGTCCGCTACCAGCGCCGACACGTCGAACGGCGTCTGGCTCTCGGCTCGAAACGTCACCACGGGCGCCGGCAGCGGCGCGTTCTGTCCGGGAACAAAAGTCATACCCACAGCAGCGAACTATGCCATGACCCCACTCTCTCGGTCAGCCTTGCAGGTCCGCCACCACTAGATCGGCCACCGCGGTCATCCCGGCGTCCGTGAAGTGCAAGCGCTGCGCCGTCGACTCCGAGAACAGGCCCTCGAACCAACGCTGATCTGCACTCGCACATGCGTCGTGTCCGCCGGCGATGCTCGCCGCCGCAATGTCGACAGTGCGCACACCGTGGGCGTGAGCGACCTCGTCGAACTTCGTGTTGTAGCGCGCGAAATAGTCCATGAACCAGGCTGCGTCGGCGTCGGAGAACGGGATGTTCGGCCAGCATCCGCGAGAGGAAATCATGCCGCCCTCTCCGATCAGGTAGATGCGAGCGTTCGGCGCGCGCTGCGTGACCGCGGTCAGGATGCGATCCAATTCTCCGGCAGCCCGGTCGATTCCGGATTGGGCGACGGAATTCGCGAGCGGGTCGTATCGACATCCACGATCGGTTCCTGGTCCCGGAGCGACGCACAGAGGGCCGAGGAAAATGCTGTTGGAATCGTTGCCGCCGATCGAGATGGTGATCAGGTCGGTGTCCGGGTGGACGGCATCGAGCTGGACCGGCCAGTAGTTCGGAATCAGTTGCGGGGTGTCGATGATGTTCTCGGCGCGGGCCGCACTGCAGGAGACGTCGGCGAACTCGGCGACCTCGAGTGCCCGCGAGATCTTGCCCGCGAAGTTCTCGTACGAACGCGAACAGGCGTCAGGGTACATCGGTTCCAGCCTTGGGCCGGAGGCGCGGGAGTCACCGAGGGCGACGTACTTGATCCCGGCGCCGGATACACCTGACAGCGTTTCCGACTGCGGCACCGAAGCCTGCGCGATCCCGGTGCTCACGAGCGCCAGCACAACGCCTGCGACAGCCGCCGCCCGACCGAGACGTTTCCCTCGAATGATCATCTACTGTGCCAAGTCCTCTCGCGCTCGGCCGCTCGACTGACGGCTCGACATGCCGCCTGAGGTTAACGCACAGAGTGGACAACGATGTCCGGTTCGGCAGATGGCGATCGAAATCACCTACCGCCGAACCGGATTCGTCAGAGCTTATGCAGTTTCGACTCAAGCAGTGAGGAAGCGGCCCAGCTGCGGCGCAGCTTCTCCTGCGTGCTTGGCCTGGATGCCTTCACCGATGGCCTGCAGCTTCCATTCACCGTTCACGCGGTACACCTTTGCCATCACCATTCCGGTGAAAGCCATGCCGCCCTGGAGCGTGTACCGGGCGAGCTCGGAGTTGGTGGTGCTGTCCACGAGACGGCAGAAAGCATTGGAGACCTGCTCGAACGTGTGTCCGCGGTACGAGGTCACGGTGAAGATCACGGTGGTCACGTGAGCCGGGACTCGCTGCAGATCGACGAGCATGACCTCGTCGTCTCCGTCGCCGTCGCCGGTCAGGTTGTCACCCATGTGACGGACGGAGCCGTCCTTGGACGTCAGCTGACCGTAGTAGCAGACGTCGACGAGATTGCCGTCGGCGTACAGGAGCGCCGAAGCGTCGAGGTCGACGTCGGCGGTACGGCTGCCGAACAGGCCGCTCTTCTTGATCGGATCCCAACCCAGACCCATCTGGATCATGGTGAGCGCGACGCCGCCCTCCTTGCGGAGCGTGACCTTCTGGCCCTTGGTCAGGCTGACGGGACGTCCCTTGACCAGGCTCACCTCGGGCTGCTGCGCCGGCGGCTGGTTCTGCACGGGAGGCACCGGGGGCGCCTGGTTGTACGTCGGCTGCTGGTTGTAAGTCGGCTGCTGGTTGTACGCAGGCTGCTGTGCCGGTGGGTAGGCCGGCGGCGTCGGCCCCTGGTTGTAGGCGGGCGGCTGGTTGTACGCGGGCGGGGCCGGCGGAACCGGCGGCGCGTTGTACGAAGGCTGCTGCTGCGGCGGCTGGTTGTATGCCGGCGGTGTCGGAGCGACAGACGAGGGCGGGGTGATCGGAGCCGGAGCCGCGACCGGAGTGGGCGGCGGCGGCGCGGGCGCATCGTCGACGGACACACCGTGATCGGTGACCAGCGCGGCAAATCCACCCGCGTAACCCTGGCCGACGGCGCGCACCTTCCACGCACCCTGCCGTCGGTACACCTCGAGCGCGATGACGATGGACTCGGTGGTGAGGCCGTCGATCACGTACTCGTACAACACGTTCCCGGTCGCGTCGGATATCCGAGCGGTCGGTGCAGCGCTGCGTCCGAAGTTCGACGACGCGTCGTCGAGCGTGATGACGGCGCGAACCTGCTCGATGTCAGCCGGAACGCCGGCGAGTGAGACTCGGAGTGAGGCAATGCCACCCGGGTTGGGCACCAACTGCACACCGGGTCCGGTGGGCTGGTTGAAGAAGACGAAGTCGGCGTCGGAACGAACTTTTCCGTTGCTCGTCACGAGGAGTGCAGACAGGTCAGCGGCTGCAGCCAACTGAACCGACACAACTACATCCGAGACGTCCAGCGGGCCGTTCTGCCCTTTGGCAAGCGATACAGACAACTAAATCCCCTTCATAGAGAGCGTGTATTACCCGAGCGCGGAAGAGAACCACCGCAATATCTCCGCGCTCGCTGCGATACCGGACCTTTCTGTCACAGTAACGGTCGGCCGTTGCCAATTCAGTTCTTCCAGCTCACCGTGCCTCGGCCGGATCGCGAAATCGGAGTATTCGAGCATGTCCGCATCCAACGCACCGTCACCAGCCGAGATCACGACGGCTGACTGATCCAGATCACCCGACTCGACCAATCTGCGGCGCACCTCTGCCAGCGCGCGTGACTTCGAGACCGCGTCGGGCATCGTGTAGATCTTCCGGCCTTGACGCGAGACGTTCCAGCCTCGTGCCACGCACCACCCATTCCATTCGGTTTCGAAATCACTCGGCATCACGGTCAGATCGACGACCAGGTACGGAAACAGGTCGTCGGCAACACGAATGGAGCTGACCCAACTCGAGTCGATCCGCGTTTCCAGTTCTGCCTGAACCTGCGGCAACTCGGCGCCGGCCTTACGGGTCGAACGGTCGATCTCGTTTCGCCAGTCGCGATCGGCTTCGCCGTCCACCAGGATGTTTCCGCCGTTGCTCGTGATCGCGTACTTCCACGGTCCGCCCGGAAGATCGATCCGCTGGAACTGCGCAATGGTCCTGGTGGTTGTCGGAATCACCGGAACCCGCGAGCTGAGCGCAGTCAGCAACTCGATCGATTCGACGCTCATGTGTGAGAGCGGGCCGCCGTTGTAGTACTCGACGCACAGCGGGCTCGGTGCCGAATCCAGATCGGAGCCACTGGGATCGCCGCCGATCGCGGCCTGTGAATAGATCATCGTGCGGTCCAGATCGGTGGCGATCAGGACCTGGGACGCAGCGGTGTCAACACGGCTCACGTGATGTCCTTGATCAGCCCGACACACGAGTAGGCGAGATCAGGGACGACCTCGACCGGAACCCCACGGGCCTGTGCCAACAACCGAATGTGTGCGTGCTCCGGGGCTTCGAGTTCGCGCACCAGAACCTTCCAGGGAAGCCGGCGCAGCAGCACCCTCGTTGTTTCTCCGACACCGGGTTTGACGAAGTTGACCGTCGATATCCCGTATTCGACCTGCACCTTCTCCACCGACTCCCAACCGGCCCAGGTCGGCGTCCGATCGGAATCGAGCACTGCGGCAAGAGAATCCGCGACATCGGCACGGACGGAGTCGAACTCGGCCGAGACCACGTCGAGCAACCTGTTGGAAACGTCGACGTCGGCGAGGTCGGCGTAGAACTTGGCGCCGTGGAAATCACCCGGCCCGATGAGGGTGTCGTTGAGGACTGTTCGTGAGACCAAGCCCGACACCGTCGAATTGAGGCACGCGGACGCGATCAGAAAATCGTCGCGGGTTCCGTACGTTCGCACGCAGTGGCCGGGGTCTGCGAGAACAGCCAGATCGGAATCGAACTTCGCTCCGCCCGCCTCGTGGTACTCCGTCAACGCTGCGTCGAGTTCGCGGGCGATGGCGCCCTTACCGGTCCAGCCGTCGACGAAGACGACGTTCTCCGAGTCATGATGGTGCGCAAGATAATCGAGCGCGACGGAATCGATGCCCTTGCCGCGGACGATGGACACCGCGTAGTGCGGCAGCGTCAATCCGCGGGTCTGCTGGGCCCAGCGGCGCATCAGAATCCCGATCGGTGTTCCGGCCCGGGCGAGTGAGACCAGCGTGATGTCACTCCCCCGCTCGGCCAGCACCAGGTCCATCACGGTCCCGACAGCGCGTGCCAGGCGAGGAGCGCTCTCGGCGAGCACCGTCTCGAACAGATCCCGGTACGCCTGATCGGGTTGGTACTCGATTGGAAGGGACTCCGCGTAGTGCGCCTCACCCGACTGAATGCGCTTCTCGCGCACGGAAACATCGGCTTCGAGATCCACATGCGAGAGATCCTTGAGCAGCCACTTCACTTCACCCGGCGAGTACGAACCGAAATCGGGTCCGACCAATGGTTCGTTCATGACGACTCTCCTGCTCTGGAATCTCGCAGCGCCGACGGATCGGCCCCGCGAACGGTGGCGACCAAGACGTCGGTGCCGGAGTTTCGCAGCACTTCGACCACTCCGTCCATCGCCGTCAACCGATCGGTGTCGGCCGGCTCGTCCACCACGAGCAATGCAACCGCGTCGACCGCCGCATCAGGCCACTGCGCGTTGTAGACGTATCGAGGCTCGTTTTCACCCAGTTCCGGTGCCGGAAAGGTGAACCCGCGGCGCAGCGGGTATCCCGGCAAGTCGACGACGTACGCGGGTGAGCGAGTCGTGGTCTGGTACCGAACCGCTCGCCCAGAGCTTTCCAAGCCCGCAGCGATGCGCAGTGGCAGGTACATCAACTCCTCGTGACCGATCACGATCACAGCACGCGACGCGTCGATCGATGATCCGAGAAGCGACACCGCCGCCTCGACGGCTGACTCGAATGCCTCGGTGTCGCCGTCGAGAAAGCCGTGCCGGCCACCGTCGGGGACGTGCGCCGGCCACGGCAGATCCAGGCGGGACAGCGTGCCGCGTCGGTCACCGATCGGATTGAGATCCGGAGCATCCAGAGCCGTGACACGCTCGGTCAGGCCGTCGGGCAGAACCGTTGAACCCGAAGCGAGAGAGACGTAATCGATCCGCACGCCCAACTCTGACGCCGCGGCTTCGCTGGCGACTCGGTGTTCCTCGGTTCTCATGTCCACCAGCGAGGCCACGACGTAGCGGCTTCGCGGGCATTGCCCGTGCAGCGCCCGGATGGCGTCGATCGCGGTGGCGCCGGTGGAGATCTCGTCGTCCACGAGTACCAGTGGCAGGTCGTTCTCGAACAGTTCGGCGGACGTCGGCTGCATCAGATGGCTCGTGGCGTGCGAGTGCCCCTCCTCGAATCCGGCGAGCGTCGTAGCACCGGGTACGTCTCGGCGCGTGGAGTGCAGGTAGCAGTGAGCGTGCAGGCGAGCTGCGACGCAGTGACCCAAACCTGTTGCTGTTTCGGCGAACCCGAGAACGACGACGTCGGCACCATCACCGAGGGTGGTTCGCACCAAGTCCCCGAGGTCGTCGGCAGCACCGATGACCACGGACGGCTCGGTGGGCACGTGCTTACCCAGCACGGTGGACACCAGCAGGTGCGCCCGGCGCGGATTCCGTCGAAGACCCGGGATCACCAGATCGGGCACCGAATGCCCGAGTGACGAATCACCGTGAACGAGGTGCAAGCCGAATTCTGCTGTAGCCCAGGGAACATTCTTGGACTGGACAAGCTCTGTCATCGATCGACCAACGCCGTCAGCAACTCGACAAACGTGATCCCCTTGTTGGTCACACCGAACACGTGAGCGCGGAGCGCGGTCTGCCGCGCCCAATTGCGATGCGGCTTCATCTCGTTCATCTTGTTCCGGTAGCCGGAGGCCTGAACTCCACCGGCGTCGGCACCGAGAATGTCGAGGGCATCGTGATATTCCTCGTGCGTGACCGCGGACAGCGCATTGACCGCCGCGACGTGCGACGGGTGGATGACCGTCTTGCCCTGGATACCGTTGGCGCGGTCCAGCGCGATCTCGCGGAGCAGACCGTCGAGGTCGCGGCTGACGAGATGCTGACGGAACCGGACGGCGTCGTGTTCCTCGAACGGAGTGGCGCGCAGCATCGGCCGGAACATGCGTTCGTGATCGGCGAAGTACTCCCACACGGGCCCGGTGATGACAAAACCCGAACCGTCGGCGCGGCCGAGGTAGTTGACGATGTCGGCGATGACGTCGACCACCACGCGCACGTCGTAGATGGTCAGATCGCGGTCGCGACGGATGCCGAAGGTGCTGCACATGTCGGTGGCGCCGATACGGACGGCAAGGATTCGATCGCGGTGCTGCGCGAGAATCCCACTGATGGTGCGCAATTCGAGATCACGCGTATCACGGTGAACGAGCGCGGGTGATTCGAGCACCGGCATCGCGTAGAGATGCTTACCCAGCAACTCTGACGCATCCGCGACGGCGTCGAGGAACACGGGGCCGGACTCGCTGCCGAACTTGGGGATGACGAACCCGGTGAGGGCGGCGCGCCCCTCGGTCAACGATGCCGCGACCTTGTGGATGTCCGCGACTTCACGAACCCGAACGAACAGCAGCATTCCGACGGCGTCGGTGGACGCGATCTTGTCGAGAGCTTCGACCGCGTTTGCTCGCGCCGATTCGACCTCGTGATCGGCGACGGCGTCTTCGAGATCGAGCACCATCGAGCTGACGCCCTCGGACGCACGCTTGGACACGATATCGGCCAACCCGGCCCGGGTGGCAGGAACGTAGAGAGTTGCACCCAGAGCAATCGCGAGCAGATCCCTCTCGTCGGAATCCGCGAACGATCGAGGCGCGTGCAGGAACAATTGCTCCCGCACGTCATCCTCGAGATGTTGAAAGTGCTGCATTTCTCTTCTCTCTGTAACCGCAATCAAGTCCATGAAACGACCCCCTGTGACAACGCGTCGAGCAACTCCGATCCCCCGATCGGCCCGACCATTCAGTTCTTGCCGGCTCGCGCCCGCATCTTCTCGACAACTTCGGTGATGAACGTCGATACCGAGTCCAGCTGTAATACATACGACCAGTAGTCCGGATGAGTTCCCGACAGTGACGCACTCGCTCGCTCGATCCTTGCTAGTTGAGCATCGAGTACGGAGCCCCACTCCGCCACCAACCCTTGGTTAACAGCGAACATCTGGGCGTCTTTCAACCGGAAACGAACCTCACGTTCCTTTTGGCTCGGATCTGCCCGAACTGCACGCAGAGTAGCGAGACGGTCCGTCACGGCGTCTGCGCACGCTTCGGCGTCGGCGAGGTGCACTCGGGCTTCGGCCATCAAAGCCAGTGCATGTTCTGGGTTTCCCGCAGCCAGCGACTGCTTCGCTTCCTTGAGATCGATGTCGGCCTGATCGATATGCGCTCGGCTGCGACTGCTGTTGTCGACGAGGTCAGCAGAACTCGCGGCGTTGAACTCGCGGAGCAATGCCGAGTACGCCGGGTCGAGTCGGTCCACTCGCGTCCGGACTGCCGACAACCTGGTCGAGACCGAGGTGATCGTCATCTCGGCACGGTGCTGGGTCGACGGGGCTTCTGCCAGCGCTTCCTCGAGCGCCGATACCGCTTCGCGGACACTCTCGGCACGGGTGCGGACGGCGTCGGCACGACCAGAGGTGCGCGCATTGTCGAGCGCTGCAACCGCATCGTCGAGGTGTTCGGAGGCCGTCGCCACCGACGGGTACTCGCGATATCGCTGATCGGTAGCGGCAAGTTTTTCCCGAACGGCGTTTGCCAGGGTTCGGGCCTGTTGGCCGAGAACGGGAATGGCGGACATCGTGACCGTCGCCTGCTCGAGATGCGCGCGATTCCCGTTGTAGAAGGCGTCGACGCCCTGTGCCGCTTCGACGAGTTCGGCTACCGACTTCTCGAATGCGGCCCGAGCTCCGTTCGGGTTCTGGTGGAGTACCTGATCGTTGCCGTATCGCTCGGATGTGTCGAGGTAGTCCGACGCTGCCTGGTAGCACCGGTCACGAACGGGTTCCCACTCCGCGCGCAGCCCTCGCTCGGGGTACAGCTCGGCGGAAGCGTCGACTGCTGCCGACGCGATTGTCTGCCGCTTGTCCATGTCGAGGAACGCCGAAACCATGGCCGTCTGCGCCTCCCGCGCACGACTGACCGACTCCCCCACTCTTGCCCCCCGATTGAAGCGCTCCGACCATCTTCCCACCACGATTGAATCCTACGGGTCCAGCACTTCGCTTCTCGGTTCGTAATTCTGCTGTTACGGCGAACACACCGGAACTGCGGTTAGGGTGGTGGAGGTAAACACACTCCCAAGACGACTTCGCGTCGTAGTGGGCCTTGTCTCTCCTCTTGAAAGGACCCCTGAATGGGCGTCAGCTTGACCAAAGGCGGCAATGTCTCTCTCACGAAGGAGGCCCCGAACCTGACTGCAGTGGTCGTCGGCCTGGGCTGGGACGCGCGTTCCACCACCGGAGCTGCTTTCGACCTCGACGCCAGCGCAATCGGCGCAGGCTCGAACAAGAAGGTCCTCTCCGACCAGCACTTCATCTTCTTCAACAACCTCCGTTCGCCCGACGGCTCGATCGAGCACAAGGGTGACAACACGGACGGCGAAGGCGAAGGCGACGACGAGCAGATCGACGTGAACCTCGCAGCGGTTCCCGCCGAGGTCGAAAGCGTTGTCTTCCCCGTCTCGATCTACGACGCAGAAGCTCGCTCGCAGTCCTTCGGCCAGGTCCGCAACGCGTACATCCGCGTCGTCGACAAGTCGAACGGCAACGAGCTCGCTCGTTACGACCTCTCCGAGGACGCTTCCACCGAGACCGCCATGGTCTTCGGTGAGCTGTACCGCAACGGTGCAGAGTGGAAGTTCCGCGCAATCGGCCAGGGCTACGCGTCCGGCCTCGCGGGCATCGCGCGCGATTACGGCGTCAACGTCTGATCTTCGCTCTCGACGAGCTGACTCGGGGAAGGTTCCGCAGTAGTCTGTGGAACCCTCCCCGTTTTCACGTTCGGATGCGGTGAGAGACCGCTTGCAGTAACCACTCTGCATTGACCAACTAGAAAGGGCCACGCTCCGTGGTACTGCGAATATTCGGTTTATCCATCGCAATTTCGATCCTCGCGATGATCGTTGCGTTCATCTACGGCGGACCCGAGGCACTGTTCCTCGTCATCATCCTGTCGATTCTGGAAATCTCGCTTTCGTTCGACAACGCCGTCATCAACGCCACTGTTCTGCAAAGAATGAGTGAATTCTGGCAGAAGATCTTCCTCACCATCGGCGTCATCATCGCTGTCTTCGGTATGCGTCTGGTGTTCCCACTCGTGATCGTCTGGGCTGCTTCCGGACTCGGTCCTGTAGCTGCACTCGACCTCGCGCTCAACCCGCCGCCGGACGGAGCGGCGTACTTCCCCGGCACGAACGAGCCGAGCTACGAAACCATCCTCACGGACGCTCACCCGCAGATCGCTGCCTTCGGTGGCATGTTCCTGCTGATGCTCTTCCTCGGCTTCATCTTCGAAGAGCGTGAAATCACCTGGCTGTCCTGGCTGGAGAAGCCCCTCGCTCGCATCGGCAAGCTCGATCAGCTTTCGGTCGTCGTGGCCGGCATCGTCCTGGTACTGAGTGGTTCGTTCCTCGCCGCTGACGACAAGGTCTCGACCGTCATGATCTCGGGCGTTCTGGGCATGATCACCTACATCGCGGTCAACGGTTTGGGCGAACTGTTCAATCTGCCGGAAGAAGGCGAAGAGGAAGAAACCGCCAAGTCCGGCGGACCCACGCAGCTCGCGAAGGCAACCGGCAAGGCCGGCTTCTTCCTGTTCCTCTACCTCGAGGTCCTCGACGCGTCCTTCTCCTTCGACGGCGTCATCGGCGCATTCGCCATCACGGCGGACCCGATCATCATCGCCCTCGGCCTCGGCTTCGTCGGCGCGATGTTCGTCCGTTCCATCACGGTCTTCCTGGTCCGCAAGGGAACGCTCTCCGATTACGTCTACCTCGAGCACGGTGCCCACTGGGCCATCGGCGCTCTGGCTGTCATCTTGATGGTGTCCATCGGCGTTCACATCAACGAGATCATCACCGGCTTGGTCGGCGTCTTCTTGATCGGCGCTGCTTTCATCAGCAGCCTCATTCGCAACAAGCGAATCGCGAACGAAGATCCGAAGTTGGACGAGAACACTCCGGCAACTGTCTGACGTTCTTTTTCGAAACGCCCGCGACCAATTGGTCGCGGGCGTTTTGTTTGTTATGCCTCAATTGGAACTTTCTGCATTCACAGCCGCGCGGCTATTGTTCAGCCGCGCGCCACATTCAGCCTGCGGCTGAACAATTGCCCTGCGGGTACGAAGAACCGATTCGTAAAGGAAACCATGGACGAGATAGTCATAGAACGCGCAACCGACGAGGACGACGCGGAAATCCTTGTTCTACAACGCTGTTGCTGGGTTTCGGAGGCAATCTCCAACAACAGCATGGACATTCCCCCGCTCCACGAGGACCTTCCCACGGTCCGGGCCTGGGTTCAGGAGTCGACCGTCTGGACCGCACGACGCAGCGGCAGGCTCGTCGGGGCCGTTCGAGGCACAGCGGACGGGACCGCTTGGCAGATAGGGCGTCTCATGGTGGCACCGGACTCGGCGGGTAACGGCCTCGGCCGGCGCCTCCTGCAGCACGTGGAACAGAATGCTCCGGCGCACATCACCAGTTTCGAGTTGTTCACGGGAAGTAGGAGCGTCCGGAACATTCGCCTGTACTCCCGGGCGGGTTACGTGCAGTTGCCGACGGACCCCAACCACATCCCCGGAGTTGTCTACTTGTCGAAGCCGAAGGTCGCCGTCGCCGACTGAACGGCGATACTGATGTCCGTGGTGAACATTCGCGTCGCAGCACAGACAGACTTGCCGTTCTTACGTGAGCATGACTCGCACATCGCAACCGAGGAACTCACGTCCGTGGTTAAACGCGGTCGGGTGCTCCTCGCTGAGCACAATGGTGAAGCGGTCGGGTGGCTGCGCTGGGGCTTGTTCTGGGACGAAATTCCGTTCATGAACATGCTGACCGTCCTGTCTTCTCACCGCAACCAGGGCACCGGACACGCCTTGGTCGCATATTGGGAAAAACAGATGAACCGTGCGGGACACTCACAGGTTCTCACCTCCACCCTCGCCGACGAATCAGCCCAGAACTTCTATCGCACAATGGGATACACCGACACCGGAGTCTTGTTACTCCCGGGCGAATCCTCCGAGATCTTCCTGCGGCGAGACCTCGAGACGGCGCCCGATCTGACCGATCCCCACATTACCCGCGAGTAATATATGGTGGTCGTCACACCACGATCTCAGGGTGGGGCGTGGCACACCAACGTGGAGGACGAGTATGTCGTCAAGGGTCGTATCTCGCGCAGTTGTCGGAGTACTCGCGCTTGCACTGACAGGCGTCGGCGCACCGGTAGCGCTCGCGCAGCCGGCCCTTGCCAAGTCCCCCGATGACGGTTTCTACAGCTACGACGGCGCGGCACCCCTCTCGTCGTACGCCCCGGGTGCGGTCCTCGAGACTCGCACCGTGCCGTACACCGTGCTCAACATCCCGACCCCGATACAGGCAGTGCAGGTTCTCTATCGCTCGACCGATGCCCTCGGCCAGCCGTCCGCCAACGTCACCTCGATCTTGCGCCCGGCCAACGCCCAACCGAACAAAGTTGTTTCGTACCAGTCCTTTTACGATTCGCTGAACCCCGACGACAGTCCGTCGCGGGCCATCGCGGGTAACACCCCGATCGGTGACTGGACGCCGAGTGGACGCAACTTCAACATCGGCGGAACCTTCACGAGCATCGAAGCGGCTCTGTTCGGCCCACTCTTCGCGCTGGGCTACACGATCGTCGTCCCGGACACCGAGGGCCCGGATGCAAACTTCGCTGCCGGACCCGAATACGGGATGATGACGCTCGACGCTCTGCGTGCCGCTCGAGATGTCCAGGAAACCGGAATCACCGACGACGCCGAGATCGCGCTGATGGGGTACTCCGGCGGAGCGATCGCCACCAACTGGGCTTCGATCCTCGCTCCCGCGTACGCACCGGAGATCAACGACAACTTAATCGGCGCCGCGCAGGGCGGCGTGCTGGTCAATCCGGCCAACAACCTTCGCTACGCGAGCGGAAGCATCGGGTGGGGCGGCGTTGTCGGCATGGCAGTCGTCGGCGTTGCGCGTTCGTACGACATCGATTTCGGGCAGTATCTCAGCGACCGTGGACGCGACGTCATGGCTCGACTCGAAGACGCGTCCATCGGCAATGTGCTGGCGCAGTATCCCGGACTGACCTGGCAGGATCTGGTCAAACCCGAGTACGCCGATCCCAATACGGTTCCCGAGTACGTCGATGTCGTGAACAAGATCAACATGGGCACCGCGGCGACACCGACCATTCCGATGTTCATCGCGCAAGCAGCCAACGGCACCATCGAGGGCACCCAACCCGGCGGCCCCGACGTCGGAGCAGGAGACGGCGTCATGATCACGGGCGACGTCCGCAGCCTCGCACGCAAGTACTGCGACGCCGGCCTGGCGATTCAGTACGACCAGTACGACACCATCAGCCACTTCCTCGGCGCCATGCTCTGGCTCCCAGGTGCGCTCGCTTGGGTCGACGACCGATTGAACGGTAAGCCTGCACCATCCAACTGCGCGAACATCGCACCGGGGAACTCTCTTGCGCCGCAGGAACATGCGCGCTAACTGGCCTGCGGAACTACTTCGACGGTTCCACCTCCCACCGAACGTGAGTCACCAACGGTTCCAGACTCAACCGGCTGACGGCGGATTCCAGGAGTCCGTCGTCACGCTCGGCGGCAGCCAGTTCGGCCACCACCCGCACGCGGTCGCTGTCCGGGATATCGAAGGACTGCACTGACCGCAGTTGGAACTCCGGCCTCGAAATGGACTGCACGGTAAGACCTCTGATGTGGGCTTCGGCGTCGCCGTGGCAGGTCACCTCGAAGGTATAGTCCGCCGGCGGTTCCTCGCGACCGGTGCGGGCAGGCTGGTGATCCATCATCCGACCCAACGGCCTCAACAGCGTGTTCGCCAACATGATTGCGCCGGCACCGAACACCGCCACCCAGTACATTCCGCCGCCGGCCAGCGCGCCGACGGCGGCCGTGGCCCACAAGGTTGCGGCGGTGTTCAGGCCGGTGACCGAGGCCCCCTGCTTCATGATCACCCCGGCACCGAGGAAGCCGATCCCCGAGACGATCTGCGCTGCGACGCGCGTCGGATCAGCGTCCGGCCCCTGAAACCCGTACGCGCCCATGATGACGAAGAGCGTCGCACCCAAGCTCACCAACGCATTGGTTCGCAGACCCGCCATCCTTGCGCGCCATTGCCTTTCGATCCCCACGGCAGCGCCGAGGACGAGCCCGAGCGCAATCCGCACAAGGATGACGTGAATTTCCACGGTGAACTCCTAGAGCCAGGTCGCGAATCGACGGATGAACATTCCCTTGGCCACCTGCGTGACGACGCAGTATGCCGCGAGAGTGAGGACCAGCCACGGGAAGTAGTTCCACGGCAGTGAAACCAATCCGAGGGAATGACCCCAGGACGTGAACGGGAACACCAGCGCGAAGACGCAGGCGGCGCCCGTGCTGAGCAGTACCGGCAGCGATGCACGCGACTGGATGAACGGGATCTTGCGGGTGCGGATCATGTGAACGATCAGCGTCTGCGAAATCAATGACTCGATGAACCAACCCGATTGGAACAGGGCTGCGTGCTCGGGAGAGTTGGCAGCGAACACGAACCACATCAGCGCAAACGTCGAGATGTCGAAGATCGAACTGATCGGGCCGATGAACACCATGAACCGGCGCAGGCTCTTGGTCTCCCACTTACGGGGCTTCGCGAGGAAGTCGTCGTCGACTCGGTCCCACGGGATCGTGAGCATCGAGAGATCGTAGATCAGATTCTGCAACAACAGAACTACGGGAATCATGGGGATGAACGGCAGCAAGGCGCTGGCGACGAGTACCGAGAAGACGTTCCCGAAGTTCGACGACGCGGTCATCTTGATGTACTTCTGGATGTTTCCGAAGGTACGACGCCCTTCGATGACTCCCTGTTCGAGTACGCCGAGGTCCTTCTCCAGCAAGATGATGTCCGCGGATTCGCGGGCGATGTCCGCCGCCGTGTCGACGGAGATGCCGACGTCCGCGGCCCGCAGTGCGGGTGCGTCGTTGACGCCGTCACCGAGGAAACCAACCGTGTGGCCGACCCGGCGCAGCGATTCGACAATACGTGCCTTCTGCATCGGATCCGTCTTCGCGAAGACGGTTGTCCGCTGCACCAACTCGTCGAGGGCGTCGTCGCTCAACGCTTCGATCTCGGCGCCGGATACAACAGTTCCCACGTCGATACCGACTTTGCCGCAGACGGTTTCGGCGACCAGTTCGTTGTCACCCGTCACTACCTTGACCGCGACTCCGTGGCTCGCGAGGGCTTCGATCGCCCCGGCCGCAGATTCCTTCGGCGGGTCGAGGAACGCGAGCAGCCCGACCAGGGTCATGCCCTCTTCGTCGGCCGTCGAGTACTCGCGGCGCTGCTCTTCGACGACCGTCTTTGTTGCCACCGCAAGCACTCGCTTGCCTTGACCGTTCAGCTCCGCGACCAGACGGTCGACTCGGGCCAGCCATCCCGGTGTCAATTGGTGGGTCACCCCGTCCAGTTCCACCGATTCACAGACCGAAAGGAGCTCTTCCACTGCACCTTTGGTGACGATCAGATCGGCGTCTCCGTGGTCGACCACCACGGAGAGTCGACGGCGCTTGAAGTCGAAGGGAATCTCGTCCACCAACCCGTGGCGACGCGAGATCTCCTCGACCACTCCGGGACCGGCGGCCTCGATCACCGCGTCGTCGAGAAGACTGCGCAATCCGGTCTGATTCACGGAATTGACCGCCGCTAGCCGCAATACGTCCTCGGACTTACGTCCGGCAGTATCGAGATGCTCACCGAGAACGATGCGGTCCTCGGTGAGAGTTCCGGTCTTGTCCGTGCACAGAACGTCCATGGCACCGAAGTTCTGAATCGCGTTGATCTGCTTGACGATCACCTTCTTGCGCGACATGTGGAGCGCACCCTTGGCCAGGTTCGCCGTCACGATGAGCGGCAACATTTCCGGAGTCAACCCCACGGCGGTGGCGACGCCGAAGAGTAGTGCTTGGCTCCAGTCCTTGGTCAGTCCGTTGATGATGAACACCGCGGGAACCATGATCAGCATGAACTTGATCAGCAGGTAGCTGACGCTGCGCACCCCGACGTCGAAGCTGGTTTCGGGTCGCTTGGATGCCAATTGTGCTGTCATGGCACCGAAGTAGGTTCGCTTGCCGGTGTGCACCGCAACGGCGGTGCCGCTGCCCGACACGACGGAAGTACCCATGAACCCGATGTTCTCGGCTTCGAGCAGTCGATCGACGTCGATCCCCGAGGATGGTTCCGCAGACTTCTCGGCCGGCATCGATTCACCGCTGAGCATGGACTGATTGACCTGTAGATCCTTGGCCCGGATGATGCGGACATCGGCCGGGATCATGTCGCCGGCGGCAAGCTGGACTACATCACCTGGCAGTAACTGCTCGATCGGAATCTCAGCCGTGACCACGGTGTTGTTGATCTTGCGGGTGGCCGCGACTGTTGTCGTCACCATCGCCTTGAGCGCCTCGGCGGCGCGGCTCGAGCGATATTCCTGCCAGAACCTCAGTGAGACACTGACAAAGATCATCAACCCGAGAGTGATGATGCCCTCGTAGGAAGGTCCGTCTTCCGGGTCCGCCCACACCACGTCCGTCCCGACCATGATCAGAGCGAGGAATACCAGGATCAGGATGAACGGGTTCTTGAAGGCCCCCGCGAACTGCACGATTGCCGGCGCCGGGCGGTCGTGGCGGACGTCGTTGCGCCCGTATTGCCGACGAAGATCGTCGATCTGATCGTCGCGAAGGCCGTTGGCCGTCGTGGTCAGATCCGCGAGGACGGTGCGCGTGTCCGAGGCCGAGTAGTCGACCAATTCCTGTGCGCTTTCCTTTGCCAGGACTGTTGAATGTGTTTGTTGTGCACTGTTTCTCGTGGGCCGTGGCCGCAATGCGAGAACGGAAAATGACATGACGAATCTCCTCGGCTGCCCGAACGCATCAGACCACGTCAGTGCATGAGGGCAGCAGAATGCGCTGAGCGACAATGGAAGTCGTCAGCGGACGCGGCAAAGCCGCGCAGATGAAGCCGAGGATGCAAAGAGTCAGTGACTGAAGAGCAAAAGACCGGGGTGAGCATCGTCGGCAAGAACAGAAGGATGGGTCGAATATCGACTCGGCGGGTCGTCCACGATGGTCACCTCCTGAAAGGTCGGGGCGTCCGTTGACGCCACACGATTGCATGCGCACAGCACACGCCAGGAGAACCGAATATCGACGTACTCTCGCCTTCGCCGGAAGAAACCGGCATCAAGCTGCGAAAACACCTCCACGTCCGAGTTTTGGCACTGCACGACGTGTCCCGATCCAAACCGGGAAGCCACTTTGGATCACCCCTTAAGCCGGGGAGATCTGTCCTAACCTTGGGCGTCTCTCGACGTCGTGAGATCAGTGGCCTGTGTTCGTGCAGAAGCCTCACCTAACGAGGTACTGCACCCAGAGGGTAGTTCTCAAATCTGTTGCCTGTCAACCGAGCAACTCAGACGGCGGACAATCCTGCCCGTGCGACGGCGCCGGCGAAGAGTGCCGTCACGGCGGCACCCATGACACTCTGATCAACCTCTTCCGGATCCACCGAGTGCTCGAGAACGAGCCCGGATATCAAGGCCATCAACGAGATTGCGGTTGTCCGCACGTCGAAGGAATCGTCCACCCCCCATTCACGGGCACGTTCGCCGATCAACTCCACGAGTTGACTGCGCAAGTGGCGACGCTCACGTAAGTACGCCTGAGCGATCTGCGGATCACGCCCGGCGAGGACTCCGAATTCGAGGACGAGCAGTGACCACCCCGGATCGTCGACCATCCACGTTGCAATTGCCTCGCCGCCTTTGCCCGCCGCATCCGCCGGGTTCATGCCGGCAATCTCGGCGAGTACGCGGCCGGCCAGTTCGAGAGACCGTTGCGCAAACAGTTCGGCGAACAGATCCTGTTTCGACTCGAAGTTGGAGTAGACAGCCCCCTTGGTGAAGCCCGCTCGGCGAGCGACTTCAGTGAGACGTGCAGCACTGAATCCGCGCTCCGCAAACTCTTCCGCCGCAGCGTCGAGCAGTCTTTGCCGCACCACGTCACGTCCGGGGCGGGTTACCGGAGTCCAGTCCGGTTGACGAGATTCAGTCACGATACCTAGAGTATTCAATACCTCGGGTATTGACAAGCTCTTTACTTTCGACAAGATCAGGACTCTTTCGTGACCACTACGCATCCAGCACACGCCGCACCAGACAACAGCTCCACCCACGACGAACACCACCACGACAATCTGCTCGTGAAGTACGGCGCACCCAAGGTGATGGCCGCGTTGTTCGTCGGCGTGCTCCTGCTGCAGATGGGCTTCATCCTCAGCTACGTCGCCGCCTTCCATCAGCCGACTCCGCGAGACATCGAAATCGCGGTCATCGCCGATCAGGGCGCACCCGACGGCACGGATCAGCAGATCGCCGACAAACTCAACGCCATCGACGGCAGCCCGCTCGACGCTCAGGTGGTCGACAGCACGGCGACCGCTCGCCGCATGATCAACGACCGAGAGATCCAGGGCGCGTTTGTCATCAACCCGGCCGGACCGGACACCCTGATCACCGCGAGCGCGGGCGGTAGCTCCATCGCGACGTCACTCGAAGCGGTGTTCACGAAGGTCGAGGCAACGCAGGACCGACAGTTCGTCGTCCGCGACGAGATCCCCGTCGGAGCGCACGACAACCGCGGCCTCTCCGGCTTCTACCTCTCGGTCGGCTGGGTCGTCGGCGGCTACCTCCTCGCGGCAGCCATCGGACTGTTCATCGGTGCGCCGAAGACGCTCCGCCAGGCAAGCGCACACACGGGCGTGATCGCGATCTACTCGGTCATCTCGGGAGCCCTCGGCGCCCTCATCACCTCACATGTACTCGGAACTTTCGCCGGCCACTGGTTCCCGCTCTGGATCCTGGGAACAGCCGTGGTGTTCGGCACCGCTATGTTCACACTCGGATTGCGCGCCGCCATCGGCGTTCTGGCCGTCCCGCTGGCTATCGCCGTCTTCGTGATCCTCGGCAATCCCAGTGCGGGAGGCGCATTCGGCTCCAACGTGATTCCCTCGTTCTACGCCGCCATCGGCCGATGGATCACACCCGGCGCCGGCACCGAGGGCGTCCGGAGCATCGTCTACTTCAACAACGTCGGCGTCGGCCAGCCTGCCCTGACGCTCTTCCTGTACGCGCTGATCGGTGCGGTCATGCTGTTCGGCTTCACGATCCGTCGTAACCGAAAGTCCACCGACACGACGCCGACTCCAGCTGTGGCGAACGCCGACCAGTCCTAGTCTGAACTCATGACGAGCCTCCTCCACCCCAACGCCTCGCACGTCGCCGAAACACTGATCTCGCGGGGTCACCACGGCGTCATCGTCACGCAGCCCGACGCCACGCATACCGCGGCCGAGGCAGCGGCGGCCGTCGGGGTGGAGGTCGGCGCGATCACCAAGTCGCTGGTGTTCCTTCTCGACGACGATCCGGTCCTGCTGCTGGTCTCCGGCGCACATCAGGTCAACCTGAAGGCCACCGGCGAACGCCTCGAAGGCAAGCTCACGCGGGCGCCGCTGGAAATGGCGAAGGCCGCGACGGGCCAGCCGATCGGTGGGGTCGCTCCGCTCGGGCATCCCACCAACCTGCCGACGTACATCGATACCGCCCTCGAGCAGTACCCCGAGTTGTGGGCAGCCGCCGGGCACCCCAACACGGTCTTTCGCACGACGTACTCCGAACTCCTCCGAATCACCGCCGGCCTCGCCGTCGACATGGACTGAAGCACTTCAGCCAACCCGGTCCGAAACCACTCGTACGTGCGTCCACCTATAGTTGGACGCACCATGTGCACTGCAACCAGGACCCCGGCCGGCAACCACTGGCGACGACGGCACGTAGATCTGTGCCGCACCGACGCATGTCTGTGTATGCCGAGCGCAGTCACCTCGACCACACCGCACACCTCGAGTTCCAGCCGGAGAGTTCCCGTTGTCTGACAAGCCGAATGCCGTTTCCAGCCACACCACCCCCGACGTCCCCGAAGTAGCGGCGACGCCCGAGTTGTCCACCGGCATCTGCGCCGGCGACTACCGCGCAGCGCTTCGCCGCCACCCCGCCGGTGTCACCGTCGTGACCCTCGATTCGGGTACCGGCCCGGTGGGTTTCACCGCCACCTCGTTCTCGTCCGTCTCCCTCGAGCCGCCGCTCGTCTCGTTCAACATCGCGGAGACGTCGTCGAGTATCAACGCACTCAAGGCCGCCGAGTCCTTGGTGATCCACCTTCTCGGCGAACACCAGCAACATCTGGCCCAGCGCTTTGCGCGTAGCGCCGATCAGCGTTTTGCAGACGAGTCGCTGTGGGCGGTACTCGACACCGGGGAACCGGTTCTGCACGGCACCCCCAGTTGGATGCGCGTCAAGGTCGACCAGCTGATCCCCGTCGGCGATCACACACTGGTCATCGGACTCGTCACGCGGGTTCACGCCGAAGAAGACGACGAATCCGCTGCCGCGCCCCTGCTCTACCACGAGGGCAAGTACTACCGCCCGACTCCGTTAGGTCAATAGACAACTGTGCGCCTTTATTAACCGCCCGCGGTTAATAAAGGCGCACAGCAAGTTAGAGCGCTACGTACTTGGTATCGAGGTACTCGTCGATACCCTCGGTTCCGCCTTCACGACCGAAGCCCGATTCCTTCACGCCACCGAACGGCGCGGCAGCATCGGAGATCGCGCCGCGGTTGACGCCCACCATGCCGGTGTCCAGCTTGGCCGAGACGCGCATCGCACGGTCGATGTCACGGGTGTAGAAGTACGCCACGAGACCGTACTCGGTGTTGTTCGCAGCCGCGATCGCTTCGTCTTCGGTGTCGAAACCGACTACTGCCGCAACGGGTCCGAAGATCTCTTCCTTCAGCAGGCGCGCATCGGCGGGCACCTGGTCGAGAACCGTCGGGGTGAAGAAGAAGCCGGGGCCTTCGGGTGCCGATCCACCGGTGCGAACGCGAGCACCCTTGGACACGGCGTCGTCGACGAGTCCGGTGACGGTTGCGAGTTGCTTGGTGTTGATCAGCGGGCCGATGTTGGTGCCCTCGGCGTCACCGGCGCCCACCTTCAAGGCCGCAACCTTGGCGGTGAACTTGTCGGTGAACTCCTCGCGCACCGAGTTGGCGACGTAGATGCGGTTGGCCGCGGTGCAGGCCTCGCCGCCGTTGCGCATCTTCGCGAGCATTGCGCCGTCGACAGCCGCGTCGATGTCGGCGTCGTCGAAGACGATGAACGGTGCATTGCCACCGAGTTCCATCGACGTTCGGAGCAGCTTGTCAGCGGCATTGCGCACCAACAGCTTTCCGACGCCGGTGGAGCCGGTGAAGGTGACCTTGCGCAGACGCGCATCTTCCATCAACGGTCCGCTGATGGAAGCCGCGTCGGACGTCGGGAGGATCGAGAGCACACCGTCGGGCAGACCCGCGTCGGCAAACACCTGACCGAGAAGCTGCATGGTCAGTGGAGTGTCCTCGGCCGGCTTGACGATGATCGTGCAACCGGCAGCGAGCGCCGGTCCGATCTTGCGCGTGCCCATGGCGAGCGGGAAGTTCCACGGGGTGATCGCGAGGACCGGTCCGACGGCTTCCTTGGTGACCAGGATGCGACCGTTGCCGGCCGGAGCCTGCGTGAAACGGCCACCGATGCGGACTGCTTCCTCACTGAACCAGCGCAGGAATTCGCCGCCGTAGTTGACCTCACCGCGGCTCTCTGCCAACGACTTACCCATTTCCAGGGTCATCATCAGCGCGAAGTCCTCGGCGCGGGCGTGCAGCAATTCGAAGGCGGTCCGCAGGATCTCGCCGCGTACACGTGCCGGAGTGGCCGCCCAGTCTTCCTGCGCCGCAGCGGCGAGGTCGAGCGCGCGGATACCGTCGGCTGCGGTGGCGTCGGCTACCTGGGCAAGTTCCTCACCCGTTGCCGGGTTGTAGACCGCAAAGGTCTTCTCGGCCGGGACGAGCTTGCCGCCGAGCCAGAGACCCTTGGGTACCGAGTCGAGAAGATCCGAGACGTTGGACATGTCAGTTCCCCTGCGCTGCAGAGCGGATGGCGGTCTCGAGGACGGTCAACGCGTCGTCGAGCAGCTCCTCGGAGATGACCAGCGGCGGGAGCAGGCGGATGACGTTGCCGTAGGTACCGCAGGTGAGGATCACGACGCCGGCAGCGAGGCACTCGGCGGCGATCTTCTTGGTGATGTCGGCGTCCGGCTCCTGTCCACCTGGCTTGACCAGCTCGATGGCGAGCATGGCGCCGCGACCGCGAACGTCACCGATGACGTCGAGTTCCTTTGCCAGTGCGTTCATTCGGCCGACGACGGTCGACTCGATGGTGCGTGCGCGGCCGCAGAGGTCGAGCTCGCGCATCTGGTCGATGGACGCCAGTGCAGCGGCGCAGGCGACGGGGTTACCGCCGTAGGTGCCACCGAGGCCGCCGGGGTGGACGGCGTCGATGAGCTCGGCGCGGCCCGTGACAGCGGCGAGCGGCATGCCGCCGGCGATGCCCTTGGCGAGCGTGACCAGGTCGGGGACGATGCCCTCGTGATCGCTGGCGAACCAGGCGCCGGTACGAGCGAAGCCTGCCTGAACCTCGTCGGCGATGAAGACGACGCCGTTCTCCTTGGCCCACGCGACGAGCGTCGGGAGGAATCCTTCTGCGGGAACGATGAATCCGCCCTCGCCCTGAATGGGCTCGATGAGGATGGCGGCCGTGTTGGCAGCGCCGACCTGCTTCTCGATCATCGTGATGGCGCGCTGTGCGGCCTGCTCACCGGTGATCTTGGAGCCGTCGACGTTGAGGCCCTCGCGGTACGGGTAGGACATCGGGACGCGGTAGACCTCGGGGGCGAACGGACCGAAGCCGCTCTTGTACGGCATGGACTTCGAGGTCAGTGCCATCGTGAGGTTGGTGCGGCCGTGGTACGCGTGGTCGAAGACGACGACTGCGTCGCGACCGGTCGCGTGACGGGCGATCTTGACGGCGTTCTCGACGGCTTCTGCGCCGGAGTTGAACAGCACGGAACGCTTCTCGTGGTCACCGGGGGTGAGTTCGGCGAGACGCTCGGCGACCTCGACGTAGCCCTCGTACGGAGCGACCATGAAACAGGTGTGGGTGAAGTGGGCGACCTGATCCTGAACTGCGGACACGACGGCCGGGTTGGAAGCGCCGACGCTGGTCACCGCGATACCGGCACCGAGGTCGATCAGCGAGTTGCCGTCGACGTCGACGATGACTCCGCCGTCTGCGTCGGCGACGTAGACCGGAAGGGTGGATGCGACGCCTGCGCCGACGACCTTCTTACGACGTTCGGCGAGCGCAGCCGAGCGCGGGCCCGGGAACTCCGTGACGATGCGACGCTCCTGCGGAAGCCGGTATTCGATTGCACTCATGTGACCACCCTCTCGGTTGTGTATTGCATTCGAGTATGCGACGCGCGAAGCACCGCAAGCACTGCCGAAATGGATACCTGACGCTGCGGGGCTACTCCATATCGGCAACGACAGCTAGCCTTGATCAGGTGACGGTTCCGATCTCGTGGCTCTTGCGCCAGAAACACCTCTCGCTGGCCCTGCTCACCGACCGAGCGGCCGCCACCCATCCCGTCACGTTTGCGCAGGCCACAGAGCTGACGGACCCCACACCGTGGCTTTCTGGCGGTGAGTTGGTGCTCACCACCGGGCTGGCACTGGTGGGCGCCGACGCCACCGACTACAGCGAGTACATCGACCGTCTGGCCGCCGCAGAAGTGTCGGCTCTGGGTTTCGGGACCGGCCTTTCCCACGAGAGTGTGCCCGCCGACCTGATTGCCGCCGCCCGCAGTCGCGGACTTCCCCTGCTGGAAGTGCCGTTCACGACCCCCTTCGCGGCCGTCACGCGCGCGGTGATGACTCGCCTGAGCCAGCAGGAATACGAATCGGTACTGCGCGCCGCAGAAGTACAGACACGCATCACCCGAGTTGCGCTGCGCGGTGGCGTCTCTGCGATCGTGCGTGAACTGGCCACCGCCACAAAAACGTCGGTGGCGTTTGTCGGAAATCGGATCACCGCGGTGCACCCGGCAAACCAGAAGTCGTTGATCAACGAGGTTCGCGCGGTCGCGGCCACCACCCGCGATCCCAACGCTCCGGCGTCGATCTCGCAGAGCACACCCGAACGGACGTTGACACTGTCCCCTGTCGGAGTCACCGACAGTTGGCACGGATACCTCGCCATGGCCGGCGCCGGGCCCCTGAGCAACATCGACAGAGTGCTGCTCGGGCATGCCGTCTCGTTGCTCACCCTCGAACTCGAGAAGCCTGTTCGGCTACGGGCCGAGCGAACCCGACTCAATGCCATGGCTTTCGGGCTTCTGCTCGACGGCCGAATTCCCGAGGACGGCGTGCCGTCGTATCTGGACGAAGCAAGCGACACCCACGGCAACGTTCGTGTAGTCCACGTTCGCGGATCCGGCCTCGGACCCGTTCTCCGCGAACTCGACAACGCTCTCGCCCGGGCAGGCCGCCCGCTGTTCGCTCAATCCGAAGACGGCGCGCTGACCGTACTCCTTCGTGGAACCGACACCATCGACACAGCCAAAACGCTACTGGCGCAACTCTCCCCCACCGAGGCAAAAGCTGTGCGTGCCGGAATCAGCACCCCTCACCGCCTTCTCGATGCACCGCGCGCACTCGTTCAGGCCCGCGCCGCAGCCAACCTCACGACGGCCACGGCGCGCATTCTCGAGTTCGACGCTCTGAGCGGGTCGACGATTCTGGCGTCCGAGCCTGCCCGTGAGGCACTGATCGCCATGGCTGCGGACACCATCCCGGTGCTGACGGAACACGACCAGGCACACGGAACCGCACTGGTCGCGTCACTGCGCGCCTATCTCGAGGCGAACGGCCAATGGGAGTCGGCCGCAGCCGAACTCGGTGTTCACCGGCACACCCTCCGAGGCCGCATCGCACGCATCGAGGAACTGCTGCAATGCGACCTCGGGCAGGCCAGGGTCAGAGCTGAACTACTGCTCTCGCTACTCGCCTGGGAGGGCCGCTGAAGGCTCCGCAGCACACACCGAAGCGAAGCTGGACGCACCGCGAACGAGTAGTTCGAGTTCGGCGTCGACCGTGCAGAGCCGTGCTGTGTCCAGCGCTCCGCTGCGGCTCACACTCGACATCAAAGCCGTGAACCGGCGCACCGCTTGTGGATTGGCGGCGGTCCACAGCTCGACCACGTCCGGAATACCTTCACCGAGCGCACCGGACACGAGGTCCGCGAAACGCGCCGTCAACCTGGCATGGACGGCGGCGCTGCCCATGACCTCCCAATGCGAGGCACCGACGGCAACGTCGACGCCGCCGAGAACATCGCCCAGATCGAGAGCGGCGGAGAGTTCCCGGTAGATCGCCGCCGCGGCCGCGGCCGTCGTATTCTCCTGCAGTGCAATGTCCGCCAGGGCGAGCGCTCCGAAGGACGCCTCGATACGGTCGCTTGCCGACAAACCTTCGGTGAGCTCCCGCACCGGAGCGGCCCATCGATCGATGTCGGCGCGCGGGTTCACGGTGAACCGGCCTGCGGCACCCGGGCGGCGCAACACCCAGCTCATCTCGGATTCCAACAACTGCTGCAAGCGATCGAGAGCCTTCAACTGTTCGGTGGCACTGAGATCGGAGTTCAGGATTTCGCGTCGAAGGTCCTCTGTGCCAAGCACTTCGCTGACCACAGCGTAGGCCAGAGCCGCTTCCGGACTGTGGACTCCGAGGTGTTCCTCGAGCCGGAACAGAACGCCGGGTCCGACGCGGTTGACCAGTTCGTCGACCACCGAGGTGATGATGATGTCGCGGCCCAACCGGTGTGCGCGGACTGCGTCCGGTGCAGCCTCGACGACGGAGAGCGGGAAGTACTGCGGGAGACGATCGGCGAAGATCTGATTGTCCGGGACGGTCGACGCGCCCAGTTCCGCCGTCAGCACGTTCTTCGATTGCGCCACCAGCACAGCAAGTTCCGGCCGCAGGAGACCCTGCCCGGCACGCGCCCTGACCGCCAGAGCCTTGGCGTCCGGCAATGATTCTTCGAGTCGCTTCATCGCGCCCGCCGAGACCAGGTTCTCGATCAACCGCTCGTGCTGATCGAGCAGAGCGGGAGCGCGGTGCTCGGCCAGGCTGATCGCGAGGGTCTGATCTTCACTGGCCTCGAGCACCGACGCGGCCACTTCGTCCTGAGCGGCCGCGAGCAGTTCATTACGCGAGGTCGCGTCCAACGCTGCGAGTGCGATCTTGATGTTGACCTCGCGGTCCGAGGTAGCCACGCCGGCCGCGTTGTCGATGAAGTCGGCGTTGATCCGGCCACCGCCGGCGGCATATTCGATGCGAGCGCGTTGGGTGAAACCGAGGTTGCCGCCCTCACCCACCACCGTCGCACGCAACTCGTCACCACTGACGCGAACTGCGTCGTTGGACGGATCAGCTGCGTCGACATTGCTTTCGGTCGACGCTTTCACGTAGGTACCGACGCCGCCGTTCCACAACAGGTCCACCGGAGCGCACAGGATCGCTCGGATCAGTTCCTGAGGGGTCAGCTTCTCCACGGTGATGCCGAGGGCCGCACGCGCCTCGAGCGGAAGGCGGATCGACTTCGCGCTGCGCGGCCAGACGCCACCGCCAGGCGACATCACGGTGCGATCGAAGTCGTCCCAGGACGAGCGCGGCACGGTGAAGAGCCGAGCGCGCTCGGCGAACGTCGTCTCGGTGTCGGGGTTCGGGTCGATGAAGATGTGGCGGTGATCGAATGCCGCGACCAGACGGATCTTGTGCGAGAGCAACATTCCGTTGCCGAACACGTCGCCGGACATGTCGCCGATGCCCGCGACGGTGAACGGATCGGTGTCGACGTCGAGGTCGCGCTCGGCGAAGTGGCGTCGTACCGCTACCCAGGCGCCGCGAGCGGTGATGCCCATCGCCTTGTGGTCGTATCCGGCCGAACCGCCGGAAGCAAAAGCGTCGCCGAGCCAGAAACCACGCTCGACGGCGATGCCGTTCGCGACGTCCGAGAACCGTGCAGTCCCCTTGTCTGCTGCCACGACGAGGTAGGAGTCTTCACCGTCGTACTCGATCACTTCGGCCGGATGTACCGCTGCGCCGTCGACGATGTTGTCCACCACGTCCAGCAAGCCGCGAATGAAGGTGCTGTACGACTCCTGCACCTGCGCCGGAGTCGGTGACGACGTGCCCCGAACCACGAACGCGCCTTTGGCACCCGAAGGAACGATCGGGGAATTCTTCACGCTCTGGGTCTTCATGAGGCTCAGGGCCTCGGTGCGGTAGTCCTCGTATCGATCCGACCAACGCAGGCCGCCACGGGCGACGGAGGAACTACGCAGATGAACGCCCTCGACATTGGGTGCGCTGACGTAGATCTCGCGGAAGGGAACGGTCTTCTGTGGGGTGGAGAGCAACTGCGAGTCGATCTTGAAAGACGCGTACGGCAGCGGGTCGCCGCTCTCGCCGCGCAGGTACCAGTTGGTGCGCAGAGTCGCCTGCAGGAACGAACGCACGCCGCGCAAGACGCGGTCCTCGTCCAGAGTGTCTGCACCGTCGACTGATTCGTCGATGGCCGATGCCGCGGTAGCCACGGCTGTCTCACGCGATCCCGCAACGGTGGGATCGAAACGCGCGGTGAAGAGTTCGATCGCCTGTCGTACGAAGAGTGGCTTCGCTGCCAACACTCCGACGATGTAGCTCTCGGACAACCCGATACGAGCCTGAGCGAGGAAACGGCACGCAGCGCGCAGCAACTCTGCGTCGCGCCACGTGATGTCTGCTCGTCCGATCAGACTGGAGAAGGCGTCCATTCGGGTCTGGCCGGCGATGACGGCTTCGAAGGCGTCCGCCATCTTCTCCAGCGCACCTCCGTCGAAAGTGCTCGGCTCGAAGGTGAAGTAGTGCGCCGAACCCAGAACGGTCGGAATCGGGCGGTGCGTCGACACTCGGAGTCCGAGGGATTCGAAGTTCTCGCACAGATCGGAGAGGGAGGGCTCTCCGGACGGCCACAGCACCACGCAGGTCAGGTCACCACTGCTCAGGTCGTCACCCTGCCGGAAGACGAGTCGCTGGCCCGCTGCCGCCAGTTCGGCGACCAGTTCGAGCGCCGGGTCACCGGGTCGATCACCGCCTGCCGATCTCGATTCTGCAGCTGCGGTCTTGGTCGCCGATGATGTGCTCGCCATTGAACACCCTCCTGGAAATTATTGGATCCGAACACTTTCCAGTGTTGCGTGGATCACCGGAAAGAGGTCGTGCCCGATAGGAGTACCAACCCCCATCGGGCACGACATTTCGGCAGTTGCGGTGAGCTCAGTCGCCCAACCTGATCGGAGCGAGCTCCTCGAACACGTCGCCGGGTCCGGGATTCTCGGTAGGCGCAGCGCCGCCGAGATGGTTGACGACGCCCCATACCGCGTTGATCGCGGTCTGGATCGCGCCCTCAGCCCAGCCGGCGGTCCACGACACGTCGTCACCGGCGAGGAAGATTCCCCGATGACGCGGTTCGAGATCATTCTGCACGAAGTGGGAGAACAGGCGCTCCTGATAGCGGTAGTGCCCCGGAAGGTTCGCCTTGAATGCGCCCATGAAGTCGCGCTCGGTTTCCCACGACAGCGTCACCGGGCTCGAGATGATGTGGCTGCGGAAGTCAACGCCGGGGTAGATCTCTTCGAGAGAGCGCAGCATGATGTTCATGCGCTCGGTGGCGTCGAGCGCCAGCAGCTTCAGCGAATCATCCGACCAGGTGTACGACAAACAGATGAGGCCAGGTTTTCCCTCGCCCTGATCGAGCAGGTAGGTGCCGCGACTCATACGGTCGGTCAGTGTCATCGACACCGAATCACGGCCGGTCACGGGGTCCTTGTCCTTCCAGAACGGGCGGTCGACGAGAACGAACACCTTGGTCGAACCCATGTAGTGGGTGCGCTCGATCGCAGTCCAGTGGTCGATCGGGAACAGATCGTCGTCGCACCTGATGTTGTTCAGCAGCATCCAACTCTGCACTGTCACAACAGCACTCGCATAGGTTCGAATGAAACCTTCGGAGTCCGTGACGGTGATGTTGCCAGGCTCGGTACGTCGGAGTTCGGTGACGCGGGGACGTGTCTTGCCGTCGTTGAGCGAAGCGACCGTCGTACCGGCAGGCCAATGCGCCATCTGCGCCGGGGCGCGGTTCCACAACCGCATCGGCAGCTGCTGTGATCCACCCACGATGCCGCGGTGGTCGTCGTCGGCGGCCGTGATGACCACACGAAGGATTTCGAGGATCGAGTTGGGGTAGTCGGTATCCCAACCACCCGTACCGAATCCGACCTGCCCGAACACTTCCCGCATGTGGAAGGACTTGAAATGCTTCGACGCGGCGAGGAATCCGTAGAAGGTCTGGTCGTCGTAGCGCACCACGAGGTCGTTCCAGATCCGCTTGATTTCTGCGGTGTCGCGGTCACGAATGGCCTGCTGCAACGGAATCAGATCCGCATGCTCTTCGAGAGTGCGCTGCCAGGCCTTTGCCACCTCGGTGTAGATCGGCGGCAGATCCTCGAGAGCGTGCGCGTAGTGGCTCTCGCCCTTGAGGTCGATGACCGTGCTGGGCGTGACCTCGGCAAGAGGATTGGGGAACTCCTCGGTCTGCAGACCCAGTTCGTTCAGGTAGTGGAACAACGTCGTCGACGACGGTGGGAAACGCATTGCGCCCATCTCGGCGACTACTCCGGGGTGCCCGTCGAACTCGACCGATCGCATCCGGCCACCGATCTGATCGGCTTCGTAGACAATCGGTTTGAGGCCGATTTTGAGCAACTCGTAGGCCGCGATCATGCCGGAGAGGCCGCCACCGATCACGGCAACTTCGGTACCCAATACCAGATCGGGCACCGAGCCGAGCCTCGCCGGGCTGGAGACGTAATCGTCGTACGGGAACGGGAAATCCGGCCCGAACATCGTGAGCGGCGGCTGCTTGCCGGGTTCCGAGGAACTGTCCGGAGCTACTGGGATGGTCATCTACGGTTCTCCTTGGAGACAGTTGTGACAGAACGGTCTGGATACAGATCGAGGCGTCGATCGTCGAGATGCGTATTGAGAGTGCGCGATTGCGCGACGGTGGCGGCAGCAAGATCCGCGAAGAGCAACTCCTGACCACCCCCGGCTCTCGCCAACTCGGCACCGTCGGGCGAGATGGCGCACGAGAGCCCGCAGTAGGTCAGGTCGGTTTCGGCACCGCAGCGATTGACGTAGGTGAGAAACATCTGACTTTCGTATGCGCGGGCCGGAACCACCTGCTGCGCAATGTGTTCGTAAGGAGTCATCAAACCCGTCGGCACGATCAGCCATTCGGTTCCGGCGTCGGCGTGTGCCCGAACCGCTTCGGGAAATTCCACGTCGTAGCAGATCAACAATCCGCAGCGGATGCCCTCGAAGTCGAACCCGACCACCAAGGTCTCACCTGGCCGGAAGTGCTCGCGGTCGAGCGTGCCGAACAGGTGCGTCTTGCGATAGTGCGCAAGCGAAGTGCCGTCGCTGCCCACCACCTGCACGCTGTTGTAGACATCTCCCCCGTCGAGTTCGGGATAGCCGTAGACGACTGCGATGCCCGCGCTGCGAGCAATCGCGGCGACGGAATCGAAGATCGGGCCGTCGGCCGGCTCCGCACGCAGCGACACCAGTTCGCCGATGTCGTAGCCGGTTGCGGACATCTCCGGCGTCAGGAGGATCTTCGCACCGGACGCAGCAGCCTCACGGGCTGCCGTATCGATCGCAGCGAGGTTGAACTCCACCGACGCAAAGGTGTCCGGTGTGGTGAGCGGACCTTGAAACAGGCCAACTCGGACAGAATCGACATGCATGGTTCGCTCCTTCAGGAGTTCCGTGACGCCAATTTTCGACGGTGCGTGTGACGGGGACAACTACCAGCGTGACTGGTGCCGCCAATCATGTCAACACTTGTTTCCTAAGAATCAACATTCACGCAATCAAGTCTCACGAAGACGGGGCGCGGGGCCCTTCCGGCAACGCCGGATTCAGGACCCACAGAACCTTCGCCAGAACCGCGCCTTCGGCCTGAAAGCTGTGATTGTGCGTAGGCGTGAATGTGAAGGAATCGCCCGCCTCGAGCACAACGTCCTCGGCGTCGACGGCCTCACCGTTCGGATCCGTCCGACCGCCCTCGAACGAGACCCGCAGGCCACCCTCGAGCACGTGTACGAAGTTCACGTCGATCGGCAGGCTGTAGAACTCCTGACCGCTTCCGCCACCCGGTTCCAGCTCGCCGAGCAGCACCTGGATTCGACGCTCGTTGGTAGGCGTGAGCAGGTACTCCGTCATCTTCTCGCCGCCGAAGCTGATTTGCGGCATGGCGTCGGCGCGAACCACTTCACCGGCGGACGCATTCTCGAACAGGGATCCGACGGGGATCTCGAGCACCGCACACACCTTGATCAGGGTCGCCACCGACGCGTTGACGTGATCGCGCTCGAGTTTCGAGAGGTACCCCTTGGTCACACCGCAGGCCTCGGCCAGGTCGTCGAGGGTCAATCGCTTCGACTGACGTGCCGCCTTGAGCCTCACCCCGATGCGCGGACCGACCGGCTCGACCGCTTCCTTCGCCTTGGCCACTGAACCCACTCCTTCACGACCACCGTGTCCCTTTCAGGAAACAGGGGTTGACAACCGAGCCTCTTGAAGAAACCATACTTGCTCAGAGAGCTACATCACTGAAGGGCGCCCGGTGTGCGCCGAATCGAGAGCAGGGACCTCTGCACATGGCTACCAACAACCCCGGATCGTTCATCGGACCCGTCGACGCCACGCGCGTCCCCCGCTACGCCGAGCCGACCACTTTTGCGCGTCTGCCGCGCCTGGACGAGGTCTCGCGCGCCGACGTGACGATTCTCGGCATTCCTTTCGATTCGGGTGTCAGCTACCGCCCCGGCGCTCGTTTCGGTCCGGGCCACATCCGCGCTGCGTCGAAGCTGCTGCGTCCGTACAACCCGGCGCTCAAGGTCTCCCCCTTCGCCAACCAGCAGGTAGCCGATTTCGGTGACATCGGCGTCAACCCCTTCGACATTCAGGAAGCTCTCACGACGGTTCAGTCCGCCGTCACCGACCTGCGCGCCGACGGTTCCTCCGTGCTCACGCTCGGCGGCGACCACACCATCGCACTGCCGATCCTGCGCTCACTGGCCCGCGATCACGGCCCGATCGCCGTCCTGCACTTCGACGCTCACCTCGACACCTGGGACACCTACTTCGGTCAGCCATTCACCCACGGCACCCCTTTCCGCCGCGCCAGCGAAGAGGGCCTGATCGACATGGAGCGCTCGCAGCACATCGGTATCCGTGGACCGCTCTACAGCGAGCAAGACCTCGAGGACGACCGCGTCCTCGGCTTCCAGGTGATCCGCAGTGACGACTACGAGGTCGACGGCGTCGCCAGCATCGTCGAGCGCATGCGCAAGCGCCTCGACGGTGGGCCGGTGTACGTCTCCGTCGACATCGACGTACTCGATCCCGCCCACGCCCCGGGCACCGGAACACCCGAAGCGGGCGGCATGACCTCTCGCGAATTGTTGAACACACTGCGGGGGTTGGTGGGACTCAACGTGGTCGGCGCCGACATCGTCGAGGTAGCGCCGGCGTACGACCACGCCGAGATCACCGGTATCGCAGCGGCTCACGTCGCCTACGAGTTGCTGTCGGTACTCGCACTCAATCGCTGAAGCAGCACAACGGTATCCGTGGTGTGATGCATCTCGGGGGTCGCGGGGAGATCACGTTCCCGCGACTCCGAGACCAGCACCTTCCACCCATCGGTGAACAGCGACTCCACATATTCCGGGGTATGCAGCATGGCCCGATGATGCTCGGTGGGCGACTCGTGGGGCGAGTGGCCCACGATCAGAAGATGCCCATCCGGCGCGACCAGATCGCCGAGCGCCCGGAACAATTCCCCGCGCGCGGGTTCGAGCATGTGGAAGAACTGCGCAGACACCAGATCGAACGAACGACCCTGCGGATCCCACTTCGTCAGATCGGCTTCCAGCCATTCGATGTCGACGCCCTCGCCCTCGACGTGAGCCTGGGCGCGACCGAGCGCAACCGACGAGATGTCGGTGCCGGTGACCTTCCACCCGCGACGCGCCAACCACAAAGCGTCGGCGCCTTCACCGCAACCGACGTCCAGTGCGGTGCCCGGCGCGAGGTCGGAGGCCTCGGCAATCAACTGCGGGTTGGGGTTTCCGCTCCACCGCGCTGGGCGTTCTTCGTACAGCGAGTTCCAGAATTGTGCGTCCGCCTTGGCGTACGGATTCTCGGTGGTATCGGAGTTTTCGTGGTGATTGTGGTGTTCGTGGCTCATTCATCCAGGATGAACATCTCCCGCAATTCACGCAACAATCTTTGCTGAAACAGCAATTCCTTCATTTCGACGCTCTGCTAACGTCACGCGTCGTGGCCGGTGGATTTCCCGTGTTTCGCCTGTACTGCACCTCAGCAGGCTCTCATGTTTTGTGTTGTGCGCATTTTCCCGAGTTCAGCGGTTCGAAGCCGGACAAAGAGTTCAGCGCCCAGCAGAGCTTCGACCGCGCAGTGGAGCAGATTCTGCGCGAGGCATCCTTCGAACCGACGACCGTGACTTTGATCGGCGAGCAGCAGGGTTATCCCGTCGGAGACCATTTGTTCGATGCGACGGTTCCTCGAACCGGCAACGTCTCCTTTGCCTTTCAAAAGGCCGGACCGCCGTGGATCGTTCTCGGCCTCGATGTTTCTTCTGAAAAATTCTGGTCCGAGATCGACGACGACGAAGATCTCCGCGGTCTCGGCCCGATCGCCCCGGCGACCTCGGTTCCGGCCGTAGTACTCACGGAGACCGGGTGGCCACATCGAAGTGCCCTCGACTCCCCCTGAACTGAGCCAGAACTCCAGCCTTCGTGAAATCGAACAAAAATCTGCCGGATTTTCGTGAGGATCAACCGAGATGCCCGTCACGTCCTACGCCAAGATTTAGCGGTCACACTCGACTGCGCCCTCACGATTCACTCCCGGGCCCCGGCTCCTTCACGGAGGCACAATGAAACACCGCTCCTATTCGACGCTTGCCGCGACCGCGGGGCTCGCGCTCGTGTTGTCGGCTTGCAGCTCGGGAGGCACGTCCTCGGGCTCCGGTGGCAGTGAGCCTCTGACAGACGGAACCTTCCGGTATGCGTTGCAAGGCGATCCCGGCGCACTCAACCCGATCATGTCCGGCTCGGCGACAACCGCGGAAATCTCGAAGCTGGCGTACGACTCCCTGGTCTACCAGGATCCTGAAACCAGTGAATTCAAACCATGGTTGGCCGAGAAGTGGGAAGAAACGCCGACCTCCGCGTCCTTCACCATTCGTGAAGGCGTGACCTGTACCGACGGATCGACGCTGACCGCACAGACCGTCGCGAACAACATCAACTTCGTCGCCGATCCGGCCAAGGGTTCACAACAACGTGGCACCACAGTTCCCATCGGCGCTTCGGCCACTGCCGATCTCGCCACCCGCACCATCACGGTAACCACTCCGGCGCCGACCCCGTTCCTCCTCCTCACCATCAGCCGCCTCCCGATCATGTGCGATGCCGGACTCGAGGATCCGACCGCCTCGAACAACAAGTCGCTGGGCTCCGGCATGTTCGAAGTCACCGAAGTCTCGGCCAACGACCACTACACGTTCGAGCGTCGTGACGGCTACAGCTGGGGCCCCGACGACACCACCTCCGACACACCGGGTGTCCCCAAGACGGTCATTGCTGTCATGGCACCCAATGTCAGCACCGCAGCAAACCAGCTTCTCTCGGGCGAACTGAGCGCATCTCCGATCGCCGGTCCGGACAAGGATCGCATCGATGCCGCCAACTTCGACTCGGTCCAGCGCCCACTTCCCGCCGGTCAGATGTACTTCAATCAGATTGCGGATAATCCGACCAGTGATCCCGCCGTTCGAAAAGCTCTAGTCCAGGCCGTCAATCTCGACGATCTCGCTGAAGTGATCACTGGCGGCCAAGGCACCCGCGCAACAAGTCTTGTCTCCGTCGAACCCCGCGCCTGCGTGTACGACTCTGTCGCAGGCAACATTCCGGACTTCGACCTCAGCGCAGCAAAGGCAACACTGGACGCTGCAGGTTGGACCGCCGGCTCTGACGGCAAGCGAAGCAAGGACGGAAAGCCGCTGACCCTCCGCCTCTTCTACGCTGCCGGCGAAGATGCGCGCAGCGCAGCAGCCGAACTCACTCAGACGGCATGGTCCGACCTCGGCGCGACCGTCGAGGTGACAGGAGCCGACCAGACCAAGGTTGTCGACGTCATGCTCAGCGGCAAAGACAACAACCAGTGGGACATCGCGTGGATCCAGATCAACAATTCGGTTCCCAGCGGGTTCGTCCCGTTCTTCTCCGGTCCTGCTCCGGCAGCAGGTAAGAACTTCTCTTCGATCAACAACCCCGCCTACGAAGCAGCCGTTGCCAAGGCATCCGGCTTGACCGGCGACGCAGCGTGCGCGGAGTGGGCAGACGCCGAGTCACAGATCACCAAAACGGTGTCCGCAGTCCCGTTTGCCGATACGGTCTTGAGCTTCTACTTCAACAAGGCCGGACTCGCATTCGGTAAGACCTTCATCGGTTCTGCGTTGCGCCTCTACCAGTAGGCAGGTCGACCGAACGCGGTGCGTCAACGAGATACGTCAGATCAGTGTGATCTGACGTATCTTGTTGCCACACCGATCGTCTCGTTGTCGAGTTCGACGTAGGTCAGCTGAGGAATGCTGGACGCAAGTTCAGTGAAAGCCCACTTCGCAACGTTCTCGAATGACGGTCGGAAATCGAAAATCTCCGGCCAGGCACCGCTCGCCAATTGCTCGGCACATCGATCGACGGACTCGTCCAGAGCGTCCGTGTCGACAAACCATCCACGTTCTCCGAGTTGGTCGTCCTCGAACGAGAACGCCACTCGCATCGTCACCCGAAATCCCTCGACAGGCATCAGCGGCGGCAGTTTCTTCAGTGCCCGAACCGGCGCCGGAAGCCCTTGCCTCGCAGAGAATGTACGACGGATCTCGATGCTGAACATGCGCACCAACGTATCAATGTTCATCGAGCACAGTTCTACGAGCGGACCAATCGCGCAATCGCGTCGTTCGCTTCTTTGATCTTCGCGTCCGCCTCGGGTCCACCGGCAACAGCGGCTTTGACGACGCAGTGGCCGATGTGGTCCTCGAGCAGGCCCATGGCTACCGCCTGGAGAGCCTTGGTCATCGCCGCGACTTGAGTGAGAATGTCGATGCAGTACTTGTCCTCGTCGACCATCCGCTGCAGGCCACGAGATTGACCTTCTATGCGACGCAGTCGCGCCAGGTAGTCGTCCTTGGCGGAGATGTAGCCGTGCGAATCGCTCGTGCAGCATGCATCGCCAGTCGAATTACTGCCTGGAGCACTGCCAACTTCTGTCGCTTCCGACATTCGATGTCCTCCTTTTCGTCAACGCGTGATGTCGCAACAATTCTCATTTCCGGGGCGAGGTGCGGATACTCTTCGGCTTCCGTTGTCCTGCAGAGCAATCACTGCGCACATCGCCAGGCACTTCGCCACTGCACGAACAGATGGGTGCATGGCGATTGCCGATGCCTGTTTTCCCGCTGCTGCGAAACGCATTCGATCTCAGTGCCCGTGGTGCGCGTGGTTCGCATGTTCGGACACAGGTGGGGTCGCATTGTCGGCCGTCAGCGTGAATTCCGCTGTACGCACCACCCCGTCGTGTTTGAAGTCCAAGAACAATCGGTAGTCCTCGGCACTCGGCATGTTGGCGTAGAAGGTGATTGCCGGACCAGCTGGCGTGACACCGTCACCGGGATGACCGTCCGGATGCACATGGAGATATGCGAGGTCGGAGGCACGCAACGCGACCAGATGCCCGTACGCGGCAAGGTAGGGCTGCAAGTCTGTGACCGGGATTCCGTCACGACTGACCGAGAGCGTGAGCTTCGATGTCTGGCCGGCATGGGCCGCGCCTTCGAGGGAGACTGTGTATCCGTCGACCGTCGTGGCGGCAGCAGCGGCAGGCAACGGCCGGGGATCATAGGAGCCGACGACGCGTACATCCGCACTCAGCGTGATTCCGTCACCGCCGTCCGGGGTGAAGTCAGCGAAGACTCGATAGTCTCCCGAATGAGCGAAATCAACTGACACATGCCAGTTTCCGTTCTCATCCAATTCGGGATGCACGTGCTGGAACTCGGTCAGGTCCAGACCGACCACGATCAGATGCAACTGCTTGTCGTGGGTGTCCGTGTACTGAGTCAACGGAGTTCCCGCTGAATCCAGAATCCGGAATTGCAGAGGTACATTGCTGCCGACAGTCGCCTCCGACGTTACCAATTCCAGTGTGTAGCCGTTCTTGCTGAACATCTTGCCCTCCAAAGTTTGGGTCGGCAGCACTTCCGTTGCCGTCTGCGTCGGGTTCGACACTCCTTGAATTCGAACCTGTTGCAATTTGTACCATACCCCCCTAGGGTATGCAACGAACTACTCGAACACCCTGAATTCACTCGAAGGAGATCCGATGCGCATCTACGCAGAGCGCCGGCCGAATGAGTTCCAAGAACAGCATTTCCCCGCGCACCTCAACGAAGCGCTGCGCCGATGTCGCCCAGGCTCGCTTTCGACACCCCCTGACCACACGAGCATCACCTATACCCCGTAGAGGTAAGGAACTCAGAATGTCCACACAACCGAAATCCACCCGTAAGTGGTGGGCGTTGGCGTTGATCGCCGCCGCTCAGTTCATGGTCATCATGGACACCTCGATCATCGGTGTCGCTCTCCCCCAGATGCAGAGCGATCTCGGCTTTTCCCAGGAAGGCCTGACCTGGGTCTTCAATGCGTACGTCATCGCATTCGGCGGGCTACTCCTCCTCGGCGGCCGCCTGTCCGACCTGTTCGGCGCCCGCAGAGTGTTCTCCGCTGGTTGGCTGATCCTGCTGATCGGTTCCGTTGTCGCCGGTGCCGCCGGTAACGTTGCCGTCGAACTTGCGGGCCGCGCCGTTCAGGGTGCCGGTGCCGCACTCATCGCACCATCGGCGCTCACCTTGCTGATGATGCTGTTCGGCAGCACGCAGAAAGAGATGACCAAGGCGCTGTCCATCTACGGCGCTGCCGCCCCGGCAGGCGGTACGGCCGGAGTGTTCCTCGGCGGCGTCATCACCGAATACACCAGCTGGCCTTGGGTGTTTTACCTCAACATTCCCATCGCCGTCATCGCGCTGATCGCTACTCCCCTCCTGATGCCGAACGCACCGGCACGTACCGGGTCGATCGACTTCCTCGGCGCACTCGCTGTCACCGCAGGTCTTGCTGTCGGAGTCTTCGGCATCGTCAGAGCACCTGATGTCGGATGGGGATCCGGGCAGACGTGGCTGGCGCTCGCCGTGTCGGCCGCTCTGTTGGGTGCATTCGTATTGATCCAGTCCAAGCGTCGGGAGCCTCTCGTGCGTCTGGGAATCTTCAAGGCGCCCAACCTCGGTGCCGCGAACATCGCTCAGCTCGTGCTCGGCGCCGCCTGGATACCGATGTGGTTCTTCCTGAACCTGTATCTGCAGCAAGTGCTTGGATACAGCGCCTTCCCCGCCGGTGCGGCTCTGCTGCCGATGACGATCTTCGTCATGCTCGGCATGGTCGTCGTGGCACCACGGGCCATGGCGCGCTTCGGCGCAAAAGCGATGATCGTCGCCGGATTGCTGTTCCTGGGAATAGGTTTGGGTTGGATGTCGTTGATCCGGCCCACCGGCAACTTCTGGGTAGACGTGCTGCCGGCCTCGCTGGTAGCTGCGGCCGGTATGACGCTGGCGTTCATTCCTTCACTGGGTACGGCGATTTCGGCCGCACGCCCAGAGGAGGGTGGATTGGCTTCCGGCATCGTCAACGTCAGTTACCAGGTCGGCTCGGCTGTCGGTCTCGCGGTGATGACCGCGATCGCGGCGATGTTCGGCGCCGATCAACTCGGTGACCTGACGGAGTTGACGAACGGGTTCTCCGCAGTGTTCATCGGTGCAGCCGTCATCGCAGTGGTGGGCGCGGGAATCACCGCGGTAGTGATGCGCTCACCCAGAGTCGAAGAGTCTCGAACCGTTAAGTCCACCGTCAATTCTTGACCAACTCCGGTGGTGGGTTCGGCGGGCGATCGTCCACCGAACCCACCACCATCGGAACCACCTAGGACAACTCATGTCACGCCTTGCACCTCTCACACCGGCCACCGCTGTCGGCACATCCAAAGACCTGCTCGCCGAGCTCGTCAACCGTCACGGACAGGTCGGCGACATGGTTGCGGCGATGGCTCATTCACCCGCTGTGCTGGGTGGCTATCTGCAACTCAGCCGGGCAATGAAGCGAGCGAAGTTGAACCGCAAGATCAGCGAACGAATCTCGATCGCTGTGCAGGTCCAGCAAGGTTGCGCTGTTTGCCTCGAAGCCCACGTTGCCGCCGCGCACGCCAACGGCGTCGAGGCGGACGAGATCGAGCGTGCCCGCGCGGGCACGTCGGCCGATCCCGCCATCGCGGCAATGATCGACCTCGGACTGCGCGTCTACCGGGAACCTGCCTCGATTTCCGACGAACACATATCGGACCTTCGAGCGTACGGCTACGGTGATCGCGAGATCGCCGACGTAGTCGGAATCGTCGCTCTCAATGTCCTGACCGGAGCTTTCAATCTTGTCGCGGGAGTGAAACCAGATGAACCGGACCGCTAGGACCGTGCCAGAACGGAACAGCATGCGTCTGTTCTTGATTCGCGACTATCGCCTGCTCTTCAGCGCCCAGATCATCGCGCTGTTCGGCACTGGGTTGGCGACGGTTGCGTTGGGTCTACTCGCATACGAACTCGCCGGACCGAGCGCCGGAGCCGTGCTGGCCACCGCGCTGACTATCAAGATGTCCCTGTACGTCGTGATCGCTCCGCTCGCAGCGGCGTACGTAGATCGGTTGCCGAGACGAGCTTTCCTCGTCGCACTCGACGTCCTTCGCGCAGCGGTAGTGATCGCCTTGCCCTTCGTCAGCGAGATCTGGCACATCTACGTGCTGGTAGGCGTTCTCCAGGCTGCGTCGGCAGCGTTCACTCCCACGTTCCAAGCGGTCATCCCTGACATCGTGACCGACGAGGCCGATTTCACCCGCGCGCTGTCGGCATCGCAGGTCGCTTACACGATGGAAAGTCTGCTCAGCCCTGTTCTTGCCGCAGTCGCGTTGTCCTTCATGACGTTCAACCTGTTGTTCGTCGCCACCTCCGTGGGCTTTGCCGTCTCGGCGCTGCTCGTGCTGGCCACCCGAATCCCCAACGCTCGTCCCAGTACTCACCGCAAGGCGTGGGATCGGATCGCGTCGGGGGTGCGAATCTTCGTGACCACACCGCGACTGCGCGGCATCATGGCCCTCAATCTCGTGGTGGCAGCAGCCGGCTCGATCGTGGTGGTCAATACCGTCAACTACGTTCGCGACGAGCTCGGTGGAACCCAATCCGACGTGGCCTGGATGCTTGCCGCATCGGGCACCGGCACGCTGGTGACCGCTCTGCTTCTTCCACGCATTCTCGACAGAACCGCTGAACGCACCGTGATGACAGCAGGTTCCGTCGTTCTGGTCTTCAGCGCCGGCGCGGCAGCATCCCTCGCCGTGGCCGGCGTATTCACGTGGATACTCACAGCCTCAGTGTGGGCACTCATCGGCGCCGGGATGGCCATGATCGTCACACCGACCGGAAAGGTGCTTCGGCGCTCCGTGGACCCCACAGGTATACCGGAGGTGTTCGCAGCCCAGTTCTCGCTGTCGCACCTCGCCTGGCTTGTCACCTATCCGATCGCCGGATGGGTCGGCACGAGCGCGGGATTTGCGGTCACCTGGAGCATCCTCGCAGCGCTTGCCGCAGCGGGAGCCGTTGCAGGATTTGCACTTTGGCCTCGGGAGACCGGTGCTGAATTGCCCGCACCCCCGTCATACGAAACGACGCAAGGCGAATGCACCTTGGCGGCTACCCAGTGCGCTTGTGCTCGCGCTGTCTGATGATGACGGTCCGCCCGAACACCGACGGCGCTACAACAAAAGTGGTGGTGCAGACATCGCCTGCACCACCACTTTTCGCTCAGCTCACGTCGGCGTACTTCCTGGGATTTGCGTCGAATCGAGGACCACATCCCTTGCAGCAGAACCAGTACCGATTGCCTTCGAAGTCACGGAACAGGCCTTCCGCTTCGGCACGCGCCTTCTCGATCACACTGCCGGGCATGACCCGACATTCGACGAGTTCACCACTCCCAGAGTTGAGTAGGTCTTTCCCGCCGGTCGGCATCGCCGTACCGACAGTGCCTGCAACGCCATTGGCGTCAGTCTTCGGGGTATTGCCACAGCCACAGCTGCTCATTGGGATTCCTGTTCTCTCGGGGGGGGACGGCGGTGAGCCGAGAAGCCAGCCTCACACATCTATAAATATACCCCCTATAGGTATACTGGAGAATGTGCGAAGGCGCGTACGGTCATCACCTCGCCACATAAACCATTGTGGGAAAACGAATTAGCCGTCAAGCAATCCCCGACCACCTGCATCATCATGACACAATAGTCATGATACCTACTGGGGGTATAGGGTAGGTCGAGGCATTGACCATCCACGTCCGCAAGGTCTTTGACGAAGAGGCTCAATGAAGAATCGAAAGGCAATCGGCAGCAGCCGATTCGCCGTGGTTGGAGCTTTGCTGCTGGTCGGCGCACTCTGGGGAAGCTCGTTCCCACTGGTTGCCGTGGCTGCCCCAACCTTCGGCGCCGTCGGCACGACGCATGCCCGCTTCATAGTCGCAGCGCTGGTTCTCGCACTGATAACGGCCTCCAGCAGATCGACCTGGCACGCAGTCGGTCACCGGTTTCCCGCATTCCTACTGTTGGCGGCCCTCAACGTCGCTGGGCCTCTCACGCTTGTCGCAACTGCGATCGTCGGACTCAACTCGTCGACGGCGTCGATCCTGAATGCCACGACTCCGATGTTCACGGTATTCGTCGCCGCCTTCTGGCTTCGGCAAAAGATCACCTGGCGAAAAATCTCGGGTGTTGCGATCGGCATTGCCGGCGTCTCGGTGCTCGTCGGCGGGATTCCGTCAGCGCTCGACAGCCGCGCAATGCTGGCCGTCGGCGCGTCGTTGACTGCGGCGCTGCTGTATGCAGTCGGAGGTGTCTACGCACTAAAGTCATTCCAGGACACTCCACCAATGACACTGGCCCTCGGCCAACAACTTGCCGCGGTTGCCCTCTTGGTGCCCGTGTCCGCCGTCGCTCCCCCACCGGGGCCCATAACCGTCGGTCCACTCATCGCCGTGGCAGCCCTGGGGCTGGGGGCTACCGCCGGTGGCTACCTGGTCTATTTCTGGATCATTCGCCAGGCGGGCCCAGTCGCGGCATCGGCCGTCACTCTTTTGGTGCCGATTTCGGCATCAGCGATCGGAGTGCTGTGGTTGAACGAGCCTGTCACGTTCGCGCTCGTCAGTGGGCTCGCCATCATTCTTGCGGGAGTCGGGCTGCTCCTGGATCTTCCACCGGCACAAGATCCATTGCGCAGGGTTCCGCCGGAACGGGTGGACAGCGCAGATGAGCGGCCGGTCAGCGGCTGATCGGGGCAGTCCAAAGACCCACCAATGCGTCGACGAGGTCGGTCGTGAAGTCCTCCCACGACGTGACTTCATCCGGCCCCTCTTCGGCAAGCGCGCGCTCACGTTCGGCGAACATGTGCACGATCGCATTGCGTCCGATGTCCGCGCGAGCGCGTCGAACACTCATCGGCATGTCAGTGAGACAGGCTGATAGTCCGCGAAGCGTCTCCTGCAGGGTGGGCGAGGCCAGAACCTCGTCGTAGACGATTTTCCGCAGGACTGGATCGGTGAGAATCTGCGCACTGAACCGCGCGTACCAGGTCGGGCCGCCCATTTCAGCGTAGTGATCGGTCGACGCCCGAACCAGACACGTAATCCAATCTCGAACGTCCTTCGACCCTTCAACCTTCCGTAGCAGTTCGCCGCGCTTCTTCTCGATCTGCTGGGAGTGCTTGTTCACGATCGCGCGGACCAGATCGGTCTTGGTGCCGAAGTGATATCCGACGGCCGCATTGTTGCCCTGACCTGCCGCTTCGCTCACCTGACGGTTCGAGACCGCAAAAACTCCGTGTTCGGCGAACAGTTGCTCGGCGACGGCGAGGATGCGGTCTCGGGTTGCAGCAGAACGCGCGGAATTTGCCGCGACGCCGGCTTCGGCCGTCGCATCTTCAGCCCTCGTAGTCATGGTCACCATCATCCTCGACCGTCCGAAGCTGCTCGGCACCGGAGATGTTCGTCACGATCGGAGACACACCCTTCCCTTAAGTCAGTCACTTGATTTAAGTTTAGTTCAAGCAACTGACTTAAACCACTTTCGTACTTCCTCCGATGGAGTTACCGCAATGTCGTCAAACACTTCTCCACCACCGACTTCTCCACCACCAACAACGCCGCCACAAACCTCGAAGTCACCAGCCACCACCGCAGTGGTGGCTGTTCTGGCGTTTTCCGGCATCGTCGTCTCGCTCATGCAGACGCTGGTGATCCCGATCATCCCGCATCTGCCCGAGTACCTGAACGCGCCGGCGTCCGATACCGCGTGGGCGGTGACCGCCACCCTGCTCGCAGCTGCCGTCGCCGTCCCGACCATGGGCCGGTTGGGCGACATGTTCGGCAAACGCCGTCTGCTCCTGATCAGCATGGCGCTGTTGGTGACCGGTTCGGTGGTCGGAGCACTCAGTTCGAGCGTGATCCCCCTCGTTGCCGGCCGAATCCTCCAGGGTCTTGCGGCCGGCGTCATCCCGCTGGGTATCAGCGTGATGCGCGACGTACTTCCGCCCAAGAAACTCGCCGGCGCCGTTGCGATGATGAGCGCTTCGCTGGGAGTCGGTGGCGCGCTGGGTCTTCCGATCGCGGCCCTGATCGCGGAATACGCGGATTGGCACGTCCTGTTCTGGGCGTCAGCCGTGCTCGGCGCTCTTGCGGCTGGACTTGTTGTCGTCCTGGTCCCCGAATCGACGGTTCGCACGGGTGGCACGTTCGACTTCGGCGGGGCAATCTCGCTCTCAGCCGCCCTCATCGCTCTACTACTGGCCATTTCCAAGGGTGGCGACTGGGGTTGGACAAGCACCCTCACGCTTTCCCTGTTCGGCGCCGCGATCCTGATATTCGGATTCTGGGCATGGTGGGAACTACGCACCCCCAAGCCGCTGGTGGATCTACGCGTATCCATCCGCCGCCAGGTGCTCTTCACCAACCTCGCATCCATCGTGTTCGGATTCGCGATGTTCGCCGCCAGCATGGTCTTTCCCCAGGTAGTCCAGTTGCCTGAGGTCACCGGTTACGGTCTCGGCGGTTCGATGCTCACCGCAGGTCTGGTCATGGCTCCCTCCGGCATCATCATGATGCTCATCTCTCCACTGTCCTCACGCATCACCAATTCGCACGGCCCCAAGGTGACGCTCATGCTCGGCGCCGTTGTCGTCGCAATCGGTTACGGCATCGGCATTTTCGCCATGCACTCCATCTGGGAACTGATCGTGATCGCAGTGATCATCGGCGCCGGTACCGGTATGGCCTACGGTGCGATGCCCGCCCTCATCATGGGGGCAGTTCCTCCGTCCGAGACCGGTGCAGCCAACAGCTTCAACACCCTGATGCGCTCCCTCGGTACATCATTCGCCAGCGCTATCGCCGGTGTCGTCATCGCCCAGATGACCATGTCCATCGGTGGGGCAACGCTACCGTCGGAGAACGCTTTCCGCGTAGTCATGGCTCTCGCTGCCGGATCCGCCGTCATCGCACTCGTCCTGGCCGGCTTCCTTCCGCGGTTCAACAGCACCAACTCCCGCAAGAAGATTGGTAGCCCGCACACCGATACGTCCCTTACTTCCTCGAAGGAATCCGTCCCGACACACTGAACCAGCGCCCAATACACACTGCGCAATACACACAGCCCGGCCCCGGCGGAGTCCAACTCCGTCGGGGCCGACGCGTTTCACACGTTTTGCAGTTGATACACCTGCGGACGACAGTTTCGTGACATGCTCCGTTGAGATGGGTGCTCGTTCGATACTCGGGGAAAGGATGCCGCGATCGCCGCTCCTCGTGCTGACGTCGCCCTTGCCGTCGCCGCTGCTGCCGTCCTGGGCATAGGCGTCGGTGTCCTTCTTGCCGATGTCGTCGCCGGTCTGGCTGCAGGTGCGGGTGCCGCAGTGGTATTTCGGTTCGCACTTCGGATGATCAATACCCGAAGGTGAGCCTGGTCTAGATACCGAATATTGATGTCAACACTCGACAATGTTCACCGGCACGTTGACAGCAAGGCCACCCATCGACGTTTCCTTGTACTTCGAGTTCATGTCGACACCTGTCATCCGCATCGTCTCGATTACCTGGTCCAGGCTGACGCGGTGTGTTCCATTTCCGCGCAATGCCATTCGAGCCGCATTGATCGCTCTTCCCGCCGAAATTGCGTTACGTTCGATGCACGGTATCTGCACCAAACCGCCTATCGGGTCACACGTCAGCCCGAGGCTGTGTTCCATCGCGATCTCTGCCGCATTCTCCACATGTTTCGGACTGCCGCCGAGTATTTCGGCCAGACCGGCGGCAGCCATCGACGCAGCGGAACCCACCTCACCTTGGCAACCCACTTCTGCACCGGAAATCGAAGCTCGTTCTTTGTAGAGCGAACCGATGGCGCCGGCCACTAGTAGGAATCGGATAGTCGCATTGTCCCGGTCCGCTTGACCTGCCCGGGTGTAATGCAAGGCGTAATGCAGGACGGCTGGGATGATCCCCGCGGCGCCGTTGGTGGGAGCCGTGACGATTCTTCCTCCGGAAGCGTTCTCCTCGTTTACTGCCAGAGCAACCAGATTGACCCAGTCCTCAGCGAAGGCCAGGTCACGCGCGCGGTCTTCCGCGTGAAGACGTTGGTACCAGTCACGAGCGCGGCGACGCACGCCGAGATCGCCGGGAAGGTAGCCGTCTCGGCCGATTCCGCGGTGCCAGCATTCGACCATGACGTCGCGTATGTGCAAGAGCCGATCTCGAACCTCCATATCCGAGCGCAGTGTTCGTTCGTGCCCGAGCATCACCTCGCTGATCGAGAGTGAATAGCGTTCGGTCAGCTCGAGAAGTTCTTGCGCGGAACCAAACGACAAGGAATGTCCATCACGACGCGTAGACGGCTCCGAATCATTTTCTGCGACAACGAAACCACCACCGACCGAGTAGTAGGTCCGACTATGGACCACTTGGCCGCCTGCGGCGGTTGCCGCGAATGCCAACGCATTGGGATGAACATCCAGAATAGTCAACGGGCGCAACACCATATCGTCTTCCGACAGCGATATGTCTATAGTCCCCCCGAGTCGGATTCTGCCAGTGGAGCGAGCTCGGGTGAGTCGCGCTTCCATCTCCTTGGGCTCAATACTCTCGGGGCGACATCCCTCGAGTCCGAGGAGGATGGCAGACAGCGTTCCGTGCCCGGCGCCCGTAGCCGCAAGCGATCCATACAGATCTACCCGTATTTCAGCGACATCGCCGAGGACGGCGAGTGCGTTCAAATCGTCGACAAACATACTCGCCGCTCGCATAGGTCCGACGGTATGCGAACTCGACGGCCCGATACCGATCGAAAAGAGCTCGAACACACTGATAGTCATTCGCCTGTGAACCTGTCCAAGGCAAAGATATGCCTGGCATTGTCGCTCGTGGTCCGACTTCGATGTCGCCGCGAACTGCGCCCAACCATGGGCTGTGATATTTGGCCGGCACGTGACGTCAGGTCATACATGATGGTTGTCATACGTCCTCATCTCGCGTGTATCGACTCTCGGGTAAAACCCCGTCCGACAGCTGATTTAGAGCCGACTGGTCTTCGAGAGGATTGTCCGACACCCCTCATAGCGTCGGACAATCCTCCATCGGCAATCGGTTCAGGCGGCCAACCGCTCACCACTGCTCGGATGGAACAGGTGCACTTCGGCGTTGTTTCGCACGCCCACCCGCACTGTTTGCCCCAGTTTCGGCGGAGTGCGCCCGTCCACTCGCACGTTCACCCGTTGTGTCCCTGTCGAACCGGAAACGGTGCCGTAGACGTATGCGTCCGCACCCAGTTCCTCAACCAGCTCGACCGTGAGTTCGAACCCCTCGTCGGCAACGCCGACGAGGTGCAGTGTTTCCGGACGAATTCCGAATGTCACTTCGCTGAGCCCCGACGACGCTGAACGGACGATCGGCACGACGAGATCACCCAGCTGAACGCCACCCCCGGCTACGGCCAGGGTCGCGAGATTCATGCCGGGCGAGCCTATGAATGCGGCAACGAAGGCGTTGGACGGACGTTCGTAGAGCTCTCGCGGGCTGGCAACCTGTTGCAGGATACCGTCTTTGAGTACCGCGACCCGATGTCCCATGGTCATTGCCTCGACCTGATCGTGAGTGACGTAGACGGTGGTGGTGCCGAGTCGCTGTTGCAGCGCAGCGATGTTCGCGCGGGTCTCGACGCGAAGTTTCGCATCGAGGTTGGACAGGGGCTCGTCCATCAGAAACACAGAAGGATCTCGAACGATAGCTCGCCCCATGGCAACTCGTTGACGTTGACCACCTGAAAGAGCTTTCGGCTTCCGATCGAGGTACGCGCTCAGGTCGAGCAGGCGCGCAGCTTCGGCAACCTTTTCCTTCACCACGTCCTTGGGCTCGCCGCGCAATTTGAGCGCGAATCCCATGTTGTCAGCGACCGTCATGTGTGGGTACAGCGCGTACGACTGAAACACCATGGCGATATCACGGTCCTTCGGTGCAACCATGGTCACATCACGATCCCCGATGGAAATTCCGCCTTCGTCGATGTCCTCCAGGCCCGCCAACATTCTCAGTGCCGTGGTCTTGCCCGATCCGGACGGGCCTACCAGCACCAGAAATTCGCCGTCCGCAATCTCGAGGTTCAGCTGATCCACTGCGGCGATCTCGGTACCCGGGTATCGACGAGTGGCGCTGTCGTAGCTCACTGTGGCCATGTCATGCCCTTTCTGAAATGACGGCCGGCTCGTCGCCGCGCGCATGGACGATCTGGGTCAGAGTCGAGAGTTCGTCGTAGATACGCCATTCCGTCGTAATCTTGCCGTCGCGGAAGAGGAACTGGGACGATCCCAGTACCTGCACTGGCGAGCCAGTCGGCCGTCCGTACGCAGGCACCCCTGTGTACGTTCCCGTGAGCCACCACACAACCGCAACGCGGAGACCACCATGGTGCTCGGAGTAGTTAGCGGCGATGTCCCGAACGTGAATGCGCGCATCCGGGAACGGAGCGAGCATGTCGATGATCGACGACTGGAAGTTGCCTTGTCTACTGAGTGTGCGGTTGCGGGTGGTGTGGCACAGCACGTCTCGCGGGACGTATTGCCCGATCCGATCGAAGTTGCGCTGATTCCATACCTCCTCGATCATTTCGAGGACGAAATCGCATTCGCCCCGGAACAGATCCGGGCGTGGGCCGGAGTCTCCGCCGGCGAGGACGTCCACTGAGTCGGAAAGCGTCGCCGACCCGGTGAATTCACTGAACGCGAGGCCCCGGGCTACCGCCTCCGGATCGAGACCCAGATCGCTGATTACTGCAAATTCGTCGCGCACCACCCATTCTTCTTCCATCACACCGCGCCGGTACAGACAGTTGGCGATCGTCTTGGCGGAGTACCGTCGGCCTGAGGGCGGACCATAGGTGGACAACGAGGTATCCGTGCCACTGCTGAAGATCCGATGAGAACTCAAAAACGCATCGTCACCACGCGCTTCCCACACGACATCTTCTGCCTGCCCCACCCGATCTGGAAAGCCGCTGATCTTGGTCAGCGTGCTCCGAACGACAGGTTCGACACCGATTCCGGTGCCGTAGGCGCCGTGCACTATCGAATCCGGTGCGTAATTTTCCCGAATCAGCCCAACTCCGCGCTCTACCCAAATCCGGTCCGTCCACTCGACGATGAACTCTTCCGGGTCTGCGTATGGCTGGTAGGCAATTTCGTTCAGCACTGCTTTGGCCTGTTCGGTCTGATCGGCATTCATCAATTCGCTTCCTTGGTAGTGATTTTCGCTGTCCATCAGTCGAGCTTCTTGATCTCGTCTGCCGCAGATTCGAGAGTGCTCTGCACATCCGCACCGTTCGCCATTTCATTGACGGCGACTGCCAGAATGTCCATGATTCGAGGCCAATCCAGATTCATCGGGATCGCGCGAGCAGACTGGAGAACTTCGTACTGGATCTCCGGCAAATCCTTGTTGGCCGCGTTGACTTCCGGATCGAGCATGTTCGAATTGTGAACTGTGATTCCGGTCGTGGTGGCGGGGTTATCTTTATCCAGGGCCACGGCGCGCTCTGTAGATGCACTGGTCATCCACTTGACGTATTCCCAAGCAGCACCCTGATTCTTCGACGTGTTGAGCACTCCAGCCAACCAGGTGTAGGCGTAACTAGACGGAGTCTTGCCAGCGAAAGCCGGCAGCGCCGCTACGCCTACATTGCCGTCGAGTTCCGGTGCAGCCTTGCCCGTGTTCGTGAAGTCATCGAGGTGCCACGACCAAGTCATGACGGTGGCAGCGTTTCCTTTGAGGAACGCCGTTGTCGCATCGGTCTCACCCCAGTTCGTGGACGCCGGTGGCGTGTATCCCTGACGGACCGATTCGATGTACTTCTCAGTGGTGGCCACTGCTTCCGGTGAGGTGAAGGTCGGATTGCCGTCCCCGTCGAACAGTTCGGCCCCGTTGCTCCACAGCATTGTCAGCCACGTGTAGAGATTCTGTCCACTGTTACGGCTGAACTGCCCGGCCAACGGATACTTGTCGGTCTTGCTCTTGATGAGCGCGAGCTGCTGGTAATACTCGTCCCAGGTTTTCGGCGCTTCGAGACCAAGCTGATCGTAGATGTCTTTGCGGTAAAACAAGTTATAGGAGAAACCGCGCAGGGGAAGACCCATCGTCTGCCCGTCGGTTCCTGCAGCGGCGGCCTCCCTGAAGGGACCCGAGAAGTCGTCGAGTGTGATTCCGTCCTTCGCCATTACCTCGTCCAGCGGCTGCACACCTACCTTTAGTGACGGCCCCCAGGCGTCCGGCCAGATCAACATGTCGTACGTGCCCCCGCCGATTGCGCTTTCGGCGACGATCTTCTGCAGGAATGTTGCGTAAGGAACATTCGACGATTCCACCGTGATTCCCGTGCGTTCGGTGAATTCAGCGGTGCGCGCCTTCAGCGAGGCGAATTGGGGGGAAGAAGCACAGCATGTCAGGAATCGAATGGTGGTGCCGTCGTATGGTTTTCCCTCCAACAGTCCGAGCTCATCGACCGAGCCATCTTTCACCTGAGACATGAAATCCTCGGTGGTCGGGCCGGAGCCACAGGATGAGACGACCACCGCAAGTGCCACGGCGATAGCGGCCGGAATCAGCCGTCGACCACGTCGTCTGAACATTGATCTCATTTCACTGCTCCTAGCGTCATACCCTGCGCAAAGTGCTTCCGAACCAAAGTTGCGAGAACAATCATCGGGACCATGACGAGCAAGCCGGCAGCGGCCATCGGGCCCCACTGGATCCCTTCTGGTCGTTCGAGCGAGATCAATGACACCGGCAGAGTGATCGCGTCGGCGCGCGCCAAGAACGTAGGAAAGAGAAATTCGTTCCAGGACAACAGAAAAGCGAAGACGACACCAACGAATATTCCCGGCGCGGCGAGCGGCGTGATCACGCGCCACAAGAGTCTGAGCTGACCGCAACCATCCAAACGTGCTGCCTCTTCCACCTCGATAGGAAGCCCGTCGACGAAACCTTTCAACAACCAGGTGTTGTAAGGAACGACAATGGCGAGGTTGGCGACGATCAAGGCCAGTTTCGTATCGAGCAACCCCAAGTCTCGGAACATGGTGAGAAAGGGAAGTGCGATCGCGACGCCGGGAATGAATTGGGTGATGACAATGGCCAACAGAATCGGCTTGTTACCGGGGAAACGATAGCGAGAGAACCCGTATGCGGCCAACAACGCAAGCGGAACCGAGAGCACCGTCGTCACGACTGCAATGACAATGCTGTTGTACATCGGATGGACGAGATTGTTTGCCCCGAATAGAATCTCGCGGAAACTCGCAAGAGAGGGGCGGAAGATGATCGAGGTGCTGAAGACCTCGCGCTCCGGCTTGAACGCGGTCAACGCCAGCCAGAGGATAGGAAACATCACGAAAAAGAGAATTGCCAACGTCGTCAATGTTCGCAGGACGTCGAATACACGTTGAGTCGTGCTCTTCGGCCGACGACGTCGCTTGGTCGTCGACGATCGAGAGAGCGTGTTCGCGCGTTCGAGAATGTCGGTCATTTCGAATCCTGCCTTCCCATGAGCATCAGGTACACAGCGGCAAGTGCGCCGAGAACTACGACGAGGATCCAGGACACTGCCGATGCGTAGCCGATGTCCAGAAAGGTGAAACCTTGTGAATAGGCGAAGAAATTGAGCGTCTCGGTAGCCCTACCTGGACCGCCGCCCGTGGTGGTCACCACCTGATCGAACATCTTGACCGAGAACACCGCCTTGAGAAACACCACGATCAAAATCAGAGGCCGAAGAAGTGGGAAACTGATCTTCCAGAACTCTTGCCAGGCGTTAGTTCCGTCAACTCGCGCGGCATCGCGAATCTCGGGTGAAATCGAACCCAGTCCGCCGAGGAACATCAGAGCAATCAGCGGCGCCCATCCCCAGATCTCACTGCCGGCGATCACCATCAGCGCCCAGAATGGATCACCCAACCAGTTGATCGAATCTGTGAACGGGGCAACGGCTTTGATCATTTTGTCGTATACGCCATAGTCGGGGTTGAACATAAAGCGCCACGAGTACCCCTTCAAAGCCGGGGCGACAGCGAACGGGAGGATGAGCAATGCCTTGGTCATTCCCGACAGCCACGTCGTGCGGTTGAGCACCAGCGCGATGGCAAGACCCAAACCTACCGAGGCGACCACCGATACGATCGTGAATATCAGCGTCACCCAGACGGAATTGTGAAAATTACTGTCAGACAGTGCCTTCGCGTACTGATCCAGGCCAACGAACTGTTGCGGTTCACGGGTCTCGTTGACCCGCCAGTGCCGAAAACTGTTGATCAGCGCTACCGCAAGGGGATAAAACGTCGTCAGGGCCACTGCAATCAAGGCCGGAGCGAGATGCGCGTACGGGACACCGAGTCGCCGCCACGCCGAGTGGCGATTCACCGGCCTTCCCGTTTTGCGGTCGATCGTCACTGTGCTCATTTCTGCGCTCGAATTCCGAGGGGACAGGATCGGTCACTGTCCCCTGATTCGGAGTGGGCCGGGGGGACTCGGGTGGTCACTCGGAACTCCTTCTTAGAAGGTCTGGGCTGGGGCGAGAGGCGATCACCGAATGTAACGCAGCTCTCAATGAATTCAGAGTGTATGCGTATGTACAGTCCTAGAACAAGAGCCGGCGCGATGAAATTTCGCGCGGTGACATAGCCCTGACCCACTCAGGACAGAACCCACATGGCGTTCTTACTGCAGGTACAGGTAATTCTCCAGCGTTGCGCGGTCGATACTCCAGCCACGGCTAGATGGCGCAAATCAACCGACGAACAGCATTGAAATATACGTATGCAAGATCGTTTCAGAGAGCCGGTGCCCCGAGAGTCGAACGTTCGATCAATTGCGGTTCGAGCACGACCCTCCGCGGCGAGCTGTCGACGCCACCACGAAGCCGCTCAACCAACAACTGAGCGGCGGCAGCAGCCATCTTTTCGAGGTCGTGGCCGATCGTCGTAAGCCGAAATACTTCCCAGGCCGCCATGGGAATGTCATCGAAACCAATCAGGCTCACTTCGTCGGGAATCCGAACGCCCTTGGACAGCGCCGCGTTGACAGCCCCGATGGCCACCACATCATTTCCGCAGAACACGGCCGTGGGCGGCTCCGGCAGAGCCAAGAGTTCTGTCATCGCCTGATAGCCCGTTTTGAATTCGAAAGGGCCATGCCGTGTGAGATCGGGGACAAGCCCGATTCCGGCATCCGCGAGCTCCAACCGGAAGCCCATTTCACGATCACGACCAGTGCTGGTTTCGAGAGGACCGAAGATGCCGGCTATCCGCCGGTGCCCTAGGGCAGTGAGCCTGGCTGCCGCCATGCGCCCGCCCAACTGATTGTCAACCACAGCGGCATCGCCCAACCCCTGGCCACTCTCCCGATTGAGGAACACGAATGGAATCCGACGCCGATTGAGTTCGGTAGGCAGTTCGGAGCCCACATTGCTGGTCAGCAACACCAGTCCGTCCACTGAACCATCCACTAGCTGCTCGATGGAAATCTGACTGTCCGAGCGTTCGGTGAAGACCATCATCCGATAGCCATGCTTCTCGAGGGTGTCATGCAATGGTCCGATCAAATGCGGATAGAACGGATTGGTCAGATCACTGACCACGATCCCCACACGCTTGGTCGTGCGCGTCACGAGACTGCGTCCTGCCTCACTTGGTACGTAGCCGAGCGCCGCGACCGCACTTTCCACCCGCATCCGAGTTTCTGTTGCAACCCGCGGGTCTCCACGAAGAGCTCGGGAGACCGTCGGCTGCGACACCCCGGCCAGTCGTGCAACATCGCGACTGGTGATCGCCATTGCTTCCTCATTCCTCAACCACCCGGCAGAGCCGAGAATCCGCACTATGTATACGGATCATAGGCGGTCGACTGACGCACGCGGACCCGACAGCGAGCTGTATGCGAGTCAATCGAAAAGAAGTTCTCCGAACAGGGACGATGCTGAGAAATCGCCGCCATTTTCCAGAAAAGGGACCCAGGGCATTGACACAACAACCCTCTGTCGGCCTACTATGCATACGTATAAATGCGTAGCTTCCAATCGCGCCGAATCATCAGCACGACGACTGGAAGCCTCCTATGCACGACAGTCCCACGAAGCCAATTGAGAGGTCCCATGTCGTCCGACGTAACTGTCACCATCGAGGAACTGGCCCGGCGCACCATCCGCCAGAATGACTTCGTCTCCTGCAACCAAGCGTTCATCGATTGCCGCACTCCGGGTTCGGACCAGAAGAAGAACTACTCCATGATCGGCCGAGGGGTCACCCAGAGTTCCGGCCAGGTTGTGAATCTCCGTGAACCTCACGGCTTTCAAATCGGTGGCGCGGCCATGCCCAACGGCGTAACCAACAATCTGCACCTGCATTTCACCGCCGAAGTGTTTCTCTGCTTCCGCGGAGAGTACCTACTCCGATGGGGCGCCGACGGCACAGAGGGCGAAACGCTGCTTCGCGAAGGCGAAATTGCATCGATCCCGACCTGGATATTCCGCGGTTTCACCAATGTCGGACCCGATGACGGAATCCTCTTCACGGCCCTCGGCATGGACAACACAGGCGGTATCATCTGGGGCCCAACTGTTCTCGAAGAGGCAAAGGGACACGGACTGTATCTCAGTGCCGAAAATACTTTGATCGACACCATCGCCGGTGACCAGCTCCGTGAGGACACACCACTGATGGAGCCGATCAGCGCCGAGCAGATCGCCGGGCTGCGCAGATTCAGTGTCGAGAAAATGGCTTCTCGGATCGCAACCGCAGAAAACATAGACTGGTCCGATCGAGCACTGTTGGACTCTCGGATCGCCGGTGGCGGTGCGGAACTCGGACTTGTGATCGGCTTCGGGATGACCGAGGATCTTGATCAGGAACCTCGCATCTACAACCCGCACGGCCACAACATCGCTTGGTTGAGAGCACGACCGCAACAAGGTGTTTCACTGCATCGCCACAATGAGAGCCAGGTGCTGATGGTCAAAGACGGTCGATGGGAAGTGACTGTCAATCGTGGCCCGGACTCGCGCACCGTGACCCTCGAATCCTGGGACATACTCTCCATCCCCCGGGGCGCGTTCCGATCCATCCGTAACGTCGGAGAATCGACGGGGTTGATGTTAGTGGTCAACAGCGGCGACGGTCGCGTACGTCTGGAATGGGACGAGGAAGTGGTCAAGGCCGCGGCAGATGCCGGCGACGCCCTGGACCACAACGGCTACGTGGCACCATACGCATTGGTCCCACGTAAACTAGGAACCTGAGTTGAGCACTCTGCCAGTCGTTCTCGTCCCTGGAATGCTCTGTGACGCCGACCTCTGGACAGAGATCAGGTCTGGACTGGACGCGGACACCGTCATCGCGTCGATCGACGCCACGACAATCGGCGCAATGGCTGAGCAGGTCCTCGCCTCAGTCGAAGGACCGTTTGTCCTCGCCGGGTTGAGCCTTGGAGCGATCGTCGGGTTCGAGGTACTTCGAACGGCACCCGAACGGGTGACAGGGTTTTGCGCCTTGTCGACCAATGCCGGAGCACCGACAATCATTCAGCATCGAACCTGGTACCGCATGGCAGCTCAATGCACCAGCGGCGACTTCGAGCAGATCGTGCGAGACATCCTGCCGACGATGTTCGCCGACGAAACTCCCCCACCGAGTTTGGCCAACAGATTCACCGCCATGGCTGCACGGGTCGGCCCGGTCGTTCTGCGGCGGCAACTTGCCGCTCAATGCACGCGTGTTGGCGCAATACCCGAATTGCGAAATGTCACTTGCCCCACTCTGGTTGTCTCGGCAACGCGAGACCAACTGTGTCCCGACTATTTTCACCGAGACATTGCCGACGCTGTCCCCCGGTCTCGCCTCGAACACCTACACGGAGCCGGCCATCTCAGTGTCTGGGAACAGCCGGTAGAAATCGCTCGAATGATCAATGGCTGGCTTCCTGCCATCTCTGAATCCATCACCCAGGAGTAGACATGCCCCAAGTTTTGAAGAACCCCGTTCCCGCCGAGTCCGTACGACGCGATCGAACAGAAGTAGGCGAGCGAGTGTCGTCGATCCTCGACGATATCCGGGCCAATGGCGATGCAGCCGTGCGCAAATGGTCGACAGAGTTCGACAAGTGGAGCCCAGAGTCTTTCCGCCTATCGGCAGCGCGGATCGAGGAGATCATCGCGGGTGTTCCTGACCAGGTAATCGAGGACATCAAGTTCGTTCAGCACCAAGTGCGTACATTTGCACAGCATCAGCGAGACTCATTGACTGATTTCGAGATCGAGACTCTTCCCGGAGTTCATCTCGGCCAGAGGCACATTCCGATCAACCGGATCGGCGCATACGTCCCGGGCGGACGCTACCCATTGACTGCTTCCGCGCATATGACCATTGTGACGGCGAAGGTCGCGGGTGTACCCAGCGTCGCCGCCTGCACACCACCTATCCGCGGCGAGATACCCGCCGCTACTGTCGCAGCGATGCACCTCGCCGGAGCCGACGAAATCTATTTACTCGGCGGCGTCCAGGCGATCGGAGCGCTTGCCTGTGGAACCGAAACCGTCAACCGCGTCGATCTTCTGGCAGGTCCGGGCAATGCATATGTAGCTGAAGCCAAACGTCAACTCTTCGGCGAGGTCGGAATCGACCTCTTTGCAGGGCCAACCGAGATCCTGATCATTGCGGACGAACACGCCGATCCGTTCGTCGTTGCGGTCGATCTGCTCTCACAAGCGGAACACGGCCCGGACTCCCCCGCAGTCTTGATTACCACCTCGGAAGAACTGGGGCGCAAAGTCACGAAGCACATCGACGACATTCTTCCGGACCTGCCTACCAAAGACTTCGCCGAACCTGCATGGCGCAACCACGGTGAAGTCATCGTCGTCGATTCACTCGTCGACGCCTACGCACTCGCGGATTCCTACGCGAGCGAACACGTAGAGGTCCTCACCGAGAATCCTCGCGAAGCCCTGGCGACGATGAGCAATTACGGTGGTCTCTTCCTCGGCGAAGGTACCTGCGTCTCCTACGGCGACAAAGTGATCGGCACGAACCATGTTCTCCCTACGCGTGGTTCAGCGCGATACACAGGTGGCCTCTGGGTTGGAAAGTACCTCAAGACGGTCACGTACTCCGAGGTGACCGACAAGGCGTCCAGCGCACAGTTGGGTGAGGTTTGCGGGCGGGCATCGCGCGTAGAACTGTTCGAGGGTCACGCGCGCTCAGGTGACGTTCGCGCCGCCAAATACGGTACCGCAGAGCTTAACTGGAGCGATCACTACAACGCGAGCGTATCACTGTGAGCGAGTACATCAGAGGTCGTACGGCGTTGGTCACAGGAGGCGGTAGTGGCCTCGGAGCGGCCATTACGGCGGAACTGGTGAAGAACGGTGCACGAGTGGTCGTCGTAGGTCGCAGCCGCCACAAACTCGACTTGGTCGCCGCAGCCAACGGAAAAGCAGTTCGTGCCGAGACATGCGATGTTGCACAGGCGTTTTCTGCCGACGAACTCGCGGAAAAGATCGCCGATGAGGACGTATCGATCCTGATCAACAACGCCGGCGTACCGGGTCCCGTTGCCCCGTTGACGGGAATTGCCACCTACGATTGGGACGACGTATTCGCCGTCAACGTGCGCGGCGTATTTCTCATGTGCCGTGCTTTCCTGCCTGGAATGATCGAAGCCGGGCGGGGGGACATCATCAACATCGCCTCTGTCTCCGGGAAACGTCCACTCACAGGTAGAACTCCATACTGCGCGTCGAAAATGGCAGTAATCGGTTTGACCACCACCCTCGCAACCGAAGTCGGCCCCTTGGGCGTAAATGTCAACTCACTCTCTCCGGGGCCGGTGGACAGTGCGAGGATGCACCGCAACTTCACCCTGGAAGCCGACCGGACAGGCGGAACCTACGAGGAAGCAGAACGCGCGTTCGTATCTCGGTCAGCTCTCGGCCGAATGGTCAGCGAGGAGGAGGTGGCGACGGCCGTCACTGCGATGCTCTCAATGCCGGGCCTATGCGCAGCCGATATAGATCTCTCCGCCGGAATGGTGGCCCGATGAGGGCGAAGTTGCGCTCTGGTGAGCACCTTCTCGGCGTCCTGGTCAGGATGCCCTCGGAGGAACTGGTCGAAATGGCCGGGGTCGCCGGCATGGACTACGTGTTCATCGACTGTGAACACGGCCCCGCAGATCTGATTGCCTTGAGACAGCACATCACTGCGGCAGAACTGCACGGCATGGATGTTCTGGTGCGCGTCGGGCAAAACGAGCCAGCGCTGATCCAGCGGGTTCTCGACCACGGTGCAGCGGGAATTGTCGTGCCGCACGTCGACAGCGCGGAACAGGCTCGCACGGTGGTTCAGCAAGCCCGGTACGCCCCGGTCGGCGACCGAGGCTTCGCCACGTACGGGCGGGCCGGGCGTTTCGGCCAGGTACCAGCTCGCGAACACTTGCAGGCAGATGTCGACCGAACCGTGGTAATCGTGATGATCGAGTCCCACACCGGCTGCGCGAACGCCGAAGAGATAATGGCAGTTCCTGGGATCGACGGCGTTATGGGCGGCCCCGCCGATCTCGCATTGTCGTTCGGTGTCGACGGTCCGCACGACATCCGCGTATTGCAAGCACTATCCACATTGCACAATCAAGCCGCGGCCGCAGACCAGAAGCGAATGGAGATCGTTTCAAGTGCGGAACAGGCACGGCACTCATTCGCAGCGGGGGCACATCTCGTTGTCGTCAACCTGACTCATGTGCTGATGAAGACTCTCGACGGGCTGGTCAGTGTAGGCAGAGGCTCGCCTTAGCTTCGCGCCGATCCGCGAAACTATCGAAAAATTCTCCTTCGACGCACGTGGCGATCCCGTTCGGACAGCGGATATGGGCACCAACTGACGAGATCGGTCGGTGCCCATATATCAGGCCCGATCTACTTCAGGACACGGATCGCCGAGCCCGGAAGGATTCCGCTCGACGGCGGGTAGATCGACGTCGCGCCGTTGAAGAACATGTGTGCGGGAGTCGTCGACACCGGAAGCAGGTCGATGTCGTTGAACAATGCCCGCTCACTTTCCTCCCACACCTTGCAGGACTCATCGCCCGGAAGAAGCGAAGCCTGAGTGGACAATTCGATGTACTTCTTGTTGTCGAGCGAAGCGAAGTTCACTCCTTCGGGCTTCGGCGGACCGGTGAAATACTTGGCAAAGATACTGGGTGTGTCACTGCCCAGCGTCAAACCGATGGAGACGTCCCACGACGAGAGGTCAGTGGTGCTGAACGTGTTGGCAATGACGAAGCTGTAGTCACCGCCGGTCAGTTTGACCTTGGCCCCCAGTCCTTCCCATTGTGTCGCTACGTATTCCGCGGCGGCAGAGTTCGTATCGCGGGCATTGTTGAAAATCACGTTGAGGGTAAGCGGTCGACCGTCCTTTGTCAGGACGCCGTCGGGACCCGCCTTCCAGCCGGCGTCGGACAAGGTCTTCTTGGCTGCGTCGACGTCGAACTCGGGAATCGTTCCTTCGACACTGTTGTAATCGCAGGCGAGGGGTTCCGACACCGCGAGTGCGCGTGCGCGGGTTCCCTTACCTCCGGTGGTGATCTCGGTGTAGTCGTCCAGATCGACGGCTTGCACAAGAGCCTGTCGCACAGCGCGGTCCGCCGTGGGCAGAGACGCGAAATGATTGAAGATGAACTCACCGGACAACGTGGTGTACGTCTTCGAATCAAGACCAGCTGCCAGCACTCGCTCCTCGTCCGAACCGGTCACCGCTGCGGCATTGACCCCGCCGGTGAGAACAAGATTCGCCGTCGTACTCGGATCGGTGACAATCTTGATCGTCACGGTCTTCGGCACCCCGAGAGTGTCAGACGTGGTCTCCCCGTTCGGGCTCCAGGTGTATCCGTCGCGGCGTTCCATCGTGATGTGATCGTTGGGAACAACCTCGGTGACCTTGAACAGACCCGTGCCGTTGCTACTCGAACGGATGCTGGCCGGATCTTCGAGCGTCGCGGCACACGGAAGCCGCAACGCGCCGATTCGAGAGAGCAGGAAGGGCGCGGGTTCGGCGGTGGTTACCGTCAGTTCGTCACCGTCCGCTGAGGCCGAAGTCGACATCGGCACAGTGGATCCGCGTAGCGGTGAAGCATTTTCAGGATCCATGACCCAATTGATGTCATCGGCCGCGGTTTGTGCGGTGAAGGAAGTGCCGTCGGCACAGGTGATGCCCTTCTTGAGCACGAACTTCAGCGTGTTTCCTTCTTCCGTCCAGCTCTCCGCCAGGTACGGACGCACAGTGCGTGTTTGCGCATCGACGTCGATCAACGAATCGTACGAGTACGCGTTGACGATCTGCGTCGACGTGAGATTGGTGATCAGAGGATGCAGATTTCCAGGATCGGCGTTGATGACAGTCGTGAAACTGCCGTCCTTTGCATACTCACCGACCGAGCCTTCGGGGCTGGACGCACCGCCACACCCAGCCAGGGTGAACACGCCAACGCTGATAACTGCTGTCGCGGAGACAGAACGAGCTTTCATACGAGCCGCCATCTACTAGAAGTTGCCATGGCGACAATGGTGCGGGACTGACGTGGTCTGGATCTCGTTGAAGTGACCCATACACTCGGCCGTACTCTGTTCGATTGTCACTATCGACCGGGCAAGCACAGCGACTATGTATCACGCTGCCGTTGACGGTGATTCGCGACGTTGATTCGGTTGCCGCACAACGCCGGCATGCAGTAGCGGCGCCGCCCTCCCCGGCTTGTATCGACAAACACCCCGTTGCACGTCGGCGATGCACATGGGCGGAATCGTTCGTACCCCAATGTGCGCAGAGTCCCCAGTAGCGAGTAACCGATCAACAACATGAGTTCACCCGCGAGATCGATTGTGCTGTCCGGTACTGCATTCCACCGGTAGTCGTTCTGGGAATCCGGCGTGAGTCGAACATGATGTGGGACGGTCTGCAGGAATCGATGAGTGCGATCAACGAGCTCATCAGAAGTCGGAGCATCGAGAATCGAACGAATCCCCTCTCTGAGTTCCTTGACGTCGGCAAGTTCACCGCTGGTAAGCCGATGCCCGTTGCGGAGCGCGTCCGGCGAGAGTCCGTGTTCATCCAGTAGATCGTGAAGCGTCTGGGGGGCAGCCAACGCGTCACCGGCCTCCACCCACACGCGGGGTGAGGTGTTGACCAGGTCCGTCGCAAACGACGCACCGGATACGTAATCGTCTAAAACTACTTGCATCCCTTACCTCCCTGCCTTACCGTAATTGAATAACCTAACTTTACACCTTACGGAGGCGGCGGGATGGAACACTGCGCAGACCACGGACTGCCCGAGATACTGCTCGACACCCACAATCGATTACGCCGCGCCGGCACCGTGGCGTCGGGGACACCCGTCGTTGCCGCCGATCTCTACTGGTCCATCGGCGCGCTCGCCCAGTGTCTGACCGCCATGGACGAGGTCATTTCACAACTGGGAATCAACGCCCGAAAGCAGTTGCGGGCCGGAAAGTTCGATGTCGAGGGCGGACCGTTCGAAGGACAACCCGACGCTGCCCTGCTCACCGCAGTTCTTGCGCTCGCCCGAGCATCGAGCAGTTGTGAACCAGTTCAGACGGCAATCGGCAATGCCCAGATCGCGGTGAGCGATCTCGTCGTCTCAAGGCCCACCAGCACTTGACGCCCGCGCTCGCAGCCTGTCCTAATAGAGACTGTATGGTTGGTTTTCAGGCAGCCACCGAGAGCATCGACCAGCAGGAACCGGGTTATCACTGTGAGTGCAGGAACATCGACAATCTACGAGGACCGAACCGTCCGGATCGACAATCAGGGCGTGACGATCCGCCACTACTACTTCCCGTTTGTCAGCAAGTTCGTCCCGTACTCGCAGATCGAATCCGTCGACCTCGGAGTCATGTCGTGGCTGAGCGGACGCCTACGAATCTGGGGAACAACAGATTTCAGCTCGTGGTACAGCCTGGATCTTTCACGTCCGTGGAAGGAGACTGCGGTGGTACTCACCCTCACCGGCCGTGGAGCACCCTCGTTCAGCCCCAAAGACGCAGACCGAGTCGACGCCGAAATCCGCAGTCGCATCGGATCGCACGCCGCGAACTGACTAGCGGAACTCGGATTCGACGGTAACGATCTCCCTCCAATCGGTTCGATCGAACAATCGCGCCAGCGCTGTGAACAGAACTTCCGGATCGATGACACTCTCCGGTGAGCGCACACCGACCCGATCCGAAATCGTTCCGTCGGCCAGCCGGGATACAACCTGAGCAAGGCCCAGCACCAAAGGGATTCCAGTCGCACGGGCCATGTCCGACAGCAACTCCGATACCGGCGAATCGTCGGCAATACGTGCCACGACGCGCATCTCTCGACCTTCGAGCGCCCCTGTGGCCGAGGCGAAGAACAACGGCAAGGATCCGTGGCCGGCGCGCGTGAGCATTCGAGGCGCAGCACGGATCATCCGTCCGAGCGAAGGCTTGCCCAATTCTTCAGCGGCCGAGTCGAGATCGATTCTCCCCTTGTCGATGTCGGCGCGGAGAACGTCGAGAAACGCCACGGTTTCCGGAGTGATGACCATCAGATTTGCCGAATGCCCCGCAGGCTTGATGGTCCGATGAAACATCACCGGCTCCGGATGCCCGACCACGTAAGCGTTCCCCCGACGTCCGCCGGGCAGTTCGAGTGCGATGGAACGCAATGGTTCTTCGTTGACGATTCGCCCCGCACGAACCACCGGAACCTGGCCGCTGATCTGCTGCATCCAGTGAACGGCGGCTGCACTCAATGTGTCCACCGACTCGTCCTCGCCCTCGACATCAACCGGCCAGGCTGTATACAGATCGTCGACCACGTCCAATCGCGAGACTGCCATCGCGGCCAGGAGGTTACTCATCCCGGGACTTGCGCCCATGCCGACTACCGCACAGATTCCGGCTCCCCTCGCGGCACAGTCCAATTCCAGCATGTCGACGGCCGGCTCCCAGTCGTCGCAGATGTCGAGATAGTGAGTCCCGGTCTCGATCGCTGCCTGGAGAATGCCGACGCCGAAACGGAAGAACGGTCCGACCGTATTGACGACCACGTCTGCGCCGTCAAGCAATTCACGTAGCATGCGACCGTCCGTGACGTCGATGCTGCGCGCCTCGACTTCCGCTGACGCCTGCGCCAGTTCAACTGAAAGACGCTTCGCAGCATCGATATCGCGATCCGCGACTACTACCTTGCCGATTCCCGGCAATGTTGCGGCCAGACGAACTGCTGCCGAGCCCATGGCACCGGCACCGCCCAGAGCGACAACCGTGATTCCGTCAGCCATGAATTCCCTCCAAGAATGCAGTCTGTTCTGCTAGATACCCGGGGGTGAAGATCGAACGGGGAGCAAGGACGGCCACTAGAGCGGACCTCACTTCCGAGTCTTCGAGATCCTTGTCCACGATCGAATGCGTAGCGTCGGGGTACTTCTTGACCACCAATTGCCCTGGAGCGTCGAGCAATTCGCGATACACCCTTTCGGTGTCTGCCACGTCGACGTTGACGTCTTGTCCGCCGACAATCAAGAGCACCGGAACCTTCACGGTTTCGAGATCGGCTCGCGCATCCGAGAGGTAGTTCTTTCGGATGAAGTTCCACCGGTCTTCGGTGAGACCGTCAGCCTCGCCGGAGGCCACGAGATCGCCGAACGATGCATCGCGTGCCAACTGATCCAAGTTCTTCGAACGGTCGACCCGCGCTTTCTCGAACTCTTCGGCCGGCGCATTCCTCTCGGAAAGCTCTGCACGGGTATTGAATTCACCTTGTTGGAGCCAGTTGATCGCCGGGCCCACGGCAATGACGAATGCGACGTCCGGGTCGAGGTTCACCACCTTGGGCATCACCCACCCCGCCTGGCTGGCACCCCACAGACCGATCCGAGAGCGATCGATATCCGAACGCCCCCGCGCCCACGCGATTGCCGCTTCCGTTTCCGCCGCCCGATCGTCCATGCTCTGATCGAGCCAGTTGCCCGGCGCCCCGTTCACCCCCGGCTTGTCCCAGGAGAGTGACGCGTACCCCGCCTTTGCGAATGCCTCCCAGAGCGGCCGATAGAAGGTGTCGTGTGTTGCATCGATCGGTCCGTCTCCGTGGACGAAAACCACGAGCCCGAAGGGGCCGTCACCATGCTCGGGCAATGCAAGGACTCCCTGGAGTGGCATCGATCCCCCAGTGATCGTCACTTTTTCCTCGCGGATGTCGTAGCTGTTCTGGTACAGCGTCCAGCCCACAAGTCCAACGATCAGGACAACGACCACTGCCAGGGAAGTAACCACCCACCTGCGCAAACGAGGGCTACTCTTCCTCTCACTCTTCGATTGCACTGCCATCTTCCCGCCTTAACGTACGAAGTGAAAACGATCGTTTTGACTTCGATAGTACAGTTATGGGCGAAGATGTCGAGACGCGAGGAAAGGGCAGGGCGATGACCGACAGAGACGTCGATGTACCCACGAGGATTTTGATCGAGGGGCTACTGCGCACGGACGGAACTGTCGACGGGCACACCCTCTATGCCACCGCCGACGCCCTCGGCAAAACAGATCAACAGGTTCGGCTGTGCATCAAACGGTTGGTCACCGAGGGAAAGTTCACTCAGGAAGGTCGCGGGCGGCAGTCCACGCTACGAGCAACACCGAAAGCCGTGCGCGAGATGGAACCCGACGTCGATTTCGTTCGGCTGGCCTATCAACAAGATCGCACCACTGCGACACCGTGGGACGGATATTGGCATCTGGTCGGATTCGCAATTCCGGAGTCGTCACGGAAAGCACGAGATGCGCTGCGCACCAGGGTCGTTTACCTCGGCGGCGCGCTCGTCCAGGGCGGTCTGTACGTCTCGCCGCACGCCTGGGAACCGTACGTTCTCGATGCGGCCGCCGAACTCGACGTCGAACAGCACCTGTCTTCTCTCACCACTCGAGATCTGAAAGTGGGCATGCACGAAGACCCGGTGAAGATTGCCGCGCAGTTGTGGCCATTGGGCGAGATCGCTGACGGATATGAACGGCTGCTCGACGTAGCGACCGCACGCCTGCACAAACTGCAGAACACTCCGGGCACCGATGCTGTCACGATGACCATCGAGCTCGCGGCGGAGTTCACGCGAGCCATGGAACCGGATCCGCTACTGCCACCGGAATTACTGCCCACCAACTGGATCGGCAAGCGGGCGCGCTCCGTCACGGCACAGTGCTGGACGCTGCTGGCACAGGTGGACGGCGTCGACAAACTACCGTCGCTGTTCCACCTGTACGCAGATGCAATCGGTGAGGATCAGGACGCGAGAGTGCGCTGACGGGGCGGCAGCCCGAAACGACTGAGCACTTCGTCGACCGCGGTGGACGGTGTGACAAGTCCCCGATCCTGAAGCCACGGAATGGTGCTGTCCACCAGGTGCTCGAGAGTGCGGGGCAATGCGAGAGGCAACAACGTAACGCCGTCGGCGACATCGGCAGCTCGGATATCGGCGATCAAACTGCCGAGACCGGAAGGCGTTCCGACGTAGTGAAGCGAAACGGGAACCCGCGGCGAGGTCAACGCGCTGTCCAACTGTGCAAGCTCTTTCCGGGCGGAGCGAGCCTCCGGCGCGACCAGAATCTCGAGATCGACCAGCACTGCGACGCCGTCGGGATCGCGTCCTTCTTCGGCGACGGCAGCGCGTATCCGTGCACGTTCGAGCTGTGCCTCACGCAGATCCGCAGCGCGAATCCGAACCACATTGGTAGGGAATGAAGCTAAATCGAGAGCCTTTTCGCCCTCGGTGAGGTCCACCCAGTAGTCGCCGCCGATGATGGGCAGGTTGCCGGGTGCGCCCTCAGCGGCCGGATGGTGACCGGATCCGGTCAACTCGACCGCTACGTGCAGAGAATGCGAAGCGAGTGAAGACATGTGAGACCTCCGAAAATCAGAAAAGTGTGGGATGAGCGAGACGAATCGTCAGCTCGAACACATTCCTGACGAGGTGCGGCACAGATCTACATGGCGACGGCACCACTGACCGAGAGTGATGCTCACTCTCGAAGGGGTGGCGGGAAAGTCCGCTGGTGCCATGGCTGCCATGCTAGTTGTCCGTTCGAGTTTTCGGGGACCGAGCTCAGCTCAGACGCACTCGGCTGCGCCGGCATTGTCGTCTGCGGCTCCGAGGAAGGGGCGGGTCTCGGGCACAGGGTTCCACGCACCTGCCGTCTTCGCGTACTTCCAATCACGCTGATTCGAAACCAGGATGTTCACGGCGTCGACCAACCGCGTGACGTCATCCGAGCTGCTACCGAGGCCGAGGCTGGCGCGAACTGCACCGCCGGAGAGGCCGAGGCGTGCGAGAACTGGATGTGCGCAGAAGCGACCGTCGCGAACTCCGATGCCGTGCTCGGCGGAGAGGAATGCGGCGATCTCGCCCGCTTCGAATCCGTCGACGGTGAAGGTGACGATTCCGACGGCGTCAGGAGCGTCGTTCCACAGCCGTACGAGTGAGACGCCTTCGATGGCGGACAAGCCGTCAGTGAGCTGGGCGGTGAGCGCCTTCTCATGCTCGGCGATGACGTCGAAGTCCAGAGCGTGCAGGGTTTCGCAGGCGGTCGCGATAGCTGCCGCACCGAGCACGTTGGGCGAACCGGCCTCGTGGCGTGCGGGCGCGCAAGCCCACTCGGTGGATCCGATGGTCACCTCACGCACGGCGCCGCCGCCGGCGAGGTACGGCTGAGCTTCGTCGAGCCAGTCACGGCGGCCGACGAGAACGCCGGCGCCGAAGGGCGCGTACAGCTTGTGGCCCGAGAACGCTACGTAGTCGACGCCGCATTCCTGCAGGTCGATGCGACGGTGGGGAGCCAACTGAGCAGCGTCGACGAGGATACGTGCGCCGCAACGGTGAGCGATGTCAGCCAAGCGTGCAATCGGCAGGATCTCACCGGTCACGTTGGAGGCGCCGGTGATTGCGAGCAGTGCGGCAGGCTTGGTGCACAGTTCACCGATCAGACGCTCGATGGTCTCTTCGATGGTGTCTGCGGCGGTGACGATACGAGCGTCGTTCCACGGCAACAGGTTTGCGTGATGCTCGACGTCGAGGACAACGGTGCTGCCGGGGACACACTGGGCCAGCAGGTTCAGCGAATCGGTGGTGTTTCGGGTGAAGACGACAACCTGATCGTCGGCACAGTTCACGAAACGAGCAACGGATTCACGAGCGTTCTCGTAGGTGAGGGTGGAGATCCGGGACGCGTAGCCGGCACCGCGGTGGACGCTGGCGTACGTGGGCAACAACTCGGCGATACGGTCGGTGACCTGGGCCAATGCCGGCGCACTCGCGGCGTAGTCGAAGTTGGCGTAGGAGCATTCGCCGCCCTGAACCAGCGGAACCTGCAGGTCAGCACCCGAAACCTTGGCGATCGGAGCGGTGCAGCAGGTGTCGGCACTCAATACAGCAGTCATCGAAGACAATCCTCACGTTCAAGGACTCATTCGTTCGGGTGATGGCCCCGGAAGAGTCCGCGCTTGCCGCATTCGTTTTCGAACGCAGCCGGGTCGTCACCCGGAGCACCCCACCGCGGAGGAGGGTTGCCGACCAGCAAGCCGGGGCTGAACACTGGTACTCGTGACCTGGCAACGAGGATGGCAGGAACTTCCCGTGCTTGTCAAGACGAAGCTGCGAAGCCCGTCGTCACGGCGCGATCGTTCGGCAGGCGAGGTGGAGTGCAAGCCTGGTTTCCGGATCGGCCAGATCCACCGAGAGAAGGCGCTGAATTCGATCGATCCGACTCGATACGGTGTTGCGGTGCAAGCCCATTCGAGTTGCGGTGTGAGCCAGAGACGATTCTTCGTCGAGGTACGTCGAGAGAGTCTCGAGCAACTCTCCACTCGAATCTCGTAGCGGCGCGAGCAGTGCCGCGGCGGCGGGCTGAAACGTGTCGGTTCGCGTCCACGCCAGCAGCAACTGCGCCAGCCCGAGGCGGTCCACGTGCAGGAACCGGCCGGTGTGCGACCGGGAACCGGCGAGACGAGCGGCATCCCCCGCCTCCGACAGAGACGCTCCGATACCGGCAGGGCCATCGTGCGCGCGTCCCACTCCCACCCACGTCTCCATTGTGGGCTCCAACCGCGCTTGAGCTGTGCGAATACGTTCGGCAATCCTGGTGATCGCCTCCGGTCGCGGCTCACCTGGCAGAGTCGTCCACGCTGCCCAGCCGTCAGCCTGTTCCACAACGTTGGCGTCGATTCCCTCCGCTGCGAGGGCGTCTGCAACCTCAGTGCGCCTGGCCACCAGGTCAACCTCGCCGATGGCCAGGACTTTGATGCCGATGTGCCAGCCGTCCAGCGCCCAACCGGCGTCGAGTGCGCGCCTGAGCAGTCCGGGTGTGGCGTCTGCGGACGTGTCGACGAGTTCACCCAGCAACGCGCTACGCCGACGCGCTTCGCGCTCATCGACCATACGCGCAACGGCCAGCCGGTGACCGACAGCCAACGAGGCCACATCGAGAACGACTGAGAGAGAAGCCTCTTCGACGCTCTGACGCACCGGGAGCAGCACCGCCAGCCAGGGCTCTCGGGCTGCGCCGGACATCACCGGGCATGCGATCAGAACCCCGCCGGAGTCCAATTCGACAGTGGTGGGCGCCCCGCGGCCCGACAACGTACCTGCGGCCGCTCGATCGTCGTCCGACAACAGGTCAGCACCGGTCAGCGGACGTCCGGACGAGTCCAGGAGAATGAACGAACGCTGAAAGGTGTTCAGTAACACCGACAGAAGATTCTCGACGCTTCCACCGGCACGCTGGCCCGCGTGTGTCGCCCGCAGTACCGCGTCGGCCATCACCGCCCGCGAATTCGAGAGAAGATCACGAAGATCCACGCTGAACTGCCACGGGTCGGATACTCCGAGCACCACCAGTCCGAGCCGATCGGCGAGCAACGTGAGACTGGCATCCTCTGCCGCAGTGCTGTGCACAGCGACCACCTGGCATCCGGTCGCCGCCGTTCTGCGAAGGAGAGCATCGAATCTCCACTCTCCGATGTCGATTAGATCGAGAATCACCAGAACTGATCCTGAACTCGCCGCACCCGACACGGCCTCGGCCGACTGTGTCGATTCCCCGGTGAGTGCTCCCACTGTCGTGACGACGGGATCACCGTTGCCGGCAAGTCGATACAACCCGACAAAAATCGGGTTGTTCAGCAACGCCGAAACACTCGCGCTCATCGCGCCTCCATCAGCACTGCGTCGTGGTCGATCCCGAATGCACGCGGGCCGACAACTTTCAATCTGCTTACATCTTCAGCCCACCACTGAGGGCAGGGCAGAACCAACACGGCCACGTCCTGCCCCTGGTGCACGGATTCGCACGAGACGAAGGCGCCGGTCCGGACGTCGAGCAACGTCACGATGTCGGGGCACGTCGAGATCATCTCGCCGTCCAGCGCGACGGTCAGGAACTCACTTTCGAATTCGACTCGAATCACCGCAGAACCGTGTTCGAGAATCACGTTGCCCCGACGATCGCCGGCGTCCGGGTGACCACGACGCACCGCACGCACTCGGCCTGTCCCCCGTACCCGTGCTCCGATGGCCTCGGCGATCTCCTGCCAACTGCCGAGGGTCCCGATGTGCTGACCGAGTTCGTGTGCCCGGGAGAGAGTTCCCGGAACGCACGCCTCCTGCACAGTCCGCGCATCGATCGACGCGATGGCCAGAGCGCCCCACCCGCTGGTTCTCCCGATCAACGACCGCACCGCTACCTCGGCGCCCAGCACATCTACTCCGTCGACGACGGTAATGAGGCCGCCGGGCTGGGCGAGGGTGACCGGGCACAATTCCAACCCGGCTGCGGCGAGAGAGAAGTGATCGAGCCGCGGCATCGCTCGACCGAGCAGGTCCGCGTCGACCACTGGAATTCCCAACGCCAACGCCGCCGCAATGCCGGAGAGAGCGTTGAGTCCACCGCCTTCGAAGGTCATCACTGCGCTCGGACTTTTCCCGGTCCACCGCGTCAAAGCTGCTGCGGTGTCCGCAAACTCATGTCCGGAGGGCAGTTGTTCCTCCAAAGCCAGGGCCGATCCGACTATTCCCACCGGCATCACCAACGCCCCGTCCGGTAACTGGTCCGGCGCGATGACCTCCACCGAAGTAGACGCCATCAGTGGACGCAACAGTTCCACGAACAGGCGTGGATCGCCGCCCCCGCCGCAGCCCAAGACCACCGCCCCCGCTGCGATCGCGTCGAGGTCGGCCTCCCGGACCGCGTGCAGCCTGCTCACGGCTCGCTATTCTGCCAGTACAGGTTGCTCGAGTGTCTCCACCGGCAGGAACGGGCGATCGAGTCCGAAACTTGCCGGACCGAACACCGCCAGTGCCTCCGGGGTTCTCATGATGGGTGGGGTCGCGATCCCGATGACCGCAACGCGCTGCCCGTACCGCAGGCCCTCGGTGGTGATGGGTTCGGCGGTATCGGCCTCGACGATGCAGATAAGGTCTGGCACGATCGCCACCATCACTCCGGATTGCACGGCGATCAGATTCTCGTTCTGGAACTGAACTTCCAGCTCTTCGTCTCCGACGCCGGCGATCCGCACCGAACCCCGAGCGAACCCCTCATCGGTTCGCCGGTCGACATCGATCACCTTGCCGTGAAAGAGAACTCGCCCGTATCCGTAGAGCGTGTCGGCGAGACTGTCGACAAGCGCCTGCACCGGGTCCACCCGCTGCTCACGTGAAAGTCTGATGGACCGGCCGATGGTCAAGGCCAACGACAGAGTCCGTGGGATCGCCGTCCGCTTCACATCTGCACCCGTCATCGAATACTGCGCGATGTGCGCCATCCCACCGAACCTCGACGTCACCCCGCGGGCGAGGCCTTCCAATCTGCTGTTGTCACTTCCGGTGTCGAAGATCGCCACCTCGTCGTGCTCGTTCGCCATGGCGAGCGGACTCGCCGAAATCCCGTACACCGAGAAGGTTTCCATCTCGAGCTGAGGAAAGGCTCGTCCCATCCCGTCGGCGTCGACAACCGGCAGGCCGCGCCGTGCGGCGACCAGCAACGGAATCATCGAATTGATCCCGCCGCACTCCATCGGCATCGTGGCATCTGCAGTTCGACCCGTGTGCTTCTCCAACGTGATCAGCGCCAGCTCGGGTTCGGTTCCGCGCGGCATCTTTTCGACCACAACGGTCGGTGCACCCATCTGCGCGACGGGGATCACCCACGCGTCGTCGTCGAGCTCCTCCGGATGGAGAATCGTGATTTCACCGGCTTCCCCGAGCGCCTGCGTGACCAACATCTTGCCGACGAACGGATCTCCCCCGCCGCCGGTGCCCAACAAGGCAGCGCCCCTGGCGAGGTCGTCGAGGTCCGCCGTGCGTAGTGTCCAACTCATCGTGAGCCCTCCTGACCGGTGGAGACCAGACCACTGTGCAGCGCCAAGTCGCCACTGTGCAGTGCCAGATCCCCGACTGCCTTCACTCGAATACGTGTTGCGTTGCCCGGCAGATACGGAATCGGGACCTCGTCAAACTCCACGATCTGCACCGACTCGGGCCGTGCGCCTGCGGCGACTGCCCGGTCGATCGCCTCCTGGCGAGCGTCGTCGGCAAAGACCTGCCGGTGCCCGTCTCGCACCGCTTCGACACGGTCGACTTCACCACTGACCTGCGCGATCGCGGCGCCGATGGCATTGGCAACGTCGAAACGCTCAGGGCGAATCACTGCGCCAAGGCCGGGAAGTTCGCGTTCCAGCAATACCGATCCCCCGCCTACCGCCACCACCGGTAACGGGTCCGACGTGGTCCGCATTTGCTCCACGGCGTCGGCGACTCTCCTCGAGATCCGTTCGAGAGCCGTCGACACCAACCCGCGGTCGAGGTGTGCCACCGCACTGTGGTCGCCGACGTCGGCCAAACCCGCAGCGACCGCGATATCTGTAGCCGTCAACGTGTCTCCTCCGAAGACGAGTGCTCGTGAGCCCAATTCGTACCCCACCGATTCCGGCCCCACCGTGAGCCCGTCCGCATCCACCAACGAACCACCACCGATACCGATCGAGAAGACATCCGGCATGCGGAAGTTGGTCCGTACTCCGGCGACCGTCACCTCGGTGGTTGCTTCCCGCGGAAAGCCATTGGTCAGTACGCCGACGTCCGTGGTGGTACCTCCGATGTCGATCACCGCACAGCTCGCCAGACCGGAAAGCACAGCGGCGCCGCGCATGGAGTTGGTCGGTCCTGACGCGAAAGTTGCCACCGGATAACGTCTTGCGTACTCGATGTCCATCAAGGTGCCGTCGTTCTGACTCAGATAGAGCGGTGCGACGATGCCGTGCTCGACCAACGAACGGGCAAGACCGTCGACGATGTGATCGGCAAGCTCGCGCAGTGCTGCGTTGATGATGGTCGCGTTCTCACGCTGGAGTAGACCCACTCGCCCGATCTCGTGCGAGAGCGAAATTGCGACGTCCGGTCCGAGTTCCTCGCGCACGATCTCCGCGGCAACCGCTTCGCATTCGAGATTGACTGGAGAAAACACCGAAGATATTGCGACCGAACGTGTACCGCTACGAGCCATGTCCGCGGCGTGGCGGCGGATCTCGTCGGGATCCAACGGTGAGATGCGACGACCGTCGAACTCGTGCCCACCGTGAGCGAGGTAGCGCCTTCCCTGCAAGGCGGAGACCAGGTCTCGTGGCCACCCCACCATCGGGGGCAGAGCCGCAGTCGCCGGAAGCCCCAATCGCAGAGCCGCAGTGGGAGCAAGCCCGCGCTGCTCGATGAGAGCATTGAGAAAGTGCGTCGTCCCGATCATCACAGCTTGAACAGCATTGGGAGAGAACGAGTACTGCTGCTGCAGCGCCGTCAGAGCTCCGCCGATTCCGCCGGTGATGTCTTTGCTGGTCGAGTGTTTGACATGCCCGATGACGGTGGTCCCGTCCATCAGGACCGCGTCGGTGTTTGTACCACCGACGTCGATTCCGATTCGCATCGTGAACTCCTGTCTACAGTTTATGGTCTCTAGTGAGTGAGAGCGGACGAGCCCGAAGGTTCCTGCGGCGCTTCGGTTGCGGTGCGTCCGACTCCGCGAATCAGGCCGAGTCGACCCGCGACGACGTAGAGAACGAATGCCGAGGCCACCGCGTTGATCGACGGCAGTCCGAAGGTGCTGTAGTGGCCGATCAGCGCCGAGACGATCCAGATCACCAACGTGGCCGGTACCCAGGTGGGCGCCGAACTCGGAAGGGTACCGGCGGCGCGGCTCTCCTCCAGATCCTTGCGCCAGGTCTTGACGATGAAGTATTCCGCCACCATGATCCCGGCGATCGGCGGGAATCCGACGCCCAACAGGATCAGGAAGTCGGTGAACGAGTTCAGGATTCCGGCAGCGGCAAGGATCGAACCGGTAACGCCCACAACCGCTGTGACAATAGCGCGGTTGATCCGTCGACCGAACACGACGTCGATGAAATTCACGATGCCGAGGCCGGAACTGTAGAGGTTCCAGTCGTTGATCTTGAAGGTGCCGAGAACGATGATGAGAACGCCGACCCAACCGACCGATGAGAGAATGATCGTGGCGATGTCGGAACTGCGAACGGCGTGGGCAAGAAGAACACCGGTCAGCCCGATCACGTATTCACCCAACGTGATTCCGACGAGCGTCTGCTTCACGACATCGCCCGCCGTGCGGTTGAAACGCGTCATGTCGGGTGTGATCACAGCTCCGGCAATGAAACCGCCTGCGACGATGGTGGTTCCGGCGAGGAAGCTGAGTTCCGGCCCGGCTGGAGCAGATGTCATCAAATCGGACAGCGAGTGATTGTGCAGTTCGGAGATGACGGCCCAACCGACCAGGATCAGGAACAGCGGAACGGTGATGTTGGCGATCAGTTGCATGGATCCGAACCCGCGAAGGACTATCGCGGTGATCAGGAGACCGAAGGCCAGAGCCCACGCCCACTGCGGCAGAAACGGCATGATTCCGTGCAAACCTGATGCAGAGACAGCAGATTGAATGCCGAACCAGCCGATCAGGCTGACCCCGATCACCAGGCCGATCACCGCGGAACCTGCGTGCCCGAATCCACACCAGCGTGCGACCACCGATGTGTTGAGCCCTTCACGAACCCCGATGATGCCGATGAAAATACAGACGACCTCGAGAATCACCGCCCCGACTGTCAATGCCCAGAAGGCATTCCAGAACGTCATACCGTAGCCGAGCGTCGCACCGAGCAAAAACTGTGCGAGTGCCGATACCTGACCGAATCGCTGTACTGCCACCGAGAACCACGAATACCGTGCTTCGTCGGGAACGCGGGTGAGCGCGTAGTCGTCACCGTCGGACACCTCGCCGCCTGCGGCGGTTGTTGATGCTTTGTTCATGACGGACTCCTCGAATAGTTGGGAAGTGTTCTCGGAGAAGACGGTACGAATGTGGCCGGGGTCACGCCTATGGGCGAATCGGCGTTTCTTCGTGTTACGACAATGCATTTCGCACAGTCGTCATTTCACACAGTCGCCACATGGCAAGCGTCTAGCGCAACGCGTACCCGCCGTCGGGGTACAGCGTGGAACCCGTTGTGTACGTGTTGGTGAAGAGATAGAACACCGCTTGCGCGATCTCGTCTTCGTTCCCGACGCGCCCGAGCACGTTGTTCTCGGCGCTCCAGGTGAACGCCGCCTCGCGAACCTCTGCCGGGCGCTGAGCCCAGAGATGCCCGTCGATGGTTCCGGGAGCGACGGTGTTGACGCGAATGGGAGACAGTTCAACCGCCAGCCCCCGCCCGAGCCCCTCGATTGCCGCATTGGCCGCAACGTATGCCGCGGCAGCCGCGGGTGGTCGCACACTGGCGGCGCCGGACATGAGGACCACCGATGCGGTGGGTGTCAGCTTGTCGAGCGCAGCGTGCACTACGCGGTACTGTCCCCAGAACTTGGATGTGAACGGCGACGCCGCTTCCTCGACGCTCTGCTCACGGAACGAGCCGACCTGGTAGTCGGCGGCCGTGGTGAAGAGCGCGTCGACGCTGGGGATGTTTGCGAAGAACGCTTTCACCGAGTCGTCGTCGGAGGTGTCGACGGTGAACCAGTGCGCCGATTCACCCAGCTGCGCGACTGCTGCTTCGAGTGTGGATACCGTTCGGCCGCCGAGAACCACCTGCGCGCCTGCGTCGACGGCAAGCTGCGCCACTCGCAGCCCGATGCCAGTGCCGCCGCCGATCAGTACGACGGTCTTGCCTGAGAGAGAAGAAGGTGTCGTTGTCATGCAGCGACTGTAAGGCTCACCGAATTGTCCCGACATGTGCAGAATGCACAGATTTCACTACAACACGGTGCTAAGTATCCAGACATAGTTGGTAGAGGCTGCCGCCAACGAAGATCCCGCTTGACGACGTTTGCTGCTTCGAAACTGCCATCACATCTATTCCTCCTTCGAGTTCGCTTGTAACAAAACAACTCCCGCGACCGAAGATGTCGGTGAACCACAACAGCGAAGGGAAGTAACGACTATGGGATCAGCAGACGTCATGGCCTGGCTCGCCGAGGGTTACCTCGCCGGCGATCCGATTCGCTATCCGCTCTACGTCGGATCGATGTTCCTGGCAATGCCGTTCCAGTTGATCGGCGTAATTCTGGGTCACCCCTTCTGAATCCTGACATCGGGCCAGGGCGGTCGACGTAGAACGGCCAGAGTTGCGATCACCGCGGCAGCCAGCCCGATGAACTCCCCCATCAAAGCCGCCCTGGTGTGATCGACAGCCGGTGACCACGACGGCTCGCCCTCGTGGATCGAGAACACTCCAACTGGCACCGGAATCGGGTCGCCGCGCCACCGCCGATGCAGACGCGAAACCGTGATGATCGTCGATCCGTCGCTGGTCTGGTGAGGTTCACCGAAGATCGTCGAGGTCCCTGATTCCGCTCGTGCTCGCTCCACCGCATCACGAATCTCCATGGTCCCCATCGTCGCATCGAAACAGCAGGGTCGCATCGGAACAGCAGCACTGTGCGAGTATCGATCGATGGCCGAATGGTGGAATCCGAGCAGGCGCGTCGAGCGATGGTGGCAGACGATCGTGCTGGCCTGGCTTCTCGTTTTCTTCGGCCCAAGCACCGTCGACAAGGTCATCACAGAACCCACAGCCTGGAATTGGGCATGGCTCGCAATCTGGCTTTTCGCGACGGTCGGATCTGCTTACTTCGCCGTCGAAGCCTGGCGCACCAGGAACAATCCTCAGCCGGCGCCGGGGGAAGGGACAACTGCACCCTCCGAGATACCCGCCGACGACGTCTGCAGCGCACTCGCGTCGACTAACGGCCGCATCCCGGCAATCAGAGCACTACGCGAACAACATCCGGGCTTGGGCCTGAAGGACGCGATGGATTTGATCGACGCCCAGCGGGGAGAACGGGGCCCGCAGGGCCAATAGTTGCGACCATCACAATCACAGTTAGGTATCGGAAACACACTGCCGCGATCGAGCGAGCACTCCAGGAGTTAACCGCCTGACAGACAGGCTGATTCGCCGAGTTTGACAAAAGTGATCGACCGATGAGAGTCAACCCGACCGATTCAACTCACCGTACCAATCGAATTCGCCTCTCATGAATTCCGAAAGAGCCCAATCTCGCTATCGTTCAACGGTTTACAACCGAAGAAGCGCCTGTAAGCGGTATTTTTCGCGACAGTGCAGCATCTTTCGTCCAGTTGAGTTGACCGAAACTTGACGTTACGTTGAATTTCAAAGCAATAGCCCGGTCTTGACCTGCGATGGTGTGAGCGAAACGCCCACCTACGCGTGACACGTGGCCGCCCGAATGGGCGCTGTGAATGCCTGAACGTTCGAGGAGTGGAATGACTGCGGTCAAAACTGCGTGGCGTGAACTACGGAAACCCGTGTTCATCCCCGCGTCGATAGTGATCTTTGCCCTGATCGCCTTTGCCGTGATCTATGCGGGAACCGCTGCGGATGCATTCGAAACGCTCAACGACGTGATCAGCGACGGCGTCGGCTGGTGGTACATCCTCTCTGCTACCGGTTTCGTGATCTTTGCGCTGTACTGCGGAATCAGCCGCATCGGCAACATCCGATTGGGGCGCGACGACGAGCAACCCGAGTTCGGCATGCTCTCGTGGTTCGCGATGCTCTTCAGTGCCGGGATGGGCATCGGCCTCGTGTTCTACGGAGTGGCAGAACCCCTTTCGCACTATGTGAACCCTCCCGTCGCCGGGCAGATCGCGGGATCCACGGACGCCGCAGCCAATCAAGCGATGGAACTGACTCTGTTCCACTGGGGCCTGCATGCATGGGCGATCTACGTCGTCGTCGGTCTGGGTCTGGCATACATGACTTATCGCAAGGGTCGCCCGCTGTCGATCCGTTGGCTGCTCGAGCCACTGCTCGGACGCGCTCGTATCGAGGGAAAGATCGGCCATGCCATCGACGTCGTCGCCATCGTCGGCACGTTGTTCGGCGTCGCGACGTCACTGGGCTTCGGTGTCCAGCAGATCTCAGCCGGCCTCGACTACCTCGGCTGGGTGGAGACCGACAACTGGTTGGTCATCACCATCATCGTCATCGTGACGGGTATGGCCACCTTCTCGGTCGTCTCCGGCGTCACCAAGGGCCTCAAGTGGCTCTCCAACATCAACATGATGCTCGCCGCAGCGCTGGCCCTGTTCGTCCTGATTCTGGGACCGACACTGTTCCTGATGCAGTCGTGGGTGCAGAACCTCGGCGGATACGTCCAGGCCTTGCCCGAACTGATGCTGCGCACGTCCCCGTTCGCCGAAGACGGCTGGCAGGGCGCCTGGACCATCTTCTACTGGGGTTGGTGGATGAGCTGGGCACCGTTCGTCGGCATGTTCATCGCGCGCATCTCACGTGGCCGCACCATCCGCGAATTCGTCTTCGGTGTGCTGCTGGCCCCGACGCTGGTCGGGTCGCTGTGGTTCACGATCTTCGGTAATTCCGGCATTCTTCGTCAGCGCAACGAGGGCACGATGCTCGACGCATCCGGCGCAGTGGACACCAACACGTCACTGTTCACGCTTCTCGACGGACTTCCGCTCGGAACGATTTCGAGTGTCCTCGCGATCGTCGTGATCGTGTTCTTCTTCGTCACGTCCGCGGATTCCGGCTCGATAGTCATCGACATCCTCGCGACGGGTGGCAGCCTGGAGACCTCCAAGATCACCCGCGTCTACTGGACGTTCCTCTCCGGCGCCGCCGCCGCGGTTCTCCTCATCGTGGGTGGCAGTGGATCGCTCACGGCGCTGCAGACCGTTGCCATCGCCACCGCCGTGCCGTTCTCGGTCATCATGGTGCTTGCATGTCTGTCGATGCTGAAGGCCTTCCGGTACGAGGTCGCTTCGGCACCGCGCTACCTGCGGGTTTCGACAAATACCTCGGCGTCGACCGACGTTCCGCAACCCACCGAGAAACGGCTCCGCGATCTGAGAATCTCGTCCACCTTCGCCGGGCTCACCCCGTCGCAAATCGGGATCACTACGGAACCCTCCGACGCCCACATGCTCGTCGCGGTGCACGAAGTTCCCGCCCATGCGGTCAACATCGACCCGGATACCGGCGCTGTCGATTTCTCCGAGGATTCGAGGGTCGTCGATCCGCTGGGCGGAGAGGTGTTCGACACACCCGAGTTCGCCGACTCGGCAGAAGGCCACGCCCAAGCTGCCAGTACGGACTGACCGGCACGTTCGGCATGTTGCATTAGGCATATCTGTTCACCAACTCGCAAACTTGTCATGAGACTTTCAACTCGACAGTTCGCAGGACTCTAAGTTTCGTGAGTAGAACAGGACCAACGGGTTTGCCACTCCAGTCGCAGTCGGAGACGGAACAATCTTTCGGGATACCGTCCGTATTCCTACGGTCGGCGCATGCACCTGCGCCGCGCACGCTCATCGACATCGTGCGGGCCTCAGCCGAGGCCAACCCGGAAGCACCTGCCATCGACGACGGCGACACCACACTGTCGTACTCGGAGTTGCTCGACGAGATCGAGCTCGGTGCGCGCTGGCTCGGTGATGCCGGCGTCGGCGCAGGTGACCGCGTCGGAATCAGGATGCCGTCTGGTTCACGTTCGCTGTACGTGGCGATCCTGTCGATCCTCGCGGCGGGCGCAGCCTATGTGCCCGTCGACGCCGACGATCCGGAAGAGCGCGCCGAGTTGGTCTTCGGCGAGGCGCAGGTAGCGGCGATCATCACCGGCGACGGTATCCAGCCAGGGACGGCGCCGAAGCGACTCGAACATCCTCCGGTTCGCGAGCCCGAACCCGACGACGACGCCTGGATCATCTTCACCTCCGGATCCACCGGGACCCCCAAGGGCGTCGCGGTCACCCATCTCAACGCCGCGGCGTTCGTCGACGCCGAGGCGCGCATGTTCCTCCAGGACGAGCCCATCGGGCCGGGCGACCGCGTCCTCGCGGGACTCTCCGTGGCATTCGACGCGTCCTGCGAGGAGATGTGGCTTGCATGGCGTCACGGCGCCTGCCTCGTCCCGGCACCTCGTTCGCTGGTCCGCAGCGGTATGGACCTCGGCCCGTGGCTGGTCTCGCGAGACGTCAGCATCGTCTCCACCGTGCCGACGCTTGCGTCTCTGTGGCCGGCCGAAGCTCTCGAAGCCGTTCGACTCCTGATCTTCGGCGGCGAAGCCTGCCCACCCGAACTGGCCGAGCGCCTCGCCGTCGAGGGCCGTGAGGTCTGGAACACGTACGGCCCCACCGAGGCAACCGTCGTGGCCTGCGGCGCGCTGATGGACGGCAAGAGCCCCGTCAGTATCGGCCTCCCCCTCGACGGCTGGGACCTTGCCGTCGTCGACGCCCAGAGCAATCCCGTCGCGGTCGGTGAGGTCGGCGAGCTGGTGATCGGCGGAGTCGGCCTGGCCCGCTACCTCGATCCCGCGAAGGACGCCGAGAAGTACGCGTCGATGCCCTCGCTCGGGTGGAAACGCGCGTATCGGAGCGGCGACCTGGTCCGGCTCGAGACCACCGGCCTGATGTTCCAGGGCCGCGCGGACGATCAGGTCAAGCTCGGCGGCAGGCGCATCGAACTCGGTGAAGTCGACAATGCTTTGCAGAACCTGCCGGGCGTCAGCGGCGCTGCCGCAGCCGTGAAGAAAACGGCCGCCGGCAATCAAATCCTCGTCGGATACATCGCGAGCACGGATCCCGACTTCGATCTCAAAGCCGCTCACGCTTTGCTCAGCGAACAGCTGCCGGCAGCCCTCGTGCCGCGTCTGGCATTGATGGACGACCTTCCGACGCGCACGTCAGGCAAGGTCGACCGCAATGCCCTGCCGTGGCCGTTGCCAGGCGCCGGCGAGGACGCCGGGGCCGCATTGGGACTCGACGGCACCGCTGCGTGGGTTGCCGGCCTGTGGGGATCGATCCTGGGCGCCCAGATCACCGGACTCGACGACGACTTCTTCGAAGTGGGCGGTGGATCCCTCTCCGCTGCTCAGCTGGTGACCGCCCTGCGCGAGCGGTTCCCCGAAGTGACCGTCGCACAGCTCTACGATCATCCACGGTTGGGCTCACTCGCCGAATATCTCGACGAATTGGCGCCCACCGAAACTGTCGAGCCGCGCATCGTCGCTCCGACTCCGTTGAAAACGCAGCTGGCGCAGATCGCCGTCACCGTTCCGCTCACGACGCTCACCGGACTGCAATGGGTGACCTGGCTGGCGATCGCGAACAACGTCCTCGGCTGGTTCGTCGACGCGAAATGGGCTCCCAGCATCTCGTGGTGGTGGATCCTGTTGGCGTTCATCGTGTTCATCACGCCGATCGGGCGCATGACGATCGCCGTCGTCGGAGCGCGACTGCTCCTCCGCAAGCTGGAACCAGGCACATATCCGCGAGGAGGTAGTGAGCATCTGCGTCTGTGGATAGCGCTGCGACTCACCGAAGCCAGTGGCGCAGCCAATCTTTCGGGTGCACCGTGGATGCTGTACTACGCACGCGCCCTCGGTGCCGACATCGGCAGCGGCGTCGATCTCCACACACTTCCCCCCATCACCGGCATGCTCGAACTCGGTGACGGTTGCTCCGTCGAACCCGAAGTCGACCTCTCCGGTCATTGGATCGACGGCGACGTCATTCACATCGGCGAGATCAAGATCGGTGACGGCGCCTCCGTCGGTTCACGCTCGACGCTTCTGCCCGGCGCACGTATCGGTCGCGACGCCGTCGTCGAACCCGGATCGGCGGTGTTCGGCCGCGTCAAAGCGAACCAGCAGTGGGCCGGATCCCCGGCGGTCAAGATCGGCAAAGCAAATCACCCGTGGCCGTCCGAACATCCCAAGCGCGCGCCTGGCTGGGTTCCGGTGTACGGCGTCACCTCGATCTTCCTGGCCGGCATGCCTATCTTTGCGCTGATGACCGGGATCGCTTTGATCGGTTGGTGGGTTCGGGACACCGAGACTCTCGGGAACGCAGTACTTCAGTCGATGATCATTCTCCCTTTGGCGACTGTCTTGTCCCTGCTCGTCTTTGCTCTCGTGACGCTGGTTGCCGTTCGTCTTCTCTCGATCGGGATGACCCCCGGCTACCACCCGGTCCGCAGCCGCGTCGGCTGGCAGGTGTGGGCGACCGAACGACTGCTCGACTCCGCCAGGACCTTCCTCTTCCCCCTCTACGCCAGCCTGCTGACGCCGGGTTGGCTCCGTCTCCTGGGTGCCAAGATCGGCAAGAACGTCGAAGCATCCACGGTGCTCCTGCTTCCCAAGTTCACGACGGTCGCCGACGGTGCATTCCTCGCCGACGACACCATGGTCGCGAGCTACGGCCTCGGCGGCGGCTGGATGCACATCGAACAGGCAAAGATCGGCAAGCGTGCGTTCCTCGGAAACTCCGGCATGACCGCACCCGGTCGACGCGTCCCGAAGAACGGTCTGGTGGCCGTCCTGTCCGCTACCCCATCCAAGGCGAAGTCCGGATCATCCTGGCTCGGCAGTCCGCCGGTACGTCTGCGGAGGGCTGCCGGGGACACCGACGCTGCCCGTACGTTCAATCCGCCGACGCGCCTCAAGATCGCCCGTGGAGTGGTCGAAACCTGCCGTCTGATCCCGGTCATGGTGACGTTCGGTATCGGCCTCGGTGTTCTGTTTGCACTCGAAGCGATGGTCGTCGCCGTCGGATACTGGTTCGCGGCGCTGCTGAGCGGCGTAGTTCTGCTCGTCGCCGGAGCAGTTGCAGGCGCGATCACCATCGCTGCCAAGTGGATCGTCGTGGGACGCATCACCAAGGTCGAGCATCCGTTGTGGAGTTCGTTCGTCTGGCGCAATGAAGTGGCCGATGCGTTCGTCGAGACCGTCGCCGCACCGTGGTTCGCCCGCGCGGCGACTGGTACTGCCGTACTGAACATCTTCCTGCGCGGGCTCGGGGCGAAAATCGGCAAGGGCGTTTGGTGTGAGTCCTACTGGCTACCCGAGGCAGATCTTGTGACTTTGGGCGACGGGGCGACGGTGGAACGGGGGTGCGTCGTGCAAACTCATCTCTTCCATGATCGGATCATGTCCATGGATACCGTCACTCTGGGAGCAGGAGCAACACTGGGACCGCATTGTGTCGCGCTACCCGCAGCCGGCATCGGCGCGGGAGCGACAGTCGGGCCTGCATCTCTGGTGATGCGAGGTGACACCGTTCCGCCTTCCACGCGCTGGCAGGGCAACCCGATTGCACCGTGGGCGGCCTCGTGAAGCCGAACCGCATGCTCGAGGAGCCGCTCGATCCGTACCTGCCGCACAACGGCAACCGCGGTTACCGCGTGTCTCGGTACGAACTGGAACTGACGTACAAGGTCTTCAGTAACCGTCTCGCGGGCAAAGCCGTCATCACCGCAGTCACCACCGAGAGCCGATCCAAGTTCAGCTTCGACCTCGCACAGAACTTGCAGGTGTCCAAGGTGTCCGTCAACGGTGCGCGCGGCACCAAGTACGCGCACCAGAACAACAAGCTGGTCGTCACACCGTCCACCAAGATTCCCGCTGGCGGTGCGCTGTCGGTCACCATCGCGTACAACGGCAATCCCGAGCCGATCAAAAGCCTGTGGGGCGAGGTCGGCTGGGAGGAACTCGACGAAGGAATACTGGTCGCAAGTCAGCCCAACGGCGCTGCATCCTGGTTCCCCTGCGACGACCATCCGATTTCCAAAGCGTCGTACCGCATTTCGATCACCACCGATTCGCCGTTCTACGCCCTCGCCAACGGCAAGCTGATCCGCAAGCAGACCCGCGCGAGTCAGACCACGTGGGTCTACGAGCAGACCGAACCGATGGCAACCTATCTGGCCACCATTCAGATCGGCCAGTATGAGCACCGGCAGGTGAGCGCCGGTCCGGTGCCGGTCTTCGCCGTTCACCCCCCGCGACTGCGCGCAGCGTTCGACATCGATTTCGGTCGTCAGCCCCAGATGTTGGAAGTCTTCGGAAAACTGTTCGGGCCGTACCCTTTTGCCGACTACACGGCTGTGGTCACCGACGACGAACTCGAAATCCCCATCGAAGCGCAGGGTCTCTCGATCTTCGGAGCCAACCACTGCACCGGCAGGCGCGGTTCCGAACGTCTTGTCGCGCACGAGCTTGCCCACCAGTGGTTCGGCAACAGTCTCACTCTCGGACAATGGTGCGACATCTGGCTGCACGAAGGCTTTGCCTGTTATGCGGAGTGGATCTGGTCCGAGAATTCCGGCGGCCCGTCCTCCGACCAATTGGCCGCCAACGCCTATCAGGGGCTCCGGCGCAAACCTCAGTTCTTGATCATCGGAAATCCTGGGCCTGCCCACATGTTCGACGATCGAATCTACAAGCGGGGCGCGTTGACTCTGCACGCCCTGCGCGGCGTCCTCGGAGACGAGAAGTTCTTCGAACTGATCCGTCAGTGGACCACGAAGCATCGGCACAGCACGGTCAGCACCGAGCAATTCACCGATCTTGCTTCACGTTTCACCGACACTCCACTGCGGCCTCTCTGGGATGCATGGTTGAATCAACGCTTCCTACCTCGACTCTGACGCTTACCCGCCGTACCACCACACAGCCGTACCACCACGCCGAAACATTCCGAATGCGCCGATTAGCTTTGTCTTACCTTTACTATAGAGGTGGGCCGAGGGACGACCCCGACAACACAAATTTCAGGGCACGCTTCCTCGACAGGTAGATCGGGGGATCGATGTTCGTTGTATTCACAATATGTTTCGTGATCGGAGTTGTCGCTCTGATCGGAGCCTTTGCCGTCGGCGAGGTTGCGGATCTGGGCGGCGGCCACGCAGACGGGCTGCCGTTTCTGAGCCTGACAACTTTGGCCACAGCACTTTTCGGCTTCGGCGCCGGCGGCGTAGCTGCCACTCTCGCGGACGCTCCGACGTTGGTTGCGGTGATTGCGGCAGTCGCACTCGCCGCCGTTCTCGTTGTCGTCACGCGCGGACTTCTCCTCCCTTATCTCCTGAAGCAACAAGATAATTCGCACATCGGGCGAGATTCATACTCCGGACTACTGGGCACAGTCACCCTCACGATCGCCGCCGAAGGCTGGGGAGAAGTCTCGTTTGTCGATGCCGACGGCAATCGCGTGCAGGCGAAGGCAATCAGTTCACAGCCGGTGGCGCTCACCACCGGCACCACCGTCTACATCGCCGATGTGGACGATCAATACCTTCACGTCGTCACGGTTGACGACGCGATCTAAGGACTCGATACATGCTGGCAATCATCATCATTGCAGTTGTAGTCGCGGTAATCATCTTCATCGTTCTACCCGCGATCTACGTGAAGAACTACGTCAAGGTCCCACCGAACGAAGTGGCGGTCTTCACCGGTCGCGGCAAGCCGAAAGTGGTACGCGGCGGTGCCCGATTCAAGATTCCCGGCATCGAACGTGTCGACATCATGTCTCTCGAACCGTTCAACGTCAGCATCAACCTCAAGAACGCACTCTCCAACGACGGCGTTCCGGTCAATGTCGAGGCAGTCGGACTGGTACGGATCGGTTCCGCCGACGAAGCGGTTCAGACAGCGGTGCAACGATTCCTGACCTCCGATCTCGACGAGCTGCAGCAGCAGATCAACGAAATCCTCGCGGGCAGTCTGCGCGGAATCACCGCAACCATGACCGTCGAGGACTTGAACTCCAACCGCGACTCCCTCGCCCGCAGCGTGGTCGAGGAGGCAGGCGGCGACCTTGCCCGCATCGGCATGGAAGTCGATGTCATCAAGATCGCGGGAATCTCCGACTTCAACGGCTATCTCGAGTCGCTGGGTCAGCGCCGTATCGCCGAGGTCAAACGCGATGCTGCGATCGGAACTGCTGAAGCAGAGCGTGATTCGCAGATTCAGTCGGCAAAAGCGCGCCAGGCAGGATCCGTCGCACAGGCAGAAGCCGACACCGCGATCGCCAGTGCGAATCAGAAGCGCGACGTCGAACTCGCTCGCCTGCGAGCTCAGACCGAAGCCGAGAACGCCGAAGCCGACCAGGCTGGACCACTCGCGCAGGCAACGGCCGAGAAGGCCGTCGGCATCGCACGTGAGCAGGCCGAGGCGGCCCGCGTCGAGGCTCGCACCGAGGTCGAGCGTCGTCGCGCCCAGCAATCGGAAGCGGCGTTGCAGGCAGATGTCATTGCACCGGCCGAGGCCGAACGCCAAGCCTCCATCGCACGCGCAGAAGGTGAACGGCAGGCTGCGATCCTCCGCGCGCAGGCACAGGCCGAGTCCGCAAGGCAGGCCGGTGGCGCTCAGGCCGATGCACGAAAGCTCGTCGCCGACGCCGTTCGCGCTGAGCAGCAGGCTGACGCCGACGGCCTGCGAGCACGTCTGGAAGCCGAAGCTGACGGACGCAAGGTAGCGGCCGACGCCGTTCGCGCCGAGCAGCAAGCCGAGGCGGATGGTTTGCGCGCCAAGCTCGAAGCGGAGGCGGCCGGTAAGCGTCAGATCGCCGAGGCGCTCAATTCCTACACCCCGCAGGCGGCACAGTTGCTCACTCTGCCAGACGTTCTGGCGGCACTGGTGGACGCCACCGCAGCGGCAGCGAAGCCGGTCGGAGACATCGATCGCATCTCGATCGTCGGAGGCAGCGACGGGGCGCAGGGCTCGATCGGTTCGATCCTGGGCATCAGTCCCCAGGTGATTGCCGGCGTCATCGAAACTCTCGAGAGCTCAGGCGTCGATATCACCGGCTTGCTCAACGGCCTGAACAAGGCGGCACCGACGCCTTCAGTACACAGTTCGGTTCACAGCTCCGAGAACGGGTCCGCAACTGTAGATGCATGATTCACCCGGTCCGCCGACTCTCGCGGGAGTCGGCGGACCCGGCGGCGTCATGCAGTCGGAAGATGTGAACGCGACTTGAAAAGGATCAGCACCAGGCAAGCAGCTGCGGCAACTGATCCGAACAGAAGAGTCACCGTATAACTCAGCGCCGGAATGCTTTCCGAGAGCATTGCCAGCAGAGCCGGCACGGCAAACCCGATGTAGGTGATCGAGTAGAACACTGCCGTCAGCCCTGCCAGATCATCTGGCCCCGCGATTCGCTGGATCTCCAGCAATCCGGACACCAATGCCATGCCGTACCCGCAGCCGAGGATCGCTGCGGCGACGATCGCGACTGCCACGGTCAGCGTCGACGCAACCAGAGCAGCGGCCGCCATGCCGACCACCAGAAACACCAGCGCAACCACAGCGCCCCGCGCACTACGGTCGGTATCGATCTTGCGCCCCAACGACTGAATCGCGAAACCGCATGTCAGCGCAACCATGCACAGCAAAGCCGAAAAGGCCACGGGCGCATCACCGCTGTGCCCGGTCATCAGCGACGGAATGACTGCATACGCGACACTGGCAGCACCGAACACCCACGGAGCCAAGGGAACAACGACGTAGAGAAATCTGCGATGGCCCACCGAAGGGATCTTGAGGTCGTCGATCAACCTGCGTCGATCGGATTTCTCCTGTGCCGGTCGGGTTTCAGGCGCACGCCACAGCGCCACGCCCGCAATTACGGTGATCACGATGTGCAGCACGTACGCCAACGCGCTCGGCATGGGCGCCCACTGCGCCAAGATTCCCGCAGCACCTGCCCCCAACGCGAAGCCGGCGGTCAGACTCATCGCTGCTCGCCGGGCTCCCGCACCTTCCGATGCCGCCGAATCCCAAGGCTGCGTGGACAACTCCTTTACCCACGAACCGCCGACGGCCATGCCGATCCCCAAGGCGATGCCGCAGAGGATTCTTCCCAAGATCAGGACAGCGGCGGAGTCGGCACCGAAAGCGAGAAGCGTCGAACCGGCGATCGCGATGATCGGTGCCGGAAGCATGATCGGGCGTCGGCCCAATCGATCTGACAGCGGTCCGCCGAGCAGAAGGGCAGGCACGATCCCGACCACGTAGGCGAAGAGGAAGAAGTCGACCATCACGGGCGAATAGCCGTGGTCGAGTCGGTACATCACCAGCAGCGGAGTGAATTCGTTACCGCCCCAGGCCGCGGCGAACATACTGGCGGCGACGGTCAGCCACAGCCAGTTCCCACCGCTGCCACGTTCGCTGCCGGGACGACGATCGACCGCGGTCCCTGCGCCCATAGTTTGGGTACTCATCACAGAGTTCCTTCGAAGCCGAGGCCGTGCACCTGGCGCATGTGTGTGAGGACGGCAGTGTTGTAACCGTCAGCATCGCCGGATTCGACGAGATCGGTCAGCGCGGTGTGGTCCGCGAGTATCCGAGGTAGCTGGCCAGGGTCGCGCGAGATCGACCGTGCAGTCATCCGTCGTTGCCTGTCGCGCAGACTCGCGTAGAACGAGTCGAGCAAAGGGTTCCCACCGGCGGCAACGATCATCTTGTGAAAGTCGGCGTCGATTGCGCTGAATGCGGCCACGTCCCCGCGGTCAGCAATCTCACGTTGCTCGATCAGATTCGCGCGCAACGCTGCGACAAGCACTTCGCGTGCGTGCGGTCGGACCGACACCACTCGAACGCTCTGAGTCTCGACGAGTTGTCTGGCACTGACTACGTGTTCCGCTTCCCCGTCCGCGACCGGGACGATCAGCGCCCCCTTCTTCGGGTAGAGGCGCATCCAACCTTCCGATTCGAGACGCAGAAACGCCTCACGCACCGGCGTGCGGCTCACATTGGTCCGTGCGGCGATGTCACCCTCACTGATCAACTCCCCTCCGGCAAGCTCGCCGGAAAGGATCAGTTCCTTGACTTCGCGGAAGACGGTTTCGGAAGCGGAATACAACATAGACACAAGATGTATTTATACTCCATGCTGGCCCAACCCCGTCTCTCGGGTCATCGATCCGAACATCTCAGTCCAATGCGGCATCGGCCCAGTTAGCATTGCAAGGTGCAGGACAGAAGAGGAGTCGGTTCACGATGCGCGGTACACACCCCCGCCATCGCACACTGAAGCGCCCATGACGTCGCAGATGAAGTCCATGAGGACGCTGACCCGCGAGTGGTTGGTTCTTCCCGATCAATACGACCGCTTCACTCGCTACCTTCGCGATAACGGCCTGACTGCCGTCACCCGGCTACTTCTTGGCATCATCGTCATCGGGCTCGGCGTGTGCTCACTGCTCAATCGGTTCAGCCCGTCCGGTCCGACAAGCCCTGTTGCTCTGTTCTTCAACACCGTCGTCACGCTCGCATGTTTCGCGGTCGGAATCGCCTGGTGGACATTCGGCCCGACCAAGCGTAGATCGTTCGGCTTCGTGGTCTTCTGCGACGTTGCGGTCTCGATCGCCATACTCGGCGACTCGGCACCGCTCGCACGTCTGCTCACTTGCGTCATCTACGCACTGATCGGCATCTACATCGCCTATTTTCACAATCCGAAGTTGCAGGTCGCACACCTGACCTTCTCGGTTGTGATGATCGTGGTGGCTGCGGAGCCGATCCTCTTCGGACCGGATCGCGATCCTGCGCTGGGCGTTTCGAAAATGTTGGTTGTCGTCACTGCGCTCATGATCTGCGCGTTCATCTCGCAGATCGTGCTGACGATGCTCAGTATGGACGCATCCAGCTCCGACCTGGATCCACTCACCGGTCTCCTGAACCGTCGTGGTCTCGACCGCCACGTCGAGAAGGTACTCGAGGGGTTCCAGCGTCAGGAATCTGCGGCACTACTCGTGATCGCGATCGACATCGACCGGTTCAAGACGATCAACGACGTCCACGGTCACGACGTCGGCGATCGCATCATTCTTCGAGTGGCACAGCGCTTGTCGTCCTGGGCGCATGCCGATGCTGTCGTCGCGCGAGTCGGTGGCGACGAATTCGTCCTCGTACAACGACTTCCTGTCCCGGCAATCGGCCCGATGCTCGACTCGATCGGGCCGGCAATGCACTCGAACGCCGACGAGATCCCGTCGACGTCGAGCATCGGAATCGCCGTGCGTTCCCACAAATTCGTCGCCGGAGAAGAGCGCGCAGCAGCGTTCACGGACATGCAGAAAGTCGCTGATTCGGCGATGTACGAAAGCAAGAGACTCGGTGGCGGACGCGTTCACACGATCGTCACCACCGCGACCAGGTAGCCGTACGCGAGGTATCAGTAGTAGACCGGCCCCGGCACTCCCCCACCGACAGCCACTGCGTCCCCCGTGATTGCGATGCTCCGCGGCGATGCCAGGAAAGTCACGACGTCCGCTACTTCTTCGGCGTCGATGATCCGGTGAATCGAGTTCGTCGCGATGCCCTCTTCCACCTGCGCAGGCGAACGGCCGGATTCTTCCGACTCGCGCGCGATCCGTGCGGTCAACCTTTCGGTTCGCGTAACCCCCGGATGGACGACGGTGACGTTGATTCCCTTGGGGCCCAGCTCGTCTGCAAGATTCTTGGTCAGCGCCGACACACTGACGTTGCGGATCGTGTGGGCGATCGAAGTGGCCTGTCTGGCCCCCAAGCCGCTGATGTTGATGATCCGGCCCCAGCCTTGATCGATCAGATATGGCGCTACTGCGCGTGCAGTGCGCAGGTACCCCAGCACTTTGACGTCGAGCTCACCACGCACGACATCATCGGAGGTCGCCTCCAAGTCGAACGATGGCCCCGCACTGAACGGCGTCGCAGCCGAGTTGACCAGAATGTCGACGCCGCCGAACTCCTCGACCACCCGCCGCACCGACGCCTGGACCGAATCGTCGTCACGCGTGTCGGTCGCGATGCCGACAGCTCGAACTCCGAACTCCGAAGCCAAATCTCGGGCAACGTCCACGACAGTCGATTCCGTCCGCGCAAGTATCGCGACATCAACCCCTTCAGCTGCGAGACCTCTGGCAATGGCCAGGCCGATCCCCTTGCTCCCGCCGGCGACAATGGCACGTTTCCCAGAAAGGTGAAGATCCATGCCTGCGACACTATCCAACAGGTAGTCCCCGATCTCTACGACGAGAGATCGGGGACCGTGGGCGCAATTTCCAGTGAGTCAGACCATCAGGTCCGCGTACAGGTAGACGTTGTCGGCGTAGTTCCCCACACCGTCCTCGAATTGGAGTTCACCGCCGCAGGTGACAACAGCCAACTTGCGGGCGCCCTCCGGGCCGGCCAACACGCTTTCCTCGACGCCGTCGGCCTTCGGACGCGTCGTCACGGCAGTCACCTTCCACGACGTGCTCTTGCCGGTCGCGTCGGATGTACGGATCACTTCACCTGGTTCGATCGTGCCCAGGTCGAACAGTGCGCCGTTACCCTGGCCGGTCAAATTGACGTGTCCGGCAATCAAAGTCGTGCCGGTGACCGAGTCGAGGGCGGCACCGTCGAGCCAGATTCCGACGTTCTTGACGTTCTCCGGCGGAGTGAGGACGCCGTCAGGGACTGTGGCGTCCACGATCGGCGCCTGAACACCCACCGGATCGAGCGAAAGGGTGTTGGGAGTCATCAACGCATCCGCCGGCGCTGCCGGATTCGCGGAGTGCGACATGACAACTCCCGGACTCGGCGGAATCGCAGCATTGTCATCGGAGGATCGTAGGCCGACGAAGGCCATGGAAGCACCAGCGACAAGCACCGCGATGACAGCCAGGATGAACGCGACACGACGCCCCTTAGCGGGACTCGCGGGCTGGTCGTGGTTGGGATCGTCGTATGGATTGGGATCCGACTCGTACATTGTCATCGAACTGTCTCCTGCGGGATGAGGCACCCCCGGCACCTCTTGCGAATTGACGCCCCCTGCGTCTGATCAGTGTCGGCACCGATCACACAGCCTGTGATCGGTGCCGACGTCTACTGCTTGTGCCTGGCGTCAGGAACGCTTGCGGCGGAGAGCAACTGCTCCGGCAGCAGCCATTCCGACCATGCCGAGACCTGTCACTGCGACGGCGACGTTACGGCCTGAATTCTGTTCAGCAGCACCACCGTCGATGGCAACCGGCCGAGGTCCTGTGGCCGGCTTCGGAGTCGCCGGTGCCGGAGTCGCAGGCGTGGCAACCGGCTGCGACGGAACAGGAACACCGGGAACTACGGGCACGACCGGCACAATCGGAATGATGGGCACGATCGGAACTATGGGCACTATGGGCACGATCGGAACGACGGGAGTTGCGGGTGTCGTCGTTGCGGGCGTCGTTGTTGCCGGTGTTGTCGTTGCCGGTGTCGTCGTTGCGGGCGTCGTTGTTGCCGGTGTTGTCGTGGGCACTGCGGCATATCCGACGCTGGCGGATGCATTCATCGAAGCGGGCCGAACGGTGTCGAACGACGCGAAGATCTGGCATTCCGCCCCGGCAGTGTTCCAGTGCAGGTTCTCGACCGAATCCGGAATGACGCTTGCGGTCACGGAGTAGTCCCCGCTGTTCGCAGCGGTGAGGCAAAGATCAACGGCGGTCGGTGCATCTCCGCGACCGTCGACCGTCAATTGGTTTCCACTCAGCGTCGCCTTGCCGTTGTCGCCACAGACAGTGAGTTCGGTTCCCGCCGAAGACTGAACACTGATCGGCTTCCGGTACATATTCGTGTTCAGGGTGAAAACGGCGGTTTCTCCGGCTTTCAGGGTGCCGGTCGCCGGCGTCTTGCGAGCAAGGTCGAGCGTTTGCGTGACGTTCATGATCTCGACGATGCGAGCACGCTCGTCTGCGCCGAGATTCCTGTCGCACAAACCTTTGAAGTCGGCCATCAGCGGATTGTCGTAGTCCGAGACACACCACACCAGCGTCTGGCGCGCCGAGCGCGCATCTTCACTGCCATTGCCCGAGACGCTGCCGTCGAGCTTGGCAGGATTCTGCAGCAACCAACTGATGACAGCGAGATCGTCGGCCGACAGATCGGGATTGCCCGAAGACGGCACGGTCGGCCCCATCTCGTCGTTGTGCTTGTCGACGGGCAAGCCGTTCTCGTCGACGCCGGCACAGGGATCGAGATCGAAGTCCGTGCAGTACATCCATTCCGACTTCGCGATTCCGTCGACGTCGCGAACACCGCAGACCGGCGCGTCGACCGCGGTCGAGGTACCCCGATCAGTAGTGCCGTACAGCGGCACGATGTTGCCGTCGTTGTAATGTTCGAGTCGAACACCTGCGATGTCGAGCATCTGCTCCGAGGGTGTGTACTCGGTGCCCTCGCACAGCCCGGCAGTGAATGCCGGAGCCGCCGCGGCTCGCACCGGCAGCGGCGCGGAGACAGCCGGCGAAGCAAAAGCAACGCTACTGCCGGCTACCGTCACGGCAATAGCTGCAGTTAGCGAGAGCCGGAGAGCAAGCGGCCTCCGCCGTGAACCAGACACAGTCATCAAAGCTTCCCTTTCAAGACATTTCGGTAGCGGGGAGGTTGCCTGGATTCCCAAGGCCACGCTGTCCAGCACTCACTTCCGAGAGGATAGGCCAGTTACTTATGGCAACCAGCCAGTTACTAGAAGGCAATGTAGTGCATGTTTCAAGAAAGTACACATGCTCATCCAGCCTTTGAGCGCAGCGACGCCCCACGGGTAACGAGTTAGCCAAGCCGGTGACTGAAACCTTGTCCAACCGCACAACCGTCACGATCAACCCAAAAATGGCTCACCCAACCCAGACGATCCCGTCATTTCTCGGCCGCTAGCCAGTAGGTAACTCATGGATTCCAAGGAAACCCACAGGAAGGGACGCTTTCGGTCCGCGCGCAAAATGAAGGGGCCCGCGTGGCGGGCCCCTTCATGGGAGATTTCAACCGAGACTGCTTTGTCGGAATTCGGACAACCTGTCCGCGCTCGGCACGCTCGTCCGATGGTTCATAATGTGATTTGCATCACATTCAATGATTCAGTCGGTTTTGTTCACACTCGTAATCAATCTTTTGGTCGCCTTTGGGGCGATTACCTAAATCTTCGGCTGAGACAAAGGACCCCGGATCGAACGCAGAGGATGCGACTCGGGGTCAGCTTCGAACCGGAGGCGCCTTCCTCGTGGTCACCGCGATGCGATTCCACGCATTGATCGTCAAGATGACGCTGATGAGCTGGGCCAGTTCCACGTCCGAGAATTCGCCGGCCGTCTCGCTGTACACCCCGTCCGGAACGAAACCGTCGGTGAGGACTGTGACGGCCTCGGTCAAGGCGAGAGCGGCGCGTTCGCGATCGGAGTACATCCCTCGCGCTTCTTCCCACGCGCTCAGCAGATACAGCTTCTGCTCCGTCACACCGACCTTTCGAGCATCACGTGTGTGCATGTCCAAGCACCATGCGCAGTGATTCAGCTGCGACGCGCGGGTGAGGACCAATTCGACAAGCGTCGGCTCCAGCCCCTGACGCGCAGCGGCATCCAACGCAATCATCGCCTTGTAGACCTCGGGCGCCAGCTTCGCAATGTCGATTCGTTGGCCTGTTGTTGTAGTCATACCTAAACCGTAAGCCCGAAAAGACCCCGAAACGTGGTTCAATCCGGTGATGAATTCATGGGCCAATCTTGGGTTCGATCTGCATGTCGAACTACCGCACGGAATTGGAGTTCGAGCCGCGTTGCTACAGACGCTTCGCGACGCGATCGACAGTGGGCTGTTGAAACCTGGCACCAGGCTTCCACCCTCTCGCACCCTGGCACTCGACCTCGGCGTCGCACGAAACACCGTTGCGGACTGCTATGCCGAGCTTGCTGCAGCTGGATGGCTCGTCACACGGCAGGGTTCGGGGACCGTAGTCGCTTCGCTCGCCGACGCACACATTCGCGGGACCGATCCGTCGCCGACAAGACCGCGCTTCACCTACAGCCTTCTCCCCGGATCGCCGGACGCGTCGGCGTTTCCCCGCGCTGCATGGATTTCCTCCGCCAGGCGGGCGTTGACTGCCGCACCGAACGACGCATTCGCCGCCACTGACCCCAGAGGCCGAGTCGAGCTCCGAAACGCCCTCACCACCTATTTGAGCCGAGCCAGAGGAGTTCGCGTCGACCCGAACCGCATAGTGATCAGTGCCAGCTCGGGTCACGGGATCTCCCTCCTCGCCCGTGCGCTTGGCGGAGCGATTGCAGTCGATTCGTTCTGCCTTCACCTTCACCGGCAGCTACTTGTCGACGAAGGATTACGAACAGTTCCCATCTCCGTAGACGAATCCGGAACTTGCACAGAAGAATTGGCGTCAACATCCACTCGCAGCGCGCTTCTGACTCCGACGCATCAGTTCCCTCTCGGGGGACCACTGACGCCGGCAAGGCGAGCAACCGCTGTCGAATGGGCCTCGAGCACGGGCGGCGTCATCATCGAAGACGACTACGACGGCGAATTCCGTTATGACAGAAAGCCTGTCGGAGCACTCCAAGGCATCGCACCGCAGCAGGTTGCCTACCTGGGCACTGTCAGCAAGACACTGTCGCCGGCGATTCGAATTGGGTGGATGGTGTTGCCGGACAGGCTGATCGAACCCGTTCTCGCAACAAAGGGACCCTACGAACGCTGGGTCAGTTCAACGGATCAATTGACTTTGGCAGACTTCATCGAGTCCGGAAGATTCGACAGCCATATTCGGAAGATGCGCGCCACTTACCGACGACGACGCGATCAACTGGTTGCGACGCTCGCTCAGCAGGTACCTCAGGTCCGGATCGAGGGGATCTCCGCGGGACTTCACGCTGTGGTCCGGCTGCCTTCAGGAAGCGAACAGGCCGTGCTTGCTGCTGCTCAGACGTCCGATCTCGGCCTCGAAGGGCTCTCGACCTTCCGGCACCCCGACGTGTCGTCAGTCGGCGATGACGGCATCGTCGTCGGCTACAGCACGCCGACACAATTTCAGTATCCGAGGACGCTGGATGTGCTGTGCGAGGCGCTACAGGCGGCGCTGCGCTAAGTGCCCACGAGTTTTGCCGGTTCTCCCGGCCCACCCCGCCAGCCCTGCCCCAGCGAACGTACCGTTCATCTCGTTGAGGCGGGCTCAACCGGTGATTGCAACGGCCCTGATCTGGGGAGATGACAGATGGGTCGATCTGGGGTCGCCGCGAGCGAAGAACAGGTCGCTACA